>NZ_JOFH01000004.1 GCF_000721235.1 Streptomyces olivaceus
CATCCCGCCCCTGCCCATACGTCGCCAGCAACGCCTCCGCCTCGATCGGATCACCGAGCCTCGTCCCGGTACCGTGCGCCTCCACCACGTCCACGTCCGAGGTGCCGAGCCCGGCGTCCGCCAACGCGGCCCGGATGACGCGCTGTTGTGCGGCACCGCTGGGTGCGGACAGGCCGTTCGACGCACCGTCCTGGTTGACGGCGCTGCCCTGCACGACCGCGAGCACCCGGTGGCCGTTGCGCCGGGCGTCCGACAGCCGCTCCAGGACCAGGACTCCCACGCCCTCGGACCACGAGGTGCCGTCGGCGTCCGCCGAGAAGGACTTGCACCGGCCGTCGGGTGCCAGGCCCCCCTGCCGTTCGAACTCACGGAACATGCCGGGGGTCGCCATGACGGTCACCCCGCCGGCCAGCGCGAGGTCGCACTCGCCCGACCGCAGGGCCCGGCCCGCCAGGTGGATCGCCACCAGCGACGACGAACACGCCGTGTCCACCGTCACCGCCGGACCCTCGAAACCGAACGTGTAGGCCACCCGGCCCGAGATCACGCTGGGGGTGCTGCCGGTGAGGATCTGGCCCGCGAGGTGGTCGGGGGCCTGGTCGGCGCGGGGGCCGTAGTCGTGGGTGGTGGCGCCGACGTAGACGCCCGTGGCCGAGCTGCGCAGACCGTCGGGGTCCAGTCCGGCCTGTTCGAGGGCTTCCCAGGAGGTTTCGAGGAACAGCCGCTGCTGCGGGTCCATCGCCAGCGCCTCACGCGGCGAGATCCCGAAGAACTCCGCGTCGAAGTCCGCCGCCCCGTCGAGGAATCCGCCACCGGCGGCGCCTTCCCGCCCGTCCGTTCCCCGCGATGCCCAACCCCGGTCCTCGGGCCAGGTCGTCGGGACGGCCTCGCCGTCGGCGACGAGCCGCCACAGGTCGTCCGCCGAGGCGACTCCGCCGGGGTAGCGGCAGGCCACGCCGACCACGGCCACGGGTTCGTCGTCGGTACGCGCCGGACTCGCGTCCTGCTCGTGCGCCGGGCCGGTCGTGCCGTCGTCCGGCGGAGCGGCGGGCATCGCGGGGTGGTCGTGGTCCGGGTCCGTGGTCGTCCCGTGCGGCGTCTTCGAGCGGGCGGCCAGTCCGGTGGCGGGCTTCGGGACGGTGCGGGTCGCCGGGGCCCCGTTCTGCGGGCCGGTCTCCCGGTCGGCGGCGGTGAGCGCGGCGCCGATGTGCGCTGCCAGTGCCTGGGGCGTGGGGTGGTCGAAGACGGTGCTCGCCCTGACGGGCAGTCCCGTGCACGCCGCGAGGATCCTGCCGAGTTCCTCGATCATGACGGAGTCGAAGCCGAGGTCCTTGAACGTGCGCGCCGGGTCGACCGGTCCCGTGTCCCGCATGACGGCGGCCACCTGCTCGCACACGAACGCGCGCAGCGCCGCCGTCCGTTTCGGTCCGGTGAGCCCGCTCAGCGCGGCCACGGCCTCGCGCCCGGGGTGCGCGGGGTCCACGGCGGGTACGGCGACGGTGTCCGTGCCGTCGGGGACGGGTGCTTCCGTGGCGGCCGGCGCGGGTCCCGTCTCGAGCCAGTGGCGGCGGCGCTGGAAGGGGTAGGTCGGCAGGTCGACCACTCCGGCGCCGCCCAGCAGCGGGGTCCAGTCGATGTCGGCGCCCGCCACCCACAGCCTCGCCAGCGACCTGACCGGCACGCGGTCCTCGGTCTCCGCGACCAGCGGGACGAGGGCGGCCGCTGCTGTGTCGTCCCCGCGCTCGGCCAGGACGGTGAGGGCCGCGTCGGGGCCCGCCTCCACGAAGGCCGGCAGGCCACTGTCGCGCACCAGCGCCAGGCCGTCGGCGGGCGGTCCGGTCTCCGACGCCTGCCGCAGCCAGTGCGCGGGGTCCTGGAGGAGTGCGGGCTCCGCCGTCCCGCCCAGCATCGTCGAGGCCACGGTGAGCCGGGGGGCGGCGGACTCGATCGTCGACAGCACCGTGCGGTAGGCCCGCGCCCCGTCGGCCGGTGAGGTCTCGCTCAGCCAGCCGCGTGCCAGCGTCATGCGCGCCGCGTCCCGCAGGGACCACACGCCCGCCGCGTGGGCGGCCGTCAGCTCGCCCACCGCGTGTCCGGCCACCGTCGTCGGCCGCAGTCCCCACGACGTCAGCAGCCGCCACGCGGCCACGCCGAACGCGAAGGCACCGGCCTGGTCCCAGCCGTCGTCCCGCGGCTCCTGCTCCGGCTCCGGCTCCCGGGTGCCGGTCTCCGCGTCGTCGGCCCGCGCGGTCATGGTCCGGCGCAGCCCCGCGCCGAACGTGCCGTCCTCCAGCCCGAGTCGGGTACGCGCCCGCGCCGGCAGTCCGAGCATGTCTGCGACCTCGCCGGCCACCTCGTCGAAGGCCGCGCACACCTCCGCGAGCGCCTCGGCGAAGACCGGGAAGACGGAGAGGACCGCGCCCGCGCCGCCGGGCTTCGGCGCCCCGCCCGAAAAGACCACGGCGGCCTCGCCCGGGGCCGCCGGGCCGGACAGCACGACGTCGGGAGCGGGGGTGCCGTCGGCGAGTCCGCGTACTCCGGCGAGCAGGTCCTCGTGCGAGGCCGCCACGACGGCCGCGCGCCGTTCGAAGCCCTTGCGCGACGAGGCGAGGGACCACGCGACGTCCGCCGCCGACGCCACCGTGCCGTCGGCCGCGCCGCTGCCCGCCAGCCGGGAGGCGGCGTCGCGCAGGGCGGCGTCGGTGCGCGCGGACAGCAGCCACGGCACTTCGGACGGGGCCGCCGCCGGTGCGGCGGGGATCGGCGGGCGGGGGTGCCAGTCGGACAGGACCACATGGCAGTTGGTGCCGCCCATGCCGAAGGAGCTGACCCCGGCGACGAGTTCACCGGCCGGGTTCCCCGGCTCCGCCGCCTCTTCGGGCCACGGCTCAGCGTCCCGCTGCACGCGGAGGTTGAGTTCGTCGAGGGGGATGCGCGGGTTGGGGTTCTCGAAGTTGAGGCTGGGAGGCAGCCGGCGGTGCTTGAGGGAGAGGACGACCTTGATGAGGCCGGCGATTCCCGCGGCGCCGCCGAGGTGTCCGATGTTGGTCTTCACCGAGCCGACGGCGAGGGGCCGGCCGGCGGGGCGGTGGCGGCCGAGTGCCTCGCCCAGTGCGGCGGCCTCGACGGGGTCCCCGGTGGGCGTGCCGGTGCCGTGGAGTTCGACGTAGCCGACGGCCTCGGGCGCGATGCCGGCGCTGCGGTAGGCGGAGGTGAGGACGTCGGACTGGGCCTCGGCGGTCGGCGCCGTCAGGGTCGCGCCGGCGGGGTCGTTGTTGGTCGCGCTGCCCCGGACCAGGCACAGGATGCGGTCGCCGTCGGCGAGTGCGGTGTCGAGGCGCTTCAGGACGACGGCGCCGCCGCCCTCGCCCGGTACGTAGCCGTCGGCGCGCTCGTCGAAGGTGAAGCAGCGGCCGAGGGTGGACAGCGCACCCAGGCGGGCGGCGAGCAGCACGCTCTGCGGCAGCAGGTGGAGGTTGACCCCGCAGACCAGGGCGGCGTCGGACTCGCCCGCGCGCAGGCTCGCGCCCGCGAGGTGGAGTGCCACCAGGGAGGAGGACTGCGCGGAGTCGACGGTGATGCTCGGTCCGCGGGCGCCGAGGAAGGCGGCCAGCCGGTTGGCGAGGACGCCGCGCTGCACGCCGGTCAGCGCGTGCTGCGTGGCGAGTGTCTGGACGTGCGGGGACAGGAGTTGGGCGTAGTCGTCTCCGGTGACGCCGACGAACGTGCCGAGCCGGGTCCCGCGTACCCGGTCCGGTGTGATCCGGGCGTCCTCCAGCGCCTCCCAGCCCAGTTCGAGGGCGAGCCGCTGCTGCGGGTCGACGAACGGCGCCTCGCGCGGTGAGATCCCGAAGAACGAGGCGTCGAACCAGTCGACGTGTTCCAGGTAGCCACCGGTGCGTGGGGTGTGCTCCGCGGCGGCTCCCGTCCAGCGACCGGGCGGGACCTCGCCGACGCCGCTGCCGCCCGAGTCCAGCAGTCGCCACAGCTCGTCCGGGTTCTCCGCCCCGGCGAAACGGCAGGAGACACCGACGATGGCGAGCGCCGAGTCCCGGCCGTCCGCTGCGCTCATGAATGCGACTCCCTAGATTTCCTGGATGGATTTCCCGGACCTCCCGGACTCCCCGGGCCCTCTGTATTTCCCGGACCTCCGGGTCCCGCACGAAAGGGAGTGGAGGAACCGGGAGCGGAGGAACGGCATGAATACCGGTAACCGAATGCGCCCGGATTCGAATGCCGGAGGTGGTACGGACGGCACTGCGTCATACGGTTTCACCCGGCGGGTGCGCCACCATCGGCGAACTCCACCGTTACGTCTCCACGGTTACGCCCCCGGACGGGACGGAAATGCCGTCGGGCACTGCGGCCGGCTCATTCGAGGTAGTCCTCGGGCCCGCCGTCCCGCACGGTGTCGAGGGTGAAGCAGTGGAACCCGCCGCCGAAGAGGCGCCGGTGCCGGTGCCGTACCGGCACGACGGTGAACTTCGCGTCCTCCAGGGTCCGGACCAGCTCCGGGCTCGCCTCGTTGACCAGGACGGTCTCCGGGTCGACGGACAGCACGTTCAGGTCGATGAAGGGGCTGGTCAGGATGAGCGCGTCGTCGTCGTAGCGCGGGAAGTTGTTCTCCGTGGGGGTGGGGGCGACGATCCGGTCCCACCGGCGCAGGGCGGGCGGCAGTGCCTCGACGACCGCCTCCGAGCGGACCAGCAGCAGGCCGGGGCGCAGCGCGAGCACCATGCTGTCGATGTGGCTGTCGCTCAGCCGGTGGACCCGGTGGACGCGGAAGCGGCCTTCGAGGTGGCGCTCCAGCCAGGCGACCCCGAGTTCGTGGTTCTCGGTCGAGACGTTCGCGACGATGTCGCGGCCGAGCCGGAGGCACTGGGCCGCGTCGAACATCATCTCCAGTCCGACGTCGTACGGCGACGGCCGGGGTTCCTCGACGGGCTCGGTCGGTCCGCCGGCGGTGGCGGTCCGTACGTAGGACAGGTCGAAGGACGCGTCGGTCATCAGCGGACGGGGCATGACGGTCCAGCGGCAGCCGTCGCGGAAGTACTCCTGGAACAGCGGTTTCAGCAGCTGGGTCTCGAAGTACCGGGAGCGGATCATCGGCGGTGTCTCGATGATCTCGTCGCCGAGGACGAGCGTGTTGTCACGGATGTTGAGCGGCGGCACGACGGAGGCGGACCAGGCCGGGGTGGTGACCTCGGCGGTCTCGGCGGGCAGCGCGCGGGGGCGGTGGACGGTGACGCCGAGGTCGCGCAGGGTGTCGGCCAGCCCCTCCAGATCCTCGTTCAGCTCGTCGACGTAGCGCCGTGCCACCGGCAGCCGCCGCCGGTCGGCCGGCTCGCTCCGTGCGGACAGCCGTGGGTAGTACCACTCGGATCGGCTCGGGTTGTCCTGGGCGAGGTTGTCGTGGAAGAACAGGTCGAACGAGAGCTCCCGCTCGTGCGAGACGTAGTTCTCCGCGGATCCGACGACGACCTCACGCAGTCGCGACCACTCGTCAAAACTGTTCAGAAGCATGCAGTGAACCGCCTACTCGTCGGGGGCCTGCCGGTTGCTCGTCGGGGGCCGGCCGGTCGCGAACTCCGCAGAGCACTCGCCATCCTCACCGGGCTCCGCCCCCTGCGGGCATCGGGGAGCTCCGCCGTTACGGCACCGATGGCCCTTTCCGCCTTCACTCGCCGGTCGACGCGAAAGGCATTCGGCAGGGGGTGTGGATTCGCGGCGGATTTCCCGGGGGCGCGGCGGGGAAGAACGAGGGGCGGGGTGGACATGTCCGCTGCCCGCCGGGTAGAAAGGCGCCCGGTGCTTTCTTCCTGTCGCACCTGCCGGACGTCGGGCACCGCCTCCACTGTTGCCGCACATTCCCCACATTGCTGAGCGTCACCCCGCGGGGCATGCCTTTCGGGCCTTGTCGAATTCGTACTCTCGCGAGATGAGGAAGGGTCATGGGTGACCCGTTGCACACCGTCTCCACACTGCCGACCGCGCGGCGGCCCGGCTGCCCCTTCGACCCTCCCGAGGAGCTGCTCGAAGCCCGTCGGCACGGTCCGCTCAGCAGCTACACCTTCCCCGGCGGACACGTCGGCTGGCTGGTCACGGGATACGACCTGATCAAGTCGGTGCTGTCCGACCCGCGGTTCAGTTCGCGGCGGGAGTTCATGCGCCATCCGACCGTCGACTACGGCGGGTTGCAGCTGCCGCCGGTACCGCCGGGCGAGTTCCTCCTCATGGACGACCCCGAGCACAGCCGCTACCGGAAGCCCCTGATGGGCAAGTTCACCGTGCGCCGGATGCGGCTGCTCACCGAGCGCGTGGAGCAGATCACCGCCGAGCACCTGGACGCGATGGAGGAGTCGGGCCCTCCCGCGGATCTCGTGAGCGCGTTCGCCAAGCCCGTCCCGGCCATGGTGATCTGCGAGCTGCTCGGCGTTCCCGCCGCCGACCGGCCCTCCTTCCAGGCGCAGTTCGAGTCGTTCATGGACGCCGAGGCGCAGGACGAGGACGCGGCGACCGCCTACACCGCGACCCGGGACCGCCTGGGCGAGCTGGTGGCCGCCAAACGCGCGCAGCCCACCGACGACGTACTCAGCGAGCTGACCGACAGCGACCTCACGGACGAGGAGCTGCAGGGCATGGCCCTGGTGCTGCTCGCGGCCGGCCTGGACACCACGGCGAACATGCTGGCGCTCGGCACCTTCGCGCTGCTGCGCCACCCCGAGCAGCTCGCCGCGCTGCGCGCCGACCCCGGGCTCACCGACCGGGCCGTGGAGGAGCTGCTGCGCTATCTCAGCGTCGGCAAGACCTTCATGCGGACGGCGCTGGAGGACGTCCGCCTCGGCGGCCGCACCGTCAGGGCCGGCTCGTCGCTCATCCTGTCCTACAACACCGCGAACCGGGACCCCGAGCGTTTCACCGACCCGCACGTGCTCGACTTCCGGCGGCAGGACGGCGGGCACGTGGCCTTCGGGCACGGCATCCACCAGTGCCTGGGCCAGCAACTGGCGCGGGTTGAGATGCGGGTGGGTTTCCCCGCGCTGGTCGGCCGCTTCCCCTCGCTGCGGCTCGCGGTCCCGGCCGAGGAGATCGTCATGCGCACGGAGCTGTCCGACATCCACGGGGTGAAGAGCCTTCCGGTCACGTGGGACGCGTGAACCAGGAGGGCCGGGCCATCAGGACCGGGGTGGACACCGGGCGTTGCATCGGATCGGGGATGTGCGCCCTGACGGCCGGTGAGGTGTTCGACCAGCGCGAGGACGACGGGAAGGCCGTCGTCCTGCGTCCCGAGCCGCCGGCCGACTCGTGGGACGCGGTACGTGACGCCGCCGGTCTCTGTCCCACGGGGGCCATCACGGTGTGGACCGAGGCCCGTCCGGACACCTGACGCGCGCGGACGGGACCGGGACGCGGAGGAGGGTGTGCTGGCCCGTACCCTGGGGCCCGGGCCTCGTGGCCCCGACCGAGGGGAGTCAGGTGGACGTGGACGGCAGGCCGCTGAAGAGGCTCGGGTTCCTCACGATCGGGCTGTTCGACGAGGACGATCCGGGCCCGGGACACGAGACCACGCTGCGCGTGGTGGAGCTGGGTGAGCAGCTCGGTTACGACAGCGCGTGGGTGCGCCACCGCCACCTCCAGTACGGCGTCGCCTCACCCGTGGCCCTCCTCGCGGCCGCCACCCAGCGCACCCGCCGCATCGAACTCGGGACCGCGGTCACGCCTCTGGGCTGGGAGAACCCACTGCGGCTCGCCGAGGACTGGGCGACCGTCGACATCCTGTCCCACGGGCGGTTCAACCCCGGTGTGAGCACCGGACCGCCGATGCACTTCGACCGGGTGAGAGACGCCCTGTACCCGGACACGGCCGACGCGGAGGAGTTCGGCTACGAGCGGGTGCGGCGCCTCCTCGACCACATCGCCGGCGAGCCGGTCACCGGCTTCCACGGCACGGAGGGCATCGAGAGCTACTCGGACCGTGTACAGCCGCACTCCCCCGGCCTGCGGCAACGGATGTGGTACGGCGGCGGCAGCCTGCGGTCGGCCCGCTGGGCCGGGGAGAACGCCATGAACCTCCTCACCAGCAGTGTGGTCAAGGCGGAGAAGCCTCAACAGGGCTCGGGTTCCGAGGACTTCGCCGCCATCCAGCTCTCCCACATCCGCGCCTTCCGGGCCGCCCACCCGGCCGGAGAGGCGGCCCGCGTGTCCCAGGGGCTCGTGGTGATCCCCACCGACTCGGCCGACTCGGGGCAGCGCGGGAAGTACGAGGAGTACGCCGCGCGACGACTGCCCCGCACCGCACAACCGCAGGGACCGGCCCGTCTGCTGTTCGCCCCGGATCTCGTGGGCCCCTCCGAGTGGATCGCCGAACGCCTCCGCGCCCACGCGGCGTTCCGCGAAGTGGACGAGGTGGCCTTCGCCCTGCCGTTCGACTTCGAGCAGGCGGACTACGAGCAGATCCTCACCGACATCTCCGGACGGCTCGGACCCGCGCTGGGCTGGACCGCGACGCCCTGACACGCGGCGAATCGTCGGGGATCAACTGATCGGCGCAACAGCGAATCGTTTCACCGGGTGAACGGTTACACCGACGGCGGGCAGGGCCTTCCCGAGCTGCGAGCCTGGGCCTCGCATCGACAACGGGTCGGCAGGACACGGACGTTCCTGCTCCGGCCCTCCACTGTAGGGAGTCCCCTTGCCTCTTCGTCGTGTCCTGACCAGCGTCCTCGCCTCCTTCGCCCTCCTCCTCGCCTCCGTCGGCGCCGTCGCGCTGAGCGCCGGCCCGGCCGCCGCGAACCCCTGCGGCTTCTACGAGACCGCCTCCGACGCGTACTACAACCACTGCACCTCGGACGGCTCGCACATCGTCATCGAGATCGACGACTGGGGCCCCAACAGCGAACAGTGCGTGGGCCCCGGCGTGACCTGGATCGGTTCCGCCTCCGGCGTCGACGGAGCGTGGTACACGGGCCGCACCTGCTGACGCCGGCAGCCGGGCCGGGACAGCCGGCCGGCGGCTGAACGGCCTCGCGAGACACCACTCGGGCACGCCGGTCCGGACTTTCCCCGGCGTGCCCGGCGGGCCGTCGGCCGTTGCGCACGACTGACGGATTGGCGGCGGGCACCGGCGGGCAGGGAGACAGGCGATGCCATGATGTCCCCGATGATGTCATGAGCACGACTCCTCTCCCCCACAAGGAGGTCGACATGCACGTCCGTACACTGACCGGCTCCCTCGCCGCGACCCTGCTGATGTCGCTGCCCCTGCTGAGCGGCCAGGCCGCGGCCGCCGGCTCACCGGCCGACGCCGCGCCTTCCCCGGCCGCGGCCCGGGTCCTGACCTACGACGCGAGCGGTTCCGCGGAGTTCAGGTCCGCGGTGGACCGGGGCGCGGAGATCTGGAACGAGAGCGTCGAAGGCGCGGAACTGCGGCCCGCCGCGGCCGGACAGCAGGCCAACATCCGCGTCCTGGCCGACGACGGCTGGCCGCGCGCCCTCACCACCTCGCTGGGCAACGGCACGGTCTGGATCGGGCGTGAGGCGGTGAACGAGGGCCACAACACGGTGCGGATCTCGTCCCACGAACTCGGCCACATCCTGGGGCTGCCGGACCGCAAGCCCGGCCCCTGCTCCAGCCTGATGTCCGGGGCGAGCGCGGGTACCGAGTGCACGAACCCGTATCCGAACGCCGCGGAGAAGACGGAGGTCGAGGACAACTTCGCCGGCGCGGCCGCATCACCGTCGGCGGTCGCGCGGTCGGCCCCCGTCCTCGTCGCGGACTGACCGGGTCTGGCCGTACGGCGCCTGGCCAGGTGCCGTACGGCTCCGGCCGGCGGTGAGCACCGGCCGGCGGGCACCGCCGGCGCCCCCGCGCGGGGCCACCCGAAAAATCGGGGGCTCGGGGACCACGGCCCGGATAACCTCACCCGGTCGTCGCACCTCTTCCGCCCGCCGTCCGGAGAACCGCCCATGCCCTGCCGTCCGGCCGTCTCCATCACGGAGTTCCCCGTCTCCGGTCCCGGGGCCGGGCCCTACGGAATCACTTCCGGACCGGACGGCGCGCTGTGGTTCACCATGGTCCACCACGGACGGATCGGCAGGATCACACCGGACGGCGACACCACCTCGCACCGGCTCGAACCGGACACCGGCGGACCGTCGCTCATCGCCACGGGGCCCGACGGCGCCCTGTGGTTCACCGAGTTCCGCGGGCATCGCATCGGACGCATCGGCACGGCCGGGGAGATCACCTCCTTCCCACTGCCGACTCCGGACGCCGGCCCGTTCGGCATCGTGGCCGGCCCCGACGACGCGCTGTGGTTCACCGAGGCCGGCGCCGACCGCGTCGGCCGCATCACGACCGACGGCCGTGTCACCGAGTTCCCCCTCCCCGTCACGGGGGCCTTTCCGTCGGCCATCGCCTCGGGCCCGGACGACCGGCTGTGGTTCACGATGAACCAGGCGAACGCGATCGGTGCCGTCACGTGCGACGGTGCCGTGACCGTCCACGCGCTGCCCACGCCCGCCGCCGCCCCTGTCGGCATCACGGCCGGCGGCGACGGCGCCCTCTGGTTCGTCGAGATCGGAGCCGGCCGGATCGGGCGGATCACGACGGACGGCCGGATCGACGAGTACGACCTGCCCGACCCCTCGTGCCGCCCGCACGCCATCACGGCCGGCGCCGACGGGGACTGCTGGTTCACCGAGTGGGGCGCCAACCGCGTCGGACGGATCACCCCCGACGGCCGGATCGACGAGTACGGCCTGACGAGCCCGTCCTCGGAACCCCACGGCATCGTCCTGGGGCCGGACGGCGCGCTGTGGACCGCGCTGGAGACCGGGGCGGTCGCCCGCGTCGACGCGGGCTGAGACGGCACGACGCGCCGCGGCCGGTGCCGCGGCACCGGTGACGTGCCGGAACACCGTCGAGGGTGGTCGAGAGCTGTCGGTGGCATGTCGGCGCGATGTCGGTGGATCGTCGGCGGCGACTGACACCTTTCCGTGGACGGCCGCCGGGACCGCACCGGACGGCACGCAACGGAAGGAGCCACCATGCCCATCCCAGTCACCGTCGTCGGCGCCGGACTCGGCGGACTCACCCTGGCCCGCGTCCTGCACGTCCACGGGATACCCGTCACCGTGTACGAGGCGGACCCCTCCCCGTCGGCACGGCCCCAGGGCGGACTGCTGGACATCCACGACGACAGCGGGCAACTCGCGCTGCGGGCCGCCGGCCTGACGGACGAGTTCCGCGCGATGGTTCTGCCGGGGCGCCAGGCCCTGCGGCTCCTGGACCGGGACGGAACCGTCCTGCTCGACCAGCCCGACGACGGAACGGGCACACGCCCCGAGGTCCACCGCGGCGACCTGCGGCAGCTCCTGCTCGACTCGCTGCCGGCGGGCACCGTGCGGTGGGGGCACAAGGCCGCCCGCCTCCGTGCTCTTGCCGGGGGCCGCCACGAAGTGACGTTCGCCGACGGCACCACCGTCGTCACCGGCCTCCTGGTCGGCGCGGACGGGGCCTGGTCACGGGTCAGGCCGCTGGTGTCCGCCGCCGCACCCGAGTACATCGGGAAGTCGGTCGTCGAGACCTACCTGTTCGACGCCGACGCCCGGCACCCGGCCGCCTCGAAGGCGGTGGGCGGCGGAATGCTGATCGCTCCCTCGCCCGGCCGGGAGATCTTCGCCCACCGGGAGAAGGACGACACCCTGCACGCCTACGTGGGACTGGCCGAGCCGCAGGAGTGGTTCGCCGCCACCGACTTCGGCGACGCCGCGGCCGCCACCGAGTGGATCGCGCGGGCGTTCGCCGGCTGGGCGCCGGAACTCACCGCGCTGATCACCGACACCGACACCGCGCCGGTCCTGCGTCCGCTCTTCGCCTTGGCGCCCGGACACCGCTGGGACCGGGTCCCGGGGGTCACCCTGCTCGGTGACGCCGCCCACCTCTCCGCCCCCAACGGCGAGGGCGCCAACCTCGCCATGCTGGACGGCGCCGACCTCGGCCTGGCGCTCGCCGCGCACCCCGACGACCCCGAGGCGGCACTCGCCCGGTACGAGGCGGTCATGTTTCCCCGCAGCGCGGAGACCGCGACCGACGAGATGCCGTCGTTCGACTCCGCGGACAACACCGCCCAGGGCTTGCTCGACCTGTTCACCGAGAAGGCGGCGGACGGTCCCCACGGGCACTGACGTACGGGGCGGGTCCCGTGCCGGACCCGCTTTCGGCGGAGCTCCGAGGCGCTGGTGTACCGTCCCGAGGTGACTGAATCCTCCACCGATCTCGCGAGCCGCACTCCGCGCAGTTCCGGCGTCCAGTCGGTCGCCCGGGCGGCGGCGCTGCTGGGGGCCGTGGTGGACAGCCCGTCCGGCGGTGCGACCCTCACCGAGCTGTCCAAGCTCACCGGGCTGAACGTGAGCACCGTGCACCGGCTGCTGGGAACACTGTGCGCGGAGGGCCTGCTCTGCCGCTCCCGTGAGGGTGACCGGTTCCAGCCCGGACCGGTACTGCTGCGGCTCGGCCGCAGGTCGCTGGCGTCCACCGGGCTGCCGGAGGTCACCGCGGTCCTCAAGGAACTGGCGGACGCGACCGGGGAGACCGCGAGCATCGGCATGCGCCGCGGCGACCGCGTACTGGTGCTCGTCTCCGTCCAGTCCGAGCAGCCGCTGCGGTACCTGGGCGAGCCGGGGGTGTCCGTGCCGCTGACGCGGACGGCGATGGGCGTCGCCCTGCTGGCCTTCGACACCCCCTCGCCGCGGCAGCGGACTCCGGGACAGCGCCGGGGCGGCGACGAGCAGGCCGGCCCCGACCCGACCGAGGACACCGAGGCCACCGAGGACGCCGAGAAGTGGTCCTGGCACGTGCGGCTGCTCGCCGCGCAGTTCCGGGGCTATGCCGTGCTCGACGGCGCCGACGGCAGTGGCCTGCGCGGACTCGCCGCGCCCGTGGACAGCGGATCGCCCTACATCCAGCTGGCCGTCGACATCCAGGGGCCGGCGGGGCGCATGACCGACGACCGTCTGGACGCGCTCGGTGCGCGGGTGGTCGCCGCGGCGGACAGCCTGCGGGGCCTGCCGGTCGCCCTGGCCCTCGGACAGCTCTGACGACTCTCCCCCTGCCGGACCGATCTCGGGCCTGTCCCGGGCCGAACATGTCAATCATGTTGCAGCCCTCGGCTCCTCCGCCGGATCCGTGGCGCCCCAACACGCCGTGCCATCAAGGGAGACGAGCCTTCCCGCAGAGTGAAATCCCTTCGCGTATCGCGAAAAGAGTCCGTTGACGGGCGTGTGGGGCCCGCCTACAGTCATCGGCAGTTCGAGGACAGGAGGGAGGGCAGCATGACGACGCAAGCGCACGGCGACCCGATCGTCATCTCCCGCAACCACCCCGTCTTCGACCTCCCCGAGATCGTCGCCACGGAGCACGGCCTGTTCGAGCAGGCCGGTCTCGACGTCCGCCTCGCGCACAACACCCCGTCCCGGGAGCGCGAGTCCCGCGACCCGATCGCGCGCCGCAAGGAGGCCCTCTTCGAGTCGGAGCGCGCCGACCTGTTCAACCTGTGCGAGTGGGGCGGCATCGACCGGCTCGAACGCAACCGGCGCGGCGGCTACATCGGTTACCTGCGCCCGGCGGTCGTCGCCCAGGGCCTGATCAGCTTCGACCCGGCGCTGGGCGAACCGCACGACGTGAGCGGCATACCCGTGGGCGTCAACGAGTTCACCGGCTCGCACTACACCGCTCTGCACCTGCTCGAAGGCACCGTCCCCCGCGACCGGATCACCCTGGAGCACGTGGGCCCGCCGTCCGCCCGCCTGGAGGCGGCCGCCACCGGGAGCATCCGCGCCGTGATGCTCATGGAGCCCTATCTCACCCTCGCCCTGGAGCGCGGAGCCCACCTGCTGGGCTGCTACTTCTACCGGGGCACACAGGTCGTGGCACCGCACCTGCCCGCCGAGCGGCTCGACGTCTACATGTCCGCCGTCAACGCGGCCGTCGACATCATCAACGCCGACCGCTCGGCCTGGGCCGGACACATCGTCAGCGAGCTCGAAGGCTCGCTCGCCCCCGGTCGGCTGCGTCCGGACTACCACCGCTACACGCACGCCACTCCCTTCACGCGGGAGCGGTTCACCGAAAGCTACGCGTGGATGACCTCCTGGCAACTCACCGACGGGCGCAGCGGTTACGACACGCTGCTGGCCCTGCGGTAGGCGAGGGGACGGGACATCGCGATGACCGGAGAGCCGCGGCCCCCGAGGGCCCTCACCCGCCGCTACCACGTCGATCTCTGTCTGCTCGCCGGCTGTCTGTGTACCGGCGCGCTCCGCGACGGCCCCGCTTTGCGCTGACGGCGTTCCGTTCCTCCCCCGGCGCGGCATGCGCCGAACGCGGCCCGCGACGCGGTCGCCGCACGGCCACGCGGGAGCGCACGCCGTGACTGCGCACGGGTGACCCGCCCCGCCCGCCGGTCGTCGCGACGCCCCTCACACCGCCGCCGCGTGTCCTGACGTGCCCACCCCCGCTGCCCCTCCTTCCCCTCCTTCCCGCCCCTTTCCCCTTCTCCGCCCGGGAGACCGCACCATGACCAGTCCTTCCTTCTTCCGTCCCGACCGCCGGACCACGGCGCCCTCCGCCCAGGGGCCGGGCCGCCGGACCCTGTTGCGCTCGGGAGGCGGGCTGCTGGCCGCGGCCGGTCTCGCCCCGCTGCTCGCGGCGTGCGGAGAATCCGGCGGCGGCAAGGACGGCGGCAGCTCGGCGCGCGTGGAGGACACCCAGGCCGGGACGGCGGGCGCGGTGATCAGGCCGATCAGTGAACAGCAGCGTCTGGTGGGCGACCTGGACCTCACCTACGTCGCGGGGACCGGACCGGGCGACGTGCAGAACAAGCTGCTCTCCGGGGCCCTCGACGTGGCCAGCATGGGCCCCGTCGGCGCCGCCGTCTCCCAGGCCGCCGGCGCCGACGTGCTGATCTTCTCCACCAGCCTGGCCAACCACGTGCGGTGGCTGGTGCCGGAGAACAGCCCCTACCGCACCGTCAAGGACCTGCGCGGCAAGAAGGTCGCCACGCCGCCGAAGAACAGCGACGCCTACCGCTCCACCCAACTCGCCACCGCTGTCAACGACATCGACTTCGAGGAGGACTACGAGGTCCATCCCGGCGCCGTACTCGCCGGACTCTCCCTCTTCGAGCGCGGTGACGTGGACGCCATCGTCACCATCGAGCCGAACGCCACCCGGCTGGTCGCCAAGGGGGCGCGGCAACTCGTCACGGTCACCGGCCTGTGGCAGCAGGGCACCGGCAGCGACGCCGGACTTTTCCTCAACGGACAGGGCGCCAAGCGCAGTTGGGTGGAACGGAACGGCAAGGCGGCAGCCGGTCTCGCCAGACTCCGGCTGCGGGCCCACGAGTACATCCACGACCACCCCGAGATCCTCGCCGAGCTGCACGAGTCCTACGGCATCCCGGCCTCGGAGAAGAAGGCCGTGGCGCTGCTGCCCGAGCGGCTCGCCGGGATCTACCCCGTCGAGTGGGGCGAGGCCTCGTTCACCAGCATGCGCGAGCAGTTGAAGGTCGCCGCCCGGACGGGACTGATCAGAGCCGTGCCCGAGAAGACCGTCTACCGGGACCTGGGGTGAGCACCGTGCCACGACACACCACGGTGAGCACCGCCCCCGCGCCGGCCGCCCCCTCTCCGCCAGACCCGGCGGCGACCGGCCCGACCGGCTCGGCCTCCTCCGCCCCCGGCCGGCGCGGACGACCCGCCCCGGGCAGGGCCGCCGTTCGCGCGGTGCTGCCGGCCGCGGCCTTCTTCGCGGTGCTCGTCGGCGGCTGGCAGCTCGTCGCGTCCCGCAGCGACAACGTACTGGTCCCGGACGTGCCGACCGTCTGGTCCGCACTGTCGGACACCGTCACCCAGCCCCTGTTCTACGACTCCCTCGGCGCCACCCTGCTGCGCGTCGGTCTCGGCTTCGCCCTGGCCTTCGTCACCGCGGTCGTGGTCGGCATCGCGATGGGCCGGGTGGAGTTCGTACGGCGCTTCTTCGAACCGGCGGTGCTGATCGGACTGACGGTGCCCGGCCTGGTGTGGGCCCTGCTGTGCGTCATCTGGTTCGGCGTCTCCCTCACCAACCCGGTGGTCGCCGTCGCCCTGTCCGCCGCGCCCGCCCTGACCCTGAGCATCTACCAGGGCACCCGCGCCATGGACTCCGAACTGCACGAGATGGCGTACGTCTACCGCTTCTCGCTCACCACCAAGCTGCGCTACCTGTGGCTGCCGTCGCTGCTGCCCGCGCTGCTGTCGGGCGCCCGTCTCGGCCTGTCGCTGTCCTGGAAGGTGATCGTGCTGGTGGAGATGTTCGGCATGTCCAGCGGAGTCGGCTACGAGCTCAACAACCAGTTCGCCGCGCAGAACGTCGCCGGTGTCCTCAGCTGGACCCTGCTCTTCGCACTCGTCATGGCGGTCCTGGAGTACGGCGTCCTCCAGAGCCTGGAACGACGCCTGGGACGCTGGCGGAAGGCGGCCACCGTATGACCGGCACCGACACCGACACGACGTCCGGCGCTCCGGCCGAGCGCCCGCGGCAGCGTCCGTACGCCGTCCTCGACGGCGTGGGCAAGGAGTTCACCAGCGCCCGCACCGGCGAGCGCGAGACCGTCTTCGACGACTTCTCGCTCACCGTGCACCACGGCGAACTGGTGGCCGTCGTCGGCGCCTCCGGCACCGGCAAGACCACCTTGCTGCACCTGGTCGCGGGCCTCGAACACCCCGACTCCGGCCGGATCACGCTGAACGACGGGACACTCGCCGACGGATCGCCCGGTCCCACCGGCGCGAACGGTACGGACGGCGCCGGGCCCCGGCTCGGTGTGGTCTTCCAGCAGCCGCGGCTGCTGGACTGGCTCTCCGTGCGCCGCAACGTCGAACTTGCCCTGACCAGCACGGGACTCGACCCGGCCGGAGCCTCGCAGGCGCTGGCCGACGTGGGCCTCGCGCAGTACGCCGACCGCTACCCGTCGGTGCTCTCCGGCGGGCAGCGCCAGCGCGCCGCCGTGGCCCGCGCCTTCGCCGTGCAGCCCGAACTCGTGCTCCTGGACGAACCGTTCAGCGCGCTGGACCAGCTGACCGCCCGGCGGCTGCGACTGCTGCTCCAGGACCTGTGGACGGCCCGCCCGCGCACCGGACTGCTCGTCACCCACAACCCCCTGGAAGCGGCCTTCCTCGCGGACCGCGTCATCGTCCTGGAAGGACGCCCCGCGCGCGTGCACGCCGAGTTCGCCATCGACCTGCCCAGGCCCCGCGCGCCCGAGGACCCGCGCGTCTTCACCCACCAGACCGAGATCCTCGCCGCACTGGGCTGAACCCGGCCCCCGCCCCGAGCCAACTCGCCGCAACGGCAACCCCACCGAAAGGAACCCGCCTGCCATGGCAGCCCGCAAGAAGATAACCATGGAGACCCTCTCGCTGGTCTTCTCCCTGCCCCAGCTCGTCGCCAAGGACGAGGGCTACTACGAGGAGGAGGGCCTGGACGTCGACTTCGTGCCCAAGGGCTACGACGCCAACGTCTCCTACCTCGACGACCACGAGCTGGTCAGCTCGTTCGGCACCGTCCGCTCCAACTTCGAGAGCGGTGACGCGTCCCTGTACCGGGCGTGCGAGTGGGGCCAGATCCGCCGCTCCCACGACACGGAGGTCGGCGGCCGCGTCGTCGGCAAGCGGGCCGCGGTCGGCAGCCAGGCGATCCTGGTGCCGCCCACCTCCTCGGCCGTCCACCCCCAGGACCTCGCCGGCCGGCCGGTCGCGGTCAACTTCCACCACGGTTCGCACTACCTGGCGCTGCAGGCCCTGGAGGGCTTCTTGCCCCGCGAGGAGATCAAGGTGGTGCACATCGGCGGCCCGCAGCAGCGTTTCGAGGCGCTGCGGGACGGTGTCGTCCCGGCCGCGGCGCTGATGGAGCCGTGGATCACCGTCGCCCAGAAGCAGGGCTACCAGATTCTCACCGAGGCCTTCTACGTCGGCTCGGAGATCGCCTCACCGGAAGTCGACACGGACACCTACGACGCCCTGAACCGGGCCGTGGTCAAGGCCGTCCGCAAGCTCCAGGAGGACCCCTACCCCTACCTGCACCACCTCATCGGCGAGGTGCCCCCGGAGATCGACGCCGAGCTGAAGCCGTCGGACTTCCCCCGCTGGCGGCTGCGGTTCGTCGACCCGGCCCCGTACCCGGAGGACCAGTTCCGGCGCACCTTCGACTGGATGCGCAGCTGGAACCTGATCAACGAGGACGGCTCGACGTACAACTCCCTGGTCGACAACCTGCTGCCGGCCTGACCGCCGCGGCACCCGGGGGCGTACGGCGCCGTTACCGCCGTACGCCCCCGGTGCCCGGCATCTTCCCACCGACGCGGCGTCCACGACCCGGGAGACCCCTTGCGCGACCCTCACCGCGAACGCGCGGCCGGCCACCGGGTCTGGCCCCTGTACGTCGGCGGCTTCCTGGGGCCCTACGGCAGCACCATGGTGACGCCCATGGTGCACGAGGTGGCCGCCGGTCTGGACAGCACCCCGCAGACCGCGGCGGCCGCCGTCAGCGCCTACATGCTGCCCTTCGCGGCCCTGATGCTCGTCAGCGGCACCCTCGCGGAACGCTGGGGGCGCAGGCGGGTACTGCGTGCGGCGCTGGCGGCGTTCGTGGTGGCGACCGCGCTGTGCGCCGCGGCTCCGACCATGGAACTCTTCCTGACGGCCCGTGCCCTGCAGGGTGCCACCAACGCCTTCACCACGCCGCTCCTGGTGGCGGCCATCTCCGATCTCGTCGCCGGGGCCCGGCTGGCGAGGGCGCTGAGCTGGTTCGCCGCCGCGCAGGCCGCGGGCCAGGGCCTGAGCCCGCTGTTCAGCGGGGTGGGCGCGGCCCTCGACTGGCGGCTCGCCTTCCTCGTCCCGGGCCTGTGCGGACTGCTCCTGGTGTGCTTCCCGCCGTCCCGCTCGGCCACCCTGCGCGCCACGACCGCCCGCGCCTCCTGGCGCTCGCTCGCCAACCGGCAGCTCGCTCTCGCGTGTGCCGTCTCCTTTCTCGCCTACCTCGCCGCGGTCGGCCTCACCGTGCTGGCCGTACTGCGTCTCAACGACCGTTTCGCCCTGGGACCGGTCGGCATCGGGCTGGCCGCCTCGGCGTTCGGGATCGCCGGCATCGCGGCGGCACCGCCGACCGGCCGGCTCCTGCGCACCAAAGGGCCGCGGTACACCGGCCTGGTCACCGACGTCGCGATGGTCGTCGGCCTGCTGTGCGCCGCCCTCGGCACGAGCCTGCCCGTCGTCGTCGCCGGCATCGTGCTGGTCGGCGCCGCGGTCACCGGACTGCGGTCCGCCACCAATGCCCTGGCCGTCACCAGCGCCCCCCACAACCGCGGCGGTGCGGCCTCCCTCGCCCTGTCGGCCCAGTTCTTCGGCGGCGCGGTGGCGGCCACGGTCTGGCTCCCCGTCTACCACGCTCTCGGCGACCGCGGCTTCGCCCTCGTCGCCGTCGTACCGGTGCTGTCGGCCGTCGTGCTGACGCTGACCGGCGCGGTGGGCGGCCGTTCGGCGAACCCTCCGGCACGGGACCTCACCGCAGTTCCTCCGCGAGGGCGCTGATGGCAGCGGGGTTGCGCGGGCTCTCGACGAGGTCGACGTAGTCGAGCGTGACGAACCGGTCGTTCTTGACGGCGGAGACGTTGGCGAGTGGCTTGTAGGACTTCAGGAACTTCCGCTTCTGCTCCGCCGTGGTGTCCCCGTAGTCGTTGATCACGATGACCTCCGGGTCCCGGGCGACGACCGTCTCCCAGCCCACGGTGGTCCAGCTGTCCTCCAGGTCCTTCATGACGTGGTCGCCGCCGGCCTTGGTGATGATGTCGTGCGGTCCGGCGAAGGCGCCGGACGTGAAGGGCTTGTCCTCACCGCTGTCGTAGAGGAACACCCGCGGCCGGTCCGCGCCCTTCGGCGCCTTGGCCTGTGCTTCGGCGACCTGTTCACGGAACGAGGCGACGAGGGTCTCGGCCCGGTCCTCGACGTCGAACACCTTCCCCAGGTTGCGCAGGTCCGTGTAGAGGGCGTCGAGCGGCGCCATCACCCCGCGGGACTTGCCCTGCCCGTTGCGGCACGACTCACTGAGCAGGTACGAGTCGACGCCCACGCGCCGCAGCGCGGCGGGCGTGAACCCCTCACCTTCGTTGAAGCCGTAGCTCCAGCCCGCGAAGACCAGGTCGGCGCGGGCGTCGAGGACGAGTTCCTTGTTGATCCGCTCCTTCGAGAGCCACTTGGTCTTCCGGTAGCCGTCCTTCCACGGCACCGTCGTGAGGTCGCCCTTGTCGTCGGGCATGACGTACCCGGCCATGTGGTCCTCCAGACCGAGGGCGAACATGATCTCGGTGATGCCCACGTCGTTGGTGACCACGCGTTGCGGGGCCTTCGCGAACGTCTTCTTCTCACCGCAGTTCTCGACCGTGACCGGGTAGTGGCCGCCGGACGGTGCCGTGGCGCCGGCTGCCTTCCCCTCCTCCTGCGAGACGTTCGCCCCGCAGCCGGCGGCGGCGAGGGCGAGGGTGAGGGCGAGAGCGGCCGGGCGCAGACGGTTCGGCATGCTGGAGGTTGCTCCTTCGAGGACGACACGGGGGGGCGGGCTACTGGGCGGGCAGGCGGTCGAAGAGCAGCTGGACCACGCCTGTCTCCGGGTGGGGCACACGGTGCGCACGGACGCCGAAGACCTCGGCCAGCAGAGCCGGCGTGAACACGTCGTGGGGGGCGCCGGAGGCGACGATCCGCCCGCCGTCCACGACGTGGACGAGGTCGCAGTGGAGCGCGGCGAGGTTGAGGTCGTGCAGGGCGGTGAGCACGGTGAGGCCGCTGGTCCGCACGAGGGACAGCACTTCGAGCTGCTGAGCGATGTCGAGGTGGTTGGTCGGCTCGTCGAGGACCATCACCCGCGGTTGCTGGGCGAGCGCGCGGGCAATCAGGACCCGTTGCTTCTCGCCGCCGGAGAGCGTCAGGAAGCCGCGGCCGGCCAGATGACCGGCACCCACTCCGTCCAGGGCGGCGGCGCAGGCGCGCCGGTCCTCGTCGGTGTCCCGGGCCACCGCCCGCTGGTGCGGCACCCTGCCCATGGCCACCACCTCGGCCACCGTGAAGTCGAACTCCGCCACCGCTTCCTGCGGGAGGGCCGCGAGGCGGCGCGCGCTCTCCCGCGTGCTCATCGCCAGCAGGTCCTCGCCGTCGAGGCGTACCGCACCGGCCGTGGGACGCAGGGCCCGGTAGACGCACCGCAACACGGTCGACTTCCCACTGCCGTTGGGCCCGACCAGCCCCACGAACCGGCCGCTGCCCGCCCGCAGCGAGATGTCCTGCACCACTCGGGCGCCGGAGAACTCCACGGTGAGGTCGTCGATCTCCACGTCCATCAAGCACCTCCGAAGGTGTAGGTACGGCGGCGCATGAGCAGCACGAAGCAGGGCACGCCGATCGCCGCCGTGAGCACGCCGAGCGGGAGTTCGGCGGGGGCGAGCACCACCCGCGAGAGGATGTCGACCCAGATCAGCAGGACGGCCCCGGCCAGGGGCGCCACGGCCAGCAGCCGGCGGTGGTCCGCGCCGACCAGCATGCGGGCGGCGTGCGGAACCATCAGGCCCACGAAGCCGATCGCCCCGCTGACCGCGACCACCGTCCCGGTGACGGCGGCCGCGGAGACGAAGAGTTCCTTGCGCAGGCGGCCGGGGTCCACGCCCAGCGCGGCGGCGGTCTCGTCGCCCATCGCGAGGGCGTTCAGGCGCCGGGCCGACCAGCCGAGGTGGACGAGGCCGCCCAGTACCGCGCCCGCGGCGATCGGAACCGAGGACCAGCTCGCGCCGCCCAGGCTGCCGAGCAGCCACATCATCGCGGACCTGGCCGCCTCGCCGTGCTCGGCGGCGAAGACCATGAAGGTGGTGACGGCCGAGAAGCCGTAGTACATCGCGGTGCCGGTCAGCACCAGCCGGAGCGGGGTCAGTCCTCTCGGCGTCCGGGCGATGGCGTACACGAGCAGCATGGCCGCGAGGGCGGAGAGGAACGCGGCCGCGGACAGCGCCCACAGGCCCAGTGCGCCGAAGGCGCCGAAGATGAGCACGGCGTTGGCCCCGACGGCCGCGCCGGAGGAGATGCCGAGGACGAAGGGGTCCGCGAGCGCGTTGCGGACCATGGCCTGGACCGCGACCCCGACGGACGCCAGGCCGGCGCCCACGACCGCCGCGAGCACGGCCCGCGGGAAGCGGATCTCCCAGACGATGGTGTACGGAGCGACCTCGTCCGGCGCTATGGATCCCCCGGTCAGTCCCGCCCAGAGGTAGTGCAGTGCCCGCGTCCAGGACAGTCCCGACGCGCCGAGTACGGCGCCGCAGGCCAGCGAGAGGGGAAGCGCGACGCACAGGCCGGTCACGAGCCACGGCAGCGGCATCCGCCAAGGCGGCGGGGGCCCGGTGCCCGTCGTGCGGTGCGGTGCGGCGGGTACGGGGGCGCGGAGCGTGGCCACAGGCGTCTCGCTTTCGCCTCGGGCCGTGCGCCTGCGTGATCGAAGGAGCGGGCCCGGACGCGGTGCGCCCTGCACAGCACCTCTCGCAGTCCACGGCGATTGTCAGGAGCTTCACCACCGCGGGTAATCGGGCTCACGGAACCCTGTGCGGGTCCCGCCTACCGTTGCGGGTCAGCGCCGGACTTCGACCGGACTTCCCCCACGAGGCGCTCCGAGCCTATCGCCTGCCCGGGGCCCGCCTCTCACGGGGCACGCGTCCCGGAGGGCACCCGGAGAGCACTGGCGGCGGAGGTTCACCGGTCGCTGTCGCCGGGAGGGCGTCGGCGGGCCAGGGCGGCCAGCTGGCCGTCCAGGAGCTCGATCTGCCGGGAGGGCGGGAACGCGGCCGGATCGAGCAGGGCCTGGACCACCAGGCCCAGCACGAAGGACTGGACGCCGGCCGCCGTCCGCTCCGGGTCGCCGGGGGGCAGCTCGCCGAGTGCCTGGGCCGCGGCCACCTTGTCGCGGAGCGCGTCCCGGCTCCTGGCGTACCTGCCCGCGTGGGCCTCGCTCAGCTCGGGGTCGGACAGGACGTGGTCCCACGAGGAGACCCAGACCCGGTTGCTCCGGGTGGCCTCCTCGGTCAGCGGCAGCATGTCCAGCAGGGCGGCCCGCAGCGCGTCGAGCCCTTCGCCCGCCGGACGCCGGGGCCGGGCCGCGGTCCGCTCTTCGAGCAGGTCGAGGGCGTGGGCCACGAGGGCGCGCTTCGTGGGGAAGTAGTGCGTCAACAGGCCCGTGGTCGCGCCGAGCCGGGCGGCGACCGCGCGCAGGGTCAGTCCGCCGAACCCGCGCACCGCCATGACCTGCCAGACCGCTTCGGAGACGTCGCGTCGGCGGGCCTCGTGATCTCCCTTGGAACGTGCCATGCCGCCACGGTATATTCCCATAACGCTTGTTGTGCAAATGGAGGGGTTGCCGTGTTGTCACTGGCGTTGCGGGACGGCGTTCGACTGCGGGCGCTGGAGGTGTGGCACGCGCAGGAGTTCGCCGCGCACCTGGACCGGGCCCGCGAGCACATCCGGCCGTGGGTCGGGGCCGCGTTCGTCACCGACGACGTGGCCGGGGCGCGGGCCACACTGAGGCGGTACGGCGAGTCAGGGGCCGCGGACGGCGCCCGGCTGTACGGCATCTGGCGCGACGGCGTGCTGGTCGGCGGCGTCATGTACGTGCACTTCAGCGAGGCACTCGGCTCGTGCGAGATCGGGTGCTGGCTGGAGCCCTCGGCGGAAGGGCAGGGCCTCGTCACGGCCGCCTGCGGCGTCCTCCTCGACTGGGCCTTCACCGCTCGCGGACTGCACCGCGCCGAGTGGCACTGCCGGGCGGACAAGGCGCGCAGCTCGGCGGTGGCCGAGCGGCTCGGCATGTCGCTGGAGGGGGTACGGCGCGAGGCGTGGCCCTACGAGGGCAGGCGGTACGACAAACAGCTCTGGGCGGTTCTCGCGCCGGAGTACGCGCACCCGGGCGGCTGACCGCGTCCAGCGGCCCGGCCGGAGCCCCGGCCGGGCCGTTGCAGCGGGCACGCGCCCGTTAGGGCACCGTGTAGCCGGCGGCGCGGAACAGCTCGTACCACTCGGGACGGGTGAGCGGCAGGTCCGAGCCGAGCGCGGCGGCCGTGACGCGCTCCGGCGTGGTGGTGCCGAGCACGACCTGCATGGTGGCGGGGTGCCGGGTGATCCACGCGACCGCGACGGCCTCGGCCGGCACGCCGTACTTCTCGCTCAGCCGGTCGATCACCGCGTTCAGCTCGGGGTACCGCTCGGAGCCGATGAAGGGGCCGTCGAAGAACCCGGCCTGGAACGGCGACCACGCCTGGACGGTGATGTCGTGCAGGCGGCAGTAGTCGACGATCCCGTCGTCGCGCACGATCGACTGGTCGAGGCCCTGCATGTTCGCGGCGACGCCCTGGGCGATCATCGGCGCGTGCGTGATCGAGAGCTGCAGCTGGTTGGCGACGATCGGCTGCCTCACGTACTTGCGCAGCAGGTCGAGCTGGCGGGGCGTCTGGTTGGAGACGCCGAACGCGCGCACCTTGCCGGCCGCCGACAGCTCGTCGAAGGCCCGGGCCACCTCCTCCGGCTCGACCAGCGCGTCGGGGCGGTGCAGCAGCAGGATGTCGAGGTAGTCGGTGCCGAGCGCCTCCAGCGAGCCGTTCACCGACTCGACGAGGTGCTGGTGGGAGAAGTCGAAGTACGGTCCGTCCGGGACGATGCCGGCCTTGGACTGGATGACGAACTGCTCGCGCTCCGACGAGGTGAGCCGCAGGGCCTCCGCGAACCGGCGCTCGCAGCCGTGCACCCCCGAGCCGTACACGTCCGCGTGGTCAAGGAAGGTGATGCCCGAGTCGCGGGCCGTGCCGACGAGCGTGCGCACCTGCTCATCGGTCAGGTCCTGGATGCGCATCAGGCCGAGGACGACGTTGGGGACCACCATGTCGGTGCCGGGCAGGGTGAAGGTCTTCATGTGGCTCTTTTCGCTGTGCCGCTAAGAGATCGGACGGATTGGACGGGACCAGACGGATCGGGCCGTTGAACGGATCGGCGGGAGCGGGCGGATCAGGCGGACAGCAGCGCGACCTGGTCGGCGGTGAGCTCGAGGTCGGCCGCGGCGGCGGAGTCGCGGATGCTGGCGGGACGCGAGGCACCGGGGATCGGGACCACGACCGGCGCGAGCGCGAGGTGCCAGGCGAGCGTGACCCGGTAGACACTGGCACCGGTCTCGTCGGCGACCCGCTGGAACACGCCGTGGCGCTCCGCGAGGTCCTTCGCGTTCGCGATTCCGCCGAGCGGACTCCACGGCAGGAAGGCGATGCCGAGTCCGGCGCAGTGCTCCAGCTCCTGGCGGCTGGAGCGGAACGCGGGCGACCACTGGTTCTGCACCGAGGCGAGCCGGCCGCCGAGCACTTCGCGTGCTTCGTCGATCTGCGCGATGTCGGCGTTCGAGATGCCGGCCATCTCGATGACGCCCTCGTCGAGCAGGTCGCGCAGCGCCCCGACCGACTCCGCGTAGGGCACCGCCGGGTCGGGGCGGTGGAACTGGTAGAGGCCGATCGCCTCGACGCCGAGCCGGCGGGCCGACTCCTTGGCCGCGCGCTTGAGGTACGCCGGATCCCCGTTGCGCGTCCACGTGCCGTCGCCGGGGCGCAGGTGCCCTCCCTTGGTGGCGACGAGCACGTCGGCCGCACCCGCGCCGTACTCGCGCAGGGCGCGGGCGACGAGTTCCTCGTTGTGGCCGACCTCGTTCGCGTCGCGGTGGTAGGCGTCGGCGGTGTCGATGAGGGTGACGCCGGCGTCGAGCGCGGCGTGGACGGTGGCGATCGAACGCTCCGCGTCCGGGCGGCCCTCGATCGACATCGGCATGCCGCCGAGGCCGATCGCCGAGACGGTCCGGTCGCCGATGGTGCGCTGCTGCATGGGTCTCCTTCTCCGAAGCGTCTTCGTGGGATCGCGGCGCCGCTCGTCCACTCTAGAAAGCACGGATCCAGAAATCCAACAGCTGTGAGTTCTGGTATTGAGAAGCAGTCTGTCTGAATGCGACGGCACACGCACGAGGAGCGCGGAGCAGGGGGGGCGGGGCTCCCGTCCGGCCGGTGAGGTTTTGCCGGGGCCGGGTTGACGCGGGATCAGCGCAGTGCCGCGCGAGGTCTGGACAGGCGCGGGCCGGCGTGTTGTCATTCCGCTGGCACAGCTTTCCAACGTTGCAAAAGCAGTCGACGACCGTTGCCCGTACCGGCGTTCATCCCTGTCTCCGACCGTGGTCACGCGCACCCGCACGCCGACTGGTACCGGTCCCGGCACTCCGTGCGAGGAAGGGTCCGATGACGAGAAGACACACGCGCCCGCGAGCCAGAGCGTGGGCGCTCCTGACAGCGGCGGCCCTGCTGCTGCCCACGGGCGGCCTCACGGCCTCCGCCGCAGCCGCCGACACGGCCCCGGGCACGTCCGCGGCCCCGGCCGAGCAGGACGGGCCGGCCGCCGTCGAGGTGCAGGGCCTGAAGGGCGAGTACTTCAGCATGTCCGCGCCGGGAGCGCGGGACTTCGCCGAGCTCGGTGGCACCGTGCTCGACCCGCAGATCAACTTCTCCGGCCTGACCAGCACCTTCCAGGAGCTGAACGGGCGCACGGAGCACACGACCGCCCGCTGGACGGGGCGGATCGAGGCGCCGGCCACCGGGGACTACACCTTCCACGCCATCGGTGACAACGGCTTCAGGCTCTTCATCGACGGCGAGCCGGTCATCGACCACTGGGAGCCGGACTGGGACAACGAGCAGACCAGTGCCGCGATCCGGCTGAACGCGGGCGAGAAGCACGACTTCCGCCTGGAGATGTTCCAGGACACCGGCGGCGCCAACATGTTCCTGCGCTGGTCGACGCCGACCTTGCCCAAGCAGCTCGTGCCGATGTCGGCGTTCACCCCGCCGGACGACTTCGAGGTCTACCCGCTGGAGCCGTCCGTCGGTGAGAGCGGCCGTCAGGTGCGGGTCCGCTTCGAGGGCCGGGTCGGCAACGTGAAGGGCCTCGCCGAGCACCTGAAGGCCGAGGCCGACACGACCGCGATGCCGGTCGAGTCGGTGCGGGTGGCACCCGGCGACCGCAACTCGCTGCAGATCGACCTCAAGGAGCCGATCCAGCAGAACCAGCAGGTCAAGTTCTCCTACGACGGCGAGGGCGGCCTCACCGACGGCGGCGCGAAGGTGCCCCAGGTCGTCCGCTGGGCGCAGAACGCGTCCACCCACCGGCTCACCACGCCGTGGGGCGACCGGCTCGACGAGAAGAACCCGCTGCCCGAGTACCCGCGTCCCCAGCAGGTCCGGAAGGAGTGGAAGAACCTCAACGGACCCTGGCAGTTCAGCGCGGCGAAGGCCGGGGAGCAGCCGGTCTTCGGCAAGAACCTGGACGAGAAGATCATCGTGCCGTTCCCGGTCGAGTCGCAGCTCTCCGGTCTCGAGCGGCACGAGGACCACATGTTCTACCGCAAGCTGGTGGAGGTGCCGGGGAGCTGGAAGGTCGGCAAGGGCGACCGGTCCGGCAACCGCCTGAAGCTCAACTTCGGTGCCGTGGACTACGAGGCACGCGTCTTCGTCAACGGCAGAAAGGTCGCCGAGCACACCGGCGGGTACAACGCCTTCAGCGCCGACATCACCGACGCGCTGAAGGGCAGCGGGCCGCAGGAGGTCGTCGTCGCGGTCACCGACACCGGCGGCGCGGGCCAGCCGATGGGCAAGCAGTCCCGGAACCCGGGCGGCATCTTCTACACCCAGTCGTCCGGCATCTGGCAGACGGTGTGGATGGAGCCCGTCGCCCCGGCGTCCGTGGACAACGTGGTCACGACCCCGGACATCGACACCAGCAGCCTCGCGGTGACCGTCGAGTCCGACGACGCCTCCGCGAACGCCCGGGTCGAGGCGGTCGCCCGGGACAAGCGCGGGAAGGTCGTCGGCAGGGTCGGCGGGCCCGCCAACGAGGAGCTGCGGCTGCCGGTGGCGAAGCAGCACCTGTGGAGCCCGGACGACCCCTACCTCTACGACCTCGACGTCAGGCTCGTCGACGGCAGGTCGACCGACCGGGTCACCGGCTACTTCGGCATGCGCGAGATCGGCGTCGAGAAGGTCGGCGGCTTCCAGAAGCTGGTGCTGAACGGGAAGCCCGTCTTCTCACTCGCCACCCTCGACCAGGGCTTCTGGCCCGACGGCCTGTACACGGCACCGAGCGACGACGCCCTCGCCTTCGATCTGGAGGCGCACAAGAAGCTGGGCTTCAACGCCGTGCGCAAGCACATCAAGGTGGAGTCGCCGCGCTGGTTCTACCACGCGGACCGGCTCGGGCTGCTGGTCTGGCAGGACTTCGTCTCCGGCGACTTCCCCGACGAGTCGGCGCAGCGGGCCTTCGTCGAACAGGGCACGGAAATGGTGCGGCAGCACCACAACTCGCCCTCGATCATCGGGTGGATCGTCTTCAACGAGGGCTGGGGCGAGTGGAACCGGGAGGCCACCGGCCGTCTCGCCGAGTCCGTGAAGGCCGCCGACCCGTCCCGCGTCGTCAACGCCCACAGCGGTGTCAACTGCTGCAACTCCAAGGGCGACTCGGGCAAGGGCGACATCGTCGACCACCACGACTACAACAATGAGGACCCGCCCTTCCCCGACGAGAACCGGGCCGCCATGGACGGCGAGCACGGCGGCTTCACCCTGCGCACGCCGGGACACATGTGGCCGGGCACTCCGACGGTGATCTACAGCGGCGTCGACAGCAAGGAAGCGCTGACCCGCAAGTACGTGGAGAACACCGAGGAGTTCTACCTCGCGCAGGCCGGCGCCGAACTCTCCGGTTCGGTGTACACCCAGATCACCGACCTGGAGAACGAGCTCAACGGGCTCTACACGTACGACCGCCGGGAGATCAAGGTCGATCCGGCACAGGTCCGTGAGGTCAACCGCAAGGTGATCGCTGCCGGTGCGGCGGCGGGCGACCGGGAACCGCTGACGGGCGGCGGCAGCTGGGCCCTCGACGAGGGCACCGGCACCACCGCCGCCGACGGCGGCCCGGGCGGCCGGGACCTGGCGCTGACCGGGGGCACCACCTGGACCTCCGGGGTCAGTGGCGGCGCGCTGAAGTTCGACGGGCAGGGTCAGGCCGCGCAGACGGACGGGCCGGTGCTCGACACCACCGGAAACTACTCGGTCTCCGCCTGGGTCCGGCTCGACGCGCTCCCCGGCAACTACGCCACCGCGGTCAGCCAGGACACCCGGCGCCAGGCCAGCCCGTTCTACCTCCAGTACGGGCAGGGCGCCTTCGCCTTCAGCACGCCGGGCGAGAACCGGGCCCGGCTGGCGACCACCCCCGAGACGGGCCGCTGGTACCACCTCGTGGGCGTGCGCGACGGCTCGGACAACCGGATCAGGCTGTACGTCGACGGTGAGCAGGCCGCCGACGCGGCCGCCGGCCCGGCCTACCCCAGCACCGGTCCGCTGGCCGTGGGGCGCGCCCAGTGGGAGGGCAGCGCCACGGACTTCTGGAACGGGGCGGTCGACCAGGTCCACGCCTACGACAAGGCCCTCACGTCCGAGGAGGTGAGGGCCCTGTACACGGAGGAGAGGCCGTAGCCTCCGGCTCCGGGCGGGAAGCGGGCCGGCCGGGCCCGCTTCCCGCCCAGGTGGTTCAACGCACCGGACCGACCTCCACGTTGTCGAAGGAGGCGGCGGTGTCGAAGACCCGCAGTCCGCCTGCGCCGCTGCCGTACGTGCCGTCGGTGACCGAGATCTTCGGAGTCCTCATGTCGTCCACGTACACCTTGATGGACGGGCCGACGGCCGTGACCCTCAGCCGGTGGGCCGGTCCCGGGCGCGTGTGCGCGGTCCCGAGCGGTGTCCAGGAGCCGTCGGCGCGGCCGAGTACGACCTCGCCGTCCCGGCCGACGCCCGCGTAGTACCCGCTGTAGCCGTCCACCCCGACGGACGGCCGGGTCACCCGGAACGTCAGGCCCGCGTCGCCGTTGCCGGGGCCGAGCCGCACGTCGGCGTCGTAGGTGAAGTCGGCGAAGTCGGTGTCGAGCAGGGCCTTGCCGCCCAGGGAGCGGTCCGCCCGGTAGCGTCCGCCCGCGACCGCCCAGGACCCGCCGTAGGTGCGCCAGCCGAGCGCGTTGCCGTCGGCGAAGTTGTCCTTCACCTCCATCCGGATGCGGCGGATGGTGCCGTCCTCGTTGAAGTACATCCGGTCGTAGGCGAGTTGGCGGTGGTTGCCGTCGGTCTCGCTGAGCGGACGGCGGTGGTAGACGATGTACCAGATGTCGGTCCCGGGGACGTTGACCACGGAGTTGTGACCGGATCCCTTGGCGACCGCGGGATCCTGGGCGAGAACCCTGTCGAGCTTCTCGAACGGCCCGGTGGGCGAGTCGGAGATCGCGTAGGACACCGAGTAGTCCGGTCCGGTCCAGCCGCCCTCGGACCACATCAGGTAGTACTTGCCGCCCCGTTTGAACATCTGCGGCCCCTCGACGTAGTCCGCGGGCGTGATCTCCTTGTAGGTCGTGCCGTCCGCGAAGGTGCCGAGGCTGGTCATGTCGGGGTTGAGCTTGACGACGTTGGCGTGGCCCCAGCCGCCGTAGTACATGTAGGCCTGTCCGTCGTCGTCGATGAAGACGTCCTGGTCGATGGGCTGGGCGCCGTTGTGGAACCGGGAGACGAGCGGTGCCCCGACGGCGTCCTTGTACGGTCCTTCCGGCCGGTCGGCGACGGCCACGCCGATGCCGCCGGTCTCGGCGTCGCTCTGGATGTCGTTGGCGGCGAAGTACAGGTAGTACTTGCCGTTCCGCTCGATCGGCGCGGGCGCCCACACCGCGTACTTCGCCCAGGCGACGTCCGCCGTCCTCAGCACCTCGCTGTGCTTGGTCCAGTGGACCAGGTCCTTGGAGGAGAAGGCGTCCAGGTAGGTCTGCTCGGAGTAGCTCTTCGAGGTCGTGGGGAAGACCCAGTAGCGCCCGTCGTAGACGACGGTGTCGGGGTCGGCGTACCAGCCGTCGACGAAGGGGTTCCCGGCTTCGGAGGTGGAGTACTCGGGGGCGGCGACGGCGGCGGACGGCGAGAGCATCGCGATCAGCCCGCCGGCGAGCAGCGCGGCGCAGGACCTGGCGACGAGTCCGGTGGCTTTGACGGTGGCCATGCGGGGCGACTCCTGTCGGTCGGTGGTGACGGGGCGGTACGTGCGCCGGCCGGCGGGTGGGCTCGGCACCGGCCGTGGAACCCGGACGCGGCAGCCGGCGCGTGGCCACGGCTGCCGCGTCCGGAGCGTGTCCGTGTCACATCAGCCGGCGTCTGCGCCCCAGCCAGGTCTGGGCGATCACGACGAGGGCCAGGAAGGCGCCGCTGACGACGAGTTGGTAGGAGGAGCCGAGGGACCCGATCTGGTTGATGACGTTCTGGATGACCTTGAGCAGCAGGACGCCGACCAGGGAGCCGCTGACGTAGCCGAGGCCGCCGGTGAGCAGGGTGCCGCCGATGACGACGGCGGAGATGGCGTCCAGTTCCATCCCGTTGCCGAGGATGGTCACGCCGGAGGCGAGCCAGGCGGCGTTGAGGGCGCCGGCCAGGCCGGCCAGCAGCCCGGACAGCGTGTAGACGAGGATCTTGGTGCGGGCCACGGGTGCCCCCATCAGGGCGGCCGCGTCCTCGTTGCCGCCCACCGCGTACACGTGCTGGCCGAAGCGGGTGCGGCGCAGGACCAGGGCGCCCGCGGCGAACAGGGCCAGCGTTATCCACACCGGGTTGCCCAGGCCCAGGGTGCTGCCCTGGCCGAGTTCGGCGAAGAGGGAGTCCTTGGCGACGAGGTAGGTGTTGGCGCCCTCGTCGGTCAGGGCCAGCATCAGGCCGCGCGCTCCCAGCATGGCGGCCAGCGTGACGATGAAGGGAGCGAGCCGGGAACGGGCCACCAGCAGGCCGTTGACCACGCCGATCAGTCCGCAGACCGCGAGCGGCAGCAGCAGGGCCACCGCGGTCCCGTGGCGCGACCCCCAGGCCGCCAGGACGCCGCCGAGGGCGAACAGCGAACCGACGGACAGGTCGATGCCGCCGGTGACGATGACGAAGGTCATGCCGAGGGCGACGACGGCCAGGAACGCCGAACCGGTCGCCATGTTCGTGAAGTTGTCGACGGTGGCGAAGGAGTCGAAGGAGAACGAGGCCACCAGGGCGACGAGCACGAGGACCGCCAGGGCGCCGTGCTGCTGGACCAGGGCGCTCAGCCGCTCGGACCGCGCGGAGCCGGCCGGCTCGGTCGCGTCCGTCGGTTCGTTGCTCGCGGCGACCACGGGTGCGTCCGTCTTCGTCGTGGTCATCGCTTCCCCCGTCCGCGTGCCGCGTAGACGGCACACACGATCACTACGGCCTGGGCGATCTGGGTCCATGAGGGCGGCAGATCGTGCTTGATGAGGGTGGCGGTGAGCAGCTGGATCAGTACGGCGCCCGCCACGGTGCCGGCGATGTTGACCCGCCCGCCGGTCAGCGGGGTACCGCCGACCACGACGGCGGTGATGGCCGACAGTTCCATCAGGTTGCCGAGCGAGGTCGGGTCGCTGGCCTGGAGGCGGGCGGTCGCCAGTACGCCGGCCACGGCGGCGAGCAGGGCGCAGACCACGTACACGACGATCAGCACGCGGCGCACCGGCAGACCGGCCAGCTCGGCCGCGGGCCTGCTGTCGCCGATGGCGAGGAGTTGCCGGCCGAAGGTGGTGCGGCGGACCACGAAGGCCACCAGCAGGGCCAGGACGGCGGCGATCAGGATCAGGTACGGGACACCGAGGACGTCGCCGGAGCCCAGGGAGGCGAGCTGCGGGTTGCGCAGGTCCTCCAGTTGCGGGAGCAGCACCAGAGCGAGGCCCCGGCCGCCGACCATGAGGGCGAGGGTGGCCACGATCGGCTGGACCCCGACGAAGGCCACCAGCGCACCGTTCGCGAACCCGACGCCTGCCGCGAACAGCGCCACCGCGAGCAGCGCGGGCAGCAGCCCGTAGCCCAGGTAGAGGGCGGTGACGGAGGCGGCCAGGGCCATCACCGCGCCGACGGACAGGTCGACGCCCTCGGTGCCGATGACCAGGGCCATGCCGAGCGCGACGATGACGACCGGGGCGACCTGGACGGCCTGGGTGCGGAAGTTCTCCGCGGACAGGAAGTGCGGGGTGATGACGGTGTTGACGACCAGCAGCAGGGCCACACCGGCGTAGACGCCGTACGTCTGCAGCCACTGCAGGAGGCGGGCCCGGTCCGGTGGGGCGGTGCGGAGAGCGGCCTCAGCCATGGGTGACCGCCTCCTCGTCCGTGTCCCGCGGCGGCGTCTCACCGGCGATGGTGCGCATCAGCCGGTCCTCGGTGACCTCGTCGCCGGTCAGTTCGCCGACGACCGCACCGTCCTTCAGTACGACCACGCGGTCGGACCCTTCGATCAGTTCCTCCAGGTCGGAGGAGATGAGCAGGACGCCGAGGCCGTCCGCGGCCAGTTCGTCCACGAGTTTCTGCACCTCGGCCTTGGCGCCGACGTCGATGCCGCGCGTGGGCTCGTCGAGCAGGAGCACTTTCGGGTTCATCGCCAGCCAGCGGGCGAGGAGGACCTTCTGCTGGTTGCCGCCGGAGAGTTCGCCGACCTTCTGGTGGGGCGAGGACGCTTTGATGCGCAGCCGCTCCATGAAGGTGTCCACGATCGCGTCGACCCGGGACTCGGAGACCAGGCCGAAGCGGGAGAGCCGGGGCAGGACGGCGAGCGCGATGTTCTCGCGCACGGACAGCCCGGGCACGATGCCCTCGCTCTTGCGGTCCTCGGGCAGCAGGCTGACGCCGGCCCGGATGGCGGCGGGCGTCGAGCCGCCCCGCAGCGGCACACCGGCCACCGTGACGGTGCCCGAACTCAGCTGCAGGGATCCGGAGATGGCCTTGGCCGTCTCGGTGCGGCCGGAGCCGAGCAGGCCGCCGAGCCCGACGACCTCGCCGGGCCGGACGTCGAGGGAGACGCCGTGCAGCCGGTGCCGTGCCGACAGTTCCCGCGCCGAGAGCACCGGCTGCTCGTCGGCGATCTGGTGGTCGCCCGAGAACTTGGTCTGCCCCTCCTCGCGCACCTCCCCCAGTTCCCGGCCGAGCATCGTCGACACCAGGTCGATCCGGTCCAGGTCGGCCAGGTCGCCGTGGTGGACGCGGCGGCCGTCGCGCAGCACGGTGACCTTGCTGCACACCGCGTACAGCTCGTCCAGGCGGTGGCTGACGTAGATCACGGCGATGCCCTGGTCGCGCAGGCGGCGGATGACCGAGAACAGGGTCTCCACCTCCCGGGGTTCGAGGGAGGAGGTCGGTTCGTCCATGACGACGACGCGTGCGTCGGTGGCCACGGCGCGGGCCAGGGCCACCATCTGCTGGGCGCCGACACCGAGGGTGCGCAGCGACTGGCGGACGTCGACCCGGACGCCGTAGGTGCTCAGGATCTCGTCGGCCTCGCGGTGCATGCGGGCGAAGTCGAGCAGGCCGAGGCGGGTGCGGGGCTCGCGGCCGAGGAAGAGGTTGCGGGCCACGCTCAGCAGCGGGATGAGGTTGACCTCTTGGTAGATGGTCGAGATGCCGGCCTTCTGCGCCTCCAGGGGGGTGCCGAAGGAGACCTCCCGGCCCTGGAAGGTGATCCGGCCCGCGTCCGGGCGGTAGACGCCGGTGAGCAGCTTGATGAGGGTCGACTTGCCGGCGCCGTTCTCCCCGATCAGGGCGTGGACCTCGCCGGCGTGCACGGTCAGCTCCACGTCGTCCAGGGCCCGGACGCCGGGGAAGGTCTTGCTCAGTCCGCGGACGGCGAGGACTTCGGCGGGGGGTGCCACCAGTTCCTCCATGAAGTGTGGTGAGGGCAGGACGCCGGGGCCCGGCGGGGTGGCCGGGCCCCGGTGGGGGTCAGAAGGCCTTGCCGATGTCCTGCTTGGCGTTGTCCGCGTTGTACGTGCCGTCCTCGATGATGATGTCCTGGGCCACCGGCTCGCCCCGGGTGAAGGTGTCGAGGGTCTCGAACGCCAGCGGACCGAAGCGCGGGTTGGACTCGACGACGCCGCTGATCCAGCCGTCGACGATGCCCTGGACGGCGTTGCGCGTGCCGTCTACCGTGACGATCTTGATGTCTCCGGCCTTCTTGCCGGCGCCCTTGAGCGCGGCCACCGCGCCCAGGCCCATCTCGTCGTTCTCCGCGTAGACGCCCTTGATGCCGGGGTTGGACTGGATGAGCTGCTCGGTGACCTGCTGGCCCTTCTCGCGGGCGAAGTCACCGGTCTGCTCGGCGACCACCTTCAGGCCCGGGGCCTTCTCGGCCACGCGCTCCTTGAAGCCCTTGGTGCGCTCGGTGGTGACGTTGTTCCCGGCCGCCCCGAGCAGGATCGCCACCTCGCCCTTGCCGCCGGTCGCCTCGATCATCTGGTCGGCGGCGCGGCGCCCCTGCTCCACGAAGTCCGAGGCGATGAAGGAGACGTAGTCCTTGCAGGCCTCGGCGTTGATCTTGCGGTCGATGGTGACGATCGGGACCTTCTTCGCGGCGGCGGCCTGCAGCACCGGGTCCCAGCCGTCGGAGTTGAGCGGGGCGACGACCAGCAGGTCGGCACCCTTGGCGAGCAGGTCCTGCACGTCGGTGATCTGCTTGGAGAACTGCGACTGGGCGTTGGCGGTGAGCAGCTTGACGCCCCGCTTCTGGGCCTCGTCCTTGAGGGACTGGGTCTCGGCGATGCGGAACGGGTTCGCTTCCTTCTCCGACTGGGAGAAGCCGACGGTCGCACCCTTCAGGTCCAGCTTCTTCGCGCCGTAGGCGTCGATGGTGCAGGTCTTGCTGCCCGGCTTCGGAGTGACGGCCTTCTGCTCGGCGCCGGCCGCGGACGAGGCGGACTGCTTCTTGTCCGACGCGTCGTCCTCCGACTTCGCGCAGGCGGTCGCGGTCAGGGCCACGGCGGTGGCCAGGGCCACGGCCACGGAGCGGGCGAGGAAGTGCGGACGATGAGTGGTGCGCTGCATGGTGACCCCGATCCGGGTGGCGCTGAAAGGGACTGGGGAGCCGAACTACGAGCGACAGACGACTGCTTCTCCCCCTGCGGCAGGCCGTGTTCGGTCCGCCGCACAGAGGTTTTACATCGTTGCAAGAATGCTGTAAACCCCTCGTGCACGACCTGCGACCGAACTCGGACCCGCCTCTTGACTTGCGCCTGACGCCTCACTGAAACTGAGTGGTCCGACTACGTGACAACGATGTCAGGCGCGGGGTCGTTGGCCGACGTGCGAGCTCGACCACGGCCCTCGCACGAGTCGCCGACTCACGGCCCCCGCGACGGCCTCACTCCTCAGGCGTTCGCCGCGCCGCGCCCCAGGGTGCTCTCCCGCTCCGCGAGCCGGTGGTCGGCCCTGAAGCGGCGCGGCTCGGCCGGCTTGCCCCCGAGCCGGGCCAGCACCGACTCCACCGCCAGCCGGCCGATGGCCTCCTTGTCCGGGGACACCGAGGTGAGCGTCACCGCGCCGAACCGCCCCTCGACGACGTCGTCGAACCCGACGACGGCGATGTCCTCGGGCACGCGCAGCCCTCGCGCGTGCAGCACCCGCATCGCCCCGATGGCCACGAGGTCGTTGTAGGCGAACACCGCGTCGGGCCGCCGCCCCGCCTCCAGGATCCGGGCCATCGCCGCCGCGCCGTCCGCGTGCCCCCACCCGTCGGTGTCGGCGACCAGCCCGTCGTCGGCGGGCAGCCCCGCTTCGGCCAGCTCCTCGCGCCAGCCGCGCACCCGCAGTTGGGCCGGTTCGCTGCGGCCGCGCCGGTCGCCGATGAACGCCACCTCCCGGCGGCCGAGGCCGATCAGGTGGCGGACCGCGGCACGTGCCGCCGCGACGTTGTCGATGGCGATGTGGTCGTACGGCAGGTCGTAGTCCCGTTCGCCGAGGAGCACCATCGGCACGTCTCCCGTGCGGTCGCGCAGGTCCTCCGTCTCCAGCTCGATGGGACTGAGGATGAGCCCGTCGATCACCCGTGCCCGGAACCCCTGGCTGACCAGGATCTCCTGCTCCCGGCGTCCGCCGGTGTGGTCGAGGAGCACGGTGTAGTCGTGCGCGGCCGCCGCGTCGATGACGGCCGCGGCCAGTTCGGCGAAGTAGGGGTTCCCCAGTTCGGGCAGGGCGAGCGCGATGATGCCCGTGCGCCCCTTGCGCAGGTGGCGTGCGGTCAGGTTCGGCCGGTACCCGAGTTCGTCGATGGACCGCTGGACGCGCTCCCGCATGGCCGCGGTGACGTAGGGATAGTCGTTGACCACGTTGGAGACGGTCTTGACGGAGACTCCCGCATGCGCGGCAACGTCCTTGAGGCTGACCCGCACGTCGAATCCCTCCGCAGCGGCCCCCACTCGGCGCCCGGTGCGCGAGGTCCTGTCTCCCGCTCCGGCCGGACTCCAAGCCTCTGGGCTGAATTTACAACGTTATACAGCCCGTCTCCGGGCACTGACAAGCGAATTGAACGCCCGCTCGGCGGCATCCTGGCCAGCCTCACCTCATCCTCACATGGTGGCACCACCCGCCCGTGGCCGGGCACGTCCGCGACCGCCGCGCCGACGGTGGTTCTTCTTGCCACCGGACCGCCGGCAGCCATGGAGCATTCCCACCTCGTGACGCCCCGCACCGGTCCCTACAGTGACGGCCACCACACCGGGTTGTCCCGGTCCGCCCCGGACCGGGCAGACCCCCCGTTCGAAGGGAGTGGAGCCAGTGAGGACGACGAGGCGTCTTGGTGCCGTGCTTCTCGGGACGGTGCTCGCGGCCGCGCCGGGGAACGCGGCGCCGGCCGACGGCGGCCACCGGACCACCGTGGTGCGGACCGATCTGGGCAGGGTCGAGGGACTCGACCAGGGGCGGTCGAGCGGAACGTACTCCTGGCTGGGCATCCCCTATGCGCAACCGCCCGTGGGACCGCTGCGCTGGCGTGCCCCGGTGACGCACCGCCCGTGGCAGGGCCTGCGGGACGCCACCGCGTACGGGGACGGCTGCGCCCAGCAGGGCCGGCTCTTCAGCCCGGCACCGAGCGGTCCCCACTACGGGCTGGACGTCCGGGACGGCCTGGACGAGCCCGTCGGCGCCGAGGACTGCCTGACCCTCAACGTGTTCCGTCCCTCGACGGCGAAGAAGGACCTGCCGGTCGTCGTCTTCGTCCACGGCGGCAGCAATGTGGTCGGGTACTCGGCGGACCCGATGTACGACGGGCGCGCACTGGCGCGCGGGGCAGACGCGGTCGTGGTCACGGTCAACTACCGGCTGGGGGTCTTCGGTTGGCTCGACCTGCCCGGTCTGAAGACCGGCGACCCGGCCGGCGACTCGGGCAACTTCGGGACACTGGACCAGATCGAGGCCCTCCGCTTCGTCCGTCGCAACGCGTCCGCCTTCGGCGGTGACGCGTCGAACGTGACCGTGATGGGCGAGTCCGCCGGTGCCGTCGACGTCTGGGCCCTCATGACGTCGCCCCTGAGCAGGGGCCTGATGGACAAGGCCGTCCCGCTCAGCGGCGGCCTCAAGTTCTCCGCTCCCGCCCAGGCTCGCACCTACGCCGAAGCCTTCCTCGACGAGGCCGTCGGCCCCGGCGGCAGCCGGGAGGAGGCCGTGCGACGGCTGCGGGAGCTGCCCGCGGACGACGTCGTGCGGGCCCAGGTACGCCGCGGTGCGGCCGTCGGCGATCCCCCGGCGGTGCTGGCGGACGGCGTCGTCCTGCCCGCGGACCACCACGACGTCGTCCGGACGGGCCGGCTGCGCGAGATGCCCGTGCTGGCGGGCAACACCTTCGAGGAAGGGAAGCTCTTCGGGTCACTCGTCGACGCCTACCGCCCTACCGACCGCGAGCGCTTCACCAAGCAGTACTTCTTCGATCCCGACGAGCCGTCCCCCTTCGGCGTCCGTGACTTCATCGCCGACCGCTACCTGCCGGCCGACGGCCCCGGCGGGTGGAACGAGGCGGCCGGACGGCTGACCGACAGCATCTTCACCGGGATCGTCCACGACTCCATGGACTCCATGCGGGAGGCCGGCAACGAGCACCTGTACTACTACCAGTTCGGCTGGGACCGGGAACCGGCACCGTTCGACACCGTCTACGGTGCCGCGCACGCCATGGACCTGCCCTTCGTCTTCGGCACCTTCGACGAGGGGCTGTTCACCTTCGCCTTCAGCCGCCGCAACGAACCGGGCCGCCTGCAGCTCTCGAAGCTGATGACGGAGAGCATCCGCGCCTTCGTGCGCACCGGGCGCCCGCAGCACCGCGGCCTCGGCGCGCACTGGGGCCGGTGGCCGCACAGCATGGTCTTCGACGCCACCGACCGGAGCGCCGACACACGGCCCGGGTCGGCCGACGGCCGGTCTCGCGGGTGACGGCCGGTCTCGCGGCTGACGGACGCGGTGCGGAGGCTCCCGGCTCGTTCCGGGGCCGGAGGCCGGGGCACGCCGAGCGGGGCCGGGGCCGGGGGGCCGGGGCACGCCGGGCGGGGCCGGGGGCGAGGCGCGCCGGGCGGCCGCCCTCATCCCTGGTCGTAGTCCGTCGCGCCCGGCAGCGTACTGGTCCCCTCCCACCACGGGTTGGTCCAGCCGCAGACCCCGCAGGAGTACCGCCCGTTCACTCCGGCGATCTCCGTGCCGCACAGTCCGCACTGCGTCGTCGTGATCTGCTGGCCGTCCAGGAAGGCGGCCGCCGTCGCGGCCACGTCCGGACACGGCACCGGCGCGGGTGCCGGTTCGGGTGCCGGTGCCGGTTCGGCGGTCTTGCGGCTTTTCGTCACGCCCGTGAGCCTACGCGCGTTTCGGGTCCGGACGGAGCCCGCTGCTCCAGCCCCCTCCGTCAGGAGCCGAGCAGCCGCTCGCTCAACTCCCAGAGGCGCGCGGCGTTCTGCGGGTCGATGGAGTGGGACGCCGCGTCCGCCGGGAGGCTGTCCGCCGTCACCGGCCGGTGTTCGTCGTCCAGCGGTGCCACATCGCTGTCCTTCAGATAGACGCCGCCGACGTCTGCGAGGAGCGGGCTCGCGGCGCCGAACACGACGGTCGCGGCGCCCTGCTGCACCGTCTTCTTCCCGACCACCGGGTCGATGACCGGCCTGCCGTCCTCGTAGATCAGTCCGGCGGCACGCAGCCCGTCCGTTCCGGCCGCGCTGTTGAGCGCCGTACCCACGACCACGCCCGGATGGACCGCGTAGCCGCGGATGCCGTCCCCGGCCCAGCGGCGGTCCAAATCGACGGTGAAGAGGACGTTGGCGTTCTTCGACTGGGCGTAGGCCAGTTGCGGGGTGTAGTCGCCGGAGTCGAAGTGCGGGTCGTTCCAGCGGATGGTGGAGAAGCGGTGGGCGCCGGAGGTGACGTTGACCACGCGGGCTCCGTGCGCCGCCCGCAGAGCGGGCAGCAGGGCGCGCGTGAGCTGGAAGTGGCCGAGATGGTTGACGGCGAACTGCAACTCGTAGCCCCGTGAGTCCACTTCCCGCTCCTGGGGAGCCGCCACCCCCGCGCAGTTCACCAGAACGTGCAGGGGGCGCCCGGAAGCGTTCCACCGGTCGGCGAACGCGTCGACCGAGGCGGGGTCGGCGAGGTCGAGCCGGCCGATCTGCACGCCGTCGAGGCCGGCCAGGGCTTCCCGCGCCCGCTCCGGGCTGCGTGAACCGACGGTCACCGACGCACCCCGCGCCGTCAGGGCTCGGGTGGCTTCGCGGCCGATGCCCGCGTGCCCGCCGGTGACGACGATGTTCCGGCCGGTCAGGTCGGTGCCGGCCAGTACCTCGTCGGCCGTCGAGGCCGGTGTGAATCCGGACCCGATGGGCCGCTGCTGGTGAGTCATGTGCTTGTCCTCTTCTTCATCGGGTTCATCGGGGTGTCGCGTTCGTCGGCTCGTCGGGCTCGTCGGGCTCGTCGGGGTGGCGTACCGCCTCGTCTTCCCGGGCACCGCCCGGCCCGGGTTGCGGTCCGGACAGGGCCCGTCCGCCGGTCCGCCTACTTCGACTCGACACGTCCGACCGCTTCGGGGCCGGTCGTCAGCTCCTGCCGGGCCTGCTTCCAGGCGTCGTCGCCACGGCCGAACCGGGAGTGCAGGTAGGCCGCGCTCAGCCGGGCGATCGCGGCGACGTGACCGGGGTTCTCGTCCGACAACTGCGCGCTCTCGGCCGCGTCGTACCCCTGGATGCCGCCGAGCAGGTGCCCCGCGCCGAAGACGGTGAGCAGGGTCTTGGCCCCGGGGGCGAGGTGGTAGGGGTCGTAGTGCCAGGCCGGCCCCATGTCCGTGAAGTGCCGGGAGTCGTCCTGGTCACCGGCCACGACCAGCGCGGGCCCGGTCATCGTGGTGAAGTCGACGGTGCGGAACACCGGCACCTGGTCGGCCATCGGCCCGTTGAGGGTGTCGCCGCCCCGGCCGGGCGCGGCCAGCAGCAGGCCCTGCTTGATCCGCGGTTCCAGAAGGCTCACCCGCTCTCCCGAGTCGGGGTCGGTGACGCCCGCGCCCAGCAGGAGTTCGGCCGTCGAGCCGCCCAGGGAGTGCCCCGCGACGGCCACCGCCTCGCGATCGAGGCGCCCGGCGAGCAGCGGCACGGCTTTCTCGATCTCGTCCAGGTGGTCGAGGACGTGGATCATGTCCTCGGCGCGTGAACGCCAGAACAGCGGCGCGCCGGCGGTGGTCTCCCACAGGTGGCCGAGCCGTCGGGAGCTGAGGTGCGTGGGCTGGACCACGACGAATCCGGCCGCCGCCCACCGCTGGGCGACCGGCGCGTAGCCGTCCTCCGAGGACAGGCTGAGGGATCCGCCGTGACCGTGGGAGAGCAGGATGAGCGGCAGGTCGGTCCCGGTCTCGGGCGCGGTGACCCGCAGTGTCAGGTCCGCGGGGCGGCCCGGGACCCGCAGCGTCACGGGGGCGTAGGACAACACGGGGGTGGCCTCGCGGACGGTGCCGGGAGCGGATGCGGATGCGGATGCGGATGCAGGCATGGTCTGTGTTCCTTTCGGCGCGCCGGCGGGGGCCGGCCCCGCAGGGGCGGTGGAAGCGTCCGGTCGCCGCTTCCGCAGCAATCGGAACATCGCTCCGCTTACTTTACGGAACATTGTTCCGCTTAGCAAGCGGAGTATCGTTCCGCATCGGTCCGCATGCCGCGAGAACCTGCATGCCACGAGACCACGAGAAGGAGAGTGCGGTGCCCACCACGGACGGGTCGGACACGGGCGGGACGGCCCGGCACATGCGCGCCGACGCCCGGCGCAACCAGGAGAAACTGCTGGCCGCGGCCGCCGAGGTGTTCGTCGGCTCGGGCGTCGACGCGCCGATCCGCCAGATCGCGGCCAGGGCGGGCGTCGGCATGGGAACCATCTACCGGCACTTCCCGACCCGCTCGGACCTCGTCGTGGCCGTCTTCCGCCACCAGATCGAGGAGTGCGCCGAAGCCGGGCTGAGGCTCCTGTCCGAGGCCGGATCCCCGTTCACCGCGCTGCAGCGGTGGATCGACCTCTTCGTCGACCTTCTGGTCACCAAGCACGGTCTCGCCCAGGCGCTGCAGTCGGACAACAGTCGGTTCGCCCCGCTGCACGCCTACTTCCTCGACCGCCTGCAGCCCGTAGCCACGCGCCTTCTCGACGCCGCCGCGGAGGCCGGCGAGATCCGGCCGGGCATCCACCCCTACGAGCTGCTGCGAGGCATCGGCAATCTCTGCATCGGGCACGACGACGATCCCCGCTACGACCCCCGCCGGCTGATCACACTGCTGCTGCAGGGACTCCGCCGCCCCTGACTCACTCGCCACCGGCTCCCCGGCCCGGCCGGCCCAGGGGCGGTCGGTGCAGGTACGGCGCCTCAGCCCGCGGCACCCCCTCGACCGGACGGCGGAGAGAGGGGTGGCGGTCCGCTGTTCCGCCGGGAGCGCTACCCGGCATCCCGCGCCGGAGCACACCGTCGCGCCGAAGGCGGACGAGTTCGGTCCGCTGCCAGGGCCGCGCCCGTGCGAGCCCGTCGGACTCGGCGCCGCGGTACGCCGCAGGTGGCCGTCGTCGCCGGTGGAGGTGCTGCTCGACACGGACCGGCCCGTTCTGCTCGACCACTGCTCCGACGGCGAGCGGGAGTGGCGGGCGGTCCTCCAGCGGGCGTCCCGGACGGACGCCGGACGGCTGGGTGTGCCGATCCGCTCCCGGCGGCTGTCGCTGGACGACTTGCGCGGTGCGGTCGGCCGGGGTGAGCACGTGCTGCTGCTGGTCTCGCTGGCCGCGATGCAGGGGTTCGACGTACCGCACTGGGTGCTCTGCCACGCCGTCGTGCCGGGGGCCGTGGTGCTGGAGGACCCGTGGTTCAACACGGGGGCCGGGGACACCTGGGCCGACGCCCATCTGCTGCCCGTCGCCGACGCGTCGCTCGACGCGATGTCCCTGCTGACGGATCGCCCGTTCCGCGGCGCCGTCCGCATCGGCCGCCCGACGCGCCGGGACTGAACCCGCGCGGGGAACTCGCCGCGGCTTCCCGGCCTTCCCCGCGCTCCTCGCTCTCCCCGCCCCGCCCCCCCGCCTCCGCGTGCTCGGCCGGTGCGCGGAGGCGGAGGGTCGACCGCACGCCCCGGTGGCGTCGAGGGATCGTCAGAGGCCGAGGCCGCCCGCGACCGAGAGCTCCTGGTTGGTGAACTCCCCCGTCAGCAGGGGCATGGCCCTGCCGATGGCCTCCTTCGCCCCCGGCAGTTCCAGCGACGCGTCGTGGTGCTCCTTGGTCTTCCAGACCTCCGTCACCCAGATCGTCGTGTCGTCCTCGTCGGCCAGGCCCACGACGTAGCTGTCGCATCCCGCCTCCCGGAGGCCCTCCGCGGCGCTCAGCAGGATCGAGGCCACCTCCTCGCGGAAGCCGGGCCGGGTCTTCATCGATGCCAGGCAGCCGTAGGTCACACCGGGTTCCCGTCTCCTCGGGCGGACCGGACGTCCGCCACGGCAGCACCCTGCCACACCCCCCACGAACGCGACGGGCGCCGGCCGGAACCCGGGTGACGGGTGGGGCGGTTTCCCTGCCGTGGGGCGTGCGGGCAGGACGCGAGTGCGCCGTTCGCCTCATCAAGGAGGTTTGTGCACCTTGACCGCAAGACCGACCCCTTCACGCCGTATCCGAAGGATGTCCGGCACTGGTTGTCTTGGCGTTGCGCACGGCCACCTCGGGCACCACCGGTCGTTCCCGCTCACTTCTGCTCGTTCGCCTGGGAGGCCACGTGTCCGCTCCGGACAGTGTCACGGGTCCGGTCACCGACGAATCCGGACCCGCGGCGCCCGCGGAGAACCCGCTCACCAGTCTCAGCACGCACGCCGCACGCCAGTTGGCGACCACCCACAAGTCCGAGCCCCAGATGCGGGGCATCTCCTCGCGGTGGCTGATCAGGAGACTTCCGTGGGTGGACGTGGGGGGCGGCACCTACCGCGTCAACCGCCGGCTGCATCTCGGGGTCGGCCGCGGACGGGTCCAGTTCGACCAGAACGGCGCGGACGACGTCCGGGTGATTCCGCGGACGCTTGCCGAGCTGCCGGCGCTGCGGGGCTACGCGGACCACGACGTCCTCGAAGAGCTGGCCGGCCGCTTCTCGGTCCACGAGGTCCGGGCGGGCCAGGTCCTGCACGAGGCGGGCCGGCCCGTCACCGAGACCTTCCTGATCGTGCACGGCCGCCTCACCCGGTACACGGCCGGCAGGTACGGCGAGGAAGAGGTCCTCGGCGTAGTGACCGACGGCGACCACGTGGGCGACGAGGCCATCGGCCGGCCCGACCCGCTGTGGCAGACGTCGGTGCGCGCCGAGACGGCCGGCGTGGTGCTGGCGCTGGCACGGGACGACCTCCGTGAACTCACCGGCCGGGCGCCGTCGCTCGCCGCCCACCTGGCCGCCCACACGGAGCGGCAGCGCCTGCCGGTGAACCGCCGGGGCGAGGCCGACGTCCCCGTGCGGTCCGGCCACAGCGGCGAGCCCACGCTGCCGGGCGGCTTCGTCGACTACGAGCTCACGCCGCGCGAGTACGAGCTGTCCCTGACCCAGACCGTGCTGCGCGTGCACACCAGGGTCGCCGACCTCTTCAGCGACCCCATGGACCAGACCCGGCAGCAGCTGCGGCTGACCATCCAGGAGATCCGCGAGCGCCAGGAGTGGGAGCTCGTGAACAACCGGGACTTCGGCCTGCTGCACAACGTCGATCACGGCCAGCGCATCAGCACGTCCACCGGCCCGCCGACACCCGACGACATGGACGAACTGCTGTCCATGCGCCGCGCGACCCGGCTGTTCCTCGCCCATCCGAAGGCGATCGCCGCGTTCTTCCGGCAGTGCAACAAACGCGGTCTGGTGCCCGGTTCCGCCACGGTCAACGGGCACCACGTCCCCGCGTGGCGGGGCGTCCCGATCTTCCCGTGCGGCAAGATCCCCGTCTCCGGGTCCCACACGACGAGCATCGTCGCGATGCGCACGGGCGAGTCGGACCAGGGCGTCGTGGGTCTGTACCAGACCGGAATCCCCGAGGAGTACGAGCCCGGGCTGAACGTCCGCTGGATGGGCGTCAACAGCTCCGCCGTCGTCAACTACCTCGTGACCGCCTACTACTCGCTGGCCATCCTCGTACCGGACGCGGCCGGCGTCCTGGAGAACGTCCAGCTCGGCCGTGTCGCCGACTGACCGGGTGGAGCCCCAGACCATGAGTACCACCGACAACCGCACGCCCGCGTTCTCGCTGCCGGGCCCGCCGAGTCCCGCCCGGTCCCTGCGCGCCCGGGGCGACACCGCCGTCCCGGGGCTCAGGTACCGTCCGGTCGCACCCGCCGACCCGGAGAAGGCCGCCGAGATCGACCGCAGACTCGAGGCCTGGGCCCGCGCGCTCGACCTGTTCCCCCCGGAGTGGAGCGGGGACTTCGCACAGTTCCGGTTCGGCCGCGCCATCGCTCTCCAGCACCCCGAAGCGGCCGACATGGAGCGCCTCACCGTCGCCGGCAAGCTCCTGCTGGCCGAGAACATCGTCGACAGCTGCTACTGCGAGGAGGACGAGGGCAGGGGCGGCGCCCGGCTCGGTCTCGGCGGGCGACTGATCATGGCCCAGTCCGCTCTGGATCCCCTGCACAGCACGCCCGAGGCCGAGGAGGGCTGGCGCGTCGGCGTCCAGGCCGACGGTCCCCTGCGGTCGTACCACTGGGCCCTGAAGGACTACTCGGCCATCGCCACGCCCAGCCAGACCGGCCGGCTGGTGCACGACCTGGCCCGGCTGCACATGGGCTATCTCGCCGAGGCCGCCTGGGCCCAGACGCGTCACATGCCGCGCGTCTGGGAGTACCTGGTGATGCGCCAGTTCAACAACTTCCGGCCCTGTCTGTCCATCGTCGACGCCGTGGACGGATACGAGTTGCCCGAAGCCGTCTACGCCCGCCCCGAGACGCAGCGGATCACCGCCCTCGCCTGCAACGCCACGACCATCGTCAACGACCTGTACTCCTTCACCAAGGAACTGGCCAGCGACCCCGAGCACCTGAACCTGCCCCAAGTGGTCGCCGCGAACGACCAGTGCGGACTGAAGACCGCCTATCTGCGCAGCGTCGACATCCACAACGAGATCATGGAGGCATTCGAGACGGAGTCCGCGCTGCTGTCCGAGACCTCGCCCCTCGTCGAGCGATACGCCCGGGGGCTCGCCGACTGGGTCTCCGGCAACCACGAATGGCACGCGAGCAACACCGAGCGCTACAGCCTGCCCGACTACTGGTGAGCGGCATCCCGCACCACCGGCAGACGGCAGAACAGAACACGCACCACAGCTACAGGGAGCCATCGTTGACCACCGCCCACACCGGCACGACCCCCGTACCGGTCCCCACTCAGTCCACGTACCAGAACCGCGTCGCGGAGTACTAGAACGCCGAGGAGAACCCGGTCAACCTCGAACTCGGCGCACTCGACGACCTGTACCACCACCACTACGGCATCGGTGACGCCGACAGGTCGGTACTGGACGATCCGGACCCGGACCAGCGCCGCGAGCGGATCACCCACGAACTGCACCGGCTGGAGCACAGCCAGGCGGAGTTCCTCGCCTCCCGCCTCGGGAACGTCTCCCCCACCGACCGGGTCTTCGACGCCGGCTGCGGGCGCGGCGGCGGCAGCATCGTCGCCCACCTCCGCTACGGCTGCCACACCGACGGGGTGACCATCTCCCGCAAGCAGGCCGACTTCGCGAACGAGCAGGCCCGCAAGCGCGGCGTGGACGGCAAGGTGCGCTACCACCACCGCAACATGCTCGACACCGGTCTCGACACCGGCGCCTACGCGGCCTCCTGGAACAACGAGTCCACGATGTACGTCGAGCTGGATCTGCTGTTCGCCGAGCACTCGCGCCTGCTGCGCCGCGGCGGCCGGTACGTGGTGATCACGGGCTGCTACAACGACACCTACGGTCAGGCGTCGCGCGAGGTGTCCCTCATCAACGCCCACTACATCTGCGACATCCACCCCCGCTCGGCGTATTTCAAGGCCCTGGCACGCAACCGTCTCGTCCCCGTCCACGTCCAGGACCTCACCGCGGCGACCATCCCCTACTGGGAACTGCGCCGCAACGCCGAGCACCTCGTCACCGGGATCGAGGACACCTTCCTCACGGCGTACCGCAACGGCAGCTTCCAGTACCTGATGATCGTGGCCGACCGCGTGTGACGTTTTCCCGAGCCGGGGCGGGGAGAGAGACGGCCGGCGGACGGTGCCGTCCGCCGGCCGTCGGTGCGGTGTCGCCGTCCCGTAGGCGATCTGTCGGTGACCGCTGCGAGCGTGGGCGTCGAGCCGGCCGGCGAACAGCCGCAGCCGTCGTCGTCAGCGAAGGGTCCCCGCCGTCATGCCGTCCACATCCCCCACCCCGCCCTGGAACGTCCACCGGCTGCCCCGTGCAGACGGCCGCGTCTTCCTGATCACCGGCGGCAACGCCGGCATCGGCTACTTCGTCGCGGAGCAGCTGTCGGCGACGGGAGCGACCGTCGTCCTGGGCAGCCGGGACCCCGGGAAGGCGCGGGCCGCCGGGGATTCCATCCGTGCGCGGGTCGCCGGTGCGCGAGTGCGGGCCGTCCGGCTGGACCTCGCCGACCTCTCGTCGCTGCGCACCGCCGTGGAGTCGCTCGGAGTGGCACACCTCGACGCGGTGGTGCACAACGCCGGCGTCGCCCTCGACGACCCGCCCCGCACGGAGACGGTGCACGGACACGAGCTGATGTTCGGCACGAACCACCTGGGGCACTTCGCCCTGACCCACTGGCTGATGCCGCTGCTGTCGGCCGCGCCGGCGGCCCGCGTCGTCACCATGGGCAGCTTCGCGGCGAAGTCGGAACGGCTCGACCTGGACGACCTGCAGTCCCGGGCGGACTACCGGCCCAAACGCACCTACGGACGCTCCAAGCTGGCGCAGATGTACTTCGGTGTCGAACTCGACCGCCGCCTGCGTGCCGCCGGCTCCACGGTGCGCAGCGTGGTGGTCCATCCCGGCGGCGCGCTGGACTCGCTCACCCCGTCACGCCCGCCCGTCCAGGTACGGAACACCGGCGCGCGGTTGCGTGCGGCGCCTGCCGCACTCCTCGTCCAGGGCAAGGACGCCGGTGCGTGGCCCGCGGTCCGGGCCGTGCTCGACCCGGCCGTGGACGGCGGCCAGCTGTGGGGGCCGCGCGTGTTCGGCCTGCGCGGTCTGCCCCGGCGCGAACCGCTGTGGCCCCAGCTCGCCGACTCCGGGGTCGCGGCGCGGTTGTGGGACGCGAGCTGCGACCTGACCGGCACCGCTCCCGGACCGGACCGTCGGCAGGCGCCGCCGCACGGGGCGTAGCCCACCGAGCACGGTCACGGCATCAGCCGGGGTATCAGCCTCCGTGCACGGTGAGCCGGTAGCCCTCGGGGCCGGTGAAGGCGAAGGTCGGCCCGAAGGGACTGTCCTGCACGGGCCCGGCGACGTCGACTCCCGCGGCGACGAGCTGTGCGTGCAGTTGATGGGCGTCGTCGGTGCGCAGCCAGAGCGCCACCCCGAGGCCCGGGACGGCGTCCGCGGAGAGGTCGGTGCCGGGGAGCGGCTCACGGACGGCGAAGGGGATCGGCGCGGTGCCGAAGACGACGGCCCCCGGCGGCGAGACGGGGGCGCGCCGCAGGCCGAGGTGCTCCTCGAAGAAGGCGGCGGCCGCGGGCACGTCCGTGACCTGCAGGGCGATGAAGTCGGGACCCTCGACGGTGGCGGTCATGGTTCCTCCAGGAACTCTCAATGTCAGGACTTTGACATAGAGGACTGTAGGCGCCCGGGGCGACGCATGTCAAAATGCTGACATGACCGAACGGACGCCCGTCCCCCCGCCTCATCCCGCCCAGGACGTCACCGAACACGTGGGATACCGCCTCAAACGCACCGCGGCCGCTCTGCGCGGCGCCATGGACAGAGCGCTGCGCGAGCACGGGCTGACCGTCCCGCAGTACTCCTGCCTGGAGCTCCTCGACGAGCGGCCGGGCCTGTCCAACGCCGACCTCGCCCGCGGCACCTTCGTCACCCGGCAGTCCGCCAACGTGGTGCTGCGCGGTCTCGGGGACGCCGGGCTGATCACCCGGCCGGCAACCGCCGATCACGGTCGCGCCCTGCCCGCGCACCTCACTCCGGCGGGACGCGAGCGCCTGCACGCCGCCCGCGGCGCCGTCTACGCCGTCGAGGCACGCATGATCACCGGCGTGCCGGCCGACCGCCTGCCGGCCCTGCTCGCCGACCTCGACGCCATGACCGAGGCCCTCGGCGACTGACGGACGCTCCGAGGCGCCCGACGGAGGCACCGATGAGTTCTGCGGGGCGGGCGGGTCCCTCACGGTGACGGCAGATCACAGTCCACGAACAGGAGTTCTTCTTCCATGACTGATCCGGCGACGACCACGGAGCACCACCGCGAAGGCGCGGTCTGGGCCCGCGTCCACACCGAACGGGCGGCGTTGGCGGCCGACCTCGCGGGACTGACGGACGAGGAGTGGGCAACGCCTTCGCTGTGCGCGGGGCTGACGGTGCGCGAGGTGCTGGCGCACCTCACGGCGGGTGCGAGCCTGAACACCGTGAGGTGGCTGGCCGGTGTCGTCCGCTGCCGGTTCGACTTCGACAAGCAGGTGGCCGTACGGCTGGCCGAGCACCTGGGCACGACCCCCGGCGAGACCCTCGAACGTTTCCGGCGCGTCGTCTCCAGCACGACCAAGCCCCCCTTGCCGGTGGTCGCGATGCTGGGCGAGACGATCGTGCACGGGGAGGACATCCGGCGCTCCCTGGGCATCCGCCGCGCGCAGCCCGTCGAGGCCGTCACGGAGGTGGCCGAGTACTACCGGGGCTCGGACCTCGTGGTCGAGGCCAAGGGACGTATCGGCGGTCTGAGACTCGTGGCGGACGACGGTCCGTTCACGACCGGCTCCGGGGCTCTCGTGTCCGGCCCCACTCTGTCGCTGGTGATGGCGATGACGGGGCGCGCGGCCCACTGCGACGACCTCGCAGGCGACGGGGCGGAGATCCTCCGGGGCCGTTGCGGCCCCGCCTGACACGGTGTTGTGGCGGCCGGCCCGGACGCAACCGTCCGGGCCGCGGTCCCGTCGCGGTACGCCCGCGCCGTCACTCCGCGGGAACGGCGGCCCCCGCCGGATCGTCCGGGTCCGGCGTGTGGGGAAGCGGGCCCACGGAGCCGCCCTCCCAGAGCAGCACGTGCCATCCCTGCTCGGGCGAGCCGGTGAGGATGACGACGCCCGTGTTCGCCAGGGCGTGCCGGGCGGCGTAGTCGACGTCCACGTTGTCGGCCCGCGCCGCCACCCACATGCGGATCGCGGCACCGTGACTGACCATGGCCACCGTCCCCGCGCCGCTCTCGTACGCCTCGGCGACGACGGCGTCGTAACGCGCAAGCGCCTCCACGCCGTCCTCACCGCCGGGCATGCGGAGCCCCACGTCCCCCGCCGACCAGGCGAAAGCGGTCCGCAGATAGGTGCGGGCCGCCTCGTCGTCGCCGCGCATCTCCAGATCACCGGCGATCAGTTCCCGGATGCCGGGTCGGACACGGACGTCCAGTCCGGTGGCCGAGGCCAGCGGCGCGGCGGTCTCCCGGGTGCGTACGAGCGTCGACGCGTACAGGGCGTCGATCCTCTCCGACGCCAGCGCGCCGGGCAGCGCCGCGGCCTGTTCCTCTCCGAGGGCCGTCAGGCCGGGGCCGGGCTCCGCCGTGTCCAGCAGGTGCTTGAGGTTGGACGGGGTCTGGCCGTGCCTGATGAGCAGGAGACGCATGCGAAGAGGGACCTCCTCGGGACCGGGTGACGACGCGGTGGCGGGCTCACCTCCACTCTGCCACGCTCCGCGGCCGGCCCGCGTGCAGGCGCCCCCGGGCCCCGGCGCTCACCAGTCGTGGACGGTACCGTCGCCGAGCCGGTTCACGGGCAGGTAGGCGGGCCGGTAGGGAAAGCGTGCCGCGGCCTCCTCGTCGAGTTCGACGCCGAGGCCCGGGGCGTCGCCCGGGTGCAGGAGGCCGTCCTCGAAGCGGTAGGAGGTACGGAACACCTCAAGGGTGTCCGGGGCATGGCGCATGTACTCCTGGATGCCGAAGTTGTGCACGGCGAGGTCGAGATGGAGAGCGGCGGCCATACCGACGGGCGAGATGTCGGTCGGACCGTGCATGCCCGACCTGATGCCGTACACGGCCGCCATGTCGAGCAGTTTCCGTACCGCGGTGATGCCACCGGTGTGGGTCACCGCCGAGCGGACGTAGTCGATCAGCCGTTCCTGGAGCAACGTGGTGTAGTCGTGGACCGAGTTGAAGACCTCCCCGATGGCCAGCGGGGTGGTGGTGTGTTCGCGGATCAGGCGCAGCGCCCCCTGGTCCTCGCCCGGTGTCGCGTCCTCCAGCCAGAACAGGTCGTAGGGTTCCAGGTCCTTCCCGAGCCGCGCCGCCTGGATCGGCGTCATGCGGTGGTGTCCGTCGTGCAGCAGGGGGAGTTCGGGGCCGAAGGTGTTCCGTACGGCTTCGAACACCGTGGGCATGTGGCGCAGGTAGGCGCGGGTGTCCCAGGTCTCCTCGGTGGGGCGCGGGTGCGCGGCGCGGGTGCGGCGGGCGGGCTCGTAGTCGTAGCGTTCCCCGTCACCGGCGGCGGAGGCGGCGACGCCGTACACGGAGTCGAGACCGGGGATGCCGCTCTGGACGCGGACGGCCCGGAAGCCGTCCGCCAGGTGCTCGCGCACGGAGTCGAGCAGTTCCGGTACGTCCCGGCCGGAGGCGTGTCCGTAGGCCAGCGCGCCCGTCCGGCAGGCGCCGCCGAGGAGTTGGTACACCGGCAGGCCGGCGGCCTTGCCCTTGATGTCCCACAGCGCGGTGTCCACGGCGGCTATGGCGGCCATGGTGACCGGGCCCCGGCGCCAGTAGGCACCCCGGTACAGGTACTGCCAGGTGTCCTCGACGGCGTGCGCGTCCCGTCCGGGCAGCAGAGGGGCCACGTGTTCCCGCAGATAGGCCTCGACGGCCAGCTCGCGCCCGTTGAGGGTGGCGTCACCGAGGCCGGTGAGTCCGTCCTCGGTGGTGATGCGCAGGGTGACGAAGTTGCGGCCGGGGCTGGTGACGATGACATCGGCGGCGGTGATCTTCACGGGATCCGTCCTCGGGTGGTCGGAAACGGCGGCCAGGCGCTGCTGCACCCGGCCGGGCGTTCCGCACGGAGCGTGCGGAACGCCCGGCCGGGGCCCACCCTAGGGTCCGTCGTCACATTCCCGTCTGCCAGGCGACGACAGGCCCCAGGCCGTGCGCGGCTCGGTTCAGCGCCCGCGCAGCCGCTCGGCCAGGGCCGCGAGCGTCCGGGAGGTCTCGGTCAGGCTCGCCGCTGCGGCCTCGAGTTCCGGAGCGAGACCGGGATCGGCGGAGGGCCCGGAGGGCTGGGTGGCCGCCGGCGTACCGCGGTAGCCGATGGGTCCTTCGTCGTGGCGCTGGTAGTAGCCCGTGAAGGACTGCCCGTCGGGCGCCTCCGCGAACCGGACACCGGCGAGCTGGGTCTCGCCCGCTCCGGCGTTGCGGAGGATGTCGAGACGGTAGTGGCGGTACGCCCGGGCGCGGCCGCGGAGGGTGAACTGCCTCGACTCCCACCGCCCGGCGAACGTCTCCCCGGTGCGGGCGTCCAACGGCGTCCAGGTGCGGCCGTCGTGGGAGCCGTGCAGTCTCCAGTCGCGGGGGTCCCGGTCGGGGGCGTCGTTCGCCGACGTCAGGGTGTAGGAGGCGACTGCGGCGGGGCGGGCCAGGGTGAAGTCGAGCCGTGCGGTGTCGTCCCATGCCAGCCACTTGGTGCGCTCGCCCGCCAGGAGGTTGTCCGCCCCCTCTCCCCCGTCGTCGAACTCGTCGCTCGCGTCGACGTCCGTCACCTCGACGTCCCTGTGGACGGTGTGCAGCACGGCCGAGCCCGAGTTGCCGCGCCGGTCGCGCCAGTGGACCCCCTCGACGGGTGCTCCGCCGTCGTCGACCAGGAGCCGCAGGTCGTGAGAGCGGTGCCAGCCACCGCCCCACCCCTCCTCCGTGCGGAAGCGGTGCAGGGGGTACGCCGAGAGGTGCTCCGTCTCGTCCGAGAAGGGCCACCGGTCGGTGAGGTCTCCCCGGTACTCGTACGCGGTACCGTCCTCCGCCCGGTAGCAGCCGCGGAAGTCCGCCATGCCGGACGCGAAGCCGATGGTGGCCTCGGCCCCGTCCTCGCCGCGCCAGCCGAGCTGCGCGGGCAGGGACTGCTCGCCGCGGTCGAGATGGAAGAGCAGCCGCGGTGCGGACTGCCAGGGGGCGGAGGAGGCATGGGCCGGGCGCAGCTCCGTACGGTAGGCGAACACCGAGTCCCGGGCGGCTCCGGCCGTGCGGGCCCGCTCCGAGCGGCCGCGTTCCCGGACGGGGTCCAGGGTGACCCGGTACAGCCAGAGCATGCTGGCGGCCTTGGGCGAGGAGCGTATCTCCAGCCTGTTGGTGCCGGGCTTCAGCAGGTCTCCGGGTACGGCGAGGACGTTGTCGTGGGGCAGATCCCCTCCGCCGGGCACGGTCAGGTCCTGGGCCAGCGTCTCGCCCTGCAGGCGCACGGTCATGGGCGCGTACCCGAGCGAGGATCCGAGCTTGGAGACGAGGGCCGTGACGGTGAGCGTCGCCTGCGGGACGTCCTGCGGGTCCTGCACCTCGAAGTCCAGCGTCACCGCCCCGTCCGCGCCCAGTGCCACATGGGACCCGGCGAAGCCCCCACCGTGGAACCCGGCCTCCGCGTTCGACAGTCGGGGCGGATCGACCGAGAAATCCGCGTACGTCGCTTCAAACCCCATGCGTACTCCATAAGTTGATGGTCTGTCACCTCGGTCCCCGCTCGACGGCGCCGACCGTGATGACGGACCTTAGCCCCCAGGACCGACAACGCGGACGGCGGAGGACGCGGCGGCGAGGCCCGGCCGACGTCAGCGCCCCGGCCCGGACCCGGGTCGGTCCGCCGGCCCGGCACCGTTCGCGAGGGTGCGGGCGCAGCCACGGTCCGCTGATGTCTCCGGCATGAAGCGCGCCGCGATGACGACGACGTCCGAGAGTGTCCCGGCGCGCTCGGGCCGCCTCCTCGTCGGCCTCACTTCAGGTGCCGGGCGAAGAACCGGGCCGCGGCCTCCCCCTCGTACTGCGGCACGCCGGTGTGTCCGCCCATGTTGGCGTGCAGGGACTTCTCCTCGGAGCCGAAGGCGTCGAACAGGTCCAGGGCCGCCTGCCGGTCGTTGCCTTCGTCGTCCCACTGCAGCAGGACGTGCAGCGGAATGGTGACCCGGCGGGCCTCCTCGAACATGGCCCGGGGGACGAGGCTTCCGGCGAAGAGACCGGCGGCCACGATGCGCGGTTCGACCACCGCCAGCCGGACGCCGATGGAGACCACTCCCCCCGAGTAGCCGACCGGGCCGCCGATCTCCGGCAGTGCGAGGAGGGCGTCCAGGCAGGCCTGCCATTCCGGAACCGCCTCGTCGACCAGCGGGAGGATGAGGGCGTCGATGATCTCGTCGGTGACCGGCTCTCCGGCCTCCACGGCCCGGCGCATCCGGGCGCGGGCCTGCTCCGCGGCGGGCCGGCGGGGCCGGTCACCGCTGCCCGGAAGCTCGATGGTGGCCGTGGCGAAGCCGTCCGTCGCAGCGTGCCGGGCCCGTGCCACCAGCCGGGGGTACACCCTGCGCAGTCCGAGCGGCGGGGGGCCGAGCAGAATCAGCGGAACCGGTGCGGACGCGGCCGCGGGCGTCCACAGGATGCCGGGAATCCCGTCGAGGGTGAATTCACGCTCGACGACACCGTCGTCGAGACGTCGTTCGGAAGTGACGTGCATGGTCGTGCCTTTCGGGAGTGCTCATGAACGGCGCTCCCGGACGACCTACCGCCCGACCGTGACTCCTGAGGAGAGCACCCATGTCGATACTGCGTTCACGGGTACCACCTCCTCGTTCTCTCGCACGGCCTCCGGAAAGGTAGCAGCGGCAGCCGCGGGCCGCCAAGCGGGTTTTCCCCGGGGAGGCGGGTGCGGCGGCGCCCTCGGAGGGCGCCGGGTACGCACTTGTACGCACCGGCGTCCGTCGCCGCCGCGCGGAGGCCCGCGCCGGCCATAGGGTGACCACCGGTTTCGGGCCCTCGCGCCACCGCTGCCCGGCCACGCCCGCCGATCGCTCCCGGTCGTCCGCCTGCGAATTGACAGCCGATCGGGGGCGCGTTTAGCTTCTCGCCATGAATGACCGAACAAACGTTCGTACGGAGCGTCGGCGAGGAGGATCGAAAGGCGGCCCCTTCACCGTCTCGCTGACAGGGCAGTGGCTTGTCGTCGCCCTGTTCGCCTCGGCGATCGCGATACTTTCCCGCCGCCAAGAAGGACCCTTCCTCTGGATCGGTTCCGTACTCGGCCTGGCGGCCGCGGCGGGCTTCTTCGTGCAATTCGATTCCGTCGCGAATTGGCGGCGCGGCCTGCTCTGCGCCCTGGCGCTCCTCCTGGGTGCCATGTTCACCCTGCAGGTCTTCATCGCACTCTTCACCGACTGACGCGTCTCCCGGGGGAAAACATGTCGTCGATCGTTCCCATGGCATTCCTGCTCATCCTGCTGATCTTCCTGGCAGGCTTCGTCGCCGCCCGGAGGGGGCGGCGGAAGCTGATGCGCGACATCGCCCTGGTCACCGCCTACTGCCATCGGCAGGGGTGGCACCAGGCGCCACCCGACCGGGACATCAACGCACGCACCCTGCTCCTCTTCCAGGCCACGGGGACCACCCGGCTGCGCGTGCAGGCGCAGTACGCCGGCCGGTACCGGGGCGTGTCCTTTCAGGCCGCGCAGGTCGCCCGCCCTCCGCGGCCCGGGCGGGTGACGGCACAGTGGGTGTCCGTCGTCTACCTTCCCCGCCCGGTCCCGGGTCCCAGAGTCCAGTTGGCCAAGCGCGGACTCTCGTCGGCGAACTTCCTGAGCGGCCGGACCACGATCGACAACGGGCCGTTCGACGCGACGTTCCACGTCGTGGCCGAGGACGAGGCGTTCGCACGGTCCGTTCTCCGTCCCTCCCTTGCGGGAGCCCTGTGCGGGGACGCGCGGGCACTGGACGGCGTGGTGGCTTTCGAGCACCACCATCTGTTCGCCCTGCGGCACGGGCAGCTCACCCCCGAGAAGCTGCGGGCCATGCTCGACCTCCTCGTGGACATCGGCTCGTCCGTCGACTGGCAGGCGGCGCCCGCCCACCGTCCGTCCTGAGCCGCCGGGAGGACGGGCCGCCGCCATACGGCCATCGCGGGACCTGCCTGTCGGACGCGTACGTGTCGGACGCCCGCGCCCGACGGCGCCCGCCCCGCCTTCAGCCACTCCCTCCACCGCGCGGTGCCGGGCCCGGCACCTGGTCCCGGGCCCAGCCCAGCACCTCCTCGGAGTGCAGGGCGGTCACCCACAGGTCGGTCCGGTCGGCGTCCTCGCGGCTCGGCGCCGGCCCGACGCCCAGGACGCGCAGACCCGCCCGGCGAGCGGATTCGACCCCCGCCATCGAGTCCTCGACGGCGAGGGCGGAGGCCGGCGGTACGCCGCACAGCTGGGCCGCCGTCGCGTACACGTCGGGCCACGGCTTGGGCCGCACGACCTGCCGACCGGCATCGCCGCCGGCCGGGCCTTCACCGGCGGGCGCCGGCCCCGGCGTCTTGGTCGGGACGACGACGTGCAGGAAGTGCCGGCGCAGACCGGCCCGGCCGAGGCTCTCCTCCACCACCTCTTCCGGGCAGTTGCTGGCCACCGCCAGCGGCAGCCGGCCGGAGAGGAGCCGGACGAAGTCGACCGCGCCGGGCATGGTCACCGGGTCCTCGGCGACGAGCGTCCGGAAGTGGTCGAGCAGTGCCGCCGTCAGGTCGTCCGCCAGGTCGGGCTTGTTGGTCTCCTCGGCCATCAGGCGTCCGCAGTCGACGTAGTGCACGCCCTTCGCGCGCTCCGCGAATCCGGGCGGGGGAAGCAGCCCGAAGTCCCTGAAGGCACGGTTGCGTGCGTCCTGCCAGTGGCGTTCGGAGTCCACCAGGGTGCCGTCGCAGTCGAAGACGACGGCCTCGGGCGACCAGCCGAGCAGGGAGTGTGACCTTGCAGCCACGGGGACCTCCTTGAGGGGGGTGGGCGGCCGCCTCCTGGGCGGACACGCCGGACGAGGCACTGCGGCCTCCCGAGCCGTAATTCGGGACAACAGCCGCAAATGGAAAACATTGTGGTCGCTACGTTATTTCGTCCACAAAAATCCACGCAATCACCGTTCGGGGCACTGGACCGGCACCCGTTTCGGAGGTATGCGCTGGACGGACTCCGTTACGCCCGAGCCGTCTGACGCATAGTCATGTAAGCGCTTCCAAAAGGGAGTTGCCGTGCCTCTTCGCTCGCGGTCCCGCCCTGCACGGGACACCGCAGTCTCCTCGGGCGACGGCCAAGAACAGCACCTGAAAGGGCTAATGGCCACTCACACGCGCTCACATTCGAAAGAAATGCGCAATTATCATGCGCGAGCCGCTTTCGATTACTCCCGGCGCACGCGGGCGCACTACATTTTCCCGTCGTCACTCCGGAGGCGAGCGAAGGTGAAGAGGATCTTGCAGGAACGGGCCAGGGCGACCCGGAGGTCGCTCCTCGAGGCGGCCGCCGGCCTCTTCGCAGAGCAGGGGTACTCGGGAACGAGCGTCAACGACATAGGAGTCCGCTCCGGCCGGACCAGCGGGGCCGTCTACTTCCATTACGCCAGCAAGGAGGGCATCGCCCTCGCCGTCGTCCACGACGGCTTCGCCACGTGGCCCTCCCTCGCCTCACGCTACGGCGACCAGGCCGTGCCGCCGTTGGAACGCCTGGTCGGGCTGAGCTACGAAATCGCGCACGCCCTCGCCGAGGACCCGCTGACGCGAGCGGGCGCACGCCTGTGGGCGGAGCGGGACACCATCAACGCGCCCCTGCCCGACCCATTCGTCCTCTGGACGGCCGCCACCACACGCCTGCTCGCCCAGGCTCGCTCGACCGGTCAACTGGCCGCCCACGTCCGCCCGGCCACCGCCGCCCGCACCCTGGTCCGCGGCTTCTTCGGCTTCTGCACCCTCACCGAGTCCCTGGAGGGGCCGGGAGCCCTCAACGACCGGCTCTACGACTGGTGGTGCCTCACCCTGCCCTCGCTCCAGCAGGCCCCCGCGCCGCACGGCGAGCGGACACTGACGAGGCACTGACCGGCAGGGGCGCGCCCGCTGCCGCCGTCCCACCCCACCCGCGTCCGCCGCTCCCCCCGCTCCCCCGGCCGGCTGCGCGTCTACAGGTCCGGCCCGCCCGTAAATGGGCCGCTTCCCCAATGGCGACGGGCCGTCAGCTCGGCGAGGATCTTCACAACCCCTGTTCCGGCCCGGCGTCGTGCGGCCTCCTGCCGCTTTCGGCGCGCTCGTGCCTGCGCTTCCCGGTTCCTCACGGCCGTGCGGCCCGACTGGGCCTCGTCCCGAGGCCGCGGGCCCGGTCCTCGGGCGGGCGCGGCACGCCACTGGCCGGGCGACGACGAGAGGACCCCGGCAGTCATGACATCAGTGTTGCGAAAAGCCTCCTGGGCGAAGGAGTTCGACGACCCCGGACAGTCGCCGCGCACGTCGCACAGCGCGAAGGGGGACACTGGGTGAGCCTCACGACCTGGATGGCCGTGGCGGTCTTCGCCGTCGTCTTCGTGCTCATCGCGACCGAGTGGGTGAACCGTGTCGCCGCGGCGCTCGGCGGCGCCGTGGTGATGCTGCTCATCGGCGCGACCGACGCCGAGCACGCCTTCTTCTCCGAACACGCCGGCGTCGACTGGAACGTCATCTTCCTGCTGCTCGGGATGATGCTGATCGTCGCCGTGCTCAGACGCACCGGCGTCTTCGAGTTCATCGCGATCTGGGCCGCGCGCAAGGCCAGGGGCAGACCGTACCGGCTCATGGTTCTGCTCATCGTGGCGACCGGGGTGCTGTCGCCCTGGCTGGACAACGTCACCACCGTGCTGCTGATCGTCCCCGTGACGATCTCGGTCTGCCGGCGGCTCGGGGTGCCCGTCGTCCCCTACCTCATCGCCGAGGTGATGGCCTGCAACATCGGCGGCGCGGCCACCCTGATCGGTGACCCGCCCAACATCATGATCGGGTCCCGTGCGGGGCTGTCCTTCAACGACTTCCTGATCCACATGACGCCCATCGTCATCGTGCTGATGATCGTGTTCATCCTGATGAGCCGGGTGATGTTCCGGAACGCGTTCCAGTACGACCCCGAACGCGCCGCGTCGGTGATGGAACTCGATCCCCGGGACGCCATCAAGGACGGCCGGCTGCTCGTCGTGAGCGGTGTGGTGATCGCCGTCGTGATGAGCTGTTTCGTCCTGCACACCGCACTGCACCTGGAACCGTCGGTGGTGGCCATCAGCGGCGGTCTGGTGCTGCTCGCCGTCTCCCGGCTCGCCCCCGGGGAGGTCGTCAAGGACGTCGAGTGGGAGACACTGGCGTTCTTCGTGGGCCTGTTCGTCATGGTCGGCGCGATGGTGCAGACCGGAGTCATCGGCGACCTCGGCGAGGCGGCGGCCAGGGCGGCCGACGGCAACCTCCTCGGCACCGCGATGGCCCTGGTGTTCGGCTCCGTCGTCCCGTCCGCGATCGTCGACAACATCCCGTTCGTGGCCTCGGTCAGCCCGATCGTCTCCGAGATCGTCGCCTCGTCCGGCGGCCTGGAGGAGGCGGGGATGCTGTGGTGGGCCTTCGCCCTCGGCGCGGATCTCGGCGGCAACGCCACGATCATCGCCTCCTCCGCCAACGTCGTGGTCGTCGGCATCGCCGAACGCGAGGGCCACCACATCTCGTTCTGGCAGTTCAGCCGCTACGGACTCGTCGTCACCGCCGTCACCGTGACGGTGGCAGCGGCGTACGTGTGGCTGCGCTACTTCGTACTGATGTGACCCGGGGCGGGACCGGGCGTCCCGGACGATCCACCGGTCAGCGGGCCGGCTCGGCGTCCGCCAGGCGCTCGGCCCGCAGCGCGGAGCGCCTCAGCTTGCCCGCGGCACTGCGCAGCGGGGTGTCCACCAGCTCGATCGACCGCGGCCGCTTGTGGGGCGACAGCCTGGTGGCGAGGAAGGACCCGATCTCCTCCGCTGTGACCCCGGCGCCCGGTGCGGTCTGGACGATGGCGTGGACCCGGTTGCCGACCTCCGGGTCCGGCAGCCCGACGACCGCGCTGGACAGAACGGCCGGGTGCTCGGCGAGGACGCCCTCGATCTCCGCCGGGTAGACGTTCACTCCGCCGACCAGCAGCATGTCCGAACGCCGGTCGCGAAGGTACAGGTAGCCGTCCGCGTCCAGCTCGCCGATGTCGCCGAGGGTCGACCACCCGTCGGTCTCGCGCACCTCGGCACCGATAAAGCGGAATGCGGGCGGGTTGCCGGGAGCGACCCGCATGAACACCTCGCCCGCCACGCCCGGTTCGCGGACCGGTGTCCCGTCGAGCGCGACGATCTTGATTTCGCCCCAGGCCGCGCGGCCCACCGAGCCCCGGTGCCGTACCCATTCCGGGCCCGAGATGGTGCAGCCGGCCTGGGCCTCGGTACCCGCGTACAGTTCCCAGATCCGCTCGGCGCCCAGCCAGTCGATCCATGCCTGCTTGACCGCGGGCGGGCAGGGCTCGGCACAGTGCCACACCGACACCAGCGACGAGAGGTCGTAGCGCTCGCGGGTCCGCGCGGGCAGCGCCAGGATGCGCCGCATCATGGTCGGCACCAGGTACACCCATGTGATCGCGTACCGCTCCACCTCGGCCAGCACCCGCTCCGCGTCGAACTTGGGCAGCAGGGTGACGGTGCTGCCGTTGAACAGGGCCGTCATGGCCGTCGAGAAGGGCGCGTTGTGGTGGACCGGAGCGGTGATCAGCACCTGGTCCGCACCCCGCAGTCCCCAGGCCTCGGTGTCGAAGGGGTTGTACGTCCCCGGGGTGCCCGACAGGATGATCTTCGGCCGGCCGGTGGAGCCCCCCGAGGCCGGCGCCTTCCACGAAGGCCCCACCTCCGTCGCGAGCTCGGCGTCGCTGTCCCCCCGCCGGCGCAGCGTGTCGACGGTCACGGACCTGAAGCGGCCCTCGCCGAGCGGTGCGCCGTCCTCGGGACCCACGACGACCGCCGGGTCGGAGAGTTCGAGGACGGCGCGTGCCTCGGCGGGAGCGAGACGGGTCGACAGCGGCTGGGGCACGGCCCCCGTCTTGAGGCAGGCGAAGGCCGCCACCACGACGTCCGGGCCGTTGGGCAGCATCAGGGCGACGATGCGTCCGCGCGTGACGCCGCAGAGCCGCAGACCGCGCGCGACGGCGTTGCTCGCCCGCCGCAGTTCGTCCCACGTCAGCTCCTCGCCGCCGGCGCGCACGGCGACCGTGTCCGGACGTTGTGCGGCGTGCTCCTTGAGGATGTCGCCGAGCGGGAATCCGGGTCCGGGAGTGAACATGTGGGTCTTCTCCTCGTGGTTGAGGGCTCGCGGTTCGGGGCTCGGAGTTCGGGGTTCGGAGTTCGGGGTTCGGAGTTCGGGGTTCGTGGCTTGTGGAGTGGGGCCGGCCCGCCGGTCAGCGGTAGAGGTGGGCTCCGGGCAGCGCGTCGGGATCGCGGCGCACCTCGGCGGGGTTCGTCTCGGGCAGGAACCAGGCACTGGCCGAGGTGACGAGCCCCATGAGCGCGATGTAGGCGGCGACCAGGGTGGTGGTGCCCGTCTCGGCGATCACGGCGGTCATCAGGATCGGTGTGCCGCCGCTGACGACGATGGCCGAGAGCTGGTAGGCGAGCGAGGCGCTGGAGTACCGGACGTTGGGTGCGAACAGCTCACCGAGGTAGGCGGCCATCGGACCGTAGGTCAGTCCCTGGAAGAGGAACCCGACCGCGACCGCGACGAAGACCAGGGGCGCGGACGCCGTCCCCACCAGCGCGAAGTAGGGGAAGCCCCAGGCCGCCACGCCGAGTCCGCCCACGACGATCAGGGTCCGCCGGCCGAACCGGTCCGAGAGCCACCCCGCGGTCGGGAGCACCGCCGTCATCAGCGCCGCGCTCAGCAGAGTGACCGCCAGCAGCGCGTTCCGGTTCATGTCCAGCGTCTTCGTGCCGTAGCTCAGGAGACCGGTGATGCTCACGTAGAAGAGGCTGTTGGTGGCGGACAGGGTCCCGCAGCCGAGCAGAATGGTGCGCCAGTTGCGGCGTACGGCCTCCGCCAGGGGCGCCCGGACCACGGTCGCCGCCGTCTTCCGCGCTGCTGCCTGCTGCAGCCGGCGGAAGTCCGGGGTGTCCTCGACCCTGTTCTGGATGTAGAGGACCACCGGGAACATCACCGCACTGAGCAGGAACGGTATGCGCCAGCCCCAGGTCAGGAACGCGTCGCTGGAGACGGCCGTACCGACTCCGGTGAAGACGAGGTTGGCGATGATGACCGCGACCGGCACGCTGGTCTGGCCGAACGTGCCGGCGAAGCCGCGGCGTTTCGCGTCGGCCGACTCCGTGAGCAGCAGCGCGATGCCGCCCCACTGGCCGCCCGCCGCGATTCCCTGGACGAAGCGCAGGAGCACCAGCAGGATCGGGGCCAGTACGCCGACGGCGTCGGCGCTCGGCAGGCAGCCGATGAGGAAGGTCGCGACCGCCATGGCGACGAGGCACGTCACGACGGTCGGCTTGCGGCCGTACTTGTCACCGAAGTGCCCCGCGACGAGCCCGCCGAGCGGCCGGGCCACGAAGCCGGCCCAGAAGGTGCTGAAGGACAGCAGCGTGCCGGTGAGGGCGGACGCGTCGGGGAAGAAGACGTCCGGGAAGACCAGCGCCGCGGCGGTGCCGTACAGGAAGAAGTCGTACCACTCGATCGAGCTGCCGATCAGTCCGGCCGCCAGCAGTTTGCGGTGCGAGCGGCGCTCGGCCACCGAGGCGGTGCCGGACTCGCCGGCGTGGACATGCGCGTGCGCGGAAGAGGTCATGGGTGCCGTCCCTCGGGGAGTGGGGAGTGCGGGAGGAGGTGGGAGGACCAGGAGGTGCTGAGCGGACGTCGGGACACCGGCCGTGGGGGGAGAGTAGAGCCGGGCCGGGGCTCCCCGAGATGGAATGTCCCTACACTCCCGGGGACACGCAGGTGGACGAGGTATCCACCCCACTCCTGAGCGGGGGCATCGATGGGACCAACCGATTCCGGCCCGGACGGCACCACCACCGGGCGCGACGGGTCCGGTCCGGACGCCGGCACGGACGAAGGCGGCCTGCTCTCCTACCGGTTGCGCCGTGAACGCAGGCTCAGCAGCCTGTACGCGACCGCGCGGTCGCTGGCGGCGCTCGGCGAGGTCGACGAGGTGCTCACCTCGATCGTCAGACACGCCCACGAACTGATCGGCAGCGACATCGCCTACCTGTCGCTCCTGGACGCGGAGGGGAACCTCACCCTCAGGGCGTCGGCCGGGACCATCTCGGCGGAGTTCTCCTCGGCGCGCATGCCCCCGGGAATCGGTCTGGGCGGGCGGGTGATCAGGTCCGGGGCTCCCTTCTGGGTCAGCAACTACGGGGAGTCCGACGTCGTCCGCCACAACTCGGCGTTCGACCTGCTCGTTCCGAACGAAGGGCTCACGGCCCTGCTCGGTGTGCCGCTGCTCGTGGGCGACCGGGCGGTGGGCGTGCTGTTCGCCGCCGACCGCAGCGAGCGCCCCTTCCAGCAGGACGAGGTGGCCCTGCTCAGCGCCTTCGCCGATCACGCGGCGATCGCCCTCAACAACGCGCGGCTCTACGAGGAGAGCCGCGAGTCCCTGCAGCGACTGCGGGAGGCGTACCGGACGATCGAGGAGCAGGTCGCCTCGGTGGAGCGGGCGGCCGCCGTGCACGAGGCGCTGACCCACGTGGTCCTGACCGGCGGTGGCCCCGGCGACATCGCGCGGTTGCTGGTCGAGCATCTGCGGGGTGCGGTGACCGTCCTGGACCGGGACGACCGGGTCGTGGCGGCCCGGGTCTGCGACGGGCCGCCCGCGGCCACCGCCCGGGAACCGGCCCGGGAACTGCTGGAGCAGGCACGCAGGACCGGCCGCTGCGCCTCGGCGCCGGACGGCGACGGGGCGGTCTGCAGTGTGGCCGTCGTCCACGCGGGCGGCAGCCACCTCGGTTCCCTGTCGCTGACCCGGAGCGCCGCGCCGGGGTCGGCGGACGTCCGCATGCTCGAACGCTCGGCCCAGATCATGGGCCTGCTCATCCTGATGCGCGACGCCCGGGTCGAGGCGGAGGAACGGGTCCGCGGCGAACTGCTGGTGGAGCTGCTCTCACGTCCCGCGCTGCACCCCGCCCAGCGCGACCGGGCGCTCGCCCGCGGGGTCGACGTCGACCGCCTCGACGTCCTCGTGGTGGCCGACTGCCCCGGGAAGCCGACCAGCGACGTCGTGCGCCAGTTGAACGCCCTGTCCCCGGAGTGGTCCGGGCTGGCCGGCGAGTATCTCGGCCGGGCGACGATGCTGCTGCGGGCCGACGACGCGGAGGACGCGGCGAGTGCCCTGCACCGCCGACTGCGCCGTGCCCTCGGCGTTCCGGTGCTCGTGGCCGCAGACCGGGTCGACGGGCGGGAGTGGGCCCGCTCCTTCGGGCTCACGTGGCGCTGCGTCGAGGTGATGCGCTCGCTGGGCGCGACCGACCGGGGGTCGGCCACCGTGCAGTACGCGATGTACGCGATCGTCTTCGACCCGGAGCGCGCGCACGACCTGGACCGCTTCCTGGCCGACTGCCTCGGCCCCCTCCTGGAGTACGACCGGCGGCGGTCGACGGCCCTGGTGGCCACGACGGCCGCCTACTTCGCCCAGGGCGGCAACCTCAGCCGCACCGCCCGCTTCCTGCACGTGCACATGAACACCTTGCTCAAACGTCTGGACCGGGTCGGTGTCCTGCTCGGCGACGGGTGGCGCTCCCCGGACCGCGCGCTTCGCCTGCACCTGGCGGTCCGCCTCCACCAGCTGCGCGGGGCCCTCGACGGGGAGAACGACGGTTAGGCCCCGGGCCGCTCCTTGGCCCGGGCCTTCGTCAGGGCGCTCCCCTTGTGCATGGCGACGTGATCGGTTTTGTCGCTCTTGATCTCGTACTGCGGATCGTCCGGGGAGCAGTGCCGGGTACGGCCCTTGAACCGCACGTCGGCCGTGTGCTTCTTGACGACGACGCCCTGGACGTGCCCCGCCTCCGAGTTCCAGCGCACATGGTCCCCCACCTCGAAACCGCTCGCCATTCCGCTCTCCTCCGTTTTCCTCCGGCCTCGCTTTCCCCACCGGGTGAACGTCCCGGAAGGCCCCCAAACCCACGGCCGGGCGGGAGCCGGCACCGGGCGCGACACCCCCTGTTGTCGTGCGCCGATGTCAACGATCAGGCAGTTCACGCCTCGGATCCGCGCAGTCGAAGGTCACCTGGCCCGCACGTACAGGTGCACCCGGTTCTTGGCGGTCTCCCCCTCGGGGGCGGCGGGGCCGGGCCGGCCCCGCCGCCGGCCCGGTCTCATCAGGGCGAGGGCGTCGCCAGGTCGCCGAGGAGCGCCCAGGTGCGTCGCCGGTCCGCCTCTCCCGCGATCTGCGTGCCGGAGAAGACCACCTCGGTGGCCCCGGCGTCCCGGTAGCGCCGGACCTCGGCCGCGACCGTCGCCTCGTCGCCGATCACGGCCACGTCGGACGCCCTCCTTCCCCCGGAGAGTTCGACGACCCGTGCGTAGGACGGGATCTGCTCGTAGAACGCCAGTTGCTCGGTGACCTTCCGGCGCACGGCGTCGACGTCGTCCGTGACCACGCCGTGCACCAGGGCGACGACTCTCGGCGCGGGCCGGCCGGCGGCTTCCGCCGCGGCGGTGAGGGCCGGGACGATGAAGGTCTCCAGCGCCCGGGGGCCCGCGAGGTAGGGCAGGATCCCGTCCGCCAGTTCACCGCTGGCCCGCAGTGCCTTCGGTCCCATGGCCGCGACCAGGAGCGGAACACCTGACTCCGCACCGGGCACCCGGGCGGGCACCGGTGTGGCGGCGGTCAGGAGCTCGCCCCGGAAGTCGGCGCTGCCGTCTCGCGTCAACTGCCGCAGGGCGGTGAGGAATTCGCGCAGGCGGGCCACGGGGCGTTCGAAGGTCAGGCCGAAGCCGCCCTCGGTGAGGAGCCTGGTGCCCAGCGCCAACCCCAGGTGGTAGCGGCCGTGCGTGGCGGCCTGGGCGGTCTGGGCCTGGCTGGACACGATCAGGGGGTGCCGGCCGAAGACGGGGATCGCGGACGTGCCCACGTGGATCCCGGGCACCTCGCGGCCGACGATCGCGGCGAGCTGCGGCGAGTCCGCGCCGAAGGTCTGTCCGAACCAGGCGGATCGCAGGCCCGCGGCGGCGGCCTCCCGGGCCAGTTCCACGGAGGCGTCGACCTGGTTCCGCGCGTCGGACGCGTTGAGCGTCACTCCAACAGTCATGCCGGTGAGAACCCCCGGCGTCCGCGGTCTGATTCCGGTGGCCGTGTGACGACTTCTTGTCAGCCGTGTGTACGGCATCCGCGGCACGGTCGCCGGGCCGGCCCGGGAGGAACTTTTTACCCGTGGCCGATTCTTTGCGGCGTCGTCCCGGCACGACGCGGCGGGCGTCTTTCGCGCGTGCAAAGTCAGGCCGAAAACACGGGGGCGGACGGGGCCGGGGTGTTACGGCCGTGTTGACCGGGAGTCCCCGCCGGAGCACCCTCGTCGAATAGATGGCACTTACATCTTGTTCGCCCGGGGGTGCACTTCACCCACAGGTATCCGCAGGTGAGAGCGGTTTCCGGGCGAACCGGGACGAGAGGCGACGCGATGTGCGGCATCACCGGCTGGATCTCCTTCGACCGCGACCTGGGGACGGAGACCGCAGCATTGGATGCAATGACCGGGACGATGGCCTGCCGCGGCCCCGACGACTCCGGCACCTGGACGCAGGGCCCGGCCGCCCTCGGGCACCGCAGGCTCGCCGTCATCGACCTGCCCGGCGGCCGGCAGCCGATGACGGTCGACACCCCGCACGGGACGGTGGCCCTCGTCTACTCGGGCGAGGCCTACAACTTCACCGAGCTGCGCCGTGAACTGAGCGGCCGGGGACACCGGTTCACGACCGACTCCGACACCGAGGTGGTCCTGCACGGCTACCTCGAATGGGGCGACCGGATAGCGGAGCGGCTCAACGGCATGTACGCGTTCGCCGTCTGGGACAGCCGCAGTGACCGGCTGGTCATGGTGCGGGACCGCATGGGCATCAAGCCCTTCTACTACTCCGTGACGCCCGACGGCGTCCTGTTCGGCTCCGAGCCCAAGGCGATCCTCGCCAACCCGCTGGCCCGCGCCCGCGTGACGCTGGACGGGCTGCGCGAGCTGTTCACCATGGTCAAGACGCCGGGCCACGCCGTCTGGGACGGCATGGCCGAGGTCGAGCCCGGCACGGTCGTCACCGTCGACCGGTCGGGCCCGCACCGCCGCGTGTACTGGGAGCTGGAGACCCGCCCCCACACCGACGACCGCGACACCACCATCGGCACCGTCCGCTCGCTCCTCGACGACATCGTGCGCCGTCAGCTGATCGCGGACGTCCCCCGCTGCACCCTGCTCTCGGGCGGTCTCGACTCGTCCGCGATGACGGCGCTGGCCGCCCGGCAGCTCGGCGAACACGGCGAGAAGGTGCGCAGTTTCGCCGTCGACTTCGTGGGACAGGCGGACAGCTTCGTCGCCGACGAACTCCGCGGCACCCCCGACACCCCGTTCGTGCACGACGTGGCCCGGTCCTCCGCGACCGAGCACCAGGACATCGTGCTCGACTCGCAGGCACTCGCCGACCCCGAGGTGCGGGCGAAGGTGATCCGGGCGCGGGACCTGCCGGCCGGGTTCGGTGACATGGACGCCTCGCTCTACCTGCTCTTCAAGGCCATCCGCGAGCAGTCGACCGTGGCGCTGTCCGGGGAGTCGGCCGACGAGGTCTTCGGCGGGTACCTCCAGTTCTTCGACGAGGAGGCCCGGCAGGGCGGCACGTTCCCCTGGCTGGTCCAGTTCAGCCGCCACTTCGGCCAGGACAGCGAGGTCCTGCGCCCCGAGCTCGTCCAGGCCCTGGACCTGCCGGGATACGTGGCCGACGGCTACCGCACCGCCGTCGCCGGCATCGCCCGCCTCGACACGGAGAGCGACTTCGAGTACCGGATGCGGCGCATGTCCCACCTGCACCTCTCGCGCTTCGTACGCGTGCTGCTCGACCGCAAGGACCGGGCGAGCATGGCCGTCGGCCTGGAGGTCAGGGTGCCGTTCTGCGACCACCGCCTCGTCGAGTACGTCTACAACACGCCGTGGGCCCTGAAGTCCTTCGACGGGCGGGAGAAGAGCCTGCTGCGGGAGGCGACCGCGGACGTGCTCCCGAAGTCGGTGTACGACAGGGTCAAGAGTCCCTACCCCTCCACTCAGGACCCGAAGTACGCCGCGGCGCTCCAGGACCAGGCCAAGGAGCTGCTCACCCGCCCCGGCCACGCGGTCTTCGACCTCGTCGGCCACGACCGCCTCCACCGCCTCGCGCACCGTGAGGCGCCGGTGAACGGCCAGGCCGAGCGACGCGGCCTGGAGCGCACGCTCGACCTGGCGCAGTGGCTGGACATGTACCAGCCGGAGATCAGGCTCACCTGAGGCAACCCGCCGCCCCGCAGGCGCCCTTCATGCCTCTCCCCCTCAGGCGTCCTTCAGGTGGGCGAGTGCCGTGACGATGCGGTCGGCGACGTCCTGCGGCCAGCGGAAGGAAGGGCTGACGGCCCGCTGGTGGGCGAGTCCGTGCAGGCCCACCCACAGGGCCGTCGCGTCGGCGGGCACGTCGTCGCTCTCGGCGACGCCCGCCGCGACACACTCCCCCAGGGCGCCCGCGAGGAGCTCCATGGCCTCGGAACCGAGGGAGGCCATGTCCTCCTCGGTGAGGGAACTGCCCTCCAGGGCCGGAATCCACACACCCCCGAACATCGTTCGGTAGCGCTCGGGGTGGCTGCGGGCGAAGTCGAGGTACCCGTCGCACACGGCCCGCAGCCGCCGCCGGGGATCGTCGCCCGCCTGCTCGAGACCGGAGCGCAGGAGCTGTTCCAGGGCGGCGAACTCCCGCTGCACGACGGCCAGCATGATGGCCGGCTGGTCGGGGAAGTGCGGGTAGATCGAGGGGGCGGCGATCCCGACCCGGCGGGCGACCGAGCGCAGGGTCACGGCGTGCTCGTCACCGGCCTCGTCGAGCAGCTCGGCCGCCGCCGTGACGATGTCCTCACGCAGCCGCCCGCCCTCACCCCGCTTGTTGCGCCTGCGGGACGGTTTCGGTGCGGGCGGCGGCTGCGCCGCCGATTCGGAGTTCTCCATCCCGTTAGCTTACACCGCTAGCTTACACCGCGAAGTTTACGGAGGAACGGGAGGAAGAGGGGTGCTGGGTACACCCCCGAAGGGGTCGCAGCCCTCCTGCTTCCGCCCGCCCGCGACCGCAGACTCGGCTCCGTCAGGCACGAGGACCGACGGACGGGAGTCACGAAGATGGCCGAGCACACTCGACGGAGCGTTCTTCTCGGTGCCGCGGGCGTCGCCGCGGGCACCGGACTGGCCGGGGCGCGGGCACGGGCGGCATCCGGACCCGCGCCGGGGGCGGGACACCGGTTCCCCTACCTGGAGGGGGCGTTCAAGCCCGTCGCCGAGGAGCTGACGGCCTTCGGCCTCCCGGTCACCGGACGCGTCCCGCGCGAGCTGAACGGGCGCTACCTGCGTACCGGTCCCAACGTCCTGGGACTGGAGGACCCGCGGGCCCACCACTGGATGCTCGGCGAGGGCATGGTCCACGGCGTGCGACTGCGGGAGGGGAAGGCCGAGTGGTACCGCAACCGGTGGGTCCGCTCCTCGGAGGTGGCACGGAAACTGGGCGAGCCGTACCCCGGCCCCGTCCCGCCGGACGACTTCCCCTGCAACACCCACGTCATCGGCCACCGGGGGCGGGTGCTCGCACTCCAGGAGAGCGGTCCGCTGCCGTACGAGCTCGACGAGGAACTGGGCACCGTGGGCACGTACGACTTCCGGGGCACCCTGGAGGGCGCGTTCACGGCGCACACCAAGTTCGACGCGCACGCCGGGGAGCTGCACGCCATCGCCTACTACCCGGCCTGGGACCACGTGCGGCACCTCGTCGTGGACCCCGCCGGACGCGTCTCGCGCACGACGCGGATCCCCGTGGCCGATGCCCCGATGATCCACGACTTCGCCCTCACCGAGAACCACGTGGTCGTCCTTGACATGCCGGTCACCTTCGACAGGGCCGCCGCCGAGGGCGGGGCGCCGGTGCCGTACGTCTGGAACACCGCTCACCCGGCGCGCGTCGGCGTGGTTCCGCGGGCCGGCGGTGCCGCGCGGTGGTTCGAGGTCGACCCGGTGTACTACTCGCACACCCTCAACGCCTACGAGGAGGGAGAGCGGATCGTCGTCGACATGACGAACTTCCCCGCGCCCTTCCTCGTCGCCGGCAACGGCTCCGGCGGGCCTGGCGCGGTGGACACCGCGACCCTCGACCGGTGGACGATCGACCTGCGGCACGGAAGGGTGCGAACCAGGACGCTCGACGACCGCCCCCAGGAATTCCCCCGTGTCAACGAGTCGTTGGTCTCCCGCAGGCACCGGTACGGGTACACCGCGGCGGCGGCCGAGATGTCGCAGGCGTATCTGACCGCGGACGGCAACCCGCCCGACCGGGCCTTCGGCAACGCGCTCATCAAGCACGATCTGCTGCGCCACCGCACCGAAGTGCACCACCTGCCCCGGGGAGCCGCCGCGAGCGAGGCGGTCTACGTGCCGCGCGATCCCGCCGACCCGCGGGCGGCCGAGGACGACGGGTACACCGTCGCCTACGTGCACGACCCGGACCGCGGAGCCTCCGACCTGGTGATCCTCGCCGCACAGGACTTCACCGGTGAGCCCGTGGCCCGGATCCATCTGCCCGGGCGCGTGCCCCTCGGGTTCCACGGCAGCTGGATCCCGGACGCCTGACCCGGCCCCGGCGCGGAGCACCGGGAAGGCGTTCACACTCATGTCGGATCCGTGCAGCTTTACGGCCGGGGTCATGGAAGCCGGACGAGCCCCCACAACTCGCCGTAGGCCACCGGTCGACTCCGTGATAACACGAGGTGATCAACTCGAAAGGGCCTACGACTCATGGGTATCTTCAGCCGCCGCCAGACCACCACCGTCGAGCCCCCGCCGGCCGCCGGCCCGGGTCACTTCGCCGCCGCCCCCGCCGCACCCGCCCCGGGAGCACCCACGCTGGACCCGGCCCTTCGCGCGCTGACCGGACAGTGGTCCATCGACCGTCCGCACAGCCGGATCGGCTTCTCCGTGCGGCACGCCATGGTCACCACCGTCCGCGGCGCCTTCACCGACTACGACAGCGCCCTCTACTTCGACGGGGCCCGCCCCTCCGAGTCCCGGGCCGAGCTGGTCATCCGCGTGGCCAGCGTCGACACCGGCGTCGAGCAGCGGGACGGGCACCTCGTCGGCAAGGACTTCTTCGACGCGCGCCGCTACCCCGAGATGACCTTCCGCAGCACGTCCACCGTCCACGAGGGCGGCGAGACCTTCCGTATGACGGGTGACCTCACGATCCGCGACACCACCCGGCCCGTCGAGCTCCAACTGGACTACCTCGGTTCGGTCATGGACCCCTTCGGCTACGAGCGGGCCGGGTTCGACGGCACCACCACCATCGACCGCAGGGACTGGGGCCTCGTCTACAACCAGCGGCTCGACGCGGGCGGCAGCATGGTGAGTGAGAAGGTCCGTCTGCAGTTCGACATCTCCGCGATCCGGACCGTCTGACCGGCCCGCCCGGGCGCCGCCGAACAGCTCCGCCGGGAGCGGCGGTCACCTCCCGCAGCGGGTGTTCCTGCGGGAGGAACCGCCAAGGCCGGGCCGGAAACTCGTCGCGCTCGGCGGAGGACGGGGTCAGCCCGAGGCGCTCGCGGTGAGGTGGTCGCCGGGGATGCCGGACTTCTCCGGCCGGTAGTAGTCCCGGATGCCGTCCGCCCAGGTGGCCACCCGGACGCGGTCGCTCCCGTCCGGCCCGAAGGCGTCGAACAGCGTCTCGATGTTGCGGCGCCGGAAACCGATGGCGACCATCAGGGCGAGGAACTCCGGGCGGGCGACGAGGCCGTCCCCGTCGGGGTCGCCCATCGCGGCGAGCGCCTCGGCGAACTCGTCCACGGCGGCGTCGAAGCGCTGCGGATTGAGGACGACGGACTCGAACTCCTCGGGGCTGATCCGCCCGTCCCCGTTCGCGTCCAGCTCGGCCAGGAGCGTGTCCCAGTACTGGCGGAAGGACCGGGCGAGCCGGTCCTTCAGGGCGTCGCCGGCCGCCGGCACGGCCGCCACGACGCGGCTGCTCATCAGGTCGAAGTCGGCGAGTTCCAGGTAGCCGTTGCCGTCGGCGTCGAAGAGGGAGAAGACCAACCGGGCGCGGTCGGTCGCCTCGCTGGTGGGCGTCATGGTGCACCTCTGGATTTCCGGGTGGGTTGCCGCATTCCGATGCGGTCCGGGCTCCGCGCCCCGACTGCCCGTCCACTGTCCGCCCGTTTCCCCGCGATCGACGGGAAAGTCCCCGCTGTGCACACGATCGGGCGGAGTCCGCCCGGCCGTGCATGAAACGCCCCGGCCCTGGACAACGCCGGGTGAACGGCGTGGTTCAGGGCTGTGCGGGCTCGCCGACCGCCGGGGCGGGGCCGGGGTCCTCCGCGTCCGGTGCGGCGGACCCGGTGCCGTGGCCGGCCGCCCGGCGCAGCGCGTCCTCGTCGGTCCGGGCGTCGTAACCGATCAGCTTGGGCAGCGCGGTGGCGAGCAGGCCCACCGTGGCGACGCAGGCGACGCCGCCCGTCCAGATCGCCGGGCGGGCGCCGGTCCAGCCGGCCATGGCCCCGGCGCGGACCTGTCCGAGCTGGGGGCCGATGCTGTAGGAGAGGACCTCGATGCCGGCCAGCCGGCCCCGGAGCCGGTCGGGGATGGTCTGGTTCCAGATGGTCGAGCGGCCCAGGCCGCTGAGCATGTCGCCCGCCCCGGCCAGGGCGAGGCAGGCCAGCACCAGCCAGACGTTCGCGGTCCAGCCGGCCGCGGCGATGGCCGCGCCCCAGCCCGCCGCGCCGAACACCACCAGCAGCCCGTGCCGGTGGGTCCGGGACACCCAGCCGCTGGTGAGACTGACGAGCAGCGATCCGACGGCTCCCGCCGAGTACATCAGCCCGAGCGCCCAGTCCGCGTCCAGCTCGTCGGCCAGGAAGGGGAAGATGGTGTTCGGGAAGGCGAAGAACATCGCCGCCAGGTCGACGGCGTAGGTGCCGAGCAGGACCGGCCGCGACCAGGCGTACCGGGCCCCTTCCGCGATGCCCCGCAGGGACGGCCGGTCCGCGTGCTCGGCCGGTGGTGCGGGCGACAGCCTGCGGCACATCAGGACCGACGCGGCGAAGCTGACCACCGTGGTGGTGTACGCGGCGACGTTGCCCGCGTAGGCCACGACCAGGCCGGCCAGCGCGGGGCCGCCGATCGCGCCGGCCTGCCAGCGCAGGGCGTTCAGCGCGGCCGCCGCGGGAAGCTGGTCGTGCGGGACGATCCGGGCCATCAGGGAGTCCAGGGCGGGCCGCTGGAGTCCGGCGAGCGCCGCCACCCCGGCCGCGACCACGTACAGCGGCCACAGCATGGGACTCGGCAGGAGCGCGTTCAGCAGCAGGACGGCCGCCGACAGTCCCAGGCCCGCCTCGGTCAGGACGATGACCTTGCGGCGGTCCACCGCGTCGGCGAGTGCCCCGCCGTAGAGCCCGAAGACCACCAGCGGTACGAGTTCGACGGCGCCCATCACGCCGACCGCGAGCGGGGAGCCCGTGAGGTCCTTGATCTGGAGCGGCAGCGCGATCAGCGCCATGACGCTGCCGAGGTACGTGACGAGCCCCTGCACCCACAGGAGGCGGAAGTCCCGGGAGGAGCGCCAGGGGGCGAGGTCGGGCAGCAGGGCGGCGAGCCTGCGGGACACGGTCAGCGGCTCCCGGCCGGTGCGGACGGCTCGGGCCGGCCGGCGGGCGCGGTCCCGTCGTCCACGGTCTCGGCCTCCGCGGTCTCGTCGTCCGCGGCCCTCGTGTGGTGGCGTCCGATCGGGAGGACGAGGGGCCGGCCGGAGACCGGGTCCTCGATGACGCGGCTCTCCATGCCGTAGACGGACCGGACCATGTCCCGCGTCATGACGTCCTCGGTGGGGCCGGCGGCGTGCAGGCCCCCGGAGGCCAGGGCGATGAGCCGGTCCGCGTAGCGCGCCGCCAGGTTGAGGTCGTGCAGGACCATGACGATCGTGGTGCCGCGGGTGCGGTTCAGGTCGGTCAGCAGGTCGAGGACCTCGACCTGGTGGCTGATGTCGAGGAAGGTGGTGGGCTCGTCGAGCAGCAGCAGGTCGGTCTGCTGGGCCAGCGCCATCGCGATCCACACGCGCTGGCGCTGACCGCCGGAGAGTTCGTCGACCGACCGGTCCATCAGGTCCGTGGTCTGCGTGGCCTCCAGTGCGGCGGCGACCGCCGCGTCGTCCTTCGCCGTCCAGCGGGAGAACGCCCGCTGGTGGGGGTGGCGGCCCCGGCCGACCAGGTCGAGCACCGTGATGCCCTCCGGGGTGACCGGCGACTGGGGCAGCAGGCCCAGGGTGCGGGCGAGTTCCTTCGCGGGGGTGCGGTGGACCTCCCGGCCGTCCAGGACGACGCGGCCCGCGCGCGGCGCGAGGAGCCGGGACATCGAGCGCAGCAGGGTCGACTTGCCGCAGGCGTTGGCCCCGACGATCACCGTGATCCTCCCGGCGGCGAGGGTCAGGTCGAGGCCCTCGATGACCGTGCGGTCGCCGTAGCCGAGCGTGAGGTCCTCGGTGGACAGGGAGTGGGACGCGGTCACAGTGAGCCTCCGGCCCGGTTGGTGCGGACGATCAGGTAGACGAGGTAGGGCGCGCCGAGGACGCCGGTGACGACGCCCACGGGGTAGCGGGTGTCGAAGGCGTACTGGCCGGTGAAGTCGGCGACCAGCACGAGCAGGGCGCCGACCAGGCCGGCGGGGACCAGCAGGGAGCCGCCGGTGCCGACCAGGCGGGCGGCGATCGGGCCGGAGAGGAACGCGACGAAGGCGATCGGTCCGGCGGCCGCGGTAGCGAAGGCGATGAGGCCGACGGCCGCGACGATGACGACGACGCGGGTGCGTTCGACGCGGACGCCGAGCGCGGAGGCCGTGTCGTCGCCGAGGCTCAGGGCGCTCAGGTCGCGGGCCCGGGACAGCAGCACCGGTACGAGCACCAGCACGGCGAGGACCGCGGGCACCGTCTCCTCCCAGGTGGTGCCGTTCAGGCTGCCGGTGAGCCAGCGCATCGCCTCCTGGAGGTCCCACTCGCCGGCCTGCGACAGGACGTAGGAGGTGAGGCTGTCGAGGAGGGCGGCCATGCCGATGCCGATGAGGATGAGCCGCGTGCCGGCGACGCCGTCGCGGAACGCGAGCGTGTACACGAGCAGCGCCACCCCGAGCGCGGCGGCGATCGCGACGGCCGAGACCTCGGTGCCGCTCAGCGAGAACGTCACGATGGCGACGGCCGCCGCCGCGCTCGCCCCCGCGCTGATGCCGATGATGTCGGGGCTGGCCAGCGGGTTGCGGAGCATCGTCTGGAAGGTGACGCCGGCGATGCCGAAGCTGAATCCGGCGGTCAGGGCGAGCACCGCCCGGGGCAGGCGCAGCCGGCCGACGGTGAACGAGGCGCCGGGCACGTCGTCCCCCATGATCACGCGCAGCACGTCGTGGGCGGGGTAGAAGGTGTGACCGGCCATCAGGGTGGTGACGAACGCGGCGACGACCAGGACGAGCAGGGTCAGGACGAGCAGCCGTCGCCGGTAGGCGCCGCGGACGCGGGTCCGGGTGACGGTCCGCAGCGTGGGGGTGTCGCCGACGGCGGGGGCGCTCACAGGGATCTGACCTTCTGTCGGCGGACGATGTGGATGAAGAAGGGGGCGCCGATGATGGCGGTCAGGATGCCCACGTCGATCTCGGAGGGCCGGGCCACGACCCGTCCGACCACGTCCGCCGCCGTGAGGAGGACGGCACCGCCGAGCGCGGCGAACGGCAGCAGCCAGCGGTGGTCGACGCCGACGAGGAGCCGGCAGGTGTGCGGGACGAGCAGGCCGACGAAGGCGATCGGTCCGGCGACGGCGGTGGACGCGCCGCAGAGCACGACGGCGCCGAGCGCCGAGGTGGCCCGTACGAGGGCCACCCGCTCGCCGAGCCCGGCCGCCAGGTCGTCGCCCAGGGCCAGGGAGTTGAGGGCACGGGCGGAGGCGAGGCAGAGCAGGAACCCGGCCGCGAGGAACGGGACGACGCTGCCGAGCTGGGAGTAGGAGGCTCCCCCGACCCCGCCGATCTGCCAGAGCCGGAAGGTGTCGGAGATGTCGTTGCGCGGCAGGACGACCGCGCTGACCAGGGAGGCGAGCGCGGCCGAGATGGCGGCGCCGGCGAGGGCCAGCTTGAGCGGGGTCGCGCCGCCGCGGCCCAGCGAGCCGACGGTGTAGACGAATCCGGCGGTCAGCGCCGCTCCGGTCATCGCGACCCAGATGTACCCGGACGCCGAGGCGAGGCCGAAGTGGGCGATGGCGGTGACGACGGCCAGCGAGGCGCCCATGTTGACGCCGAGGATGCCCGGGTCGGCGAGCGGGTTGCGGGTCACTCCCTGCATGACCGTGCCGGAGACGCCGAGGGCGGCGCCCACGACGACGGCGAGGAGGGTGCGCGGTACGCGTTTGGTGACCGAGGCCTCCTCCAGGGTCTGGTCCGCTCCGCCGAGGGCGGACCACACGTCGGACCAGGCGACGTCGCGGGAGCCGAAGGCGAGGGAGGCGGTCATCACGGCGAGCAGGACGGCCGCGAGGACCAGGAGCCAGGTCACGCGGACGCGTGCCGAACGCCGCACGGGGGCGGTGTTCGGCACGCTCAGGGTCTGGGTGGCGGTCACGCGGCCTTGTCCGCGGCCTCGGCGAGCGCCTTCACGTAGTCGTCGAGGACGTACGGGATGGAGAGCGGGGTCGGGTTGGCGGCGGTGGCCAGCGGGGTGCTGCCGGGCAGCAGGTAGATGGAGTCCTGCTTGACGGCGTTCAGCTTGGAGGTGAGCGGGTCCTTCTTGAGTGCGCCGAGCAGTTCGCCCGTGTCGTCGCCGTAGCCGGTGACGATGTCGACGTCGTTGAAGTCGTCGATGCGTTCGGCGCTCTTGGTGAGGACGAACTTCTCGGTGTCCTTGGACGGCTCGGAGACGCTGGCCGGGATCTTCATGCCGAGGTCGGTGAAGAACTGCGTGCGGGTGTCGTGCGTGGTGTAGAAGCCGACCTCACTGACGTCCTTGGAGGACACGTGGGTCATGAACATAGCCGTCTTCCCCTTGATCTGGGGGTACTTGGCGGCGGTCTTGGTGATCTGCCCCTCAAGGTCGCCGATCAGCTTGTCACCCTCGTCGGCCAGGCCGATGGCTTTGCTGTTGAGCTTGATGATGTCGCGCCACGGGGTCGCCCAGGCCGCTTCGGGGTAGGCGACGACGGGGGCGATCTGGCTGAGGGTCTCGTAGTCCTCGGCGGTCAGCCCGGAGTAGGCGGCGAGGATGACGTCGGGCTTGGTGTCGGCGACGGCCTCGAAGTCGATGCCGTCGGTCTCGTCGAACAGCACGGGCGTCTTGGCGCCGAGTTCCTTGAGGCGGTCCTCCGTCCAGGGCAGGACGCCGTTGCCGTCGTCGTCGCCGAAGTTGGCCTTGGCCATGCCGACGGGAACGACGCCGAGGGCGAGCGGCACCTCGTCGTTGGCCCAGTTGACGGTGGCGACGCGCTCGGGCTTCTCGGGGACGGTGGTGGTCCCGAGCGCGTGCTTGATCGTCACGGGGAACTGGCCGGCACCGTCTGCGCCGGCACCTGCGGCGCTGCTGTCGTCCTTGGCGTCGTCCTGGCCGCCGCAGGCGGTGAGGCCGAACAGGAGGGCGGCCGCGAGGGCGAGCACGCGAAGGCGGGGTGTTCTCATCGACCCGGGGTTCACTCTCGGTCGGGGTGACGGGCGCGCGCGTCCGCAGCTGTGGACGCGCGAACCCGCACCGCAGTTGCACTGAAGGTTAGGTAAGGCTTGCCTGCATAGACTAGAGAGCCGGTGGGCACGCTTCAATCGAGACTTTGTGACACGCCTTGTCGCGATCGGGACACGCAGGACCCCGGGCCCTGCGCGCGGGGCGCACCGCCCGACGTCGTCAGCGCGGCCGGAACGTGCCCGGCGTGGTGCCGGTGGTGCGCCGGAAAGCCGCCCCGAAGGCGCTCGCCGAGCGGTAGCCGACGGCGTCGGCCACCACGTCGACCTCGAAGCCCCGGGACAGCAGCTGCACCGCGTGCTGGGCCCGCACCGAGGCGACCCAGCGGGCGAAGCTCGTGCCCGTTTCCGCGCGGAACGCGCGGGTCAGCGTGCGAGCGCTGCAGCCGAGAGCGGTGGCCCAGCCGGTCAGCGTCCGCTGGTCGGCGGGGTCCGCCCGGACCGCGTCCACGATCGGCCGCAGCAGCGGCGACGTGGGGAGGTGCACCAGCAGCGCCCGGGGCGACGGCCGCAGCACGTCGAGTGCCATGGCCTCGGTGACGGACCGGGACCGCGCCGTCAGGTCCGGCTCCCCGAGCCGCTCCAGTACGAGCCGCAGCAGCGGCGTGATCTCCACGGCCACCGGAACGTCGGGCAGCACCGACACCGTGCCGTGCCGGAAGAAGTGGGCGCGGTAGGAGGTGCCCGCGACGGCGGAGGCGGAGTGCAGCTGGCCCGCGGGCATCCAGAGCCCCAGCGTCGGGGTGATGCACCACACCTGGGTGCCGACCACGGCGGTGGACGCGCCGTGCTCGTTCCAGAGCAGTTCGTGCCACGGGTGCGAGTGCTCGTTCCAGGCCGTGTCGGCGGCGACGACCTCCTCGTACCCCTTGATCACGAACGAGACGTCCACCTCGCCGGCGGCGAACGTCGGCAGTTCCCTGGTGACACGCATGAGCCCAGGCTAATCGGGACCGCCGGACCTGCCGCACGCGTCCCGGGGCCGTCGGCACAGGGGGCGTCCGCCTCAGGCCGGCTTGCGCCAGACGGAGATGTGCTTGACCGAGTCGTCGGTGAACGGCGTCCCGTCCCAGTCCGCGACGCGGCGTTCCAGCTCCAGCCCGGCGATCCGCGCCATCAGGTCCAGCTCCGCCGGCCAGGCGTACCGGTGCCGGGAGGCGCCGCGGCGGTACTGGCCCGTGTCGCCGTCGCGGGTGAAGTGGTGGGAGACGAGGAGCTGTTCGGCCAGGTCGAAGGTGTCGAAGCCGAGGTGCCGGTCGGCGACGTCGAACGGCACCGCGACCTGGCCGGGCGGCAGGAAGCGCAGCGGTGGCACGCCCAGCTCGATGACGAACCTGCCCCCGGGCCCGAGATGGCGTGCGGCGTTGCGGAAGCACTCGACCTGTTCGTCCTGGGTGAGCAGGTTCGTGATGGTGTTGTACACGAGGTAGACCAGGGCGAACTCGCCGGGGACGACGGTGGTGGCCATGTCCCCGATGACCACCGGGAGCGTGTCCTCGTCGGTCTTGCGCCGCAGTACGGCCGCCATGTGCTCGGAGAGTTCGATGCCGGTCACCGGCACGCCGCGTTCCCGGAGCGGGACGCCCACGCGTCCGGTTCCGACGGCGAACTCCAGTGCCCGGCCGTCGCCGGCCAGTGCGGTGAGGAAGTCGAGGGTCGGTGCGAGGACGGCGGCCGAGGAGTGCCCGGCCTCCTCGGTGTCGTAGCGGTCGGCGGTCTCTCGGGTCCACAGTTCGCTGCTCGTCACGGGCGGTCACTCTGCCGGGAGCGGACGAGCCGTGTCGACTGCTTTTCTTCCGGCTCGGCCGGCTGCCTTCTGCCCGCTCTGCCGGTGCTACTGGTCCCTCCGGCCGCTTCCCAGGCGGTCCGCCAGTTCGTCGGCCCGCGCGCGGATCAGCCGGCGGACCACGACGGCGGAGCGCGAGGGCCGGCTGTCGGCCCGCTGGACCAGGCTGACCTCGACCGGATCCGCGTCCGCCAGCGGCAGCCACGCCAGGCCGGCCACGGTCTGCCGGGGGTCGAAGCGGGCGAGGAGGCCGACCCCGGCCCCCTGGGCGACCATGGTCTGGACCGTGCGGGCCGACATCGCCTCGACCGTCGCCTCGGCGTCGGGAAGGCGCTCGCGCAGCCGCTGATGCAGTACGGTCCCCGGCCGCATGGTCACGATCGGCCACCGGCCGAGTTCGTCCCAGGTCACGTCGCGCCGGCCGGCGAGCGGGTGGTCGAAGCGGGTGTGGACGCCCAGCGGGGCCGCGAGGATCCGCCGCCGGACGAGCCCGCGCGGTGCCGGACGGCTCGGCGTGGTCACCACGGCGAGGTCCAGGTCCCCGGCGGCCACCGCGCGCTCGATGTCGGCCGACGAGCCCTCGCGCACGGAGAAGCGCAGGCCCGGGTGGTCGGTGAGCAGCCGCCCCACGACCGGAGCGACGACGGTCTCGACGGTCACCGATCCGCCGCCGACGGCCACCCGGCCCTGATAGGTCCCGTTGGAGGCCAGCGCCGCCTCCCGCACGGTGTCCTCGGCCGCCACGAGACGCGACAGCGGACCGACGAGGGCCTCTCCTGCGGGTGTCGTGCGCACGCCCTGTCTGCTCCGGATCAGCAGCACGGCGTCGAGCTCCTCCTCCAGCAGGGTGAGCTGCTGCCCGATGGTGGGCTGGCTGACGCCGCAGGCGGCCGCCGCCGACCGGAGGGATCCCGTGCGCACCGCTTCGAGGAAGTACCGGGCCCGTTCGACTCGCATGCCGGGAGGGTACAGCCGTGCCGTGAAAGCCGTTGCCTTTCACCTCCTGAAGCGTTCGGCGTCTTCCCGCGGCCTGTCCCGGGCGACATCGTGACGCGGGTCACGGTCTTCCGTGGCTTCGCGGTACTCGTGGAAGGAAGAACTGTGTCCGGTCCCCTCAGCGGTGTGCGCGTCCTCGACCTCTCGACGGTGCTCGCCGGGCCTCTTGCCTCGTCCCTGCTCGGTGAGTTCGGCGCGGAAGTGATCAAGGTCGAACAGCCGGGCACCGGCGACCCGGCCCGCGGCTACCCGCCGTTGGCGGACGGGGTGTCCGCGGCCTGGTCGGTCGTGGGCCGGAACAAGTCGAGCGTGACCGTCGACCTGCACCATCCGGACGCGGCGGCCCTGGTCGGACGGCTCGCCGCGACGACCGACGTGGTGGTCACCAACTTCCGGCCGGCGACCCTGAAACGGTTCTCCATCGACTTCGAGGACCTCGTCCTCCACCGCCCCGACCTGGTGATGGTGCACGTCAGCGCCTTCGGGCGCACCGGCCCGTACGCCGACCGTCCCGGTTTCGCGCGGGTGGCGGAGGCCTTCGCCGGACTGACCCATCGCACGGGCTTCCCGGACGGCCCGCCGGTCTTCTCCGGCTATCCGGTCGCCGACGGCGTCACCGGCATCTACGCGGCCTTCGCGGCGACGCTGGCGCTGCGTCAGCGCGACCTCACCGGAGAACCGCAGCTGGCCGACATCGGCCTGTACGAACCGCTGCTGCGGATGATGGAGGACTTCATCGCCGACTACGGCGCGACGGGCGAGAGCCAGGGGCGCCGGGGCAACGAGAATCCCCACATCAGCCCCAACAACCTCTACCGGACGCGGGACGGGCGGTGGCTGGCCCTGCCGGCGTCGACCGAGCAGATGTGGCGCCGGCTGGTCGGGGCGATGGGGGAACCGGATCTCGCCGCCCACGATTCCATGACGAGCCGGATCGAGCACCGCGCGGAGATCGAGGGCCGGGTGGCCTCCTTCGTCGCCGCCCGCGACCTCGTGTCCCTGACCGAGGTCCTGGACCGGGCCGGCGTCGCCCACGGGCCGGTGAACACGGCCGCCGACATCTGTGCCGACCCGCACGTCAGAGCCCGCGGCTCGGTGGTCGAGGTGCCCGACGAGGGCAGCGGCCGTACCCGGCCGGTGCAGGGGTCGGCCGGCAGGTTCTCGGGATTCGAGCAGACCGTGGGACACACCGCACCCCGGCTGGGCGAGCACACGTTCGCCGTGCTGCGGGACCTCGGTCTCGCTCCCGCCGCCATCGACGAGCTCGCCGCGCGCGGCGTCATCTGAACCGGGAGCCGCAGATGTCCATGGCCGACGTCTCCGTCGTCGTTCTCGTCGCCCTCTTCGCGGCGACCCTGTTGCCGCGGTTCAACCTCGGTCTCGCGGCCCTGCCCGCCGCGTTCCTGGTCGGCCTCGCCGCCGACCGCACCGCCGACGAGGTCACGGCGTTCTTCCCCGCCGACTTCTTCGTCCTGATCGTCGGTATCACCGCCCTGTTCGCCGTGGCCCAGCTCAACGGCACCCTCGACTGGCTGCTCGACGGCATGCTCCGCCTGGTCGGCGGGCGCGTGCTGCTGGTCGCCCTGGTCCCGTTCCTGATCGGCGCCGTGCTGACGGCGATCGGCACGCTGCCCGCCGCGGCGACCGCCGTCGTCGCACCCGTCGCCCTCGGCCTGGCCGCCCGCTACGGGATCTCCCCTCTCGTCGCGGCCGTACTGGGCATCACCGGCATCATCAGCGGGCTCCTGTCGCCACTGGCCGTCTACGGCACGAGCGCGCGCCGGCTCGGTGACACGCTGGAGATCGGTCTGCCCGACTCCGCCCCGGTCGTCTTCTTCCTCGGCGGGCTCGTGGCCGGTCTCGCCGTCGCGGCCGGCTGCCTCCTGGTCGGGCTGCGCACCGGCGCGGTGCCCCGGGGCCGCGTCTCCCCCACCGCACCCGGCACCACGCCGGCCACCTCCGTCGCGGGTCCGGCGCAGGCGGGCCCGGAGACGGGGCCGGGTACGGCGTCGAAGGCGGACCCGAAGACGGATTGGGAGACGGCGTCGAAGGCGGGACCGGAGCCGGAATCAGAGGCGGAGGCCACCGGGCGGGCGGTGTCGCCGGCCGCCGCCCGGGTCCTCACCCTCACGTGCCTGGCGGCCGTGGTGGTGCTGTCGGTCGGTTTCGACGCGAACATCGGCTACCTGGGGCTCACCGCGGCGGTGGTCCAGCAGATCGTCCTCCGGCTGGAGCCCGGCGAGATCGTCTCCCGGATCCCGTGGAACATCGTGCTGCTCGTCGGAGGGCTGCTCACCTACGTCGGTCTGATGCAGGACCTGGGCGCCTTCGCCCGGATCAGCGACCTGCTGCGGGTCGAGGGGGCACCGCTGCTGAGCCTGCTGGTCCTGTGCTACATCGCCGGCATCACGTCCTTCGCGGCGAGCTCCATCGCCGTCTTCGCGACCACGATGCCGCTGGTTCCCGCCGTCGTCGCCGAGGGCGCCTCGCCGGTCGGCGCCGTTCTGGCGGTGGCGTTGGCGTCGATCCTGGTCGACATCAATCCGCTGGGCATCACCGGCGGCCTGATCCTCGGTGCGGCGCGGCCCGACGACCGCCCGCGGCTCTTCCGCCACCTGCTGACCTACGGAGCCGTCTCGGTGGTCGTCGGACCCGCGCTCGCCTGCGTGGCCTTCGGCTGGTGGTGACGGGCGGGGTGCCCGGACAACGGCTCCCGCCCGTCCAGGCGCTCCGCTACGGCTTGCGCGCCATCCCGGCGGCGATGAGGCGTTCCCAGACGGTGAGTTCGCGTTCGCCCTCCCAGAGACCGTCGGCCGTACCGGGGCGCCACAGGGGCGCCGGGACGACCCCGGGCTCCAGGATCTCCAGGCCGTCCAGCAGCGCGGCGATCTCCTCGTCGGTCCGCCACCGGCCACGGCCGAAGGTGCCCTGGAGGACCTTCTCCGCCTCGGCCGTCTCCGGATTGTTCCCGGAGCGGAAGTGGCTGACGAAGAAGTAGCTGCCGGACGGCACGTGCTCGCGCCAGTCGCGGACGATCCCGGCGGGGTCCTCGTCGTCGTTGACGTGGTGCAGGATGGCGCTGAACATGACGGCGACGGGACGGCCGAAGTCGATCAGCTCCAGGGTCTCCGGACGGGTGCGCACCTGCTCCGGGTCCCGCACGTCGACCGGCACGACCCTCGTCCGGTCGTTCTCCTCCAGCAGGGCCCGCCCGTGGACCAGCACCTGGGGATCGGTGTCGACGTACACCACGCGGGACTCGGGAGCGTACCGCTGGGCGACCTGGTGCACGTTGTCGGCGGTGGGCAGGCCGCTGCCCAGGTCGACGAACTGCCGCACGCCGGTGGTCGTCACTATCTCGGTCACCGCCCGGGTCAGGGAGGCGCGGTTGGCGAAGGCGATCGCCACCGAACCGGGCAGGTCGCGCTTGAACACGTCGCCGATCTCCCGGTCCACGGCGTAGTTGTCCTTGCCGCCGAGCAGGTAGTCGTAGACGCGGGCGATGCTGGGCCTGGTGCTGTCGATCGACGAACTCTCTCCCGTCATGGCACCCATCCTCTCCCCCAACGCCCCTTGCAGACCACCGTTTCGGCGCCCGACGTCCAGGTCAGCGGGGCTCCGGAGTGCGGTGCGGCTGCCGGGTTTCCTCGGCCTCCGGCTGCCAGAGCGGGTGTTCGCGCTCCGCCCACGCCCGCGTGACCGAGCCGGTGCGCATGCCCCGGCGGGCCTCGGGGTCGCCCATGGCCATGCCGATGTGGCCCGCGAGGACGATGCCAAGGGTGAGGGCCAGCCAGTCGTGGACGAACGTGGCGGCGGTGCGCCACACGAGCGGGGTGAGGTGGGTGAACCACATCATCAGCCCCGTGCCGAGCATGACGAGCGTGGCACCGGCCGCCCAGGCGGCGTAGAGCTTCTGCCCCGCGTTGAACTTGTGCGCCGGGCGGGCGGACGGCCGCTTGTCCCTGCGCAGGACGGCGCGCAGCCACTGACGGTCGTGCGGGCCGAAGCGGTTGAGCAGGCCCAGGTCGGCGCGGAGGGCGCGGGAGCCGAGGGCGGCCAGGACCGGGACCGGGAGCGCGGCTCCGGTCCACTGGTGCACGGTGACCACCAGGGCACGCCGGCCGACGAGTTGGGCGAGCTGGGGGAGGTAGAGGCAGGCCGCGGTGAGGACGCAGACGCCCGCCAGCAGGGCCGTCGCGCGGTGCGCCCAGCGTTCGGCCGTGCTGAAGCGCCGCAGGTGCGTGGGGAGTTGCCGCGGCTGCGCCGGCCGTTCCGGTTCAGGTGGTGGGTTCATCGTCCCGTCCGTTCGAACGTCCGACCCAGGCGTCGACGTCGTAGCCGCGCTCCTCCCAGTAGCCGGGCCGGACCTCGTCCGTGACGGTGATGCCGGAGAGCCACTTGGCGGACTTGTAGAAGTACATGGGCGCCACGTACAGGCGTACCGGGCCGCCGTGCGAGTGGCCCAGGTCCTCGTCCTGCATCCGCAGCGCGACCAGGACGTCCGCGCGGCGCGCCTGTTCCAGGGTGAGGCTCTCCGAGTAGGCGCCGTCGAAGCAGGTGAAGCGCACCGCGCCCGCCGAGGAGCGCACCCCGGCGGCGTCCAGCAGCTCGGACAGGCGTACTCCTTCGAACGGGGTGCCGGGCACCCGCCAGCCCGTGACGCACTGGACGTCGCGGACCATCCGGGTCTGCGGCAGCGCCCTGAGGCCGGCCAGGGTGTACGTCGCCGGGCGGTCGACCAGGCCGTCGACGGTGAGCCGGTAGTTCCCGGCGTCCTTGTGCGGGACGGAGGAGGTGACCGAGTAGTAGCGGAAGCCGCCGCCGTTCGGGAGCAGCCCCGTCAGGCCGGTGGGGTCCCGGTCGGCCGCGCCGCCGAGGAACGCCTCCGTGCCGCGCTGCAGCGCGGGCGCCGCGAGGACCCCCAGTGCGCCGAGGCCGAGTGTGCCCAGGAAGACGCGCCGCCCCACCGGAGCGCCCCGCGTCTCGGGCGGTTCAGAGTTCACCCGTTCATTGGAGCACCCGCCGGCTCCCCGGACCAGTGACCGCCGGTCCGCGTCAGACTTCGGTAATCCTCCGGCGCGGTGCCGCTCCTATAGTGAGGGCATGTCGCTCGCAACGCCTGCCGATTCCCCCGCCGTTGACCCGGCCGAGCTGGTCAAGGACCCGTACGCCGTGTACGCGCGCCTGCGCGAACAGGGCCCGGTGCACGCCGTCACGGGGACGGACGGGCTGCCGGCCTGGCTGATCACCCGGTACGAGGACGTCCGGCACGCACTGGCCGACCCGCGGCTCTCCCTGGACAAGCGCAACGCCGCGCCGGGCGGCTACCGGGGCATGGCACTTCCCCCGGCGCTCGACGCCAACCTGCTCAACATGGACCCGCCCGACCACACCCGCATCCGCCGTCTGGTCTCCCGCGCGTTCGGCCCCCACCAGGTGACGCGGCTCCACGAACCGATCCGCCGCACGGCCGGCCGGCTGCTGGACGCCATGGCGCCCCACGGACGGGCGGACCTGATCAGCGCCTACGCCGCCCCGCTCCCGATCACGGTCATCTGTGATCTGCTGGGCGTGCAGGAGGAGGCCCGCGGGGACTTCAGGTCGTGGACCGAGGCGCTGGTGTCGCCCGACCCGGAGCATCCCGAGCGGGCCGGTGCCGCGGTGCGCGGCCTGCTCGGCTTCTTCGCCCGGCTGATCGCCGACAAGCGCGCCCACCCGGCCGACGACCTCATGTCCGCACTGGTCGGCCTCCGCGACGAGGAGGACCGGCTGTCCGAGGACGAGTTGACCTCCCTGGCCTTCCTGCTGCTGATCGCCGGATACGAGAACACCGTCCACCTGATCGGCAACGCGACGCTCGCCCTGCTCGAACGGCCCGACCAGCTGGCGGCCGTGCGCGCCGACCCCGGGCTGCTGGACAACGCCGTGGAGGAGCTGGCCCGGTTCGACGGGCCCGCTCCGCTGGCCATCCGCCGTTTCGCCACCGAGGACGTGCCGGTCGGCGGCGTCACCGTGCCGGTCGGCAGTACGGTCCTGCTGTCGCTGGCGGCCGCGCACCGCGACCCCCGCCGCTTCACGGACCCCGACACGCTGGACGTCACGCGGGACGTGACGGGGCATCTCGCCCTCGGCCACGGCATCCACTACTGCCTGGGCGCGCCGCTGGCCCGTGCCGAGACGCGGATCGCCCTGTCCGCCCTGTTGGAGCGGTTCCCGGACCTCGCCCTGGCGGTGGAGCCCTCGGAGCTCGCGCGGCGGCCCTCCATGCGGTCCCGGGGCCTCCTCGCCCTGCCGGTGCGCTACTGAGAGGTCCCCAGCGCCCGCGCGCCCGGGGCGTGCGGCGGACGGCTCACGCCGGCCGGCGGACCAGGGGCAGTTCGGCGAGGGCTCGCCAGCCCGTGGGGCCGAGGGCCACCACGTGCAGCGCGGAGATCCATGCGGTGAGCGGCAGCCGGGCGGCTGTCCGCCGGGCGATGCCGGCGGCGGCTTCGGGAGCCGCGCTCAGGGCCACGGTGACGTGGACCGGCGGGTCGGTGCCGAACCGGCCGCCGTACGGGACCTCTTCGGGGAAGGCGGCGCGCACGGCGGTGGCCGCGGCGCTCAGCCCGGGCACCGGTACGCCCACGAAGCCGCCCTCGTGCTCCACCGCCGTCAGCTCGGCCTCGATCCGGCCCTGCGGCAGTGCCGCCCGCAGGCGCCGCAGCGCGGGCTCGTCGACCCGGTCGGCGGCCAGCCAGGGATAGAGCAGCGCCGCGTGCGCGGGCACTCCCGGCCGCACGGCCCGCGCGTCCACCCCGGCGGCCAGTTCCAGCAGTGGTTCGGCCTCCGGCAGCAGCGCCAGTACCGCCGTCGTACCCGTCTCGGCCATGGCTCCCCCTCCCGGTCCCGAGGATGTCATGCGGGCGGAGGGTGCGGGGCTGAGGGTCGGGCCGCGTTCCCCGGCCGCGGTGCCGCGCGTACGGTCGCCCACGCCGCCGTCACCAGCAGCGCGGGGAGCAGCGGGGCCGCGTCGTGCAGCGAGCGTTCCAGCAGTGTGGCGGTGGTCGCGCCGAGGATCAGCAGCGTCGTGTTGCCCAGGGCCTGCCAGTGGACCCGCCGGGCCGTCACCGCCTCGGCGACGGCTCCGGTCAGCAGGCCCGTCAGGTACGCGGTCGGCGCCCGGTCCCCCATCGTGAGGCGGACACCGGCGTTCTGGCAGCCCATCGCCGCCGCCAGCGCGCCCAGCACGGCCGTACCCTGCCCGGCGTCCGGGCCGCCGTCCGCCGCGAGCCACCATCCCGCGACGGACCACAGCAGGAGGAGTTCGAGCAGCAGGAAGCCGGCCGGGCGGCAGCGCCCGCCCCGGTGGGCGCGGGCGGCCGTCCAGCTGCCCGCTGCGGCGCCGAGCACGTAGCAGAGCACGGCGAGGGCGGCCCGGACGCCGAGCGTCGTCTCCGCCCCGCCCAGGGCGACCCCGGTCAGCGCCGAGTTGGCGGTGACCACGCTCGTGAAGACTCCGCCGAGGGCGAGGAAGCCCAGCGCGTTGACGGCGCCCGCGGAGAACGTCAGCAGCCGCGCCGCCCAGGCGTCCGCGCGGTGCCGCGGGCGGGCCGGTCCGGCCTCCTCGACCGCCATGTCTGCCTCCCGAGCGATGCCGGAATCCTCTCCGACCGCGGGGGCGGCACGGGCGGCGACATGCCGGGGCGCCCCTGCCGGCCGGCCCGGTGCACGCGTGCGGTCGGTGGGTGGCGGGAGGCGGGGCCGGCTGCGGGCGGCAGGCGGCGGGCGGCGGGCGGCGGGCGGCGGCGAATTCCTCTCCGGTCGTTCTGGGGAAATCCTTCACGCCCCGTTCGGTCGCGCCGCGCCGCCGGATCTGGACGTTTTCCGTCACGTAAAACGTTCGACGCGGGATGACAACTCACTGACCAGCGGTGATGCAGGATTCCGCCATTGACTGGCGCAAAGTCGCCGGTTAGCTTCATCGGCATGACCCAGGAAGCCCTCGCGGACACGATCGACGAGCTGGACCGCCGCGTCGTAGCGGCGCTCCAGCTCAACGGCCGTGCCCCGTGGAGCGCGGTGGCGCGCTGGGTGGGCGCCAGTGAGACGACCGCCCAGCGACGCTACGCGGCGATGCGCGAGCGCGGGCTGCTGAGGGTCACCGGCACGCTGGAGCTGGACCGTACCCGGGAGGGTTCGTCCATGCTCGTCCGGGTGCAGGCGCGCCCCGGGCGGGGACTGGAGGTCGCGGACTCCTTCGCCGCGAGCCCCGACGTCCGCTTCGTGGCCGTCGTCACCGGCTCGGCGGACCTCATCGTCGACTTCGTCGCCCGGGACAACGAGGAGATGATGCGGATGCTCTTCGCCGACCTGCCCGCGGCGGACCTCATCACGAGCACCGAGGCGGTTCCCGTCATCAGGGCGTTCACCTCGGCCGCGATGTGGGACACCCGGCTGCTTCCGCCGGAGGCGGCCGCCGACCTGCGGCCGGACACGTTCTCCTCCTCGTGCGACCGCACCGACTGGGGCCGGGCGCCACAAGCGCTCACCCCGCTGGAGCAGGAGATCACCACGGCCCTGAGGGAGGACGGCCGTACGCAGGTCAGCGTGCTGGCACGGCGCCTGGACCGCGCCGAGTCCAGTGTCGCCCGGGCCCTGGACCGTCTCATCTCCCGCGGCATCCTCCAGTTCCGCACCCTCGTCGAACCGGCACTCCTCGGTTTCGACGCGGAGTTCATGGTGTGGCTCTCCATCGAGCCGGGCCGGCTGGACGTCGCGGGCCGGCAGCTCGCCCGCCATCCCGGGACGAAGTTCCTCAGCGCGGCGACCGGGCGCTTCAATCTCGTCGGGCACATGGTGCTGCCCCGGCGGGCCGACCTCTTCCGCTACACGAGCGACGTGATCGGGTCACTGCCCGGGCTCCTCTCCTCCGACGTGACGCTGCACCTCGTCACGATGAAGTACTCCTGGCACCGGATGGTCCGCCCGGCCTGAGCCGACGGCCCACCGCTCCCCACCACCACCCGGCACAGCACGGCCGCGACGCGGCCCTTCACACCGCTCACTCCCTCCCCCGTACCCCCGTGGAGTCACCATGTCCTCAGAAGGCTTCGGCCTGCCCAAGGAGAGCTGGCGCTGGCCCGAGACCGCCTGGCGCGGTCACGTCGACGCCGTCCGCGCCGGACGGCGCCTGGTTCCCGACCGCTGGCCCGGCGGCGCCCGCGTCGCGGTCGCCCTCTCCTTCGACTCCGACCACGAGACCATCCCGCTGCGCGACGGCGAGACGAGCCCCGGCCGCCTGGCCCAGGGCGAGTACGGCGCGCGGGCCGGCGCCCCGCGGATCCTGCGGCTCCTGGAGCGCTACGGCGTTCCCGCCACCTTCTTCATGCCGGCCGTCTCGGCGCTCCTCCACCCGGAAGAGGCCCGCGCCTACACCCGGGACGGGCACGAGCTGGCCGTCCACGGCTGGATCCACGAACGGAACATGCTCCTGGACCGCGAGGAGGAGCGGGAGCTGACGGCGCGGGCCCTGGACACCCTGACGACCGTGACGGGGCAGCGCCCGGTCGGGATCCGGACCCCTTCCTGGGACTTCTCCGACTCCACCCTCGACATCATGCTGGAGCTCGGTTTCGCGTACGACTCCTCGCTGATGGCCGACGACGAGCCGTACGAGATCGTCGCCGGCGGGCGCTCCACCGGCCTGGTCGAGATCCCGGTCGACTGGATCCGGGACGACGCCCCGTACTTCACGATGGACCGCTACGGCTCCGTCCGCCCCCACAGCCGGCCCCGCGGGGTCGGGGAGATCTGGCGCGACGAGTTCGACGCCGCGTACCGCGACGGCGGCGTCTTCCAGCTCACGCTGCACCCGCACGTCATCGGCCACCGCTCGCGGCTGGTGGTGCTGCGCGAACTGCTCGACCACATCGCCTCGCACCAGGACGTCTGGTTCGCCACCCATGCCCAGCTGGCCGACGCCGCGCGCAGCATGCTGCCCGGCTCCGGCCCAGACCGTCCCTGACGCCACGGAGCGCACTGCAATGAACACCGGATCTGTCACGCCCGTCGGCTCCCCCCAGGGCAACGGCGGCGGCTCCCCGCCGGGCAAACTGAGCGGCGCCCAGCGCAAGGCCATCGTCGCGGGCACCATCGGCAACACCGTCGAGTGGGTGGACTGGGCGCTCTACTCGATCTTCGCGAAGATCATCGCCGACGAGTTCTTCCCCAAGGGGGACGGCGCGGTCGCCCTGCTCTCGACCCTCGCGGTGTTCGCGGTCGGGTTCGTCATGCGCCCGGTCGGTGCGGCGGTCCTCGGCGCCTACGCCGACCGGCGCGGCCGCAAGAAGGGCATGACGCTCACCGTGGCCCTGATGGCGGGCGCCGGGTTCGCCATCGCCGTCACCCCCTCCTACGAGAGCATCGGCGTCGTCTCGCCGCTGCTCCTGCTCGTCGCCCGGCTCGTGCAGGGGTTCTCCGCCGGTGGCGAGTTCGGCTCGTCGTCGGCCTTCCTCGTCGAGTCCGCCGCCCGGGGCCGGCGCGCGTTCGCCGGGTCCTGGCAGCAGGTGTCGGTCGCCGGCGGCGTCCTGATCGCCTCGCTGCTCGGCACCCTCACCACGTCGGCGCTGAGCGACGACGCCCTGCACTCCTGGGGCTGGCGCGTGGCGTTCGTCTTCGGCGGACTCCTCGGCCTGGTGGGCCTGTGGCTGCGGGTCTCGGTCGAGGACACCGAGTCCTACACCGAGGCGCAGGGCAGCGGGCGCACCCGGACCAACCCCGTCAAGGCGATGTTCGTCGAGCACCCGGCGGCGACGCTGCGGGTCGCCGGCATCACGGTGGCGGGCACCCTCACGTACTACATCTGGGTCAACTACCTGCCCACCTACGCGAATCTGACCACCGGCATCCCGCTGAGGACGGCGCTGCTCTCGCAGACCCTGTGCCTGATCGTCTTCGTGATCGCGCTCCCGTTCGCGGGACTGCTCTCGGACCGGCTCGGACGCAAGCCGACGATGGCCGGTTTCGCGGGCGGCTTCGTGGTCCTCGCCTGGCCGCTGCTGCACCTGCTGGGCGACAGCTTCCTCAGCCTGTTCCTGGTCCAGCTCGTGGGCATGCTGCTGATCCTCGGCTACTCCGCGAACTGCGCCGTCATCATGGCCGAGCAGTTCCCGCCGGAGGTGCGCGCCACCGGGATCGCGCTGCCCTACGCGCTCGCCGTCGCCGTCTTCGGCGGCACGGCGCCGTACGTCACCACCTGGCTGCACGAGAGCGGGCACAGCGACCTGCTGTGGATCTACGTGAGCGCCGCCGCGCTGATCTCCCTCGTCGTCTACCTCACGATGCCCGAGACCAAGGACAAGGAATTCAAGTGACCCCGCACGTTCTCGTCACCGGCGCCGCGGGCGGCATCGGCGGTGCGATCGCCGACGCGTTCGCCGCCCGGGGCGCCTTCCTGACCCTCGCCGACCTCGACCGCGACGCGCTGGAGGCCGCGGCGTCCCGCTTCGGCACCGGCGCGGCCGTCCACGCCGTGGATCTGAGCGGCGCGGACGCCGCCGCCGGCCTGGTCGAGCAGGCGTGGTCGGCGCACGGGCCCCTCGACGTCCTGGTCAACGCGGCGGGGATCTATCCCTCGCTGGACATGGCCGAGGTCGACGCGGGCGCCTGGGACCGGCTGTTCGCGGTCAACCTGCGTGCCCCGGTCCTGGCGACCGCCGCCTTCGCCCGGCTCGCCGGCGCGGCGGGCCGGCCCGGTTGCGTCGTCAACATCTCCTCCGGTTCGGCCCTGCGCTCGCGCCCGGGCGGCGGGCCGTACGCCAGCTCGAAGGCCGCCCTGGAGATGGCCACCCGGGCCGCCGCCCTCGAACTGGGCTCCCAGGGCCTGCGCGTCAACGCGGTCAGCCCCGGCTTCGTACTGGTCGACAGCGACTGCAACCCCGTCTCCGCCGAGTACGCCGCGGCCATCGGCGCCAACCCGCTGGGCCGTCCCGGCACGCCCGAGGACATCGCGCGGGCCGTCTGCTGGCTCGCGGGGCCCGAGGCCTCCTGGGTCACCGGAGAGGTGCTGCGGGTCGACGGCGGATCCAGCACCGGAGCCCATCACCTGCCCCGCATATGGCAGTCCCACGACACCCGCGCCACCGCCACCCCCACGGCCACGGAGGAACCCGCCCGATGAGCGACACCACCCCGCAGCGAGCCGCCTACACCGTCGTCGGCGCGGGAGCGATCGGCGGCACCCTGGCGTTCGCCCTCGCCCGCGCGGGCCACCCCGTCACCGTCGTCGACACGGACCGCGCCCACGTCGACGCCATCCGGGCCGGCGGCCTCGTCGTCGCCCGGGGCGGCACCCGCACGAGCGTCCCCGTGCGGGCCGTCACGCCCGACGAGTTCACCGGCACCCTCGGCCGGGTGCTGCTCTCGGTGAAGGCGCAGGCCACCGGGGCCGCCGTCGACTGGATCGCCCCGCGGCTGGAGCCGGACGGCTGGGTCGTCTCCGTGCAGAACGGTTTCAACGAGGACCTGATCGCCCGGGTGATCGGCGAGCACCGCACGGTCGCGGCCTTCGTCAACATCTTCGCCGACGTCGTCGCACCGGGTGTCGTGCAGGACGGCGGAGCCGGAGCCCTGGTCGTCGGCGAGCCGCACGGCGCCCCCGTCGGCGACCGGGTCCGCGGCCTGGTCGCCGACCTGCGGAGCTGGGGCCCCGCACAGGCCAGCGACAACGTCGAGGGCTACCTGTGGGCCAAGGCCGGTTTCGGCGCCATGCTCGCCGCCACCGCGCTGGCCGACGCCCCCATGGCCGACCTCATCGACCGCCACCGCGTGGCCATGGCCGGACTGACCGGCGAGATCTTCGCGGTGGCGGACCGGCGCGGTGTGGCACTGGAGGCGTTCGACGCCTTCGACCCGCACCCGTTCCGGCGGGGCGCGGACCCCGCCGCGCGCGAGGCCGCCTTCGACCGTCTCACCGCCTGGCTGCGCACCCAGAGCAAGGACCGCAGCGGCATCTGGCGCGACCTGGCCGTACGCCACCGGCCCGTCGAGGTCACCACCCACTACGCGGACGTCGTCGAGGACGCGGCGCGCGAGGGACTGCCGGTGCCTCTCCTGCGGACCGTCCTGGACGGTCTGCGCGAACTGGAGGGCGCGCCGGGGAAGATGTCCGAGTCCCGCCTGGCCGGACTCGACCGGATCGCGGGCCGGCCCGCGGAGTGCGCCTCGTCCGAGGGCGAGCGGGCCCGGGCGGTCAAGGAGTGGCTGGAGGAGCACCGCGAGGACATGGTGGCCGATCTGGCCGCCTACACCGCGCAGGGCAGCGCCAGCGACGACCTGGACGCCCTGGACGCCTGCCTGGCCTGGCTGCGCGACTGGCTCGACCGCCGTCTGGGGTCCCCGGACACGGAGGAGGTCCTGCCCCGGGACGAGACCGGCGACATCCTGGTCCGCCGCTACCCGGCCCGCGGCACGGGCGACGACCGGCCGGTCGTGCTGGTCGGCCACTACGACACCGTGTGGCCGACGGGCACCCTGGACACGTGGCCCTTCCACCGGGACGGCGACCTGGTGACCGGTCCCGGCGTCTTCGACATGAAGGCCGGGCTCGTCCAGGCGGTGTGGGCGCTGCGCGCGCTCGACGCCCTCGGGCTGCCGCGTCCCGCCTGCACGGTCCTGCTCAACGGCGACGAGGAGACCGGCAGCCTCGCCTCCCACGAGGCGATCGTCGCCGAGGCGCGCGGCTCCCGGCTCGCCATGGTCTTCGAGGGCGCGGCCGACGGCGCCATCAAGACCGCCCGCAAGGGAGTCGGTCTGTTCACCCTGACGGTCACCGGCACCGAGGCGCACGCCGGTCTCGACCCCACCGCGGGAGCCAGTGCCGTGCACGAACTGGCGGCGCAGGTACTGCGCTTGACGGGGCTGACCGATCTCGACGCCGGGACCTCGGTCAACGTGGGCGTGGTCGAGGGCGGCACCCGCAGCAACGTCACGGCGGGCCGCGCCACCGCGCGCCTGGACGTCCGCGTGGCGTCCGCCGCCGAGCAGGAGCGCGTCACCCGGGCCCTCGCCGCCCTCGAACCCGCCGACGCCCGCACCCGGCTGCGGGTCACCGGGGACTGGAACCGCCCGGTCTTCGAGCGCAGCGAGGAGGTCGCCGCCCTCGCCTCACTGGCGAAGTCCTGCGCGCGGCTGCTCGGCCACGACCTCGCCGAGGCGTCGGTCGGCGGGGCGAGCGACGGCAACTTCCTCGCCGCGGCCGGGACACCGGTGCTGGACGGCATCGGCGCGGTCGGCCACGGCGCCCACGCCCGTTCGGAGCGCGCCAGCGTGTCCGGCATGGTCGGCCGTGCGGCGCTGGCCGCCACCGTCCTCGCCACGCTGGCGGAGCGGTGACGGCGGTCGCCGTCACCGCTTGATGCCGACCCCCGCCCACAGGCTGACCTGCGCGTCCGTCGGCGCCTCGGGGCCCAGCGGCCGGGTCGGCCGCCAGCGGTGGCCGACGGTGACGCCGGGGTCGAGGAGGTCGAGTTCCTCGAAGAAGCGGGCGACGTCGTCCTGCGCGCGGAACTGCACCGGCGTACCCGCCCCGGTGTAGATGTCCGTCACCTTCTCCCAGGTGGGCGGGTCGAAGTCGGGCGTGCAGTGGCTCAGCGCGAGGGCGCTGCCGGAGGGCAGGGCCGCCATGACCCGGTTGACGATGCCGTACGGGTCGGCGGCGTCGGTGATGAAGTGCATCAGCGCGTTGAGGGACAGGGCGACGGGCCGGGACAGGTCGAGCACCTCGGCCAGCTCCGGCGCGCCCAGCAGCGCCTCGGGGTCGTTGACGTCGGCCTCGATGTAGGTGGTGCGGCCCTGCGGGGTGCTGCGCATGAGACGCTCGGCGTACTTCAGGACCAGCGGGTCGTTGTCGGCGTAGACCACACGTGCCTCGGGGACCACGGACTGCGCCACCTGGTGCACGTTCGGCTCGGTGGGTATGCCGGTGCCGATGTCGAGCCACTGCCGGATGCCGTGCTCCTCCGCCAGAACACGGGTGGCGCGGTGCATGAACGCGCGGTTCTCGCGGGCGCAGGTGAAGATGCCCGGGTACGCCTCGGCAACCGCTTGCGCGGCCTGCTTGTCGACCGGGAAGTGGTCCTTGCCGCCGAGGTAGTAGTCGTACATGCGGGCCGAGTGCGGCCTGCTGGTGTCGAGGTCCCGCCGGACGTCGGTGTTGCTCATCGTGTTCCCTTCAGAAGGTGTGCTGCGGTGTCGCGCGTCAGGTGGTCGGCCATGCCCTGCTTGACCCCTCTGACGAAGGCGCCGATCTCCTCCGGCGTGTAGATGAGCGCCGGACCGGCGGGATCGGTCGACTGGCGCAGTGCGACGCGCCCGTCGGCGAGTTGCTTCGTCTCGACGCACTGGCCTCCGTTGGGCCCGCTCCAGGGACGCTCCCAGCCCTGCTCGCCGAGGTCGGAGGCCGGCATGCCGTTGTAGACGGTGTCGTCGGTGGTGGTCATGAGTACTCCTTGCGCATGCGGTTCAGGAGTGCTTTGCCGGCCCGGGACGACGTCATCAGCGACATCCTGTTGTGGGCCTCCAGGTGGGCGACGACGTCGTCGCGCTGGTCCAGGTAGACCGAGGCGGAGAGGATCTCGCTGTACACGATGTCCGGCAGCTCGGGCTCCTCGAACCGGAAGTAGGTGAACGGGGCGCACGCGCCGACGTGGGCGCCGACCTCGAAGGGCAGGATGTCGATGCTGACGTGGTCCAGTTCCGACACCTCCAGGAGCCGGTCTATCTGTTCACGCATGACGTCGGGGCCGCCGACCACCCGGTGCAGGACGGCCTCCTCCATGACCACCCAGAGCGTGGGCGCGTTCTCGCGGTCGAGCAGGCCCTGCCGGCGCAGTCGGAGGTGGACGCGGCGTTCCAACTCGTCCTCGGTGCCGTTCGGGAAGCCGCCGCTCAGTACGCCGCGCGCGTAGGCGGGGGTCTGCAGGAGCCCTGTGACGTAATGGGGTTCGTAGGTGCGCAGCGTGCTCGCGCCCGTCTCCAGGCTGACGTACGCGGTGAACCAGCTGGGCAGCACGTCACGGTAGGCGTGCCACCAGCCGGGCTTGTTGGCCTGCTCGGCGAGGGAGACGAACTCGTCCGTCTCCTGCTGTCCGGCGCCATAGGTCTGCAGGAGCTTCTCTACGTAGAGGGGTTTGAGGGCGACTTCGGCCTTCTCCAGGCGGCGGATGGTCAGGGACGTCACCCGCAACGCCTTGGCGGCGTCGGCCAGGGACGCGTCCGCCGCCTGCCGCATGTCCTGGAGCCGCTTGCCAAGGATCATGCGCAGTACCGTCGGGGCGCTCGTACCGGTGCTGGATCGGGCTTCACTCACGCCCTACCTCCTGATGGGCTGTCACTGTTCGATTCTGTCAGCGACTTGGTGACGACACCACCCTGATCACGTCTCGCTGAAATTATCAGGGAAGCGGTTGCAGCATGAAGCGGGCTGCGAGCATAGTTGCTCCGTGAGCGAGCCCTCCCGACCGGCCGGGGCGCCGTCAATTCGTGTGCGTGTGCGAGGAGTTACATTCCTGTGCACGGACAGCAGACTGTCCTCTCCCGCGCCCCGGACCAGGCCCGCCCCTCTTGCGCCGCCGCCCGTCCGCTTTGGAAGGCGATCAACGTGACCCCCCACACGGCCTCCTCGCCCGATCTCTTAGTCACCACACCCGCGGACCGGGAGCACTGGTTCGACCTCCCCTCGATCCGGGCGAGTGTGCGGACGGCCCGTGACACGGCCCGTCGGCAGCTGCGCACCTGGCGGCTGCCCGGCGACGTCTGCACCGACGCCGTACTGCTCGTCTCGGAACTGGCCACCAACGCCGTCATCCACTCCGCGAGCAGCGGCATGCTGTGCGGGCTGTCACTGACGCCGGGCGAGCGCCTGCGGGTCGAGGTGCACGACGACGGGCGCGGCGAGGCGCGTCCCTCCGGTGCCCGGCCGCCCGGCCCGGACGACGAGAGCGGTCGCGGCCTGCTGATCGTGCAGCAGCTCGCGGACTCCTGGGGCGCCGTCCGCTCGGCGCGCACCGGGGGGAACGCGGTGTGGGCCGTCCTGCGGGTCGACCCCTGAGTCCCGCTCCCGTCCGGCTCTTCGAGGGCGGCCCCGCGGCAGCACCGCGCGGGGCCGCCCCGCCGCCGCGGTGTGTGCAGTGTCACCCGGCGGGAGGGTGGTCCGCGTTGTGTGGCTCACAGCGTAAATGTCCCTTTGGCGTGCATGCTCGGTAGTGGATGCCGTCGTGCCCTCAAGTGGCATGCAGCGGCCCGGACTTGATCACGGTGTGCTGGACCGGAGTACTGGCGTGAGCCACGCCACGGCGCCCGTGACGTACCCCCTCCGTCACCGCAGAAAGGTGCGCATCGTGGCCGCATACCTGTGCCCTCCCTCCGTCATCCACGGCGAGCACGCCGTCAGTACCGGCCAGATCGTGGAAGAGGTGCGCGACCGGCACCCGCATGCGGCGTGGGCGCCGCGGATCGACGGCATCGCGGCGAGCACGGGCATCGAGACCCGCGGCTGGATGCTCCCGCTCCAGACCGCCGTCGCCCCCGGCCGGGAGGGTGCCCTGCCGGCCGCCTCGGCCGGTCCGGCGCGCGAGGCGCTGGCTCTCGACGGGTTCTCCGCCGAGGACGTGGACCGCGTGATCGCCTCACTGGAGGCGATACCGGCGCCGCAGACCGTGCAGGAGCGCACGGCCCCGGCCTGGGACGCCGTACAGGCCTACGGCGAGCGGGCGGCGCGCGGGGCGCTGCAGAGCGCGGGACTCGACCCCGCCGACGTCGACTGCCTGATCACCAGCAACTCGACGACCCCGGCGCTGCCGGGGCTGGACGTCACCCTGGCCAACAGGCTCCCCCTCCGGAGCGACGTGATGCTGCTGCCGGCCGCCCAGTGGGCGTGTGTCGCCGGGACCCGTTCCCTGGCGCTCGCCGCCGACCTGGTGGCGGCGGATCCCGACCGGGTGGTCCTGGTGGTGATCTCCGAGGCGCTCAGTACGACCTACCAGCCCGCGGACGACACCCTGGAGTCCCTGATCGTGCGGCTGCTGTTCGCCGACACCGCGGTCGCCGCGGTGGTCACCGGGCGGCCGCGGCCCGAGTCGGTGCTGCGGCTGGACTCCGCCTGGCACCACACGCTGCCGGACACCCGGGACCTGCACCGTCTGGAGACGCGGGCTGACGGCACCCACTTCGTGATGGACCGGCGGGGGCCGCGCGCCGTGCAGCAGACGGTCACGGCGATGTGGGAGTGGCTGCGGGTGCGCTACCAGGACGACCCCGCCGCCTGGCACCCCGACGTCCTGCTCGCGCACCCCGGCGGGACCCGGGTCCTGGAGTACATGGAGCAGACGATGCCCGCCGAGTGGCCGTCGGGTCTGCTCGACCACAGCCGGAAGAGCTACACCAGCGGCAATCGCGGCGGAGCCGCCGTGTTCGACATCCTGCGCAGGGCCCACGACGCGGGCCAGAAGGCGGGCGCCCGCGCCGTGCTGTACGCGGCCGCCCCCGGCCTCACGGCCACCGCTCTGGAAGGGGAGTGGCTGTAGGGCCCGGCGTCCACGCGGGCCCTCCGCACCCGCCTCACCTGGTGACCTCCGCCCAGACCACCTTGCCGGTGTCCGTCCACCGCACGCCCCAGCGGGTGGTGAGCCGGTGCACGATGTGCAGGCCGCGCCCGCCGTCGTCGAGGAGCGCGTTGCGGCCCAGCCGCGGCCTGCCGTTGCCCGCGTCGCCCACCTCGCACAGCAGGCCGTGGCCGAGCCTGATCAACCGCACCGTGATGGGGCCGCCGGCGTACCGGACGGCGTTGGTGACCAGTTCGCTGACCAGGAGCACCACGCTGTCGCGGAGGTCGCTCCTGGTGTCCCACCGCTCCAGCAGCGCGTGCACCAGCGTGCGGGCCCGGGCGGCCGCGTCGTCGCGGGCGGGCAGCCGCCACGTCGCGGTGTCGCCCTTGCGGTAGCCGATCGTGCGGGCCAGCAGCAGGGTCACGTCGTCGCGCCGGCGGGCCGGTGCGAGCGAGGCGACCACGTGCCGCGCCGCCTGCGCCAAGCCGTCCCACGGGTGCACCCGGGACACGGCGGCCGCGAGCCGGGCGATGCCGTCGTCGATCGACAGGGCGGGGTCCTCCACCAGGCCGTCGGTGTAGAGGGCGAGCAGGGACCCGGGGGGCGTGGAGAACGTGTGCACCTCGAACGGCTCCCGCAGCGCGAACTCGGCGCCCAGGCCCGGGTGCGGGCGGACCGCGAGGGGGGCGGCGGGCCCTTCCGGGGGTGCCAGGACCGGGGGCAGGTGGCCCGCGCTGGAGAGCGACAGGCGGTGGCTGACCGGGTCGTACACGGCGATGCAGCAGGTCGAACCGAGGGCGCTGTAACCCGCGGCCAGCCCCGATTCCGCGTCGTCCAGCAGCGTCACGGTCTCGTCCAGATGTTCCAGTACCTCGTCGGGCGCCAGCCCCGCGGACAGCAGGGCGCGGGCCTCCATGCTCAGCTGGCCCATGGTCGCCGCCGCCCCCAGACCGTGCCCGACCACGTCACCGACCACCAGCGCGGTGCGGCCGTCCGGCAGCGGGAAGCTGTTCACCCAGTCGCCGCCGACTCCGGCGCTGTCGGGCGTGGCGGGCTGGTAGACGCTGGCCGTCTCGACGGTGTCGCCGCCGACGCGGGGCAGCAGCCGGCGCTGCAGAGCCAGAACCTGCGTGTGCTCGCGCTGGTGCCGGCGGGCCAGGTCGACGTGGTGGGAGGTCCGGGCCACCAGCTCCTGCAGGTCGAACAGCTCGCTGTCGGCGAAGGGGCGGTCCGTCCGCCGCCAGACCTCCACCACGCCCAGCACGACGGGCGGCGTGTCGTCCAGGACGAGCGGCACGCACACCACGCCCGCCGACCGGTCGCCGGGCACCAGGGCGCGTACCAGCCGCGGGTTGCCGAGCACCCGTTCGATCGCCCGCCGGTGCGGGATGACGAGGGCCTGCGGCGCGTCGTCCCGCCGGATCGCCCGGGCCAGCAGACGGCTCGCCTCCGGGGGGAGGTCCTGGCCCACCGTGACGTACCCCTCGGGCCACGCCCGGTCCGGCACCAGAGCCGCCCGCCGCAGCCGGATACGCCCGGACGGGTGCTCGGTGACCCCCTCCCCCGTCCACACCGCCAGGTCGAGGTCGACGGCGGCCACGTCGCCCCACGCCAGCAGGGACTCCGCGAGCGACTGAGCCGTCTCGCCGATGTCCAGGGAGGTGCCGATCGCGGTCTCGGCGGCGTACAGGTGCAGCCGCCTGGCCATGGCGATCAGGGAGACGGTCAGCCCCTCCTGGGGCGCCGCCGCGGCCAGGATGCTCATCGAGACCACCAGCTCCGACCCGTCGGCGCGCCGCAGGCGCTGGACCCTCGCGACGTGCGCCTCGCCCGTCCCGAGGACGTGCCGCAGCCGGCGGGTGACCGTGGGCACGTCCCAGGGCGGCAGAAGATCGGTGAACGGGGTCCCGGCCACGGCCTCCAGTCCTGCGAAGACGGGGGCGTCGAGGTTGCTGCGGGTGATCCTCAGATCCCGGTCCAGGTTGACCGCGCCGAGGATCTGCTCCTGCCCCTCGGCCGCCATGTCGACGGGGCCGCCTCCCGGTCCCCCGTCCCCCCGCGCCTCCGCGGCACCGGCCGCCGCCGCGCCGGGCGGGATGTACCGGCCCAGGGCGCTGCTGACGAGGTCGAACGGGGACTCCGAGGGCGAGGGCGACGAGGGGGAGGGTGTGGAGTCCATACGGCTCTCCCAGCTCGCTCGCCAACCCCGGCACAGCCCTGGGCCGTGCCCGAACCCGTACGGCAGCACCGGAGCGCCGTGCCGCACACACCTCATTCAATAACAACCGGAGCCGTGGCGCCCACCAACGGAGCGGGAGATTCCGGTCGGCGTGCACGAGAGGGCGCCCGTCAGGGGCGGGCGTGAACGCCGAGGCCCCCGGAGATCGCGAGGTTCTCGCCGGTGATGTATCCGGCCGCGTCGGAGGCGAGGAAGGCCACGGCCTCGGCGACGTCGGCGGCGGCCCCGGCTCGGCCGAGCGGGACGTCCGCGCCCCAGGATTCGATCATTTCCCGGGAGACGCCCAGCTTGCCGTAGGCCGGGGTGTCGATCAGTCCCGGACTGACGGCGTTGACGCGGATGCGGCGGGGGGCGAGTTCGAGCGCGAGGGACCGCACGAGGGGCAGCAGGGCACCCTTGGCCGCTGTCACGGCGGCCCCGATCCCTTCGCCGGCGCCGACGGTGAAGACCACGCACGAGCCCTCGCGCAGGAGTGGGAGCGCCTTCTGCAGAGTGAAGAAGTTGCCCTTCACATTGATGTCGAACAGGTCGTCGAAGGCTGCCTCGTCGATCGACTCGACGGGACCGGGGCGGGAGACGCCCGCATTGAGGAACAGCAGGTCGAGGGTGCCGAACCGGCTGCGCGCCTCGTCCACCGCGCGGTCGATATCCGGCAGGGACCGCGCGTCGGCGCGGACGGTCACGATGTCGCCGGGCAGTTCGGCGCCGGCGTGGCCGCCGGACCCGGTGACCATGACGCGGTGGCCGCGGGAGTGGAGGAGTTCGGCGGTGGCCCTGCCGATCCCGCTCGTTCCGCCGGTGATCAGAGCTGCAGGTGCGGGCATGGCGTGCTCCTTCTCTTCGCTGACGAGTGCCGAGCCGCCGACACGGACGCGCCGGCCCCTCTCTGGCAGCGTACGACCACTTGGCAGTGACTGCCAACCTGCGCATGAATGTCAGACTGGCACTCTCGGTTAACCTGGGGGGATGAAGCAGGAAGCGAAGGCGGGAAGGAAGGGAGCGGCGGGCGGACCGGCCACCCTGTGGGACCGGACGCGGCAGCTGGCCTCCCGGGAGATCCTCGAGACGGCTCTGCGCCTGTTCACCGAGCAGGGCTACGACGAGACGACCATCGCCCAGATCGCCCGGGAGGCCGGCGTCTCCCAGCGGACCCTCTTCCGCTACTTCGGGACCAAGGAGGAACTGCTCGGCGGCGACCAGGACCGGTTCGGCCGGGTCCTGACGGAAGCGGTCGGCGGGCAGCCCGCCGGGACCGGCGTCTGGGAGGCCCTGCGCGCGGGCGTCGCCGCCGTACTGGCTCTGCACGAGAGCCGGGCGGACGCCCTGGAGCGGTTCCGCCTCCTGCACAACACGGCCTCGCTGCGGGCCGGCCGGCTCGAGAAGCAGCTGCGCTTCCAGGAGGAGCTGCTGCCGCTCGTGGAGGAGCGGATGGGCACCGCGCGGGGCGGCGCCGACCCGAGCGCCCGGGCGGTGGTCGCGACGGCGTTCGCGTGCCTGGACGCCGCGACGGCGACCTGGGTCGCGGGCGAGGGCGAGGACGACCTAATGGACCTGTACGACAGGTGCCTGGCGGCAGTGCGCGGCGGCTCCTGACCTGCCGGGGCGGCCTCGTGAACTGCCGGGGCGGCCTCCTGAACTGCCCACGGCGGCCTCCTGACCCGCCCGCGCCGGCCGCCGCGTCCTCGCGGCGCCTCTCGCTCGGGCCGGCCGGCGTTCCGGTGGCCCGAGGCGCCGCGCGGTCGGTGTCAGTCGTCGATCCAGCCGTGGGTCCTGCCGAGGCGCAGCATCTCCTTGCGCACTTCAAGGATCTGAGCCCCCGTCAGGCCGGGAACCGCCTGCAGAAGGGCCTCGGTCAGCTCCGCGCCGTACTCACCCGCCGTCAGGATGTCGCACTCCGGCTCCTCGCCGTCGGCCACGCGCCTCGGCGCGGCGGGCGAAGGTGTGCCGGCGGCGCCCTTCGCGAGCCCCACGGTGGACGCCTTCGGGCCCCGGTCGCCCTCTTCGACCTCGAACTCGACGACCACGCCCGGGCGGATGACCGACTCCGGCACCACCAGGTCGTTCACGTGGAGGAAGACATCCTCGCCACCGTGGTCGGGGGCGATGAACCCATAACCCCGGACCCCGTCGAAACGCACCACTCGTCCAACAACCATGTCAACCCATACCCCGACCACAACGGGCCCCTTGCCCGTACCCGGGTCCCATACTAACCACGGGCGGTCAGGCGGCGCCCAGGTCGGTGTGGAGCAGGTGGTGGTCCGAGTACGGGGTGGGCCGGACCCGGTGTCCCCGCGGGACCATGCCGCGCAGGAAGACGTAGTCGAATTTGCTGTGCCAGTCCGTGGTCACCTCGCACGCACCGGCCCGCCCGGGACGGCAGCCGGGATCGGCGTCCGCGGCCACCTTCCACAGCGGGGCCAGTTCGGGAGCGTCCGGCACCGCGTTGAAGTCACCGAGGACGAGAGCGCGTTCGTGCTCGGCGACGGCCCCGGCGAGCACGTCGGCCTGGCCCGCACGGACCGTCTCCTGGCGCCGCTGGGCGAGGTGGGTGTTGAAGACCCGGACGGCCTGTCCGCCGATCCGCGTGGTGACGGCCAGGTACCCGCGGTCCTCGGACCCGCCGTCGGGGTACTCGACGGTGACGGGGTCGGTCATCGGTGCGGCCGACAGGAGCGCCTGGCCGAAGTCCCCGGGGTTCCACGGCGCTCCCCCGCAGCGCCCCCAGTGTTCGAGCACCGCCCCGTACTCCACGTGGTAGACCAGCCCGTAGAGGCGCTCCAGGTGGTCGCGGATCCTTCTCACATCGCCCTCGCACGCCTCCTGCAGGCCAACGACCTGGGGTGCGTACGTGGCGATCTCGGCCGCCCGGTCGACGTTGCTCTCCTCGCAGGGGTTGCACAGGTTCCACGTCATGACACGGTTCGGCACGACCTCCGCGGCGGCGTACGCGGGCAGCGCCCTGGCGAAGGGGGCGCCGCCGCCCGGCGCGCTGGGCCCGACCAGCACCAGGCAGGCCAGCGCCAGCGCACCCGCGAGCAGTACCACGCGTCTTCCGAGCACCCCGACTCCCCTGCAAAGATGCCTGCTTGCACGTCAAGGCACACTTTCACACACGGGTTCGGGCGCCGTGAAGCCGGTGACCGCGCGGCCCGCCGCCGCGGCGGACGCCGTCGGAGCGGCAGGCGTCACCCTGCCCGGAGGCAGAAGGGGTGGCCCGCCGGGCTGGCGTAGACGCGCCCGCCCTGCCCCGCCCCCGGCTCTACCGCACCGGTCGGCCGCAGCCGGACCGCCCCCGCGCGAAGCGCCAGGTCGTCCGCGGCCGCGAGGTCGTCGGTCGTCAGGTCGAGGTGCACCTGCTGCGTACCGTCCTCGGGCCACCGCGGGCGGACGTGCCCCGCCGCCCGCTGGATCACGAGGACCGGGAAGCCGTCGGCGCGCAGGAAGTGGTGTGTCGCGGTCCTCGTGACCTGGCCGCCCAGGAACCGGTGCCAGAACGCACTCTCGGGTTCGAGCTCGCCCGCGTCGACGACCACGGCGGTGAGGCCGATGTCCATGCTCTTCTCCTCTTTCGTCTCTCGTTCTTCGTCTGTCGCCCGCCCGGTGCTCACACCACCGGGATGATGCCGCCGTCGACCCGGAACTCGGCCCCGGTGAGCCACTTCGCGCGGCGGGAGGCGAGGAACGCGATCATCTCCGCGACGTCCTCGGGATCTCCCGGCCGGCCCATCGGGACGTTCAGCCGGTCCACGATCCGCTGCCGCATCTCGTCCACACCGACGCCCTCCTGCTCGGCGACGTGCCGGAGGTGTTCGACGGCGCCCTCGGTGGCCACGAAGCCGGGCAGGACGCACACCACCCGCACTCCGTGCTCACCGACCTCGGTGGCCAGCTCGCGGCTGTACGCGTTGAGCGCCGCCTTGGCCGCCGCGTAGGACACGTCGCCGCGCTGCGGAAGCCGACTGGCTATGGACGACACGTGCACCACGACTCCGGACCCCCGCTCGACCATGCCCGGCACGAGGATCCGGTCGAGCCGGACGGCGCTGAGCAGGTTCATCTCCAGGTCGGCGCGCCATGCCTCGTCGGACCGTTCGAGCGTGGGGGCCGGGCCGCTCGTGGCGCCCGCGTTGTCGACCAGGACGTCCACGCCGCCCATCCGGTCGACGACCCGGCGTCCCAGCTCCGCCACTCCTCGCTCGGTGGCGAGGTCGGCCGGCACGAAGCCGGCCCGCAAATCCTCCTCGGGTTCGCTGCGGGAGGCGGTGAGCACCGTCGCCCCCGCCGCGGCGAAGCGCCGCGCCGTCGCCCTGCCGAGGCCTCGGCTGCCTCCGGTGATCAGCACGCGCAGGCCGCTGAGCCCTTCGTCCGGAACCGTCATGGGAATGCCCTTCCAGTAAAGTGAACCCGACTCCGGAAACCGTACACAACATGAACCTGGTTCACCTTAAGGAGGCACTGTTGCCGTCGTCACGTCCGCTGCGCGCCGATGCGCGGGGCAATCGCGAGGCGCTGCTCGCCTCGGCGCGGGAGGCGTTCCTCGACGAGGGGAGCGACGCCCACGTCAAGGAGATCGCCCGCCGGGCGGGGGTCGCGGTGGGAACGCTCTACCGCCACTTCGAGACCCGCGAAGCACTGGTCGAGGCGGTCTACCGCCAGGAGGTGGCCGAGCTCTGCGCGGCACCGGCCGGGCTGCTCACCCGGCACGCCCCGGACGAGGCACTGCGCCGCTTCCTGCTGCTGCTCGTCGAGCACTCGGCGGTCGGCAAGGGCATGGGCGAGGCCCTGGAGAGCATCATGGCGACGGACTCCCCGGTCTTCGACGACTCGCGCGCCGCGATGGCCCGCGCCCTCGACGAGTTGCTCGACGCCGGCGTCGCGGCCGGCTCCGTCCGGGGCGGAATCGACGGGAAGACACTCCTGCGGGCCCTCGGCGGCATCTGCGGCATGCGCGCCCAGGGCTGGGAGGACGACGCGGTCCGCATCACCGCGCTCCTCCACGACGGGCTGCGCTACGGGGCGTCGAGCCCGGGCCGGCCCTCCGACCGATCGTCCGGCGGCCCGGCGAGGTAGCGGTGGAGCATGGCGACCAGTTCGTCCTCGAAGCGGCCCAGGTCCACGCGGTCGGGCTCGGCGCTGACCTTGTGGACCACCAGCTCGATCGTGGTCACGACGAGCCGGGCGGCCATCTCGGTGTCGGCCACCCGGGCCTCCGGGTGGCGCTCCAGCAAGTCCCGGGTGTAGACGAGGCGTTCGGCCTCGTAGGCCGCCACCTTCCCCAGCAGCTCCGGTGAGCGCGGCCCCTGCTCCGCCATGACGCGCAGGAGTTGCGGATCGTCGAGGTGGTTGTCGACCGCGACCCGGACGAAGAGACGGAGCACCTCCTCCAGGGAACGGGGCAGCTCCTTCCCCTGGTGGCGCATGACGGCGGCGCGCCCCGTGTCCAGGTGCCGGGTCACCAACTCGGCCAGGATCGCATCCTTGTTCGGGTAGTACTGGTACAGCGAACCGATCGAGACCCGCGCCCGCTCGGCGATCCGGTTGGTGGTCCCCGCGGCGTAGCCGTACTCGCCGAAAACGTGAGCAGCCGCGTCGAGGATGCGCTCACGGGTCAGTTCCGCCCGGACCTGCCGGGGCTGCTTACGTGGGGCGAGTCCGCGTCGGTCGGACGTCATGCCACCTCCTGGTCGGCGCCGTGAAAGCGAGTAGCCAACAAGCTGAGTAATTGCTCAGAATAGTGCCATGAACTGCGGCGGAGCCGTCGGCGGACCTCGTCCGCCGGAGCCGGCGCCCGCCGGTGCCGCCCACAATCCCGAGAGGACCTCTTCATGACGCATGCCGCCACCCGGATCCGGTCGGTGGGCCCGCGGGAGGTCAGGGCCCGGCTCGGCCTGCCCGACGCCATGACCGCGTCGAAGAAGACCGACCGCCTGGACGAACACTTCCGTCGCTTCATCGCCCACTCGCCGTTCCTGACGATGGCCACCGCGGACGCCGAGGGGCGTGCCGACTGCTCGCCCCGGGGCGACTACCCGGGCTTCGTCAAGGTCCTGGACGACCGTACGCTCGCCATCCCCGACCGGCCGGGCAACAAGATCGCCGACTCCTTCGGCAACCTCGCCGAGAACGACGGCGTCGGGCTGCTCTTCCTGGTCCCCGGCATGCGCGAGACCCTGCGTGTCAACGGCCGCGCCCGCGCCACCGACGAGCCCGACGTCCTCACCCGCATGGAGGTGGAGGGCAGGAGGCCCGTGCTGGCCGTCGTCGTCGAGGTGACCGAGGTGTACTTCCACTGCGGCCGCGCCCTCATCCGGTCGCGGCTGTGGGACCCGGCGAGCCGGGCGCTCGCCGACGAACTGCCGTCGGTCGGCGAGGTCGCCGTCGAGCAGTACGGCCTGGACGTCCCGCCGGAGGTGCTGGAACGCCGGCTCCAGGACGGCTACCGCAAGCTCTACTGAACCGCTCCCGAACCACTCCACAGGACGGCCCGCAGATGACCCCACCGACGGCCACACCCGCAGACGCACCGGCGACCGCACCCACCGCCGCACCCGTGCAGGCGACCGTCGTCGACCGCATCGACCGCGTCGCCGAAGACGTCGTCGCCCTGACCCTGCGCGGCACCGGAGGACCGCTCGCGCCGTGGGAACCGGGCGCCCACATCGACCTCCGGCTGCCCAACTGGCTCACCCGGCAGTACTCCCTGTGCGGGGACCCGGCGGACCGGGACACCTACCGGGTCGCCGTGCGCCACGACCGCCTCAGCAGGGGCGGCTCGGAGTACGTCCACCGCTTCCTGCGCCGGGACCGGCCGCTGCCGGTGTCCCTGCCGCGCAACCACTTCCCGCTGCTGCCCGCGCCCCGCTACCTGTTCGTCGCCGGCGGCATCGGCATCACTCCCGTGCTGCCCATGCTGCGGGCGGCCGTCCGGGCGGGCGTGCCGGCAAACCTGCTGTACGTGGGGCCGTCGCCGGACGCCATGCCGTTCGCCGCCGAACTGCGCGCCGCACTCGGGGACATGGTGCGGGTCGTGGCCACCCGGAGCGAAGGCAGGCCGGACCTGGGCGCCCTGGCCGCGGAGCTGGACGAGGACTCCCTGGTCTACTGCTGCGGTCCGGCGCCCCTGCTGGCCGCGGCGGCGCAGGTCTTCCCCGCGCAGCGGCTGTACACGGAGCGCTTCCGCCCGCTGGCGAGGACGTTCGGCCCGGACACCGCGTTCGAGGTCCTGTGCCGCCGCTCGGGCCGGACGGTCGCGGTCCCCTCCGACGAGTCGATGCTCGACGCCCTGACGCACGCCGGGCACCCGCTGCCCGCCGGATGCCGCGAGGGAGTCTGCGGCAGCTGCGAACTCGCCGTGGCCGAGGGCGAGGTCGAGCACCGCGACGACCTCGGCGCCCCGGAGGGCCGCATGTACCCGTGCGTGTCCCGGGCCCGGTCCCCGCGCCTCGTCGTGGACCTGTGAGCGGCTACCGCGGAGGGTGCAGCCTGCGGAAGTACGTCCAACTCGTCTCGTTCGGCTCGCTCCACGCCTCGGGCGCGTGCGCGAACTCGGGGTGCCGGTCGGCGATGTAGGCGCGCGTACGCCCGGGGACCTCGGCGTACGAGCCGAGCTTGCGGCCCCGGCAGTGGAAGGTGAGGCCGCCGGGCCGCTGTCCGCGCTCCATCCACGGCAGCCACGGGGACATCCGGGTCCACGACATGGTGGCCGGGACGCCGGGTGCGGTGCCCGCCAGGTCGGCGCGGTGGGCGAAGAACTGGAAGCACTCCAGCGCCTTGTACGTGTCGCCCGCCGAGTGGACGGGGTACTCGGCGACCGGCAGCGGCGAGGGGTAGGCGAGCGGGATCTCCAGGCTGAAGCAGACCTGGTCGCCGAGGTCCGTCGTCGGGACCGGGAACGGGCGCCACTTCTGGTTGGCCGGGTCGTTCCAGACGTGCACCACCGGCAGGTCCTGCCAGGTCTCCAGGATTTCGCGGGTGCCCGGGTCGAGGTAGAAGGCGGCCTCGCGGGTGAGCAGCCGGTAGGCGTCCGGGCCGTCCTCGGCGTCCTGCACGAGGCGGGCAACGTTGACCCCTTCGAAGCCGAAGAGGCGCTCGTAGGGTGCGTCCGGGGACCAGGAGTACACGTCGCCGGTCCACCAGTAGGTGACCTCCTCCCCGTCGAGCGAGGCCCGGGTGCGGGCGAGGGAACGGAGCGACTGAGCGGGTGTGGTCATGGGACGTACTCTTTCAGTACGCGTCGTGTTGCAGCGGCGGGTCCACGGGGAGCGCCCCGGCCTGCTTCACCCAGGTCGGGGCGCTCGCCCTGCGGTACCGGCTCAGCGTTCGCCGGCGAACCAGTCCTTCTGCGGGGTCCTGGCCGCGAGCGTGCCGCAGTTGGAACCGAAGTTCCAGGCCTGCTGGCTGCCGATGACGCCGCCCCACTCCACGCAGGCACCGCGTGCCGCCACGTACACGGGGCCCGCGTACGAGCGGTACTCGCCTTCGTCGTACTGGTCCTCGTTGGTGTCGACGTTGCGCACGTAGGCCACCATGTACGTCGGTGAGCCGGTGCTGTTGCGGACCGTCACCGTACAGTTCTTGCCGTTCGACGCGTTGTAGGTGAGGTACACCGTGCCGGTGCTGCCGACCGGCATGGAGTTCACCACCTTGTAGCCGGAGCCGCAGACCCCGTTGTACGACGCCGCCGCGCCGGCGGTGGCCGCGCTCGCGGCGGGAGCTGTGACCAGCATCCCCGCCCCGACGGCCGCCGCCGCGATCACCGACGCTCCCACGGTCTTCATGGAACGCTTCATGGCACCTCGATCCGTGACTGGACTGGCTTCTCCATGATGTTGCCGAAGCCACCCAATGAGACCTTTGCGCCGGTTCGGTGGTTGCACGGCGTTGGCGGCTGTTTACGGCCATTCGCGTACAGGCGCCCCGCGTCGAACGGCGGTTCGTGTCACTTCCCGTGCGGATCGGTGGCGTTGAGGGCCTCGACGACCTGGTCGTAGTCGCCGCGGGCCTCCCCGTAGCGCAGGAACTTCACCCGTTCGACCTGGATCTCCTTGGCGTCGGGCCGCGCTTCGATCAGGTCGACGACCTCGGTGACGAACTCGTCGAGCGGCATGGCGTGCTCGTTGTCCTCGTGCCCGGGCAGCAGCGCGGTGCGCACGGACGGGGGTTCGAGTTCCACCACCTTGACCGAGGTGTCGGCCAGCTGCAGCCGCACCGACTCGCTCAGCATGTGGATCGCCGCCTTGGACGCGTTGTAGCTGGGTGTGATCTTCAGCGGGGCGAAGGCCAGGCCCGAGGAGACGGTCATGACCGTGGCGTCCGGGCGGGTCCGCAGGTGCTCCACGAACGCGGCGATGAGCCGGATCGGTCCGAGCACGTTCGTCACGACGGTGGACTCGGCGGTGGCGAGGAACGACGCGGGGTCGTGCCAGTCCTCGGCGTGCATCACCCCGGCCATCGTCACCAGGACGTTGAGGTCGGGGTGCGCGGCGAGCACCTGCTTCGCTGCGGCGGTGATGCTCGCGGGGTCCGTGGTGTCGATGCGCACGGTGTCCAGGCCGGGGTGCTCGGCCGCGATCCGTTCGAGCAGCTCGGCGCGCCGGCCGCCGACGATGACGGTGTTGCCCCTGGCCTGCAGCCGGAGGGCGAGGGCGAGACCGATGCCGCTGGTGGAGCCGGGGATGAAGACGGTGTTTCCGGAGATGTCCATGACCCGATCGTCGTCACTCTCCCCCGGCGGGTGCAGAGACCGGTTGTCGGGGGATCGGCGGTCCCTGGATCCCGGTCCGGCACCGGGTGACAATCGGCGTATGGACCGAGCAACACTGGCCGAATTCCTGCGCAACCGTCGCGAGGCGCTCCGGCCCGAGGACGTCGGCCTCCCCGCGGGCCCGCGCCGTCGCACCCGCGGGCTGCGGCGCGAGGAGGTCGCGTCGCTCGCCGTGATGTCGACCGACTACTACACGCGGCTGGAGCAGCGGCGCGGCCCGCAGCCCAGTGAGCACATGCTGGCCTCGCTCGCCCGCGCGCTGCGGCTCACGAACGACGAGCGGGACTATCTGTACCGGGTCGCCGGGCACAACGCGCCGGCGTCGCTGTCGGCTCCGGACCACGTCGCCCCGGCGCTGCTGCGGGTGCTGGACCGGCTCGACGACACTCCGGCGCTGATCCTGAACGACCTGGGCGAGACACTGGTGCAGAACAGGATGGCCGCCGCCCTGTACGGGGACGCGTCGGCGTACACGGGCTGGGCCCGCAGCGCGGTCTACCGCTGGTTCACCGACCCCGCGGCGCGTTCGGTCTACCCCGAGTCCGACCGGGACCGGCAGAGCCGCGCCCAGGTCGCGAACCTGCGCGCCGCCCACGGGCTGCGCGGCCCGCGGTCGCAGGCCGGTGAACTCGTCCGGCGGCTGCAGCGGGTGAGCGAGGAGTTCGCCGAGTTGTGGGCGCGGCACGAGGTCGCCCAGCGGTTCGAGGACCACAAGACGCTCGTCCATCCCGAACTCGGGGAGATCGAACTGGACTGCCAGGCGCTCTTCACCGAGGACCGCCTCCAGACCCTGCTCGTCCTCACCGCTCCCCCGCGGACCGAGGCCCACGAGAAGCTGCGTCTGCTGTCCGTCCTCGGACTCAACCGCTTCACCGGGGCGGAACGCAGCGACACGCGGGGCTAGGGCCTGCCGTCACATTCCCGTCGTCCGCCCGAAGGGCGGGCCAGGCGGCGTCAGGTGCGTGCTCTGGGGGTCCCCCCCGGCCGGAGGCTGGGGGAGTGCCGGGCGTCGACCGACGTACTGGTTGTACGTGGTCGGCGCCCGGTGCGGCGAGTGGGGGCACCTCCCACGCCCTTAAGGCAGTGGGGGAGCGTGCATGGCGCCGCCGGGCAGACGGGAATGTGACGGCGGGCCCTAGGGGGCGTCGGGCGCGGGGAACAGGCAGAACTCGTTGCCCTCGGGGTCGGTCAGCACCAGGTGGTCCGGGTGGGAGCCGCGGACGGTCGCGCCGAGGGCGGTCAGGCGCCGGGCCTCCGCCTGGAGATCCGCGGCGAACAGGTCGGGGTGCACGCGGTTCTTGACGGTCTTCGCCTCCGGCACGAGCTGGAACCACAGGCGCGGCCCCGGGCCCGCCGGTTCGACGAGCACGGTGGGGTCGCCCTCGGTGCTCGTGATTCCGAGCGAGCGCAGCCGGGCCAGTTCCGCGTCGTCGTAGGGGGCGACGGCGTAGCCGTCCACTGCCGCCGCCCAGAAACGGGCCGTGGCCGCGGGACGGGCGCAGTCGAAGACGAGGTCGCCGAGTCGTGCCATCCGCCCATGCTTCCCGGCCGGGCCGGCGGTGTCACGGGTCCGCCGGGGCCTCGCGAAATGGCCTCGCCCGGCGCGGGTCAGGTGGGGCAGCCTGCCTGCATGACCACACCGCCGTTCGTCCCCGGCCTGGAGTTGTCCCGCCGTTTCCACCTCGAAGCCGTCCGTCTCCGGCGCGGGGAAACGTCCCGGCTGCCGCCCCCTTTGCGGCTGCCCGCCTCCTTCTCACGTTTGTCGAAACGGGCCGCGGCATCGTGACCTTCTCCGGGTGCCGGGCGCGGTGGATGTCCCGGCGCGCAGGGGGACGGTCCGCCGCAGGTGTGCGGGCCTCGGGCGGCGGCCGTCGGCGGCACCGGGCGCGCCATGCGCGACCCGCCGGTGCTCCGCGGCTGGTATGCATGGGGCGCATGGATGTGACCAGTACGGGCCTGCGGGTCCTGCGGCAGATCGCCGAGTCGGGCAGCTTCACCGCGGCGGCGGCCCGCCTCGGGTACACGCAGTCGGCGGTGTCGCGCCAGGCCGCGTCGCTCGAACGGAGCGCGGGCGTCGTGCTGTTCGAGAGGCACCCGGACGGCGTCCGGCTCACCGCCGCGGGGCTGGCCCTGCTGCGGCACGCGCGCACCATCCTGGAGTCCGTCGCGGCGGCCGAACGCGACATCGGCGGCGCCGACGCACCGCCCGAACCCGTACGGCTCGGGGTGTTCCTGAGCGCCGGCGCCCTGCTGCTGCCCGCGGCGCTGGCCCGGCTCGCGGCGACCGACCCGCAGGTCGCGGTCACGACACGCGAGGGCACCACACCCGGTCTGATCCGGGCCCTGCGGGCGGGCTCCGTCGACCTCGCGGTGCTGACGTCCCGTCCGCCGCACCGTCCCACGGACGGCGAGTCGCCGCGCCTGCACCTCGAAACCGTCGAGGAGACCGAACTGGTCGTGGCGGTCCCGGCGACCGGGGCCTTCGCCGGCCGTACCGAGGTGTCCGCGGACGAACTCGTCGGCGCGCCCTGGATCGCCACCCCCTCGTCCGGTGCCGAGCCGCTGCTCGGCGTCTGGCCGGGGCTGCCGGGACGGCCGCGCGTCGCCCACCGGGCCCGCGACTGGCTGACCAAGCTGCACCTCGTCGCGGGCGGCTTCGGCGTCACGACCGTACCGCTGCGGATGGCGCCGCTGCTGCCGCCCGGGGTCGGCCTCGTGCACGTCGGGGGCGTACCCAGGGAGATCCGCCGGATCCTGGTGGCGCGACTTCCCGGCCGTCCCGCCCCGGCCGTCACGGCCGTCGCCCGGGCGATCGCCTCGGCCCGGTGAGGGGCTAACGGCCCACGATGCCCTCGACGATGCTCATCAGGCGCTCCCCCGCCCGGTCGATGCTGCCGTTCTGCGTGCTGACCTGCGCGCCTTCCAGGACGAACGTGATCTGCGCCGCGGCCTGTTCGGGGTCGGGCAGTGCGGCCCGTACGCACATGCCGGTGAGCCGGCGGGTCTGACGGGCCTTGTGCTCCTCGATCACCTGCCGGGCGGGGTGGGAGCGGTCGGGCAGTTCGGCCAGGGAGTTGATGAAGGGGCAGCCGCGGTGCGAGATCGCCGGCAGCCCTTCGGCGATGAAGCGCGCCAGGCCGAGGATCTGCTCCCGGGGGCGGTCCGGGAAGTCGGCCTCGACCCGGTCGAAGGCTGCCTGGTAGTCGGCGGCGACGATGCGCAGCCACTCGGCGACGAGCTCGTCCTTGGTCCCGAAGTGCCGGTAGATCGCCATCTTGGTGGTCCCGGCCCGCTCGGCGATCGCCTGGACGCCCACCCCCCGGATCCCCTCGCTCCGGAAGAGCTCCTCGGCCGCGTCGAGGATGCGCTCGCGCGGTGGCAGCTTGGCCACCCTGCTCGGCCTTCTGACGGGCGCTGTCATCGACTCCTCCGTGGCGTCCGGTTCCGTGGCGCCCGGTCGGCCGGGGCGCCCGCACCCCTGTTACGGTACCAGTCCGTCCCACACAATACCGAGCGGTATCGTGTGGGACTGATAGGTATCACCGAGTGGTGTGTTCCCGTCTCTGAGGAGTGGCAGTGGAAGTGACCGAGTACGTACGCCAGGACGCGGTCGGCCTGGCGCGGCTGGTGGCCGACGGCGAGGTGAGCGCGGCGGAGGTGGAGTCGGCCGCCCGGGAGGCCGCGGCGGAGGTCGCGGGGCGGGTCAACGCCGTGGTGGAGACCTGGCCGTCCGACGACGCGCCCGTGCCGGGCAGTTCCCCGCTGGCCGGGGTCCCCTTCCTGGTCAAGGACATCGGAGTCGCCGTGGCCGGGCGGCGGACGGAACTCGGCAGCCGCCTCGCGGCCGGGCTCGTCGCCCCGGCCGACTCCTTCCTGACGCGGCGGCTGCGCCGCGCCGGACTCGTGACGTTCGGGCGGACGGCCACCCCCGAGCTGGCCTACAGCATCACCACGGAACCGGCGCTGTACGGGCCGGTGCGCAATCCGTGGGACCCGACGCGCAGTGCGGGCGGGTCCAGCGGGGGCTCGGGCGCGGCCGTCGCCGCCGGGGTGGTCCCGCTCGCCCATGCCACCGACGCCGCCGGTTCACTGCGCGTCCCCGCCTCCTGCAACGGGCTCTTCGGGCTGAAGCCCAGCCGCGGCCGCGTCTCCATGGGCCCCGACGCGGACGAGGTCTTCAGCGGCCTGGCCGTGCAGGGCGGCCTCAGCCGCACCGTGCGCGACAGCGCGGCGCTGCTCGACGTCATCGGGGGCCCGGAGCCGGGCGACCCCTACGCGGCACCGCGGCCCGACCGTCCCTACCTGGAGGAGGTCACCCGCCCTCCGGGGGTCCTGCGCGTCGGGGTCCTCGCCCAGGCCTGGGGCGGGCGCCGCACCACCGCCCCGGTGGCCGACGCCCTGACCCGTACCGTGCGGCTGCTCGAATCCCTCGGTCACCGGGTGGAGGAGACCGCCGTCGGTCTCGGGACCGACTGGGAGGGGTTCGTACGGGCCCATGCCCGTGTGTTCACCGCGAACCTCACCGCCACGGTGGACGCGCTGGCCGCCGCGCTGGGCCGGCCCGTCGACTCCTCCACCCTGGAAGCCCCGACCCTGGCCGCGTACCGCTACGGGCAGGAGGTGACCGGACCCGGGCTCCTGGCCGCGCTCACCGTCCGCAACACCGTCGCCCGGAGCCTCGCGGAGTACTTCGGCACGTACGACGTCCTGCTCACCCCGACCCTCCCGGAGCTGCCGATGCCGCTCGGGGCCTACACCGAGGGCGGAGAGGCGCTGGACGGCGCCGGCTGGATCGAGCGCCTCCTCGACCGCTCGCCGTTCACGACGGTGTGCAACGTGGCGGGCACGCCGGCCATGTCCGTGCCGGTGACGGCCGACGCGGCGACCGGGCTGCCTGCGGGCATGCAGTTCGCCGCCGGCTACGGGCGCGAGGACCTCCTCTTCCGCCTCGCCGGCCAGCTCGAACGCGCGCTGCCCTGGGCGGGCCGCACCCCCGGCGTCCGGGCCGGCGCGGACTCGGGCCGGTAGGAGGCCGCCACGGCGCGGCGCGGCAGCAGCAGGGGCGTCGCCAGCAGGAGGGCACCGGCCAGGCCGACGGCCGTGCGCGGGCCCAGTACACCGCCCAGCACACCCCAGCCGGCGGTGAGGAACGCGGTCGACGCCTTGGTCGTCACCGACCATGCGGTCAGCGTGCGGGCGACCCGGTCGGCCGGGGTGCGCCGGAGGCGGCAGGTGGCCTGCACCGGGTTGAAGACCGCGCAGCAGAAGATCAGCCCCAGCTCGACGCCCATCACCAGCAGCAGCCCGGCGGTCCCCGGCCCCACGAAGACCAGTCCCACGGGCCAGACCGCGCGCAGCGCCCCGGCCCCGACCAGTACCCGGTGCTGTCCGTACCGGGTCACGAGGGGACCGGCCAGCCGCGCGCCGAGCAGCCCGGCGAGGGAGGGCGCGGCGAAGGCCAGGCCGTACTGCCACGGCGCGAAGCCGAACCGCCCCAGCATCAGTACCGCCAGCAGGGGTGTGGTCGCCATCAGCAGGCCGTTGAACAGGGCGGTGTTGAGGAACAGGGGGCGCAGCACCGGGTCGGCGACGAGGTGCCGCCAGCCGTCAGTCAGGTCCCCGGCCCGCAGGCGCTCGCCCATCGGTCGGGCGGGCGACGGCTCCTGCCCGCCCGTCGTCCCGACGGCCAGCGCCGAGAGCAGGTGGCTGAACGCGTCGGCCGCCACCGTCACCACCGGCCCGAGGAGCCCGATCGCCGCGCCGCCCAGCGGCGGTCCGACGACCGTGGTGGTCCAGGTGGTGGTCTCGAAGCGGGAGTTGGCGACGAGCAGGTCCTCGGCCGGCAGCAGCGTCTTCAGGTACGCGCCGGAGGCGGCGCGGAAGGCGATGTCGCAGGCGGCCACGACGACCGAGACCAGCAGGAGCTGTACGTAGGTGAGCACGCCGAGCAGGTGGGCGGCGGGGACCGTCAGCAGCGCGGCGAAGCGCGCCAGGTCCGTCCCGACGAGCACCCGCCGCTTGCGGCGGAACTCCACCCACGGGCCGAGCGGCACCGCCACGGCAGCGCCCACCGCGGCTCCGGCCGAGGAAATGGCCGCGACCCCGGCGGGTCCGGCGTGCAGCACCTCGATGGCGATCAGCGGGAACGCCCCGAAGGCCAGCCACGTGCCGAGCGCACTGGTCCCGTACGCCGCCCAGAGCCGGTCGAAGGGCCGCCCCAGGCGGTGCCCGTCCCCCATGTTCCACCCCTTGTGTCCGCCGCCTCGTACAACCGGTCCGCGACCGGAAGCATCAAAGCGAGCGCCCCGCCCCGAGATCAAACAACCGCAGCGCCGCCGAGCCACAACCGGAGGTTGTACCGCTAGGGTGCCGCCATGGATCTCGACACCGTCCGGACCTTCGTCGCCGCCGCCGACGCGGGGCAGTTCCGGGAGGCCGCCGCCGAGCTGGGGGTCACCCAGCAGGCCGTGTCCAAGCGGGTCGCCGCGCTGGAGCACGGTCTCGGGGTACGCCTGTTCGCCCGCACGCCCCGCGGCGCCGAACTCACCATCGACGGCCAGGCATTCCTGCCGCACGCCCGGGAACTGCTGCGCGTCGCCGAACGCGCGGTCGCCTCCGTGCGCGCCGGCCGCCGACCGCTGCGCGTCGACGTGATCGCCTCCCGCGGTGCGGCGACGGGACTGATGCGCGACTTCCACCGCGCGTACCCCGGCACCGACCTCGACGTGGTGATGCTCTTCGGCATCGAGACGGCGCTCGCCGCCCTCCGGTCGGGCACGATCGACGCCTCCTTCCGGGCCGTCGCCATGCCGGGCCGGCCGCTTCCCGAGGACATCGAGTCGGTCAGGGTGCTGGACGAGCCGCTCCAGCTCCTCACCGGCCCCGGCCACGCCCTGGCGGCCGCCCGGTCGGTGACCGTCGCCCAGCTGGCCGGGCACCGGATCTGGATGCCCGGCATCGCGCCGGGGACCGAGTGGGGCGCGTACTACGACGACCTCGTGGCCGAGTTCGGCCTCACCATCGAGGCGACCGGGCCCAACTTCGGTTCCGACGTGCTCATCGACACGGTCGCCGACACCCCGGCCCTGGCCACCTTCATGAGCGAGCGGACCCGGCTCGTCTGGCCCGCCGGTCACGGGCTGCGCCGCATTCCGGTGACGGACCCGATGCCCGTCTACCCGCACTCGCTCCTGTGGCACCGCGACAACCCGCACCCCGCGCTGGCCACGCTCCGTGCCCACCTGGCCGCCACCGGCGCCGGGCACGACGCGGCCGGGACCTGGCGACCGGGCTGGGTGCTTCCGCGCTGATCACCACCGGTCGCCGCCGGTACGCGCCGGTGGGCGCCGTCCACGCGCCTCTTGCCGGGCCGGGTCGCGCACGTAGGTACCGAGTAGGTACCATCGCGGGTATGCCATCGCTCAATGTGACCTTCACCGAGGACGAGATGGAAGGCGTGCGCGCGGCCGCGGCGGCCGAGGGCAAGAGCCTGAAGCAGTACATGCACGACCTCGGTGTCCGTGAGATGCAGCGCAAGCGGTTCGTCGTCGGCGCCGCCTCGTGGGCGGACCGGCTGCGCGCCGAGTTCGACGAGGCGTTCCCCGACGAGATCCCCCCGTCCCAGCGCGGTGGAGGAGTCAGCGCCGCCTGATGAGCGAGCCACTGCACATCGACGTCCCCTGGCTCCTGGACGTCCAGGACGCCGCCCTGGGCAGCGAGGACGTGTCGGTCACCGACTACTCGGCACTCGTGGCGGCCGTCGCGCGGCACAAGACCCGGATGCCGACGCTGGCCACGTCCAACCCCGACCCCGCGTGGCGGGCGGCCGCCCTGCTGCACACCGTCGTGCGCCTCGAACCGCTCCCCCACCGCAACAGCCTGTTCGCGGCCTTCGTCACCGGCCAGTACATGGACCAGTCCGGCGAGGGCATCGACCCGCCCTACGGGGCCCTTTCCGAGCTGATCAGGAAGGTCCGTGAGACCCGGCTGAGCATCTACGCCATCGCCGACGTGCTCCGCTCCTGGCGGATCTGACTCCCCGGACTCCCCGGACTCCACGGACGGCCCGGCGGGCTATCCGGGGACGGCGGTCCGGTCGCGTTCCGCGGCGTGGCGGAGGCAGGAGGCGGCGACCACCAGGGGCCACAGGGACTGCACGAACGTCACCACCCGTTCCGCGATCCCGGCGTCCCCGTGCCGGCCCATCGCGACCAGGAACCATGCTCCGCCCGCCGCCATCAGGGCCGTCACCGCGAGCGAGGGTGCGAGCCGCAGCGCCCAGGGAGCCGCGGAACCGCCGTTGACGGCCAGGACCGGCCACACGGCCAGGAGCGTGAACCCGACCACCGTCACCGCACCGTGGCGCAACGACCCCCCGCTGCTCGGCGCGGGCAGCACCGCCACGGCCAGCGCCGCGAGTCCGCCGCCCGCCAGCGCGGCACGGCCGGCGGTGGCGGCGGCCCGCAGCCCCCAGGCGGTCAGCAGGTGGCAGAGGCCCAGAGCGACGAACGCCAGTGTCATGACCCAGAAGCCGGGAGCTCCGTACGCCCCCAGGACGCTGATGGTCTGGGTGACGGGATCGTAGGACGGTCCTTCGAACAGAGCGGCGCCCGTCCAGCCTCCGACCAGCACGACGGGCGCGCACCCCGACGAGAGCAGGGCCCATTTGGGGACAAGTCGCATCGGGCCACAGTAGATCGCCCGGTCGCCTCCCCCAGCGCCCCCACGCGGGGCGCCGGCGTCAGGGGTCCCGGCGCCGGTCGCGAGTCTCGGGCTGCTGCTCGAACCCGGCCGAGCGGTAGGTGGCGACTGCGGCGGTGTTGGAGCTCGGGGTACTCACGACGGCGCTCGACGCACCCATCCGCCGCAGTGCGCCGGCCGCGGCGACGGTGATCGCCCTGCCGTACCCGTGGCCGCGGTGTTCCCGGGCGACGCCCATGGGTTCGAGCAGTCCGGGCCTGCCCGGGCCCGCGGACCAGACCGTGACGACCGCCACCGCCTCGCCCCGGGCGTCCCGGGCGACCAGGCAGCGGGCGTCGGTGTAGAGCGGTCCCGCCGCCATGGCGTGCCAACGGTCCGGTGTGAAGGACGAGTTGTCGAACGCCGCCCGCTGCACGGCGGCCCGTACCTCCGCGTGTTCCGGGCCGGCCACCTCGACGCGCACGCCCGGATCCCCGACCGGCTCCGTGAGGTCGCGGCGCAGCGGGGTCCACGACTCGTCGGTGCCCCAGCCGTTCCCGGTCAGCGTGTCGTGGAGCAGCGCGTCCGCGGGAACCTCGGCGTACGCCGCCCCCTCCGGCAGGACGCCGCGTCCCGGGTCACCGAGGTCCTCGGCGAGCACCCGGGCCAGCTCCTCGTCCCGGCGGGCGTCCGGCGCGGTCGTCAGGCGCAACAGCCGGGGGCCGTCCAGCAGTCCGACGGCGAGGATCCGGCCGTCCCGGCCCCAGGTGCGGACCGCGGCGGCCGTCGCCTCGGCTCCGAACCGCCGGAACCAGCCGATGTCCCCGGGGTGCAGCTGCCAGGGCACCCCTTCGTCCTGCCACGCGCGCAGCGCGCCCGCGGCCGCGTCCAGTCCGTCGACTCCGGGTCTGCTCAGCGTGGTCCGCATCGCTCCATTGCACCAGGAACTCCGGGCGCCGTCACGCCTGTTTACATCGATGTACATCCGGCTCTAACCTGACGCGGATCCCTCCCCCCCCCAGCGTCCTCCCAGGAAGGAAGGCCGTGGTGATCTCCCGCCTGCACCACCTCTTCAGACGTGTGTCCGCACGTGCCGCGCTGTGCGGTCTGACCGGCGCCCTGTGCGTCGCACTGGCCGTGCCGGCGACGGCCGCCGGTGCCCCGCAGGCCGCGCCCGCCGAGGCCGCCCCCGCGGCCACCGCGGCCACCGGAACGCCGTTGCGCGACGACACGGGCTTGTACCCGCGCGCCGTTCGGCTGGAGCACAACGGCGCGGCCGACGGACGTGTCCTCGCGAGCGTCGTGACGTTCGACGGCGACAACGGCATCGGCGCCATCCACGAGAGCACCGACTCCGGCGCGACCTTCCGCGAGGTCGGCCGGGTCGCCGACCCCGACTCGGCGGCCGGCCAGGGGCTGTGCTGCGCCACGCTGTTCGAACTGCCCCGGCAGGTGGGCGCGTTGCGGGCCGGGACCCTGCTGTGGGCGTCGTCGGCCGGACAGAGCGAGCAGGAGCGCCGGATGGCGCTGCGGATCTGGCGCAGCGACGACGTGGGGCGCACCTGGTCGTACCTGTCCTCGTGCGCCGTCGCGAACGGCACGGGCGGCCTGTGGGAACCGGAGTTCTCGGTCGCCGCGGACGGCGCGCTGGTCTGCCACTACGCCGACGAGACGGACGCCGGACACAGTCAGAAACTGGTCGCGGCGCGCAGCTACGACGGCGTCCACTGGCAGGACCACCACGACACCGTGGCGAGCGGCTGGTCGGAGGACCGGCCGGGCATGCCGGTGGTGCGTGAACTGCCGGACGGCACCTACTTCATGAGCTACGAGATCTGCAACCCCGGCGGCCAGTACCAGTGCGTCGTGCACTTCAGGACCTCGGCCGACGGCTGGAACTGGGGAGACCCCACCTTCCTCGGGTACCGTCCGGAGACCGTGGACGGCAAGTACTTCCGCGCCGCGCCGACCATCGCCTGGGCGCCGTCGCCGGACGGCGCTCCGAACGGCCGACTGCTGCTGATCGGCCAGCGGCTCCTCAACAAGGACGGCACGGTCGCGGCGGACAGCGGACGCACGATCCTCGCCAACACGGAGGGCGGCAGCGGTCCCTGGTACGAGATCGAGGCACCGGTGACGGTCCCCGCGCCCGAGGTGAACCCCTGCCAGAACTACAGCTCCCCGCTGCTGCCGTCGGCCGACGGCAGCAGCGTCCTGGAGATCGCCACCGACTACGACGGCACGGTGTGCAAGGCGTACTTCGCGACGGGGAGCGTCACCGGGAGCGGGAACGCGGCGGGTGTCGCCGACGGCGCCGGGTACCGGCTGGTGAACGCGGGCAGCGGGCAGTGCCTGGACGTCGCCGCCGACTCGCGGGACGCCGGGGGCAACGTCCAGCAGTGGACGTGCAACGGGCTCGCCCCGCAGGAGTGGACGCTGCGGGCCCGCGACGGCGGCCACTTCACGCTGACCGGCCGGAACAGCGGGCACTGCCTGGACGTCGAGAACGGCTCCGCCGCGCCCGGTGCGAACGTCCGGCAGTGGTACTGCAACCAACTGGCGGCGCAGGACTGGCGGCTGGAGAACGTGGGACGGGGCTACTACCGGCTCGTCGCCCGTTCCAGTGGGCAGTGCCTCGACGTCGCGCAGGGATCGCGGGAGCCGGGCGCGAACGTCCAGCAGTGGACGTGCAACGGGCTGCAGCCGCAGGTCTGGCGGCTGCAGCAGGCCTGACCCGGACTGCGAGACTGTGTGGATGACCGTCAGACTCGCCGGGGAGCAGGACGTACCGGGTTTCCTCTCACTGGCCGCGCAGGTCGAGCACTGGTTCGGCCCCATGGTCGAGGACGCCGGCTTCCACGCGGCGTTGGCGGACCACCTCCGCCGGTCGCAGGCGCTGGTGGCCGCCGCCGCGGGAGGAGGTCTCGCCGGCGGTCTGCTCTTCGGCACGGGGACGCGGACGCACCACGTCCACTGGCTGGTCGTCGGCGAGCAGTCGCGCGGTACGGGTGTCGGCCGCGCACTCATGGACGACGCGATCCGCAGATGGGTGCGCGGCCCGGCCGCCGTCGAGGTGGTCACCTTCGGCGCCGATCATCCCGGAGCGTCCGCGAGCGGAGCACGCGCGTTCTACGAGCGCCTCGGCTTCGTCGCGGGCGAGGCCGCGGCCCCAGGACCGGAGGGCGGTTCCCGGCAGGTCTTCCGCCGCACGATCGGCTGAACCGCGAAGAGGCAGGAGCGGGACCGTCGCAGCGGCGCAGCCGCCCCTCCCCCCCCTCAGCTCTCAGGCCCCGTCACCGGGTCCGCCGCCGTGCTCGACCCGTGCCAGCCAGGCGGTGAGCAGGGCCTCCAGGGCGGCGGCCTCGTCCCGGCTCAGGGCGCTCATCAGCCGGTGCTCGTTGTGCATGTGCTCGGTGAAGGCCCGGTCGATGAGTTCCCTCCCGGCCGGGGTGAGCGCGACGACGCGGCCCCGTCCGTCCCCGGTGGCACGGCGCCGTGTGACCAGACCGGCCCGTTCCAGCCGGTCGATCCGCTTGGTCATCGCCCCCGTGGTGACCATGGTGTGGGCCGCCAGCTCGCCCGGTGCCCGCTCGAAGGGGTCACCGGCCCTGCGCAGGGCCGCCAGGACGTCGAAGTCGCCCTCGCCGAGTCCATGGCGGCGGTAGACGACACACAACTCCTCGGTGAGCAGCGCGGCCAGCCGGTGCAGCCGGCCGATGACGGCCTGGGGAGCGACGTCGAGGTCGGGCCGCTCCCGCCGCCAGGCGGCCTGGACGGAAGCGATGCGGTCGGGCGCCGGAAGGCCGGCCGGAGTACTGGTCTCTGCCACGACGGCCAATATACCTTCTACGGAAGCTATATTGACTTCCATGGAAGGTTCTTTTCGCTGGGCGGCGCTGACCGCCGTGGCCCCCGTCGCCTGGGGCGCCAACTACTACGTCACCCGGCAGTTCCTCCCGGCCGACCAGCCTCTCTGGGGCGCGGCGCTGCGCGCGCTGCCCGCCGGGTGCCTGCTGCTCCTCGCCGCCCGGCAACGGCCGCGAGGCGTCTGGTGGGGCCGCTCGGCGGCCCTCGGAATCCTCAACACCAGCGCCTTCTTCGTGTTCGTCTACGTAGCCTCGCAGACCCTGGCCACGAGCACGGCGTCCATGGTCATGGCCCTGTCGCCGCTTGCTCTGACGCTCGGCGCCTGGCTCCTGCTCGCCGAACGGCCCAGCCCGGCGCACCTGGTGGCGGCGGCGGTCGGACCGGCGGGAGTGGTGCTCATGCTGGGCGGGCCCGGTGCGCAGACGCGACCGGCCGGGATCCTGGCGTCCGTGGCGGCCATGCTCGTCTCGACCGCCGGCTACCTGCTGAGCAAGCGGTGGGACTCCGGGCCGGGCGTCCTGTCCGTCACGGCCTGGCAGCTCACCTGCGGGGGCCTGGTCCTGCTGGTCCTGGCGGCGGCCACCGAGGGAGCGCCGCCCCCTGTCGGCGGTGCCGCCGTGGCGGCGTACGCCTACACCTCGCTGGTCGCCACCGCCCTCGCCTTCCTCGCCTGGTTCACCGGCCTGCGCCGCCTTTCCGCGGGGACCGTGGGACTCCTGGGCCTGCTCAACCCGGTCACCGGGGTCCTGCTCGGCCTCTCACTCGCCGACGAGCGACTCGGCGTGCCGCAGGTGGCCGGCATGGTGCTGGTCCTGGCCGCCGTCCTCTGCGGCCGCCCGCGGACCGCCGCACCCGGCGGGAGGACGGGGAAGGCGCCGCAGACCCGGGCGGCGGGCCGGCCGGGCGGCCTCGCGGACTGATGACGAGCGGAACCTGGTGCGGCACGCACGGGAGATCCGCCTGGACGTGAATGTGTTCCGGCGGGACCTGGCGCGTCGGCGGGGTGCCCGCAGGAACGCCGGGGACGTGGACTTTGCCGGCCTCGGCGGGGTGTCGGGCACGCCGGCCTTCTTCGTCAGCGGCAGACGGCACCACGGCGCCCGCGACGTCACTGCCCCGACCGGGCCGTGGAGCAGGCCCGCCGCCGCGCCCCGGCCGGCCGGGCGGCGGTGCGCCGGGGCGTCAGGTCCCGGACCGGGCGCGGCGGGTAGGGCGCCGGCGGCGCTGCACGGCTCCGTAGGTCGCTTCGAGCGCGTCGGTCGCCGCGTCGTAGGAGCGCTGGGCGACGCCGACGAAGAGGCAGTCGACGACGGCGAGCTGGGCGATGCGGCTGACGGTGGCGCCGGACCGGAACGGGGTCTCGCGGGCGCAGGTCGTCAGGACCAGGTCGGCGGCCGCGGCGAGGGTGGAGGCGGCGTCGTTGGTGAGGGCGATGGTGGTGGCACCGCGTTCGGCGGCGGCCTGGAGGGGTTCGGTGGTGTCCTCGGTCTCCCCGGAGTGGGAGACGGCCACGGCCACGTCGCCGGGACCCAGCAGGGCCGTCGCGGTGAGGGCCGCGTGCCGGTCGCTCCAGACGAAGGCGAGGTGGCCTATGCGGTGCAGCTTCTGGTGCAGGTCCTGGCCGACGAAGGCGCTGGCGCCGACGCCGAAGATGTCGATCCTGCGGGCCTTCGCCACCGCGTCGACCGCCCGGCCCAGCGCCTCGACGTCGAGGGCGGCACCGGAGTCCTCCAGCGCCCGGACCTCGTTGTAGATGATCTTGTCGACTATCCGGTCCAGCGGGTCCGTCGGGCTGATGTCGGCGCCCTGCGTGGCGCGTTCGCCGCCCCGGGCGTGCTCGCGGGCTGCGGCAGCGGCCAGCGCCAGGCGCAGCTGCGGGTAGTTGCCGGTGCCGATGGTGCGGCAGAACCTCATCACGGTCGCCGCCGACGTGCTCGCCCGCTCCCCCAGCGCGTTGATGGACAGCTCCGCGACCTGCCCGGGGTCGGCCAGCACGGCGTCGGCGACCCGGCGTTCCGAGGGGGCGAGGGAGGGCCGGGCGGCCCGGACGCGCGCCAGGATGTCGGCGGGCGGGGCGTCGTGGGCGGACTGGTCCGGCGGACCGGACGGCGGCTGACGGACCATGGCCCCTCCTGGGTGTGGTGCGCACACGTTAACGGGGCGACCCTGGTTGGTCAAAAATTTACGTACCGCCTCACCGCACGTCACTTGTTGACATCCGGAGGAGGGCGTTCCCATACTCGGACCGCCTCTCCCCACGCCGGCGACCCCACCGGCCCGTGACTAGGAGCAAGTGTGCGCCAGCTCGACCTCGTGGTCATCGTGGTCTATCTGATCGGGATCGCCTGGATCGGCCTGCGGAAGGCAGGCCGGCAGAAGTCGTCGAAGGACTACTTCGTCGGCGAGGGCCACATGCCGTGGTGGACCGTCTCCTTCTCGGTCGTCGCCACGGAGACGAGTGTGCTGACGGTGATCAGCGTTCCCGGCGGCGCCTACAGCGGCCAGGCCTTCGGCAACGTCGAACTCGCCCTCGGCTACGTCGTCGGACGCGTCGTCGTCGCCACGGTCCTGATCCCGCTCTACAAGCGCGGCGGATTCGTCAGCGCCTACCAGTACCTCGGCGACCGCTTCGGGCTGAAGCTGCAGGGACTCGCCTCGGTGACCTTCGTCTTCACCCGGCTCCTGGCCGAGGGTGTCCGGCTGTTCGCGTCGGCCATCCCGATCAAGCTGCTGCTGGACGAGTTCGGCGTGCACGCGAGCTACCGGGTGATCATCATCGTGCTCACGCTGATCACCGTGGTGTACACCTACCTGGGCGGCATCAAGGCGGTCATCTGGACCGACGCCATCCAGATGGTGCTCTACCTGGGCGGCGCGGTCCTGGCCGTCGCGGTGCTGTCCGCGCACGTCGGCGGGGAGGGCTACGCGCGCGCCCTGGACGCCGGACGGTTCGCGCTCTTCGACACCGACTTCGACCCGGCCCACATCCTCACCAGCCCGTTCGCCCTCCCCACCGCCATCGTCGGCGGCGCCATCTTCGCCATGGCCTCGCACGGCTCCGACCAGCTGATCGTCCAGCGTGTGCTGGCGACCCGGACGCTGCGCGAGGGCCAGAAGGCCATGATCGCCTCCGGTGTCTTCGTGACCATCCAGTTCGCGGCCTTCTCCCTGGTCGGCGCGCTGCTGTGGTCGTACAACCAGGGCAAGTCCTTCTCGGAGCTGGGGCTGTCCAGCTCGGACAACCTCTACCCGGACTTCATCCTGCACGGGCTGCCCGTCGTGGTGTCGGGACTGCTGGTGGCAGGCATCCTGGGCGCCGCGATGGGCTCGCTGTCGTCGGCGCTGAACTCCATGTCGAACTCGACGGTCGCCGACATCATCCACAGCTTCTTCCGCACCACGCCGTCCGAGGAGTTCCTGCTCAGGCTCGCCCGCTGGACGACCCTGGTGTGGGCGACGCTCATGGCGGTCTTCGCCTGCGCGTTCAGCGAGAGCACGGGCAACGTGTACCTGACCGGTCTGACCATCGCCGGCTACACCTACGGAGCCCTGCTCGGCGCCTTCCTCCTCGGGCGGCTGGTGAGCCGCGCGAACGAGACCGACTCGATCGTGGCCTTCCTGGTCACCCTCGGGGTGATGACCTACATCGTGCGCGCGGTGAAGATCGACGTCACGAGCGGCGGGACCGCGGTGCCGCAGGCGATCGCGGCGCAGTGGCTGGTGCCCATCGGTGTGCTGATCACCCTCGTGGTCGGCGGGGTGCTGAGCCTGTTCCACCGGGCGCCCGAACCGCGGGACGCCGCTCCGCGGGACGAGGAACCGACTGTTGGGCCGGACCGGCTGTCGGCCTCGTCGGCCGACGGGAAGTGACCAGGCCCCCGCCCGACCTCCGGCAGGAGAAGCCATTGCGTGTGATCGGCCTGATGTCAGGCACCTCCTACGACGCCGTCGAGGCGGCCGCCGCGGACCTCGTGCTCGCGGGCGACGTCCTGCGGATGCGCCCGCTCGGCCACCTCTCCGCGCCCTACCCGGGCCGCCTGCGCGACCTGATCGCGGGCGCTCTGCCGCCGTCCGCCACGACGGTCCGGGCCGTCACCGAGCTGGACACCGGCGTCGGGCAGGCCTTCGCCGAGGTGGCGGTGCGGGCCGTGCGGGAACTGTGCGACGGCACCGCCGACCTGGTGGTCTCCCACGGGCAGACCCTGTACCACTGGGTCGAGGAGGGCACCGTCCGCGGCACCCTGCAACTCGGCCGGCCCGCGTGGATCGCGGAGGCGACCGGTCTGCCCGTCGTCTCCGACCTGCGCAGCGCCGACGTCGCGGCCGGCGGCCAGGGTGCTCCGCTGGTGGCCATGACCGACGTGCTGGCCCTGTCCGCGCTGCCCGGCGTCCCCGCGGCCCTCAACCTGGGCGGCATCGCCAACGTCACCGTCGTCGCCCCCGGCACGGCGCCGTCGGCGTTCGACACCGGGCCCGCCAACGCCCTGATGGACGCCGCCGTACGGCACTTCACCGGCGGTGCCTGCGAGTACGACGAGGGCGGGCGCCGGGCCGCGGCGGGCCGGGTGGACCAGGCGCTGCTGCGGGTGTTGCTGGCCGACCCGTACTACCGCAGGCCGGCGCCCAAGAGCACCGGCAAGGAACTCTTCCACCTGCCCTACCTGTTGGACGCGCTCGCCGCGGCGCCCGTACCCGAGCCCGACGACGTGCTGGCGACCCTGGCGCGCCTCACGGCCGTCACGGTGGCCGACGCCTGTCGTGCGCACGGAGTCACGCGGCTCGTCGTCTCCGGCGGCGGCGCGCACAATCCCGTGCTGATGAACATGCTCGCCGGGGAACTGCCCGGCGTACCGCTCGGATCCAGCGACGCGCTCGGGCTGCCCCCGGATGCGAAGGAGGCGCTGGCCTTCGCCCTGCTGGGCTTCCTGACGGTCAACGGGCTGCCCGGCGCGGTCCCTTCGGGGACGGGGGCGCGCCGGGCGACACTGCTCGGCTCCCTCACCCCGGGCCACGCGCCCCTGCTCCTGCCCGAACCCGCCGCCGCACCGCCCCGGCTGCTCCACGTCACCGACGAGCCCCTGGTGTGACGGTGTCACCGGGCCCGTGCGGCGCGGGCCGGCCGCCGGCCGCGCCGAACCACCGCGCCAGCCCTTCGTCCAGCCCCTCGTCCAGCTCCCGTTGGCCGTCGCCGGCCCAGGCCACGTGGCCGTCCGGCCGCAGCAGCAGCGCGGGCACGGCCGCCTCCGGGTCCTCGTCGACGACGTGGTCGACCCGGTCCGACCACCCCGTCACCGACAGCCGGCCGGTGCGGTCCAGGAGCAGTCCCCGGCCGGAGTGCATCCGGTCGTACAGGCGTCCCCGGCCCAGTTCGACGTCGCGCATCCTGCGGCCCAGCAGTGCGTGTCCGGCACCGAAGTCGTAACGGACGTCCAGCGCGGTGACCTTCTCGGTCAGGTGGCGGCTGACGTCCTCGAACCGCATCAGTTCCGCCAGCAGCCGGCGCACCGCACGGGGGCCGGGCCCGGTGGACAGCAGCTCCATCTGGGCCCGGGTGTTCTCCAGCACGTCGGCGGCGACCGGGTGCCGTTCCGCGTGGTAGGTGTCCAGCAGTCCCCCGGGCGCCCAGCCGTTCACCTCGGCGGCCAGCTTCCAGCCGAGGTTGAAGGCGTCCTGGACGCCGAGGTTGAGACCCTGTCCGCCGACGGGCGGGTGGGTGTGCGCGGCGTCTCCGGCCAGCAGCACCCGGCCGGTCCGGTACCGCTCCGCCAGCCGGGTGCCGTCGCCGAACCGGGACAGCCAGCGCGGCGAGTGCACGCCGAAGTCGGTGCCCGCGCAGGCCCTCAGCTGCCGTTTGAACTCCGCGAGGGCCGGCGGGGCCGACCGGTCCTCGGCGACGCCGTCGGCGGGCACGACCACGCGGTACACGTCGTCCCCGACGGGCCCGACACCGAACCTCTTGTGGGTCCGGCGGATCTCGGTCACCAGCGCGGCCACCGTCTCCCGGTCCGCGCTCACGCGCATCTCGCCGATCAGCGTGTCGGTGCCCGAGGGTTCGCCGGGGAAGCCGACGCCGAGCAGTCCGCGCACCGTGCTGCGGCCGCCGTCGCAGCCCACGAGGTAGCGGGAGCGCAGCCGGGTCCCGTCGGCGAGTCCGGCGGTCACCCCCTCGTCGTCCTGGCCGAGCGCGACCAGCTCGCGGCCGCGGGCGAGTTCGGCGCCGAGTCCGGTGGCGCGCTCGGCGAGCAGGCGCTCGGTGGTGGGCTGCGGGATGCCGAGGACGTAGCCGTGCGCGGTGTCCAGTTCCCGCGGCGCGGGCTTGTCGATCGCGGCGAAGGACCCGCCGACGGGGTGTCGCCGGCCGTGGGCGAGGAAGCGCTCCAGCAGGCCGCGCTGGTCCATCACCTCGATGCTGCGCACGTGCAGGCCCAGTGAGCGCACCACCCGCGTCGGCTCGGTCTCCTTGTCCAGCACCCGAACCCGTACGCCGTGCAGGCGCAGTTCACCGGCGAGCATCAGGCCGGTCGGTCCGGCGCCGACGACGAGCACGTCGATCATGAGTCCCCCATGGTGCGGAATCGTCAGGTGCGGCCGCCCGCCGTGCGCGGGCGGCGGCCGAGGGCGACGATTCTGCGCCACGGACGGGCCCTTGCCGCAAGGCCCCCCGTGCGCTATAGGTTGAGAGTGGCGGGAGGAGAGTGTTCCTTCTGCCTTCTCTGTTGCCGTTCCTGTCGCCGGCTCACGTTGGTCGTTCCTGCTGCCCGCTCCTGCTGTCGCTGGTCAGGGCCGCGCCAGAACGAGGGAGGAGCCGCCGGCCCGGATGCCCTCCGCCGCGGCATCCGTCAGGTCGGCGTCGGTGACGATGGTGTCGAAGGCCGTCAGCGGCGCGACACGGTAGCGGCCGAAGGTGCCGTACTTGGAGGAGCCGGCCACCAGCACCGAGTGCGCGGCGGAGGCCATGGCCGCCTGTTTGACGTCCACCTTGGACTCCGAGGGAGTGGTCGTGCCCCGCAGCAGGTCCCAGGAGCTGGTGCTGATGAAGGCGACGTCCAGGGCGAGCCGGCGCAGGGTGTCGGCGGCGAGGCGGCCCACGCTGGAGCGGTTGGAGACGTCGACGCGGCCGCCGACGTGCACGAGTTCCAGGTTCTCGGCGTCCATCAGCCGGCCGATGGTGGTGAAGTCGTTGGTGACCACGGTGAGGTGCGGCAGCCGGGCGAGTGCGGGCGCCATGGCGAGCAGAGTGGTGCCGGCGTCGAGGTAGACGGTCATGCCGTCCTGGACCAGGCGCGCGGCCTCCGCCGCCATCGCCTGCTTCTGCGGCTGCTCGACCTCCGACTTGTCGAGGAAGCCCGGTTCGCTGCTGATGGTGCTGGCGATGCGGACTCCGCCGGGGACGGAGAACACCAGGCCGCCGCGTTCGAGTTCGGCGATGTCGCGGCGCACGGTCATGTGGGAGACGCCGAGCAGCCGGGTGATCTGCTGCACGCTGAGCACGCCGTCGCGCCTGAGGTGCTTGAGCAGCTGTTCGCGGCGCTGATCGGGGATCAGCGGGGGGTGCTCGCCGTCCGAGGTCATGGTCCGGTCTCCCTTCGACCGTGTTGACGTTAGCCGATGATCATGCCGGTGGTGGCCCCGGACGGACCACCACCGGCACGCGGGGTCAGCCGTGCACGACGGTGCTGAGCAGCAGCACGCCGCCGAGGCTGATCAGCGACTGGATGGACAGCATCAGCGTCCAGGTGCGGAAGGTCTGCGCCACCGACAGCTGGAAGTACTCCTTGAAGAGCCAGAACCCGGAGTCGTTGACGTGGGAGAGCATCACCGCTCCCGACGCCGTGGCCAGCACCATGAGTTCCGGCGAGGTGCCGGGCGAGGCGCTGAGCAGCGGCGCGACGATGGCGGTGGCCGCGGCGGTGGCGACGGTCGCCGAGCCGAGGCAGATCCGCAGCAGGGCGGCGACCAGCCAGCCGAGCAGCAGCGGGGGTATCGCCCAGTCCACCGCGTAGTCGGAGATGAGCTGGTCGATCCCGGTCTCCGTCAGCATCGCCTTGAAACCGCCGCCGGCGCCGAGGATCAGGATGATCGCGCCGACCGGAGCCAGTCCCTTGGACGCCATCTTCTGCAGTTGGCCGAGGCCGAAGCCGGACCGTACGCCGAGGGCGAAGAAGGCGAAGATCACGGCCGCCAGCAGGGACAGCACGGAGGAGTTGCAGGCGTCGAAGAACTGGTACGGCAGCGTGCCCTCGGCCGTGTTGGCGGTGCCCAGGGTGCCGATGAGCATCAGGCCCGGCGGGAGCAGCACGGTGATGAGCGCGAGGGTGAAGGAGGCCGGCTTGCGCCGGTGCTCCGGCTCGGTGCTGACGGACTGGACCGGGCCGCGGTCGAGGTCGGGCGCGGGGCCGAACCAGCGGCTGATGACCTTGGTCAGCACCGGTCCGGTGAGCACGGCCATCGGGATGCCGATGACCAGGCCCCACAGGATGGTGAGGCCGGTGTTGGCACCGTAGGCGGAGACGGCCAGGGTCGGCGAGGGGTGGGGCGGCAGCAGGCCGTGCGAGACGTACAGGCCGGCGGCCATCGGCAGGCCCACCCAGAGCAGGTGGGTGTTGCTGCGCTTGGCGACGGTGTACACCAGCGGCACCAGCATGACGAAGCTGACGTCGAACAGGTGCGGCATGCCGATCAGCAGGGCCGCGGCGGTGATGGCCGCCGGGATCCACTTCACCGGCCGGGAGCCGATGAACACGGTGGCGATGCGGTCGGCGCCGCCGGAGCCGAGCAGTATGCCGCCCAGCAGGGTGCCAAGACCGATGGTGGGACCGCTGCCGCCCAGCGTGTCGCCGAAGCCGTCCTGGAAGGCCTCGACGGCACGCACCGGGGCGATGCCGGACGCGACGCCGAGCCCGAGGGCGGAGAGGGCGAGCGCGAGGAAGGGGTGCAGCTTGGTCTTGGTGATCAGCAGGACCAGGACGACGACGGCCGCGGCCCCGAGCAGGAGGTGCTGGAGGTCGGTACTCATGCGGCGGGTGTTCCTTCCGTGCCGGCCGGGAAGCCGCGCGAGGCGCGTCCGGCCCGCCAGGCGCCCAGCAGCCCCGGGTCCGGGTCGGCCAGGTCGGCCACCCGGATCGGCTCGCCGGCGGCGACCGGCCGGGCGAGCGTGGCGTGGGCGGCGAGGTAGAGGGGCGCGATGTCGTCGGGCGCCTCCTCGCCGCGCAGCAGGACGGCCTGGACGCCGGTGACGTCGTGGTGGTGGCCGCCCATGGCGAGGGCGGTCCCGGCGGGCAGGTCGGTGCGGGCACGGCCGGCGAGCACAGCGTACGAGCGGGGGTCGGTGCCGCCGGAGGGGCGGTGGTGCAGCACCGCGGACAGCAGGCTGACCGGGGTCTCGACGCCCATCAGGTGGTAGGGCAGGTAGATCGCGGCGTACTTGCCGTCCTTGCTGAGGACGTGGCCCTTCTCGCGCAGGGTCTCCCAGGTCACCGGGTCGTCGGTGCGCACGACGACGAAGACGCCGCCGGCGAAGGAGGCCTCGCCGGGCAGGCGCAGGGCGCTGAAGACGTCCACGACTCCGTCGCGGGCGAGCAGGCCGCCCTCCTCGCGGGGGCGGTAGACGTCGGCGAGTTCGGCGATGCGGGCGACGGGGTAGTGCAGGCGTTCGGTGTCCGGGCCGAAGCCGGTGTTGTTGGCGACGACGGCCATCTCGCAGTAGTCGGCGGTGGCTCCGGTGGGCAGGTCGGCGACGGCCGCGGCCCGCGCGTCGAGGGTGGCGCGCACGTCGTCGCCGAGGGTGAGCAGCCCGGCGAGCTGAGGGGCGGGCACCGTGGTGTCCAGCTGCGTGACGGTCCCGGCCTCGGGGTCGAGGACGAGGTCGTACTCGGTGGACTTGCCGATCGCCACGATGTCGAGCCCGAGCAGCTCGGCCCAGGTCACCAGGCCGATGAGGTTGGCGGGCTGGTCGCCGTCGGCGGTGGTGTAGACGAGGCCGCGGGCGGCGGCGAGGTCGGCGAGGTGGAGCCCGGCGACGGAGTCGACCTCCTTGCTCACCATCGCGACATGGCGGTCGGCGGCCAGCGCCGCCTCGGCCATGGCGAGACCGTCCGCGGGGCTGCCGGTCGCTTCCACGAGGATGTCCCAGGGCGCCGCGGTCAGCAGGGCGGCGTCGGCGACGAGGGCGATGCCGCCGCGCGCGACGGTCTCCGCGACGGCGGTGGCGTCGGGGCACTCGGCCGGCAGCGCGGCGTCGTATCCCAGTCCGTCCAGCATCGCGCGCAGCCTGGGCAGGTCGCGGTCGCACAGGACCGCCGGGACGAGCCCGGGCAGCCGGCGGCTCTGGGCCAGGAGGGTGCGCGCGAATCCGCCACCGGCCCCGGACAGTGCGTACCGCACCGTCCGGCCGCCGCTGTCGGCGAACAAGTGATGCAGGTTCATGAGGCCCTCCTGAATGAGCGCGCAAGGTCGTGACTGGGGCTTCTCACGCGGTCGACGGGCGACTGGAGTGCTGTGGGACGCGCGTTCTAGAAGCAGCGAATGAACAACGTGTATCACCAGATCCCATCTGGGTAAAGTCTGGTAACATAATTTCACAGATCATCACGGGTGGCCGTCGGCCGCACCAGGAACCCGGACAGCAACGCAGGAGCACTTGATGCCGACCCTCGGGGCCATCGCAGACGATTTCACCGGCGCGACCGACCTTGCGACGATGCTGGTCGCCCGCGGTTTCCGGACCGTGGTCGCGGTCGGCGCCGACGCGGTCTCCTCCCCCGCGGACTCCGACTCACCTGCGGGCTCCGACTCCGCCGCGGAGTCGGACGCGTCCGGCAGGTGGGCGGACACGGACGCCGTCGTGGTGGCCCTGAAGTCGAGAACGGCGCCCGTGCCGGAGGCGGTGGAGGACTCGGTGAGGGCACTGCGCGCCCTGCGGGCGATCGGCTGCCGGCGCTTCTACTTCAAGTACTGCTCGACGTTCGACTCCACACCCCGCGGCAACATCGGACCGGTGACCGACGCCCTGCTGGCGGAGCTCGGCGAGCGGCGCACGGTGGTCGTGCCGTCCTTCCCGGCAACCGGGCGGACGGTGTACCGGGGGCGGCTCTTCGTCCACGACGACCTGCTCGACGAGAGCCCCATGCGCCACCATCCGCTCACGCCGATGCTCGACTCCCGCGTCGACCGGCTGCTGCGCCCGCAGACGGACCACGCGGTCACCCGTGTCGGCCTGGACGCGGTGCGGGCCGGCACGGACGCCCTCCGCGCGGCCCTGGGCGAAGCGGCCCACGCCGACGCGCTCACCGTCGTGGACGCCGTCGACGACGAGGACCTGCGCACCGTCTCCGCCGCCACCGAGGACTTCGGCCTGGTGACCGGCGCCGCCGGGCTCGCCGTGGGCCTGACCGGCCCGCATCCCGACCAGGCCCGCGCCCGTCCCGCGTCGCGTCCGGGGGACGCGGGGGTGGTCCTCGCGGGCAGCGCCTCCGCCGCCACGCGCGCGCAGGTCGCCGACGCGCTGGGCAGCCTGCCGCACCGGCGGCTCGACCTGGCCCGGCTGCGCGCCGACTTCGACAGTGCGGTGGACGGCCTGACCGCGTTCGTGCGCGAGTGCTGGGAGGGCGACCCCGCCACACCGCCCCTGATCTACGCCGTCGCCACGCCCGAGGACGTCGAGACCGACACCCCGCCCGGAACGGAGCCGCCCTCGTCACTGGTGGAACGGGCTCTCGCCGCCTGCGCGACGGCACTCGTGGACGCCGGGGCGCGCCGGCTCCTGGTGGCGGGCGGAGAGACGTCCGGTGCGGTCGTCACGGCACTGCGGGCCCGCACGCTCGCCATCGGGGCGCCCATCGCCCCGGGCGTCGCCTGGGCCCGTACCGAGGTGTGCCCGACCGGCACCGCCCACACCGTCGACCTCGCCCTCAAGTCGGGCAACTTCGGCGGCACCGACATCTTCACGCAGGCATGGGAGCAGCTCGTATGACCGCCCTCGAACACGAACTCGTCGCGGCGGCGGCCCACCTGGCCGGGCTCGGGCTGAGCCCCGGCTCCTCGGGCAACATCAGCGCCCGGGACGGCAACCGCGTCCTGGTCACCCCGACCGGCACGGACCTCGCGGCGCTGGACCCCGCCGGCCTGTCGGTGCTCGACCTCGACGGCAACCACCTCGACGGCCCGGCGCCGTCCAAGGAGTACCCGCTCCACCTGGCCTTCTACCGGCGTGAGCACGCCACCCGCGCGGTCGTCCACCTGCACTCCCGGCACGCCGCCGCGGTCTCCTGCCGCGCCCCCTGGTCCGAGCGCAGCGCACTGCCGCCGATCACGCCGTACTTCGTCATGCGGGTGGGCCAGATACCGATGCTCCCCTACGCCCCGCCCGGCGACCCCGCCCAGGCCTCGGACCTGGAGCTGCTCACCTTCCCGTGCCGCGCCGCGCTGCTGCAGAACCACGGTCCGGTCGTCGCGGGCACGTCCCTGCGGGCGGCGACCGAGGCCGCGATCGAGGTGGAGGAGGCCTCGGCGCTCCTTTTGCTCCTGGGAGAGCAGCCGGTACGCCATCTCACACCGGCCGAGGCCACCGCGCTGGCGCGGAAGTACGGCACCCCCTGGCAGCCGGCGCACTGACCCGGTCCCGTGCGGGCGGGCCGCCGGGGTTCAGGTCGAGATGCTGGTGACCGCCTCGACCCCGTAGGTGCGCGCGTAGCCGTTCTCGGTGCCGACGAGAAGGTCGACGACCTCGAAGTACCGGTCCCAGAACGGGGTTTCGCGCAGGGCGTCGACGAGGAGCTGGTAGGCGCGGTGGTCCTCCGCCTCCCAGACCCAGACGTCGGTGACCCGGGCGGAGTAGAACTCCGTGTCGTAGAAGCGCGACCGGACACCGGTGGTCCCGGCCTCGACGGCGGGGACGACCTCGGTGGTGAAGGCGCGCACTCGCTCCTCGACCGTCATGGCGAGCCATTCGGGCGTGGTCTTGACGAGCATGAACGCGGTGACCGGTGCTTGGGCGGTCTCTGCGGGCATGGTTGCTTCCTGTCCTGGGTGGAGGGGGGCCGGCGCAGTGGGGCTGTCCGGACGGGGCTTCATCGGGTCCCGGCGAGGACCGCGGGCCTGAGGGTTGCGGCGGCCCAGTGCGCGAAGGTGGTCGGGGTGGCGGTGTCCGGGGTCCGGGCGACACCCGCGTCGAGGCCGTCGTCCTTGGCTCGCTTCATGTCGACGACGCCTTCCACGAACGTCTTGTCGAGGCCGTGGCCGGCGAGGGCCGCACGCAGGTCGGCGAGCGCCTGGCGCTCGTAGCGGACGGGGCGTCCGAGCTGTTCGGTCATGATGCGGGCCAGGTCGTTGGGCGACAGGTCCTGCGGGCCGAGGACCGGGACGCTGCCGGTGCCCTTCCAGGACCGGTCGAGCAGGAGCCCGGCGGCGACGGCGGCGATGTCCGCGACGGCCACGAGGGGGGCCTTGCGGTCGGCGTCGACGGTGTCGGTGAACCGGCCCTCGTCCCGGATGGCGTCGGCGTCCTCCAGGAGGTTCTCGAAGAACGACGGGCAGGCCAGCGCGCGGAAGGCGACGCCGGAGCGCGCCAGGAGGTCGTCCATGGCGAGTGAGGCGGTGACGAGTCCGGCGCGGCCGGCGACCGGGGTGCCGCGGCCGAGGGCGGAGACGCCGACCACGTGGCCGACGCCGTGCGCGGCCAGCGCGTTCGCGGCGGGGCGGGTGAATTCCAGGTACGCCTCGTCCGGGGTCCGGGAGGAGTCCGGCGGGACCAGCCAGAAGACGGCGTCGGCGCCGTCGAAGGCCCGGTCGACGACCGCGGGGTCGCCGTGCGAGCCGGTGACCACCTCGACGCGCTCGCGCACCGCGTCGGGGAGCCGTGCCGGGTCGCGCACGATCACGCGCAGTGCCTCGCCGCGGGCGGGGGCGGAGTCCAGGAGCAGCGGCAGCAGCCGACGGCCGACGTTCCCGGTCGGAGCAGTGATGACGATCATGAACACCTCGTTGGTCCGTGCCGTTTCGATGAGCCCTCATCCTGTGGAGCCGCGAGGTGTTGCCACAATGGGAACTTCAGCAAGGGATTGTTGTCACGAATGGAATGATGCTGGTGAACAGCGTGGAACCGGTGTCGCCGGTCATCGACGCCAACCTCGTCGTCGCTCTCGACGTGCTGCTCGCCGAGCAGAGCGTCACCCGGGCCGCCGCCCGCCTGCACACCTCCCCCGCGGCCATGAGCCGCACCCTGGGCCGGCTGCGCCGTCTTCTCCAGGACCCCTTGCTGGTCCGGGCCGGGCAGCGCATGGTGCCGACCCCGCGTGCCCTCGCCCTGCGGGACGAGGCGGCCTCCGTGGTGCGCAGGCTCGGCGCCCTCCTGACGCCGGCCGCCGGCGTGGACCCCGCCACGCTGCGCTCCACCTTCACACTCCAGACCGCCGACCTGGTCGGCGCCGCCCTCGCCGCCGGTCTGCTGGCCCTGGCCGCACGCGAGGCGCCCGGGGTGTCGCTGCGGTTCCGGGCCGAGGAGCTGGAGGCCGGACCGGCCCTGCGGGACGGCCGGGTCGACCTCGAAGTCGGGGCGATCGACCACGTGGATCCGGAGACCCGGGTCGAGGACCTCGTCGCCCTGCGGATGACGGCGGCCGTCCGGCCCGGCCACCCGCTCACCGAGGGGCCCATGACCCCGGCCCGGTTCGCGGCAGCCGAGCACGTCGCGGTCAGCCGTCGCGGGAGGTTCGACGGCCCCGTCGACGTCGCTCTGGCCGAACACGGCCTGAGCCGCCGGGTCGCCGTCGTCCTGCCGGGCCACCTGGCCGCGCTGTCCCTCGCCGCCCGCACCGATGCCGTCGCCCTGGTCCCGGCCGTGCCGGAGGGCGCGGGGGCCCCGCCGAGTCCGCTCACCGAGCAGGCCTCGGCCCTGGGCCTGCGCCTCCTCGACATCCCGCTGGCGCTGCCGCCCGTGGCCATCGGCATGGCCTGGCACCCCCGGCACACCGCCGACGGCGCACACCACTGGCTGCGCGGCGCCGTCCGCAGGGTGCTGTGCGACTGACTCTCGCTCCGACACAGGCAACATGTTCGCTCACGATGGGTCTATGAACTGTCCCGCGTGGATGGCTCACCACCATAAAGAACAGTCAGCGCAGCGCGTTTCGGCTTGCAGCGCAACACACATCCATCCATCCCACTCAGAAATAGGCGACACCATTATTGACGGTCGACTCACCTGAAGACCATTCTGTTGCGGGCGTTCCACGCCTGAGACCCGCACCGGTTCTCGGCGTCCCCGACAGAGAGGTCGGACAGTGCGACTGAAACGTGTGACGACTGTGCTCGCGGCGCTCCTGATCACCGCCACGGCCGGAGGGCCGGCCGCGGCCGGTGGATCCGGCGGACCCGAACGGGTGTCGCGGCCCGGGGAGTACGCGGGCTACTCGCCCGTGCTCTACGACGAGTGGGTGCGCACCTCGCAGTACCTGCCCACGCGCGACGGCACCCGCCTCGCCGTCGATCTCTACCGCCCGGCCGTCGACGGCAAGGCGGTCGAGCGGCCCTTCCCCGTCGTCTGGGAGCACCAGCTCAGCCGGGCCTCGCGGGCCGGGGACGGCGCGGTCGACCTGCGTGGTGTCACCAGCGGCATGGCCGAACTCACCAGGTACGGCTACACGGTGGCCTTCGTCGACCGCCGCGGCAACGGCGCCTCCTTCGGCACGATGACGGGTTACCACTCCCGCACGGAGGCCTCCGACGCGTACGACGTCACCGAGTGGCTGGCCGCGCAGTCCTGGAGCGACGGCCAGGTCGGCGTGTTCGGCTGCTCCAACACGGGCGACGCCGCGATGCAGGCGGCGACCGTGGGGGCGCCCCACCTCAAGGCCGTCTTCGCGGGCAACTACTCGTTCCACAAGTACGACGCCTTCCAGCGCGGCGGCATCCGGGCCAACTGGGGCGTCGGCCCCAACCGCACCCGCGAGGAGGACCTGCGCAACCTCCCCGTCGACGCGGACGCCGACGGCGCCCTGCTGCGGCAGGCGGTGGAGCAGCACCAGGCCAACACCTCGCTGCGGGACATGTGGCGCAAGGCGCCCTACCGGGACAGCGAGGTCGCCTCGGTCGGTACACAGCCGTGGCCCGAGTACAGCGTCGCCACCTACAAGGACGCCATCGAGCGCTCCGGCGTCCCCATCTACAGCTACGACGGCTGGGACGACGACTTCCGCAAGGAGAGCCTGGTCAGCGCGGCGACGCTCAGCAACCCGCACAAGGTCCTCGTCGGCCCGTGGCTGCACTGCGAGAACCAGGGCTTCGACATCGTCGCCGAGCGGCACCGGTTCTTCGACCACTGGCTCAAGGGCGTGGACAACGGCATCATGCGGGAGCCCGAGGTGCACTACTACACCGGCTCCTCCGACGGCACGGGGCAGTGGCGCGACGCCCGGCAGTGGCCGCCGAAGCCGTCCGCCCGCCCGACGCGTTACTACCTCGGCGGCGGCACGAGCGGCACGGTCGACTCGGTCAACGACGGCACTCTGGGCCGCTCCCGGCCGCACGGGAAGGGCGGCGGCGACGCCTACCCCGTCGACTACTCGGTGAGCTGCCCCGGTCCGATCGACCAGGAACAGACCTGCCCGCAGGACGAGAAGGGGCTGACCTGGACGACGGCTCCGCTGAAGGACGACGTCGAACTCACCGGCCATCCCGAGGTCTCGCTGCGCCTGTCCTCCACCGCGCCCGACGGCAACGTCTTCGCCTACCTGTCCGACGTCGCCCCGGACGGCACCGTGCGCATCCTCACCGACGGCCGGCTCCGGCTGGCGCTGCGCGGCACGCAGCGGGCGCCCTACGACGTGCTCGACACGCCGTGGCACCGGGGCAACGCCGAGGACGCCGAGGCGATGCCCGAGGGCCGCGCGGAGCGTGTCGACTTCGACATGCTGCCCCTGTCCTCGGTCGTGCCCGCCGGGCACCGGCTGCGGGTGACCGTCACCGGGGCCGACGTGCGCGAGAGCGACCGCACCGAGGTGAGCCCGGCTCCCGTGTACACCGTGCACCGCGAGCCGGCCCGGGCGTCGTCGGTCGTCCTCCCGGTCGCGCGGTGAGCGCCGTGCCGACGAGGAGGACGGGACGGACGGGACGGACCGGGCGGACACGAGTACTGCGCGATGCCGTCGCGGTGTGCCTCGCGGTCGTCGGGGTGGCGGCGCTCGCCGCCCCGGCGGCGGGTGCCGCGCCGCGCGGCACCGGACCGTGCCCCGAAGGGAGCCCTGTTCACGTGACCTGCACCGGCGGCGAGTTGGCCGACGGCACGCCGTACCGGTTCGTGGTGCCCGACCGCTGGAACGGCATCGTGGTCGTCGACCTCGACTTCGTGAGCCGCGCCGCCGACGAGCCGCTGACCGCGGAACTCACCGGGCGGGGTTACGCCGTGGGCGGCACCACCCGCGACGTCACGGGCTGGCGCATCGCCGACGCCATCGACAACCAGGCATCCGCGCTGGGGAAGTTCGAGGAGGCCGTCGGACCTGCCCGGTGGGCCATCGCCTCCGGACGCTCGATGGGCGGTTTCGTGTCGGCGGGCGTCGCGCAGGTCCACCCGGACGCCTTCGACGCCGCCGTGCCCTTCTGCGGCGGCCTCGGCGGCGCCGTGGGGCAGTGGAACCAGAAACTCGACACGGTCTTCACGCTGAAGAACCTGCTCTTCCCCGACAGCGCGCTGCCCGTCACGGATATCCCCGCGGACACCGAACGGGCCACCGCGGACTGGAGGTCGGCGCTGGCCTCGGCGCAGGCCACCCCCGCGGGCCGGGCCCGGATCGGGCTGGCCGCGGCGATCGGCCAGCTGCCGGGCTGGGGCCTGGCCCCGGACGGCGCGGCGACGCCCGTGCCCGACCCGGACGACGCGGACGCCGTGCAGGAGGGCATGTACCTCGCCCTCTCCGGCGGCTCGCAGCCGTACATCGGCCAGGCCATGAGCAGCCGGCGGTCCATCGAGACGCTGGCGGGCGGCAACCCCTCCTGGAACACGGGCGTCGACTACGCCCGCCAGTTCGCGGCGGCGGCCCCGGAACAGCGGCGGACGGTCCGGGAGCTGTACGCCCGTGCGGGCCTGGACGTCCGTGCCGACCTGGGGGCGCTGTCCCGCGCGCCGAGGATCGAGGCCGATCCGCACTCGGTGGCGTACCTGGAGAGGGGCATCGTCTTCGACGGCGACCTGGAGATCCCGGTGCTCACGGTCAGTCCGGTCGGCGACCAGATCTCCACCGTCGCCCAGCAGCAGGCGTACGGGGAGGCGGTGCGTACGGCCGGCAAGGCGGCGCTGCTGCGCCAGAGTTACCTGCGGACGGTCGGGCACTGCACGTTCACGCCCGCCGAGCAGATCGCGGCGCTCACGGCGATGACCGAGCGGCTCACGACCGGACGCTGGTCGGACTCGACCACGCCGGCCGGCCTGAACCGGCTGGCGGACGGGGCCGGGAAGGACCCCGGCCGTTACGTGCGCTACCGGCCGCCCGTCTTCAACCGGCCGTACTCCGGCTGAGCCGCACGCACCGAAGGGCCCGCCGGACGAGCGGGCCCTTTGCGCACTGCCGGCAAGGCTACCGGCGCGTGTCGAGCGGGGTCTCGCGGGTCAGCGTGACCGCGGCGAGGGCGGCCGCCGCGAGGGGGACGGCCACCAGGAAGACGGACGCGAGACCCGCGGTGTAGGAGGTCCGTACGGAGTCGGCGAGTTGAGCGGGCAGTTCGGCGACGCGCTCCGGGGTGCCGAGCAGAGTGTCGGGATCCTGGCCGGAGGGGAGTCCGGAACGCAGCCGGGCCGAGATCATCGCGCCGAACGCGGCCACGCCGACCGCACCGCCGAGCGTGCGGCTGAAGGTGGCCGCCGCTCCCGCCACTCCGACGTCGCCGGCGCCGACGGCGTTCTGCGCCACCAGCACCAGCACCTGCTGGGTCAGCCCCGTGCCCAGGCCCAGGACGGCCATGGCCCCGGCGAGCCACCACGCGGAGGTGTCCGGCGCGAGCGGCGACAGCAGGACGGCGCCGGCGGTCACCAGGGCGCAGCCGACGACCGGGAACACCTTCCAGCGGCCGGTCCGGTTGATGAGGTACCCGGAGAGGGTGGAGGCCGCGATCATCGTGCCGACCTGGGGCAGCATCAGCAGTCCGGCCCCGGTGGCCCCGTGGCCCCGCACCACCTGGAGGTACTGGGGCAGGTAGATGACGCCGCCGAACATGACCGCGCCGACCAGGAAGCTCGTCGCGCAGGCCACGGCGAGTCCGGGCCGGGCGAACAGGCTGGGCGGCAGGATCGGGTCGGCGGCGCGGCGTTCGCGGTGCACGCATCCCGCTGCCAGCACGAGCACCGCGCCGCCGAGCGCGGCCGTGGGCCAGGACGGCCACGGCCACGCCCGGCCACCTGCCGACAGCAGCAGCACGAGAGTGGACGCGCAGGCCGCGAGCAGGGCGCCGCCGAGGACGTCGACGCCGCCGCGAGGGGCGTCGGGGACGCGGTGCGGTGCGAGCCGCACCAGCAGGGCGGCGGCCAGGGCGACGGGGATGACGCCGAGGAAGCACCAGCGCCAGCCGAGCCCGGGCACGCCGACGAGGAGCCCGCCGACCAGGGGTCCGGCGACGGAGGCGGTGCCGAACGCCACGCCGAACCAGCCGGTGTAGAGGCCGCGTCGGCGTGCCGGGACGAGTCCGGCGACGAGGGCGTTGGTGAGCGCGAGGACGCCGCCCGCGCCGACGCCCTGCAGTGCGCGCCCGGCGATCAGCACGCTCATCTCCGGTGCGCAGCCGGCCACCAGTGAGCCCGCGACGAAGACGCCGAGCGCGGCCAGGAGCAGCGGCCTGGGTCCCTTGCGGTCGGCGGCCTTCCCCCACAGCGGCGTCGCGACCGTCATGGTGAGCAGGGCCGCGCTCGCCACCCACGGCACCTGATCCTGGCCGCCCAGCTCGCCGGCGATCGTCGGCAGCGCGATGCCGACGATCGTGTTGGTGAGCGAGCCGACGAACAGTGCGGCCAGTGCCCCGGAGAGCACCGTCCGCATGGCGGGCGCCGGGTCGGCGGGCGGCGAGGACGCGTCGGCCGGGTCAGTCACCGGCGCGCACGCGCCGGTCGAGCCAGTCGCCGACCGTGCGGGTGAGGGCGTCGCCGTCGGCGCTGCGCGCGTCCACGTTGTCGGCGTGCAGTTCCAGCACCGGGATGCCGGCGGCCTCCAGGGCGCGGGTCGTGAAGTAACTGCCGCGCGCGTCCTCGGAGACCAGGTGCACGACCCCGTCGACGCCGTGGTGGCGGGCCTCCTTCACGTACCACTCGGCCGACCAGGGCGGGGTGTAGAGCTGGTCGGAGAAGGCGGCGAAGCGGGCGGCGAGGGCGCGCAGCGGGTCGCCGCCGTAGCGCAGGTAGCCGTCGGCGGCGATCGCGAGGTACATGGACCAGACGAACACCGCGCCGTGGCTCTGCTCGAAGCGCCGGTAGAAGTCGAGGTCGAACCAGAGCCCGCGGCCGATCCACATGAGCCTGGCCCGTTCTTCGGGGCAGACGGCCGCCCCGGTGGAGACGCGCTCGGCGACCTCGTCGTGGAAGGCGCGGGCGGCGTCGCGTGCCCAGGTGGTGCCGCGGTGCCACTGCGGGATCATCACGCTGGGGATGCTGTCGTTGACCGGCAGCGGGCAGGGGCGGGCGCGGGCGATCAGGTCGCGGGTGCGGCGGTTCCACTCCTGCTGCTCGTTGACGAGGTCCATGACCTCGGCGAAGCGGGTCTCGGAGAACACCCGGCCGGTGGTCTGCTCCAGGAACCGGATGAGTCCTTCGAGTTCACCGGTCATCAGGTCCAGGCGGTCGCTGCCGACGGCCCGTTCCCAGTCGCGCGGCATCAGTTCCCACCAGCGGGCGGGGACGTCGTTCTCGGCGGCGCTCTCCAACGGGTAGAAGGAGACGCCCGGTTGGGTGTCCCAGATGTCGAAGATCTTGCGGGAGGCGTCGCCGGTGGTCTCCGTGAGCACGATGGTGGGCCGGGGCAGGCCGCCCCAGGGCGCGTTCGCCGGGTCGGGGTCGAAGGCCGAGGCCAGGGGGATGGAGCTGTACTGCTCGCTGTCGTCGGGGTAGCCGCGCTCGCGCAGGAGCCCGAGGTAGTCCTGGGCGCGTCGTTTGGCCGTGACGATCGAGGACCACCACTGGTTGACGACGTACGGGATGCCCATGGCGCGGAAGATCTCCTGCGGGGCGTCGGCGTTGACCAGGGCGAGGTCCCCGCCGGCGGCCACTTCCTGGTGCAGGTCGGCGAACCACTGCCGCTGGTGGGCGGTGGCCGCCGACGCGGAGGCCAGTCGGGCGGCGCTCATCGGGCCGGCTCCGCGGGGACCCGCAGGGGTCCCGCCAGTGCGGCCAGCGCCTCGGCCGCCTCGTCGCCGAGCGCGCCGTACGGCTGCCGGCTCAGCCGCACGGACGGCAGCCCGGTCGCCTCCCGCTGGGCCGGGTAGTCCCAGCCCGGGGCGTCGTCGCGTATCCGGGCGTAACTGACGAGGGCCTGCGCGCCGCACTCCCGGGCCGCACGCCGGGTGTGCGCGGCGCGGGCGCGGATCGAGGCGCGGGGCGCGGCGGGGCCGTTGTACTGGTAGCGCTCGGCGAGCGCGGCCTCGGTGGGGGCGGCGGTGCGGCGCAGGAAGAGCAGGTCGCCCCAGTCGTGGTCCTCGCCGACGACGAGCAGGCCGCTGTCCTCCAGGGCGGTGTAGACGTGGTCCGTGTCGTGCGGGCTTCCGGTGAGGAACACTCTGAGTCCTTCGTGCTCGGGCAGCTGGTCCGCCTCGGTGAGCAGTGCTTCGAGGAGCGCGGTGGCGCGGTCGACGGGCAGTGCGGTGGTCGCGGCCACGACGGTCAGTGCCTGGGTGCCGGTGAGGCGGGCCGGGTGCGACCGCCGCAGGGCGGCGGCTCCGGTGAGCAGTTCGCGGAGCCTGTCGTGGGCGGTGATGGCGTCGGCGAGCGCGCTGTCGCCGATCGACCGGCCGGCCCAGGTCTCGACGGTGGCGCGCAACTGGCCGAGTTTGGCCCGCACATAGCGGGTGGTCGTGCGGTGCGGCAGGTGCAGTACGTCGACCAGGTGCACCGGTGGCAGGGCCAGGGCCGGGTCGACGCGGCGCAGTTCGCGCAGTGCGTAGAACAGCCGCAGGGACGCCTCGCAGTCACGGGAGACGACGACGCCGTCCAGGGGTCCGAAGTCGCCGTCGAGCAGGCGGGTGAGGACCGAGCGGGCCGCGGGGTCGAGCCCGGTGCCGAGGCAGCGGTCGCCGGCCGCGCTCGGGGCGCCCGGGGTGCCGGACAGGCGCAGGGGCAGCAGGCCGGCCGCGGTGATGTACTCCACGGGCACGTCGGCGCCGACGTAGCCGATCACCCCGCCGTGGTGGCGCGCTCTGAACTCGTCGGCGGCCGCGCGGCGGTCGGTGCCGTGGGAGGTGAGCCGCGCGAGGGCAGCGGACATGGGGTTCCTCCAGGTGGTACGGGTGTGCGGTGGGGCGGCGACCCGGGTGCGGCGGGATCAGATCACCGACTCGGCGGCCAGCTCGGCGATCTCCTCGGGGCTGTAGCCGAGCTTCTCGCGGTACACCGCGTCGTTGTGCTCGCCGAGCGCCGGGGCGGGCCGGTCGAAGCCCGCGCGGGCGGCGGAGAACCGGATGGGGACGCCGGTGGTGGCCAGGCCCTCGACGGGGCCGTGCGTCGGGTGGACCACCGGAACGACCTCCTCGCGCCGCTGCACGAGCGGGTCCCGTACGGCGTCCCGGGGTTCGCGCACCTCGGCCGCCGGCACGCCGTGCTCGGTGAACGCGTCGAGCGCCTCGGCCGTGGGGCGGGCGCTGCTCCACTCCCGGATCAGGGCGTGGATCTCGTCGGCGTGCCGGACCCGCTGGTCACGGCTGTGGAAGCGGGTGTCCTCGATCAGGTCGGGGCGGCCGACGGCGCGCAGGGCGCCGTGGGCGAAGGCGTCGGTGGGCGCGGAGAGCGCGATGTGCCCGTCGGCGGTCGGCAGGATGCCGAAGGGGGCGAGGCGGGGCACCATGGCGCCGGTGCGCTGGGGCATGCCGACTGCGGCGAAGGCGTCGAAGGGCTCGCACGCCACCAGGGAGGTGAGGGCGCCCAGCATCGACACGTCGACATGCTGGCCTTCGCCGCTCTGGTCGGCCTGCATGAGGGCCGACAGGGTGCCGATCACCGCGAAGAGCGGGGCGAGCATGTCGCCGACGGGCAGGCCGAAGCGCACCGGTCCCTCGTCCGGTTCGCCCGCGGTGAGCATGACGCCGGACAGCGCCTGGATGATGGAGTCCATCGCCTTGCCGGAGCCGGGGCCGCCCTGGCTGCCGAAGCCGGTGATGGACGTGTAGACGAGGCGCGGGTTCAGCTCGTGGACGGCGGCGTAGTCGATGCCGAGCCGCCCGGTCACGCCGGGGCTGTAGTTCTCGACGAGGACGTCGGCGTCGCGCACCAGGTCGGCGAAGACCCGCCGGGAGCGCTCGTCCTTGAGGTTGAGGGTGACGCTCTGCTTGTTGCGGCCGCGGGCCAGCATGGAGACCGACATGTCGTCGGGGTTCTGCCGGGAGACGGAGAGGCCGTCCCCGCCCACGTAGGGCGCGTTGTTGCGCGAGGAGTCGCCGCCGGTGGCCGGGTTCTCGACCTTGATGACGGTGGCGCCGAGCCCGGCGAGGAGCAGGGTGGCGTAGGGGCCGGCCAGCGCGGTGGTCAGGTCGATGACGGTCCGTCCGGCCAGTGGCTGGTCGCTCATGATGCCCTCTCGGTGTTCAGCTCGATCAGTACGCGGCCGTCCTCGCGGACGAACCGGCCGTTGAGTCCCGCGGTGCGGGTGATGTGCTCGATGTAGTCGGTGACCCGCCGGCCCTCCTCGGTGCCGCCGCAGGGCACGGGGCGACCCCGGTCGTCGATCCAGCAGGGTTCGAGGGCCGCCTCGACGAGTCCGTCGGCGTCGAAGCGGCACACGGCGATCGCGGTGTTGCGGCTCTCCGGGTGGAAGGGGTAGGCGGGCATGCCGGGGTCCGGGGCGAAGCCGTACAGCTCCTTGCGGCGCCGGGCCCAGGCGGTCAGCTCGGCGCTGGAGCGGCTGCTCGCGTCCGGGGTCAGCGCGCGGGTGACGGTGACGAAGTTGCCGAGGCCGTGGAAGATCGGGCGGCCCCGGTAGGTCTCGATGCCGCGCATGATGTGGGCGTGGTGGCCGAAGACCGCGTCGGCGCCGGCGTCGACGGCGGCCCGGGCCACCGGTGACTCGTACATGGCGACGGCGGCGGGGGTGTGGCCGACGCCCTTGTGGAGGCCGACGAGGACGACGTCGGCCCGTTCGCGCAGGCGGGACACGTCGTCCTGGAGGGCGGCGAGGCTGTCCGGGTCGGCGAAGGTGTAGATCTTCGGCGGTCCGCCGGGGCTGGCGTGGTCGAGTTCGTAGTGGGTGAGGACGTGGACGTAGGCGCAGCCGGCCTTGCGGGAGGTGGCCCAGGACTCGCGCGGGCCCACGCAGTTGTAGGAGAGGACGCCGATCCGCAGTCCGCCGCGTTCGACGACGGCCGGTGTCCTGGCCTCGTCGAGGTCGGCGCCCGCGCCGGCGGTGGCGAGGCCCGCCCGGCGGGCGTGGGCGACGGTGTCGGCGACGCCCTCGGCGCCCGCGTCGTTGATGTGGTTGCCGGCGAGCGTGACGACGTCGAAGCCGGCCTCGGCGAGGGCGGTGAGGGCGGCGGGGTCGGCCGGGGGCGCGGGGACGTCGGTGCTCTGCTGGACGGTGGTGGTCGAGTGCGGGACCTCGACGTGCCCGACGGTGACGTCCGCGGCGCTCAGCAGGGCTGCCGAGGGGGCCAGGAACGAGGCGGGGTCGGGCTCGTCGAGGATGAGGTCCCCGACCGAGGCAACGGTGATCACGTGACGGTCTCCTGAGGGGTGGCGGGGCTGTCGCCGTGCCGGGGATCGGGGTGGCGGGGGTCGTGGCGGGGGTCGCGCCGGCGGGAGTCGTGGTGCCGGGAGAGGAACGAACGCAGGCGCGCGGTGCGGGGGTTGGTGAGCATCTCGTCGGGCGTTCCGCTCTCGACGATGCGGCCGGCCTCCATGAACACGCAGCGGTCGGCGACCTCGCGGGCGAAGGCGATCTCGTGGGTGACCACGACCATCGTCATGCCGTCGGCGGCCAACTGCCGCATCACGCCCAGTACTTCCTCGACCAGCTCGGGATCGAGGGCGCTGGTGGGCTCGTCGAAGAGCATGACGCGGGGCCGGGCGGCGACGGCCCGGGCGATCGCGACCCGCTGCTGCTGGCCGCCGGAGAGCTGGCGCGGGTAGTGGCCGGCGCGGTCGGCGAGGCCGACGCGTTCGAGCAGGGCGCGGGCCTCGGTCTCGGCCTCCTCGCGGGAGCGGCCGTGGACGCGCACCGGCGCCTCGGTGATGTTGCGCAGCACGGTGAAGTGCGGGATGAGGTGGAACTGCTGGAAGACCATGCTCATCCGCCCGCGCTGGGCGGCGACCCTGCGGGCGCTCAGCGGGCGCAGGGCGCCGCGGTGGCGTTCGTGGCCGAGCAGTTCGTCGTCGAGGTGGATGGCGCCGGAGTCGATGGTCTCCAGCTGGTGCACGCACCGGATGAGGGTCGACTTGCCGGAGCCGGAGGGCCCGATGACGGTGACGACCTCCCCGTCGGCGACGTCGAGGTCGACCCCGTCGAGGGCGGCGTGGTCGCCGAAGTTCTTGCGGATGCCCCGCACGCGCAGGGCGGGTTCAGTGGTCATGCGGACGCTCCGTCAGAGGTCTTCTTCGGACGGCGGGCTGCGCCGCCGGTGGTGTGGCCCCGGGAGAAGTGCCGCTCCAGCCAGCGCTGTCCGACGGTGAACAGCGTGACCACGGCGAGGTACCAGAGGCAGGCCACGATGAGCATGGGGACGATCTCGTAGGTGCGGTTGTAGACGACCTGGACCGAGTGCAGCAGATCGGCCATGGCGATCACCGAGACCAGCGCTGTTCCCTTGAGCACGCTGATGAACTGGCTGCCGCCCGGCGGGATGATCACGCGCATCGCCTGCGGGAGCACCACGCGGAAGAAGGTCTGGCCCGGGGTGAAACCCATGGCGCGGGCCGCGTCGCGCTGCCCCTGCTCCACGCCGAGGAGCCCGCCGCGGATGATCTCCGCCATGTACGCGGACTCGACGAGCGACAGTCCGACGACGGCGGCCGTCACCGGGGTGATCACCTCGTTGGCGTCCCAGGAGGCGAACTCGGGACCGAAGGGGACCCCGATGGAGATGCGCGGCAGGAGGTAGGCGAGGTTGAACCAGAAGATGAGCTGCACCAGCGGCGGAATGCCGCGGAACACGCCGATGTAGAGGGTGGCGGCCCAGCGGACGGGCGGGAACCCGGACATCTGCGCCGCCGCCAGGATCGCGCCGATCACGGCGCCGATCACGGTGGCCGCGACGGCGAGCCACACCGTGGTGCCGAGTCCGGAGAGCACCGAGGGTTCGAGGAGGTACTCCGCGACGACGTCCCACTCCAGGCGCGGGTTGGTCACCAGGAAGTGGACGAGGAGCACGGCCACGAGCGCGAGGAGCACGCCGGCCACCACCCGCCAGGGGCGTACGCGCCGCCTGGACAGGGCGACGTCGTCGGTCCGCGGGTCGGTGGAACTCTTGCTCACCGTCGGTGAGATGGGTCCGGCCACGGTTCAGCTCTCTTCGCCGGCGATGTTCAGGACGGGTCGGTCGACCATCACGTCCTTCAGCCCCCAGTGCTCCATGACGCGCCGGTACTCACCGTTGTCGACGAGCTTCTGGAACGCCTTCTGGACCACCGGCCCGAGCCCGCCCTCCTTGGGCACGAGGAGGGCGAGGTTGTCGGTGGTGGCGCCCTGCTCCTCGGTCTGGGTGACGTACTCGTACTTGTCCGACTGGGACTCGGTGACGTCGATGGCGGCGGCCTGGGTCATCCCGGCGGCGTCGGCGCGGCCGGACTGCGCGGCGAGCAGGGTGGCGTTGGTGTCGTCGAGCCCGATCGACTCGGCGGCCGGCCTGCCCTGCCCGGTGCAGAACTTGGACAGCTTCTCCAACTGGCCCTCGACGATGCTCGCCTTCACCACGGCGACCTGCTTGCCGCACAGGTCGGCGGCGGAGGAGATCCCGGCCTTGCCCGTCCTGGGCACGACGTAGGACGTGCGGCTGGTCATCCAGGTGACGGTGTCGAACTGGCGCTCGCGTTCGGCGGTGGCCTGCACGGGTCCGTTGAAGCCGTTGTAGCGCCCGCTGAGCATGCCCTGGAGCGCGGCGGGGAGGTTGTTCACGATTCTGATCTCGGTGCGTACTCCGAGTACCTGCCCGAGTGCTTCCTGCAGGTCCGTGTCGATGCCCGTCACGGTGCCGTCGGCGCCGACCGAGCGGAAGGGCGGGTGCGAGTCACCCGCGAACCGCAGGACGCCGGCGTCCTTGACCGACTGCGGCAGGGCGTCGTGGAGTGCCTTCACCTCGGGAACGGAGGGCTTGGAGACGCCTTCCTCCTCGTCCGCGGCGCAGCCGGCGAGAATCACGGCGGAGACGAGCGCGGTCGTGAGGGTGCAACATGTTCGCCACCGACGGTGGCCTCGAAAGTTACGCATGAAGGTGTTCCCTTGCATGGGGAGAGATCCGCGTCATTGTCGGTATCGATGCCGAGCGTCGCATGAGGTGTCGCCTATGACAAGAGTCGTGCGATACTTTCGATGCGACGCGAAGGCCACCGAAGGAACCGAGGTGCCATGGGCAAGGACCTGTTGAAGGCCGAGCTGCCCCGGGCTCAGAACGGGGCGGAGCCCCAACTCCTGCTGACCTCCCTGCTGGGCGACTTCTGGTACTGGCGCGACGAACACATCCCCGCCACCGCCCTGGTGAGGCTGCTCGCCGACTTCGACGTGACGTCCGACGGCGCGCGGGCCGCGATGCGCCGTCTCGTGGCCCGCGGACTCCTGGACACCTCGCGCAGCGGACGCACCACGGCGTACGGCATCCCGGCGCGCACCTCCGAGGTGATCGTCGAGCGCGCGCACCGAATGCTGACCTTCGGCGCGACCGCGCCCGAGTGGGACGGGCGGTGGACGGTCGTCGCGTTCTCCGTCCCCGAACAGGCCCGGGGACTGCGCACCGCGCTGCGCTCCCGGCTGCGGCTGCTGCGGTTCGCGGCGCTGTACGACGGCGTGTGGGTGTCGCCGCACGACCTCGGCGCGGACGCGCAGGCCCTGCTGCGGGAGCTGGGCATCGAGACGGCGACCGTGCTGCGCTCGGCCGCGGTACCCGGGGGGACGCGGCAGGGCGATCCGGTCTCGGCGTTCGACCTGACGGCGCTGGGCAAGGAGTACCGCGCCTTCACCGAACGCTACGAGCCGGTCCTCGAAAGCCTCGCCGCGGGTCTGATCAGCCCGGCCGAGGCGCTGCGTATCCGCACCGAACTCCGGGTGGCCTGGCGGCGGTTCCCGGAGACCGACCCGGACCTGCCGGCCGAGCTGCTGCCTCCCGACTGGGACCGGCCCCGCGCCCAGCGGGTCTTCCTGGAGATCTACGACCGCCTGGGACCGCTGGCCGAACTGCGGTTCCGGCAGATTCTCGGCACGGTCTCACCCGAACTGGCCGACCTGGCCTCCCACCACGACTCCGCGGCCATCGCCGACCTGTACGCCTCGCTGGGCGACCGCAGGGCGCACGGGGACACTCCGTTCGAGCAGGCCACCGCGGCCCGGCGGCTGGACGAGGTGACGCGCTCCAGGTCGTGACCCCGGTGGCCGGTCCCCGGCGACCGGCCCCCTCCGGCGCGGCTCAGGACAGCGCGCGGTGCGCACTCTTCAGCGCCTCCCGGAAACGCTCGACGTCGGCGGCACCGAGGTCCGCCACCATCCGCCGCTCAAGGAGCCGGGCGGGCTCGGCGTGGTCGGCGAGCAGCCGCCGCCCGGCGTCGGCGAGCAGGATCACCTTCTCCCGCCGGTTGCCGGGGTTGGGCTCGCGCCGCACCAGGCCCCGGCTCTCCAGGGCGCGCACCATGTCCGCCATCGACTGCGCCGTGACGAACGAGTCGCGGGCCAACTGCGCGGCGGAGATGCCGTCGTGCCGCTCCAGCACGGTCAGCGCGGTGTACTGCAGCGCGGTGACGCCCGCCGGCTTGAGCAGCTCCTCCAGACGGGCGCGGACCACGAGTTCGGTCCGCTTGAGCAGGTAGAGCAGCGACGGCCCCGCCTCGTCCGCCGCCTCGGCGTCCCCTGCGGGCCACTCATGCGCTCGCGTCATCCCGTGCCTCCGCCGACTGCCGATTCGCGTCTCACAGCGGACCACCCTAAGCCATTGACAGGATTCCTGTTGAAAGAGAACACTGAAGTCGAACGACAGGATTCCTGTCGATCAGTCACGGGTGACGGCCCGGTCGGCCTCGCCGCCCCTCAGGAACCCCACCGCCATCAGGAAGAGGCACAGCCATGGATCTGCAGGGCAAGGTCGCCGTCGTCACCGGGAGCGGGCGCGGTCTGGGACTCGCGTACGCCAGGGCCCTGGCCGCCGCGGGCGCCTCCGTCGTGGTCAACGACGTCGACGCCGACGTGGTCGACGAGGCGGTCGGCACCATCACCGCGGCCGGCGGCAGGGCCACGGGCGTCGTCGCCGCCGTGGGCGACAGCGAGGCCGCCGAGCAGCTCACCGAGGCGGCGGTGCGGGAGTTCGGCCGGCTGGACGTCCTGGTCACCAACGCGGGCATCCTCCGCGACCGGGTGCTGTGGAAGATGACGGACGACGACTTCGACTCCGTGGTCAAGGTCCACCTGCGCGGCACGTTCACCTGCGCCCGGGCGGCGGCGGTGCGGATGCGCGAGCAGGGCGAAGGCGGGCGGCTGATCCTGATCTCCTCCCCCGCCGGCCAGCGCGGCAACTTCGGCCAGACCAACTACGCCGCCGCCAAGGCCGGCATCGTGGCGATGGCCCGGACCTGGGCGATGGAGCTGGGCCGGGCGGGCATCACCGTGAACGCGGTCGTCCCCGTCGCCGCCACCGAGATGACCAGGACGATCCCGGCCTTCGCGCCCGCCATCGAGGAGGCCGAGCGCACCGGCACGCCGCTGCCGGACTGGCTGCGCAAGGACGAGGGCCTCGGCACCGTCGAGGACGTGGCGGGCCTGATCACCTTCCTCGCGTCGGACGGCGCCAAGGACGTCACCGGGCAGGCCATCGGCATCGGCGGCGACCGGCTGGCCCTGTGGGCCCACCCCAAGGAGGGCGCGGTCGCCTTCGCCGACGGCGGCTGGAGCGCCGACGCGATCGGCGAGCGCTGGCACGACGGCGTAGGCGCCGAGCCCGAGACGTACGGCATCCCGGCTCCCACGGCACCGGGGGCCTGACATGAGCGACTCGGCCATCGACGTCGACGCCCTCACCGCCATCGACGTCCACACCCACGCGGAGGTCTCCCGCTCCGGTCACGGCGCGCTGAGCCCGGAGCTCTTCGGGGCGTCCGAGGAGTACTTCAAGGCGCACGGCCACCGGCAGCCGACCATCGACGAGATGGCGGCGCACTACCGGGAGCGGCGGATGGCCGCCGTGGTGTTCACCGTGGACGCCGAGCACGCCACCGGCCATCCCCGGATCGCCAACGAGGAGGTCGCCGAGAACTGCGCCGCCCACGCCGACGTGCTCATCCCGTTCGCCAGTGTCGACCCGCACAAGGGCCGGGCGGGGGTCCGGGAGGCACGCCGCCTGGTCGAGGAACACGGGGTGCGCGGCTTCAAGTTCCACCCGAGCATCCAGGCGTTCTCGCCGAACGACCGGCTGGCGTACCCGCTCTACGAGGCGATCGAGGAACTGGGCGTGCCCGCGCTGTTCCACACCGGGCAGACCGGGATCGGCGCCGGGGTGCCCGGGGGCGGCGGCATCCGGCTGAAGTACTCCGATCCCATGCTCGTCGACGACGTGGCCGTGGACTTCCCCGAGTTGCGGATCATCCTGGCGCACCCCTCCTTCCCCTGGCAGGACGAGGCGCTGGCCGTCGCCACGCACAAGCCGTACGTGCACATCGACCTGTCGGGCTGGTCGCCGAAGTACTTCCCGCCGCAGCTGGTCCGGTACGCCAACACGCTCCTCAAGGACAAGGTGCTCTTCGGGTCCGACTACCCGGTCATCACCCCGGACCGCTGGCTCGCCGACTTCGACAAGCTCGACATCAAGCCCGAGGTCCGGCCCAGGATCCTCAAGGACAACGCCGCCCGCCTGCTCGGCCTGCGCAAGGACTGAGGGAGGACGCCGTGCTGAACCAGGGCATCGGCTCCTGGCCCGCCCGCCGCGCCCGCAGGACACCCGCGCGTACGGCGGTGGTCCACCGGGGCACCGGGACCACCTACCGCGAGCTGCACGAACGGGTCCTGCGCCTGGCGCACGCGCTGCGCGCCCTCGGCGTCGTCCGCGGCGACCGGGTCGCCCACCTGGGCCCCAACCAGCCGGCCTTCCTGGAGACGCTGTTCGCCGCGGGCGCCCTCGGCGCCGTCCTCGTCCCGCTCAACACCCGTCTCGCCGCACCGGAGTTGGCGTACAGCCTCGTCGACAGCGGCAGCACGGTACTGGTGCACGGCGCGGAGCAGGCGGAGACGGCCACCGCTGCCGCCGCGGACACCGGCGTCCGGCACCGCGTCACGCTCGGCGCACCCGGCGGCGGGGCCCTCGGCTACGAGGACCTGATCGCGGGCGGCTCCACCGAGCCGCTCGACGAGGCCGTCGCCCCGGACGATCCGTGCCTGATCATGTACACCTCCGGGACGACGGGCCGCCCCAAGGGCGCGGTGCTCTCGCACGCCAACATCACCTGGAACAGTCTCAACGTCCTCGTCGACACCGACCTGACCGGCGACGAGGTCACCCTGGTCGTCGCCCCGCTGTTCCACACCGCCGGGCTCAACATGACCTGCCTGCCGACCCTGCTCAAGGGCGGCCGGGTCGTACTGCTGGAGGCCTTCGACGCGGGGACCGTGCTGGAGGCGGTCGAGCGCGAACGCGTGACGTACATGTTCGGCGTGCCCACGATGTACGACGCGATGGCCGCCCACCCGCGCTGGGAGACGGCCGACCTGTCCAGCCTGCGCTCCCTGAACTGCGGCGGCGCACCGGTACCGGCCCGCACCATCGAGCGGTACCTCGCCCGCGGCCTGGCCTTCAGCCAGGGGTACGGCATGACGGAGGCGTCCCCCGGCGTGCTCCTCCTGGACCGGGAGCAGACCTCGGCCAAGGCGGGTTCCGCGGGCGTCCCGCACTTCTTCACCGACGCCCGGGTGGCCCTCCCCGACGGCAGCACCGCCGGTGCAGGGCAGCGCGGCGAGATCCTCGTCCAGGGGCCCAACGTGATGTCCGGCTACTGGAACCGCCCCGAGGACACCGCGGCGGCCGTCACCGACGACGGCTGGCTGCGCACGGGCGACGTCGCCCGCACGGACGAGGACGGTTACGCCTACATCGTCGACCGGGTCAAGGACATGTTCGTCTCCGGCGGGGAGAACGTGTACCCGGCCGAGGTGGAGGACGCCCTGCTGAGCCATCCGGCCGTGCGCGAGTGCGCGGTCGTCGGAGTGCCGGACCAGGTCTGGGGCGAGGTCGGCCACGCCGTCGTCGTCCTGGCGGACGGCGGCCGGGCCGACGGGCCGGAGCTCCTCGCGCACCTGCGGGGCCGGCTGGCCAAGTACAAGATCCCGAAGACGGTCGTGTTCGCCGCGGACCTGCCCCGCACGGCCTCCGGCAAGATCCTCAAACCGGCCGTGCGGAAGGCTCACCCGGCACCGTCCGCCGGACCCGCCGTCCCCGAGAGTTCCACCTCCCCCTCACCGAAAGGCAGTACGCCATGAGCACCACCGCCCGGGGCATCGAGGGCCTCACCTCCCTCGCCGGCCGCGACCTCGGCCGCACCGACTGGCTGGAGATCACACAGGAGCGCGTCAACACCTTCGCCGACGCCACCGACGACCACCAGTGGATCCACACCGACCCAAAGAAGGCCAAGGAGGGCCCGTTCAAGGGGCCCATCGCCCACGGCTACCTGACCCTGTCCCTGATCATCCCGATGTTCGGCGACCTCCTGGAGATCTCCGGCATCTCCATGAGCGTCAACTACGGCCTGGAGAAGGTCCGTTTCCCGAGCCCCGTGCCGGTCGGCGCGAAGATCCGCCTGCACGGGGTGGTCGACTCGGTCGAGGAGGTCAAGGGCGACGGCGTGCAGATGGGCGTGGCCTTCACCGTCGAGGTGGAGGGCGTGGAGAAGCCCGCCTGCGTGGCGCAGGCCGTGTACCGGCACTACGCCTGACCGCGGCGCCGGATCAGCTCTCCCGCACCGGGAGCGCGTACAGCTGCGGCAGGTTGACCACGATCGCCTCCTGCGTGCTGCGCGCGATGACGACCACCGCCTCCTCCGCGGGGTCGGGGTTCTCCTCCCGGTGCGGGACGAACGGCGGGACGAAGATGTAGTCGCCGGGAGAGGTGCGCAGCCGCACCTCCTCCTCGCGGCCCTCCGCCTCGTCCAGGAAGACGAACTCCGGGTGCCCGCCGACCACGTAGATGGCGGTCTCCGACTCGCCGTGGTGGTGGTCGGAGGAGGACGTGCCGGGGGCGACGTGCGTCTGGCCCATCCACAGCTTCTCGGAGCCCACCGCGCGTCCGCTGACGGCCGCGAACCTGCGCATCCCGCCCGTCTGCGCGGTGTCCCCGTCCAGGGCGTCGGCCCGGATGTGGTGCAGCCGGCCGCGCAGGGGGGTGACCGGCTGCCCGGGGGCGTCGTGGAGGTGCGGGTGGAAGCCCTCACCGGGGGCTGTCAGCGGCTCGCTCATGGCGGGGACGCTAGAAGGCCGCGGGAAAAGATGTCAAGAGGTGTCCTTTGCCGTTCACCTGCGGCAACGTTCCCGCAACGGAGGCGGGGGATCCGTCGCGGGACCTTGGCACGGCGGCCGGCTCGGGCATCATGGGCGCATGCATATCTCCGCGAAGGCGGACTACGCCACGCGGGCCCTGTTGGAGCTCGCCCGTACCCCCGCCCGCCCGCTGACCTGCGAGGCCATCGCCGACTCGCAGCAGATCCCGTTCCGTTTCCTGAAGTCCGTCGTGGGCGAGTTACGCAGGGCCGGGCTGGTCCGCAGCCAGCGCGGCTGCGAGGGCGGCTACTGGCTCGGCCGGCCCGCCGACGAGATCACCCTGCTCGACGTCTCCCGTGTCGTGGACGGCGAGTTGCTCACCCTGCGCGGCGAGGCGCTCGCCGCGCTGGACTATCCCGGCGCCGCCGGCCGGCTGCCCGACCTGTGGCGCCGGATCGAGAGCGACGCGGCGGCAGTCCTGGGCGGGGTGACCGTGGCCTCGCTGCTGCCGGCCGAGGACGCGCTCACCGCGGCGGCGGGCCGGGCCCCGGCCGGGAAGGGCGCCGCGTGAGTGCGGCACCCGACGGGCACCGGGCGGAGGTGGTCGAGTACACCGATCCGCTGTGCCCCTGGGCATGGGGCTCGGAGCCCGTCTTCCGCCGGCTGCGCGCCGCCCTGCCCGACGGGGTCCGCTGGCGCCGCGTGTTCTGCATCCTCTTAGACGAGGACGACGACCCCGCCCCCGATCCCGCGGCGGAGACCGCCTGGTACGCGCGGTACGTCGAGGACGTCGCCCGCCACACCGGTGCCCCTCGGGCGGCGCGGCTGAGCCGGGTGGCGGCGAGTTCGTGGCCCGCGTCGCTCGTCGCCAAGGCCGCCGAGGCGCAGGGGCCGGACGTGGCCGAGCGGGTGCTGCGCCGGCTGCGGGAGACGGTCTTCGTGCTCGGCGAACCGGCCGACACCCACGAGCTGGCGCTGTCGGCGGTACGGGGCACACCGGGACTCGACCCGGACCGGCTGTCCGCCGACGCGCTGTCCGACGCCGTGCGGGAGCGGGTGCTGGCCGACCGGAGCGAGGCGCGCCGCCCGGTGCCCGAGGCGCGCTCCGCGCCGGGCGGTTCACCGCATCCGGGCGCCGCCAAGGAGACCGAGGACGGCGGCCGCCGGTACGCGCTGCCGACCGTGCTGGTGCGGTCGCGGTCCGGGCACCGCGTGGTCCCGGGACTCCGCCCCCTCCAGGCGTACGAGGCCGCGGTCGGCGAGCTGTGCCCCGGGGCGGTGTTCCGGACCGTGCGGCAGTCGCCGGACGAGGCGTTGCTGTGCCACCGGACCCTGACGGGGCCGGAGCTGGAGCTGCTGGCGGACGGGCACGAGCCACCGGCGTGGGCGGTCCGCGCCGAGACGGGCAACGGCCCGCTGTGGCTGCACCCCGAAGAGGCGGCGACGCACCCGGCGACCAGGCCCGGCGCCCCCGACCGACCGTGACAAGGCTCTGAACTGCGACGGAAGCTCGTCCCGCCCAATGAGACACCAATTGGTGTCCATTGACAGCCCCTCATGACTGGCCCCAGGATGTGCAACATGCTCACGACGCACCCCGCCGTGGTGTGCCGCTACGTGGACCTGCGGCGCACCTGCAGCGCTCTCTGTCGCTGACCGACCGCCGCCCGCGGCCCGGCGGCGCCCGGCCTCCCGGCCGGCACCGGCCGCCGCCCACCTCTCGTCCGAGCCGGCCCGGCACCCGCGACGCCCACCGCCGTGCGTCGCGCCGTCCGATCCTCGCCGCTCCCCCGCCCGGCCCGCGTCCGGACAGCGGCCGACGCCGATGCGATCCCCGCGTGACGTGCGCCGACACGGGCGCCGGCCCGCCCAGGACAACCGCCCCCGCAGTACACCCCGCCGCACCCAGCCGTGCCCCGCCGCACCCTCGTCGCCCTTGCCGTGACCCGGGCCGGCGCCGGACGCGGACGGGCGACCGCCCCCTGCCCCGTCCCGCTCCGGCCCGCCCGGACCGGACCCGGGGCCGTCACAGAAAGTACGACATGCCCGGACGAATCACGCCCCGCCGCCCCGGACCGCACCGCCGATCCGGCCGCCCGCGTGCCACCGCGCTCGGCGCCGCCCTCGCCATCGTGCTCGTCCCCGCCCTCAGCGCGTGCGGCGGCGACGCGGCCTCCGCGAGCGGCGACGCCACCCTCAAGTGGACCTCCACCTACTTCCCCGCCCACTGGGACCCCGTGGTCGGCGGAAGTGGCGCCCAGTTCCGCGAACTCTCCCTCGTGTACGCCTCGTTGACCCGCACCGACGAGTCCGGCAAGGCCGTTCCCGACCTCGCCGAGAGCTGGGAGTACAACGACGAGGGCGACCGGATCACCTTCCACCTCCGCCCCGGACTGAAGTTCAGCGACGGCGAACCGGTGGACGGCGCCGCCGTCAAGGCGGCCGTCGAACGGGCCCAGAAGCAGAAGAACTCGGCGCTCTTCGGCGACCTGACATCGATCGAGTCGGTGGACGCGAAGGGCCTGGACGCCACCGTGAACCTCAACCAGGTCGACTACCAGATACCCCAGTTGCTCGGCCAGCGGGTCCTGCAGATCGCCAGCCCGAAGGCAGCCGCCGCGCCCGAGAAGCTGGACCAGAACCCGGTCGGCGCGGGCCCGTTCACCGTCACCCAGATCGTCCCCGGCACCAAGGCGGTGCTGAAGAAGAACCCGGAGTACTGGGACGCGGACAACATCCACATCGACAACGTCGAACTGACCTCGGCGCCCGACGCCTCCACGGTCGTCTCCGGACTGCAGACCGGCGTGTACAACTTCGCCGACATCGCCCCGAGTCAGGCGGACGCCGCCAAGAAGGCCGGCCTCGACGTCTTCGTCCAGCCCGGGTTCAACGCCTCCAACATCAGCCTGAACGTCAACAAGGCGCCCTTCGACAACGACAAGGTCGTCGACGCGGTGCGGCACGCGGTCAACCGCCAGGAGTTCGTCGACAAGCTGACCTTCGGCTACGGCGAGGCGACCAATCAGCCCTTCCCCAAGGGCTACGTGGCCTACGACCCCGAGTCCGAGGACGCCTACCCCTACGACCCGGCCAAGTCGAAGAAGCTGCTGGCCGAGGCCGGTTACCGGTCGGGGGACATCAAGCTCGACCTGGTGATCCCGGAGGAGGACCCGCAGGCGGAGATCGTGCAGTCGCAGTTGGCCGCGGTCGGCATCACCGTCGACATCAAGATCGACAAGAACTGGTCCACGCCGTTCTTCGCCAAGGACCTCACCTTCTCGCTCTACGGCACCACCGGCCGGGACTCCGCCGCCCAGACGCTCACCGCCCACTTCGGGCCGGACGGGCCACTCAACCTGAGCACCCCCTACGAGCCGGAGGGCTTCGAGGCGGCGATCGCCAAGGTGCGGCAGACCCCGCTGGACGCGCCGGAGTACCCGCAGGTGCTGCGGGAGGCGACGCGGGCCGGCCTGGACAGCAAGGCGCTGGTCTTCACGTACTCCCAGCCCAACCTGATCGCCAAGAGCAAGTCGGTCTCCGGGCTGCCGAAGAACCCCGCCCACCTCGACTGGACCGGCGTGACCATCGGCGGCAAGGGGGCGGCCTCGTGACGGCCACCGAGGCGCCGCCGGAACCTGCCCCGGCCGGCGGACCCGCGCCCGAGCCCTCCGGCGGGCTCACCGCCAAGCGTGCGCGGCACGCGCTGGGCCGGGTCCTGGTCGTCCTCGCCCGGTCGGTCGCCGTCTTCGTGCCGGTCTTCCTGGTGGCGACGTTCGTGACCTTCGCGCTGCGCTCGCTGAGCGGTCTCAGCCCCGCCCGCATCCAGCTGGGCGAGCAGGCCACACCCGAGGCCGTCGCCCGGGTCGAGGCCGAGTGGGGCCTGGACCGGCCCTTCCTGGTCCAGTACGGCGACTGGATCGGCGGTGTCCTGCACGGACAGCTCGGTTCGAGCTGGACCAACGGCGCGGACATCTCCACGCTCATCGGCCTCGGTCTGGGCGTCAGTCTCTCCGTCGCCACGTTCGCGCTGGTCATCGGCGTGGTGCTGGGCTTCGCGCTCGGCACGCTCGCGGCCCTGCGCCGCACCACGTGGGTGGACCGCGCGGTCACCGGGTTCGTCACGGTGATCTCGGTGATGCCCGCGTTCGTGGTCGGCATCGTGCTGGTCGCCGTGCTCGCCGTACAGCTGCACCTGTTCCCCTCCGCCGGGTACGTCCCGGCGGAGCAGGGCTTCGGGCCGTGGCTCGCGCACATCACGCTTCCGGCGCTGGCGCTGAGCCTCGACGTCGTCGCCGACGTCGCGCGGCAACTGCGCTCCAGCCTCGTCGCCGCGTACCGGGAGAACTACGTGACGGGCGCGGTCGTACGGGGACTCGGCCCGCGGCGGATCTTCTTCGTGCACGTGCTGCGCAACGGCCTGGGCCCGACGCTCGCCACCCTCGGGCTGAAGTTCCCGTCGCTGGTCGGCGCCTCGGTGGTCACCGAGTGGATCTTCGGGCTGCAGGGCTTCGGCCGGTTCGCCAACGACTCCGCCCAGGCCGGCGACGTGCCGGCCGTGCAAGGCGTCCTCGTGGTGTCGATCGCGCTGGTCGTCGCCTTCAACCTCGTCGTCAACCTGCTGCTGGCGCGCGTCACGCCGGCCTCGCAGAGGGGGGTGTGAGACATGGTGCGTCGCGTGCTCTCCCTCACCTCGGGCCGCATCGCGGTCGCGATCCTGGCGGTCGTCGCGCTGCTCGCGGTCCTCGGACCGCTGCTCGCCCCGCAGGATCCGCTGGCCACCAGCGACAACACGCTCGCCGCCGTGTCCGGCAGCCACTGGCTGGGCACGGACTACCTCGGCCGGGACGTGCTCAGCCGCCTGCTCGACGGCTCCCGGGTCAGCGTGCTCGGCGCGCTCGAGGTGGCGCTCACGGCACTGGCCGTGGGGGCGGTCCCCGGCATCCTGTCGGTGTACCTGGGCCGCGTCTTCGAATGGGTCACCCTGCGGCTGGCCGACACGCTCGTGGCCCTGCCGTTCCTGCTCTTCGCCGTCGCCGTGATCGCACTGCTCGGCAACGGGCTGACGCAGGCGATGCTGGTGACCGGCGTGCTGGTGTCGCCGCTGTTCTACCGGGTCTCCCGCGCCGCCACCCTGGCCGTGGCACGCTCGCAGTACGTCGAGGCCGCGCTGATCTGCGGCGCCTCGGTCGGCTGGGTCGTGCGGCGCCACGTCTGGGCCAAGGTGCTCCCGCCGATCGCGGTGGCCTTCGCCCAGACCATCGGCACCGGCTTCGTCATCGTCTCCAGTCTGACCTTCCTCGGCATCGGCGTGCAGCCCCCGGAGCCGACCTGGGGCGGCCTGCTCGCCTCCGACCTCGGCTACCTCAGCCACCGGCCGTGGGCACCGCTGGTCCCGGCGGTGCTGATCATGATCACGGTCTGGGCCGGCAACCTGCTCGCGGACGCGATCCGCGACGTGTCCGGCGAGGCGGGGCGCGCCCTGCTCAAGGGCCGGGGAGCCCGCACCGGCCGGCCCGAACGAACCGAACCCGCCCCCGCAGGAGGTGCGTGATGACGACGGTCTCCGAGAAACTTCTCACCCGGGCCGAGGAGACCGGCACACCCGGTCCGGCCGAACCGCCCGACCGCGCCGTGCCCCTGCTCTCGCTGCGCGGCGTGCGGATCGCCGACGGCAGCGACGGCCGCGAGATCGTGCACGGCGTGAGCTTCGAGCTGACCCCCGGGAAGGTGGTCGGCATCGTCGGCGAGTCCGGCAGCGGCAAGACCCTCACCTGCCGGGCCGCCCTGGGCATCCTGCCGCCCCACTTCGAGGTCACCGGCGGTTCGGTCGAGATCGAGGGCACCGACATCTCCACGCTCACGCCGGCGCGGTGGACCGCGCTGCGCGGGGCCACGATCAGCGCGGTCTTCCAGGACCCGGCGTCCTATCTCAACCCGTCGCTGCGGATCGGCAGGCAGATCGCGGAGGTCGTCCGGGTCAAGAAGGGCCTCGGGCGCCGTGCGGCGCGGGAGCGGGTCCTCGCCCTGCTGCGCGCGGTGCATCTGCGGGACCCGGAACTCGTGCACGACCAGTACCCCTTCGAGCTGTCCGGCGGCATGCTCCAGCGCGTGCTGATCGCCGCCGCGATCGCCGCGGACCCGCGGATACTCGTCGCCGACGAGGCCACCACCGCCCTGGACGTCACCGTGCAGGCGGAGATCCTCGACCTCCTCGCCGACCTGCGCGAACGGGCCGGACTCGCCCTCGTCGTCGTCTCCCACGACCTGGCGGTGGTGGCCCAGTTGTGCGACGAGGTCCTGGTGATGCGGCGGGGCGAGGTGGTCGAGCAGGGCCCGACCCGCGCGGTCCTGGACGACCCGCGCCACGACTACACGCGGCTGCTGATCAGCGAGCACGAGCAGTACGGCCTGGAGAAGTTCCTCGGCCGGCCCGGGGAGGAGTCGTGACCGCCGGCCGGCCGTACCTCGACGGCGCCGACGACAGCACCGGTACCGGCGTCCGCCCCGTCCTGGAGGTCACCGGGCTCGACGTCCACTACGGCGCGCGGCGCAGGCGCCGAAAGGCCCTGCACGGTGTCTCGTTGAGCGTCGCGCCCGGTGAGACGGTCGGCCTCATCGGCGAGACGGGCTCGGGCAAGTCCACGCTCGCCCGTACCGTGCTCGGGCTGGTGCGGCCCACCGCCGGGTCCGTGGTCGTCGACGGCGAGGACGTCACCGCCCACAGCGCCCGCCAGTGGCGCGACCTGCGCAGGCGCGGGGTGATCCAGTACGTCTTCCAGGACCCCCTGCGCAGTCTCGACCCGGACCTCACCGTCGAGGCGTCGCTGGCCGAGCCGCTGCTCGTGCGCGGCGTCGCCCGGCAGGAGGCGGCGGCGCGGGTGCGGGCCTTCCTGCCCCGCGTGCGGCTCTCCGAGGAGTTGCTCGGCCGGCTGCCGGGCGAACTCTCCGGCGGACAGCGGCAGCGGATCGCGGTGGCCCGCGCCCTGGTCACCGAACCCCGGCTCGTCGTCCTCGACGAGCCCGTCAGCGCCCTCGACTCCGCCAACCGGGTCCAGGTCCTGGAGATCCTCAAGGACCTGCGCGCGAGCGGCGTGGCCCTCGTCTTCATCTCGCACGACCTCGGGTCCGTGGCGGGGGTCGCCGACCGCATCGCCGTGCTGTACCGGGGCGAGCTGGTCGAGGTCGGCGCCGCCCGCGACGTCGTGGGCGGGCCGGAGCACCCGTACACGCGGCTGCTGGTGGGCTCCGCGCCCACGCTGCGCGGTGCCCCCGCCGACCGCTCCGAGCGCGCGGCCCTGCGCGCCCTGCTGCCCGCCTGACCCCGCCCGCGCGATCCCGGCCAGAGACCGCTCACGCAACCCCTCACCGCATCGCCTTCACCGCAGACAGGAAGAACCCATGTCCCGAAGGATCCATCTCGCCCTGCACCCCTACGGCGTCGGCGGCCCCGGCCAGCACGGCCTGTGGAAGGACCCCCGCGTCGCGAAGAACGCCAGCATCGACATCGACTACTACATCAAGCAGGCCCAGGCGGCCGAACACGCGCTGTTCGACGCGCTGTTCATCGTCGACAGCCAGTTCATCAACGCCACCTACCCGGCGCACTACCTCAACCGGCTGGAACCGCTGACCCTGCTGTCCGCCGTCGCCACCCACACCCGGCACATCGGCCTGGTGGGCACGGCCAGTTCGACGTACAACTCGCCCTTCAACCTGGCCCGCCGCTTCGCCTCGCTCGACCTCATCAGCGGTGGCCGGGCCGGCTGGAACGTCGTGACCAGCTTCGACACCGGCACCTCGCGCAACTACGGGCTGGACGAGCACCTCGACTACGCCACCCGGTACGGCCGCGCCCTGGAGTTCGTGGAGGTCGCCCGCGGCCTGTGGGACTCCTACGAGGACGACGCCTTCCCGGCGGACGTGGCGCGCAACGTCTTCCTCGACCCGTCCCGGCTGCACGAACTGAACCACGAGGGCGAGCACTTCAAGGTCGCCGGTCCGCTGAACATCTCGCGCTCCGCGCAGGGCCAGCCGGTCGTCTTCCAGGCCGGCGTGTCCGAGGAAGGGCGTGACCTGGCCGCGCGGGTGGCCGAGGGCATCTACGCGCCGGGCGGGTCGCTGGAGCAGGCCCGCGACTACTACGCCGACATCAAGAGGCGGACCGCCGCCTACGGCCGGGACCCCGACCACATCAAGATCTTCATCCACGGCGGTCCCGTCGTCGCCGCCACCGACGAGGCGGCCCGGCGCCGCGAGCGGGAGATCTTCGAGGAGGACAACGACTTCGACCGCCACCTGGCGCTGCTCGGCCGCTCCTTCGGCGCCTACGACTTCAGCGTGCACGACCTGGACGCGCCGTTCCCGGACGTCGCCCACCTCGCCGAGAAGGGGGGCCGCACGGGCGCCGCGAAGATCATCGAACGGGCCCGGCAGGAAAACCTGACCCTGCGTCAGGTGGCGCAGTCGGTGGCCGAGTTCCGCCGCTCCCCCTTCGTCGGGTCGCCGGAGACGGTGGCCGACACGATCGAGCGGTGGTTCGGCGCCGGCACGTTCGACGGCATCAACCTCGCCTTCCGCACCCAGGAGGAGCTCGACTACTTCGTGGACGGCGTGGTGCCGATCCTGCAGAAGCGCGACCTGTTCCGCACCGAGTACGAGGCCGACACGCTGCGCGGCAACCTGGGCCTGCCGGTGCCGGCCAACCGGCACAGCGGCCGGCGTTCTTCCGTGAACGGCTGAGAGGCCCGCGATGACCAGCGAGCGGCCCCGCTTCAGACTGGGTTTCCTCACCCACGTCCAGGGGCGCGGCACCGACCCCGCCCTCACCTACCGCAACGCCCAGGAACTCTTCGTCGCCGACGAACTCGGCTTCGACGTCGGCTGGGTGGCCCAGCACCACGTGCCGCTCGGCGGCGGCGGGCTGTCCTCCGTGTGGACCTTCCTCGCGCACGCCGCCGCCCGCACCACCCGGATCCGGCTCGGCACCGCCGTCACGGTGCTCCCGCTGGAGGACCCGGTACGCCTCGCCGAGGACGTCGCGACCGTCGACGTGCTCAGCGGCGGGCGGGTGGAACTGGGCGTGGGCAGCGGCTCCGGCGACCTGGAGTACGCCGCCTTCGGCCGGGACGCGGCCCGCAGGCGCGAACTGACCAGCGAGCACCTGGACGTCCTGCGCCGGGCCCTGCGGGGCGAGGAGGTGGGCGCCCCCGGCTTCCGCGTCCAGCCGGCCCCCGGCGACTTCACCGACCGGATCTGGCAGGGCGTCTTCAGCGGGGGCGGGGCGGCGTACGCGGCGAGCGGCGGCTCCAACCTGCTGCTCAACCGGGCCGCCTACGGCCACGACGCGCCCACCGACGAGGTGCAGCGGCCCTGGGCCGACGCCTTCCTCGCCGCGTGGGACCGGCCGCGCAGGCCCCGCGTCGGCCTGTCCAGGCTGGTCTTCCCGGCGAAGGACCGCCGTACGGCGCTGCGGCACATCGGGGACGACGTGCATCGCGCGGCCCTGCGGATGGCGGAGCACGGGGCGTTCCCCAAGGGACTCGACGCGGACGAGGCGCTGCGCCGCTTCCACGCGTTCCACGGCTCCCCCGAGGAGATCGTCGCGGCCCTCCGGCAGGAGCGGGTCCTCCCGCTCGCCACCGACCTGATCACCCAGTTCAACCCCGCCGTACCCGACCACGACGCCACGATCCGCGCGCTGGAGCTCATCGCGACCGAGGTGGCACCCGCCCTCGGCTGGAGCCCGGCGGTCCGCGACGAGCCCGCACCCGCAGGAGTCTGACATGAGCGAGCACACCGACCACCACGCCCCCGACGGCCTGCGCACCCGCGGCACGGTCGTCGTGGTGCCCGGCCGCGGCGAGACCCGGGCGACCTACGGCCGCCTCGCGGCCCGCCTCGCGGCCGACGCCTACCGGGTCCGCGTCGTCGACGCGCCCGGCCTGGACGCCGAGGACTCCCACGGCGACGCCGCCCTCACCCGCTTCGGCGACGCGCTGGCGGAGGCGGTCGACGGCGCCGCCGGCCCCGACGGGGTCGTGGAGCCCGTGGTGCTGCTGGGCGCCGACGCGGGAGCCGCCGCGCTCGCCGCGTACCTCGGGCGGAGCGGGCGGCTGCCCGGCGGCCGGCGGCCCGACGCCGTCGTCCTCGCCGGACTGCCGGGCCGGGCGGCGACCGGCGTCGGCACCTGGGACGAGGAACTCGACGTCCGCACCTCCTGCCCCACGCACCGGGGCACGCTGAGCGACGACACGCAAGTGCGGCGGGGTTCGCTGGGCGAGGCCCTCCCGGACGGCCTGCTCGCCGCCGCCTACGAGGCCGAACTCGCCCTGCCGGCACTGTTCCTGATCGGCGGCACCGACCCGCTCGCGGACCGGGCCGCGCTGCTCCACACCGCCAAGTCCCTGCCCCGGGCCCGCCTGTCGGTGGTCCGGGACGCCCGTCACGACGTCCTCAACGACGTGCAGCACCGCTCGGTGGCCGCCGAGATCGTGACGTTCCTGGAGAGCCTGCGGGGCGGACTGGTGCCGGCGGTCGCCGTGGAGACGAGCGCCTGGTGACTCCCGCGGCCACCGCCGCCGGCCGGCGCCCCCGCTCCGGCCCGTCCCGTCGAACCCGACCGCGAAAGGGTGCCCACATGGCCGCCATCCTGTCCGTATCCGGAAGCCCCTCCCCCACCTCGCGCACCGCGCGCCTGCTGCGTCACCTGGACGACCGGCTGCGGCGGCAGGGCCACGACGTCACGCCGCTGGACGTCCGCACCCTGCCCGCGCAGGCGCTGCTGGGGGCGGACTTCCGGCACCCGGCGATCACCGACGCCACCGCCCTGTTCGAGCGCGCGGACGGGGTGGTGATCGGGACCCCGGTGTACAAGGCCGCCTACTCGGGGCTGCTCAAGTCGCTGCTCGACCTGCTCCCGCAGTACGCGCTGGCCGGCAAGACGGTGTTCCCGCTGGCCACCGGCGGGAGTACGGCCCATGTCCTGGCCATCGACTACGCGCTGCGTCCGGTGCTCAGCTCGATGGGGGCGCTGCACATCGTCCCCGGCTGGTTCACGCTGGACCGGGACATCACCGTCGACGACGGCGGGGCGACGGTCGTCGCGCCGGGCGCCGCCGAGGCACTGGCCCAGGTCACCGACCAGTTCTCGGCGGCGCTGGCCGGGCGTCCGGCCACGCTCGCGTCGACGGGGTGAGCGCCGGCCGGGCGGGGGACGTGCCCGGGTCTCCCCGTCCGCCGGGGGCGCGGGCAAGGTCGTGGTCACCGCGTGCGCCGGGGCCGGGGCGACGGGGGTGGCGGACGCGATCCGGCCGGCGGTGAGACGGGCTGTTCGCGGAATCCCCGATGGCAGTGGCTGACATCAGGTGTTACGGTCGATGGCAGCGACTGACATCGACCGCCGTCGGCGATGCCCCCGTGTCCGTCCGCTTCCGCGGCACGGACGGTCGCACGGCCATACCAGGAGGATTCTCATGCGTGTATTCGTCACCGGCGCCTCCGGCTGGATCGGCTCGGCCGTCGTTCCCGAGCTGATCGGGGCGGGGCATCAGGTCGTGGGACTCGCCCGTTCGGACGCTTCGGCCGACGCCCTCGCGGGCGCGGGGGCCGATGTGGTCCGCGGCACCCTCGACGACCTGGACGTCCTGCGCAGCGCCGCCGCGGCCTCGGACGGTGTCGTCCATCTGGCCTTCAAGCACGACATCGCCTTCACGGGGGACTTCGCGGGCGCCGGTGAGGCCGACCGGCGTGCCGTCGAAGTGATCGGAGAGGCGCTCGTGGGCTCCGACCGGCCATTCGCCGTCGCGGCCGGAACACCCTCCGTTCCCGGGCACGTGGCGACCGAGCGCGACGGCCACGACCCGGACCTGGCCGCCGCCGCCCGGGGCGACGCCCAGCACGTCCGGGCCGCCACCACCGAGCTGGCTCTCTCCCTCGCCGCTCGCGGGGTCCGCTCGTCCGCGGTGCGGCTGGCCCCCACCAACCACGGCGAGGGCGACAACGGGTTCGTCGCGGCTCAGATCGGGATCGCGCGGGACAGGGGTGTCTCCGGCTACATCGGGGACGGCGCCAACCGCTGGTCGGCCGCGCACCGCTTGGACTCCGCGCGCCTGTTCCGCCTCGCGCTGGAGCAGGCCCCCGCGGGCTCGACGCTGCACGCGGTGGCGGAGGAGGGGCTGCCCGTGCGGGACATCGCCGAGGTGATCGGCCGGCAGCTCGGCCTGCCAGTGGTCTCGGTGGCGGCCGCGGACGCGGGTGCCCACTTCGGCTGGCTGGCGGGTCCCCTGGCCTCCGAACGCGCCGCGTCCGGCGCGCTGACCCGCGAGCTGCTGGGGTGGGAGCCCGTCCATCCCGGGCTGGTCGAGGACCTGGAGCAGGGCCACTACTTCAAGTAGTCCCGCCCGTCACGCCTCCCCCGGACCCCACTCCCCCGCCCGCCTTCGTTACTCGCGCGTCCGCCCGCGGACGGGGCTCACACGAGTTCGGGCCGGGGTTCCGCGGGCTCCGGCGGTTCCGGCGCCCTCGCCGGTGCGGCCCCCGGCTCCCGGGCCCTGGTGGTCCACACGTGGCCGAGGACCACGGAGGCCGCCGCGAGGACGAGCAGCGGTCCGGCCGCCCACCGGTGCTCGGCCATCTCGACCGGCAGCACGCGGTACGCCACCAGGAGCACGGCGAACACCGTCGTGCCGTGGGCGACCAGCACGATGCCGGCCCGGTCCCAGCCCCGCGCGGACGCGCGCATCGCGGCCTCGACGGTGAGCGCGAAGACCACGCCGGCGATCAGGTCGACGCCGTAGTGGTAGCCGAAGCCGAGCGTCGCGGTGAGGGTGGCGACCAGCCAGAAGGTCCCCGCGAACCGCACGGCCCGGTTGGCCCTGCGCGAGTGGACGAAGAGCGTGGTCGCCCATGCCGTGTGCAGGCTGGGCATGCAGTTGCGCGGGGTGACCTCGTCGAACGGCACCGCGTGCGGGACACCGGGCGGCGGCAGGACGTCCGGCCACAGCTGGGCCACCGCCCACGGCCCGCCGTCCCCGCCGTAGGCGTAGACCGGCCCGACGACCGGGAAGAGCAGGTAGACGGCGGGCCCGAGCAGGCCGATGACGAGGAAGGTGCGCACGAGGTGGTGGCTCGGGAAACGGCGTTCGGCCGCCACGTGCCGCAGCTGGTACAGCCCGACGAGGGCCGCCGCCAGCGGGAGCTGGCCGTAGACGAGGTGGAGCACGTGGCCGCCGACCGGCTCGGTGGCGTGCACGAACCGGCCGACCAGCCACGAGGGGTCGCCCAGCGCGTGGTCGGCGGTGGCCACGTACGGGTCGAGCACGGCCCGCCGGGTCTCCGACGTGATGAGCAGCCAGGTGTCGCCCGTCTTGTGGCCGGCGACCAGCAACAGCCCCAGCCCGGCCCCTTTCAGCAGCAGCGTCCGCTCGCTGCCTCTGCGGCGCGTGACGGCCACGGCCGCACAGCCCAGGACCACCCACAGCGCGCCGTTGCCGAAGTTCATGTCGGCGCCGGCCGCCCAGCGCACCAGCCAGAAGACGACGTCGATGCCGACCGCGGCACCGGCGGCGAGGAGGCGCTGCCGCCAGGTCAGCACGACCATGGTCAACGCGAGGCCGGCGTAGAGCAGCGGTCCCGAGTCGGGGGCGAACACGACCTCCCGGGCCTGGTTGGTGAGCGGGCCCCGCACGCCGTAGTGGCGCGCGGCGCATTCCAGCGCGACGAGGAAGCCGGTGGTCACCACACCGGCCGCGGCCCACAGCGCGACCCGCGGCCGACGCCCGGTGGCGGGCGGACGGCCACCGTCCCTGCGCGGGGATATTCGTGTTGACGTGGTCTTCACTTGTGTGCCGTTTGCTAGAGGTTCGGACGAATGGGTCACTCGTGCCGATCGTCACGAGCTCGAACATGCTAACGGCACGCTGTGCGGGGCCGATGCGTCCGATCCGCCCTTCTCGGCGTCGTACAGGGCCTGGATCAGGGCCGCGCGGGCCCGGGCGACGCGGGAGCGTACGGTGCCGACGGGACAGTCGGTCAACTCGGCCGCTTCCGCGTAGGGCAGTCCGAGGAGCTGGGTGAGGACGAAGGCCTCCCGGCGCTCCGCGGGCAGCGCGTCGAGCAGTCCGGTGAGCGCGACACCGTCGTCGAAGCCCGGCAGTCCGGGCTCCCGGGCGCGCTCGGCGGCGGCCTCCCAGTCGTCGGTGCGGGCGGGCCACGGCCGTGCCGAGGCCTGCCGGCGGCTGTCGAGCACCGCGCGGCGGGCTATGGCCAGCAGCCAGGTGCGCGCGGAGGAGCGGCCCTCGAAACGGTGCAGGCTGCCCAGGGCCCGCAGGAAGGTGTCCTGGGTGAGGTCCTCGGCGGACTGGGGGTCGGCACCGAGGTGGGTGACGAAGCGGCGGACGTCTCGGTGGAGGGCGCGGACGAACTTCTCGACGGCCTCCGGATCACCGGCGCGGGCGGCCAGCGCCCAGCCGGTCGCCGGGTCGTCGCGTACGGGGGACGGGACGGGAGCGGTCACGTGCGGTCCTTCTCGTGGGTCCGGACGCACGGCACGCGAGGCGCGCGACGGAGCACCGGCGCACGAGAGACGGCGCACACGGGCCGGCGTACTGGAGGCGGCGTGCGCGTACGGCGTGTCACGTGTCGACGGGTCGCGCACCGGCGCACCGCGTGCTCGCGCACCCGGCGGGGCGCGGCGCACACGAGCGCGTCCGGTGCCGGACCGCCGGCCCGGTACGGGGCTCGCGGTCCGGCAAGGGCGGGGAAGCGGTGGGCGTACGTACGCACAGGTGGCGGACGTCCGCACGGGCCCGAGCGGGCCGCGCCCGGTACGCGGCACCGGGCGGCCGCCCGCTCGGGGGTCCGGCTGCCTCAGGCGGCAGCGGAGCCCGCGGGCGGCCCCCTGGACGTGAGCGCGTACACGAGGAGCAACCGCCGCGGCCGGCGGGCCGCGCGGCCGGGCCGGGCGGCACCGCCCGGGCGGTGCGGAGGTGCGGGGAGGGCGAGGAGCAGCCGCAGCGGGGCCGCGAGCCGTGCGGCGGCGGCCCGCAGGACGCGGAAGACCGCGCGTTCGCCGTACGCCAGCCACACTCCCGTCAGCAGCGCGGCCAGCAGGTGCGCGGCGAGCATGCCGGCGGAGGCCCCGGGCATCCCGGACATGGCCGGGTCGGGGCCCGGCACGGGACCTCCGGCGTGCAGGGCGTGACTCATGTGCGGCATCGGCGACGGCGCCGGGGAGGCCTGCGGCGTAGACAGGTCCTGCGCGCAGGAGAACCACAGGTGCAGCGCCGCCTGGGCGGCCACCACGACGGAGGAGACGGGAAGGAGCCCGCGCTCCCGGCCGGCCAGCGACCACCCCGCGCCGCCGGTCGCCGCCACCGCGGCGACGAGGGCGCCGCCGGGCAGCGGAGCCCCCGACATGAGGACGTGGCCCAGGGCGGCGAGCAGCACGCAGACCGCCGCGAGGACCGCGGCCCGTGTCGCGCGCAGGCACCACCCGGCAGTCATGGCGGCCCACCCCCGCATCCCGGTCCCGGCGTCTTGAGGGGGATACGCACGTTCTCCGTCCGGCAATCGACCTCGGTCATGTGATTCACCACACACGACGAGATTCGCCTAACCTGATTAGGCAGGACGACAATCGGTTGCGGATGCTCCGGAGGCGAGTCCGGAGGTCGAGGCGGAGGACACAGGTGGCACGCGTAGGGCTGACGACCGGAACCCTGATCAGGGCGGGGGCCGAGACGGCCGACGAGATCGGGTTCGAGCGGACCACGCCCACGGAGCTGGCCCGGAGATTCGGCGTCCGGACGGCGAGCCTGTACTCGCACGTGCGCAACGCCCACGACCTGAAGACCGGCATCGCGCTGTTCGCCCTGGAGGAACTGGCCGATCTGGTCTCCGACGCGGTGGCCGGGCGGTCCGGCAAGGACGCGCTGACGGCGTTCGCCAACGCCTACCGCGACTACGCGCGCCGGCACCCGGGCCGCTTCACCGCCACGCAGTTCCCCCTGGACGCCGAGGCGGCGGCGGCCGGCGCCGGTGCGCGGCACGCCCAGATGTCACGCGCCGTCCTGCGCGGATACGGCCTGGCCGAACCGCACCAGACGCACGCCGTGCGCCTGCTGGGCAGCGTCTTCACCGGTTACGTCACTCTGGAGAGCGCCGGCGGCTTCAGCCACAGCGCGCCCGACTCGCAGGAGAGCTGGACCGAGATCCTGAACGGGCTCGACGCCCTCCTGCGCACCTGGCCGACCGGCTAGTTCAGCCCGGCGATAGGGTCGGATCCGCCAGTCCCGGACGCAACGGACAAGGAGTCGGCCATGGGCCCCCAGGACCTGCGGGAGGCACAGCCCGCCGAGGACACCGCCGCCGACCTGAGGGCGATCGGCGACGAGTTGTCGGACCGGTTCTACGAACGGGCCGACGTGGTGCGGACGTTGCTGGTGACGCTCCTGGCCGGTCAGCACTCGCTGGTGCTCGGCCCGCCCGGGACGGCAAAGTCCGAGATGGCACGGGAGCTCACGGGCCGGATCGAGGGGGCGTCCTACTGGGAGATACTCCTGTCGAAGTTCACCGCGCCGACGCGGATGTTCGGCCCCATCGACGTCGCCGCGCTGGCCCGGGGCGAGTACCGGCAGGTCTACGACGGCCGCGCCACGACGGCCCATGTCGCCTTCATCGACGAGATCTTCAAGTGCTCCACGGCCGCGCTGAACGAGACCCTCGGCTACCTGAACGAGCGGATCTACCACCCCGAGAGCGGTGGTGAACCCGTCCGCTGCCCCCTGATCGGCGCCATCACGGCGAGCAACGAACTGCCCGACGGCGAGGACTCGGCCGCGATCTACGACCGGCTGCTGGTCCGGATCGAGGTCACGTACCTGGAGGACCCCTCGAACTTCGCCGCGCTCGTCCGCTCCGCCGTCAGCCGCCCGGCGGCGCCGACGCGGACCACCGTGGAACTGGCCGCGCTGCGGCGTGCCGTGGCCGAGCACGTGCCCGCCGTGGACGTCCCCGACCTGATCGTGGACGCGGTGTGCACCCTGCGGGCCGCCCTGCGCCGCAGGGAACTGGTCGCCTCCGACCGGCGCTGGCGGCAGGCGGTGGGCCTGCTCCAGGCGTCCGCGTACCTGGACGGCCGCCGGTCGGTCACCGAGAACGACCTGTCGGTGCTGACCCACGTGCTGTGGAACTCCCCCGCGGAGCGCCCGGCCGTGGAGCGCGAGGTGCTGCACCTGGTCAACCCCGACGCCAAGGAGGCCCTCGACCTCGCCGACACCATCGACGAGCTGGAGGCGCAGCTCGACGCGATGGCGGGGCAGTCCCGGGAGGCGCTGAGCGAGTGGGTGATCACGAAGGCCCACCACCAGCTCGCCACCGCGGGCAGGCGCCTGGAGAGACTCCGCGAGGAGGCGGTGGGCGCCGGCCGCTCCACCGCCGCCGTCGACCGGGTCACCGGCCGTCAGCGCGCCGTCCGCGCCCGCGTGCTCACCGAGGCCCTCGGGGTGGACGCGAGCGCGGTGCAGGCACAGCTCTGAGCGCCGGGGCGGACAGAGGGACAGCCCCGGGGCGGGGCAGAGGGACGGAGAAGGCCGTGGCGGAGACACCGGGCCGGGACGACGGCGGGCAGGCGAGCCGGGCCGGGGCGTGGCCGGCCCGTTCACAGACCGCGACCGCCGGGCACACCGGGGCGGTGGTCGCCGACCGCTTCGACCGCATGACGTGGTGGGACACCTACGAGCAGGCGGCCGCCCTGCGCGACCTCGCCGGGGAACTGGGCGGGCGCCACGCCCACGCCGCCGACCTCCTCGCCGACGTCTTCCTGGCCGCCTACCGGGTCGGCCCGCGCCTGCGCGAGCACGCCGAGATGGACCCGTCCCGGCTGGTCAACCACCGGATCCTCGGCGCGCTGCTGGAGTCTCCGCGCTTCGCCGAACTGCACCGCGAGACGGGCGGCGACCCGTACGCCGCCGCCATGGCCGTCCTCGCCCAGTCCGGAGCGCTGCGGCGCATGCTCGACGACTCCCGGCAGGCCCAGGAGCACGGCGAGCGGGCGAAAGAGGCCGGGCAGCGTGCCGAGGACGCGGCCGCGGCCGTGTCCGAGGCGCTCGGGCGGGCCGCCGACGCCGGTGAGGAGGACGGCACCGTACCGGACGCGGCGGCCGAGGCGGTCCGGCGTGCCGCCGACCGCGCGAGGACCACCGCGGAACAGGCCGCGCGGGAGGCCCGTCACGCGCTGGCCGCCCCGCTTCCCGGCATCGCCGCCGCCGCGCGGAGCGCCGTGGCGCAGTCGGCCGCCGCGGCCCGGCAGGAGGCCGCCCTGATGCGGGCCTGGGGCGTCGGACCGGGCGAACTGGAGCGGATGCCCTTCGGCGAACGGGCGCGCCTCGCCGAGCGGCTGCGCGCGGGCCGGCTGGCCCGGTGGGCCGAACTGATCGGCCGCTTCCGGCAGATGGCCGCGGGCGAGCGCGCCCGCAAGGTCGAGAACGCCACCGGGGAGCTGATCGGCGTCACCCTCGGCGACGACCTGTCCCGCGTCGTCCCGTCCGAACTGGCGAACCTCGGCCTGCCCGAACTGCGCGCGGTCTTCGCCGCCCGCTACGCGGCCGGGGAGCTGATGCTCTACGACAGCCAGGGCGAGCAGACCACCGGCCGGGGCGCCGTCATCGCGTGCGTGGACACCTCGCACTCCATGTACGAGGCGGGGCCCGGCGGCATCACCCGAGAGGCGTGGTCGAAGGCGTGCGCCCTGGCCCTGCTCGACCAGGCGCGCGACGCGGGGCGCGACTTCGTCGGCATCCTGTTCTCCGCCGCGGACAAGCTGCGGGTCTTCCGCTTCCCCGCCGGCCGGCCTGCCCCGCCCGGCCGGGTCCTCGACTTCGCGGAGTCCTTCCTCGGCGGCGGCACCAGTTACCAGCGGCCGCTGACGGCCGCGAGCGAACTGCTGGAGGAGGAGTTCAACGACGCCGGCCGGGCCCGCGGCGACATCGTGATGCTCACCGACGACGACTGCGGCGTCACCGAGGAGTGGATGCGCGGCTGGAACGAGGCCAAACGGCGGCTGGGCTTCCGCGTCTTCGGCGTCGCGATCGGTGCCCCGCGGGTCGCCGCGGCCGGTTCGGTCCTCGAGGCGCTGTGCGACAACCTCCGCTCCGTCGAGGACCTCACCGACGTGGACGCCGCCGCCGACCTCTTCCGCGTGATCTGAGGCCGGCGGCGGCCGCCCGGGACCGTTACGGCTTGCGGGCCACCGCTCCGTACATCGCGATGTCCTCGTCGCGGATGCCCTTCTCGCCGGTGCCGTCCGGATGCCACTGGTGGACCTGGACGATGCCGGGCTCGACCAGGTCGAGTCCCTCGAAGAACTCGTGGGCCTCGTCGATGGTCCGCAGCCGCATCGGCATGTCGCGGGCCGCGTACTCGCGGGCGACCCGGCCCACCTCCTGCGGGGCGAACTCGGCGGTGCCGATGGTCATGGCCAGATAGCTCCCGGAAGGCAGCGGTTCCAGGAGGCGGCGGACGATGCCGACCGCGTCGTCCTCGTCGAGGACGAAGTGCACGATCGCGATCACGGTGAGCGCGACGGGCTCGCCCAGGTCCAGGGTGCTGCGGAACTCGGCGGACTCCAGGACGGCCTCGGGGCGCTGGAAGTCGGCCTCGATGTAGGTCGTCCGGCCCTCGGGCGTGCTGGACAGCAGGCCCTGGGAGAGGGTGAGGACGATCGGGTCGTTGTCGACGTAGACCACGCGGGAGGCGGGCGCCACCGACTGCGCGATCTCGTGCAGGTTCGGGGAGGTGGGGATGCCGGTGCCGATGTCGAGGAACTGGCGGATGCCGGCCTCCTCGGCCAGCCACCGCACCGCGCGGTTCATCCAGTCGCGGTTGGCGCGCATGTGGACGGGGAGCGCGGGCCACTCCGCGGCCATCGCGTCCCCCGCCTCACGGTCGGCGGGATAGTAGTCCTTCCCGCCGAGGATGTAGTCGTAGATCCGGGCCGAATGCGCGTGCTCGGTGTCGATCCGGTCGGCCGGCCATCCGCTGTCGGACAACGTTCGCCCCTCTCCATTCGGGTCATGCTTCGGGTCGTACGGTACGAGTGAATTCCACTGAACTCCACGCGCCGACCGGCTTGTCCGGCACCGGAGGCCGTCGTGAGCACGTCCGCGTGGCCACCTCCGTGTGCCCACGCCCGCGAGGTCACCTCCGCCAGATCACCGCCGCCAGGTCACCGTCCGCGAGGTCACATCTCCTTGCGCAGCGCGCCGAGGACGCCCTCGGTGCCTCTTGCCGGCACGGCCTGGGCTCCCAGCCGGTCCAGGGCCTCGCGGTAGACCACCACGTCGTCGCGCTTGTCCAGGTAGACGGCGCCCACGAGACCGCCGAGGTAGACGATGTCGGGCAGTTCCGGGGCCCGGAAGCGGAAGAGGTCGTACGCTCCCGCCCGCATGGCGGGGTGCGGACCGGACTCGAACGGCATGATCTGGAGCGTCACATGGGGCAGCCGGCCCACCTCGATCAGATGGTCCACCTGCTCCCGCATCACCCGGGAACCGCCCACGGGCCAGCGCAGAACCGTTTCGTCCATGACCACCCACAGCCGGGGCGGGTTGGGCCGGGTGAGCAGTTCCTGGCGCCGCATGCGCAGCGCCACCCGCCGCTCGGTGGCCGTCGAGGAGGCGTGCGGATTGCCCGCGCTCAGCAACGCCCGCGCGTAGGCCGGGGTCTGCAGCAGGCCGTGCACGAACTGGGGCTCGTAGCCGCGGATGTGCAGGGCCGCCTGCTCCAGGCTCAGGTAGGCCGCGAACCAGTCCGGCATGACGTCCCGGTAGGTGTGCCACCACCCCCGCTTGTTCGCCTCGCGCGCCGACTTCAGGAAGGTGTCGATCTCCTGCTGGTCGCGGACGCCGTAGATCTGGAGCAGCTTCTCCACGTCCGGCAGGCGCAGCCGCGCCACCTTCGCGGCCTCCATGCGGCGGATCGTGGAGTGGCTCACCCCGATCGCCTCACCGGCCTGTTCGAAGGTCAGACCGGCCCGGGTGCGCAGATCCTCCAACTGCCTGCCGAGGATCATGCGCAGCACGGAGGGGGCACCGCCCCAGTCGGTCTCGGCGGTCACACCGTCTTCCTTTCGCCCGTCTTCCGCGCCCGGCTCCGGATGCGCAGTCTGTCACGCGGACGCGTCCGCCCGAGGAGCATGCCGTCACTCAGCTGCAATTTTCAACTTGGCGGTTGCGCAGTGTTGTTGACGGATGACACAGTGGCTGCACCGCCCCCTGTTTCCTCCTTTCGCCAACCGAACACCAGACCCGTCCTGCCGAGGACGCATCCCCCACCCCCGGGACGGTCCGGCATGACAACGTTCTCCTGGTGCTCCGCCGGTTGTACGCGTCGAAGGACACCCCCCATGGACCTGCAGCACACCCGTGATCCACGCCCGTCCGCGGCCACCGCGCGTGAGGGCGCGTGCACGTCCCGCAGCGCCCGGTCGCCCTTGCACGGCACTGCCGGTCCGGCCGCGCTCCGCCTCCCCGCCGGGCTGCGCTCCGGTCTCGGCCACGATGCGGTGGGGACCTGCCCGGAGCACGGTGAACGCATCCTGGCCGCCCTCCCCCGCGCCGGGTGCGTCTTCGCCGACGAGGGCCGTTGGTGGTGGATCGTCCCCTCCGGGTCCGACGTCGGAGTGGCCTGGCCGCACAGCACCCGCTACGTCTTCGGCGACCCTTCGTGGACACGCCCGACGGCAGCGGGCCGTGCAACCGGCCCGCGCCTGGTGCACGGCCCGGACGGCGACTCCCCCTACACGGCGCCCATACCGCTGTTCTTCCTCGTCTGCCGGCTCACCGGCGTGCCACCGCGCTGGTCCCTGACGCCCTGACCCTCCCCGATGCCCTGAGGCCGCGCCGACCGCGCAACTGCGGCTTCCCGTAAGCCTCGTCCGGGGAGCGTCCGGGCTTCACCCGGCTCCACCGGGTGCCGCCGACGCCGTCCCGGCGGTCGACGCGGTCGCGCACACCGGTACCGCGCGCAACTGTCCCGCGCACACCGCGCCGCGCGCACAGGTTGTTCCCGCGCGCGACTCTCCCGCGCGCAGCTTCCCCGCGCACATTCGGTCCCGCGCGCATCCGCGCCGGCCGTCGGGCAGGAACGGCAGGTCCTTCCGCCTCCACTTCCACGGATCGTCGTGGACATCGGTGGTACAGACCATCCAGCATCATGAGTGGTGGCGCACATGTCAACAACGGGATACGTAACGTCCCGCGTTCGGCGGGCACTTGCCCAATCGAGGGCTTTGTCCGCTTCACCTCTCGAACCTGGAGGGCCTTCTTCCGATTGATCTCGTTCAACTAGTTGACATGCGCAGGGAAGGGCTACAACCCTGCAAGTCCCCCCACACCAAGGAGGACCGTGTGCTTTCCCCACGCAAGCTGACGGCGTCCCTGGCCGTCGCGGCGTCCATCGGCGCCATCGCCGTCGTCGGCGGCCCGGCCGAGCACGCTTCCGCCGTGCCGGACACCATCCCGCTCACCCTGAAGAACGACTCGGGCAACGCCGAGCAGGTCTACGTCTACGTGATCGGCACCGAACTCGCTTCCGGCACGCAGGGTTACGCGGACGAGAGCGGAGCCTTCCACGCCTGGCCGGCCGGCGGCGCTCCGCCGGTCCCCGCCCCCGACGCCTCGTTCGAGGGGCCTGCAAACGGCGGGTCAAAGACCGTTCAGCTTCCGAAGTTCTCCGGCCGGGTCTACTTCTCGTACGGCAAGAAGCTGGACTTCCGGCTCGCCGACGGCGGCCTCGTGCAGCCCGCCGTCCAGAACGCCGACGACCCCAACCACGACACGCTGTTCAACTGGACCGAGTACACGCTCAACGACTCCGGTCTGTGGATCAACTCCACCCAGGTGGACATGTTCTCGGCGCCGTACTCCGTCGGTCTGACGGCGGGCGACGGCTCCACGAAGCAGACGGGTTCGCTGAAGCCCGGCGGGTACAAGGCGGTCGCCGACGGCCTCACCCAGCAGGGCGGAGGCTGGGAGGGACTGGTCCAGACCCAGGGCGACGGCTCCCCGCTGCGCGTCCTGGCCCCCGGGCACGGCATCGGCTCCGGCGACATACCCACCGACGTGCTGGACGACTACATCAACCGCGTCTGGGACAAGTACGGCACCGACACGCTGACGGTGACGCCGTTCAAGGACCAGCCGGACACGAAGTTCTTCGGCAAGGTCAACGGCGACAAGATGGACTTCACCGACGGCAGCGGCGCGGTGGTGACCTCCTTCGAGAAGCCCGACTCCGACTCGGTCTTCGGGTGCTACAACAAGCTCGACGCCCCCAACGACCAGGTGCGCGGCCCCATTTCGCGGACCCTGTGCGCCGCGTACAACCGCTCCACGCTGCTCACCAACTCCGAGCAGCCGGACGCCGACAACTCCGGGTTCTACCAGGACGACGTCACCAACCACTACGCCCGCCTCATCCACGGCCAGATGCAGGACGGCCAGGCGTACGCCTTCGCCTTCGACGACGTCGGCAACCACGAGTCGCTGGTGCACGACGGCGACCCCAAGGACGCGGCGATCACGCTCGAGTCCTTCGGCTGACCCGGCCGGCCCCACCCGCGCCCGGACAGCACGACCTTCCCCCCACCTCCTCGGCCCGCTCCCCTTCGTGGGAGCGGGCCCACGAAGGGAGAGACATGGCCTCCTCAAGACTGCTGCGCAGTTGCCTGCTCGCCACCCTGTCGGCCACCCTCGTCGCGGCCGCCGCGGTGACCCCCGCGCAGGCGGAGCAGAAGCCGGAGTCCGCCCAGGCGGTGACGTTCTCCGACACGTTCGACGGACCCGCCGGATCGGGCGTCGACTCCGGCAAGTGGCAGCTCGAAACCGGCGACAACGTCAACAACCACGAGCGGCAGTACTACACGCCCGGCACCGACAACGCGAAGCTCGACGGCCAGGGCAACCTGGTGATCGAGGCCCGCCGCGAGAACCCGGGCAACTACCAGTGCTGGTACGGCACCTGTGAGTACACCTCGGCGCGGTTGAACACCTCGGGCAAGTTCACCGCGACCTACGGTCACGTCGAGGCCCGGATGAAGATCCCGCGCGGGCAGGGCATCTGGCCCGCGTTCTGGATGCTGGGCCAGGACATCGGCGACGTCGGCTGGCCCAACTCGGGCGAGATCGACATCATGGAGAACGTCGGCTTCGAACCGTCGACCGTCCACGGCACCATCCACGGTCCCGGCTACTCCGGCGAGGGCGGCATCGGCGCGGGCTACACGCTGCCGAACGGCGAGGCGTTCGCGGACGCCTTCCACACCTTCGCGGTGGACTGGGCACCGGACAAGATCACCTGGTCGGTCGACGGCAACGTCTTCCAGACCCGCACGCCCGCCGACCTGAACGGCAACGCGTGGGTCTTCGACAAGCCGTTCTTCCTCATCCTGAACCTCGCGGTCGGCGGCTACTGGCCCGGCGACCCCGACGGCTCGACCACCTTCCCGCAGCAACTGGTCGTCGACGAGGTGACGGTCACCACCAGCGACGGCTGACCCCTGCACAACCGCCACCCCGCGCGGACGCCGGGGCTGGGAGAGGGCACGCGCCCGCTCGCAGCCCCGGCGTCCCGCGTTCAGGAGGAGGTCGTCCTGGCGGCGTCGGCCTTCGGAGCGTCCTCCTCCGGGGCCGCGGGTGGCGGAAAGATCAGGTCCTCGAGCGCGTCGGCGGCGAACAGGAAGGCCATCATCACGACGGGTAGGAGCAGCGCGAGCAGAATCACAGGACCTCCCGGCAGGTCGGTCTGTGGGCTTCGTGGCCCGGCTTCCAGGATGACCCCGAATGGCTCAGTGCGCACGGCGGGCGCCACCCCGCCCCGCGGGCTCGCCCGTCCGATGCCCGGCGCACGCCCGCGCCCGGCCGCGCCCCGGGCCCTTCCACGGTGGCGTTCGAGGGCCCCGGCGGTGTGCAATGGCCGCGTGAACAACCCCGCTCCCGGCGCAGAGCGCCCCGAACGTGCCCGTCCCGCCTCCCACAGCCTGACCGGCGTCGGTCTCGCCGTCCTCGATCCCGCCGGCCGGGTCCTGCTCGGCCTCGGTCGTGACGGGCGCTGGGAACTTCCGGGCGGCAAGGTCGACCCGGGCGAGGACTTCGAGACGGCGGCCTGCCGGGAGCTGGCGGAGGAGACCGGGCTGACGGCGGCCGTCGCGGACGTACGGGTACTCGCCGTACTGGTCGACGGCATGGCCGGTCTGACCCGGGTGACGGCCGCCGCCGTCACCGGGCGGGCGTCGGGTGCGCCCCGGGTCACCGAGCCGGACAAGATCGTGCGCTGGCAGTGGTTCGCCCGCGAGGCGGTACCGGCCGCGCTCTTCCCGCCGTCCGCCTCGGTCCTGGACTGCCTGTGGCCGGGGGCACCGCGGCGCGGTGCCGACGGGGTGCGGCACTACGACGTGACCTGAGCGTCGGGGCAGCACACCGGGGCGCCCGCCCGCCGGGACGCAGCCCGCGGGGGACGTTGTCCGCCACGGCACGCTCCATTGACATGGACGCGCCCCGGCGCGACTCTGAGAGCGCTCTCAGGATCGGTACGGACCAATTCCCCCACACCCCGCACGGAGGTGGAGAGTGCTCACGAGACTCAGACGCCGTCTGCTCGCCGTGGCCACGGCCGCAGGCCTGGCCGGTGCCCTGCTCACGTTCGGCGGCGCACCGGCCGCGGACGCCGCGGTGCCTGCCACCATTCCTCTGAAGATCACGAACAACGCCGGCCGCGGCGACGCGGTGTACGTCTACAACCTCGGCACTTCGCTGACCACCGGTCAGCAGGGCTGGGCCGACGCGAACGGCACGTTCCACGCATGGCCCGCGGGCGGCAATCCCCCCACCCCGGCACCGGACGCGTCCATCCCCGGACCGGCCGCCGGACAGACCAAGACCATCCGGATCCCCAAGCTCTCGGGACGCATCTACTTCTCCTACGGGCAGAAGATCGACTTCCGGCTGACCACGGGCGGCCTCGTGCAGCCCGCGGTCCAGAACCCGAGCGACCCCAACCGCAACATCCTGTTCAACTGGTCCGAGTACACGCTCAACAACGACGGACTGTGGCTGAACAGCACGCAGGTCGACATGTTCTCCGCGCCCTACACGGTGGGCGTCCAGCGCGCCGACGGCAGCGTGACCAGTGCCGGGCAGCTCAAGGCCGGCGGCTACAACGGGGTGTTCAACGCGCTGCGGGCGCAGTCCGGCTGGGGCGGGCTGATCCAGACCCGGCCCGACGGCACCGTCCTGCGGGCACTGGCCCCGCTGTACGGAGTGGAGACGGGGGCGCTGCCCGCGTCGGTCATGGACGACTACATCAACCGCGTGTGGCAGAAGTACGCGACGACCACGCTCACCGTCACGCCCTTCGGGGACCAGCCGAACACCAAGTACTTCGGCCGTGTCTCGGGCAACGTCATGAACTTCACCAACAGCTCAGGCGCGGTCGTCACGAGCTTCCAGAAGCCCGACGCCTCCAGCGTCTTCGGCTGCCACCGGCTCCTCGACGCCCCCAACGACCAGGTGCGCGGGCCGATCTCCCGCACTCTGTGCGCGGGCTTCAACCGCTCGACGCTGCTGAGCAACCCGAACCAGCCCGATTCCTCGGCGGCCGGCTTCTACAAGGAGTCGGTGACCAACCACTACGCCCGGATCATCCACGACCGGATGGCCGACGGGAAGGCGTACGCATTCGCCTTCGACGACGTCGGCAACCACGAGTCCCTGGTGCACGACGGCAACCCGGCGGAGGCCCGGCTCACCCTCGCCCCGCTCGACTGACCGCCCGGTACGACGCGAGCCCGCCCCCTCCCCCGCCGGCGCGGCCGGAGGGTGCGGGCTCTGCCCCCTCCGGCCCGGGGTTCATGTCGTGGGCGGGCCGGCCGGTGAGAACTGGTAGAGGAAGAAGTCGGTCACGGGCCGGTAGCCGATGCGCCGGTAGAGCCCGTTGCTGGTGGGATTGGCCAGGTCGGCGAAGAGCACGAGGTCCGTTGCTCCCCGGGCCAGCGCGGCCCGGCTCGCCGCGACCGTCGCGGCGCCCCCGTATCCGCGACCGCGCAGGTGGGCGGGGGTGTAGACGGGGGCCAGCCGGGCCTGGCCGGCCACCACCGGGCTCAGTCCCGCCATGGAGACCGGCGCGCCGTCCGGGGTCTCCCAGAACGTGACCCGCTCGCCCGCGATGCGCTCGTCGGCCCACCCGGCGGCGCCGGACGGGATCGTATGCGTGGCGAGCGCGAACTCGTCGTGCCAGGCGATGAGTTGGGCGCGGTCCCGATCGCCGGCGACCCTGGCCCGCCCTTCCGGCACCGGCGTCGGCGGGGTGAGCGTGTCCAGGCGGTAGAGGCGATGCCGTTCGGCGAGGTCCGGGGCGGCACCGGTGTGCCGCTGCCATGCCTCGGCGAAGGCGGTGGCGGTGGCGTGGTCCGCGTTCACGCCCGGCAGCAGGTGGCCGAGGGCGGACAGGCGGGCGGCGAGGGCGTCGGCGTCGTCGGAGGAGAGCCGAGTCACGCTCAAGTGGCGCGGCGGGGTGCGGAAGAAGGAGGCGACGACCTCGCCTGCCCGCTCCAGCCACCCGAAGACGGGGGTTCCGTCGCCGAACGCGTTCATCCCCCGGGTGCGGAGTGTCTCGGTCACCGTCAACTGCAGGGTGTGCGGGCCGGGTCGCGAGCGGAGGAACCCTTCGGTGCGGGCCAGGAAGTCGTCGAGGTCATGGGTGACGTGCCAGTCGTCCGGATGCATGCTTCATGATGCCGAGCACGTCCGCCCCGCGCCCCCGCTTTTCCGGGCGGCCGGTCCCGTCCGTCTGCCATCCGCACCCGCCGGGGGGGGAGGTGGGCGGGGGCGGTGAACCGGGGTTCGTGGAGGACGTGCCGGCCCGTGCGGGCGGTTGCCGGTCAGGGCACCAGGGCCGCGGCGAGTCCGGCCGGCCGGGCGGCGAACGGGCTGTGGCTGCCGGGGAGGGTGCGTACGGTGAACGGGCTGTCCGGCATCGCCCGGTCCGCTTCCCTGATCATCAGGTCCTGCACCGCCGGTGTCAGCGCGCGGTCCTCCGCACAGCGCACGAAGGTCCGCGGGATCCGCCCCCAGCGTTCGCCGGTCAACGTGACGGGGGTGGTCGGGACGGCCAGGGGCAGGTCGGTGATCAGGGCGGAGCGCCGGCGGTCGAACAGGTGCGCCGGCGTGTCGTGGTAGTGGGCCCGGCGCAGCTCCTCGACGTAGCCGGGGTCCGGGGAGAGCGGGTTGATCCGGATGGCGCCCAACTCCCCCGGGTCGCCGATGTGCAGGCCGTCGCCCTGTGCGGCGGCGTTCTCCGGCGTACCGAGGTAGTCGGCGAACCGGGGCCGTGCGGCGGGGACGAACGCGGACAGGTAGACGATCCGGTCGACCAGTTCGGGGGCCCGCTCCGCGGCGAGTGACGCGGGGCCGCCGCCCGCGCTGTGCGCGACGAGCACGACTTCACGGTACGGGCGGACCCGCCGCAGGGTCTCCAGGACGCGGTCGGCGCAGTCGTCCATGGTCACGTCGGCCAGCGGCGACTTCTCGTCGCGCAGGCCGGGTTGGCCGGGCCGGAGGTATCCGCTGGGCAGCGGGGCGTCGAGGCCGTGTCCCGGCAGGTCGACGGCCACGCTCGCGGCGCCGAGGCCGGCGAGTTCGCGCTGGGTCGCCGCCCACTGGGCGGAACTGTGCCAGGCGCCGTGGACCAGGACGAGGACGGTGCCGGACGGAGGGTGCTGTGTCATGTATGCATCCCAGCGCCCGGAGCCGCCCGTATCCAGTTCCAGATATGACACGCTGGCCGGTGATACCCACGAGATATGACGGGAGGAGGCTGCCGTGGAGGTGCGTCATCTGCGGTACGCGCTGGCTCTCGCCGAGCACGGGCACTTCGGCCGGGCGGCCCGGGCGGTGGGCATCGCGCAGCCCCCGCTGTCGAAGCAGATCGCCGACCTGGAGCGCGAGGTGGGTGCGCGGCTGTTCGACCGCACCCGGCAGGGTGTGTTCCCGACGGCCGCGGGCCGGGCGTTCCTGGCGCGGGCCCGCACGGCGCTGGACGAGATCGCCGGGGCCGCCCTCGACGCGGGCCGGGCCGCCCGGGGCGAGACCGGCCGGCTGCGGCTGGGGTTCATCGCGTCGGCGCTGCTGGATCCCCTGCCCACCGTCCTGCACCGCTTCGGTCGCGAACGCCCCGACGTGCGGCTGGAGTTGCACGAGATGGGGACCAGTCGCAGCACCGCCGCCCTCGTCGCCGGGGAACTGGACGTGGCCGTCACCCTCGGCCGGCCGCGCGGAGCCGGAGCCGAGCACCTGGTGTCAGTACCGATCGGGCACGACCATCTGGTCGCCGTGGTGAGTACCGCGCACCCCTACGCGGGCCAACCGTCGGTGAGCGTCGGCCAGTTGCGGCGACAGCCGCTGATCGTGTCGTCCGGGACGGACGAGCCCGCCGTCGTCGCCGGGCTGCACGCGCTGCTGGGCAAGGACTCGGAGGCGCTGTCGGGGGCGACCGTCGCCCGGGACATCCACACGATCATCGGCCTCGCCGCCTCGGGCGTCGGTGTCGGCCTGGGACCCTCCCGGATGCTGGCCGCGGCTCGTCCGGGCGTCCGGTTCTGCGAGGTGGCCCCGCGTACGGCCCTGCCCGACCTGGTGCTGTCCTTCGGCGCCCGCGACCACTCCCCCGTACTGGCCGCCTTCCTGGACACCGTCCGCAGGAACTGCCCCGACGTGGGCGCCGCCCTGGACCGGCGGTCGGCCCGGCCCGGCTGAGGCCCGGGGCGCCGGTGGGACACGCCTCGGCGACGGGGCCCGCCAGGTGCAGTGCGGGGGACGCACCTCGGGAGCGCCGCGTCCAGACGGTTGCCGGCCGGGCGGGGCCCCCGCGTGTCCGGGCCCGTCATGACGGGCCCTGCTCCCGATACAGCACGAGGTGTTCGTGGTACAGCACTCCGTCACGGATGTCGCCCGTCGCGGTGAACCCGGTGTCGTCGACGTAGTCCAGGTGGCTGCCGGTGACCGTGTACCGGCCGGTGTACGCGCTGCGCCGGTCGCCGCGCGCCTCGTCGTAGCGGCCGTTCGGCAGCAGCTGCTGACGGATGTATCCGTCAGCGGTTACCCAGGTCCCTACGACGTCGGGGTGCGTGGGACGATCGGTGTCCGCGGAACGGTCGTGGTCCGCGGAGCCATCACTGTTCCTGGAGCGGTCGGTGTCGGTGGGGCGGCCGGTCATGGCGGGGTCCTCTGCTCGGTGGTGTGGCTGCGTGCTCCACCGAGTCTGTGCGGGGCGCCGACGGCCGGCCAGGACACGGGCAGCCCGGGTGCGGCACACCCCGGAAGCCCGCGGCCACTCCGGAAGCCCGCGGCCGACCGGACCGCGCCGCACCCCGGGGGGCCGGCAGCTCGCCTCGGCGGCCCGGCGGTCAACCGGTCAGCACGATCCGGCCGAAGACCTCGCCGGCGTCCATCCTCCGGTGCGCCTCGGCCGCCTGTGCCAGGGGCAGCACCTCGTGGACGACCGTCTCCAGCTCCCCGCGCCCCGCGGCGGCGAACTGCTCGGCCCGCACGGCGTGCAGCTCGGCTGCGGAAACGGTGGCCGCGCTGAAGGTGGCGAAGGACATCGACTTCTGGAAGGACGCCATCAGACGGGTGCCGAAGTCCGCGGGAGGCTGCCCCGCTACCGCGCCGACGACCACCATCCGGCCGTTGGGCGCGAGCCTGTCGAAGTAGTCGGGCAGTTCCGCCCCGGCCACGACGTCCACGATGACGTCGTAGGCCCGGGGAGCGTCCGCGTCGCCCTGCCCCGAGCGGTCCAGGACATGGGTCGCGCCGAGCCCGCGCAGACGCTCGCCCCTGGCCGCCGACGACGTCGTGACCGCCACCGCGGCGGCACCGCCGCGGGCGGCGAGCTGGACCGTCATGATCCCGATGCTGCCGGCCGCGCCGCGCACCAGCACCGACTCGCCGGGGGCGAAGCGGGCGTGGGCGAGCCCGAAGTGGGCCACCACGCCGGCGCTTCCGAGCGTCACCGCGTCCACGGCGGACAGGCCGGCCGGCAGGGTGAGGAGCTCGTCGGCCGGGGCGGTGGCCTGCTCGGCGTAGCCGCCGCCCGCTCCGGTCGGCGCCCACACCCGCCGGCCGGTCCAGGCGGTGTCGACGCCGGCGCCGACCGCCGTCACGGTGCCCACGACCTCGACACCGGGGACGTACCCCTCCCGGAAGCCGTAGGAGGCCAGCGCGCCGCTGCGGATCACGGCATCGGCCCCACTCACGCCGATGGTCTCGGTGTCGACCAGTACCTCTCCCGCGGCGGGGACGGGAGCCGGCAGGTCGACGACCGCCAGACCGTCGGGGCCGCCGAACGCCTGGATCTCCACTGCCTTCATGTGCCGTCGTCTCCTCGTGCGGTGCCGGTACCGGAACGTGCCCTTCGGACGCTAACGGACGCCACCGTCCACTTCGCTAAAGTGAGAGCGGTGACCGGTCAAGTGACTCATCCCCTGCGCTCCGACGCCCGGGACAACCGCGAGCGCATCCTCGACGCGGCCCGCGCGCTGTTCGCCGCCGAGGGGCTGCACGTGCCGATGCGGGAGGTCGCCCGGCGGGCCGGCGTCGGGCCCGCCACCCTGTACCGGCGGTTCCCGACCAAGCAGGAGTTGGTCACCGAGGCGTTCGCGGACCAGCTGCGCGCGTGCCGGGTGATCGTCGACGAGGGGCTCGCCCACCCGGACCCCTGGCGCGGTTTCTGTCTCGTCGTCGAGAAGACCTGCGAGCTGCACGCGCGGCATCCGGGTTTCACCGAGGCGTTCATGGCGGCCTATCCGAACGCGATGGACTTCGCCGCGGCCCGCGCGTACTCGCTCAGGTCCGTCGGTGAACTGGCCCGGCGCGCCCAGCGCGCCGGCGGTCTGCGGCCGGACTTCGTCCTGGGCGACCTGATTCTCATGATCATGGCCAACCGGGGCATCGGGGCCGCGTCGACGACCGCTCGCGTCGCGGCCTCCCGGCGCTTCGCCGCGCTGGTGATCCAGGCATTCCGGGCCTCGTCGGAGCGCGTGCCGCTGCCGCCGGTGCCGCCGCTGGGGCCCGCGTCACCCGGCTGACCCGGTCGGCCCACGGCGGGCGTTTCCTCCCGGGCCGACGCTCGTTGGGGCGGACATGATCAAGAAGCTCGCCTGTGTCTCCGTCCTGGCCGCCGCCCTGCTGGCCTCCGCTCCCCTCGCAGAGGCCGCCCCCGTGCCCGATCCGTCCGCCGGTGTCCCCGGTGGCCCGCTCCTGAACGGGCTGCTCGGATCGCTGGAGGTGGGGCACCCCGCCACCTCGCCGCAGTCGCTCCTGCCCGCGGGCATCCTCGGCAGGTGACGGACGCCGGGCGGTCGGGGGCTCTCGCCCCGGCCCGCCCGGCGGTTCAGAGGAACTGCTGCAGCACGAGCACCACGGCGCCCGCGACCGCGAGTGCCGTGGCCGCCGTACGGGTCCTCCGGACGTTCAGCCGCCGGGTCAGGGGCCCGGCGAGCAGCACGCCGGCCACGGCGGCGGGCGCGAGGAGCACGGTGCCCCGCAACGCGTGGGCGCCGACCGTGCCGGCCGCCGTCAGCGCGGTGAGGCTCATCAGGGAGCCGACGAGGAAGAAGGCGCTCATGGTGGCGCGCAGTTCGGGGCCGCTGAGCCGCTGCCACACCATCGCCATGGGCGGTCCGCCGATGGACGTGGCCGTGCCCATCAGGCCCGAGGCCATCCCGGCCAGGACCACCGCCGAGCGCCGTTGGCTCGGTACGAAGCCCGCGACGCTCACGACGGCCCCGGTGAGGACGACCCCCGCGATCAGCAGGGCGAGGTGGCGGGCGGGAAGGGCGACGACGAGCAGTGTGCCCGCCAGGACGCCCGGCAGCCGGCCGACCAGGGCCCAGACCAGGCCGCGCAGGTCGGCCCGGCCGCGTTCGCGCAGGAGCACCGTCGCCGTCACGCCGGAGGCGAGCAGCAGGACGGCCGTGGGGGCGAGCGCCGGGTCCACGAGGGAGAAGACCGGTGCGGCGAGCATGCCGAGCCCGAAGCCGATGGAGACCTGGAGCAGCGCGCCGACGGCCACCGTGACCGAGAGCACCACGAGTTCCGGCCCGGTCAGGCCCACGAGGATCCGGCCGCCAGGGGGAAGTGGCACAGGGCGGTGTGGGGTTCGCCCCCGTCCGCGGTCCCGCGCGCGGCGGCCGGCGGGGCCTCGCTCGCGCACTGCTCCTCGGCCCGTGGGCAGCGGGTGCGGAAGCGGCAGCCCGAGGGGATGTCGAACGGTGACGGGATCTCGCCCCTGAGCTGGATCTCCTCGCGGCGGGAGCCGCCGCCGGGGTGGAGGACGGGGGCGGCCGACATCAGGGCCGCGGTGTAGGGGTGCCGGGGAGTCTCGAAGACCTCGTCGGTCTCCCCGTGTTCGACGACCTTGCCGAGGTACATCACCGTGACCCGGTCGGAGATGTGGCGCACCACGGACAGGTCGTGGGAGATGAACACGTAGGTGACGCCGAGGCGGGTGCGCAGGTCGGACAGGACGTTGAGGACCTGCGCCTGGACCGAGAGGTCGAGGGCGGAGACGGGTTCGTCGCAGACGACCAGGTCGGGGTCGAGGGCGAGCGCGCGGGCGATGCCGATGCGCTGGCGCTGTCCGCCGGAGAACTCGTTCGGGTAGCGGTGGGCGTCGCCCGCCCGCAGCCCGACCAGGTCGAGGAGCTCGCGGATCCGCTTCTCACGGGCCCCGGCGCCCGGCACGACGTCCCGGTGGGTGCGCCAGGGTTCGCCGATCAGGTCGGCGGCCGACATTCGGGCGTTGAGCGAGGCGAAGGGGTCCTGGAAGACCATCTGCACCCGTCGGCGCCAGGCCAGCAGCTCCTTGCCGCGCAGGGCGAAGGGGTCGGTGCCGTCGAAGCGGACGGTGCCCGCGTCCGGGCGCTCCAGGCCGAGCAGCACCCGGGCCAGGGTGGACTTGCCGCAGCCCGACTCGCCGACCAGTCCGAGGGTCGTGCCCCGGCCGACCTCGATGTCCACGCCGTCCAGCGCGGTCAGCCGGCGGCGGCCGCTGCCGAAGGCCTTGGTGACGCCCCGCACTTCGAGCAGCGGGGTGTCCTCCCGCGGCCCCTCGGCCGCGGGCCCGGGGGTGGTGGTGGCGGACTCAGGCACGGTCGAGCTCCTCGGAGAAGTGGCAGGCGGCCGAGCGGCCCTCGCCCGCCGGGCGCGGCACCGGCCGCTCCCGGACGCAGCGCTCGCGCACCAGGGGGCAGCGGGCCTGGAAGACGCAGCCGGCGGGCACCGCGCTCAGCTCGGGCGGGCTGCCGGGAACGGCGGGCAGCGGCCGTCCGCGCACGCTGTCCTCGGGGACCGAGTCGAGCAGTCCGCGGGTGTAGGGGTGGCGGGGTGCGGCGAAGACGTCGCGGACGGGGCCGTTCTCCACGACGGTGCCCGCGTACATGACCACCACGTCGTCGGCGCGCTGGGCGACCACGGCCAGGTCGTGGGTGATCAGGACGACGGCCATGTCCCGCTCGTCCTGGAGGTCCCGCAGCAGCCGCATGATCTGCGCCTGCACGGTGACGTCGAGGGCGGTGGTGGGTTCGTCGGCGATGAGCACATCGGGGGCGAGGGCGACGGCCATCGCGATGAGCAGCCGCTGCCGCATGCCGCCGGAGAACTGGTGCGGGTAGGACCGGGCGCGCTGTCGCGGCTCGGGGATGCCCACCCTGGTCATCAGCTCGATCGCCTTCTCCCGGGCCTGGCGGCGGGAGAGTCTCCGGTGGATGCGGAAGGGTTCGCCGATCTGCCGGCCCACCGGCTGCACCGGGTTGAGGGCGGTCAGCGCGTCCTGGAAGACGATGGACAGCACCGGACCGGCCAGCCGGCGGCGCTGCGCCGGGCTCATGCGGAGCGTGTCGTCGCCCCTGACCCGTACCGCCCCGCCGGTCACCGCCGCCGCGGGGTCGAGGAGTCCGACGACGGACAGGGCCGTCATCGACTTGCCGCAGCCGGACTCCCCCAGCAGGGCCAGGGTGCGGCCGCGGCGGACGCTGAAGCTGACCCCGTCGACCGCCCGTACGGTCCCCGAGGGCGTACTCAGCTCCACGCACAGTCCCTCGACGTCGAGGGCCGGGGTGTCGGCGTCGGAACGCGTGGGCGGGCTGGTGGTCGTCACGGGATCATCTCCGGGGGTACGGGGGCCGAGCGGGGCCGGCGCCTCTTGGGCAGCGTCAGGCGCCAGCGCTGGGCGGGGTCGGTGGCGATGCGGGCCCAGGCGGCGAGCACCGTCGCGGACACGGTGGTGAGCACGATGGCCAGGCCCGGCAGCACGGTGATCCACCAGGCGGTCTGCAGGTACTGCCGCCCCTGGGCGACCATGAGGCCCCAGCTGACGTCCGGGGGCTGGATGCCGATGCCGAGGAAGCTGAGCGAGGACTCGGTGAGCATGACGAAGCAGAAGTCGAGGGTGGCGACGGTCAGCAGGGTCGGCAGGGCGATCGGCAGGACATGCCGGTAGATGATCATGCGGCTGGGGGTGCCGAAGGTGCGGGCCGCGTCCACGAAGAGGCGGCTGCGCAGCTCGGCCGCCTCCGCGCGCGCGGTGCGCAGGTATACGGGGATGCGGGTCACGGCCAGGATCAGTACGAGGTTCAGCGCGCTGGGCGAGAAGACGTAGAGGACGACGACCGCGATCAGCAGCGAGGGGAAGCTGAGGATCACGTCGGCGACCCGCATCGCGACGCTCTCGCGGCGTCCGCCGTGGTAGCCGGCCCACAGTCCGAGGGCCGAGCCGATGGCGAGGGAGCACAGCACGGCGGGGACGGCCACGGAGAGGGTGGTGGCCGTCGCCTCGACCAGCCGGGCCACCATGCTGCGTCCCAGGACGTCGGTGCCGAGCAGCCCGTACACCCCGTCGTCCAGGGACGGTGGCCGCAGGGAGGCGTCGAGTTCCTGGCGCCGGGCGCGGTCGCCGATGGCCGGGCGGCCGAAGAGGGCCACGAGGGCGACCACGGCGATGATCACGGCGCCGACGGCCGCGGCCCGGTCGCGGCCCAGCATCCGCCAGTGGCTCGGCCGGCGGGGGCGGGCGGCGGACGCCCCACCCGCGGCGTCCGCCACGTCGGTGGTGTCCGGGGAGTTGGTGGCTTCCGGGGCGTCGGTCTCTTCTCGGGGCATGGTGCTTCCTTCGCTCACGCCGGCACCGCCTGACGCACGCGGGGGTCGGTCAGCGCGTGGCAGACGTCGACGAGGATGTTGAGCGCGAAGATCGTCACGGCGGTCATGAGCACGGCCGCCTGGAGGACCGCGAAGTCGCGCTGCAGGATGGAGTCGATCATGAGCTTGCCGATGCCGGGCCAGCCGAAGATCGTCTCGACGATCACCGCGCCGTTGACGAGGCCCACGGCCAGGTCGCCGGCCACGGTGAGGACCGGGGTCACGGCGTTGCGCAGGGCGTGGCCGAAGACGACGCGCCGGGGCGTGGCGCCCTTGCTCCGGGCGATCTTGACGTAGGGCGCGGACAGCGCGGTGACCATGCTGCCGCGCACCACCTGGACGAGGACGCCGAAGGGGCGGATCAGCAGGGTGGCGACGGGCAGCACCCAGATCTCGGGGCCGCCGATCGTGCCCGAGGTGGGCAGCAGGCCGAGGCTGACGCCGAAGACCAGGACGCCCATGACCGCGAACCAGAAGTCGGGAATGCTGGCGGCCGTCATCGACAGCAGGCTCGCGATCCGGTCGATCGGGGAGTTGGGCCGGTAGGCGGCGAGGCTGCCCACCAGTACGGCCCCGGTGACGGCCAGCAGCATGGTGACGCCGGCGAGTTGCAGGGTGACGGGGAAGGCGTCGAAGACCATCTCGCCGGCCGGCCGGCCGGTCCGCAGCGAGGTGCCGAAGTCCAGGTGGGCCGCGTCGGTGAGGTAGTTCCACAGCTGGACGGGGATCGACAGGTCGAAGCCGTGCGCGGCGGAGAACTCGGCCCGCTGCTCGGGCGTGGCGCTCAGCGGCAGGTAGAGGTCGACGGGGTTGCCGGTCATCCGGGCCAGGAAGAACACGCCGAGGACGACGCAGACCAGGGGGACGGCGCTGGAGAGGATGCGTGTGCGCAGGAACGGGATCATGTCAGTCCTTCGCCCCCTTGGCCGGGTGGACCTCGGACAGCCGCAGCTCGTCCCCGGTGGCGGAGTTCGGTTCGTAGCGGATCGACCGGGACAGGCCGAGGAGTCCGCTCATGTGCGCGATGTGGGCGTACTGGACGACGTCCTCGTTCTGCTCGGCGAGCAGGCCGGCGAAGGCGCGCTGCCGCTTCTCGCCCGACAGCGCGCCGGCCTCGGTGATGCGGCGGTCCAGCGCCTCGGTGCCGAACGTGGACTGGGGGCCGTCGCCGAGCAGGTACTGGCTGGTGGTGAACCCGGCGTCACCGGCCTGGTTGCCGTGCATGATCAGCAGGGCGATCGGGCCCACGTCCTCGGGCAGCGGGCGGAGCTGGTACTGGAGGTGGGTGGCGGTGTCGGCCATGCGGACCTTGACGTTCAGCCCGATCTGCTGCATCTGGTACTGCAATGCCTCCGCCGTCTCCGACACGCCCGAGAACATGCCGTTGCGGGCGACGAGGGTGATCTGCCGGCCGGTGGGCACGCCGTCGGCCGCCGCCCGCTCCACCAGGGCGCGGGCCTCGGTGACGTTCTGCCGGGTCGGTGAGATCTCGTCGCTGTGCCCGACCACGCCGGGCGGGACGAGCTGGCCCGCCGGTTCGGCGAGGCCGCCGAGGAGGGCGTCGACGATGCCCTCGCGGTCCACGGCCAGGTCGACGGCCCGGCGCACGCGCAGGTCGTCGAGGGGGGCCTCACGGCCGTCGAGTCTGAGGGCGGTCGTCTCGTTGTTGGGATAGGCGGCCGTGGTGTCCTTGCCGGCCTCCATCGGGTCGAGCGCGACGGCGATCTCCGCCTCGCCCTTGTCGATCATCGCGGCGCGCACACTTGCGTCGCTGCGCCACACGTAGCGGGCCCGCGCGAAGTCGGGGGCCTCGCCCCAGTAGCCGTCGTAGCGGTCGAGGGAGATGGCCGCCCCGGCCTTCCAGGAGCCGACCGCGTAGGGCCCGGTGCCGACCGGGACGCGGACCTTGGCCCCGGTGTCGGTGGTGCGGGGCACGATCTCCACGAAGCTGATGCGCAGCGGCAGGATCGGGTCCGGTTCCTCGGTGGTGACGGTCAGCCGGTGGTCGTCGACCGCCTCCACCTCGAGGTCGTCGTTGCCGAAGACGTAGCCCTCGACGTTGCAGGCGAGGTCGGAGTTGACCGCGCGGTCGATGGAGAAGGCGGCGTCCTCGGCGGTGAGGGGCGCGCCGTTGTGGAAGGTCACTCCGGAGCGGATGTCGAAGGTCCAGGTACGTGGCGCCGTCTGCTTCCAGCCGGTGGCCAGCAGGGGGTCGAGCTCGCCCGAGGCGGGGTCCCGTTCGACCAGCGGCTCGGTGATGTTGGAGCGGACCACGACGCCGGTACCGGTCAGCGAGGCCTCGCAGGGTTCCAGGGTGGGCGGTTCCTGGGTGAGCACGACCCGCAGGGTGCGGCCGTCGGCCCGGCCGGCGTCACCGCCCGCGCTGCCTGCCACGGCGCATCCGCTGGATGCGAACACGAGGCCCGCCAGCAGCATCGCGCCCACGGCGCGGGGTCGCCCCGGCGCGGCGCGCCGGGTGGATGAAACGGAGGACTTCATCGTCACGTGTCTCCGGGGAAGTGCTGATGTGTCACGTTCCGAACTCGGGGGCTGTGAGGCGGCTTCCACGAGCTGTTTACACTTGCGCACTCGGTCTGCATCTGTGAACGCCGAAGCTAAACCGGTGCCGGGGCAGCGTCAAGACATACGGAGGACCTGACATTCCCCGGGGCGACGCCCGCGCCCGGCACCCCGCATCCGACGGGAGCACCACCATGCCCAAGTCCCCCGCCACCGCCGCCTCCACCGATGCGCCGGACACCGTCCTGCAGGTGTCCGCCCTGCTGCCTGCGCTGGAGAGCGCGCTCGACGAGCACTACCGCACCGTCCGCCTGCACGAACTTCCCGACCGGGACGCCTGGTTGCGCGCCCACGGGCACGAGGTGGCGGCGGCGGTGACGAGCGCGCGGACCGGGGTGGACGACGCGCTCATGGACGCCCTGCCGCGGCTCGGGGCGATCGTGCACTTCGGGGTCGGCTACGAGACCACCGACGTGGTCCGCGCCCGGGCCCGCGGCATCGACGTGAGCAACACGCCCGACGTGCTGACCGACTGCGTGGCCGACCTCGCCGTGGGGGCGCTCGTCGACGTGATGCGCCGGCTGTCGGCCGCCGACCGGTACGTGCGCGCCGGCGGCTGGCCGGCGGCGCCGTTCCCGCTCGCCGACCGGGTGAGCGGGAAGCGGGTCGGCATCCTGGGGCTCGGCCGGATCGGGCGGGCGGTGGCACGTCGGCTGGAGGGCTTCGGCGCGGACCTCGCGTACTGCACGCGGACGCCGGTGCCCGGTGTCGCCCACCGATACCTGCCGAGCGCCGAGGCGCTGGCCGGGGCGTGCGACGCGCTCGTCGTCACGGTGGCCGGCGGCCCGGGCACCCGGCACCTGGTCTCGGGAGCGGTCCTGGACGCCCTCGGACCGCGCGGCTACCTGGTCAACGTCGCGCGGGGCAGCGTCGTCGACGAGGCGGCCCTGGTCGCGGCGGTGACGCGGGGGCGGATCGCGGGAGCCGCGCTCGACGTGTTCGCCGACGAGCCGCACGTGCCGCGGGCGCTCGTCGAGTCGGACCGGGTGGTGCTGCTCCCGCACATCGCGAGCGCCACCCACGAGACCCGGGCGGCCATGGGCGACCTGGCGCTCGGCAACCTGCGGCGGTTCATGGCCGAGGGGACTCTGCTGACGCCGGTCCCGGACCGTCCGGCCCATTGACACCGCCGCGATGCGTGCCGTCAACTGTGTGTCTACAAATGAGAACGCCGACCATATATGAGGATGGCATGCAGGCAGGCACCTCCGAACGCATCGTCGACGTCACCGTGACCCCCGTGGCCTTCCGGGACCCTCCGCTGCTCAACTCGGTGGGTGTGCACGAGCCCTACGCGCTGCGCACCGTCGTCGAGATCACCACGGAGAGCGGGGTCAGCGGCGTCGGCGAGACGTACGGCGGCACCCTGCACCTGGAGCGGCTGCGCCGCACCGCCGCCGAGCTGGACGGCCTGGACGTCTGGAACCTCAACGACCTGGTCGCCCGCACCACCCGCGCGCTGGGCACCGACACCAGCGGCGGCGACGGCATGGCCGGGATGGTCACCGGCAGCAGCACCGTGGACCGGGTCGTGTCCCCGTTCGACGTCGCCTGCATGGACGTCCAGGGCAAGCTCGTGGGCCGCCCGGTCAGCGACCTGCTCGGCGGCGCCGTGCGGCCCTCCGTCCCCTACAGCGCGTACCTCTTCTACAAGTGGGCCGGGCATCCAGGTCAGGAGGAGGACGACTGGGGTGCGGCCCTCGACCCGGCGGGCCTGGTCGACCAGGCCCGCCGCATGATCGAGACGTACGGCTTCTCGTCCATCAAGCTCAAGGGCGGTGTCTTCCCGCCGGACGAGGAGATCGCCGCGGTCCGCGCCCTGCGCGAGGCGTTCCCGGACCACCCCCTGCGCCTGGACCCGAACGCCGTCTGGAGCACGGAGACCTCGCTGCGGGTCGCGCGGGAACTGGAGGGCGTGCTCCAGTACCTGGAGGACCCGGCCGCCGGCATCGACGGCATGGCGGCCGTCGCCGCCGGGACGCCGACGCCGCTGGCGACCAACATGTGCGTGGTCTCCTTCGACGACCTCGCTCCCGCGGTGGCCCGGGACGCGGTCGGCATCGTGCTCTCCGACCACCACTTCTGGGGCGGTCTGCGCCGCTGCGGCCAACTCGCCACCATCTGCGAGACCTTCGGTCTCGGCCTGTCCATGCACTCCAACTCGCACCTGGGCATCAGCCTCGCCGCGATGACCCACCTCGCGGCTGCGACGCCGCGTCTGACCTACGCCTGCGACACGCACTGGCCGTGGAAGCGCCCCGACGAGGACGTGGTGGACCCGGCCCCGCTGCGGTTCAGCGAGGGCGCCGTCGCCGTGCCCACGGCCCCGGGCCTCGGCGTGGAGCTGGACCGGGACGCGCTCGCCCGGCTGCACCGCCAGTACCTCGACTGCGGGCTGCGCGACCGCGACGACACCGGCTACATGCGCCGCTTCGAGCCGTCCTTCTCCTCCGAGACCCCCAGGTGGTGACCCCCGCGTGCGCATCCTGCTGACCCACCGCATCCTGAGCCGCTTCCACGCACCGCTCATGGCGCGCACCGAGGGCGACCACGAGTGGCTGGACGCCTGCGACTGGGACGCGGCCCGGATCTCCGAGGCGCTCGCGGACGCGGACGTCCTCGTGGGGTCCGGACTGTCCGCCGACGACGCCCGGCAGGCCGCGCGCCTCCGGCTCGTCCACGTCGTCGGCGCCGGGTACGACGGCGTCCCGCTGGACGCGCTGGGCCCCGGTGTCACGGTCGCCACCACCCACCACCACGGCCGCTCCATCGCCGAGTGGGTGGTGATGTCGGTGCTGATGCTCTCCCGCGACGTGCTGGGCGCCGACCGCGCCCTGCGCGCGGGACGGTGGCGCAACGTGGCCGTGGAACCCGGGCTGCCCTTCGGCACGACACTGCACGGCCGCCGGGTGGGTGTCGTCGGCTTCGGCGAGACGGGCACCGAGGTCGCCCGGCTCTGCCAGGCGCTCGGCCTCGGCGTGCGTGCCGTGCGGCGCGATCCGTCGGCCCCGTACCCGGCCGACCTGCGGCCCGACTGGGTCGGCGGCGACGACCGGCTGCCCGACCTGCTCGCCGAGTCCGACGTGGTCGTGGTCACCGTGCCGCTGAACGCCGCGACCCGCGGGCTGATCGGCCCGGCCGAACTCGCCGCCATGCGGCCCGGGGCGCTGCTCGTCAACGTGGCGCGGGGGCCCGTGGTGCAGGAAACGGCGCTCTACGAGGCACTGCGGTCCGGCGCCCTCGGCGGAGCCGCGCTGGACGTGTGGTGGGCGGGGCCGCCCGAGGCACCGAGCCGGCTGCCCTTCGCCGACCTGCCCAACGTGCTCATGACGCCGCACCACTCGGGTCACACCGGTGACACCTTCGCCGCGCGTGCGGCGGAGATCGCCGACAACATCGGGCGCCTGTCGCGCGGCGAGCCGCTCACCGGCGTGGTGCGCGCCGCCACCGGACCCGCCGCCCCCTCCCCTGCCGCCTCCGCGAACAGTTAGGAAGCCACCCGTGCTCGAAGGCGTTCTCTTCTTCCCCGTCACCCCCTTCACCGGCACCGGCGAGGTCGACCTCGACGCGTTGCGCCGGCACGTCACCGCGGGTGTGGACGCGGGCCCCGGCGGCGTGTTCGTCGCCTGCGGCACCGGCGAGTTCCACGCCCTGGACCTCGACGAGTACGCCGCGGTCACCCGTACCGCCGTCGACGCGGTGGCCGGCCGCGTCCCGGTCTACGCCGGGGTGGGCGGCGCCCTGGGGCACGCCCGGCAGTTCGCGCGGGCCGCGGCCGGGGTCGGCGCGGACGGGCTGCTGCTCATGCCGCCGTACCTGGTGGACTCCCCCGCGGCCGGGCTCGTCGCCTACGCCCGTGCGGTGGCCGGGGAGACGGAGCTGCCGCTGATCGTCTACAACCGGTCCAACGCCCGTTTCGACGAGCACTCGGCGGCCGAGGTGGCGCAGGTGCCGACCGTGGCGGGCTTCAAGGACGGCACGGGCGACCTCGACCTGCTCGCCCGCATCGTCCCCGCCGTGCGCGAGGCGCTGAGCGGGTCGGGCAAGGACTTCCAGTTCTTCAACGGCATGCCCACCGCCGAGGCGAGCCAGCCCGCCTACCGGGCGCTCGGCGTGCAGCTGTACTCCTCGGCCGCCTTCGCTTTCGCCCCGGACCTCTCCCTCGCCTTCCACCGCGCGGTCGAGGAGGGCGACGACACGCTCGTCCAGGCGCTGCAGGCGGCCTTCTTCCACCCGCTGGTCCGGCTGCGCCGGCGGGTCCCGGGGTACGCGGTGTCGCTGGTGAAGGCCGGCGTGACCCTGTCCGGCCTGGACGCGGGCCCGGTCCGCCCGCCGCTGACGCCGCTCACCGCGGCCGAGACGGAGGAACTGGCGGCGGTCGTCGCGGCCGGGCGGGCGGTGCTCGCCTAGAGCGTGGCCGCTCCGTCGTTGGCGCAGCGGAAGCCGAGGTTGCCGGACGAGGACTCCGGCGTGTTGGAGGAGCGGGCGGCGACGCGGTAGCGGTTGCAGTAGGAGTCGTGGCAGAGGTAGGAACCGCCGCGCATCACCCGCGCGGTCCCGTCCCCGGGGCCCTGCGGGTCCGCCTCGGGCGAGCGGGAGTAGTAGGCGGGCGAGAACCAGTCCGCGCACCACTCCCAGACGTTGCCCGCGGTGTTCCACAGGCCGAAGCCGTTGGGCCGGTACGTCTTGACCGGTGCGGTGGTCACATGGCCGTCCTCGGCGGTGTTGACGTGCGGGAAGCGGCCCTGCCAGATGTTGCAGCGCCACCGGCCCCCGGGCGTCAGCTCGTCGCCCCAGGCGTACCGGCGGCCGGCGAGTCCGCCGCGGGCGGCGTACTCCCACTCGGCCTCGGTCGGCAGCCGCTTGCCGGCCCACCGGGCGTACGCGGCGGCGTCGTTGAAGGAGATGTGGACGGCGGGATGGTTCTGCCGCCGGGCGATGTCGGACCGCGGGCCCTCGGGGCGGCGCCAATGGGCACCCCGTACGTTGATCCACCACGGGGTCCCGGCCGCGCCGCCCAGGACGTCGGCGGGGACCGCGTCCACCACGAGGTGGAAGACCGCCGAGGAGCCGTACCGCTCGGCGTCGGTCACATGGCCGGTGGCCTTGACGAACGCCGCGAACTGGGCGTTGGTGACGGCGGTCTCGTCGATGTGGAAGGGCGCCAGCCGCACCGTGTGCACCGGCGTCTCGCCGTCGGCGGGATACCCCTCGTCGAAGGCGTCGCCCATCGCGAACTCCCCGCCGGGCAGGCTCACCTGCCCGCGGGTCGACCGCGGCCCGGCGGCGGGCCCCGGCCCGGACGGGGCCGCCGTGACGGCGGCGGGTGTCCCGGAGGGGGCGCAGCAGGGGCGGTGGTCGTGGCTCATGGTTCCTCGAAAAGCTCTCGGTCGCGGGGGCCGGCGCCGGTTCCGGGCGCCGGCCCCGCGGCGGTCAGGCCTGCGCCGCACCGTCCCGGTAGGTGGACTCGTCGAGCCCGCTCAGTGTCGGGTCGTGCCCCACCTCGCCGACGTCGTACATCGACGTCATCCAGTGGTAGAAATTGTCGCCGCGCTCGCGCAGCACGTCGTACAGCCTACGCATCATGCGGCCGCGGACCCCGGCCCGCTCCGGATGGGCGTAGACGTTCTGCAGCTCGTCGGGGTCGGTGTGCAGGTCGTAGAGCTCGTTGACGGAGTCGGGGTTGACGACGAGCTTGTAGCGGTCCTCGCGCAGCATGCGCTGGGGGTAGGGGAAGTGGTGGCCGTGGAACTCGCAGACGATGTCCTGCTCCCAGTCCACCGTCTCGCCCCGCACGAGCGGCAGCAGGCTGCGCGAGTCGACGGCGGGTTTCGGGTCGGCGCCCGCGAGTTCGAGGATGGTCGCGGTGCAGTCGAGGAGGCTGACGAACTCGTCGCGCACCTGGCCGGGTGGCGCGCCGGGGACCCTGAGCAGCCCGGGGGTGCGGTAGATGTCCTCGTACATGGCCGGGCCCTTGTCGTGCAGCCGGTGTGCGCCGGTGAACTCGCCGTGGTCGCAGGTGAAGAAGACCGCGGTGTCGTCCACCAGGCCGAGCCGTTCCATGGCCGCCATGACCCGGCCGATCTGCGCGTCGATGAGTGCGACGTAGCCCCAGTAGACGGCGATGAGCTTGCGGGTCGTCTCGATCGGCATGGTGTCGAAGGTCCAGTGCGCGCTGTAGTTGCGCTGGACCGGCGGTTTGCCCTCGAAGGTCTCCGACACCGACCGCGGCAGCTCCACGCCGGCCGGGTCGACCAGGTCGAAGTACTCGTCGGGCAGGATGTAGGGCAGGTGCGGTCCGAAGAAGTGCAGGGCCAGGAAGAAGGGCTGTCCGCGTTCGCCGGAGTCCGCCGCGTAGCGTTCGAGCTGCTCGATGGCGCGGGTGGCCAGGTAGTACTCGAAGGTGGCCTCGACCGGCTGGTGCAGGCGGGCGGCCAGCAGGTTGCCGGGACCTCCGTTGGGCAGGGTGCCGCGGACGCGGTCGCTGATCTCGTACGGCGGCAGGTCGTGCTCGGCGAGGTAGGCCAGGTAGTCGGGGTGGTCGACGGGGTTGTGCCAGCCGGGCAGGTCGGGGCCGTCGAAGCCGAAGTCGGCGGCCGTGCGCCTGGTGCCGGTGTGCCACTTGCCGAACAGGCCGCAGTTGTAGCCGCGCTCGCGCAGCGCCCGGGAGAACGCGAACTGGTCCTCGGCCAGGTCCTCCAGGTAGCCGACGTTGCGTTCGTGGTTGGCGAGGAGCTTGTGGCGGAAGGGCGCCTGGCCGGTCAGGAGGCTGGCGCGGGCCGGGGTGCAGATCGCGGTGGGGGTGTACCAGCGGTCGAAGCGGGTCCCGGTCGCGGCCAGTTCGTCGAGGACGGGGGTGCGGGCCAGCGGGTTGCCGTAGGCACCGAGCGTGTCCGTGCGGTGCTGGTCGGTCATGAGGAAGAGGATGTTCTTCCCCGGGGCCTTCCCTGCTGCCTTCCCGGACTCACCGGACTCGGCACCCGTCTCGGCACCGGTCTCAACACCGGCCCCGCTCACTTGCCCGCTCCCGTGAAGAGGTCGCCGGTGTAGTAGGTCTTCGGGTCGGCGGGCTTCTTGAGCTTGCCGGTCCCCTCGAAGTACTCGTTCATGCCCTGCAGCCACTTGACGACGGTGCCGTCCTCGGTCAGCTTGTCGAGTTCCGCGACGCTGAGCACCTTGTTGTTCGCGGCGTCGGCCTCGACCTGGTCGACGGGGATCTTCAGCTTGCCGGCGGTGATCTCGATCGCCTCGTCGGTGTGGTCGGAGCGGAAGGCCATGGCCTCGCGCAGTACGGCGAGGACCTTCTTGGTCTTCTCCGGCTGGTCCTTCACCACCTTGTTGCCCGCGACGAAGGCGGTGGGGAAGGAGACCTCCTTCTCGAAGTCGGCGTTCTTGGCCAGCTCGACCAGGTCGGGCACCTGCTTCTTGATCGTCGCCGCGGCCGGGTACCAGAAGCCCGCTCCGTCGACCTGCTTGGAGGAGAAGGCGGAGACGATGGTGGACGGATCCATCGGGACGACCTTCAGGTCGTCCTTGGTCATCCCGGCCTTCTCCAGGGCGAGGGAGAGGATCATGTCGCCGGAGGTGCCCTCGGGCACGGCCACGGTCTTGCCCTTGAGCTGCTGCATGGAGGTAATGCCCGGCTGGGCGAGGACGCGGTCGGAGTTGCCGAGCGTGTTGACGGCGACGACCTTGGCCTGGCCGGAGGCGGGGAGCCACATGGCGCCGGGGCCTATGTAGCCGAAGTCGAGGTTGTCCGTGCCGAGGGCCTGGATCTGCAGCGGTCCGTTGGTGAAGACCTTGCTCTCCGCCGTCAGCCCGTGCTTCTTCCACAGGCCCTTGGCCTCGGCGATCGCGATCAGGCTGGCGCCGTTGAAGTCGTTGATGTAGCCGAAGCGGACCTTGTCGCCCGAGGAGCCGGAGGACGATCCGTCGCCGCAGGCGGCGAGCAGGGCCATCGCGGCCACGCCGGCCAGGGTGGCGGTCAGGCGCCTGCGGGTGGGGGTGGTGGACATGGCGGTGCGTCCCTTCCGGGTCATGACGGGGTGTCGGTGCGGGAACCGGAAAGGGCGGCGGTGCGGCCTTCCTGGTGGTAGACGGAGCGCCAGACCCGGTTGCGCAGGGCGGCGAACTCGGGGCTGAGCCGGAAGGCCTCGTCGCGCACGACGGCGGGGTCGACCTCGACGACGTCGTAGACGCGTCCGGGGCGGGCGGCCATGACGACGACGCGGTTGGCCAGGAACACGGCCTCGTCGACGTCGTGGGTGATGAACAGCACCGTGCGCCTGTCCCGGCTCCAGGTCCTGAGCAGCTGTTCCTGGAGCTTGACCCGGGTGAGCGCGTCGAGGGCGCCGAAGGGCTCGTCCATCAGCAGGATCGAGGGGTCGACGGAGTAGGCGCGGGCGATGGCGCAGCGCTGGCGCATGCCTCCGGACAGCGTCTTGGGCAGGGCGTCGGCGAAGGCCTCCAGGCCGACGAGCTCGATGAAGTGCTCGGCGCGGGCGCGGCGTTCCTGCTTGGGCACGCCGGTGGTGCGCAGTCCGAACTCGACGTTCTGACGCACGGTGAGCCAGGGGAAGAGGGCGTACTGCTGGAAGATGACGCCGCGTTCGGGTCCGGGTCCCGAGACGGGGACGCCGTCCACCAGGGCCCGGCCCGAGGTGGGGGTCTCGAGTCCGGCGAGGATGTTCATCAGGGTGCTCTTGCCGCAGCCCGACGGGCCGACGACGGTGACGAACTCGTGGTCCGCGATGTCGATCGAGACGTCGTCGAGTGCGGTGAAGGCCTCCCGGCCCAGGGCGAAGGTCTTGGTGACGCCCTGGACGGATATCTTGGCGGGCTTGCTGGTCATCGGCGTTCCTGCCATCGGGTGAGCCGGCGTTCGGCGAGGAGGAGGATCCGGTCCATGAGCAGACCGAGGATTCCGATCGAGATCAGGCCGACGAAGATGGTCGGCAGGTCGTAGTAGAGCTGGGCGTTCTGCATGCGGTAGCCGAGGCCCTCCTGGGCGGCGATCAGCTCCGCGGCGACGAGGGTCGCCCAGGCGGAGCCGAGGCCGACCCGCATGCCGACGAGGATGAACGGCGTGGAGGCCGGCACGACCACGCGGGCGAAGATCGTGAGGTCCTTGGCACCCAGCACCCGGGCGGCGTTGATCAGGGTGCGGTCGACGCTCACCACGCCCTGGAAGGTCGAGATCACGCAGGCCAGGAAGGCGGCGAGGAAGATGACGAAGATCTTCGGCGTCTCGTCGATGCCCATGGCGACGACGGCCAGCGGGAGGATCGCCAGCGGCGGGATGGTGCGGAAGAACTGGATCCAGGGTTCGATCAGTCCGCGCAGGATGCCGTACCAGCCCATCAGGAAGCCCACCGGGATCGCGACGGCCGTACCCAGTGCGAAGCCGATCAGGACCCGGGTCAGGCTGGCCAGGGCGTCCGTGCCGAGCGTGCCGTCCCCGATCAGCGTCCGGGCCCGGGAGACGACCTCCGGCGGGGTCGGCAGCTTGAAGCCGGCGGACGCCAGGAGCCACCAGACGGCGATGCCGAGGGCGACGGACACGGCGTTCAGAGCGAGGGTCAGGCCGCGCCGGCCGGTGCGTTGCCGCGTCCGCGTGGTCCTGCCCGCGCCCTGGCCGGTGCCGCCCGGGGCGGTGTCGTCCAGGGCGTCGGAACTCTGTCCGGGCAGCGGGTGCCCCGGGCCGGCACCCCGCTTGTCAAGAACGGACATGGGCGGCTCCTTCGGAGGCGGAGTGGGGTGCATCGGAACGGCCCTTCACGTCGGCGGTTTCGGGGTACCTCGCCAGGAGGGGTGAGCTGTGGAAGACCGCGGCGAGGGCGCCGATGGCGCCGTCGTCGTCGGAGAGGCGGGCCGCCGCGACGACGGGTCCCGCGGAGGCGGTCGGGAAGATCTCGGCGGCGAGGGTGGCGGCGACCTGCTCGACGATGACGGGAGCCAGGCGGGTGATCTCGCCGCCGACGACCACCTTGGCCGGGTTCAGCATCATGGTGGCGGCGCCGACGACGCGTCCCAGCGCCCCGGCGGCCTCGCGCAGCACCCGGTCCACGACGGGGTGGGCGCGGCGCACGGCGGCCGCCAGGTCGTCCAGGTTCTCCAGGCGCAGGCCGAACTCCCAGCAGGCGGCGAGGATGCCGGGCACCGAGGCCACGGTCTCCAGGCAGCCCCGTTTGCCGCAGCGACAGGGACGGCCCGCGGGTTCGACGGTGACGTGTCCCAGCTCGCCGGCGAGTCCGGTCGAGCCGGTCACCAGCTGGCCGCCCACGACCAGCCCGCCGCCGACGCCGTCGGACAGGCGTACGTAGACGAGGTCGGCGACGCTGTCGGCGCCGCTGATCGCCTCGGCGAGGGCGGCCAGGCGGGTGTTGTTGTCGACGATCACGGGGGCGTCGAAGCGTTCGGCGAAGGCGACGTCGACGCCCTCGGGCGCCGGGCGCAGCACCGTGGCCGCGGTGGTGGAGCGCGGCCAGGCGGCCCCGTCGGGCGCCGGGTAGGGTCCGGGCACGCCGATGCCGATGCCCTGCAGCGCGCCGTAGTGGACCCCGGCCTCGCCGCTCAGCCGGTCGACCAGGGCCAGGGCCAGTTCGGTGCGGGTCCGCCAGGTCGCGGTGGCCTCGTACCGAACGGAGCCCGAGACCATGATCTCGTGGGCGGCGTCGGCGACGACGACGTGCACGCGCCGGTGTCCGAAGTCGACGCCCATGAACTGCGCCGAGGCCGGGTCGAGCGCCAGCCGCTCGGCGGGCCGCCCGCTGCCCTCGCGCCGGGAGGCGTCGGTGTCGACGACCACGATGGCGCCCCGCTGGAGCAGGTTGCCGGTGATCTCGGACAGCGTGGTGCGGGACAGGCCCACGACGCGGGCGATCTCGCCGCGGCTCATGGCGCCGTTCTCCTGCAGCGCACGCATCACCCGCTCTTCGTGGGTCCGCCGGACCAGTGCGTGCACTCCGCTGGGCATCTGCATGCCGGTCAACGTAGGGAGGCCCGATTATTCCGTCAACAGTCCGGCAGAAAGATGCAATCAAGCGTTCACAATGCCTGGTGGGCCCGTCCCTGCGGTTCTTCCACGTCATCGATTATTCGTCCGCCCTGTTGACGTAAATGAGCGGGCGTTCGCATGCTGTGCGCCATGCCCCGTCGCGCGGCTCCCGCGCCGCCCTCGGTTCCCGGACGGGGACGACGAAGGAGTACGCGACCGATGACCCATGCCCAGAACGGACCGCACAGACGATCCCTGCTGGCCGGCGCCGCCGGCCTCGGGGCGGCGTTCGCCCTGCCCGCGGGCGCCGCACAGGCGTCGGACACGGGCGCCGCACCGGCGTCACCGGCGACGGAGCGGAGCGCGTCGCCGGGCCGGTACCCGGCCAACTGGCCCGACCCGGAGTCCTACGGCGTCGCGGACACCCGGCCCGACCTGTGGCCGCGCGAGGACAACTCGTTCGTACTGCCGCTGGAGTTGCGCCCCCGCGACCAGGAGCGCGGCACGGTCTGGATGCGGGACACCTACGTCAACTGCTTCACCGTGAAGGGCCGTACGGTCTACGTGGCCACCGGCACGACCCGGGTGCCGGGCCTGGAGGCCGCCGGCCCGTGGAACGACGGCATCTTCGTGTGGCTGGCCCCGACCCTGAAGGGCCCGTGGCGGCTGGCCGACACCACCGGCATCCGGCCGGACGCCGAGAAGGGCAAGGTCTGGTCGCCGGAGTTCGTCGGCGAGAACCGGCCCGGACGCACGGTCGTCGCACCGTGGCAGGAGTACTGGCAAGACGAGCAGTTCGGCAAGCGCGGCCAGGCCTGGGCGCCGGAGCTGCACTACTTCCGGGGCAAGTGGTACCTCGTCGCCTGCATGGGCGACCACTCCCGGAAGGTCGGCTCGTTCATGCTGGTCAGCGAGGGCGGGGTGGAGGGCCCGTACCGGCTGATCGAGGGGAACCTGGAGAAGCCCTTCGGCGACTCCTTCATCGGCGGCCCGGAGTTCATCGAGCCCGGCGCGTACCACCACATCGACGGCAGCCTCTACTCCGAGGGCGACGACGCCTGGCTCGTCCTCCACAACGACCTGTACGCCAGGTTCCGGGACGACATGGAGGACATCGTCCCGACCACGGACCTGCCCCGGTTCCGGCAGACGCCCTACTCCCCCGAGCCGTATCTCGAAGGGGCCTACGTCTTCAAGTACCGCGGCAAGTACTACCTGGTGCACGCCGCGTGGGACCGCGCGTCGCTCGACGCGTACGGCAGTACCCGGCACGCCTACGACCCGCCCGGCACGGGCCGCGTGCAGTACCAGTACGACGCGGTCGTCGCCGTCTCCGACCACTTCGAGGGGCCGTACTCCGAGCGGTGGACGGCGGGGGTGGGCGCCGGGCACAACAACTTCTTCGTCGACCGCTCCGGCGACCTGTGGGCGACGTTCTTCCGCAATCCCAACTTCGGGTACTGGGCCGACCCCTCCCGCCTGGCCGACGCCGCCGTGCCCGGTGTCGTACGCCTCGAGTGGACGGGCCCTCGGGACAGCCGCCTCTACGTGCGGCGCAGGCCGGGCGGGCGCGGCGACTGACCGCCCCGGCGGCGCCCGGCGGCCCCGCCCGCCTCGCGTGCCGTAGGGGCGGTACGGGCGTAGTGTCCAGGTATGCGCGACGTTCGGTGCGGCTGATGGACTCCGCGATGGCCGCGGTGGTCCGTGCGAGCGGTGCGTTCGGAGGGATCCTGTACGCGCTGCCGCCGGGCGAGGACGCCCTGTGGCAGGTCCTGGTGGCGGGGGTGCCCGAGGAGATGGCCGCACCGTGGCGGCGCGTCGCCCTCGACGACCCGATGCCGGTGGCGGACGCGGTCCGCGACCGGGAGCTGACGTGGTGCAGCGGCCGGGAGGAGATGGCCCGCCAGTACCCGCGGCTGGCGCTCGTCCTGCCGTACGAGTTCGCGCTGGCGGCCGCCCCGGTCGTCTCGGGCGGAGCCGTCCGGGGCGCTCTCGTGCTGCTGTGGCCCGGGGGCCGTCCGGCGGACCTGGACCCCGGTGAGCGCGAGGTCCTCCGCACGGGGTGCCGGCGCCTCGCGGAGTGCCTGCGGCGGGCGGCCGACCGCGGCGACCCGCTGCCGCCGGCCGACCGGCCCCGCACCCTGCCGCCGCCCGCGCCCCGCACGCCCTCCCCCGCCGAGGCGACCGCGCTGTCCGCCTTCGTCGGCCGGCTGCCCGGCGGGTCCTGTGCGCTGGACCTGGAGGGACGCATCACCTTCGTGACCCCGGGGGCGGCCGGACTGCTCGGTGCCGACCGGGCCGGCCTGGTGGGCGCCCTGCCGTGGGAGGCGCTGCCCTGGATGGACGTCCCGCACGTCGAGGACCGCTACCGGGCCGCGCTGGTCAGCCGCCGGCCGCAGGCCTTCACGGTGCTGCGCCCGCCCGGGACATGGCTGTCCTTCGAGCTGTACCCGGACGCCACGGGGCTCAGCGTCCGCATCACCCGCGGCGCCCCGGACCGGGACCGGACCCCGGACCGCCCGGCGGCGGGCTCCGTGCCCAGCCGCGCCACCGTGCTGTACCACCTGATGCACCTGGCCTCCACCCTGACCGAGGCAGTGGGGGTGGACGAGGTGGTCGAGCAGACGGCCGGCCAGCTGATGCCGGCCCTGGGCGCGCAGGCCATGGTGGTGATGGCCCCGGAGGACGGCCGGCTGAAGATCATCGGCCACCGCGGCTACGACGCCGGCCTCATGGAGCGGTACGACGCGGCCCCGCTGACCTCGGACATTCCGGCCGTCGACGTCATGGCCACCGGGCTGGCGGGATTCTGGACGACGTTCGCCGAACTCCACGCCGCCTACCCCGCGACCGTCCACGAGGACGGGATGGCCGCGTGGGCCGTGCTGCCGCTGATCGCCTCCGGCCGCCCCATCGGTTCGCTGCTGCTCGCCTACGCCCGTCCGCACGTCTTCCCGCCCGGCGAGCGCGCCGCCCTCACCTCGCTGGCCGGCCTGGTCGGGCAGGCGCTGGACCGGGCCCGGCTCTACGACGCCAAGGACCACCTCGCGCACCGCCTCCAGTCCGCGCTGCTGCCGCACACCCTGCCCCGCCTGCCCCGCCTGAACGTCGCCGCCCGCTACCTCCCGGCCGCGCGGGGCCTGGGCGTCGGCGGCGACTTCTACGACCTCATCCGCCTCGACGAGCACACGGCGGGTGCCGCCATCGGCGACGTCCAGGGGCACAACGTGGACGCCGCGGCCCTGATGGGGCAGGTCCGCACCGCCGTGCACGCGCACGCCACGGTGGGCGCTCCCCCGGACGACGTCCTCGCCCGCACCAACCGCCTGCTCACCGATCTGGACCCCGGGCTGTTCGCCAGCTGCGCGTACGTGCACCTGGACCTCGCCGCGCACCGGGCCTGCGTGGCTCTCGCCGGCCATCCGCCGCCGCTGGTGCGCCACGCCGACGGCCGCGTGGAGCCGCTGCGGGTGCCGCCCGGTCTGCTGCTCGGCATCGCGGCGGACACCCGGTGTCCCGCGGTGGAGTTCCCCTTCCCCGCCGGCAGTGTGCTCGCCCTCTACACCGACGGGCTGGTGGAGGCGCCCGGAGTCGACATCGACGACGCGATCGCGGCCCTCGGCGGGCTCCTCGAACACGGCGATCCCGCCGACCTGGACGGCATGGCCGACACCCTCGTCCGGCACGCGCCCACTCCGGGCGACGACATCGCCCTGCTGCTCCTGAGCCCTCGCTGGTGACCGGGGCACTCGGCCGGGCGACGGATCGTTTGCACTGGTAGGAAGCACGGGACGCCGGACCGTACCGGCCGGCAGCGGAGGAGAAGACCCTTCATGAGACACCAGAGGGTGAGCGATCTGATGAGCGACGCCGTGGTCCGCGTGCAGCGGGGCACGCCGTTCAAGGAGATCGCCCACCTGCTGCTGGAGTACGACATCACGGCGGTGCCGGTCGTCGACGGGGACAACCGCCCCCTGGGGGTGGTGTCGGAGGCGGACCTGCTGCAGAAGATGTGGGGCGGGGAGCCCGACGGCTCCGCCGCGCACGCCGAGTGGTCCCGGTCGGCCGGTGCCAAGGCGTCCGCCACGGACGCGGCCGGGCTCATGACCTCGCCTGCGGTCTCGGCCCGGGCGGACTGGAGTGTCGTCGACGCCGCCCGGGTGATGGCGCGGCACCGCGTCAAGCGGCTCCTGGTCGTCGACGAGGAGGGGCGGCTGGCGGGGGTGGTCAGCAGGAGCGACCTGCTGCGGGTCTTCCTGCGCACGGACCGGGCGATCCGCACCGAGATCATCGAGGAGGCCCTGGTCAAGGCGCTGGGCCTGGCCCCCTCCTCGGTGCAGGTGGACGTGGAGCACGGGCACGTGGTGCTCAGCGGCCGCCTGCCGGGCCATGTGTCGGCCCCGCTCCTGGAGGAGCACTGCAGAAGCGTGGACGGCGTCGTCGCCGTGGAGTTCCGCCCGGCCTGAGCGGCGGGCGCGGAGGCGCGAGCGGCGCGGCGCCGCGCCCGGTGCGGTGCGCGGAAGGGGCCCGCCCGTGTCCGCCTCCCGGGGGTGGGGAGGCGGACACGGGCGGAGTGCGGCCGGAGGTCGTCAGACTCCGGTCGGGTCCTTCACCGCGGACGAGGCGTGCGGTCCGGCCGGCTCCTCGGCCGGCGTCTGCGCGGGGCCGCCCTCGCTGAGCCCGAACCGTCCGTGGAACCGGCGCAGGAGGGGCGGCGCGTACCAGGCCGAGCGACCTAGCAGCCGCATCGCCGCGGGCACCAGGACACCGCGCACGGCGACCGCGTCGATGAGGATCGCCAGCCCGCTGCCCACGGGTCCGAGATCTTCCGCTCCTCGGTGCGGATGATGGTCGAGGACATCCACCGCCGGATCCCGGCGGGCGCACCCGCCTAGGGAGTGCACCCGCCGGTGTCGCGGCCGGGAGCGGCGGGCGCCGTGAGGGCCGGGATCTCCGGGTGGTCGCGGAGAGCGGCGATGACCGCGCCGACCGCCGCGCGCTGCGGGGCGTCGCGGCGCACCACGACGGCGACGTTGCGGTGCACGGCCGGGCTCAGCCGCCGGGTGACGACGCCGTGGTCCGCCGTCACCGCCAGGGCGGGCAGCAGGGCGACGGAACCGGCCGTCTCGACGTGCCGCAGCAGCATCAGGTAGTTGCCGAACCGGCAGGCGACCCTGGGTTCGAATCCCGACTCACGGCACAGCCGCACGGTCAGGTCCGCCATGTACGACTGCGGCCGGTCGCACGCCCAGGACTCGTCCTTGCACGCCGCGAGGTTCACCGCGGTGCGGGAGGCGAGCGGGTGGCCGGGCGGGAGCACGAGGACGACCCGGTCACTGCCCAACGAGACGACCTCCAGGTCCGTGCCCCAGGAGAGTCCCGCGTAGTCGGTCGTCGTGACGATGACGTCCGCCTCCCCCGAACGCAGGGCGGGGCCGCTCTCGTGCGGCTCCATCTCGGCCAGTTCCACGTGCAGGTGCGGGTGGGTGGTGGCCAGGCGGGCCGCCGCCGGTACCGCGAGGCTGAAGATCGCGCTCTGGAACACCCCGAGCCGCACCGTGCCGATGGGCTCGTCGTTCAGCGCGCGCAGTTCGGCCTCCGTGCCGGCCATCCGGTCCAGGATCTCCCGGCCCCGCCGGGCGAGCAGCAGCCCGGCCGGGGTCAGCCGCACCCGGCGCCCGGTCCGCTCGATCAGCCGGCACCGGGTCTCCGTTTCGAGCACCGCCAGCTGCTGGGAGACCGTCGACGCGCTCAGGTGCAGCGTGTCGGCGACCGCGCGGACCGTGCCGAGGGTGTCCAGCAGGCTGATCAGCTGCAGCCGTTGCGAGTTGAGCACCCGGCGATTGTACGGTCATACCGCACAGCAGCGTCGAATGTGTGCGATGGACACGCGCAGCGATCCGTCCCTACCGTCGGTCGCATGCCTTCCGAGACCCCCGGCACCGATCCGGGCCGCCACCTGATCCGCTACTCCGGCCACGCACCGTTCTCCCCCGAGGTCGTCGTCCGCGCCGCGGGCACCTCCGTGTTCACCGAGAGCGGCCGCGAACTGCTCGACTTCACCTCCGGTCAGATGAGTGCCATCCTCGGCCACTCCCACCCGGCGATCGTCTCCACGGTGCGGGAGCAGGTCGCGCACCTGGACCACCTGCACAGCGGCATGCTGAGCCCGCCGGTGACCGAACTGGTCCGCCGCCTCGCGGGCACCCTGCCCGAGCCGCTGGAGAAGGGGCTGCTGCTGACCACGGGCGCGGAGGCGAACGAGGCCGCGGTGCGGATGGCGAAGCTCGTCACCGGCCGCCACGAGGTCGTCTCCTTCGCCCGTTCCTGGCACGGCATGACCCAGGCCGCCGCGAACGCCACCTACAGCGCCGGCCGCAAGGGCTACGGCCCCGCCGCACCGGGCAACTTCGCGCTGCCGGTGCCGGACCGCCACCGCCCCTCCGTCGTCGGCGCGGACGGCGAACTGGACTGGCGCCGCCAGCTCGACCTGGGCTTCGAGATGATCGACGCCCAGTCGGTGGGCAGCCTGGCCGCCTGCCTGGTCGAGCCGATCCTGTCCTCGGGCGGCGTGGTCGAGCTGCCGCCGGGCTACCTCGCCGCGCTGGCCGCCAAGTGCCGCGAGCGCGGCATGCTGCTGATCCTCGACGAGGCGCAGACCGGGCTGTGCCGCACCGGCGACTGGTACGCGTTCCAGCACGAGGGCGTCGTCCCGGACATCCTCACGCTGTCCAAGACACTCGGCGCGGGCCTGCCGCTGGCGGCCGTGCTGACCAGCCCGGAGATCGAGCAGCGGGCGCACGAGCGCGGGTTCCTGTTCTTCACCACCCACGTCAACGACCCGCTGCCCGCCGCCGTGGGCAACACCGTCCTCGACGTCCTGGTCCGCGACCGGCTCGACGAGCGGGCCCGGGTGCTCGGCGCGACCCTGCGCGGCGGCCTGGAGAAGCTCGCGGCCCGTCACGAGGTGGTCGCCGACGTCCGCGGGCGCGGGCTGCTGCTCGGCATGGAGCTGGCCGGGGACGAGGTGCTGGGCGAGGGCGGAGCCGACCGGCTGGGCGCCGAGGTCACCCGGCGCTGCTACGAGCTGGGGCTGCACATGAACATCGTCCAGCTCCCGGGCATGGGCGGCATCTTCCGCATCGCGCCGCCGCTGACGGCGGGCGACGACGAGATCGCCCGGGGCGTCGCCGTCCTCGACGAGGCGCTCACCGGGGCCACGCGGGGGCTGTGAACCGGCCGGGGGGCCGGGCGGCACCGCCCCGCCCGGGGGCCGTGACCCGGCCGGCCCCGGCGACCCGGGTGCCCGGGTCACCGGGGCCGGCCGCACGTGCGTCCGGTCACGTGCGGCCGGTGCCGCCGGGGGTCAGACGCCGGCGGTCTCCGGCTCGCGCGCGGGCCGCTCGGGCGGGGCGGTGTCGCCCAGTTCCCGGTGCAGCTTCTCGCCCTCGACGTCGACGTTCGGCAGCAGGCGGTCCAGCCACTTCGGCAGCCACCAGGCCCTGTTGCCCAGGAGGGCGAGGACCGCGGGCACGATGGCCATGCGGACCACGAAGGCGTCGAAGAGGACCGCGATCGCCAGGCCGAAGCCCATCATCTTGATCATGGCGTCGTTCTCCAGGACGAAGCCGGAGAAGACGCTGATCATGATGACCGCGGCCGCGGCGACGACCCGGCCGCCATGGGTGAAGCCCGTGGTGACGGACTCGGCGGCGGACTGCCCGTGGACGTATGCCTCCCGCATGCGGGTGACGAGGAAGACCTCGTAGTCCATGGCGAGGCCGAAGACCACACCGATCATGAAGATGGGCATCATCGACATGATCGGGCCCGGCTGGTCCACGCCGAAGACGTCGGCGAGCCAGCCCCACTGGAAGACCGCGACCACCGCGCCGAGCGCCGCGGCCACCGAGAGCAGGAAGCCGAGCGCCGCCTTCAGCGGGACGAGGACCGAGCGGAAGACCAGCATCAGGAGCAGGAAGGCGAGTCCGACGACCAGTGCGAGGTACGGGACGAGCGCGTCGTCGAGGGTCAGCCGCATCACGCAGGCGTCGACGAGGCGGACGTCTCCGTAGAACGAGTGCTCCCAGACCTGCTCCAGGAGCTGCGGGCGCGAGTACACCTGTCCGGGAGTGGCGGTGAGGAACAGCAGCAGCTTCAACTCGGAGGGTGCCAGGGGGAGTTCGGTACCGTGCTTGGTCACGACCAGGGTGGTGCGGTCCACCGTGAGGTCCGCGTACCGCTCGGGGCCGGCGACCGCGGGCTGCTCCGCGCCGCCGTCCCGGGCGGGCGCGACCCGGCGCAGGACCGCCCTGATCCGTGCCTCGAGCAGCTCGGCACCGGCCGGTTTGACGACGTAGTCGTCGGCGCCCGCCTCCAGGCCGACGACCATGTCGATCTCGTCGCCGCGCGCGGAGAGGATGATGACCGGGATCTGCTTGCTCTCCCGGATCCGCCGGCACACCTCCAGGCCGCTCATGTTCGGCAGCATCAGGTCGAGCAGCACCAGGTCGGGCCGGTGCCGCTCCAACGTCATCAGCCCGGTCTCGCCGCTGCCCGCGACGGCCACCTCGTGCCCCCGGCGCTTCAGCGCGAGCGAGACGCCTCGCTGCACGGCGGGGTCGTCTTCGATGAGCAGGACTCGTGCCATGTGGGTGTGCTCTTCTCCGTCTTGCTCGGCTCCGTCTTGCTCGGCCGGGGCGGACGCCGTCCGGCACCAGAGTGCTCGAAGCCTATGACGCCCGGTTCCGCGTCGTGTGAGCAAACGATGACAGCCCTCCCCTGCCCGGGAGCGTGTACGGCACCGGTGCGGCCGGGCGGGCTGCCCGGGAGAAGGAAGGAGGCCCGGCCGCCCCCGCTCGGGGAACCTGCGCCCGGCCGGCCGGGGCCGTCACACCCGCTGGACCCGGTCCGCGCCCGCCGGCTCGGCGGCAGGGGCGCCCGTCACGACGCGCGACCGGCCGTGCAGCCGCAGCGACACGGCGACGAAGCCGATCGCGACCAGGGTCATCGCCGCGCCCGCCCAGGCGGTGGCCGCGTAGCCGAAGTCCGCGTCGATGACCGTGCCGCCGAGCCAGGGTCCGCCGGAGTTGCCGAGGTTGAAGGCGGCCGTGGTGGTGGCGCCGGCGAGGGTCGGGGCGGCGCCGGCGACGTTGAACATGCGGGCGTTGAGCGCGGGCGCCGTGTAGAACGCGGAGACGCCGAGCAGCAGCGACAGGGCGACGACCACGGCGGGGCTGGAGGCGAACAGCGCCAGCGCGGCCAGCAGGACCGTCGAGGCGGTGATGCCGGAGAGCAGTACGCCGAACAGGTGGGCGTCGGCGACCCGGCCGCCGATCGCCGTGCCGATCAGCGCGCCCACGCCGAAGAGCGCCAGCACGCCGGGCACCCAGCCGTCCGCCAGCCCGGCCACGTCGGTGAGCAGGGGCGCGAGGTAGGAGAAGGCGCAGAACACGCCGCCCGCGGCGAGCGCGGTCACCACGATCGACAGCCACACCTGGCGGTCCCGGTAGATGGCCAGCTCGCCCTTGAGACGCGGGTGCCGTGCGGGCCGCGGAATGTGCGGGATCAGGGTCACCACACCGGCGAGCGCGACGGCGGAGGCGGCACCGACGGCCCAGAACGCGGACCGCCAGCCGAGGTGTTCGCCGAGGAAGGCGCCCGCGGGGACGCCGAGGACGTTGGCGATGGACAGCCCGCCGATCATGACGGCCATCGCCCGGGCCCGGGCGGTCACCGGCACCATCGCGATGGCGACGGCCGCGCCCACCGCCCAGAAGCCCGCGCAGGCGAGCGCGCTCACGACACGTGAGACGAACAGGACCTCGTACGTCGTCGCGAGCGCGCCCGCGACCTGGCCGAGGCCGAACACGGAGATCAGCGCGACCAGGGTGGTCTTGCGCGGCAGGCGCAGGGTCGCGACGGCCAGCAGGGGCGCGCCGACCACCATGCCGATCGCGAAGGCGGATATCAGCAGGCCGGCCTGCGGGATCGACACGTCCATGTCGTCGGCGATGGGCGGCAGCAGCCCGGAGAGCATGAACTCGCTGGTGCCGAGCGCGAAGACGGACAGGCCTAGGATGTAGACGGCGAGCGGCATGCGGGCGGCCGGACCGGCGGTGCGGTCCGGGGCGGCCGCGTCGGGAGCGGAGGAGACGGGCATGACAGGTGTCAACGGAGCCGTCGATCATGTCATTCCCGTACCGCCGGCCGTCTCACGATGCGGCGGCGCGGCGTCCGTGCTCCCTGTGCTCAGTGCGCCGGCGGCAGGGGCCGCACCGGTCGTTCCAGCCTGATCAGGATGCCTTTGGAGGTGGGCTGGTTACTGATGTCGGCCACGCTGTCCAGCGGCACCAGGACCTGCGTCTCGGGGTAGTAGGCGGCCGCCGAGCCCGGTGCGGTCGGGTACGGCACCACCTCGAACCCCTCGGCGCGGCGTTCGGCGTCGTCGTGCCAGACGCTCACCACGTCGACCCGGTCCTTCTCGCGCAGGCCGAGGGCCGCCAGGTCGGCCGGGTTGACGAGGACCACCCGGCGACTGCCGTGGATACCCCGGTAGCGGTCGTTCTGCGTGTAGGGGACGGTGTTCCACTGGTCGTGGGAGCGCAGGGTCTGGAGCAGCAGGTGGCCCTCGGGCACGTGCGGCGGCTGCCAGGTGTTGCGCGTGAACAGCGCCTTGCCCGTGGCGGTGCGGAACACGCCCTCGTTGACCGGGTTGGGCAGCCTGATGCCACCGGGGCGGGCCACTCGCCGGTTGAAGTCGTGCAGGCCCGGCACGATCCGGGAGACGCGGTCGCGGATGGCGCCGTAGTCGCTCTCGAACTCTTCCCAGGGCAGGTGTCCGGGGCCGTCGCCGAGGGTGCGGCGGGCGATCCGGCACAGGATGGCGACCTCGCTGAGCAGCAGCGGGGAGGCGGGCTTCAGCCGGCCGCGGGAGGTGTGCACCTCGCTCATGGAGTTCTCGACCGTCACGAACTGCTCGCCGCCCGCCTGGTGGTCCCGCTCGGTCCTGCCGAGGGTCGGCAGGATGAGCGCGGTCCGTCCGCAGACGGTGTGGGAGCGGTTCAGCTTGGTGGAGACGTGGGCGGTGAGGCGGCAGCGCCGCATCGCCTCCTCGGTGACGGCGCTGTCCGGGGCGGCCCGGACGAAGTTGCCGGCGACGCCCAGGAAGACCTTGATCCGTCCCTCGCTCATCGCCCTGATCGAGTCCACCGAGTCCAGGCCGTGGGCGCGCGGCGGTTCGAAGCCGAACTCGTCCCGCAGGGCGTCCAGGAAGGAGTCGGGCATCTGCTCCCAGATGCCCATGGTGCGGTCGCCCTGGACGTTGCTGTGCCCCCGCACCGGGCAGGCACCGGCGCCGGCGCGGCCCAGGTTGCCGCGCAGCAGCAGGAAGTTGACGATCTCCCGGATGGTGGGGACGCCGTGCTTGTGCTGGGTGATGCCCATCGCCCAGCAGACGACGACCCGTTCGCTGCCGAGGACGTCGTCGCGGACGTCCTCGATCTCCTGCCGGGTCAGTCCGGTGGCGGCGAGGACGTCCGGCCAGGAGGTCTCGCGCACGTGCTCGGCGAACTCCTCGAAGCCGCTGGTGCTGTCGCGGACGAAGTCGTGGTCCAGCACCTCGCCGGGCCGGGCGTCCTCGGCCTCCAGGAGCAGGCGGTTCAGCGCCTGGAACAGCGCGAGGTCGCCGCCGGGGCGGATGTGGAGGAAGCGGTCGGCGATCTCGGTCCCGCCGCCGATCACCCCGCGCGGCTTCTGCGGGTTCTTGAATCTGAGGAGCCCCGCCTCGGGCAGCGGGTTGACGGCGACGATGCGGGCGCCGTTGCGCTTGGCCTCCTCCAGCGCGGACAGCTGCCGCGGGTGGTTGCTCCCCGGGTTCTGCCCCACGAGGAAGATCAGGTCGGCGTGGTGCAGGTCCTGGAGGCTGACCGTGCCCTTGCCCGTGCCGAGCGTCTCGTGCAGCGCGAAACCGCTGGACTCGTGGCACATGTTGCTGCAGTCGGGCAGGTTGTTGGTGCCGAAGGCGCGGGCGAAGAGCTGCAGGACGAAGGCGGCCTCGTTGCTGACCCGCCCCGAGGTGTAGAAGACCGCCTCGTCGGGGGTGTCCAGCGACTTCAGCTCCTCGGCCAGGAGGCCGACGGCGTCGATCCAGCTGATCGGCTCGTAGTGGTCGCGGCCGGGCCGCTTGACCATCGGCTCGGTGAGCCGGCCCTGCTGGTTGAGCCACATGTCCGAGCGGCGGCCCAGGTCCGACACGCTGTGCTCGCGGAAGAAGCCGGCGCTGATCCGGCGCGTCGTCGCCTCGTCGTTGATGTGCTTGGCGCCGTTCTCGCAGTACTCGTTGCGGTGCCGGTGCCCCGGTGCGGGGTCGGCCCAGGCGCAGCCGGGGCAGTCGATGCCGCCGACCTGGTTCATGGTGAGCAGGTCCACCGCGGTCTGCCGCGGGTGCGTCTGCTCCAGTGAGTACTCCAGCGCGTGCACCACGGCGGGCACGCCCGCGGCCCAGGTCTTGGGCGGGGTGACGGTCAGTTCGTCCCGGGGTTCTTCCCTGGGCGGCTTCTTCATCCGAGGATCGCCTCTCGTTCCCTGTCGTCCCGTACGGCGGTCAGCCCACCGGCCACACCGGTACCCGGCTCCTCGGCGGCTCCGCCTCCGCCGGCCGCACCTGCCCGCCGCGAATGGTGCCCCGCCAGCCCCCGCAGGCCTCGCCGAATCCTTCGATGTACGTCCTGAAGTTCGCCAGCTCCCGCCGCAGGACGCGCCCCGCCGCCCCGGGGACGGCGGAGAACAGGCCGGCCGGTCCGTACGGCTCCATCCACATCCGCACCGTGACGGCGGTGCGGCCCTCACCGGCCTGCCGGAACCTCACCTCGCCCCGGTGCCGGGGGCGCCGGCCGAGGCTGCGCCAGACCAGGTGCGAGTCGGGCACCTGCTCCACGATCTCGGTGACGAACTCGCGGCACACCGGCCCGCGACCGATCACCCAGTGGGTCACGGCGGGCCTGACCTGCTCGACCCGCCTGACCGTGGCGCTGAACCGCGGAAAGCTCTTGAACTGGGTCCACTGGTCGTAGGCGACACGCACCGGAACCGCCACCTCGACCGTCTCCTCGACGCTGGTCATGCGCCGACCCTCCTTCACGGGCTCCGCCGGAGCGCCCCGGACGGCTCCGGGACACGGTGGCGAGTCGTCTCCACCGAAACCCGCCGACGACGCCTCCGCAAGCGGAACGGCGCGCACGCACACCTGATCAACAAGCTGCCGGGCGCGACAGCGGGCCCGCCGAGCCCGCGGCGTGGGTGCGGGTGCGGGGGCCACGGTGGGCCGCCGTCACCGGCCGGGCGCCGGAAACGGGGAGTGTACGTTCGTACGCACTGGCTGTAGGCTCCCGCGCATGACTGTCGACGTACTGCACCCGGCCGCGCCGGCCGACCGGCGCGCCCGGGTGGCCGTGGCCGTGCTGTTCTTCACGAACGGCGCCCTGTTCGCCAACCTCCTGCCGCGCTATCCGCAGATCAAGGCGGACCTCGGCATCGGGAACGCCGCCTACGGCCTGGCCGTCGCGGCGTTCCCGGCGGGCGCGATCGCCGCCGGGCTCGCGGCCGGGGTGCTGGTGCGCCGGTTCGGCTCGGCCCGGGTGGCGGTCGGCGGCACCCTGCTGACCGGGGTGGGGATCCTGGCGGCCGGCCTGGCGGAGTCGGTCGCGGTGTTCGCGGCGGCGCTGTTCCTGGCCGGTGCGATGGACGCGTTCACCGACGTCGCGCAGAACGCGCACGGCCTGCGGGTGCAGCGCCGCTACGGGCGCTCCATCATCAACTCCTTCCACGCCATCTGGTCCGTCGGAGCCGTCACCGGCGGTTCCATGGCGGCCGGCGCGATCGCACTCGGCGTGCCGCGCGGGCAGCATCTGCTGTTCTCCGCCGTGGTGTTCGCGGTCGCGGCCTGCGTGGCACTGCGGTACTGCCTGCCCGGGCCGGACACGGAGGCGGCCGAGGAGACGGCGGCCGGCACCGGGACGCCCGCGGCCGGGTCCGTACCGGCGGCGGGGCGGCGGACCACCTATGTCCTCGCGGCGCTCGTCCTCATCGCCACGGCCGGCACGCTCGTCGAGGACGCGGGCAGTTCCTGGGCCACCCTCTACCTCTCCGACTCGCTGCACGCGTCGGTGGCGCTGGCCGCCTCCGGCTATGTCGCCCTGGTCGGGGCGCAGTTCGTCGGCCGGCTCATCGGCGACCGGCTGGTGGACCGCTTCGGCCAGCGGACGGTGGCCCGCTCCGGCGCCCTGATCGCCGCGGTCGGCATGGGCCTGGCGCTGGCCGTCCCCACGGTGCCGGGAACGGTCCTCGGGTTCGCCGCGGCCGGGTTCGGTGTGGCGACGCTGGTACCGGCGGCGATGCACGAGGCGGACGAGCTGCCGGGCCTGAAGCCCGGGTCGGGGCTGACCATCGTCTCCTGGCTGATGCGGCTGGGCTTCCTGCTCTCCCCTCCCGTCGTGGGTCTGGTGGCCGACGCGTCGAGCCTGCGGGTGGGACTGCTGGTGGTGCCGTTCGCGGGAGTGCTCGTGCTGCTGCTGGCCGGAGTCCTCGGACCACGGCGCCGCTGAGCGGGCCGCCCCGCGCCGCCTCCGCGGGCGGCACGGCGCGTCACGCGGGCACGGTGAGTGTACGTTCGTACGCTTCAGGGGGTACGATCCTGCGCATGCCGACGGACCACTTCGCGGGCGACTCCCGCACCAACCTCGAACGGATGCTGGCGGGCGACCTCTACATCGCCGACGATCCGGAGATCGCCCGCAGGCAGCAGCAGGCCGTGCGCCTGGCCGCCCGCTACCAGGCCGCCTACGCCGAGGACGCGGTGGCCGCGCGGCCGATCCTCGCCGAGCTGCTCGGCCACCTGGGGGCCGAGGCCCATGTGCGGCCGCCGCTGTACGTGGACTACGGCAGCAACATCACGATCGGTGCGCGCACCTTCGTCAACTACAACCTGACCGCGCTGGACGTCGCGGCGATCACCATCGGCGAGGACTGCCAGATCGGGCCGGGCGTCCAGCTCCTCACCCCGACCCACCCCCTGGAGGCGGAGCCCCGCCGGGACAAGCTGGAGGCCGCCAGGCCCATCACCATCGGCGACAACGTCTGGCTGGGCGGCGGCGCGATCGTGCTGCCCGGCGTGAGCATCGGGGACAACTCCGTCATCGGCGCCGGCGCGGTCGTCACCAAGGACGTGCCCGCGGGCGTCGTGGCCGTCGGCAACCCCGCCCGGCCGGTGCGGAACGTGTAACCCTGCTGCCATGGCTACCGGACACACGGACCCGCAGCGGCGCGAACGGATCATCGCGGCCACCCTCGACCTGATCGCCGAGGAGGGCATCGCGCGCGTCTCCCACCGGAAGATCGCGACCCGTGCCGGGGTGCCGCTCGGCTCGATGACCTATCACTTCAGCGGGATCGACCAGCTGCTGCGGGAGGCATTCGGCCGTTTCACCGACCACATCGTGGCCGTGTTCGACGCCCACCTCGGTGCCGCGGCCGACCGCGAGCAGGCACGGCAGGCGGTGGCCGACCTCGTGCACGAGCTGTCCGAGGGCAGCCAGCGGGACCTGGTGCTCACCCAGGAGCTGTACACGCTCGCCGCGCGGCAGCCCGCCTACCGGGAGCTGACCCACGAGTGGATGCGCCGCAGCCGCGTACACCTCGAGAAGCACTTCGACCCGGCCACGGCCCGCCAGCTCGACGCCCTCATCGAGGGGCTGACGCTGCACCGCGCCCTGGCCCGGGAACCGCACGGGCGGGACCTCACCCTGGAGGCCGTCGCCCGCATCACCACCACGGACCCGCGCACTTCCTGACCGCCCGTGCGGCGCAGGCCTGACCCCTGTGCCGCACGGGCACTGCCCGTTCAGCAGACGCCGTCGCCCGGCTTCGGGTTGCCCAGGCCGAACAGGGGACGCAGCTTCAGGCCGACCCAGGTGCCGGCCAGGGCGAAGACCCCCCACAGCCAGCCGCTGAGGCTGCCCGAGGCGATACCGGCCAGATAGGCGCCGATGTTGCAGCCGCCGGCCAGCCGGGCGCCGATGCCCATCAGCACGCCGCCGAGCACCGCGGCGAGCGCGGTGCGCCAGGGGATTCCCCGGTGCAGGGCCCAGGTGCCGCCGACCGCCGAGGCGAGGGCCGCGCCGATCATGATGCCGATGTCGGTCAGGCTGGTCTTGTCGGCGAGCACCGGACCCGCCAGCATCTCGGCGTTGCCGGGCCGCTGCCACCAGGTCCAGTTCTCCGGATGGCCGCCGAGGGCACCCACCAGCTCCGAGCCCCACAGGCTGAAGGCGCTCGTGACGCCCCAGGCGCCGCCGGAGACGAGCATGACCCCCGCCCCGAGCAGCGCGAGGACCAGGGCGCCGGCCGCCAGCGGCCACGAGCCGCGGACCGCCCGCAGCGCCGCACCGCGGGCCGAGGGCACGGTCCCCAGCGGCGGCGGATTGCGGCGGGCCTGGACGCGACGGCTGACCAGCACCACCAGCAGCAGCGCGGCGATGGTCACGCCCCAGGAGCCGAACCAGCCGATGTGCTCGGACAGGACGACGGGCTCCCAGGCCGGGAGGTCCTTCCACAGGTCGAACTGCCAGGCGGCCAGCGTGGCACCCCCGACGAAGCCGCCGAGGGTCAGCACGATCGACGTCTGCCCCGAGCCGACCGCGAAGAGGGTGCCCGAGGCGCAGGCCCCGCCGAGCTGCATGCCGATGGCGAAGAGCGCCGAGCCGGCGAAGAGACCGACGCCGATCGAGCCGGCGGACGGCGCCGGCTGGGAGCCGAACAGGCCGGTCTCCGTACCGATGAGCAGCGCGAACAGGGTGGCCGTGGTGCCGAGCAGCAGCGCGTGCGCGCGCAGCCCCGCACCGTTGCCGACGGCGATCAGTTGCCGCCAGGCGGAGGTGAAGCCGAAGCGGGAGTGGAACAGGGCGACGCCCAGGCCGAGCCCGAGCAGGAGCAGCACGCCGGGTTTGGCGCCGTGCGCGGACCAGACGTAGGCGGTCAGCGCGGCGGCGAGCAGCCCGGACACCACCAGGGGCGTCCGCCGCACCGGCGGCAGGGGCGGCGCCTCGGGACGCGGCGAGGAGGTGCGCACGGGAGCGAACAGGGCGGCGGACGCGCGCGGCGGCGCGGCCGGGGTCGACCCGGCGGGGGGCGCGGTGGTCACGGAAGTTCTCCGGGAGGGTGCACGGGGACGGCGGGGACTGGCGGACCGGCGGCGCGGGGCACGGCCGGTGAGGGCTCAGCGGCGACAGAGGCCGTCGTCGACGCACCACGCCGAGCACGCGAACAGCGCGAGGCACAGCAGCGGGGCGGATGCAGACATGCGTGCGAATATACGGAAGAGGGCGCTCCGGACGCCAAGCCGTCTCGCCATGCGGATGGCGTGGCGAGACGGCCCGGCGCCCGGAGCGCCCCGGGTCGCGCGGGTTCGGCTGTCCCCGGTCCTCAGGGAGCGGCCGCGGCGCGAACCTCGGCGAGGAGGTCGTACATCGTCTGGCCGGGGCAGTCGGTCTCGAGCCAGTCGCGGTGGCCGCTGACCGTCGCCACGTCCTTGGTGTCGCCGTTCACCGGGTTGACGAACGTGGTCTCCCCCTGCGGGTCCAGCCCGCCGAGCCGGGCGACGGCCTTGATCAGCCGGATCAGCGAGGCCTTGGCCGCGTCCGTCGGCCCCTGCTCGGACAGGTTGCCGAGCAGGGCGATGCCGAGGTTGCCCGAGTTGAAGCCTCCGGTGTGGAAGGCGGTGACGAGGTTGCCCTCGCCGTCGAAGGCGGGGCTGCCGTCGTCGCCGGAGTAGCGCCCCTCGTAGACCACGCCGGCCTCGTCGACGAGGAAGTGGTACCCGATGTCCCCCCAGTCGAGGGTGACCGCGTGGTACTCGTAGACGGCCCGGATGGTGGCGGCCGGGTCCGGGTCGTCGTTCACGGTGTCCGCGTGGTGGACGGTGATCGTCTGCAACGGGTAGTACGTCTCGGGCGAGTTGACCTCGCCGTCCTTGTACCGCTTGGACTCGTCGGCGCCCCAGGCCGGGCGGGACAGGTACTGCACACCGCGCACGCGCGTGGGCTCGGCCGGCACCTCGACGGTGCGGCGGGGGCCGCCGGTGGTGTCGATCGCGACGGTACGCACGTCGCCGGCGCCCTGCGTGGTGCGCACCTCGTAGCCGGTGGCCGCGCCCGCGGCGACGAGGGCCGCCCCGCCGCCCTCGACCGTGGCGCAGCCGCCGCCCAGTTCCCGCCATTCGCCCGACGCGGCGTCGCCGTCGGTGAAGCGGATCCCGGCTCCGCCGCGCGCGCCCTTCCAGCGCAGGCCGACGTAGGAGGCGGCGAAGGCGGTGGTCGCGGCGCCGGTGCCGGTGGCGGCGGCGGAGCGGGTCGCGGGGAAGTCCTCGCCGCCGGTCCCCTCGGATCGCGGTGCGGACTCGGCCTCGTCGTCGCCGGAGTCGGTGACCGCGAACACCGCCGGGGTCAACACCGCCCCGGCGGCCACGGCACCGCCGGCGGCGAGCGCGCCGCGCCGGGAGAGGGACCGCTTCCTGCGGTGTTCGGAGGGCGTGGGCTGAGGGGTTTCTGGCAAGGCAACTGCCCTTTCAGGCGTTCACGTGACGGGCGGTGCACCGTGCGGACTCCACGACGGCGCGCGCTTGATCGTCAACTCACCCTAAAGGCTGTGTACTTCGGTCATGCATCCCGCTCGCGACCATTTCGTGAAGGTTATGGCCAGAGCCGCGAATTCGCGAGAGCCACGTCCGCACGGGTGAGGCCCCGGGGCCGGGCGCCCCGGGGCCTCGTCCGTGTGCGGGCACGGCCGCCTACACGGTGCGCTCCAGGCGGTCCGCCATAAGCTGCACGAACCGGGCGGGATCGCCCGGCCGGCCGCCCTCGGCGAGCACGGCGAGGGCGTGCAGCAGCTCGGCGGTCTCGGTGAGTTCCGTACGGTCCGCCCGGTCGGTCCAGGCCCGGTTCAGGGACTTGACCAGCTGGTGCTCCGGGTTGAGTTCGAGGATGCGCTTGGCGCTGGGCACCTCCTGGCCCATCGCCCGGTACATGTTCTCCAGGGCGGGCGTGAGCTCCCCCGAGTCGGAGACCACGCAGGCCGGCGAGACGGTGAGGCGGGAGGAGAGGCGGACCTCCTTGACCTCCTCGCCCAGGTGCTCCGACATCCAGCCGAGCAGCCCGGCGTACTCCTCGCCCTGCCGCTCCTTCTCCTCCTCGCTCTTGTCGTCCTCGGTGCCGGAGAGGTCGATCTCGCCCTTGGCCACCGAGCGCAGCGGCTTGCCCTCGTACTCCCCCACCGCGTCGACCCAGACCTCGTCGACGGCGTCGGTCAGCAGGAGGACCTCGACCCCCTTGGCCCGGAACGCCTCCATGTGCGGGGAGTTCTCGATGGCCCGGCGGGACTCGCCCGTCATGTAGTAGATGGCCTCCTGGCCGTCCTTCATCCGCTCCGTGTACGCCTTCAGCGCGGTCGGCTCGTCGGCGTCGTGGGTGCTCTCGAACGAGGAGGCGGCGAGGATCGCGTCCTGGTTGTCGGAGTCGGTGACCAGCCCCTCCTTCAGTACCGCGCCGAACTCCCGCCAGAACGTGGCATAGCGCTCGGGCGCCGACGTCCTGAGGTCCTTGACCGTCGAGAGGACCTTCTTCGTCAGCCGGCGCTGGATCATGCGGATGTGGCGGTCCTGCTGGAGGATCTCGCGCGAGACGTTGAGCGAGAGGTCCTGCGCGTCGACGACGCCCTTGACGAAGCGGAGGTAGGGCGGAAGCAGCTCCTCGCAGTCGTCCATGATGAAGACGCGCTTCACGTAGAGCTGCACGCCGCGCTGGTAGCCCTGCGTGAACAGGTCGTGCGGGGCGTGCGCGGGCACGAAGAGCAGGGCCTGGTACTCGAAGGTGCCCTCGGCCTGGAGCCGGATGGTCTCCAGCGGGTCGCGCCAGTCGTGGCCGATGTGCTTGTAGAGCTCGTGGTACTCCTCCTCGGACACCTCGTCGCGCGGGCGGGCCCACAGGGCCTTCATCGAGTTGAGCGTCTCCGGCTCGCGGGCCTCGTCCGCGTCGTCGCCCGGCCGGGGCAGCAGGCGGACCGGCCAGGTGATGAAGTCCGAGTACTTCTTGACGATCTCCCGGATCTTCCACTCGGAGGTGTAGTCGTGGAGCTGGTCGTCGGAGTCGGCCGGCTTGAGGTGCAGGGTGACGGCGGTCCCCTGCGGGGCCTCGTCGAGCGGCTCCAGGGTGTAGGTGCCCTCGCCCTTCGAGGTCCAGCGGGTGCCCTGCGGTTCCCCGGCGCGCCGGGTGACGAGGGTGACCTCGTCCGCCACCATGAACCCCGAGTAGAAGCCGACGCCGAACTGGCCGATCAGCCCGTCGGCGCCGGCCGCGTCCTTGGCCTCGCGCAGCTCCTCCAGGAACTTGGCGGTGCCCGAGTTGGCGATGGTGCCGATCAGCCGGGTGACCTCCTCGTAGGACATGCCGATGCCGTTGTCGCGCACGGTCAGGGTGCGGGCGTCGGGATCGGCCTCCAACTCGATGTGCAGGTCGCTCACGTCGGCGTCGGGCGCGTCGTCGCGCAGGGCGGCGAGGCGCAGCTTGTCCAGCGCGTCGGAGGCGTTGGAGACGAGCTCGCGCAGGAAGACATCCTTGTTCGAGTAGACGGAGTGAATCATCAGCTGCAACAGCTGACGTGCCTCTACCTGGAACTCAAACGTTTCGGTCGTCATGGCTGGTGAGTACCTCACTGGTCCACAGATCGTCTGCACTGGCGCAGGCAACTCTAGAACAGCGGGGCACGCCTTCGAAGCCGGTCGGCCGTCCTGCGTCGGGCGTACCGGCCCGGACGGCGCCCGCCGTCAGCCGTGCAGGGAGCGGTACGCCGCCACCGCGCCGGGGTGAAGCGGCACGCTGCCCGTGCCGATGAGGCTGCGGACGTCCAGGAACTGGGCTCCGACGGCGTGCTCGGGCACGAAGGCGGAGGCGCGCCGGACCAGGAGGCGGGCGAGGGCCCCGGCCACGGCGGGGTCGAGGTCGGGGCGGCACACGAGCAGGTTGGAGACGCCGACGGTGGCGACGCCGGCCGAGGAGCGGTACGCGCTCTGCGGCAGGGTCACCTCCTCCAGCCCCGCGGCGGCCATGCCCTCCCGTCCGCCCGCGAGGCCGGGCAGCAGGTCGGCGAGCGGAAGGAAGCGCAGGCCGGGATCGCGGTCGAGGCCGGAGAGGGTGGGCAGGGGCACGCCGCCCGCGACCAGGAGCCCGACGACGGTGCCGGAGTGCAGGGCCGCCGCCGCGTCGGCGAGGCGCAGGTGCCGTACGGGGACGTCGGTGCCCGGCGAGAGGCCGGCGGCACGCAGCAGCCGGGCCCCGAGATGCGCCGCCCCGGAGCCGACGGCGCCGAGCGAGACGGGGTGTCCGGCGAGGTCGGCCACGCCGCGTACCGGGGAGTCGGCGCGCACGGCGAACTGGAGGTAGGTCTCGTAGACCCGGCCGATCGCCCTGAGGGGCACGGGCCGGGGGAAGAGGCCGGTGTCCCGGGCGGCCCTGGCGGTGTCGGTGAGGACGAGACCGAGGTCGGCGCGGCCGTCGCGGAGGAGCTCGATGTTGGTGATGCTGCCCGCGGTGGTGCGCACGCGGCACCGGAGCCCGGAGCCGGTCGCTTCGAGCTGCTCGGCGAGGAGCCCGCCGAAGGCGGCGTAGAAGGCGGTCGGCTCACCGCTGGCCAGCCGCAGCAGGCCGTTCGGGCCGGAACGCCCGTGCGCGAGGTCGCCCGCGAGCACACCGCCGAGCCCGCCCGCGGCAGCCGCGCCGAGGGCCGCGCGCAGCACGGCACGCCGGTTCACCGGGTGTCTCCCTCGGCTCCCGCGCGCGGTACGACGGCGCGGGCCCGCAGGCCGTGCGGGTGGGCGGGGGCCAGTTCGAGGCGGCCGTCGCGGCCCGCGAGCAGCTGTTCGGCGATGGCGAGGCCCAGGCCGGTGCCGGAGGTCCCGGCCTGGCGGGACGAGCGCCAGAACCGGGTGGTGGCCCGGTCGAGTTCCTCCGCCCGCAGCCCGGGGCCGTCGTCCGTGACGGTGACGACCGCGTACGGCCCCTCGGCGGCGCAGCGCAGCCGTACGTGGGTGCCGTCGCCGGCGTACTTGATCGCGTTGTCCAGCAGGATGTCCGTCACCTGGGCCAGTTCGCGGTCGGTGCAGGCGGCCGGGACCGGCCCGGCGGCCCGGTCCGCGTCGGCGGTGAGGCGGACTCCGGCGCGCCGCGCGACCGGTTCCCACAGGCGGTGCTGGGTCAGCACCGTTCCGGCGGCGTCGCAGCGGGCGTCCGGGTCGTCCGTGACGGTGAGCTCGCCGGCCCGGTGTTCGGCCGCGGCGAGGGCGAGGATGTCGTCGAGGAGGTTCTCCAGCCGGTCCAGCTCGGCGTTGACCCCGGCGTAGGTGCGCTCGCCCGTGGGCCGCAGGTGGGTGTGGAGGGCGTCCACCCGCAGCCGGAGCGCCGCCATGGGGTTGCGCATCTGGTGCGAGGTGTCGGCCACCAGCCGCCGCTGCTGTTCGAGGGCGGCGGTCACGGTGCGGGCCATGCGGTTGAAGCCGGTGGCCAGCCGGCGCAGCTCGGGCGGGCCGCCGACGGCGGCGGAGCCGCGCCTGCCCTGCGGTGCGCGGGGCGGCGTGTGCTCGGGCGGGAGTCCCGCCGCCAGCTCGCCGACCGCCCCCTCGAGGCGGCCCAGCGGGCTGACCACCCAGCGGGTCGCCGCGCGGGCCAGGAGCGTGCAGGCGAGCGCGACCAGCGCGGTGCCGGCCAGGACGGCGGCCCAGCGCCGGGCGATGTCCCCGGCGGCCGCGTCCACGTCGGCGCGCAGCACCACGGCGCCGGAGATCTGGGTGCCGGTGCCCGCCGGTGCCGCGAACATCCGGTGGCCCCCGGACCAGGGCCGCAGGGCGGCGCGCGGATGGGCGGTCTGGTTGCGCAGGGCCGTGTCGACCAGCCGGGCGACGGCGGGGTCGGCCGCCCGCATGCCGCCGGTCTGCACGACGGGGTGCCCGCGGGTGTCGGTGACGACGAGGGGCTCGCCGTAGAGCTGGGTGTAGCGGCGGGCCTCCAGGGCGATCGCCGAGGTGTCCTGGGTGCTCGCCGCCCGGTCCATCAGGGAGGTGAAGCGGTCGAGGTCGGAGCTGCGGGCCAGGACGAGCTGCTGGGTGCGGTCGGAGGCGGTGAACAGCAGCAGCGGAACGGCGAAGGCGGCCACCGCCAGGACGCCGAACACGAGCAGCACCGTCTGGACCCGGGTACGCACGCGGCGGGCCTCAGTCGCCGAGTCGGAAGCCGAAGCCCCGGATCGTGGTGAGCAGCTCCGGGCGGCCCAGCTTGGCCCGCAGCTGGGTGAGGTGCACGTCCAGGGAGCGGGACACGGCGTGGTTGGCGTCGCCCCACACCTCGTCGAGCACCTGTTCGCGGCTGACGGCAGTGCCGGCCCGGCGGGCCAGTACGGCGAGGACGTCGTACTCCTTGGCGGTCAGCTCGACCTCCGTCCCGTCGACCCGGACCTGCCGGGCGTCGAGGAGGATCTCCACGTCGCCGACGCGCACGGTCCGGGCGGCGGGCGGCGCCTGCGCGGCGGTGCGCCGGGTGACGGCCTCGATGCGGGCGAGCAGCTCGGTCAGCCGTACGGGCTTGACGAGGTAGTCGTCGGCGCCGAGCCGCAGTCCGCGCACCACCGAGCGTTCGTCTCCGCGCGCGGTCAGCACCACCACGGACAGGTCGCTGACCGCCCGCAGCCTGCGCAGCACCTCCAGGCCGTCGACGTCGGGCAGGCCCAGGTCGAGGAGGAGCAGGTCGGAGCTGCGGTGGTAGGTCAGCACGTCCTTGCCGCGGGTGACCCGCCGGGTGACGTGACCGTGGTCGTACAGGACCTCCACGAGCGCCCCGGCGACCCCGTCGTCGTCCTCGGCCAGCAGTATCTCCATCCTGCCGCCTCCCTCCGGCGGCGCCCGCGTCGGTGCCGCCCGTGTCCGGACCGGTTTCGCAGTGTCCGGGTCGGTATCTCTGCGTCCGAATGTAGACCACGCCCGGCTCCGCGTTTCGCCTGGTCCGCCGGGTGGCCGGGCCGGTGGGCCGCTTTGTTAAGGCGAGGTTAGTTCTGTGTCCGGTGCTCTCCCGGCCGTCCGGCGGCCGGGGAGAGGCTGCCGCGGTCGAGGACGACACGATCCGAAGGACGCACCGCATGATCATCGACTGTCACGGTCACTACACCACGGCCCCGCCGGCCCTGGCCGGCTGGCGGGAGCGGCAGACCGCCTCGCTGAGCGACCCGGCGTCGGCGCCGTCGCCCGCCGACCTGAGGATCGGCGACGACGAGCTGCGCGAGAGCGTCGAGCCCAACCAGCTGCGGTTGATGGACGAGCGCGGCATCGACCTGACCGTCTTCTCCCCCCGGGCGTCGTTCATGGCGCACCACGTGGGCGACTTCCGTACCTCCGCCGCGTGGGCGGCCCTCTGCAACGACCTGTGCCACCGCGTCGCCGGGCTCTACCCCGAGCGCTTCGCCCCCGCGGCCATGCTGCCCCAGTCGCCCGGCGTCGACCCGGCGACCTGCGTGCCGGAGCTGACACGCTGCGTCGAGGAACTCGGCGCGGTCGCGGTCAACCTCAACCCGGACCCCTCCGGCGGCCACTGGACCGCTCCCCCGCTCACCGACCGCTCCTGGTACCCCCTCTACGAGAAGCTGGTCGAGTACGACGTCCCGGCGATGGTCCACGTCAGCACCAGCGTGAACCCGGCGTTCCACACCACCGGCGGGCACTACCTGAACGCCGACACCACGGCCTTCATGCAGCTGGTGCAGGGCGACCTGTTCGCGGACTTCCCCACCCTGCGGCTGGTGATCCCGCACGGCGGCGGAGCGGTGCCGTACCACTGGGGCCGGTTCCGGGGCCTGGCGGCGGCGCTGGGCAGGCCCGAGCTGGAGGAGCACGTGCTCGGCAACGTCTTCTTCGACACCTGCGTGTACCACCAGCCGGGCATCGACCTGCTGCTCGACGTGGTCCCCACCCGCAACGTGCTGTTCGCCTCCGAGATGATCGGCGCGGTCCGCGGCGTCGACCCGCGCACGGGCCACCACTTCGACGACACCCGGCGCTACGTCGAGGCGTCCGCCCTGCCGGCGCAGGAGGTCGCGGCCGTGCAGGAGCACAACGCCCGCGCCGTGTACCCCCGCCTGGACGCGCTGCTGAAGCGGCAGGGGCGCTGACATGGCCGACCTCGCTCCCCGGACCCCCGGCTGGCTCGACTGGCACCCGTCGCCGGCCGAGCCCTCCTTCCGGCTGCCGTCCGGCGCCGTCGACGCCCACTGCCACGTCTTCGGTCCGCAGGCGGAGTTCCCGTTCGCCCCGGAACGCAAGTACACCCCGTGCGACGCCGGCCGGGACCGGCTCTTCGCGCTCCGCGACCACCTGGGCTTCGAGCGCCAGGTGATCGTGCAGGCCACCTGCCACGGCGCCGACAACAGCGCGATGCTCGACGCGGTCCGTGCGAGCGGCGGCCGGGCGCGCGGTGTCGCGACCGTCCGGCCGGACGTCACCGACGCCGAGCTGCGCGCGCTGGACGAGGCCGGCGTGCGCGGGGTGCGGTTCAACTTCGTGCGCCGGCTGGTCGACACGTCGCCCAAGGACGCGCTGCGCACGATCGCACGCCGGATCGCCCCGCTCGGCTGGCACGTCGTCCTGTACTTCGAGAGCGCCGACCTCCCCGAACTGGAGGACTTCTTCGCCTCGTTGCCCACGCCGCTGGTCGTGGACCACATGGGGCGGCCGGACGTCACCAAGCCGGTGGACGGGCCGGAGTTCTCGCGTTTCCTGCGGTTCACCGACCGGGGCGACGTGTGGGTCAAGGTGTCCTGCCCCGAACGGCTGACCGTCACCGGCCCCGCCGCGCTGGACGGGGAGCGGGAGCCGTACGCCGATGTCCTGCCCTTCTCCCGGCGGGTCGTCGGGGAGTTCGGCGACCGCGTGCTGTGGGGCACGGACTGGCCGCACCCCAATCTCAAGGACCACATGCCCGACGACGGGCTCCTCGTCGACCACGTGCGGCGGATCGCCGTCACCGAGGAGCAGCGGCGCCGGCTGCTGGTCGACAACCCGACGCGCCTGTACTGGCCCGGCGAGCGGTGAGCCGCTCCCCCTCCCGGCCGTCGCCGTCCCCGAACCACGCGACAAGGACCCCGTCATGCAGCACGCCAACGCGCTGAACCGGATCGACCGGCTGCCGGTCTCCCGGTTCCACAAAGTCACCCTGCTCGCCGTGTCGTTCGCGTACTTCTTCGAGTTCGCGGACATCAACACCTTCGCCACCACCGCCCCCAAGCTCGTCGACCTGTGGGGCATCTCGGTCAACCAGGTCGCCTACGTCACCTCGCTGTCGTTCGTCGGCATGTTCTTCGGCTCGATCGTCGCCGGCACCGTCGCCGACCGCCTGGGCCGCAAACGGACGCTGATGCTGACGACGCTGTTCTTCGGCGTCTTCTCGTTCGCGTCGGCGTTCTCCTGGGACCTGCTGTCGCTGACCGTCTTCCGGGTGCTCACCTCGGCGGGACTCGCGGCGATGACCGTGGTCGCGGTCATCTACGTCAACGAGATGTACCCGTCGGCCGTGCGCGGCAAGTACCAGGCGTACGCCATCGTCATCGGCATCTGCGGCACCCCGGTCACCAATCTGGTCGCGAGCGGGGTCGTGCCGCTCGCCGACTGGACGTGGCGCCTGGTCTACCTGTGGGGCTCGCTCGGCATCCTGCTCGTCCTGTTCACCCGGCACCTGAAGGAGTCGCCGCGGTGGCACGAGAGCCGGGGCGACCACGCGAGCGCCGACGCGGTGCTGCGCGAGATCGAGGCCGGTGCCGCCGCCGAGCACGGCCCGCTGCCGGAGCCGGCGCCGCCGATCGCGGAGGAGCCGGTCACCAAGGCGCCGCTGAGGCTGCTGCTCCAGCGCAAGTACCTCTACCCGACGCTGCTGCTCACCGTGGTGTGGGTGACCCAGACCATCGGCTTCTTCGGCTATTCGAGCTGGGCGCCGACGCTGCTGGCCAAGGAGGGCTTCAGCGTCGAGAAGTCGGTCTTCTACGTGGCGCTGACCACGGTGGGGGCACCGCTGGGCTCGTATCTGGCGGCCCTGGTGACCGACCGGTTCGAACGCAAGTGGTGCCTGGTCGCCTTCGGCACGCTGATCGCCGTGTGCGGGCTCCTGTACGGCCTCACGTTCAACCCGGTGCTCATCATCGTCTTCGGCTTCCTGGTCAACCTCTTCGAGCGCGGTTACACGGCGCTCGGCTACGCCTACTCGCCCGAACTCTTCGACACGCGCGGGCGTTCGCTCGGCACCAGCGTGTCGTACGGTCTCGGCCGGCTGTCGAACGCCGCGGGTCCGCTGATCGTGGCGGCGCTCTACAACGGCCACGGCTACCAGAGCGTCTTCTACTTCATCGCCGGCACCTGGCTGTTCGGCGCGATCGCGCTCAGTGTCTTCGGGCCGCGGACCAGGCCGACGCGGACAGTCGCCGCAGCGCCCGGCCGGGAGCAGGACACCGTGCCCGGCTGAGGCGGCCTCAGACCACCTTGGCCATCTCGGTCGTCAGCTGCGTCGCCTTGTGCAGGAGGCCGCGCATGACGACGACGAGCATGACGAACGCGGCGCCGACACCGACGCACACGACCGCGGAGCCCAGGGCGCCGTTCAGCGCCACGCCGTCGTCGGGCGTGGGGATGTCGGCCAGCAGCAGATGGACGGTGACGCCGAAGGCCAGCAGCGTCGCCACGAGCGTGGCGCCGATGACGGTGTCGACCCAGCGGAAGGCGCGCCGGGTGAAGATGGCGTCGCGCTCGACCATGCTGAGCAGCATCCACACGGCGACCAGCACGGCCTGGACGCAGGCCACGCAGGTGATCGCCACGGCCGCGTAGGGCACGGCGTAGGGCTCGTACGGCGGGAAGCGGTCGACCTCGGCGGACGCGGTCGCGGGTATGACGACGGCCTGCCCGAAGAGGCCGAGGAGGAGCGCGCCGGCGATGCCGGCCCGGAGCGCGGCGATGAAGAGACGGTGCATGTAGCGGTGGGCGAGGAAGAGACGTGGCATGTATCGATTATCGATGGGTACCGATCGAAAATCAATCGACTTCGTGTGATCCGCGTACGCTGTCCCCGTGCCGTCCTCCCCGTTGCGCCGCGTCGCCGTCCTCGTGCTCGAAGGGGCGAAGCCGCTGGACGTCGGCATTCCGGCGCAGGTCTTCACGACCCGGGCAAGCATGCCGTACGAGGTACGGGTGTGCGGCGCCGCGCCCGGCCTGGTGACGGGCGGTGACGGCCTCTCGTACCACGTCGCGCACGGCCTGGACGCGCTGGCCTGGGCCGAGCTGGTCTTCCTCCCGGGATACCGGTTCCCCGACGTGGACGACCCGCCGCGCCCCGTGGTCGACGCGCTGACGGCGGCCCACGAGCGGGGCACCCGGCTGGCCGCCATCTCCACCGGCGCGTTCGCGCTGGCGGCCACGGGCCTGCTCGACGGCCGGAGGGCCACGACGCACTGGCACTACACCAGGGCGCTCGCGGCGAAGCATCCCCGGGTGCGGGTCGACGAGAACGTGCTGTTCGTGGACGAGGGCACGGTGCTGACCTCGGCGGGCGCCGCCTCGGGCATCGACCTGTGCCTGCACATCCTCCGCGGCGACCTCGGCGTGAGCGCCTCGAACCACGCCGCCCGGCGGCTCGTCGCGGCTCCCTACCGCAGCGGCGGCCAGGCCCAGTACGTGCCCCGCAGCGTGCCCGCGCCGCTGGGCGAGCGGTTCGCCGCCACCCGCGAGTGGGCGCTGCGCCGGCTCGGCGACCCGCTCACGCTGGAGACGCTGGCCCGGCACGCGGCGGTGTCGGCGCGCACCTTCTCCCGGCGCTTCGCCGAGGACACCGGATACACGCCGATGCAGTGGGTCATGCGCGCCCGCATCGACATGGCCCGTGAGCTGCTGGAGCGCTCGGAGTGCGGCGTCGAGCAGATCGCCGCCGACGTGGGTCTGGGCACCGGTGCCAACCTGCGGCTGCACTTCCGGCGCATCCTCGGCACCACGCCGAGCGAGTACCGGCGCACCTTCGCCGAGGGCGAGTAGCAGCCGGTCACGGAGGCTGTCCCGCGGCCTGTCCGGCCGGGGCTGGCGTGATCCTTTCGAACCATGGCACCCGCGTCGCTGCCACCGGCGGACGGAGCGCGCGAGAGTGGGGAGCGAAGGACCTGGTGGCGAAACGAAGGGACACCCAACTCATGACGCGCATCGGCATCAACGGATTCGGCCGCATCGGGCGCAACGTGCTGCGCGCGCTGCTCGAACGCGACTCCAAGGTCGAGGTCGTCGCCGTGAACGACCTGACGGAGCCGGCCGCCCTGGCCCGCCTGCTCGCCTTCGACTCCACGGCCGGACGGCTGGGCCGTCCCGTGACGGTCGACGGGGACACCCTCGTCGTGGACGGACGGCGCATCAAGGTCCTCGCCGAGCGGGACCCGGCCCGGCTGCCGTGGGCGGAGCTGGACGTCGAGATCGTCCTGGAGGCCACCGGCCGCTTCACCTCGGCGGACGCCGCCCGCGCCCACGTCACCGCGGGCGCCCGGAAGGTCCTGGTCAGCGCCCCCTCGGCCGGCGCCGACGTGACCCTCGCGTACGGCGTGAACAGCGACACGTACGACCCCGCCGCCCACACGATCGTGTCGAACGCGTCCTGCACCACCAACGCCCTCGCGCCGCTCGCCGCGGTCCTCGACGAGCTGGCGGGGATCGAGCACGGCTTCATGACGACGGTGCACGCCTACACCCAGGAGCAGAACCTCCAGGACGGTCCGCACCGCGACGCGCGCCGGGCCCGCGCCGCCGGGGTCAACATCGTGCCGACCACGACCGGTGCCGCCAAGGCGATCGGCCTGGTGCTGCCGAACCTGGACGGCAAGCTGTCGGGCGACTCGATCCGCGTGCCGGTGCCCGTGGGCTCCATCGTCGAGCTGAACACGACGGTCGCCCGCGACGTGACCCGCGAGGACGTGCTGGCGGCCTACCGCACGGCCGCCGAGGGCCCGCTCGCCGGCGTGCTGGAGTACTCCGAGGACGCACTGGTCTCCTCCGACATCACCGGCAACCCGGCCTCGTCGATCTTCGACTCGGCGCTGACCCGGGTGGAGGGCCGCCACGTCAAGGTCGTCGCCTGGTACGACAACGAGTGGGGCTTCTCGAACCGGGTGATCGACACGCTCGAGCTGCTCGCCTCGCGGTGAACGGGCAGCCGATTCGGCATCGCGGGGGCCCGCACGTCACAATGGTGCGATGAGCAATTCCAAGGTTTACTTCGACATCGACATCGACGGCCAGGATGCGGGCCGCATCGTCTTCGAACTCTTCGAGGACGTCACCCCCAGGACGGCCAAGAACTTCATCGAGCTGTCCACCGGCGAGCACGGCTTCGGCTACGCGGGTTCCTCGTTCCACCGCGTCATCCCGCAGTTCATGCTCCAGGGCGGTGACTTCACCGCGGGCAACGGCACGGGCGGCAAGAGCATCTACGGCGCGAAGTTCGAGGACGAGAACTTCAAGCTGAAGCACACCGAGCCGTACCTCCTCTCCATGGCGAACGCGGGCCCGAACACGAACGGCTCGCAGTTCTTCATCACCACCGTCGTCACCTCGTGGCTGGACGGCAAGCACGTCGTCTTCGGCAAGGTCGTCGAGGGCACCGAGGTGGTCGACAAGATCGAGGGCTACGGCTCCTCGCCGCAGGGCACGACCTCCGCGAAGATCACGGTGCGCGCCTCCGGCAAGCTGTAGGACGTCCTGACCGGCCCTTCCCGGCCGGAAGCGACGGGGCCCACCGCACACGCTGCGGTGGGCCCCTTCTCTTTCGCCTGGTGGGGCGCGCCGGGTGGTGCGACGCTGGGGTGGAGAAGTGTCCGAGGCCGCCGACCCGGGAGGACCGATGGGACGGGACGTCCCGGCGCTGGTCTTCACCCGCGAGGACCGCCGCCGGTACCGGATCAAGATGCAGGAGTGCCTGGACGCCTTCGCGCAGATGCTGCGCGAGTCCCGCTTCGAGACCGAGCGTCCCCAGGTGGGCCTGGAGATCGAGCTGAACCTGGTCGACGACCGCGGCGAGCCGGCCATGCGCAACAGCGACGCGCTCGAAGCCATCGCCGACCCCGCCTGGGCCACCGAGCTGGGCCGCTTCAACCTGGAGATCAACATCCCGCCGCGCCGGCTGACGGCGGGCGGCCCCGACGCGTGGGAGACCGAGATCCGGGCGGCCCTGAACCACGCCGAGGACCGCGCCGCGTCGGTCGGCGCCCACCTCATCATGGTCGGCATCCTCCCCACGCTGCGCCAGTCCGACGTGGGCGAGGCGGCCCTCTCGGAGAACCCGCGCTACCGGCTGCTGAACGACCAGATCTTCGCGGCCCGCGGCGAGGACCTGCACATCGAGGTGGACGGCGTCGACCGGCTGCGCACCTACGCCGACGCCATCACGCCGGAGGCCGCCTGCACCAGCACCCAGTTCCACCTCCAGGTGGCCCCCGAGGAGTTCGCCGCCTACTGGAACGCGGCCCAGGCGATCGCCGGCGTCCAGGTCGCCCTGGCGGCCAACTCGCCCTTCCTGCTCGGCAAGGAACTCTGGCACGAGAGCCGGATCCCCCTGTTCGAGCAGGCCACCGACACCCGGCCGCAGGAGATCAAGGCGCAGGGCGTACGGCCCCGGGTGTGGTTCGGAGAGCGGTGGATCACCAGCGTCTTCGACCTCTTCGAGGAGAACCTGCGCTACTTCCCGGCACTGCTGCCGCTCTGCGACGAGCAGGACCCCGCCGAGACCCTCGACCGCGGCGACATCCCCGAACTGGGCGAACTCACCCTCCACAACGGCACCATCTACCGCTGGAACCGGCCCGTGTACGCGGTCGCCCACGACAGACCGCACGTCCGCGTGGAGAACCGGGTGCTGCCCGCGGGGCCGACCGTCGCCGACACCCTCGCCAACGGCGCGTTCTACTACGGCCTCACCCGCGCCCTGGTGGAGGAGGAGCGGCCGGTCTGGTCCCGGATGTCGTTCTCCGTCGCCGAGGACAACCTGCACACCGCCGCGCGGCACGGCATCGAGGCCCTGCTGTACTGGCCGGGCGCGGGCGAGGTGACCGTGCCCGAACTGGTCCTGCGCCGGCTGCTGCCGCTGGCGCACCGGGGCCTGGAGCTGTCGGGCATGGACTCGGCGTGGCGGGAGCCGCTGCTCGGCATCATCGAGCAGCGCTGCGTCACCGGCCGCAACGGGGCGGTCTGGCAGAAGGAGATGTTCCACCACATCGACGCCACCGGCCGGCCGGACCGCCACGAGGGCCTGCGCCGGATGACCCGGCAGTACATCGACTACATGCACCTCAACGCCCCGGTCCACACCTGGCCGGTCGACTGACGGCCACCCGCCGTGCCCAGGGAGTTGGCAGACGGGGACGGCTTCGGGGTCGGCTGGTTCGGGCCGGAGATGCCGCCGGCACAAGGGCGACGATCTGCTTCCCGTCGTTCCCCGCCGCCCGTGACTCCCGTCACCCACGGCCCCGGCCGCCCGCGGCCCCGTTGACACGGACGGCGGAAGATCACACAATCGGTGCCATGACCACATACCGGTTCGGCACCATCGCGGAGTGTCCCCGCGTGCCCGAGCGATCCGGATGTGAGCGTTCCGGCCGATAACGGCCCTCTTCGCACCACCGACTCGTAGCGCCGGCGGCGGGACCGATGCCCGCACGCCGCGTCGCGCTTCGTCGGCCTTCTCTCCGGTCCACCGCCCGGAGCACCTCTGACGCCTTGGTTTCCCGGCCCCCCGGCGGCGACGAGCCACGCCGCCCCGGCCGGACGTCACGCGTACCGTCGTACAAGGGGAGGATTCCCATGACCGTCACGGCCACCGGCCCGAGCACCGTCCTGCGCGAAGCACGCATTCCGGGGGACGGGATGTACGAGGGCCGGCGCACCCTGCGCCGACTGCCCGAAGGGTGGGAGGAACGGCCCTACGAGCACTTCGAGGCCGTACCGCAGGCACGTACCATCGGCGCCGAGATCAGGGGTGTGGACCTGGCACGCCCGCTCACCCCCGCCCTGCGCGAGGAGCTGAACCGCGCCCTGCTGGAGTGGAAGGTGCTCTTCTTCCGCGCCCAGCACCTGACCTCCGGGCAGCAGCGCGACTTCGCGGGCCACTGGGGCCCGCTGGAGACCAACCCGCTGCTCACCGCCGGCTCGAGCGACGACGTCGTCCGGTTCGACAAGGGGGACGGGGGCGTGCCGACGTACGAGAACGTGTGGCACACCGACGTCACCTTCCGCGAGCGGCCCGCGCTCGGCGCCGTACTGCAACTGCGCGAGGTCCCGCCCTTCGGCGGGGACACGATGTGGGCGGACATGGCGGCGGCCTACGACAACCTGCCCGCTCGGGTGAGGGAACGCATCGACGGCGCGCGCGCCGTGCACGACTTCATCCCGGGCTTCGCGCGGTTCTACGGACCCGAGCGGCTGCTGCCGCTCCAGGATCTCTTCCCGCCCGTGGAGCACCCCGTCGTACGCACCCACCCGGAGTCGGGGCGCCGGATGCTGTTCGTCAACACGTCCTTCACCACGCACATCACGGGCATGGACCGGGACGAGAGCGACCGTCTGCTGCGCTTCCTCTTCCAGCAGGCGCACGTGCCGGAGTACCAGGTGCGCTGGCGCTGGCAGCCGGGCGACGTCGCCTTCTGGGACAACCGGGCCACGCAGCACTACGCCGTGGGCGACTACGGCGCCGAGCGCCGGGTCGCCGAACGCGTCGCCGTCGAGGGCGACCGCCCCTTCTGACGTCCCTTCCGAACACAGGTCCGGGGCCGGCGGCGGATGATCCGCCACCGGCCCCGGACTCGGCTCTAGGGTCTGTCGTCACATTCCCGTCGTCCGCCCGAAGGGCGGGCCAGGCGGCGTCAGGTGCGTGCTCTCGGCGTGCCGGGCGTCGACCGGCGTACTGGTTGTACGTGGTCGGCGCCCGGTGCGGCGAGAGTGCGTGCATGGCGTCCGCGGATGCGTTCGCCGTAGCCCCAGGAGACGGTGCGGTCCTCGCCCGACTGGGCGGCGGCCGCCTCCGGGTCCCACCAGATGCCGCCGAACTCGCTGACGAAGTACGGCTGGCCGCGGTAGGGCTGGGAGTAGGCGGCGCCGTTCTCGTAGGCGTTGACGAAGGGCTCGTCCTTGGCGAGGCCGGACATCTGCTGCCGGAAGGCGGCGGGGTCCTGCTCGTAGCTGTGGGAGTCGTAGATGTCCGTCTCGGCGACCCGGTGGGCGTAGCCGGACGCGTCGACGACCGGCCGGGTGGCGTCCATGGCCTTGGTGGCCAGGAACATCGCGCGGGTCACGTCGTCGAGCTGGGTGATGCGGTCGTGCAGCTTCTGGTAGGTCTCGTTGAGCGGGCACCAGCCGATGATCGAGGGGTGCGAGTAGTCGCGCTCCAGCGCCTCCAGCCACTGGGCGACGTAGGAGGCGTCGGGCTTCTGGTTGTCGCCCGAGGAGCCGCCGGTCTCGCAGCCCCAGTCGCCGAACTCGCCCCAGACCAGGTAGCCGAGGCGGTCGGCGTGGTACAGGAAGCGCTCCTCGAAGACCTTCTGGTGCAGCCGGGCCCCGTTGAAGCCGGCCGCCATGCCGAGCTCGATGTCCCGGACCAGGGCCTCGTCGGTCGGGGCGGTCATCAGTCCGTCGGGGTACCAGCCCTGGTCGAGGACGAGGCGCTGGAAGAGCGGGCGGCCGTTGACGAGGACGGCCTTGCCGCGCAGTCCGACGGCCCGCAGACCCGCGTAGCTCCCGGCGCTGTCGACCACCTCTCCGGCGCCGTCGAGGAGTTCGAGGCGCAGGTCGTACAGGTGCGGGTCCTCGGGTCCCCACTCGCGCCGCCGGTCGTCCGGCACCGGCAGGTGCAGGCGCGGGGCGAGGTCGAGGTCGGCGCGGGCCTCGGCGCGGCTCACCTCGCCGTCGGCGTCGCTGAGGACGGCACGCACCCGGTGGCCGGGACGGTTGCCGGACAGGGGCAGTTCGAGGTGGAAGGCGGAGCCGGCGAGGTCCGGCGTGATCCGGGGGCGGCGCAGGTGCACGTCGGGGACGGGCTCCAGCCAGACGGTCTGCCAGATGCCGGTGACACGGGTGTAGTTGCAGTCGTGGTTGGCGTACTTGACCGCCTGCTTGCCGCGCGCCTGCGGGCCGGACCTGGTGTCCCGGGCGCGGACGGTGATCACGACCTCCTCCCCCGCCCCGGCGATGTCGCCGAGGTCGGCGGTGAAGGGGGTGAAGCCGCCCCGGTGCCGGACGACCTCCCTGCCGTCGGCCCACACGGTGGTGTCGTGGTCGACGGCGCCGAAGTGCAGCAGCACGCGGCGGCCGGCCCAGGCGGCCGGCAGCGTGACGGCCCGCCGGTACCAGACGGCCTCCAGGAAGTCGGTGTCGCCGATGCCGGACAGCTCGGACTCGGGCGGGAAGGGGACGAGGATCTCGTCACGCAGCTCGCGCTCGGGCAGACCGCGTTCGACGCCGCTGTCCCCCCGGTCGGTCTCGAACTGCCAGGCGCCGTTCAGGTTGAGCCAGTCGCGGCGCGTGAACTGCGGTCGCGGGTACTCCGGGCGCGGTACGGAGGGGGTGGGCACACAAGCTCCAGTCGATCGGTGGGTACAGCTGTGGGGGTGGGGTGGGGCGGGTTCACGAACCGCCGAGGCCGGTGGTGGCCACGGAGTTGACGATGCGGCGCTGGAAGAAGAGGAAGACCACGATCAGCGGCAGCGCGGCCAGCAGGGCGGACGCCATGGACTGCGCGTACTCGATGCCGTAGGCGTCCTTCACGGTGGCCAGGCCCACCGGGAGGGTCATGAGGTCGGGGTCGTTGGTGACGATGAAGGGCCACATGAAGTTGTTCCAGGCGCCGATGAAGACGAAGATCGACACCGCGGCCACGATCGGCCGGGACAGCGGCAGCACGATCGAGGCGAAGACCCGGAACTCGGAGGCGCCGTCGATCCGGGCCGCCTCCTCCAGCTCCTTGGGGACGGCGTCGAAGAACCGCTTCAGGATGAACACCATCATCGGCGCGACGACCTGCGGCAGGATGACCGCGGCGTAGGTGTCGACCAGGTTGAACAGGAGCATCTGCTCGAACAGCGGCACGACGAGCAGCTGCGGCGGGACCATGATGGCCGCGACGGTGACGGCGAGCAGTGCCCGGCGGCCGCGGAAGGTGCCGCGGGAGAAGCCGTACGCCGCGAGGGTGGAGACCACGACGGTGATCAGAGTGACCAGGCCGGCGATCAGGAAGCTGTTGAAGGCCCAGACGGAGACGTTGCCGCGTTCCAGGATCTGCTGGTAGGCGTCCAGGGTGAAGGCGCCCTTGAAGGGCCACAGCCCGGTGGTGTTGATGTCCTCCTCGCTCTGGACCGAGGTGACGACCGCCCACAGGAACGGCACCAGCCAGACGACCGCGAGGACGACGAGCGCCGTACCGGCCAGGGCGCGGGGCAGCCGGCCGTGGCCGAGGAGCAGGGGGGAACCGGCGGCTTCCCGGGGTGGACGGCGCCGGGCACGGAGCGGGGTGGCGGTTGCGGACACGGTCAGTCCTCCCGGCGGAAGAGGCGGAACTGCACGAGCGAGATGAGGACGACGAGGGCGAAGAAGAGGTACGAGACGGCGGAGGCGTAGCCGAGGCGGTAGCCGGTGAAGCCCACGTCGTAGACGTACTCGAGGACCGGCCGGGTGGAGCCGTTGGGGCCGCCCTTGGTGAGGATGTAGATCTGGTCGAAGACCTTGAGCGACGCCAGGATCTGGAGCATGGCGACCAGGCCGGTGGTCCGGCGCAGTTGCGGCAGGGTGATGGACCACAGCCGCCGCCAGGCACCCGCCCCGTCCAGTGCCGCCGCCTCGTCGAAGGTCGTGGGCAGGGACTGGAGCGCCGCGAGGTAGAGCAGGAAGTTGAAGCCGACCGTCCACCAGACGGTGAGGGCGGCGACGGACCACATGGCGACGGACTCGTCGGAGAGCCAGCCGACCGGTTCCATGCCGAGGGTGTCGAGGAGTTGGTTGGCCATGCCCAGTTCCGGCTGGTAGAGCCAGGTCCAGATCATGGTCACGACGGTCACGGGCAGCAGGTAGGGGGCGAAGAACGACAGGCGCCACGCCCACTGCCCGGCGAGTCCGCTGTGCACCAGCAGGGCCATCGCGAGGGCGACGAGCACCAGCGGCACGCTGGAGATGACGGTGAAGAAGACGGTGTTGCCGAGGCTGCTCCACACGTCGGGGTCGCCGAAGGCCTCGGTGTAGTTGTCGAGGCCGACGAAGTTCGTGTCGCGCAGGGCCAGCGAGCTGTCGGTGAAGCTCATCCAGAGTCCCTGCACGATCGGCCAGACCATGAAGAGGCCGAAGACGAGCAGGAACGGCAGGACGAAGACGATCCCGTTGCCGGTCGGTATGCGGCGTGCGGCGGTGCGGCGGCCGCCCGCGTCGGCAGCGGGCGCGTCGGTCTGCTCCTCGGCGCCGGGAGGTGCGGTGGTGGTCACGTCGGTCACTCCTTCAGCTGGTCACCGGGTTGGGCTGCCGCAGCAGCGTGTCCGCCTCGCGGACCATCTGCCGCACCGCCTTCTCGGGGGTGGTGTTGCCCAGCAGCGCCGACTGGAGCGGCTGGCACATCCGGTTCTGGAAGTTCGAACCGGCGCCGGTGAACCAGTTGGGCGGGTCGAGCACCGCCACCTTCGCGGCGTCGGCGTAGGAGGACTGGGGGTCCAGGGCCGCGTACTCGGGTTTCGCGAGGACGGGCTGGTACGCGGGGATGTGCCCGGCGCTCGCCCAGGTGAGGCTCTGCTTGAGTATCGCGGCGACGTACCGGTGGGCCTCGCGGCGCCGGGCCGGGTCGGGGCTGTCCTGGTGCGGGAGGACCAGGCTGTGGCTGTCGGTGTAGACCGCGGGCTTGTCGAATACCTGCGGGAAGGGTGCGGCGCCCAGGTCGATGTCGAACTCCTTCAGCGCGGGCAGCTCCCACTCGCCGAGCATGGCCATGCCGCCGCGCCCGCTGGTGAAGGCGGCCACCGAGCCGTAGTAGTCCAGGTTGTTGGGGTTGGTGCGGCCGTCGAAGAGCTGGGTCATGAAGGTGACGGCGCGTACGGCGGCGTCGATGTCGATCTCGGCGGGGCCGCCGTCGGGCAGGCTGAACTCGGCGCCGGTCTGCGCGTAGAGGGCGGCGAACAGCCGCCAGTTCTGCGCGGGGTCGGTGACGTGGCCGAAGAGGATGCCCGCCTGCCCCGTCGCCTCGGCGAGCGCCTTGCCCGCTTCCAGGAGCGCCTCGGGCGAGCCCATGGGGGCCAGCGCTCCGGAGGAGTCGAGCAGCCCGGCCTTCTCCGCGGCCTTCTTGTCGTAGAAGACGATGAAGGGGTGGACGTCCAGCGGGATCGCGTAGACCGTTCCCTCGTGCTGGGTGCGCGACCACACCGCCGGCGTGAAGTCCTTCTGGCCGACGCCGTACTCGGCGAGCAGGTCCAGGTCGAAGGCGTCGACCAGGCCGCCGGGCGCGTAGCCCGCCAGCCGGGACAGGTGCATGGCGGCCACGTCGGAGGCCCGGCCGCCGGCGGCGGACATGGCGAGCTTGGTGTAGTACGACGGGCCCCAGTCCAGGATGGTGCGGTCGATCTCGAAGCCCTCGGCGCCGCCGGCTCCCTTGGACACCGCCTCGATCATGTCGTCCATCAGCGTGCCGTCGCCGCCCTGGAACAGGTCCCAGACGCTCAGCGAGTTCGCCCCGGAGGCCGAGGCCGGTGAGGCGCAGCCGGACAGCGGGCCCGCGGCGAGCAGGGCACCCGCTCCGGCCATGGCGTGTCGCAGCAGCCTACGGCGGCCGATGCGGCGTACGGGATCGGACACGGCCGGCACCCCCTGGGCAGGAAAACGGGAACTCATCGCGGACCTTTCGACGGCCGGAGCTCATGCGGTGGCTTGTTTTTACATCGATGTACATTGGCTGTAAAGAGCTGAGGGCAGGGACGGTCCGCCGGTGACCGCGAGACCGGCGGCGCGGGGGCCCGTGCCGGAGCCCGCCGAGGTGCCGGGACATAGACTCTGGCAGCGCGAGAGAGGCAGGGAGGTCTCGGTGGCACGGCCCAGGATCAAGGACGTCGCACGTCACGCGGGCGTTTCGGAGAAGACGGTGTCCAACGTCATCAACGACTACGCCCATGTCTCCGACCGCACCCGGACGGTGGTGCGCGCCTCCATCGAGCAGCTCGGATACCGGGTGAACCTGGCCGGCCGCCACTTGCGCAAGGGCCGGACCGGCATCATCGCGCTCGTCGTCCCGGAACTCGACATACCGTACTTCGCGGAGCTGGCCCGGCATGTGATCCGGGAGGCCGAGAAGTGCTCCCTGACCGTGCTGATCCACCAGTCGGGGGCGGACCGCGCCCATGAGCTGGCGGCGTTGGCCGGGTTCGGCTCGACCTTCGTGGACGGGATCATCCTCAGTCCGCTCGCCCTGACCGCGGACGACCTGCGCGACCGCGCGGGCTTCCCGCCGACCGTGCTCCTCGGCGAGCTCCTGGAGGAGGGCGCCGACCACGTGGCCATCGACAACGAGCGTGCCGCCCGCGAGGCGACCCGCCACCTGATCTCCCTGGGGCGGCGCACGGTCCTCGCCGTCGGCGGGATCGACGCCCCCGGCCTCGGGACCGCGGAGGCCCGCACCCGGGGTTACCGCGCAGCTCTGGCGGAGGCGGGCATCGCCCACGATCCGGCGGCCCTGGTGCCGGTCGACTCCTTCCGGATGCCCGCCGGCGCGCGGGCGGTGGCGCGGGTACTGCGGGACGGCGTGCGGTTCGACGCGCTGCTGTGCCTCAACGACCAGTTGGCGCTGGGCGCGTTGCGCACGCTGTACGAGCACGGGGTCCGCGTGCCCGAGGACGTGGCCGTGATCGGTTTCGACGACGTGGAGGGCGGGCGGTTCAGTGTGCCGACGCTGAGCACGGTGGCCCCGGACAAGGCGGCGGTGGCGAAGGTCGCCGTGCAGCTGCTGCGGCGCCGCATCGAGGAGGCGACGGACCCGGACGGCGCGGAGCCGGACAGCACGAACCCGGACGGCGGGGATCCGGAGGGCGCGCGGGATGGCGCTGATCCGGACGCCGGGCGGGACGGCGTGGTGGACGGTGCCGGGCCGGGGGTGCAGTCGCCGCAGGACCGCATCGTGGCCCACCGGCTCGTCCTGCGGGAGAGCACGGAGGGCCACGAGGGGCGCTGACGGGCCGGGCCCGGCGGTCAGTTCGTGTAGACCTCGGCGCGGTCGACGCTCACGAAGGACGCCCCGGACTGGGAGTTGTGCTCCCCGGTGACCCGGATCCGCAAGGTGTGTCCGCCGTTCGCCAGCCGTGGGCTGACGTACTGCACCGCCTCTCCGACGCGGATCGGGTTGTGGAAGTCCACCCGCTGCTCGGCCCCGCCGTCGATGCTGACGGCCGCGTAGCCGTTGCCGGTGTCCTTGACGGAGAGCAGGACGATGCGGGTGCCGGTGAACGAGAAGGTGGCCGTGGCACCCGCCCGGTCGCTCCAGTGGTCGTCGCTCCAGAAGCACTGCGTGGCGCAGCCCGTCCCGGAGTTCCAGTCACCGGTGTAGGTGACGCTCCCGGCGCCGCTGGAACGGTTGTCGTCGTTGATCCAGTAGTTGCCGGAGCCGGGGTCGCCGGAGGGCAGGTTCTGGGTGGCGCCCATCGCGAGCGGACGGCCGAAGTCGGGCGTCCCGTCGGCCCGCCAGGTGAACTTCTGCGCCCGCGTGGTGCGGTTGCTGTAGGTGTTCTGCGACGTGGTCTTGGCGTGGTAGACGATCCAGTCCTCGGTGCCGTCCGGGGAGGTGAAGAAGGCGTGGTGGCCGGGGCCGAACACGCCGCGGTCGTCGGCGCGGGAGAACACCGCCCCCTGGTGCTGCCGCCAGTTCCCCGGCACCAGCGGGTCGGACGTCAGCGGCATCGACATCATCCAGACCTGGTAGTCCGGCTTGCCGGTGTCGCAGGCGGAGTACGTCATCCAGACCCGCCCGTTGCGGTAGAGGAACTCGGGCCCCTCCCGCACCTCGGGGCAGCCGCCCGCGGCGTCGAAGGCGACCGCGTTGCCTGAGACGGTGTACGGGTTGGACATCGGGGCGATGTTGAGGCCGTTGTGCTGGTACTGGTTGATGCCGCTGTAGGCGAGGTAGAGCCGCCCGCCGAGCTGGAGGATGCCCGCGTCGATGGCGAAGTCGTCGGCGTGGTTGGGCGGGGCCAGCTTGGCCTTGAAGTGGTACGGGCCGGCCGGGTCGTCGCGCTCCGACTCCAGGACGTAGAGCCGGTGGTGGTCGTCGACGCCGTCGTCGGCCGTGTAGTAGAGGTACCAGCGGCCGTCGAAGCGGTAGAACTCCGGGGCCCAGATGTTGCGGTTGCGCGAGGGGTCGGTGTCCGTCCACACGGTGACGGGGTCGGCGGCCGCCAGGTTGCCCAGGGACGGGGAGCGCCACATCTTGATGCTGCCGCCCTGGGTGGTGGTCAGGTAGTAGGTGCCGTTCCAGTGGGTCATGAACGGGTCGGGCCCGCTGTTGAGCGGGTTGCGGAACGTGCCGGCCGCGGCGGCCTCGGCGCGGGGTCCGGAGGCGGCCGGTGCGGCTGTGGCCGGTGCGGTGAGCCCGGGCAGCAGGCCCACGACGAGCCCGAGGAGGGCGGCGACGAGGAGGCCGAGGCGGGCACGGGAGGGGAGGAGGGGGCGGGAGGAGCTGGGAGGCACGGAGAGTCCTTTCCGCAGCGCTTTGCGACTCGCTTCACATCGATGTCTTCGGACGGTGCTTTACATCGATGTAACGACGAGGCGTCAGGCTAAGGAGGCTCCGACAGGCTGTCAACGGGGCCAGAAATGGTATTCCATTTGCCGCAGACCTCTTGACGGTGTCGTTTGGCGAAAACTACGTTCTGTTCACCGGAAAGCTGCTTTCGCTTTGTGGAACTCTCCAACTCCCCGCACCTGAACCCAGGAGTCCCGCATGACTGCCCTGGAAGACCGCCGATCCACCGGACAGACCGGCGAGACCGGCACCAGCCCCGGTCTGTACACGTACGACCTGGCTCCGACGAAGCGCGACGGACGCCGCTGGGGCGCCTACAACGTCTTCACGCTCTGGGCCAACGACGTGCACAGCCTGGGCAATTACGCCTTCGCCATCGGACTGTTCGCGCTGGGGCTCAACGTGTGGGGCATCCTCGCCGCCTTCGCGCTGGCGTCGGTCCTGCTCTTCGGCCTGCTCACCCTGTCCGGGTTCATGGGCCACAAGACGGGCGTGCCGTTCCCGGTCATGAGCCGCATCGCCTTCGGTATCAGGGGCGCCAAGATTCCGGCGGCGGTCCGGGGCGCCGTGGCGATCGCCTGGTTTGGTATCCAGACCTATCTGGCATCCGCCGTACTGAGCGCCCTGCTGGTGGCCATGTTCCCCTCCCTGGCCTCCCTGGACACGAACTCCCTGCTCGGGCAGTCGACGCTCGGCTGGATCACCTTCATGGTGCTGTGGGCGCTGCAGGTGGTCATCGTCAGCTACGGCATGCAGATGATCCGCCGCTACATGGCCTTCGCGGCGCCCACCACCCTGATCACGATGTGCGCCCTGGCCGTATGGATGTTCGTCCGGGCGGACGGCTCGGTCTCCGTCTCCGTCGGTGATCCGCTCACCAGCGGCGCGATGTGGCTTCAGGTGCTCCAGGCGGCGGCCCTGTGGGTGGTGATCTACGGGACGTTCGTGCTGAACTTCTGCGACTTCACCCGCTCCGCGCGCAGCCGCGCCTCCATCGTCCGGGGCAACGTGATCGGTATCCCGGTCAACATGCTGTTCTTCGCGGGCATCGTGGCGGTGCTCAGCGGCGCCCAGTTCAGCCTCGACGGACATGTCATCACCAGTCCGACGGACATCGTCAGGACCATCCCCAACATGTTCCTGCTGGCCGTGGCCTCCCTCTGCCTCATCGCCCTCACTGTGGCGGTGAACCTGCTGGCCAACTTCGTCGCGCCGATCTACGCCCTGGTCGACCTGTTCCCGCACCGGCTCGACTTCCGCCGCGCCGGTCTGGTCAGCGCGGTCCTCGGCCTGGTGATCACGCCCTGGAACCTCTACAACAGCCCGGTCGTCGTCAACTACTTCCTCGGCGGGCTCGGCGCCCTGCTCGGCCCCCTGTTCGGCGTGATCATGGCGGACTACTGGCTGCTGCGCAGGTCCCGGGTGAACGTGCCGGCCCTCTACACCGAGGACGCGGACGCCGAGTACCACTACCGCCGGGGCTACAACCCGCGGGCCGTCGCCGTCTTCCTGCCCAGCGCCGCGATCGCCGTCGTCGTCGCCCTGGTCCCCTTCTTCCACGCCGCGGCGGGCTTCTCCTGGTTCATCGGCGCGATCGTCGCCGCCGTGCTGTACGCGATCGTCGCCGACCGCGCCTCACCGGTCCGCGACATCGACGGCGAGGCCATCGCCGTCGCGGCGGAATAGCCCCGCCCCGCCGCGGCCCCGCCGTCGCGGACCACCCCCACCCGAGCAGAAGGCCGGCCCCCTCATGCGCATCCTCGTGGTCAACGTCAACACCACGCAGTCCATCACCGACGCGATCGGCAAGCAGGCGGCCGGTGCGGCCTCCCCCGGCACCGAGATCGTCCCCCTGACACCGGCCTTCGGCGCCGAGTCGGTCGAGGGCAACTACGAGAGCTACCTGGCCGCCGTCGCCGTGATGGAGGCGGTCCGGGCCTTTCCGGACCCGTTCGACGCGGTGATCCAGGCGGGCTACGGGGAGCACGGCCGCGAAGGTCTCCAGGAGCTGCTGGACGTACCCGTCGTCGACATCACCGAGGCCGCCGCGAGCACCGCACAGTTCCTGGGCCGCCGGTACTCCGTCGTCACCACGCTCGACCGCACGGTGCCGCTGATCGAGGAACGGCTGGCGGTGGCCGGACTGAGCGCCCGCTGCGCCTCGGTGCGCGCCAGCGGACTGGCCGTGCTCGAACTGGAGCGGGACGAGCAGGCCGCCGTGGACGCCATCACCGAACAGGCCGCCAGGGCGGTCGAGGACGACCGGGCGGAGGTGATCTGCCTGGGCTGCGGAGGCATGGCGGGCCTCGCCGAACGCGTGGTGGAACGCACCGGCGTTCCCGTGGTCGACGGCGTCTCGGCGGCGGTGACGATCGCCGAGTCCCTGGTCCGGCTGGGGCTGTCCACGTCCAAGGTCCGCACCTACGCGCGCCCGCGTCCCAAGCGGATCGTCAACTGGCCGCCGCGCACGGGCTGACCGTCCGTACGGGCCGCCCCGTCCGCACGTCCCGCTGTCCCGGCCGTCCGCCGCAGGCCCCGGGGTATTCTGACGGGCCGCCCGACCGCCGCTCCGCACGAGGCGGCCGGCGTGCCGGGGTACGGGAAAAGCGACGAGGGACGGCGATGGCTGCGTCAGAGGGCTTCACGCCCGAGTCCGAGCGGGTCACGCGGCGGTTGCGCGACGAGATCATCGACGGGATGCGGGGGCCGGGCAGCCGCCTGGTCGAACGGGAACTGGCCGAGTCCCTCGGGGTGAGCCGCCTCCCCGTGCGCGAGGCGCTCAGGACCCTGGTGTCGGAGGGGCTCGTGACGCCGCGGCCACGGACCTGGGCGGTGGTACGGGAGTTCACCACGAGCGACATCGCCGACCTCGACGAGGTCCGCTCGGGCCTGGAGACCCTGGGATTCAGGCTCGCGGCCCAGCGGCACACGCGCGAAGGGCTCGAGCGCCTGCGCGCGACGGTGGACGCCGAACTCGACGCCGCCCGCGCGGGAGACGCGGTACGGGCCCGCAGGGCGGCCGCCGACTTCCACCAGACGGTCATCTCGCTGGCCGCCAACGAGTTGCTCAACGAACTCGAACGCGTCCTGCGCAGCCGGCTGCGCTGGCTCCTGGGCCAGCACGACGACCTGCTGGCCGTCGCCCTGGAACACGACGCCCTGTGCCGGGCCATCGCGGCGCGCGACGTGGAACGCGTCCAGGAACTCGTCCTGCACCACCTGTCGACCAGCCGCAGCGCGGCTCTCGGCCACCACGCGCAGGAACGGGCGTCCCGCGAGGAGCGGCAGCCGGAGCGCTCCTAGGGTGCGTTTCAAAAGTGGATCTTGATGCGCCAGGATCCACTTCATGGGGAGGCCTGACCTGCCGGATGTGAGTGAGCGAAGCCGGCGCCACTACTCCCGGTCGGAAGGAAGCCTGGACGGCCACCAGTGCGCGGCAAGCGGCAGCTGATGGACGGCATACGCCGGCGCACTCGTGCTGGTGCTCCCTGGCGGGACGTGCCGAGTCGAACAGACCCAGAAGCCGATGTCGCTGGTCATCACGGCCGGGCAGCGCGCGCACCCGGCCAGACAAGGTCCGAGCCGACAAGGCATACGGCTCCCGCGCGAACCGCGCCTACCGTGCTGGTCGCGGCCGTCAACGAGTGGCTGTGACCAACACCTTCGAAACGCCCCCCTGGGCGCTGTTACCGGCCTGCGGATCTTTAGAACGAGGCGGGCGGGAGAAGGGCAGGGGACGCGTCCAGTAGCTGGAATCCGTTGTCCCGCTGCTGGACGCGTCCGCTGCTGGGATGCGTGAAGTGGGTGCCCAGCAGTAGGTCACCGGTACCGGCCAGCTCGGTGAGCAGGCGGTGGCGGGTGGTTCGTGCCTCGGCGGGATCGACGTCGCCGACGCTGCCCATCTCGGGGTACGCCAGTTGCACGGGATGATGCAGGCTGTCGCCGCTGATCAGCGCATTGCGGCCGGTACCTGTCAGCTTGACCGACAGGTGGCCGGGAGTGTGGCCGCGTGTCGGTACCAGGCGGACGCCGTCGGCCACCTCAAGGCCCGAGGCCGGGATGTCGAGCAGGTCGTACAGGCCGTTGTCACGGATGGGGCGCAGGGAGTCGCGGTGCACCTGGGCGACTTCCTCGTCGCTTTCGGCGGCGGCGGTCCAGTAGTCCCATTCTCTGCGGTCGGTGAGATAGCGGGCGTTCGGGAAGGTCGGTGCCCAGCGGCTGTCGACCAAGTGAGTGTTCCAGCCGACGTGGTCGACGTGCATGTGCGTGGTGATCACCAGGTCGACGGTGTCCGGGGCGAAACCCGCGGCGGTCAGCCGGGCCAGCAGCGGGGTCTGCAGGTTGTCGGCGTCGGGTATCTGCCGGGGCTTGTCGTTGCCGATGCCGGTGTCGACCAGGATGCGCTTGCCGTTCACCTCGATCGCGAAGATGTGAACGTGCATCGCAAAGGCTGTGCCGTCGGTGAAATCGGGTTGCAGCCAGGGATGGTGCAAGTGTTCCGGTGTGGCATCGGGCAGCAGCCATTGACTGGTTGCCGGCGACATGTCGATTTCGTCGACTCGGCGCACAACGACGCCTCCGAGGTCCCAGCCCAGGAAGGCCGGGGATATACGACTCATGAACACTTTGAATCCATTCGTCTTGTTTGACCACCGGTTCCGCGGGTCGACTCTAGGACTGTCTGCGACCTTTCGTAAGTACGTACCTTTTTGTAAGCTGGTGGCATGGTGGCGAGTGAGCAGTTCGGGGATGTTTTCGCCCAGCTTCCGGCAGACTCTTTCGACAAGGACTGCCCGACGCGGCCGGTGATGGCCCAAGTGACCGGCCGGTGGGGTGCGTTGATCATCGCTGCGCTGGTTCCTGGACCGATGCGCTTCTCCGGCCTTCACCGGCACATCGGCGGCATCAGCCAGAAGATGCTGTCGCAGTACCTCAAGTCGGTGGTGCGGTATGGGCTGGTCGAACGCCTGGTGGAGCCCACCGTCCCGCCGCAGGTCACCTACAGCCTGACGCCACTCGGGCGGAGCCTGGCGCAGCAGCTGTGCGCGCTGCTGAGCTGGTTCCACGCCAACACCCCGGCGCTGGAGGCCGCCCAGCAGCGCTACGACGCTGCCGATTCCCCGGCCGGGTAGCGCGCCACGGGACTGCTTACCGCCGCGCCATCGACCCCCTTCTCTCGGTCTGACCTGACTTGTGGGACATGCCCTTAGGGCCTGCCGGGCCGGGCCGCGGGCCGGGAGGGTGGGCGCGCGAAACGGGAGGGTGGGAGGCCGAAGGTGCGGGTGAAGGCGGCGGTGAACGCGGCGGGCGTCGCGTAGCCGAGGCGGCCGGAGACCTCGCCGACCGGCGCGCCGCGCAGCAGCGGCACCGCGGCGAGCAGGCGTGCGCGGGCCCGCCAGACGGCGGGGCTCTCCCCGGTCTCGCCGCGGAAGAGCCGGGTGAAGGCCCGCTCGCTCATCGCCGTCCGCGCGGCCCACTGGGCGTTGGTGACGGCGGCGTCCGGAGCGGCCAGGTAGTCCCGGCAGAGCGTGGCCAGCCCGGCGGAGGCGGGGATGGCCACGTGGAACGGGAGCGGGGCCCGCGCCGCGATCTCGTGCAGGAGGAGGTCGGCGACGCTGCCCTCGCGGCCCGACAGGCTGTAGTCCGCCTCGAACCCGACCGCGGCGTTGAGCAGTTCGCGCAGGAGCGGCGGTACGTCCACGACCGTGCACGTCCCGGGCCACCAGGGCACGACCCCCGGCTCGATGTACAGGCTGCGGGTGCTCACGCCCAGCATGCGCACCCGGTGCCGGGTGGCGGCCGGGATCAGGACGGCGCGCTCCGGCGGAACGGTCCAGGTGCCGTCGGCGGTGTCGACGACCATGACGCCGGTGGCGCCGTACAGGAACTGCGCGCGCCGGTGCTCGTGCCAGTCCAGGAGGTGGCCGGGCGGGTAGTCGGTGCCGATCGGCAGGACGGCCCGGTCCACATGGTCGACGTCGGCCAGGGGGACGTTCTTCACCCGGCCACCCTACGACCGTCCTGGCCGAGTCGCGAAGAAAGCGTGCCGGACATCGAATGCGGGCAGCCGCGGCGCGCTGGTGAGGTAGTGCCCATGAACCTCGTGGCTCTGCTCGGCATCGGGCTGTTGACCGGCGTGACGACCGTCCTGTTCGGGTTCGGCGGCGGCTTCGTCGCCGTCCCGGTCGTGGTGTGGGCGGACGCCGCCCTGGGCCCGGACGCGATCCGGGTCGCCACGGCCACCTCGGCGGTGGTGATGGTGGTGAACGCCGCCTTCGCGACGGCCGTGACGCCGCGGCGGGTGCTCGCGGCCCTGCGCGGCGGCGGCCCGCTGCTCCTGCTGCTCGCCTGCGGCGCCGCGGCCGGTGCGCTCGCGGCACGCCTGGCCCCGGCCGGGCTGATCCGGTGGGCGTTCGTGGGCTACGTCGCCCTCACCGTCGTGGACCTCCTGCTGCGCCCCGGTTTCCTGCGCCCGCGGACCACGGCCGCACCGGCGGGAGCTGAGCCGGGGTCTCGGCCGGGGCCCGGTCCGGGTCCGGTCGCGCCGCGCCCGCTCCCGGCGCTCGCCGGCGCCCCCGTCGGCGCGGTGGCTGCCTTCCTCGGCGTCGGCGGCAGCGTCATGACCGTGCCGGCGATGCGCCGCTCCGGTCACAGCATGCACGTGGCGACCGCGCTCGCCAACCCGCTGACCCTCGCCATCGCGCTCCCGGCCGCCGCGGTCTTCCTGAGCGGCGCCGGGAGCCCTGCCGCCGTCCACGCGCACCCGGACCTGGTCGGCCTGGTGGACCTCCGCGCGGCCGCGGCCCTCCTGCTGGGCGCGCTGCCGGTGATCGCGGTGCTGCGCCGCCGCCCGCCCCGCATCCCCGACGGCGTCCACGCCTGGACGTACGTCGCGCTGCTCGGTGCGGTGGCCGTGGCGATGCTGCCCTGACGCCGGCGGCGCGTGCACCGGGGACGTTCGGCGCGATTGGGGGGCGCTGGGCGACGGTTCGGGGACGCCGGGCGGCGACTCGGGGACGTGGAACCTCGAACTCTCGGGGACGTAGAACCACGAACCGGGGGCATACGGAAGCCCGAAGCCCTCCTACGCCCCCTGCTCCGCCGCCCCGACGGGAGTCCTCCGTGACGCCGAGCCTGCGCCTCGCCCGCGCCCTCCGTGCCGCCGCCCTCCTCCTTGTCGCCGTCTCCGTCTACGCCGCCACGCACCAGCCCTGGCTCGCCCTGCCCGGCCTGTACACGGCCGGCGTGCTCGCCTGGTGTGCCGCGAGGGAGCAGGCGGCGCACCGGCGCAGGACCGTACGGGCGCGGCGTGCCGAGTGGCTGGCCCGGCCCTGTACCGGGCCCGTGGCCTGGCCGGAACCGTGCTGCGCGTTCTGGCGCAACTCCGGCGGCGCCGTGCACGGCCCGGACTGCGCCCGCCCCGCCGCCGCCCGCGTGCCCCTGTACGAGGACTGCTGCGAGCGGTGGTGGACGTCGTTGGGCGCACAGCACGACGCCGCCTGCCGCCGCCGGTCGGGCGCCGCGGGCCGGGACCGGGCCCGTCCGGCGCCGCAGTAGCAGTCCTCGACGAGCCCGTTCAGCAGCGGACGCCGTCGCCCGGCCGGCGGTCGGGAGTGCGGAAGACGGCCAGCCGCAGGACCACGAAGCGCACGACGGTGACGGCGACCGACGTGGCGGCGAGGACCGCGGTCTCGGCGGCAGGCGTGGCCCCGGGGCGCGCGTGCGTGAACCACAGCACCGCACCCGAGGTGACCAGGTAGCCGAGCAGGAAGAGGCCGCCCGCGCCCAGGTGCGCACGGGCCGGACGGGTCGCGGCCCCGCGGAACGTCAACCGCCGGTTCGCCTCGGTGTTGAGCACCGTCAGCACCAGAAGGGAGACCAGGTTGGCGGCGGCCGGGGGCCACCACAGGCGCAGCGCCCAGTACAGCAGCGCCTGCCCCGCGGTCGACACGACGCCGATCGCGACGAACCAGCCGACCTGCCGCGACCACACCGTACGCTCCCGCCCGGTCGCCGGTTCGGCGACGTCTGTCGGCGCAGCCTACTACGCCCCCATCAGCCTCTTTGCCTTTTCTTTGCCTTTAGGGAACCCTGTGGTGCCACGGCCCGTTCATCCTGGTGGCTGCGGAAACCCCGCGGGAGACCGCGGGTTGGGACCGGGCCGGAACGCACGACGGCCGGACGCACAACAGCCAGACGCACAACAACAGAAGCCGAGGTGGCACGAGTGGCGATGTGGGACAAGATCAAGGACCAGGCCAAGACCTTCCAGCAGTCCCAGGGCACTCGGGGAGCGAGCGGATCCGGCCAGGGCGCGCAGGCGAGCGGCCGGCCGGGTTCGTCCGGAGGCTCCAAGACGCAGCTGATCGGGATGTTCAAGTCCCAGCTCGCGTCGGTCAAGACCGAGTTGAAGAGCGGCTCCTACCGGGACGCCAGCATGGCCATGTGCGCGCTGGTCGCCGCGGCCGACGGGCACGTGGAACCGGCGGAGCGCACGCGCGTGGAGGAGCTGATCGTCTCCAACGAGGTGCTGCAGAACTTCCCCGCGGACCAGCTCCGTCAGCGGTTCAACCAGCACGTGGACCGGCTCCTCGCCAACGTCGAGCAGGGCAGGAGCGAGGCCCTGCAGGTGATCGCCAAGGCGTCGAAGAAGCCCGAGGAGGCTCGTGCCGTCATCCAGACCGGCATGGTCGTCGCCGGGGCCGACGGGGTCTTCGAGCCCTCCGAGCAGCAGGCGATCCGCGAGGCCTGCTCCGCCCTGGGCATCTCGCCCGCGGAGTTCGGCGTCTGACACACCACGAGGTCCGCCCGGCGCACTCGACGTGCCGGGCGGACCGGGCGGACCGGGCCGGCTAGGGCGCGATCCCCACGCCCTGGATCCTGCTCCACGCCCGCTCCCGCGCGGCGGTCATGGCGGGCCAGGTGAGGCCGCCCGGCCGGGGCAGTACCCGCGAGGCGTACGGCGCGGGGCGGAAACCGGGGTCGTAGAAGCAGCCGTCGCCGTACGTCGCGTCGAAGGCGGCGCAGGAGGCCGCGATCGCCCGCGGGCTCGGCCGCCGGCCGGTGCTGACCCAGGTGTCCAGCGCGGCCATGGAGTTGGCGTACTCGGAGTCGCTCAGCGAACTGTGCTCGTGCTCCTTCGTGAACGTCTGGACGAGGTTCCCGCCCCGCCCCGCGCCCCGGAGGGTGGCTCGGTAGGCCGCCTCGTGCTCCACGAAGGCCGTCGGGTCGTCGATGGCGTGCATCGTGAGGACGGGGAGGGACACCTTGCCGGTGAGGTCGCTGTCGTAGGACAGGTCACGGCGCGCGGTGGGATCGGCCGAGAAGCGTTCGACGCCCGCGTTGAGCGCCTTGTCGTCGTGCGAGCCGGTGTAGCGCACTCCCCGGTTGCTCCACGGGTTCCGCCCGTCGAGCCGGTTGGCCACGATGTCCCGGAACGTGAAGGTGGCGAACCGCAGATGCGACTCCAGGGTGTGCTCGGGAATGCCCGTGACGGCGAGGATGTCGTCGAGGTTGCGCTGCTGCGGCCCGGTCCGGTCGGCCGGGTCCGAGGCGTAGCCCGTGCACTCCTGGAGGCGGGCGCGCAGCCCGGCGGTCGTCATCGTGGAGCCGGCCCGCAGCCCCTGCCACAGGGGGTACTGCGGCTCGGTCGGGCGCGGGTGGTTGTGGCAGTAGTACTGGTAGACCACCCGCAGGTCCACGCGGTAGTCGTAGCCGCGCGAACCGCCGCCGAGTACGCCGTTGGTCAGCAGCACCCCGTCGTAGGCGCCGGGGCGTCCGCCGTACGTCTCGGCGACCTTGGCCGCGACGTTGCCGCCCCAGGACTGGCCGTGCAGGTAGGTGCGCTCCGGGCGGCCGAACCGGTCGGTGAACAGGCGCCGCACGTTCTCGGTGTCGGCGGCCGCCATGCGGGCCCCGTAACCGCCGCGCCGGTAGGAGGAACCCGCCCAGGCGTACCCCTCGTCGACCATCACCGCCCAGCGTCCCAGGTCCTCGGTGCTGCGGGCGGGGTCGGAGGTGTCGCCGAGGTCGGGACCGCCGTGGGCGTGCACGACGAGGGAACCGTTCCAGCGGTGGGGCACGGCCATCGTGTAGTAGGCCCCGTTCTCGTCCTGCCCGGTGTAGCAGGTGGCCTTCTCGGCGAGGGCGGGCGGGCAGTCGGCGGCCACCGGCTGCCCGGCCGTCGGCTCCACGGCCGCCCGGGCGGGGGCGGCGGAGACGTTGCCGAGGGTGCCGAGGAACACGGCCGCCAGCGCGGCGGCCACCACCGCGGGGCGGCTTCTGCGGTGCATGGCCCCGGTGGCATGCGTGGGAGCGTCGGGTGTGGTCAAGGTGCGGCTCCTGTACGTGCTGCGTGCGGGCGCGATATTGCGCTGCGAGCCGGGATGTTAGGAACCGTCCGGAGCCGGGGCCAGCCTTTGGATCATTGCGTTCATAGTGTTCGCCCGCCCCGGCGGCGGCCGGTCGGGACGGGCGTGCGCCCGGCAGCCGTGCCACTGGGCGGTCGTCGTCTCCGCGGTCGTCGTCTCCGCGGTCGTGCGCTCGGCAGCCGTGCGCTCGGCAGTCGTCCGTGCTGCCGTGGGCCGGTCGCGCGGCCTCAGCTGTCGTAGTCCACGGTCAGCTGCTCGGAGACCGGGTAGGACTGGCAGGTCAGCACGTAACCGGCGTCGACCTCGGCCGCCTCCAGGGCGTAGTTGCGGCGCATGTCGGCCTTGCCGTCGGTGACCAGGGCGCGGCAGGTGCCGCACACGCCGCCCTTGCAGGCGAAGGGGAGGTCGGGCCGGGTCTGCTGGGCACCGTCGAGGATGCTCCGCTCCCGGGAGAGGGAGGCGGTGGTGGAGCGGCCGTCCAGGGTGACGGTGACCTCGCTGACCGGCCCCCGGGGGCCGCCCTCCTCGTGGTGGACCTCGCGCACGGGCTCGTCGGCGGCGAAGAACAGCTCCCGGTGGACGCGGTCCGCGGGCACGCCGAGGCCGGCCAGGACCTGCTGGGCGTCGGCGACCATGCCCTGCGGCCCGCACAGCCACCAGTGGCCGGCGGCCTCCACGTCCACCAGGGAGCCGACCAGCGCGGTGAGCCGCTCGGCGTCCAGGCGGCCGGAGAGCAGCTCGGCCTCGCGCGGTTCGCGGGAGAGGACGTGGGCGAGCTGGAAGCGGGCCGGGTGGAGGTCCTTCAGGTCGGCCAGTTCGTCGGCGAACATCACCGTGCCGGTGCGGCGGTTGCCGTAGAAGAGGGTGACGGTGGAGCGGTCGTCGGCGGCGAGCACCGACTCGGCGATGGACACCATCGGCGTGATGCCCGAACCGGCCGCGATCAGCACGTGGTGGCCCGGGACGGTCAGGTCGGGCGTGAAGAGGCCGGTGGGCGTCATCACCTCGACGGTGTCGCCCGGGCGCACCTCGTCCACCAGCCAGGCGGAGAACAGGCCGCCCGGCACCACCCGCACCCCGATGCGGGGAGCCGAACCGGCCGCCGCGCAGATCGAGTAGGAACGGCGCTCGTCCCGGCCGTCGACCTCGCGCCGCAGGGTGAGCGACTGTCCGGGCGCGAAGGCATACGCCCCGGCCAGCTCGTCCGGGACCTCGAAGCGCACGGCGACCGCGTCCGCGCACAGCCGCTCCACGGCCGCGACGCGCAGGCGGTGGAAGGCGGGGCGGCGGCGGGCGCGCACGGGGGCCGCCGGTACGGGGGCGGTCGGGGCCATCAGATCTCCTTGACGTACTCGAACGGCTCGCGGCAGGCTCGGCAGCGCCACAGGGCCTTGCAGGAGGTGGCGGCGAAGCGCGAGGTCTCCTCGGTCTCCCGCGACCCGCAGCGGGGGCAGGGCACCGCGGGCCGGGTGGGCGACAGCACCAGCGGGACCGGGCCGCGGGGGGCGCGGCCGGGCGGGGCGATGCCGTGCTCGGCGAGCTTGCGGCGGCCGGACTCCGTGATCCAGTCGCTGGTCCAGGGCGGGTCCAGGACGGTGCGGATCTCCACGCGCGCGTACCCCGCCGCGCGCAGCCGTGCGGCGACGTCCGCGCGCATCTCCGCCATGGCCGGGCACCCCGAGTAGGTGGGGGTCAGGCTCGCGACCACGGTGCCGTCCGCCCGCGTCTCGACGTCGCGCAGGACGCCCAGGTCGGCGAGGGTCAGCATGGGCAGCTCGGGGTCCGGTACGCGCTCGGCGACGCGCCGGGCGCGGTGGGCGTCCGGGAGGGCGGGGCCGGCGGTCACCATGTCGCCTCCGGGTGGGCGCGGGCGATGCCCTGCAACTCGGTGAGCAGGGGTGCCAGATGCTCGGTGTGCTCGCCCGCGCGGCCGGAGCCGGGCCGCGGGCGGTAGACCGGCAGGGGTAGTCCGGCGGCGTCGGTGACCTGGCGCACGTCGGCGGCGACCTCGTCCCGCACGTCGTGGGCCGTGTGCAGTTCGCCGAGGTAGGGGGCGACCTGCTCCAGCGCCGCCCGCATCCGGCGGTGCGACTCGTCCGTGCCGTCGCCCAGGCGTACGCACCACTGGGCGGCGTACTGCCGGTGGTAGGCCAGCTCCTTGGCGCCCTTGGCGGCGACCGCCGCGAGGACCGGGTCCGGGTGGTCCACCAGCCCCCGGAAGTGCGCCAGGCGCCAGCTGGAGAGCACCAGCAGCCGTACGACGGTGAACGCGAAGTCGCCGCCGGGCAGTTCCGCCAGCGTCACGTTGCGGAAGTCGGCGGCGTCGCGGAAGTAGGCGTAGGCGTCCTCGTCGCGGCCGGTGCCGTCGGCCTGCCCGGCGCGGGTGTAGAGCAGGCGGGCCTGGCCGAGGAGGTCGAGGCCGATGTTGGCCAGCGCCACCTCCTCCTCCAGCTCGGGCGCACGGGTGATCCACTCGGCGAGCCGCTGGGCGCCGACGAGGGCGTCGTCGGCCAGCGCCACGCACTCCGCGGCCAGTCCGGCGGCGTCGACGCCCTCGGGCACGGTGGTGTCGACGCCGTGCAGCGGGTCCTCGAAACCGGTGCCGTAGGCCCAGCGGGTGTCGTCCTCGTGTCCCTCGGCCAGGGTGAGGTAGACGTGGTCGTCGCTCATGCCCTGCTCCTAGATGTGGGGGACGTCGTCGGGGATGTCGTAGAAGGTCGGGTGCCGGTAGACCTTGTCGGCGCTGGGGGCGAAGAAGGGGTCCTTCTCGTCGCGGGTGGAGGCGGCGATGTGCTCGGAGCGCACCACCCAGATGCTCACGCCCTCGTTGCGCCGGGTGTAGAGGTCGCGGGCGTGGGTGAGGGCCATGGCGTCGTCGGCGGCGTGCAGCGAGCCGACGTGGACGTGGTTGAGGCCGCGCTTGCCGCGCACGAACACCTCGTACAGCGGCCAGCCCTGCCGCTCGGGCCGGTCGTCGCTCATACCGCCGCTCCCTTCTGCGTGCGGGCCGCCTGCTTGGCGGCGTGGGCGGTGGCCGCCTCGCGCACCCAGGCGCCCTCCTCGTGCGCGGTGCGCCGTCGTTCCGTGCGCTGGGCGTTGCACGGCCCGTCGCCCTTGATGACGCGCGTCAGCTCGTCCCAGTCGGGGGTGCCGAAGTCGTGGTGCCCCGCCTCCTCGTTCCAGCGCAGCTCGGGGTCGGGCAGGGTGACGCCGAGCTTCTCGGCCTGCGGGACCGTCATGTCGACGAAGCGACGGCGCAGTTCGTCGTTGCTGTGCCGCTTGATCTTCCAGGCCATCGACCGCGCCGAGTTGGGTGAGGCGTCGTCGGGCGGACCGAACATCATCAGTGAGGGCCACCACCAGCGGTCCACGGCGTCCTGGACCATCTCGCGCTGCGCCGGGGTGCCGCGCATCATCGTCATCAGCAGCTCGTAGCCCTGCCGCTGGTGGAAGGACTCCTCCTTGCAGATGCGCACCATCGCGCGCGCGTACGGCCCGTAGGAACTGCGGCACAGCGGCACCTGGTTGCAGATCGCGGCGCCGTCCACGAACCAGCCGATCACGCCGACGTCGGCGAAGCTCAGGGTCGGGTAGTTGAAGATCGACGAGTACTTCTGGCGACCCTCGATCAGCCGCTCGGTGAGGTCGTCGCGGTCCGCGCCGAGGGTCTCGGCCGCCGAGTACAGGTAGAGCCCGTGGCCGGCCTCGTCCTGGACCTTGGCGAACAGGATCGCCTTGCGGCGCAGCGACGGGGCCCGCGTGATCCACTCGCCCTCGGGCTGCATGCCGATGATCTCCGAGTGCGCGTGCTGGGCGATCTGCCGGATCAGCGTCTTCCGGTAGCCGTCCGGCATCCAGTCGCGCGGTTCGACGCGCTGGTCGCGCGCGACGGTCGCGTCGAAGTGCTCCTGGAGTCCGTCCGGCCCCTGCGGGGGCGGTGCCTCGGCGGCGTGTGTCGTGGTCATCGTCACCAGCTTCCCAACCGACCATTCGTTCGGTATCAGTGTGACGGGTTTCCGGGCGCCGGGCAAGACCCCGGAGCACCGCTGCCCGCACCCTTGACAGGGTGAGCGACTGGCTGGATTACTGGGCCCTGCCGCAAGCTGACCGAATGGTCGGTCGGGGTACCGGCCGGGATACAGGGTGGTGGGAGAGGTGTCGCAGGCCGCCGGGCAGACGCCCGCGGAGGTGATGTTCGCCGCGGACCAGGCTTCCCGCGGGCTGGGCATCGAGCTGGTGGAGCAGGGCGCGGGATCCGCGGTGGTCCGGATGACCGTGACCCCGGCCATGGTCAACGGCCACCGGATCGCCCACGGCGGCTTCCTGTTCCTGCTGGCCGACACCGCGTTCGCCTGCGCGTGCAACAGCCACGGTCCCGTGACCGTCGCGGCCGGCGCCGACATCGTCTTCGTCGCCCCGGCCCGCGAGGGCGACGTGCTCGTGGCCCGCGCCGAGGAGCGTGCCCGCTACGGGCGCAGTGGGATCTACGACGTGAGCGTGCGGCGCGGCGACGAGGTGATCGCGGAGTTCCGCGGCCGCAGCCGCAGCGCGCGGGGCGACGGGGACGGTCCCCGCGCGCGGGACGACGGTAACGGCCACGACGCGCGCGACGACGAGGACGGCCACGACGCACGGCGCGACGAGATCACCCGCCGCGCGCGGGAGGGCGCGGCGCGCGAGACGCCGGGCACGACGACGAAGGAGTCGCGATGAGCAGCGAGCCGACGACCGGGGCCGCCCCGGCATCCCGACGGGGCGAGCCTCTCCCCCACGACCTGCTCGACGACGCCGAGCGCCTCTCCTGCGAGCAGCTCCGGGAGCTCCAGCTCGACCGGCTGCGGGCGACCCTGCGGCACGCGTACGACAACGTGGAGCTGTACCGCAAGAAGTTCGACGCCGCCGGGGTCGTGCCGGACGACTGCCGCAGCCTGGCGGACCTGTCGCGGTTCCCCTTCACCACCAAGGCCGATCTGCGGGAGACCTACCCCTTCGGGATGTTCGCCGTTCCGATGGCCGACGTACGGCGCGTGCACGCCTCCAGCGGCACCACCGGCCGCGCCACCGTGGTCGGATACACGGACAACGACCTGTCGGCGTGGGCGGACGTCGTCGCCCGCTCGATCCGGGCCGCGGGCGGCCGGCCCGGCCACAAGGTGCACGTCTCCTACGGCTACGGCCTGTTCACCGGCGGCCTCGGCGCGCACTACGGCGCCGAACGCGCCGGCTGCACCGTGATCCCCGCCTCCGGCGGGATGACGGCACGCCAGGTGCAGATCATCCAGGACTTCCGGCCCGAGATCATCATGGTCACGCCGTCCTACATGCTCACCCTGCTCGACGAGTTCGAACGGCAGGGCGTCGACCCGCGCACCACCTCACTCCAGGTCGGCATCTTCGGCGCGGAGCCGTGGACCGAGGAGATGCGGCGCGAGATCGAGGAGCGGGCAGGCATCCACGCCGTCGACATCTACGGCCTGTCCGAGGTGATGGGTCCGGGCGTGGCCCAGGAGTGCGTCGAGACCAAGGACGGACTGCACGTGTGGGAGGACCACTTCTACCCCGAGGTGGTCGACCCGCTCACGGACGCCGTGCTGCCCGGGGGCGAGGAGGGGGAGCTCGTCTTCACCTCCCTGACCAAGGAGGCGCTGCCCGTCGTCCGCTACCGCACGCGCGACCTGTCCCGGCTGCTGCCGGGCACCGCCCGCCCCGCCTTCCGGCGGATGAGCAAGGTCACCGGCCGCTGTGACGACATGATCATCCTGCGCGGCGTGAACGTCTTCCCCACCCAGATCGAGGAGATCGTGCTGCGCACGCCCGGCGTGGCCCCGCACTTCCAGATCCGGCTCACCGCGCGCGGCCGCATGGACCACCTGACCGTACGCGTGGAGGCCCGCCCCGACGTGGGTCCCGAGCAGCGCGAGGCCGCCGCCCGGGCGATCGGGCAGAGCGTCAAGGACGGTGTGGGCGTGAGCGTGGAGGTGGAGATCGTGGACCCGGAGACGCTGGAGCGCTCCCTGGGCAAAATCCACCGGGTCAAGGACCTGCGCACGGCGTGAAACGTGAGGACGGACACGCCTGTTCGCTCCTCGGTCCGGTGTGCGAGTCGGTACGGATGGGCAGGAAGTCCATGATCGGGGAAGGTTTGAGCTTTCTGGGGGGAATCCCGTGCGCGTGTGTGTGATCGGTGCAGGCCTGTCGGGGCTGGCGGTGGCGCACGCCCTCAAGGAGCGCGGCATCTCGTTCGTCTGCCTGGAGAAGGCGCCGGACGTCGGCGGGATCTGGCGTCAGCCGGGGGCCGGCGAGCGGGGGCCGGGCTATCTGTCGCTGCACCTCAACACCGCCAAGCAGCTGACCGGTTACGCGGACTTCCCGATGCCGTCCTCGTATCCGCTCTACCCCCGGCACAGCCAGTTCGCCGCCTATCTGCGCTCCTTCGCCGAGTGGGCCGGCCTGCTCGGCCACGTCGAGCTGCGCACCGAGGCGGTCTCGGTGCGCCAGGACGCGGACGGCGGGTGGACGGTCGTCAGCCGGGACGCGGACGGCGCCGAGACCTCGCGCCGGTTCGAGCAGGTGGTCGTCGCCTCCGGCCACCACACCGACCCGGCCCTGCCCGACCCCTTGCCGGCGGGCGCCGACTCCTTCACCGGAACGATTCTGCACTCGCTCGACTACCGCGACGGCGGCGACTTCGACGGCCGCCGCGTCGTCGTGGTGGGCCTCGGCGCGTCGGCGGTGGACATCGCGGCGGACCTCTCCCGGCACGCCGAGCAGACCCTGCTGTCGGTGCGGCGCGGGCTGCACATCGTGCCCAAGCAGCTCTTCGGGATGTCGGTCGACGAGATCGCCGAGGCCCCGTGGTGGACCGAGATGTCCTTCGCCGAGCAGCGCCGGTGGGTGGAGCAGGCCCTGCTCGTCGCCCGCGGCAGGCTCAGGGACTACGGCCTGCCCGAGCCGGACCACCCGGTGTTCTCGTCCGCGACCACCCTCTCGGACGAGATCCTCAGCCGGATCCGGCACGGCGCCGTGACGCCGAAGCCCGCGATCGGCTCGTTCGACGGCGACCGGGTCGTCTTCACCGACGGCACCTCCGTGACCGCGGACGCGGTCGTCTACTGCACCGGCTTCCGCATGACCTTCCCCTTCCTGCCCGCGGGCTGCCCGGTGGCGGCGGACGGCTCGGTCGCGCTGTACCGCAGGGTCGTCCCGGCCGACCGTCCCGGTCTGTACTTCGTGGGTCTGGTCCGCCCGGTGGGCTCGATCACCCGGCTGGTGGAGGCCCAGGCCCAGTGGGTGGCGCGGCTCGTCGACGGCGAGGCGGAACTGCCGGCCGCCGGGGAGATGCGCGAGGAGATCGCCACGTACCTCACCGGCATCGTCCAGCGGTACGGCCGGGCGCCGGGCGCCTCCGTCCAGGTCGACGTGGGTCCGTACCTGGCGGAGTTCCGGGAGTCCCTGCCCGTCTAGCGGGACCGCGCCGTGCGCTTCACCGCTCGGGCTCCCGGTGCCGTCCACCGGGAGCCCTGCCGTGTCCGGACGGGCCCGCTCAGCCCACCGGTATCGCCGTGGGAGCGCTCCCGCCGACCGCGGGCCTGACCGCGTACGCCTCCGCGGAGAGGTACGCGGTCACCCGCGGCGGGTGGCCCTGCTGGTGGGCCAGCGCCAGGTAGGCGACGAGTCCCGCGCCGTCCTCGAGGCGGCGTCCGGCGACGGCGGCCAGGGCGCGGACGAGGACCGAGGGGTCCATGCCGTGGTGCCGCAGCACGCGCGCCGCCCGCACGAGGGCCTCCCCGTCGTGGCGGACGTAGTCCCGGACAGGGATGTGCAGGGTGAAGCCGCTCGGCCGGACGTCGGCGGTGTCGGTGAAGGAGTGGCAGGACAGGGCGGGCCGCCGGCCGAGGCCCGCCACGTCGGGACCGAGGGCCGCGGCGGCGCGGAAGAACCCCTCGATCGCGGCGGGCCCCGGACCCCGGTCCGTTCGGGACAGCCGCCCGGCCCGCCCCGCCGTGAGGTTGTCGTGCCGCACGTAGACCTTCACCCGGGGCTGCGCCCACTCCCCCAGGTCCAGGGCGAGGAACGGGTACCCGGCACCCTGGGGCAGGGCGGCGAAGGCCCGCCGGTGGCCGAGCCGGTGCAGCGCCTCGCGCACCGTCGCGGCGGAACGTTCCGCCCCGTTGGCCGCCGGGTTCAGGTAGACCTTGACGCCGGGTACACCGCCGGGCCTGAGCTCCAGGGCGCACCACAGGGCCAGCGGCCCCTGGGGACCGGAGGGCAGGAACAGGTCCTCGATCTCGTCCAGTGCGTCGGTGGTGAAGTGCCAGCGTCGCGCCATTCGCCGCACCGCCTCCAGTCCGACGCGGCCGTTGCGGGCCAGGCTGTCTGCGCCGCAGCCCGGTTCCAGGAGCACCCGCAGGGCGGGCGCCGCGTCGGGCCGGAAGGAGAGGGAGTACTCGACGGGGGTGTGGTCGTCGGAGAGGAAGGTACGGGTGGGCGGGGGCAGACTCAACGGCCGTGCGGCCACCGGGCCCAGCGAGTCGGTCAGCACCCGTACGTAGGCCGCGGTGTCCGTCGCGGAGAGTCCGGCGACGGCCGCGAGCCTTCGCAACTGCCCGCCCGTGAGGGCCCCGAGTGTCGGTGCGTCCCGCGGATCGGCGCCCGTCGGTGCGGCGGTCACCGGCCCGTCCCCGGTCGGAGCCGGACAAAGCGATACCCGCCTGGCGAGGCGGGTATCGGGGTTCTCTGCGGCCGGAAAGCGGCGTTCGTGGATATGTGGTCCACGACACCTCCTTTTACTCGTAAGCAACTTGAATGCCGCGTTGCTCACTACCCGTGCCGTTCAAACTTCATGCGAGGGGTACGGGTTGGGGAGATGTTGCGGAGGTCACCGCGTGAGCCAGTTGAGGAACTGGCTCCACATGCCGGCGCGTTCGGCCGGCCGGGCCGGGGCGGCCGCCTTCTCCTGCTCGGCCGCCGGAGCCGGGCGGGGCTCGGTGCGCCGCACGGAGCGGACGGGGGTGAACCGGGCCGGGAGCGTGGCCAGGGCCCGGTTGAAGGGGCCCGGACGCCAGGCCAGGCTGTCCTCGGGGACGGCGAGCGCGACGTCGGGCAGTTCGTTGAGCAGGTGCTCGATGGCCGTGACGGTGATGTGCCGGGCCGGCTCCTTGGAGGGGCAGGCGTGCGGACCCGCGCTCCAGGCCAGGTGGGCCCGGTTGCTGCCGGCCTGGCGCGAGGCCCTGAGGGCCGGCCCGGTGTTGGCCGCGGCGAAGCTCACCAGGACGAGGTCGCCCGCCTGGAGCTGCTGCCCGGCGAACTCCGTGTCGGCGGCCGGGTAGTGCGGCGCGTAGTTGGACATCGGCGGGTTCTCCCACAGCGTGTCGTCGAGCGCCTCGTCGATCAGGCCTCCCTCACGGGCGTACCGCTCGTGGGTGAGGAGCCGGTGCAGGGTGTTGCCGATGAGGTTGCGCAGGGGTTCGGCACCCGCGCCGAGGAGCAGGGCGAGCTGGTGGACCATCTCCTCGTCGTCGAGCCCCGCCTCGTGGCGCATCAGCCAGGAGGTGACGTCGTCACCGGGCTTCTCCCGCTTGAGCGCCACGAGTTCCCCGACCGCCTGGAAGAGCACCTCGGTGGCCTTCTCGGCGTTCACTCCGTCGAACATGCCGGAGATGCCGAACAGCACCCGGTCCCCGATGTCCGCGGGGCAGCCGAAGAGTTCGTTGAACACGAACAGCGGCAGCTGCTTGGCGTAGTCCCCGAGCAGGTCGGCGGAGCCGCGGGCGGCGAACTGCGCGATGAGGTAGCGGGAGATCTGCTCGGTGCTCCGGCTCAGCCGCCGGGTGTCGACCCGCGCCATGCTGTCGGTGACGGCCTGGCGGAGCCTGAGGTGGTCGGCGCCGTCGGCGAACATGCAGTTGGGCCGGTACGCGAGCAGGGGCGCGACCGGGCTGTCCGGGCCCACCTTGCCCTCGTTGAAGGCCCGCCAGCGGCGGGCGTCCTTGCGGAAGGAACCGGAGTCCTGCAGCAGCTGGAGCGCCGCCGTGTAGTCCGTGACCAGCGTGGCCTCGACGCCGGGGGCCAGCTCGACGGGGGCCGCGGCCCCGTAGTGGCGCAGGTACTCGTAGTACGCCTGCGGATCGGCGGCGAACTCCGGTCCGTGCAACGGCACCCGGGCGCCGGATCCGTGGGCCGGGCAGCCGGGCGGCGGCACCGGCGCGGGGTCGTGGGCGTTCATGTCTGCTCCCAGCTCCTAGGCTCTGTCCAGCAGATGGCGGACGAGGGTGGTGAGTGCGGCGGCCGAGGACTTCTCGTCGCGGGCGTCGCAGGTGACGACGGGGGTGTCGTCGAGCAGGTCGAGCGCCTCGCGCAGCGCCCGTTCTTCGCGCGCCGGCGCGCCGTCGAAGTGGTTGACGGCGATGGCGTAGTCGAGTCCGTAGTGCTCGATGAGGTCGATCACCGGGAAGGAGTCCGCGAGCCGCTCGGGGTCGACCAGGACGAGGGCGCCGAGCGCGCCGCGGGCCATGTCCTCCCACATCTGCACGAAACGCTGCTGGCCGGGGGTGCCGAACAGGTAGAGCACGATGCGGTCGCTGATGGTGAGGCGGCCGAAGTCCATGGCGACCGTGGTGGTGGTCTTGCCCTTCACGCCCTTGAGGTCGTCGACCGGCTCGGCGGCCTGCGTCATCGTCTCCTCGGTGGACAGCGGCTCGATTTCGGAGATGGAGCCGATGAGGGTGGTCTTGCCCACCGCGAAGTGTCCGACGACGAGGATCTTGACCGCGGTCTGGGTCGCTCCCTCGCGCACGTAGTCCCGCTCATCCAAACTTGGCGCGGAGCCCATTGAGCACCTCCTCCAGGATCTCCCTGTCCGCGAGGCGGGCGCGGGCCACCGGCGGACGGGTCAGCAGGTGCCCGCCCTCCATCAGGGACGCCAGCAGGATCCGCACCACGCCCAGCGGGAAGTGGGTGTGCCCGGCGATCTCGGCGACCGAGAGGTAGCCGGCGGAACACAGGTCGAGCAGGCTCTGCTCCTCGGGCGAGAGCCGGGCGGGCCGCCGCGTGTCCTCGGCGGACGCGGTGACCAGGGTGAGGAGCGAGAGGGCGTCCTCGTCGGGCAGGTTGCGGCCCTTGGTGATGACGTAGGGACGTACTAATGCGGCGGACTCGGGCGTCCAGCCGTCGCGGCCGGTCATGAGCGGGCGCCGAGGTTCTCGCGCGGCGGTGTCGTCAGCCGCTTGCCGAGCTGGGCGACGAGTTGCTGCATGCGGAAGGTGATGTCGGCCATGTCCACCTCCGGGGAGGCGGAGACGCCAAGGTAGGCGCCCTCGCCGGCGGAGATCAGGAAGACCCAGCCGCCGTCGAACTCGACGAGGGTCTGGCGCCAGTTCTGGCCCGGGTCCTCACAGAAGAAGGAGAGGGTGCGGCTGAGCGACTGCACACCGCTCATCGCGGCGGCCACCCGGTCGGCGTCGTCCTTGTCGAAGTCCTGCGTCCGGGCCATCAGCAGGCCGTCGGCTGATATCAGGACCGCGTGCAGGGCTCCCGGAATCTCCAGGGCGCTGTCGAGCATCCATGACAGATCGTCGTTCACGAGACCTCATGTCCTTCACTGCTTGCACCAGGTGTGCTGCTCGTCCGGTCGGCGTTCTCGGCGTTCTCGGCGTTCTCCGGCTCGGTGCCCCGGCCGGAGCGCGTTCCGCGCTGGAAGGCGCCCATGACCCGGGCCTGCTCGGAGTCGGAGCGTCCGGCCGGGCGCGGGGCGGAGGCGCTGCCGGGCACGATGGCCATCGGCCGCTTGCGGCGCCGCCGGGGCAGACCGTCGTCGGTCCGGGAGGCGGCGGGCACGGCCTCCGGTCCGGCGTCCGGGACCGGCCGGGCGGTGGGGCGGTCGGCCGGTGCGGGCGCCTTCTTCTCCGGCATGGCGGTGAGCATGTCGTGCGGCAGCAGAACCACCGCCCGTACGCCTCCGTAGGGAGAGGAGGAGTCCACCGACACCTCGAACCCGAAGCGCTCGCACAGCAGGCCGATGACGGCGAAGCCGAACTGCGGCGGGTTGCCGAGAGCCGCCACCCCCGAGGCGCGCTCGGTGGCGAGCAGCTTGTCGGCGCGCGCCCGTTCCTCGTCGCTCATGCCGACGCCGGCGTCGTCCACGACCACGCAGATGCCCTTGGGCACGGTGCGGATGTTGATCTCCACGACGGTGTCCGGGCTGGAGTAGCTGGTGGCGTTGTCGAGCAGTTCGGCGAGGGCCAGCGCGACGGGCTCGACGGCGCGGCTGGTGATGCCGAAGTCGACCCGGGAGAGGATGTCCACCCGGCGGAAGTGCCGGATGCGTCCCTGCGCGCTGCGGACCACGTCGTACACCGAGGCGGTGTCGCGCCGGCCGCCCAGCCAGCCGTCGCACAGGACCGCGACGGACTGCGCGCGCCGGCCGAACTGCGAGTTGGTGTGGTCGATCTCCAGCAGGTCCTCGAGCAGGGCCGATTCGCCGTACTTGCTCTGCAGCCGGGAGAGCACCAGCTGCTGTTCGGCGGCGAGGCCCTGGAGAGTCCGCATGGCCGATTTCAGTACGGTCTTCGTCTCGTCCTCGGCCCGCTCCTGAGCGGCCTGCACGGATTTCCCGTAGTTGTTCTCCAGCTGGGTGTAGCGGTCCCGGAGCCCCTCGACCTGCTGCCGCAACGCCCGGGCCGCCCTGCGCTGGCGGCTGACGAGCACGGCGGCGGCGACGAGGGCGACGAGCAGGACCCAGAGCAATGGGTTTGCCGTGTATTCCGTCATAAGACTCTCTTCAGGCGACTTACGGCCGGTTTGCTGCGTTCCGGTCCACGCGGGCGGTCCGGCGGACCGCCGGCGCCCGGGCTGTCCTTGAAGTCGGGGATGCCGTCTTTCACCCATCCGCCCGCTCTGCAAACCCGGTGATCGTATCACCGCATGATCAGGTGAATTAACGTCAAAGAACGCCCATCACGGACCGGTTGAGACCGGGGGTCGGGCCCGCCGGAGCGGTGGGTACAGTCGGGCCCGTGAGAGACGCACAAGGCACGTTCCGGCTGAGTACGGGCCCGGCGCGCGGCGGCACGGGGTGACGCCCGAGGCCATGGCCGCGGTCTTCGCGGCGGGCGTCGGAGCCGGCGCCATCAACAGCGTCGTCGGCTCCGGAACCCTGATCACCTTCCCCGTACTGCTGGCCACGGGACTGTCGCCGGTGACTGCGACGGTGTCCAACGCGCTGGGTCTGATCCCCGGCTCCATCAGCGGTGCCATCGGCTACCGCAAGGAGCTGACCGGCCAGCGCCGGCGCGTCCTGAAGCTGGGCGCCGGGGCCCTGCTCGGCGGCCTGGCGGGCGCCACACTGCTGCTGTCGCTGCCGCCGGACGCCTTCGAGACGATCGTGCCGGTACTGGTGGGCCTCGCCCTGGTGCTGGTGGCGTTCCAGCCGCAGATCGGCCGGCTGGTGCAGCGCCGCCGGGAGCGCACCGGTGCCTCTCCCCGCCGGGACGGCGGTCCGCTGCTCCTCGTCGGCCTGACCCTCGCCAGCGTCTACGGCGGCTACTTCACCGCCGCCCAGGGGATCATCTACCTGTCCCTGATGGGCATGCTCCTCGACGAACCCATGCAACGCCTCAACGGCATCAAGAACGTCCTCTCCGCCGTCGTCAACACCGTCGCCGCCCTCTTCTTCCTCTTCGCCGCGGACTTCGACTGGACCGCCGTCGGACTGCTCGCGGTCGGCTCGGCCCTGGGTGGCTGGTTCGGCGCCAAGGTGGGCCGACGTTTCAGCCCCCTGGTTCTGCGGATACTGGTGGTGACGGTCGGCACGGTCGCCCTGGCTCAGCTGCTGCTGCGCTAGCCAGGAGCCACCGGTGTCGGGGGCGGGCAGGAGTGGAATCTGCCCAACCGCCTCCTCGGCCAATCACTTCCGGCCATCCGGGACACGTGGGAAATGCCACGTTCCGTGGCCGATTGACCCCGGTAGCGATCAGGGAAGCCATGGAGCGCCCATGATCGATGCGAAGGGACATACCCCACCGTGACGCTCGTAGCGCCTCCCCCCATACCCAGGGCAGCGGGTTCGCTGCCGTTCCTGGGCCACGCGGTACAGCTCATGCGCGACAACCTCGGCTTCGTCGCCGCGCTGCGCACCACCTACGGCCCCCTGGTCGAGATCACCCTCCAGCCCGGCACCCGCACCCTCGTCGTGCAGGATCCCGGCCTCATCCGCACCATGCTGACCGACCTGGGACCGAGCCTCGACAAGGGCCGGTTCTTCGAGAAGATGGGACAGCTGCTCGGCGACTCCGTCGTCACCGCGGCCGGCCAGGTCCACGTCCGCAAGAGACGCCAGCTGCAACCCGCCTTCGCCCGCGAGCAGATCGCCCGGTACGTCGACACCATGCGCGCCGAGACGGACGCCGCAGTCGACGAGTGGGTCCCCGGCCGGCCGCTGGACGTCCGCGAGGCCATGGTCGGGCTCAGCCTGAACATGCTGGCCAAGACGATCTTCTCGGGCAGTCTCGACGACGCCACGTTCCGCCGGCTGCGCGCCGACCTGTCGGTCGTGATGAACGGCGTGGGCGCCCGCGTCATGCTGCCCGACTGGGTCGAGCGGCTCCCGCTGCCCGCCAACCGCCGCTTCAACGCGGCGCGCGACGGCGTGCGGGCCACCATCGAACGCGCCGTGAGCGACCTCCAGGACTCCGGCCACGACACCGGTGACATGCTCTCGCTGCTGCTGCGCACGACCGACGAGGAGACCGGAGAGCCGCTGACCGGCCACCAGATCTCCTCCGAGATCCTCACCCTGGCCGTCGCCGGCACCGAGACCACCGCCTCGGTCCTGTCCTGGATGCTGTACGAACTCGCCCGCAACCCGGAGGTCGAGGCACGGGTCCTGGAGGAGCTCGACGAGGTCCTCGGCGACCGGCCGGTGGCCTTCGACGACCTCGGCCGGCTGCCGTACCTGGGCCGGGTGGTGGAGGAGACGCTGCGGATGCACCACACCGGGTGGCTCGTCACCCGGCGCACCGTCACCGAGACCCGGCTCGGCCCCTGGACGGTGCCCCCAGGCACCGAACTCGCCTACTGCCAGCACGCCCTGCACCGCGACCCGCTGCTGTTCCGCGACCCGCTGGAGTTCGACCCCGACCGCTGGCTGGACGACCCGGGGCCGCGGCCCACGCAGGGGTTCCTGCCCTTCGGCGCCGGCAAGCACAAGTGCATCGGCGACCGGTTCGCGTTCACCGAACTCGTCACCGCCGTCGCCACCATCGTGCGGCGGGTACGGCTGGAGCTCGCGCCCGGCCAGACGGTGCGCCCCGTCGCCGCGGCCACGGTCCGGCCCCGCACCCTGCTGATGACCGTCCGCGAGAAGGAGGGGCAGGAGGCATAGGGGGCAGAGGGGAGAACAGGGGAGAAGAGAGCGGCGGCGGCCGGGCGTCCAGGAACCGGACGGTCCGGCAGGCATGTGGTGGATACATCTACTGTGCACGGTGACCGAGGACGTCCCGTACGAAGGAGTCACGGCATGACCGGCCGGACCGCCAGCTCCCCCACGCCCGACCACGACGACGACGTGCTCCGGCTCCAGGACGTGAGCGTCCGCCGCCTCACCACGGACCAGCTGATCCTGGACGGCGTCGACTGGTCGGTCCGCCCGGGCGAGCACTGGGCCCTGCTGGGGGCCAACGGCGCCGGGAAGACGACCCTGCTGCGGCTGCTCGGCGCGCTCATGCACCCCACGACCGGCACGGTCGAGGTGCTCGGCAGCCGGCTCGGCCGGGTCGACGTGCGGGAGCTGCGGGCGCGCATCGGCCATGTGAACTCCGCCCAGCGGGTGCCGCAGGACCTCACCGCGCACGCGGTCGTGCTGACCGGCCACAGCGGCACGGTCCAGCCGCTGTGGCGGACGTACGACGACGAGGTGCGGGAGCGGGCCCGCGACCTGCTGACCGAGCTGGGCGTCAAGGAGCTGGCGGACCGGCCCTACGGCGTCTGCTCGGGCGGTCAGCGGGCGCGGATCCTCATCGCCAGGGCGCTGATGGCCGACCCGGCGCTGCTCCTCCTGGACGAGCCCTTCAACGCCCTGGACCTGCCGTCCCGGGAGGACCTCGTCGAGGCGATGCACCAGCTGACCGAGGGGCGCCCCCGGCTGGCCACGGTGACGGTCACCCACCACCTGGAGGAGCTGTTCCCGGCCGTCAGCCACACCCTGCTGCTGCGCGAGGGCCGGATCCTGTCCCGTGGGCCGGTGGACGACGTCCTCACGGACGACCTGCTGACCGCCTGCTTCGGGCGCGAGATCACGGTCGCCAGGCGCGACGGCCGCTGGTCGGCCTTCTCCGGCCGGCGCACCCGGGGTTAGTCCCGCCGCCGTCGTCGTTCGCCGCTGCCGTCCGAAGGGGCGGAGCGGTCCCGGACGTGTCGGCGTGCGGAACGTCCGGGGCCGCCCCTCGGCTCCCCCGCCGGGGACTGCCCGCTCGGCGCTCCGGACAAACGGAACGCCGCGGAGGCCGGGCCCGGTTCACGCCCGAGGGTGACCCCGGTCAACACACGTCCCCGTCGAGCGCGGACCCCGCGCCCGGGACGTCCCGGGCCGTGGTCTCAGGCGCAGCCCCAGGCCGACATTCCCTGCAGGCCGGCCAGGCGCTTCGCGACGGCGATCTGCTCGGCGCGGGTCGCGAGGTCCGCGCGCGGGGCGTACTTCAGGCCGCCGGCCGCGGCCCAGCTCGACGGGGCGAACTGCAGGCCCCCGTAGTAGCCGTTGCCGGTGTTCGCCTGCCAGTCGCCGCCCGACTCGCAGGCAGCGATGGAGTCCCAGTCCGTGCGCAGCGGGACCGACGGGGAGGCGGCCGCCCCGGTGGTCGCGGCGAGTGCGGCCGCGGCGAGGAGGGCGGCCGCGGCGGTCCGGATCGTGCGACCGTGCGGGCGGCGCACGTTACCCTGAAGAGCATTTCGTCTACAGATCATACTTGGACTGTTACCCCACGTGAGGGCGGGCCGCCGCCCCGTCCGGCGCCGCCCTACGCCGGTCGGAGCACCCGAACCACCCGGTTCGCCGTGGAGTCCGCGTCACTTCGCCGACGGCACGGACAGCGCGCCGTCCGCCGCCGCCTCCGTGGCGAGGTAGTCCGGGACGGCCTCCGGGTCGACCAGCCGGTTGAGGCGGCTGGGCACGTCGAACCCGATCAGCAGGATGACCACGAGTGTCAGCGAGAAGGTCAGCACCGCAAGCGACTGGCCGAGCGACATGGAGGAGGCCAGCCTGGCCCCGAGCACCGGCGCCACGGCGCCGCCCAGCGCGCCGACGTTGTAGGTGAAGCCCAGGGACGCGGCCCGGGTCTCCGTCGGGAAGTGCCCGGCGATGTACTTCGGCAGCAGCCCCGAGATGCCCTGCATGCAGGCGAGCATCAGGAACAGCAGGATGCCGAGCTGCAGTTGGCTGTCGCGGATCGTGAAGACGGGGAAAACGAAGGCGATCCCGACCGCCAGCGTGCACGCGTACGCCCGGCGGGTGCCGAACCGGTCACCGACGAACCCGGTGACGATGCAGCCCGCCATCGTGCCGAACCCGGCGTAGTAGAGCGCGTCGCTGACCTGGGCGGGGGTGAAGCCCAGTTCGGTCTTGAGGTAGGTGGGCAGCAGGGCCTGGACCGGCCAGCTGTAGAGGAAGGCGCAGAACACGGTGGCGCAGAGCGCCACGAACAGCAGCCACCTTTTGCGCCCGCCCAGCTGGACCGCGAAGGCGACGAGGCAGGCCGTCGCCACCACGGACAGGACGGGCACCGCACCGGCGCCGAGCGGAGTGAACACCGCGAACAGCGAGCCGGTGGCGACCACCGCCAGCACCGTGTTGACGCTCGCCCGGCGCCGCCCCGCGAACAGCGGGCGGAAGGGGTTGGGCCGCTCGCCGGTGGCCCCCACCCGTGCCTCCCAGTCGTCGGCCTCGGGCAGCGACCGCCGCACCCACAGGGCGACGACCACCGGGAACAGTCCGATGTAGAACAGCCAGCGCCAGCCGTGGCCCGGCACCACGTGCTCGTAGACCTCGGCCGCCAGCACGCCGCCCAGCGAGAAGCCGGAGATGAGGAATCCGGAGGCGCGGTTGCGCAGCCGGGCGGGCCAGCTCTCCAGTACGTAGGTGGCACTGGCGCTGTACTCGCCGGCCATGCCCATGCCGATCAGCAGGCGCGCGGTGAACAGGCTGGTGTAGTCCCAGGCGAAGCCGCAGGCGAAGGTGCCGACCGAGTACAGCAGGATGCTGGCCACCATGGCGCTTCTGCGGCCGAAGCGGTCGCCGAGCGCGCCGAGCACGGCGCCGCCGAGCCAGCGGGTGATGAACGCACCGGACACCAGGCTCGCGGACTCGACGGTCGACAGTCCGAAGTCGTCGGCGATCTCGGTCAGTACGAGGGTGATGAGGACGAAGTCGAAGCCGTCGAGGAGATAGCCGATCCAGGCGGCGAAGAAGGACTTCCACTTCTGCCGGGTGATCTCTCTGTACCAGGGGCGGGGCTTCGCGGTGGTGCGCGCAGATGACATGACGGGTCCAATGCGGGGTGTGGATTCGCGCGTCGGGGACGGGGTGCGGGCAGGACCGGGGCCGGGCCTGCGGCCCCGGTCCGCGGGTCACAGGAGACCGGCCTCGGTGAGTCGGTCGCGGACCCGGGCCACGGCGCGTTCGTCGAGGGGCACTTGCGGTGCGGCGGTGGCCGGGCAGTCGATGAGACCGAGCAGGTGGGCGGCGGCCTTGAAGGCGCCGAGTGCGCTGGAACTGCCGCCCATCAGGGTCGGGTCGCCCGCGTCGGTGAGCGCGAACAGGGCGGCGAGCCGGTCCTGTTCGGCCCGGGCGGCGGCCCAGTCCCCGCTCCGGGCCGCCGCGTGGAGGCGTACGTAGCCGGCGGCGTCGACGTTGCCGAGTCCGGGCACGACGCCGTCGGCACCGGCGAGCAGGGCACCGTCGACGGTGAGTTCCGAGCCGGTGAGCACCGTGAAACCGGGCACGCGGGGGCGCAGTTCGACCAGCAGCCGGCGCAGCGATCCGTCGTCGCCGCTGGAGTCCTTGAGCCCGGCGAGGGTGCCGTCGCCGGCCAGGTCGAGGACCACGTCGCGGGGCAGCTCGGTGTGCACGGCGGCCGGGATGTCGTACGCGAACAGCGGCAGACCGGTGCCCTCGCGGACGCGCCGGAAGTGGGCGGCGATCTCCACGGGATGGGTGCGGGTGTAGAAGGGCGCCGTGGCCACGAGCGCGTCGGCACCGGCCCGGGCGGCGTCGGCGGCGCGGTCCAGGACCCGGGCCGTGGTGGTGTCGATGACCCCGGCCAGGACCGGGACGCGGCCCGCGGCGGCATCGACGGCGGTCTCCAGCGCGGTGAGCCGCCGGGCGTCGGTGAGGTAGGCGGCCTCCCCGCTGGACCCCAGCAGGAAGAGGCCGTGCACCCCGGCCGTGATCAGGTGCTCGGTGAGCCGGCGCAGCGAGGCGGTGTCCACCTCCCCCGCCGGGGTGAGGGGGGTGATGACCGGGGGGACGACGCCGCTCAGCGGCGTGGGGAGGGGCATGCGGTACTCCAGGTCGTGCTGTTCTCGGCCCGGGAGGGCGGCGCACGGCAGCGCGCCGGAGGCCCGGAAACCGAGGACGTAGGATGTCCCACGTCCTGTTAGAGTGACACATGACGGAGCAGGGGATGTCAAGGGTCGAGAGGGGACGTCACATGGGCTCGGTCGCCGCCGACGCCGAGGAGAAGGTCAAGGAGCTGATCGTCGAGCAGGGCCTCGGTCCCGGCGACCCGCTGCCCACCGAGACGGAGCTGATGGAGCGCTTCGGCGTCAGCCGCAACTCGCTGCGCGAGGCCCTCAAGTCCCTCCAGGCCATGCACATCGTGGAGATCCGCCGCGGCTTCGGGACCTACGTCGGCACCATGTCCCTGGAGCCGATGACCGAGGCCATGGCGTTCCGCACGGTGGTCGGGCACCGCCGGGGCCACGGCAGCCTGCTCGAACTGCTGCAACTGCGCGAGGCGCTGGAGGCGGGGCTCATGCACCGGCTCGCCGGCCGGCTGCCCGAGGAGGACCTGGCCGAGCTGGACGGGCTGGTGGAGACCATGCACACGGAGGTGCGCGAGTCGGGCGAGATCGCCTCCCGCACCGACCGCGCCTTCCACCGGACGCTGCACCGTTCACTCGGCAACGACCTGCTCAGCGAGGTGCTCGACGCCTTCTGGAGCGCCTTCCACCGGGTGCGCGCACAGGCACAGGGACTGGGCGCGGCGGCCGACGGCGAGGAGCTGGCGCGAATGCACGCCGCGATCGTCGAAGCCGTGCGCGCGGGGAACCCGGAGGCCGCGGAGACGGCCGTGCACCGGCACTTCGACGACATCCGCAGCCGGCTGTCGCAGCACTGAGCGCGCCCCTCGTTCGTGTGAAGAACCAGCGGGATGTACTCCGGCCGGGTGACGGGCGGGCCGGGCCGCGCGGGCGCGCGCTTACGGTTTCGCGATGACCTCGATCTCCACTGCCCCCCGCCCGCTGCGCCCCGCCGACCTCGGCACGGTCGTCATCATGTCCTGGAGCCGCGAGACGCCCGACGGCGACGTCCCCTTCCTCCTCGCCTGCTCCCTCGGCGACGGGGAGGGCGGCCCGGAGGCGACGCCGGCCGCCGTCGAGGGCCTGCTGAGCCGTTCCGGGATCGCCGTGGGCGACGGTGTCCTCGACGCCACCGGCCTGCCGGACCTGCCGGTCGGGCTGCTCGTGGTGCCCGGAGCCGCGGCGCTCACCATGCCCGGCGTCAACGCCCAGTTCGTTCCCACCCCGCAGTGGCGGGCGGCGGCCGACGCGCGCGGATACGCCTGCCTCATCTTCGCCACCCGCCCCTGGACCGGCGGCGAGCCCGACGACGCGGAGGCGGTCGCCGCATTCGCCAACCACGAGGACACCCTCAGGACGTCGGCGCAACTCGTCCTGTCCGTACGCAGTCTGCGCAGCTGACACCGGCCCGCTCGGCCCGTCCGGTCCCTCTGCGGCCCGCTCACGTCCACAACTCGCCGCTGTCGCACACCCGGGCGCCCATGTTCCGCTCCATCATCCGCAGCGCGGCGTCCGCGAGATCGGCGTGGATGTGGGCGACCGCGTCCCGGGGGACGATCACCTGCAGGTGGCGGATGTGGGCGTCGAGTGCCGAGTAGAGCACGCACTGCTCGGTCACCTGCCCGCACAGCACGAGCCGGTCGATGCCCTGCTGGTGGAGGAGATAGGTCAGCGGCGTCTCGAAGAAGACGGAGTGCCGCGCCTTGACCACGAAGAGGGAGGAGTCGTCGGGCCGCAGCGGTTCGACGAGCCGGGAGTGCGGCCCCGACAGGGCCTTGTCGAGGATCTCGCCGTGGTGCGAACGCCACTCCCCGAAGTTGTCGTTGACGTAGATCACGGGGACGCCTCGGCGCCGGGCCCGCTCCAGCAGCCCGGTCGCCCGCGGCAGCACGGACTCCACCGACGGGATCAGCGAGTCGGCGTCCTCGTGGTCGTAGGTGTTGATCATGTCGATGACGATCAGCGCGGTCTTGCCCATGCCGCCAAGGCTGCCACCGGCCGGCGGGAAAACGCCGTGCGCCCGGCCGCGCCGGGCGATGGGAGGGACCGCACGGCCCAGCACGGCGCCCGATTCTGCGGGGGCACTCCCATCCACGCAGACTGTTCCGGCCCAGGCTGGGCGCCGCAAGGATGTCGAGGGCCGTGCGCGCCACCCACCCCACGACGGCCGGCCCTTGGCTCGCGCCCCGGAACCCGCGTTGCAGCGCCCGTTCATGACACGCCGTCGGATGGCTCATCCCTGCCGTCGGGGAATATGTCAGGCATACGTTGTTGAATATGAAGAAATGCCATGTCGTGTACCTGGTGTGCACCGCAGCGATGATCGGGACGGGGCTCGGCGCGGCTCCGGCGTCCTCCGTTCCCACGACCCACGTGGTCCACCCCGGCGAGTCGATCCAGAAGGCGGTGGACGCCGCCGAGTCGGGCGACACCGTGCTCGTCACCCCCGGCACGTACCGCGAGAGCGTCAAGGTGAGCACCCCCGGGCTCACCCTGAGCGGGATGGGCCGCACCACGGTCATCATGCCCGGCACGCAGAAGGCGGCCGACGACACCTGTGCCGAGGGCGGCAACGGCATCTGCGTCATCGGGACGAAGGACAAGAACGTCAAGGGCGTCACCGTCGCCGACCTGACGGTGACCGGCTTCACCCGTACCGGCGTGTTCTCGATGGCCACCGACGGGCTGACGGTCCGGGGTGTGACCACGGAGAAGAACGGCGTGTGGGGCATCGCCCAGGAGCGGTCGGTGCACGGCGTCATCCGCGGCAACACCGCCCGGGACAACGGCGACGCGGGCATCTTCCTCGCCAACACGGTCAAGACCGAGGAGGGCGCCGCCGACACCGAGGGCACTCTCGTCGCGCACAACCGGCTGGAGGGCAACCGGATCGGCGTCACCGTCCGGCGCCTGCGCAACCTCGCCGTCGCGGACAACCACATCACCGGCAACTGCGCGGGCGTCTTCGTCGTCGGCGACGAGAACACCCCGAAGGCCGGGGACCTGGCCGTGCGCGACAACCACGTCGTACGCAACAACAAGTCCTGCCCGAAGACCGACCGGCTGGAGGCGCTCCAGGGGTCCGGCATCGTCCTGACCGGTGTCGAGAAGGTCCTGGTCGCCGACAACACGGTGGAGGGCAACTCGGGGAAGTCCTCGATGTCGGGCGGCATCGTCCTCGCCGCGAGCATGGTGGGCGCCGCCAACTCGAAGAACGAGGTCAACGGCAACCGGCTGCGCGAGAACTCCCCCGCCGACCTGGTCGACGCCACGAGTGGCGACAGCGCGAAGAGCAACACCTTCTCCGGCAACACCTGCGGCGCCTCCAAGCCCGCGGGCCTGTGCTGAGCCGGCCTCACCCCCCGTGGACCGAAAAAGGCCCGTGGACCGAAGAAGGAAGGAAGGCGGCGCATGACGACCGCACAGACCGCCCCACCCCCGCCCATGCGGCTGAGGGAACTCGTGTTCGGGGCGGCATGTGCCGCCGCCCTCCGCGCGGCCGCACGGCTCGGTGTCGCCGACGCCCTCGGCGACACCCCCACCGCCGTGGAGGACCTCGCCGCGGCGGTGAAGACCGAGCCCAAGCCGCTGCGCCGGCTGCTGCGCGCCCTGACCTGCTACGGCGTCTTCACCGAGCACGGCGACGGAACCTTCGCGCACACCGACATGTCCCGGCTGCTGCGCGAGGACGACCCGCACAGTCTGCGCAACATCACCCTGTGGTGCACCGAACCGTGGACCTGGGACGCGTGGCCCCTGCTCGACGAGGCGGTGCGCACCGGCCGGAACGTCGTACAGGGCCTGTACGGCAAGGAGTTCTTCACCTGGCTCAACGAGGACGCGCCCCAGTCGGCCGAGGTCTTCAACCGGGCCATGACGACGTCCAGCCGGCAGTCCGCCCAGGACGTCGCGGCCCTCCTCGACCTGTCCCGGAGTTCGACGGTCGCCGACATCGGCGGCGGCCAGGGACACGTGGTGGCGAGCCTGCTGGAGAAGTACCCGCACCTGCGGGGCACCCTGCTCGACCTGCCGCGGGTGGTGGAGAACGCCGACCCCCGGCTGCGCGCGGGCGGCCCGCTCGCCGACCGGGTGGAGATCGTGCCGGGCGACTGCCGCGAGGGCGTGCCCGTACGGGCCGACGTGTACGTCATCAAGAACATCCTGGAGTGGGACGACGACAGCACCGCCCGTGCGCTGCGGAGCGTCATGGCGGCCGGCGGGCCGGGGACACGGGTCGTCGTCATCGAGAACCTCGTCGACGACACCCCGTCGATGCGGTTCAGCACCGCCATGGACCTGCTGCTGCTCCTCAACGTCGGCGGCGCCAAGCACACCACCGACAGCATGGTGGGCCGCCTGACCGACGCGGGACTCGTCATCGACGACATCCGCCCGGTCAACCCGTACCTGCACGCCTTCGACTGCACCGTGCCCGAGTGAGCTGACCGGGACGCACACGGCGCGTCGGCCGCCGGACCGCACGTGCCGCGGTCCGGCGGCCGACGTGTGTCCGGGCCGCGGGGCAGGTCAGGCGTCCGGCGCGCGGCGGTCGGTCACCAGCTCCATGCGGGCGCCCTCCACAGCGCGGACGAGGCCGCCGCCGGCCGGGGAGCCGGCGTCGGTGAAACCGTCCAGGAGGGTCGTCAGTTCGGCCACCCGCTCCGGGTCCGGCAGGCCGAGGGTCGTCGCGGGATCACCCGCGTGGAGGTCGCCCCGCAGGTCGACCAGCCGTACCACGACGTCGTCGCGCTGGAAGATGGTGCTGCACAGGACGGGGCCGAGCGGGTCGTCCGCCGCCGCCTCGTCGCGTTCGGCGAGCAGTTGGGCCAGCCGCATGCCGCAGCCCGGCCGGGCCGGGTACGACAGCGCGTGCCGCTGCGCCGCCCGGCCCTCCTGCCCGGCCCGCACGTGATGGACGGCGGGCAGTGCCGCGCGCGTGTAGAACACCCGGGCGGACTCCGGGTCGGCGAGGTCCCGGTCCTGCTCCAGGTACGGGTTGATCGCCTCCTCGACGGCACGCACCTCGGGCTGCTCGGCCACGTGCCGCAGGGCCGCCAGCAGGTCGCCGCGGACCTCGATGGCCCGCACCACCCGGTTGCCGTGCAGGAACAGGGACGTGCGGCACAGCCGGGTGGAGTCGTCGACCCGCGGCTCGGGCGAGGCGTAGTCGGCCAGGATCCTGCCGACCGCCTCCTCGCTGCCCGGCTTCACGGTGAACGTGATCGCGTGCCGGATGACGCCGTCGCCGACCCGGGGTGCCGCCTGCAGCCCGCCCCGGCCCTGCGCGTCGGCGGCGGCCCGGTGGCCGGTCTCGCGGACCACGTGGAAGCGCAGGGACCTGGTGTCCCTGACACAGCTGTGCAGCGGCTGGACCATCCGCACGTGCTCCTCGCTGCTCACCCAGTTCAGGAACGGCGGGGCGCTCTCCCACTCGCTGGTGATGAGCCACTGCGAGGGGTTCTCGATGGACTGGCAGAGCTGCTCGCCGATGTGCCCGGGCACGGACTCCACGTGGCTGCGCAGGTTCTCGTACGTCTCCAGGAACTGCTGCTGGGCGCCGTCGTAGACCTCGACCAGCAGGACGACCCGCAGGCGGGAGCCGTCGAACACGGACTGGGAGACCTGGTGCGCCACCTGGCGTGTCAGCGGGTCGGAGGCATCGGGAGCAGGGGTGGACATGGTGGTCATCTGGCGCACATTCCCTTCGCGGGGGCGGTACCTGAACGTCGGCCGCGGTGGTGCGACGCCGGCTTGCCTCGATCCTCGGTCCGGCCCCGGCGGCCCGCGACCCGTGTGCACTGCGCGGGTGACCGGCACCTCAGGTGAGGTGCGCGAAGACGACCAGGTTGTCCGTGTAGTCCTTGACCTTGTGGTCGTAGTCGCCCGCACAGGTGATGAGCCGCACCTCGGGCCGGTCCGCGTCGCCGTAGACGCGTTCGCTGGGGAAGGCGTCCTTCTCGAAGGTCTCCAGGGAGTCGACCGTGAAGGACGCCGTGCGCCCGTCGGCGCGCTCGACCTTGAAGACGTCGCCCTCGTTCAGCCGGTCCAGGCGGGCGAAGACGGCGGCGGAGGTCTTCGTGTCCACGTGCCCGGCGATGACCGAGGTGCCCTTCTCCCCCGGCGACACGCCCCCCGCGTACCAGCCGACGAGGTTGGTGTCGTCGGCGGGCGGGGGTTTCAGCTGCCCGTTCTTCCCGATGGCGAGGTCGGTGAAGGGGGCGTCGACGGAGATCTCCGGGATCAGCAGGCGCTCCGGCTTCGCACGGGGCAGGGCCCGTCCGGCCGGGCTCGCCGGGGAGGCGGGCGGGGCGGACGTGCCGGGCTGGGCGGGCAGCGGGGGCCCGGAGGAGTCGGCCGACGTGTCGTTGCCGCCGACCAGGCTCACCGCCAGCACCAGCAGGGCCACGGCGCACAGCACCATCAGACCGGGGCGCGAGCCCTGGGAGGCCTGGGCGGTCTCGTCGTCGGCGGGGGCGGAAGGGGGTACTGCCATCGGGACTCCTCACTGGGGCACGGCACCGGGGCGACGGCACGAGGGGCGGGTGCGAGGGGGGCGGGTGCGGACCGGGCCGCCACGGGTGCTTCGGGTGGCGGCCCGGCTGCTATCGCGCCCGGCACGGCTCAGGCCGTTCCGTGGGCCGACTTCTTGCGTCGGACGGCGTACAGGCCGGTGCCGGCGACGGCGAGGACGGCCAGCCCGCCGGCGGTCGTGGTCGGCGTGTCGAGTCCGCCGCCACCGGTGTGCATCCCGCCGCGGGGCTTCTCGTGCTCCCCGCCGCCCCAGGACTTCTCGCCCTCGTCCTGCTGGTAGGTCTGCGAGCCCTGCTCGGACTCGCGGCCACCGCCGCCACCGCCGTCGCGGCCGCCGCCGTCGTGGTCGCCCTGGCTCACCGCGGCCAGCGCGCCGCCGCCCGTGTGCACTCCGCCGCGCGGCTCGTCGTGCTTGCCTCCGTTGTCGTGCTCCTTGCTGTAGGAAGAGTCGTCGTGGTCCCAGTCACCGCCGGCCGCCGCGTAGGCGCCGGGGGCGCCGAGGACGAACACGGCCGAGGCCGCGGCAGTGGTCAGGAGCATGCGAGCAGAACGCATCTTCGGTTCCTTCCGTCACGGCCGGGCAGCTGGTGCTTCGTCAGCTGAGGTGACCCGGCCCCGACGTGAATCACCGTCAGCCCCGGGCCCGTCCCGCACCACTCAAGGCGCTCAGCCGGGTGATGCCGTCCGCCGGACGGGGTGCCCGTGGCGCCCGCCACTCCCCCGGCGCCCGTCACCCCTCCGGGTCGGTGCGGGTCGGGTCCCGCACTTCCGGCTGCTGGATCCGCGAACCGGGGGCGGCCCGGTCGGGGGTGGCCTCGCTCTGCCCGGACTGGGGCGGCGGGGGCGGCGCGGTGTCGCCGGGGGCGCCCATGCCGGCGGCGGGCAGGCGCAGCGCGAGCAGGGCGACGTCGTCGCCGCGCGGCGCGATACGGGCGAGCAGTTCGTCGCAGAAGTCGTCCGGGCCCCACGCCTCCAGCCGCCGCGCGAGCACGCCGGCATGGTGGCGGAGCTGGTCCATGCCCACGTCGATGGGGCGGTCGCGGCTCTCCACCAGACCGTCGGTGTAGAGCAGGAGGATGCTCTCGGGCGGGAGGTCCTCGCAGGCGTCGGGCCAGCTCAGACCGAGGCGCAGGGTGGCGCTCATCCCGATGAGCGGGCCGTGGCCGCCCTCCAGGAAGCGGGGTTCACCGTCCCGGGTGACCAGCAGGGGAGGCGGGTGCCCTGCGTTGACCCAGTTCAGCCGCCACGGGCCGCCCTCGGCGCCTTCGACGCGGGCGAAGACGAGGGTGGCCATGGGCGCGTCGCTGGTGTTGGTCACGGCCTCGTCGAGGCGGCGCATGATCAGGCTGGGCGGCTCCTGGTGGTCCCAGGCCAGGGCGCGCAGCATGTTGCGCACCTCCGCCATGTGGGCGGCGGCCTGCAGATCGTGCCCGACGACGTCGCCGATGACCAGGGCCAGCACACCGTCGCCGAGCAGGATGGCGTCGTACCAGTCGCCGCCGACCTCCATGGCGCTCTCGGCGGGCCAGTAGCGGGCGGCCATGCGGAGGTGGTCGACCTGCGGGAGCGGGGTGAGCAGCTGGCGCTGCATGGTCTCGGCGACGTTCTGCTGCTCGTGGTAGAGCCGGGCGTTGTCCAGGATCAGTCCGACGCGGCGGCCGATGTCGGCCAGCAGGGCGATCTCGGCCCCGGTGTGGGCGGGGTGGTCCCCGGTGCGGGCCACCGTCAGCAGGCCGTAGGGGCGTTGCCGAGTGCCGAGCGGGACAACGGAGGCGGTGTGTCCGCCGAGCCGTTCGAACAGGTCCCGGTGGGTGGCGGCCAGCGGGTTCTCCGGATCCTTGAAGAGGTCCGCCGCGCGCAGTGTGACGGGCCGTTCACCGTTGATCAGGAGGGTGATCGCGGCGCGTGCCTGGTCCGGCAGCGAGGTCAGGGGACCACGCAGGCGCCGGGCCCGCTCCGGGTGCGCGTTGCTGCGGACGGCGACGCGGTCCAGGATGTCCGACTGGCCCGGACGGACGTCGACGGCGGCCCACTGCCCCAGCTCCGGCACCAGCAGACGCAGGAGGCGGCGGAGCGTGGTGGAGGTGTGCTCGGTGGGGACCAGCACCGTGGAGATCTCGGCGACCAGGTGCAGCTGGGCCGACAGGGCCTCCAGCGCGGTGGTCCTCGCCCGGGTCTCCTCGACGGCGCCGCGGTGCAGGCTGAAGTCGTGGAAGACGAGGACCAGCCCTTCCTGCCGCCCGTCGCGGACGAGCGGGGTGACCGCCCAGATGACGGGGACCACGGTGCCGTCGGCCCGCTGGAAGTACTCGTCGCCGCCCTCCTTGGCGGGCACTCCGTGCAGCGGGTCGCGCAGCTCGCACCGCTCGCGCGGTACAGGGCTCCCGTCGGCGTGCCGGTGCAGCAGGTCGTGGGCGTCGTGTCCGAGCATCTCCGCCTCGGTCCGTCCGAGCAGTTCCTCGGCCCAGGGGTTGACGGAGGTGATCCGGGCGGTGGGGCCGAGAGTGAGGACGCCGGCGCCGAGGGCGCGCAGCACGGCGCGGGGGAAGCCGGGCTCCCGTGGAGCGTCCGCCCTCTCGCGGCCCGGCTCGTCGTCCTCCCGGTGGCCCGCCCAGCGTGACGTCACGACCCACACAGCCTTCCGATGCCGTCCATGCCGCCAGCTTCCCTCAGCCGGCGGCGGTGAACCGCTCCACTGGGCCGAAGGAGTCAGGCGCGGGCCCGGTATTCCGCTCGCCCAGCGGCCCGCTCTCCCGTAGGTTCGCCCGATGTCCGAACTGCGAACCGAACGACTCGTGCTCCGCGACTGGCGGGCCTCCGACCTCGCCCCGTGGGCGGCCTTGAACGCCGATCCGGAGGTCCGGGAGTACTTCCCCGGGGTGCTGACGCGCGAGGAGAGCGAGGCGTCCGCGGCCCGCTTCCAGGCCGACCTCGACCGGCGGGGCTGGGGGTGGTGGGCGGTGGAGACCGCCGCGGCCGGCGAGTTCGTCGGGTTCGCCGGGCTCGATCCCGTGGAGGACGGCATGCCGTTCACCGGCGTGGAGGCCGGATGGCGGCTGGCGCGGCCGGCCTGGGGGCACGGTTACGCCACCGAGGCAGCGCGAGCGGTGCTGGGCCACGCCTTCGGGGAGCTGGGACTGGCGGAGGTCCTGGCGCTGACGACGGCCACCAACGCGCGCTCGCGGGCGGTGATGCGCCGGCTGGGCATGACCCGCGACCCGGCCGAGGACTTCGACGATCCGGACGTGCCGGAGGGTCCGCTGCGGCGCTGCGTGGTGTACCGGCTGCGGCGGCCGGCTCAGGCCGGGTGACCGAGGGCGGCGGTGCCGTTCCTGTCGTCGGCGAGCCGCACGGCGGCCCGCATGCGCTTGCCGACGGGTGCCCGGTGCACCTCGAAGCTCTGGCAGACGGCCATGACTATCTCCAGCCCGTGCCGGCCGACGCGGCCGGGGTCGGCGGTCTCGGGCACGGGCAGCCGCGGTTCGCTGTCCCACACCGTGACCTCCACCCGGTCCTCGGCCAGCTCCAGGTCGACCAGGGAGGGCCCGGGGGCGTACTTGCAGGCGTTCGTCAGCAGCTCGCTGACCACCAGCTGCACCAGTTCGACCGCGCGGTCGGACACCGGGAGCACCTGTGCCGCCCGCACCCGCGCCAGGAACGCCCGGGCCAGCTCCCGGCCCCGGGCGATGTCACCGGGCATGCCCTCGTACTCCGCCGTCACCCTGACCGGCTCTTCTTCCGGCCGTTGCCCGTTGCGGGCAGCCCCGTCCATCCGATCCGCCCTCTTCCTGAGCCTTGACCGTTTACGCCAGCCCGTCTACCCGCGAAACCGGGAAACATCACCGGGCGCCACGGTCACGGGACGGCGGGGTACGCCGTCTCCGTGCGTGGTCCCTCTCCCCGCTCCGACTCGGCGCGTTCCCGGCCCTGTTCGGCACTCGGCACCTGCCCGATCCTGTGACCGGCCGCGCGCCGGGCGGTCACCGGGGTCGCACGGTGCCGGACCCGGGGGTGGCCACGTGGCGCACGACGGGCAGGTCTCCGCGCGCACGGCGGACCGGGGCGGGCAGCAGCCCAGGAGGTGATCGACGGCTACGCGGTCCGTGGGACGGCCGTGGCCGTGGGCCAGCCGTGGGGTTCCCCGGGCCGGCCGATCGGGGCCGGCCCGGGACGGGTCCGTGCGGCGTCAGCCGCCCAGGGCGCCGAGGACGACCTGCTGGGCCTCCTCCTGCACCTGGCGGAGGTGGTCCGCGCCGAGGAACGACTCCCCGTAGATCTTGTACACGTCCTCGGTGCCGGAGGGACGGGCCGCGAACCAGGCGTTCTCGGTGCTCACCTTGATGCCGCCGATGGGCGCGCCGTTGCCCGGTGCCTCGGTGAGCACGCCGGTCACCGGCTCCCCGGCGAGGGTGTCGGCGGTGACCTGGGCCGGGGACAGCTTGGCCAGGCGGGCCTTCTCCTCGCGGGTGGCGGGCGCGTCGATGCGGGCGTAGGCGGGTTCGCCGAAGCGGGCGGTGAGCGCGGCGTAGTGCTCGGAGGGGGTCTTGCCGGTGACGGCGGTGATCTCGGAGGCGAGCAGCGCGAGGATGATGCCGTCCTTGTCGGTGGTCCACACGGAGCCGTCCCGGCGCAGGAACGACGCCCCGGCGGACTCCTCGCCGCCGAAGCCGAGGGAGCCGTCGACGAGGCCGTCCACGAACCACTTGAAGCCCACGGGGACTTCGACCAGCCGGCGACCGAGGTCGCCGGCCACCCGGTCGATCATGCCGGAGGACACCAGTGTCTTGCCCACGCCCGCGTCGGCCGGCCAGTCGGTGCGGTGAGCGTAGAGGTAGGCGATGGCGGTGGCGAGGTAGTGGTTGGGGTTCATCAGGCCGCCGTCGGGGGTGACGATGCCGTGGCGGTCGGCGTCGGCGTCGTTGCCGGTGGCGATGGTGAAGCGGTCGCGCCGCTCGATGAGCGAGGCCATGGCGTGCGGCGACGAGCAGTCCATGCGGATCTTGCCGTCCCAGTCCAGCGTCATGAACCGCCAGGTGGGGTCGGTGAGCGGGTTGACCACCGTCAGGTCGAGTCGGTGCTGTTCGGCGATCCGGCCCCAGTACGCCACGGAGGCGCCGCCCAGCGGGTCGGCCCCGATCCGTACGCCGGCCGAGCGGATCGCGTCGAGGTCCAGGACGCCCGGCAGGTCGCGGACGTAGGTGTCGAGGAAGTCGTACCGTCCGGTGCCGGGCGCGGCGAGCGCCCGCGCGTGGGTGACCCTGCGCACGTCCTTCAGCCCGGCCGCGATGATCTCGTTGGCCCGGTCCTGGATCCAGGAGGTGGCGTCCGAACCCGCGGGGCCGCCGTTCGGCGGGTTGTACTTGAAGCCGCCGTCGGCGGGCGGGTTGTGCGAGGGCGTGACGACCACGCCGTCGGCGCGGCCCGAGGCGCGGCCGCGGTTGTGGGTCAGGATGGCGTGGGAGACCGCCGGGGTCGGGGTGTAGCCGTCCGCGCTGTCGATGAGGACGGTCACGTCGTTGGCGGCGAAGACCTCCAGCGCGGTGACCCGCGCGGGCTCGGACAGGGCGTGGGTGTCGGCGCCGAGGAAGAGCGGGCCGTCGGTGCCCTGTGCGGCGCGGTAGTCGCAGATGGCCTGGCTGGTGGCGGCGATGTGGTCCTCGTTGAACGCCGCCGCGAGGGAGGAACCCCGGTGCCCGGACGTGCCGAAGGCCACGCGCTGGGCGGGCTCGGCCGGGTCCGGGTGCAGGGCGTAGTACGCCGTCACCAGCCGGGCGACGTCGATCAGGTCCTCGGGGCCCGCCGGCTTTCCGGCTCGTTCGTGCTGCATGCGCCCACTCCTCCGCATCGGTCGGGACTTAGCTCGCGGCCCCATTTTCCCCTGTCCGGGCAGTGGTGCCGTACGCCTCGCCCTCGGTGGTGGCGGGTGCGGGGCGCGGCGGGGGTGGTGCCGGGAGCGCCGACCGTGCGGGAGGACCGGCCGGGCGTCAGATCCGGCCGCCGGTGAGACGGGTGAGGGGCCCGCGGGACTGGTGTCCCGCGCGGCGGCCCACCGCGTACGAGGCGGCGCTGACGGCGGTGATGCCGACGCCCACGCCCGCGGCGACGAGCTTGCGGTGGGCGATGGCCGTCCACGCCGTCTTCGCCGTGGCCGCGACCTGCCCCGTGGTGGCGACGACCGCCTGGCGGCCGGCCTCGACGCCCTTGGCCGCCGTGTGCACGGCACCGTTCGCGGCCTCGGCGGAGCGCTGGGCGCCGGCCCTGGCCGCCGACGCGGCGTCACCGGCCCGGTCGGCGGCGGCCCGGCTCGCCCGCGAGGCGGGTGCGGTCGCCTTCTCCGCGGCGCCGCGCGCCTTGGACTCGGCGGTCCGGGTGCCGGTGGGCTTCTTGTTCGTGTCCTTGTTCGGATCGCTCATGGATACCGCCTTGCCCCTCACCGCGGCGGCAAACGCGAGCGCCTCCTCCCGGCCTCCAACGGGGCTTCGGCGTCGCGGCCTTGGGACGCGGGACCGTGGTGACCCCCAACCCGGCGGTGTCGGTGAGCGGCCGTCAGCCGGACGCGGTCGGGGGCAGCTGGGCGGTGCTCACCTGCTCGCCCAGTACCCGGCCCATGAACTGCACGAGCCAGCGCTGCGCCGGGCTGCGCGAGGACTCGTGCCGCGCGTACAGGGCGATCTCGATCGGCTCGGTGTCGAAGGGCAGCCGCACCAGGCGTACCCGGTGGGAGGTGGTGAAGACCTCACCGACGTACTCGGGGACGATGGCGACCAGATCGGTCTGTTCCAGCAGGTAGGGCAGCATCGAGAAGCGGGTGGCGTCCACGGCCACCCGTTCGAGGAGTCCGTGCGCGGCCAGCACCGCCCGGGGCGCGACGTGCCCGCTCGGTCCGAAGACCGTCGCGTGGTGCTCGGCCGCGAGGTCCGCCAGGGTCACTGCGTCGCCGCGCACACGCGGGTGGTCGGCGGCGACCATCAGGACGTAGCGCTCGCGGAAGAGCGGGATGCGCACGGTCAGGTGCGAGGTGATCACCGGGGTGGCCACGAACGCGTCGAGGTCGCCGCGGCGCAGCTGCCCCTCCGCGTCGTCCACGTCGAAGGGGCGGACGGTGAAGGACACCCCCGGCGCCCGCTCGCGCGCCGCGGCGAGGAGCCTGGGCAGCAGGGTGGCCTCGCCGAGGTCGGAGAGGGCGATGGTGAAGCGGCCCGACATGGTCTCGGCGTCGAAGAGGTCGCCCTGGCGGACCGTTCCGTCGATCTCGGCCAGCGCGCGCTGGAGCGGCAGGTACAGGCGCCGGGCGCCCGCGGTGGGCGTCAGCCCGCGTCCGTTGCGGCGGAACAGCTCGTCGTCGAAGTGCCGGCGCAGCTTGCCCAGGCTGTAGCTGACGGTGGGCTGGGTGACGTGCAACGTCTCGGCGGTCGCCGTGACGCTGCCGGTCTCGTAGAGCAGGACGAAGACGCGGGCCAGGTTGAGATCGAAGGTCCCCATATCGACGGACTCTATGTCGCGGTGACGAAACATCTATTGGTGCCCATGTCGCGGGGTCCCTAGCGTGTCCCACGTCACACCGAAAGGACTGTCCGTGCCATCCGTGCGCCGTGTCTCCCACGCTTTCCTGGAGCGCCAGGGCCTCACCACCGTCTTCGGCAATCCGGGCTCCAACGAACTGCCCTTCCTCGCCGGGCTGCCCGAGGGCTTCCGCTACGTCCTGGGACTCCACGAGGGAGCCGTCGTCGGCATGGCCGACGGGTACGCCCAGGCGACCGGCCGCCCCGTACTGGTCAACCTGCACGCCGCCTCCGGTTCCGGCAACGCGATGGGCGCGCTGACGAACGCCGTGGCCTCCCGCACCCCGCTGGTCGTGGTGGCCGGGCAGCAGGTGCGTCCCGCCATCGGCCTCGAGGCCAACCTGGCCAGCGTCGACGCCCCGGCCCTGATGAAGCCCCTGGTCGGCTGGGCGGCGGAACCGACGTGCGCCGCGGACGTGCCGCGCGCACTCGCCCAGGCCGTCTTCGAGGCCCGGCTCCAGCGGCGGCCGACGTACCTGTCGGTGCCGTACGACGACTGGTCGGCCGACGCCGACGACAACGCCCGGGCCGTGCTGGACCGGAGGGTGCTGCGGGCCGCGGTGCCCGGCGGCGAGCAGGGACGGTGGCTGGCAGAGGAGGTCGCCTCGGCCGCGCGGCCCGCGCTCGTGCTGGGCGGCGACATCGACTCGGCCGGCCGCTTCGACGACGCCGTGCGGCTGGCCGAGCGGCTCGGCTGCCCGGTGTGGGCGGCGCCCTCGCTCTTCCGGCTGCCGTTCCCCAACCGGCACCCGCTGTTCCGGGGCGTGCTGCCCGCCGGGATCGCGCCGGTCGCCGAGGCGTTCGAGGGCCACGACCTGGTGCTCGTGCTGGGTGCGCCGGTCTTCCGTTACCACGAGCACCTGCCCGGCCGGTACCTGCCCGCGGGCACCCGGCTGATCCAGGTGACCGAGGACGCCTCCGCCGCCGCGCGGGCGCCGGTGGGCGAGGCGCTGGTCGCCGATCCGGGTGCCGTCATCGACGTGCTCCTGGCGTCGCCGGGCACGGGAGGGGGAGCCCCCGCGGGTGCCCCGCTCCCCGTGCCCGAGCCGCTCACCGCCGAGGGGCCGGGACTGCATCCGGAGGAGGTCTTCGCCGCGCTGCGCGAGGAGCTGCCCGAGGACACCGCGTACGTCGTCGAGTCGACGTCGACCAACGCGGCCTGGTGGCGCCAGATGGATCTGCGCCGCCCGGGTTCCTACTACTTCCCGGCGGCCGGCGGGCTCGGCTTCGGCCTGCCCGGCGCGGTCGGCGTCGCCATGGCGCAGCCCGGCCGCCCGGTGGCCGGCGTGATCGGCGACGGCTCCGCCAACTACGGCATCACCGCCCTGTGGACGGCCGCGCAGCACCGGGTTCCGCTGACCGTCGTACTGCTGCGCAACGGGACGTACGGGGCGCTGCGCTGGTTCGGCGGGCTGCTCGGCGTGCCGGACACCCCGGGGACGGACATCCCGGGGCTCGACTTCACCCGCATCGCGGAGGGATACGGCGTCCGTGCCCAGCACGTCGGCGGGGTGGCGGAGCTGCGCGCCGCGCTGGCCGAGCGGCCGGCGGGCCCCCGGCTGATCCAGGTGGACACGGCGCTCACCACGCCCTCCTGAACCGACCCCGAACCGACTCGCATCCGACCGAAGAACGCTTCCGAAGACCGCGACCGAGGATCCCGACGAGAGGAAGACGATGACATTCCTGGACAGCGCCGTCTGGGGCGGGAAGTTCTGCAGCGACGGCTGGCGGCACTCCCCCGCACGGCAGCCGGTGACCGAACCCGCCACCGGCGACCGGCTCGGCACCGTGGGCGTGGCGACGGCCGAGGACGTGGACCCGGCCGCCGCCCGGGCCGCCGAGGCCCAGCGCGCGTGGGCGGCGACCTCGCCGCAGCGGCGTGCCGCCGTACTGCGGCGCGCGGGTGAGCTGTTCACCGAGCACGCCGCCGAGATCGAGGACTGGCTGGTGCGCGAGGCCGGCTCGGTGCGGTCCAAGGCCGGTTTCGAGACGGGCCTTGCGATCGGCGAGTGCTTCGAGTGCGCCGCACTGCCGGCGCACCCCCAGGGCGAGGTGCTCACCTCGGAGGACGCCCGCTGGTCGCTGGCCCGGCGCCGCCCCGCCGGTGTGGTCGGCGTGATCGCGCCCTTCAACTTCCCGCTCGTCCTGGGCCTGCGCTCGGTGGCCCCCGCGCTGGCGCTCGGCAACGCCGTGCTGCTCAAGCCGGATCCGCGCACCGCGGTGAGCGGCGGGGTGGTCATCGCCCGGATCTTCGAGGAGGCCGGGCTCCCCGCCGGCGTCCTGCACCTGCTGCCGGGCGACGGTGCGGTCGGCCGGGCGGTGGTCGAGGCACCCGAGGTCCGGGTGGTCTCCTTCACGGGTTCCACGCCGGTGGGGCGGGCGATCGGCGAGCGGGCGGGGCGGCTGCTGAAGCGGGCCCACCTGGAGCTGGGCGGCAACAACGCGCTGGTCGTGCTGCCCGGTGCGGACGTGGCGAGGGCGGCGTCGGCGGGCGCGTTCGGGTCGTATCTGCACCAGGGGCAGATCTGCATGACGACGGGCCGTCACCTCGTGCACGAGTCACTGGTGGACGAGTACACCGCGGCGCTCGCCGCGAAGGCCGACGCCCTGCGGGTCGGCGACCCGGCCCGCGAGGACGTGGCGCTCGGTCCGCTCATCGACCGCGGGCAGCTGGAGCGGGTGCACGGCATCGTCACGGACAGCGTCGCGGCGGGGGCGAAGCTCGCCGCGGGCGGCGAGATCGACGGGGCCGGCTACCGCGCCACCGTCCTGACCGGCCTCACGACGGACATGCCGGCCTGGCGCGAGGAGATATTCGGCCCCGTGGCGCCCGTCGTCTCCTTCTCCACCACCGAGGAGGCCGCGCGGATCGTCAACGACAGCGAGTACGGCCTGTCGGTCGGCATCCTCGGCGACGTGGGTACGGCGATGCGGCTCGCCGACCGGATCGACTCCGGCAAGGTGCACATCAACGAGCAGACCGTGAGCGACGAGCCGAACGCCCCGTTCGGCGGGGTGAAGGCGTCCGGCACCGGCTCCCGTTTCGGCGGTCCCGCCGCCAACGTCGAGGCGTTCACCGAGACCCAGTGGCTCACGGTCCGCCCGGACATCGCCGACTACCCGTTCTGAGCCCTCCGGCCGGTCACCCGTACCGGTCCCCGACCGGCCGCCCCGGCCGGTCCCGCTCCGCTCCCACCCACACCCGTCCCCGGGGGAGAGTCATCATGGCTTCCACCACCACGCCCGGCACGTCCGGGCAGGCCGGCGGCGCCGGCAGCGGCACGTGGACGGTGGTCCTGTGCTGGATCACCGTCCTGCTGGAGGGCTACGACCTCGTCGTCCTCGGCGCCATCATCCCCACCCTGCTCAAGACCCACCACCTCGGCATGACCACGGGCGACGCGACCACCATCGCGACGCTCTCGCTCGTCGGCGTCGCCATCGGCGCGGTCTGCGTCGGCCCGCTGGCCGACCGGCTGGGCCGGCGCCGCCTGCTCATCGGCTCGGTCGTGCTGTTCTCGGTCCTCACCCTCGTGGTGCCGTTGGCGAACTCCGTCGCCGTGTTCGCCGCGCTGCGCCTGCTCGCCGGCCTGGGGCTGGGCGCCTGCATGCCGGTCTCGCTCACGATGATGGCCGAGCACATGCCGGCCGGCCGGCGGGCCCGGGCCAGCACGCTCACCATGACCGGCTACCACACCGGTGCGGTGATCACCTCGCTGCTCGCCCTGCGGGTGACCGACGACTGGGAGATCCTCTTCTATCTGCTCGGCGTCGTCGGGCTCGTGATCGCCGCGGTCCAGTGGTTCAAGCTGCCGGAGTCGCAGGCCTTCGTGCGGGCCGGGCAGGACGGGGCGCAGCGGCTGCCGTTCACCGAGCTGCTCAGGCCGGCGTACCTGCGCGCGGGCGTCGGCATCTGGGTCGCGTCGTTCATGGGCCTCCTGCTGGTCTACGGCCTCAACACCTGGCTGCCGAAGCTGATGAACGACGCCGGCTACCCCGTGCCGACAGCCGTCACCCAGCTCCTCGTGCTCAACATCGGCGGCGTCGTCGGTCTGGTCGTCGGCGGGTTCGTCGCCGACCGGCGGGGCATCAAGGGCACCACGATGGCCTGGTTCGCCGCCTCGGTGGCCATGCTGGCGTGCCTGAGCATCAGGATGGAGAGCGACCTGCTGCTCAACACCGTCGTCTTCTTCACCGGCGTGTTCGTCTTCTCGGCGATGGTGCTCGTCTACGCGTACGTGACGCACTACTACCCGGCGTCCGTGCGGAGCACCGCGCTCGGCTCGGCGTCGGGGATCGGGCGCATCGGCTCGATCGTCGGCCCGTCCATCACCGGCGCGCTGGTCGCCTCGGGGGTCGGCCACCCGTGGGGCTTCTACTTCTTCGCGGCGGTGGCGGTCCTCGGCTTCCTGGCCGTACTGACCCTGCCGCGGGGCGGCGGCGAACCGGCCGGGGCCGCGGCTCCGCCCGCACGGCGGCCCGACGCCAGTACGGCCTGACGCCGGTACGGCCCCACGCCACGGCGCCGGACAGCGGCACGGCCCGGCACGGTGCGGCCCGGCGAGGTGCCGGAAACGAAGAGCGGGAGCAGCGGAGCCCGGTGGGGCCGCTGCTCCCGTCGGTGTGTACGGGTCCGGTGACTCAGTCCTTGTCGACCTCCTGGCTCAGGACCTTGCCGTTCGCCGCGTCGACGTCGACGGTGGTCTTGTTCCAGTTCTCCTTGTCGACCACGTCGACGCCCCAGACGGCCTTCTGGTCGTCGTTGTCGCCGAGTTCCACGTGGGTGACAGTGCCCTTGGCCTTGTCGGTGGCGGCCTTCACGGCCTGCTCAGGCGTCTGCTTGGCCTGGTCCAGCCACTCGGACACCTGGGTCTTGTCGTCGGCCTTCTGCTCCGGGTCGACCTGGCTGCGGAAGACCTTGCCGGTCACCGCGTCGATGTCGATCCGGTGCAGGGTCCCGTCGGACTGGGCGACCTTGGCCTCCCACTCCGGAGCGCCCTGGCTGGGTGCCGGGTTCGGTGTGCTGGGGCTCGCCGAGCCGGTCGCCGAACCGCTCGGCGACGCGGAGGCGTCGGCGTCCGTGCGCTTGAGTTCGAGGTCCACGAGCTTGCCCTCGGGGACTTCCTTGACGGCGGTGTCGGCCGCCTTGTCCCAGGTGACCTTGGTCGCCGAGACGAGGTCCTTGCGCTCAGTCTTGTCCTCGTTCATCGAGGCCGACGGAGAGCCGGAGGAGTCGGAGGGGGACGCGGACTGGGAATCGGTGGCGGACGCGGAGGGGGACTCGGTCTGGGCCGCCTCCGCCACACTGGAACGGGTGGTATCGGCGTTCGTGCAGGCCGTCAGCAGCAGGACGGAGGTGCCCAGGGCACCGGCCACGGCCAGCGAACGCAGGGGGAGTCGTCGTGCAGAGCTCATGATGCTGTCCGTAACCGTTCCCTCACGCAGACACACCGACTAAGTACGAAAATCACCCCAATGGCCGGGGTGTCGGGAGGGCCGGTCCGGAGCCGGTCAGCGGGCCGGTACGAACTTCACGCGCCCGGCCGCGGGCGCCGTCACCGGGCATCGGGGCAGGGCCCGGATCCCGGCGCCCTCCAGCCACTCCCGGTACGCGGTGGACTGGCGTGCCACCTCCCAGTACGCCTCCTCGAGGGCCGGGAAGACGGCGTCCAGTCCGGACAGGGTGCGGGCGGCGAGCAGCAGGCGTACGCCGAGCGGATCGCCGTACAGGCGCCGGACCGCCAGGTCGGGGCGCGACTGGGAGCTCGGCTGGCAGACGGTCACCACCTCGCCGGTGGCGACGAGGGACGCGGCGGTGTGGTAGTCGCCGTGCAGGACGCGCGGGTTGAGGCCGACGGCCCGCAGCATGCGGTGGACGCCGTCCCACTCGCCGTCGACGGTGGGGTCGATCATCCAGCGGTCGTCGGCGAGGTCCGCGAGCCGGACGACGGGCCGGCCGGCCGCGGGGTGGTCGGCCGGCAGCATCACGAACTGCGGCTCGCGCTCCAGCAGGACCCGCAGCCGCAGGCCCTCGGGGACGTGCAGCGCGCTGCCCTCGACCTCGTGCACGAAGGCGACGTCCAGCTGGCCCTCGGCGACCCGGCGCAGCAGCGCGTTGGCGGAGACGTCCATCTGCAGGGTCGGTTCCAGGCCCGGCCGTCTGAGCCGGCGCAGCCAGCCGGCCAGCGCGCGGCTGGCCGTCGAACCCACGCGCAGCCTGCTGTCGCCGCCCGCGGCGGCGGCGCGGGCCTCGAGGACCAGGGTGCTCATGTCGGCCAGCAGCGGACGGGCCCGGCCGAGGACGGTCCGGCCGAGCGGGGTGGGCCGGCAGCCGGTGCGTTCGCGGACGAACAGGGCGCCGCCCAGAGCCTGTTCGATGCGGCTCAACTGAGTGCTCAACGTAGGCTGCGCCACGCCCAGTTGGCGTGCCGCCCGGTGCAGGCTGCCGGCGTCGGCGATGGCGCACAGCGCGCGTAGATGCCTCACCTCGAGCTCCATGCGGGGAGCGTATGACCGAACACCTGGTTGCGCCAGATGAACAAAACCAGGCGGAACAGGGCGAGTTCTGCACTCCGGTCGAAGCGGCGCCGGGCCGTCGGGGCGATGGGTGATAGCCCGGTCCTATCGCCTGTTGCCATCATCACAGCGGGCTCATGGGCGGACCACACTCACCGGTGACGACTTCTCCCCACTCCCCCACACAAGGAGTCATCGATGCGCATCAGCCTGCCCCTGCTGTCCACCGCGGTCGGCCTCGGCCTGACGGCCGCCGTACTCGGCGCCGCCCCCGCCACGACGGCCGCCGCGCCCCAGGCCACCGACCGGGCCGCGCACGTGGGTTACGAGCCCGCGGCCGGCTCGGGCGAGGACGCGGCCGCCAACCGGGCGTTCTTCGAGGCGGTCATCAAGTCCGTCGCCGAGAAGCGCGCGGCGAACCCGACGTCGGCGGCGGCCGTGACCGTCTACTACAGCGCCGCGAACGCGCCCAGCTTCCGCTCCCAGATAGCCAGTTCCACCCAGATCTGGAACAGCTCGGTGGCCAACGTGCGGCTCGCGGAGAGAAGTTCCGGCGCGGACTTCTCGTACCGCGAGGGCAACGACCCGCGAGGCTCGTACGCCTCGACGGACGGGCACGGAAGCGGCTACGTCTTCCTCGACTACCAGCAGAACCAGCAGTACGACTCCACCCGGGTCACCACCCACGAGACCGGGCACGTGCTCGGTCTGCCCGACCACTACTCCGGCCCGTGCAGCGAGCTGATGTCGGGCGGCGGCCCCGGCCCGTCCTGCACCAACGCCTACCCGGACGCCACCGAGCGCAGCCGGGTCAACCAGCTGTGGGCGAACGGCTTCCAGGCCGCCCTCGACAAGGCGCTGGAGAAGGCGGACCGACGCTGAGCGTCTGACGGTACGGCGGCGGGGGCGGTCCGGTCCGGGCCGCCCCCGCTCGCCTGTGCGCACTCCGGTGCGGGCGCGGTGGCCGCGGTCTCAGCCGGCGCCGGGCAGGGCGGCCAGCACGGCGCGGTGGACGGCCCGGGCGAGCCGGGCGCCCCACTCGGAGCGGGGGCCCGCGAAGGAGTGCGCGCCGGTGCCGTCGCCCGGGGTGCGGGCGGCGACGCACACGGCGTCGGTCGGGGTGCCGGAACAGTCGAGTCCGGCGTCGAGGAGCGCCTGGACCTTGGCCTCGGTCACCGTCATCACCGCGTTGACGAGGGCCGCGTCGGTCAGCGCGACGGGCAGCGCGGCCACGATGTTGATCGTTCCCGGCGGGGCCTGGCCGGCGGCCCCCGCGCCGGGCTCGGCCGCCCAGCCGCGTACGGAGACGCCGGCGGTCACCACGGCTTCGGCCCCCTGGTCCCGCGCCCGTCCGAAGGCGGACACGTCGGCGGCCGTCAGCAGGCCCACGCCCGGACCGCGGGCGCCGGCCGCGCGGGCCAGGCCGGCCAGGTGCCGTGCCGGGTCGGTGCGCCGGTAGCCGTGCGCGACCTGGGCGTTGAGCACCCACGCGCGTTCGCCGAGTCCGCCGCCCAGCACGGCGCTGCTGACCATGCGCCAGCCCGGTCCCGGGCGCCACAGCAGGGCGTGCAGCCGCTCGCCGTCCTCCGTCCGTGCCAGGCGCTCCGGATGCGGAAGTCCGGGCCCGGTCCGGGGCGGCGGCAGGACGGCGGGCACACGGGACTCCAGTGGTGATCGGCGCAGGTCGGCGGAGTGGACGATGGTACGCACGGCCGGTGCCGCGGGCGGGGGCACCCCCGGGGCGGACGCGGGCGCGTTGCGGACCCCGGCCGGGGCACCTTCACTGAACACAACTTCGCCACCAGGCGACGGATCGGAGGCCGCAATGCTGTCCCACACTCTGGAGCACGGGGTCCTGGTCATCACGGTGGACCGGGACCCGGGAGTCGACGGGCGGGCCGCGCTGACCACGCACCTCACCAATCTGGTCGACGCGCACCAGCCGGCCCCCGTCGTCATCGTGCTGGCCGACGGGGCCGCCGGGCCCGCCGCGGTCAGCGCCGTGCTCCGGGCCCACCAGTGGTGCGGGCGGCTCGACCTCCTGCTGTCCGTCGTCGCCCACAGCGCGCCGGTGCGGCGGCTCCTGGAGAACAACGCCGACAGCTGCGGTCCCCGGCTGGTCGTACACGCCCGCGTCGACACCGCCATCAGCACCGCCTGCACCGCGGTGGCCTGACCGCACCGGGAGGCAGGGGGCGTTCCCGGAGGCCCGGAGGCGGGTGCCGGGCCGCTACCGCTGTCCGAGCCAGAGGTCGGGGCCGAAGACCTCGTAGTGGACGGCCTCGGCGCGGACGCCGCGGCGCAGCAGGTCGCCGCGGACGGCGCGCATGAAGGGAACCGGGCCGCACAGGTAGACCGTGAGGTTCTCGGGCAGGTCCAGGCCGGTGAGGTCGGCGCGGCCGGCCGACGCGTCCGGCGCCCCCTCTCCCGGCTCCTCGTACCAGAGGTGGAGACGCGCGTCGGGCAGCGCGCGTATCAGGTCGCGCTGCTCCTGCCGGTGGGCGTGGTCGGCGGGGCGGCGGTCGGCGTGCACGACGGTGACCGGGCGGGTGGCGCCGGCCGCGACCAGGTGGTCGAGCATCGCCAGCATCGGGGTGACGCCGATGCCGGCGGAGGCCAGCAGCAGCGGGCCGTCCTGCTCGGCCAGGGCCAGGTCGCCGAAGGGCGCGGACACGGTGAGCACGTCGCCCTCGTGCGCCCGCGCGTGCAGCCACGAGGAGACCTCGCCGTCGGGAGCGCCGTCGGCCCGCACGCGCTTGACGGTGACGCGCAGGGCGGAGCGGCCGGGCGCGGCGGAGAGGCTGTACTGGCGGATCTGCCGGGCACCGTCGGGCAGTTCGACGCGGACGCTGATGTACTGCCCCGGCCGGAAGGGTGCCACGGGGTGTTCGTCGGCCGGGCGCAGTACGAGGGAGACGGCGTCTGCGCTCTCCTCGCGCCGTTCGACGACCTCCATGCGGCGCCAGACGTCGCCCTCCGCGACGCCCGTCTGCGCGTAGAGGCGGGCCTCGACGGCCATGAGGGCGTTGGCCATCAGCCAGTAGACCTCGTCCCAGGCCGCGGCGACCTCGGGGGTGACCGCGTCGCCGAGCACCTCCGCGATCGCGGCGAACAGGTGGCGGTGGACGATCTTGTACTGGTCGGAGGTGACACCGAGGGAGGCGTGCTTGTGGGCGATTCTGGAGAGCATCACGTCCGGCCGGGCGTCGGGGTGTTCCAGGAGCAGGCCGGCGAACGCGGCGATGGAGCCGGCCAGGGCCCGCTGCTGCTCCCCGTTGGCCTGGTTCCCTCGGTTGAACAGGTCCCGCAGCAGCTCCGGGTGGGCGTCGAACAGCTTCCGGTAGAAGAGCCGGGTGATGTCACCGATGGACGCCCCCACGGCGGGAAGGGTGGCCCGGACTACGGGGACGGACTGTTCGGAGAGCACAGCGACTCCTTAATTGGCATTTCAGATTCGTGTTTTGAGTCACAAGAGACGGCTCGGGGGCCACCTCCTGTCGCCCCCCGGTCAGCCCGGAGGGCGGTTCGACAGTCCGATCAGGACCGGTCCGGTCGGCGAGGCCACCAGGTCGGCGACGGTCAGCGGGTCGAGCGCGGCGTAGAACGCCTCCTGGGCCTCGCGCAGGGCGCCGCGGAGACGGCAGGCGCCGCGCAGCGGGCACGGCGAGCCGCCCTCACAGTCGACCACCTCGCCCTCGCCCTCCAGGTCGCGCACCAGCCGGCCCACCGAGGCGCGGTGCCCCGGTCCGGTCAGCGTCAGCCCGCCGCCGCGCCCGCGCCGCGCCTCGACGATCCCGAGGTGCTGCAGGCGGGTGATGGCCTTGGCGGCGTGGGTGTACGGCACTCCGACGGCCTCGGCCACCTCGCGGGTGGTCAGGGGATCGTCACCGTCTTTCACGACCGCCAGGCGCATCACGGAACGCAGCGCCAGGTCGGTGAACTTCGTCAGCCGCACGGCCGTGACGCTATCAAATACGCATAATGGATTCGTGTTTGCTCTCGGAGATGACCTTGTGGAATGCGTCACCGGACGCCGGACGGGTGGTGACTGCCGATGACCGCGCAGGACGGCGGTGCGCCCGCGGACCCGGGCCCTCCCCTCCCCCGGATTCTGTGCGACACCGACGGGCTGCGGCCGGCGGACGGCGAGGACACGAGCGGCGCCCGGTGGCGGCTCGCGGAGCCCGGGCGCCAGCTCGACGCCAACGTCGTCCGCATCCCGCCGTCGGGACGGGTGGACACGCACACGGAACCGGACCTGGACGTACTGCTGCACGTCCTGGACGGCACCGCGGCGCTGGTCTGCGCCGACGGGGAACGGGCCCTGCGGGCGGGCCTGCTGGCGTGGCTGCCGCACGGCTCGGCCCGGTCCGTCGTCGCCGGTCCGGACGGGGTGACGTACCTGACCGTGCACCGGCGGCGTCCGGGTATGCGCGTCCAGCCGCCGGGCGCGGCCGACCGGCTGCTCCCGGCGCCGGACGGCGGCGGCTGAGCCAGCGGTCAGCCGGCCGGAGCGGGCGGGCTCAGCCGGCCGTCGTGCAGCCGCGCGACCCGGTCGGCCGCGGCCAGCTGCGCGCGGTCGTGGGTCACCAGCACCGTGGCGGTGCCCCGTTCCCGGGTGAGGCGGGTGATCAGGTCGACGACGGCGGCGCCCCGCTCGTGGTCGAGGGCGCTGGTGGGTTCGTCGACGAGCAGCACACCCGGGTCGTTCATGAGGGCACGGGCGATGTTGACCCGCTGGCGCTGGCCCCCGGAGAGCTGATGGGGCCGCCGGCCGGCGTGGTCCGCGAGGCCGACGGCGTCGAGGAGTTCGAGGGCCCGGCCGCGGGCGGAGCGCGGCCTGCGTCCGTCGAGACGGGCCATCACCTGGAGCTGCTCGGCGGCGGTGAGCGACGGCAGCAGGTTGGGCTGCTGGAAGACGATGCCGATCCGGTGCCGGCGCAGGCCGGCCAGCTCGCCCCGGCTCAGCCCGGTGGTGTCGGTGCCGTCGACGGCGACGGTGCCCGAGTCGGGGGTGATCAGCGTGGCGGCGACGGCCAGCAGGCTGGACTTGCCCGAGCCGGAGGGACCGACCACGGCGGTCAGACCGCCTCCGGGCACCTCCAGGGTGACGCGGTCGAGGGCGGTGAGGCGGCCGTCCCCGTCGGGGTGGGTCAGGGTGACGTCGGTCAGGATCAGGCTCATCGGGCGCTCCCCAGGGCGGTCAGCGGGTCCACGGAGGTGATGCGGCGGACGGCGAGGCCCGCCCCGAGGCCGCCGAGGAGCACCAGCACGGCGGCCGGGACCAGGACGGTGGCCGGGGACAGGTCGAAGGGGACGGCGGAACCGGAGACGGCGGCGCCGATCGCGGCGGCCGCTGCGGTGCCGACGAGGGTGCCGCCGACCAGCAGCACCGCGGCCTGGCCGAGCGCGTCCCGCAGCAGTGCGGCGGTGGTGGCGCCCAGCGCCTTGAGCACGGCGATGTCACCGCCGCGCTGGATGGTCCACACGGTGAAGAAGGCGCCGACGACCAGGGCGGAGATGGCGAACAGGAAGCCGCGCATCAGCTGCAGCGAGCCGTTCTCGGAGCTGTAGGAGCCGATCGCGGAGAGCGACTCGCCCTTCGTCACGGTCTCGGTGCCCGCCGCCCGGTCGGTCGCCGCGAGGTCGGCCCGGGAGCCGGTGTCCAGGGCGATCACCGTCGCCGCGGGCCCGTCGGCGGCCGGCGGGGCGACGGCCTGCCAGGTGCGCAGGCTCGTCCACACCACGGGCGTGTGGCTGAAGGAGACGTCGTGGCCGGTGGCGGCGACGGTGAGCGACCGGCCGGCCAGCGTGAGGGTGTCGCCCGCGCGCACGCCGAGCACGTCGGCCACGGAGGGCGGCACCGCCACCGTACGGTCGTCGACCGGGGCGCCGTCCGGAGCCAGGTGCGAGCCGGGCCGGACGCCGAACACGGTCACCCCGGTGCTCCCGTCGCCCGCGCCCGCCCTCGTGGTGGTGATGCCCAGGGGTTCGGCCCGGCGGACGCCGGGCGCCTCGGCCCACCGGGTCCACTGGGCCTCGGTGACGGTGGAGTCCGCGTACGACGGGTCCTGGCCGGCGCCCGGCGCGGCGAAGGCGATCCGGTCGGCCGGCAGGGCGGTGACGGCGGAGACGTTCTCCCGGGCCAGGCCCGCCGTCAGCCCGGACAACAGCCCGACCAGCAGGGTGATCAGTACGACGACGCCGCCCATCAGGGCGAACCGCCCCTTGGCGAACGTCAGGTCTCTCAAGGCGACAAACACGTCTTCGCCCGGCCTTTCGACAGCGGTGGGAGGGTGCCGCGGCACGGCACCGGTGATCGCGGCGGTGCGCCGCGTCCCCCAGCCTCGCCGTCCGGAGGCGGCGCCGGCATCGCTCCGGGGCGGGCACTTCGCGGGCCGGACGGTGCGGGCCGGCTTGCACCTTTCGACAGATGCCCGGGCCCGGCGCGGTCCGTAGGCTGGGACGATCGTGAACGCTCCGACTCCCACCACCCGGGCCCTCAACTGGTGCCTGCACCTGCTCGTGGCCGGTCTGCTCGTCCTGGCCGCGGTGCGGGCGGTACCGGACGGCCGGCCGCACGCGGCCGCGGTGTGCGCCGCGGCCGTGGCGGTCGGGGCGGTCTACGCGGTGGGCCCCGCGCTCGACGCCGTCCGCGCCTCCCGCCGCGGTGCCGCGCTGTGGCTGGCCGCCGTCGGCGCGGTGTGGCTCGTGCTGCTCGCCCTGTCCGCGGAGGGCGTGTGGCTGGCGTTCCCGCTGTACTTCGTCCAGCTCCATCTGCTCTCCCGCCGTGCCGGGCTCGTCGCGGTGACCGCGACGGCGGTCGCGGCGGTGGCGGCGTTCTCCGCCCACCGGGGAACGGTCACGGCGGCCGTCGTGATCGGTCCGGCGCTCGGGGCCGCCGTCGCCGTGGCGGTGGTCTGGGGCTACCAGGCGCTGTACCGGGAGAGCGAGCGGCGCCGACGGCTCATCGAGGAGCTGACCGCCACCCGGGCCGACCTGGCCGACGCCCAGCGGACCGCCGGAATGCTCCAGGAGCGCCAGCGACTGGCCCGGGAAATCCACGACACCCTCGCCCAGGGGCTGTCCAGCATCCAGTTGCTGCTCCGGGCCGCCGAGCGGGCGCTGCCCGACCGGCCGGGCCCCGCGGCCGGGTACGTGGGGCAGGCCAGGCAGGCCGCCGTGGACAACCTCGCCGAGGCCCGCCGGTTCGTCGCCGCCCTCTCCCCGCCGGCGCTGGACGGGACGACCCTCGCCGGCGCGCTGGAGAGGCTGTGCGCCGCCACCGGCGAGCGGCACGGGACCGAGGTCCGCCTCCGTCTCGCCGGGCGGCCCCGCCCCCTGTCCACCGCGCACGAGGTGGCGCTGCTGCGCGTCGCCCAGTCGGCGCTGGCCAACACCCTCGCGCACGCCCGCGCCGCTCGCGCCGAGGTGACCCTGAGCCACGAGGGCGACGCCGTCGTGCTGGACGTCACCGACGACGGCGTGGGGTTCGACCCCGCCGCGGTGTCCCCGCCCGGTCCCGAGGGCGGGGGCTACGGGCTGGCCGCGATGCGGGCCCGGGTGCACGCCCTGGACGGCACGCTCACCGTCGAGTCCGCCCCCGGGCGCGGCACCGCGCTCGTCGCGCGGCTCCCGCTGCCGCCCGCCACCGACGACGAACCCGAGGCCCAGCCGTGACCGATTCCGACCCGATGCCGATCCGGCTGCTGCTCGCCGACGACCACCCCGTGGTCCGCGCCGGGCTGCGCGCGGTGCTGGAGACCGAGGAGGGCATCACCGTGGCCGCCGAGGCCGCGACCGCCGAGGAGGCCGTCGAGCGGGCGGGGCTCGGCGACATCGACGTCGTCCTGATGGACCTGAGGTTCGGCAGGGGCATGAACGGCGCCCGGGCCACCGCCGCGATCACCGCGCGGCCCGGGGCACCGCGCGTGCTGATCGTCACCACGTACGACACCGACGCCGACACGCTGCCGGCCATCGAGGCCGGTGCCACGGGCTACCTCCTCAAGGACGCCCCGCCGGAGGAGCTCGCGGCGGCGGTGCGCACCGCCGCGGCGGGCCGGACCGCCCTCGCGCCGACGGTCGCGGACCGCCTGATGACCCGCCTGCGCGAGCCGCACACCTCGCTGACCCGCCGCGAGACGGAGGTGCTCTCCCTGGTCGCCGAGGGCCTGTCCAACCAGCACGTCGGTGAGCGGCTGCACCTGACCGAGGGCACGGTCAAGTCCCACCTGGCCCGGGTCTACGCCAAGCTGGACGTGGACTCCCGCACCGCCGCGGTCGCCGCCGCCACCGCTCTCGGTCTCATCCGGCGCTGAGGCTCAGCGCGCCTCGGCGCGCAGTTCCGTCAGGGACCGCGCCGTCAGCGCCCGCGGCTCCTCGTCGGGGTCGACGAGGACGACGGTGCAGGCGGCCGCGTGGGTGAGCGCGCTGGTGAAGCTGCCGTCGGCGAACTGGGCCAGCGGGCCGCGCGGGGACCGCCCGACCGCGACCGTCCGGGCCCGGACCTCGGTGGCGTGCCGGGCCAGGGCGCGGCCCGCGGCGGCGTGGTCGCCGACCCCGTCGAGGATCTGGCCGGTGGCGGCGACGCCCGCCTCCCGGAGCCGGTCGAGGTGCGCGGTGACGGCCCGTCGGGCCTCCTCGTCGCTCTCGGTGACGACGGCCTGTTCCTCGACGACGGCGGTCTGCCGTACGTGGACGACCTCGAGCGGGCTGCCGGTGTCGCGGGCGAGCCGGGCCGCGCTGTCGACGACGGCGGCCGCCCGGTCGTGGGCGCCGACGGCGACGACGACCGGCTGCCCGCCGCCCGTGGCCGGGACGTGCGGGGCCACGGGGGTGAGCGACGGGGTCACGGTCTCGGCGTCGCCGGTGCCCGCCTCGGCCTCGCGCAGCAGCCGGTGGCCGCCGGCCAGGACCGGGATGGCGAGCAGGAAGGTGGCGGCGCCCAGGTAAAACGGGACGCTCAGATCGGTGGCGTCGGCGAGCTTTCCGGCGACGTAGGGGGCCAGGCCGCCGCCGATGAAGCGCAGGAATCCGTAGGCGGAGGAGGCCACGGGGCGCTCGACGGGCGAGACGAGCATGACGGCCTGGGTGGTGAGGGTGTTGTTGATGCCGATGAAGGCGCCGCTGACGATCACCGCGACGATCACCGTGGTGGGCGTGGTGACGCCGGCCGCGATGACGGCCATCACGACGCCGAGGCCGAGCAGGTTGGCGTACAGGACGGGCGCGGTGCCGTAGCGGGCCTGCAGGCGCGGGGCGAAGAAGACGCTGAAGGCGGCGACCAGCAGGCCCCAGGCGGTGAAGACCAGGCCGAGCTCGTGGGCGTCCAGCTCCATCGGGTACGGGGCGTAGCCGAGCATGGTGAAGAAGCCCCAGTTGTACAGCAGAGCCATGATGCCCATGGTGAGCAGGCCGCGGTGGCGCAGGGCCTTCAGCGGGGCGAGGGGCGAGGTGACCCGCTTGGGCCTGGGCAGGTCGGGCACGAGCACGATGGTGGCGACGAGGGCGATCGCCATCAGGACGGCGACGCCGAAGAAGGGGCCGCGCCAGCTGATGGCGCCCAGTTCGCCGCCGAGCAGGGGTCCGACGGCGATGCCGAGGCCGAGGGCGGTCTCGTAGAGGATGATCGCGCCGCCGAAGCCGCCGCTCGCGGAGGCCACGATGACCGCCAGCGAGGTGGCGATGAACAGGGCGTTGCCGAGCCCCCAGCCGGCGCGGAAGCCGACTATGCCGTTGATGGAGTCGGTGGTGCCCGCGAGGGCGGCGAAGACGACGATGATCGCGAGGCCGGTGACCAGGGTGCGCTTGGCACCGATGCGGCTGGAGACCCAGCCGACGATCAGCATGGCCACGGCGGTGACGATCAGGTAGCTGCTGAAGAGCAGGGACACCTGGCTGGGCGTGGCGTCGAGGCTGTCCGCGAGGGCCGGGAGGATCGGGTCGACCAGGCCGATGCCCATGAACGAGATGACACAGGCGAAGGCGACGGCCCAGACGGCCTTGGGCTGCCGGAACGGCCCGCCCGGCCTGTCGTGCGCTGCGCCCTGTCCCTGCGGTGTGCCCTGTGCCGGCGATGCACTCATGCGCGGTGTTCCTCCGAGGTTTCCTGACGGTTCTCGACGACCCTGGCCAGGGCCAGGAGCGCGGTGGTGGTGGCCTGCCGCTCCGGGCCGGTCATGTCCTCCATGAGCTGTTCGAGGGCGCGTGCACGCTCGGCGCGCCGCCGGGCGACGACCTCGAGGCCGGTGGAGGTCACCGCGACGAGTACGCCGCGGCCGTCCCTGGCGTCGGCGGTGCGCCGGACCAGGCCCGCGCGCTCCAGGCGGGTGACGAGCTGGGTCATGTTCGGCTGGGAGACGCCCTCGGCCCTGGCCAGTTCGGTCAGCCGCTGCGGGCCCTCGCGCTCCAGCCTGCCCAGCGCCGAGGAGGCGGCCGTACTCAGGGAGCCGGTACGGGCGCTCTGCCGCACGTACCGGACCATCCGCTCGACGGCGACGATCAGGTCGTCCGGGGAGGTCGGCGGCGTCTCCTGCTCACGGGCCCTGTCCATAAGCGCATTATGCATTTACGTGTACGGTGAAACAAGATGCGCCGACGCGCCCTTCCCCGTTCGGCCTCGGCTTCAACGGGCACACTGCGAAGAGCGAGGAGGTACAGGAGGTACCACATTGGACTGGCGCGAGTTCGCGGAGCACATGGCGTCACTGGCACGGGATCTGCTGGCCCAGGAATCGGTGACGGACACGCTGGAGCGGATCACCGGTTCGGCCACCGACCTGATCGAGGACTGCGACGCCGCCGGCATTCTGATCCTTCGGAACAACCGGGTGCAGTCCCTGGCCCCCACCGACCAGGTGGTGGTCGAGAGCGACGCTCTGCAGGGACGCCTCGGGGAGGGCCCCTGCTTCAACGCGGCCCGCACGTCCGACGGGCAGCGGCAGTACCGCATCCGCGACTTCCACGGCGAGGCGGAGCACTGGCCGAAGTACGTCCCCGAGGCCCGCAAGCTGGGCCTCGGCAGCATGATGGGGTTCCTGCTGTTCACCGAGGACGAGGACCTCGGAGCCCTCAACCTGTACTCCTACCGGCCCGGCGCCTTCGGCGAGGCCGACGAGACGGCCGGCTGGCTGCTGGCCTCGCACGCGGCGGTCGCCTTCTCCAGCGCCCGCACGCACGCCCAGCTGCAGGAGGCCGTCGGGACCCGGCACCTCATCGGGGAGGCCATGGGCATCCTGATGGGCAGCCACCGGATCGGCGAGGAGCAGGCCTTCGCCACGCTGCGCCGGTACTCGCAGGACAACAACGTCAAGCTCCGCGAGGTCGCCCGGCAGGTCTGCGAGCGGGGCGCGCTTCCCTGACCGCCCCCGGCGTTTACCTCCACTCCTGCCGGTAACTCCGACATTCCGGACGCCGATCGGTACGGGCACACCGGCGTCGAGACTGCTGTGTGGCATCCCGGGAGTCGCCATGTGGAAGCGCAAGGGCAGGAAGGGCCGCCGGACCGAGCGGCCGGTCCCGACGGAGCTGTGCGACCTGTGCGCCAGGGTCTTCCCCGAGGACGAGTCCGTGAGCGGCTATGTGCCGGACTCCTCCGCGGTGCACGCCACCAACGAGTGGTTCGACGGGCTGCGGCTCGTCACCACGTGCTCCGACGACCACTTCGACGTGATCAAGAAGGGGTACGGGGACCGGCCGTTCGTGGACGAGGAGCTGTGGGCGGCGAAGCTCACCCGGGCCCTGACCACGGGCCCGCCCGCCCTCTCGCTGGACCAGCTCGGCTCCCGCACCGGCCTCCGGGAGCCACAGATACGCGCCGCCATCGCCTGGCACAACGAGCGCCTGCGGGAGCAGCAGGGCATGGACCCCTGACCGGCGCCCGCCCGGGGCGGGGGCCCGGCCGGACCCGCTCAGGCCGGCCGCGTGCCGCGCACGCGGTACGGCTCCACGTCGGCCCACCTGACCTCCAGGCCGGGGCCGGGCCGGCCGGTGTCGGGGCGCAGGGCTCCGTCCTCGGGCGACAGGGTGCCGTCGAACAGCAGCTGCTCGACGCGCACGTGGTCGTGGAAGTACTCCAGGTGCCGCAGCCGGCGCACCGCGCAGAAGGCGTGGGCGAAGACGGCGGGCGCGCAGTGCGCGGACAGGTCCAGGTGCCGGACGCCCGACAGACCGGCGACCTCCGGCACGCCGGTGATGCCGCCGCAGCGGGTGACGTCGGCCTGGAGGCAGTCGACGACCGGGCCGCCGGGGCCGGTCCCCCGGCTCCGCCCGGCCCGGGCGGGGGCCGTCCGGGTGGGCGGGGGTTTGTGGGGGCGGGGACCGGGTCACTCAGTTTCCGTCCGCGAGCCATCGAAAGGACGCCCTGGGGGCACCCGTGAACCGGTTGTGGCGGCCGTTCCACCGTGTGTGGGACCGGTTGGCCGCGTCCGCCCTCGTCGCGCGCGGCCGGGAGCTGGAGCTGATGCACCGCGCCATGGGCTTCGCCACGCTCGCCCTGGTCACGCTGGCTCCGCTGCTGATCGTGGTGGCCGCCGCCGATCCGCTGGGACGCGGCGGGTTCGCGTCCTGGCTGGCCGACGGGATGGGCCTGTCCGGACGCTCGGCGCGGGTCCTGACCGACATCGTCAGCCCGCCGACCAAGGTCGTCGGCACGACCAGCGTATGGGGCGGCGTGCTGCTCGCCGTGTTCGGCGTGTCCTTCGCGGCGAGCGTCCAGAACGGCTACGAACGCGTCTGGGGGCTGCCCTCCGGCCCCTGGCACCGCGTCTGGCGCCAGGCGACCTGGGTGGTCGCGCTGACCGCGTACCTCTACCAGGAGGTGCAGACCCGGACGGCCCTGCACGGGTCGGCGCGGATCGCGCTGTCCACCGCCACCGGCATCCTGTTCTTCTGGTGGGGCCAGCACTTCCTGCTGGGCAGTCAGGTCCGCTGGCGGGATCTGCTGCCGGGGGCGCTGGCGACCATGGTGGGGCTCATCGGCCTGCGCGGCTTCTCCTACCTGGTCTTCACGCCGCTCATCCTCGACAACGCGATCAGTTACGGCACCGTCGGCATCGTGCTCGTGGTCGAGTCCTGGCTGATCGGCGTCGGGTTCGTCGTCTTCGGCGGGGCGATGGTCGGGCACTGGTTCTGCGAGCACCACTGGTGGACCCGCACCATCGACCGGGAGCCGGACTGACCCTCCCCGGCTCCTCCCGCCGCCCGGTCCGGGGCCGGTCCGGGCGGGTCGGCTCATCCGGAGCGGCGGCGCAGTCCGCCGGCCACGGCCGCGCCCGCCGCCGCGGTCGCGGCACCCGCCAGGGCGAGCGGCCCGCGGTGGCGGGAGAGCCAGAACTGGGCGCTGCGCGGATGCGCCTCGTCGTCGAACACGCCGTGCGCGCCGTAGTCGTGCGGAGCGCCGCCGTCGGCGGGCTCGTACAGGTTGACCGGCCGCGACGCGTCGACCGGCCGGCCGGTCTGCTGCCCGTCGTACCCGGTGCGGCCCAGGTAGCGGTCGAGCAGCCCCGGGAAGAGCATCTGGCCGAGCAGGGTGGCGACGGTGGAGCCGCCGACCCAGTACTCGCGCCGCTCGGGGTGGTCGGCGGCGTGGAGCACCGCCTCGGCCGCGACCTCGGGCTGGTACACCGGGGCCACCGGGCGCGGATGCCGGGGCAGCCGGCTGAGGACCCAGCTGAACTGGGGGGTGTTGAGGCCGGGCATCTGCACCATGGTCACCCGCACGCCGCTGCGGTCGTGGAGCAGCTCGCAGCGTAGCGACTCGGTGAACCCCTGGATGGCGTGCTTGGCCCCGCAGTACACCGCCTGGAGCGGGACGCTGCGCCGGGCCAGCGCCGAGCCGACCTGGACGATGGCGCCGCGGTCGCGCGGGGTCATCCGGCGCAGGGCCGCCTGGGTGCCGTGGACGAAGCCGAAGTACGTCACCTCGGTGGCCCGGCGCAGTTCCTCGGGCCGGATCTCCTCGACGGGGGCGAAGACGGTGGAGAAGGCGGCGTTCACCCATACGTCGATGGGCCCCAGTTCCTCCTCGACCCGGGCGGCGGCCGCCTCGACGGCGTCCGGGTCCGCCACGTCCACGACCAGCGGCAGCGCCCGCCCGCCGGCCTCGCGGACCTCCTCGGCCGCGCGTGCGAGGGCGTACTCGCCGCGCGCGATCAGGGCGACGGCGCTGCCGCGGGCGCCGAAGGCCCGCGCGGTGGCCCGGCCGACGCCGCCGCCGGCCCCGGTGACGACGACGACCTCGGTGCCGTGGCGCCGTCCGTCCCGCGGGGTGCGCGCGCCGCTCACTTCTTTCCCCGGCCGGGGAGGTGCCCGGCGTACTCGGTGAGCTTCTGGCGTACGCCCTTGGTGGCGATGCCGGTGGCCTCCGGGTCGTGCAGCGCCGCCTTGACTGCCTTCTTGCCCTGCTCCTTCATGATGTGCGGCGGGATCGGCGCGATCTCCGCGTCCACCTTGAACTCCAGGACCACGGGCCGGTCGGCGGCGAGCGCCTCGTCCCAGGCGGCGCCGACCTTCTTGGGGTCCTCGCAGACGATGCCCTTCAGACCGAGCAGTTCCGCGTAGGCGGCGTAGGGCACGTCGGGGATGTCCTGGGAGCCGGGGTACTTGGGGTCCCCCGCCATGGCGCGCTGTTCCCAGGTGACCTGGTTGAGGTCCTGGTTGTTGAAGACGCAGAAGATCAGAGGGGCCTGGCCGGACAGGCGGTCCAGGTAGCGCTTGACGGTGATCATCTCGTTCATGCCGTTCATCTGGAACGCGCCGTCCCCGACGAAGGCGATCACCGGCCGCTCCGGGTGGGCGAACCGGGCCGCGATGGCGTACGGCGTTCCCGGGCCCATCGTGGCGAGCGTGCCGGAGAGCGAGGCGCGCATGCCGTCGCGGAGTTTGAGGTGACGCGCCCACCAGTTGGTGCCCGAGCCGGAGTCGGCGGTGAGGATCACGTCGTCGGGCAGTCGCGGCGAGAGCTCGGCGGCGACGGACTGCGGGTTGATCGACTTGCCGAAGTGCTCGCCCGCCCAGCGGTCGCACAGGTCGTGCCACTCCCGGACGTCCTTCTCGATCTTCTCCCGCCAGCCGCGGTCCTTCTTGCGGTCGAGCATCGGGATCAGGGCGCGCAGGGTCTCCCTGGAGTCGCCGACGAGATGGGCGTCCATGGGGTAGCGGATGCCGATCATGCGGCCGTCGATGTCGATCTCGACGCCGCGCGCCTGGCCCTCCTCCGGCAGCCACTCCGCGTACGGGAAGCTGCTGCCGACCATGAGCAGGGTGTCGCAGCCCTTGATCATCTTGTCGCTGGCCTTGCTGCCCAGCAGACCGATGGGGCCGGTGACGTACGGCAGGTCGTCGGGCAGCACCTCGCGGCCCAGCAGGGCCTTGGCGACGCCGGCGCCGAGCAGTTCGGCGACCTCCATCACCTCGGCCTCCGCCTGCGCGGCGCCCTGGCCGACCAGCATGGCCACCTTGCCGCCCGCGTTGAGGACGTCGGCGGCCTTGCGCAGTTCGTCGAGGTCGGGCAGGACGCGGGGCCGGCTCCAGCCGACGCTGGAGAAGACCGAGCCGTGCTCCCTGGGCGGGGAGGGCTGGGCCTCCTCCTCCTGGATGTCGTTGGGGATGATGATCGTGGCGACGCTCCGGGTGGTCAGCGCGGTCTTGAAGGCGCGGTCGATGACGTGCCGGGCCTGACCGGGGTGCACGACCGTCTCGCAGAACTCGGAGACGTCCGCGAACAGCTGGGGCAGCGCGATCTCCTGCTGGTAGTGGGTGCCCAGCGACAGCCGCTTCTGCTGGCCGACCACCGCCACCACCGGCTGGTGGTCGAGCTTGGCGTCGTAGAGGCCGTTGAGCAGGTGTACGGCGCCCGGACCCGACGTGGCGACGCAGCAGCCCACCTCACCGGTGAACTTGGCGTGCCCGCAGGCCATGAACGCGGCCATCTCCTCGTGCCGTGCCTGGATGAACTCCGGGTCGCCGTCGGCACGGTCGAACGCGCCGAGCAGACCGTTGATGCCGTCACCCGGATAGCCGTACACACGCTTCACGCCCCACGCGGACAGGCGCTGGAGCACATAGTCGGCGACTTGGGTCATGAGAGCTCTCCCGGGCGGATGCGGTCGGTCGGTCGGTCGGTCGGTCGGCTTGTGGAGTTGCCTGCCCGGGCGTCCGTAAACCGGAGGCGGACCGCCTGCGCACCGTGTGCCGGCCTTCGCGTGCCCGTGTGCCGGCCCGGGCGCGGGGCACCGGGGCCCGTTCCCCGGCCCGGCACCGCACGGCCGGCCAGGGGGCCGGCCCGTCGCACCGCGCCGCCGAAGGGGAATCGGCCGCGGCTCTCCTACGCGGGCGGCGGCGCCGTGCTCGCACGGGCCACCAGGCGGGTCGGCACCAGCGTGGTGCCGCGCTCCGGGCCGCCCTCGCGCATCTTGCGCAGCACCGCCTCGACGCAGAGCCGCCCGACCTCGGCGAAGTCCTGGTGGACGGTGGTCAGCGGAGGGAGGAACGACCCGGCCTCGGGGAGGTCGTCGAAGCCGATCACGCTGACGTCCGCGGGGACGCGCCGGCCGTGTTCGTGCAGGGCGCGCACGAGGCCGAGCGCCATCTGGTCGTTGGCCGCGAAGACCGCCGTGCACTCGGGGCGGGCGGCCAGTGCGAGACCGGCCCGGTAACCGGACTCCGCCGACCAGTCGCCCCGCACGAGCGGTGGCGGCGTGCGGCCGGCCTCGGCGAGCGTGTGCCGCCAGGTGTCGGCGCGGCGCTGGGCGGCGAAGGAGCCCTCGGGACCGCCCAGGTGCCAGACGGTGTCGTGCCCGAGGTCCAGCAGGTGGCGGACGGCGGCGCGGGTGCCGCCGGCCTGGTCGGTGTCGACGACCGTGTAGTGGTCGCCGGCGTCGGAGTCGACCACGACGACCGGCACGTGGGGCGGCAGCGTGAGGGTCGCCGCGTCCAGGAGGTGGACCTCCATGATGACGACCACCGCGTCGACGGCCAGTTCCCCGAGCCGCGTGAACGCGCCGCGCACCTCGTCCTGGGTGGGAACGGCGACCGGCAGCAGCGTCACCGCGTACCCGTGCCCCGCGGCGGAGGTGGCGATCGCCTCCAGGGTGCGCACGTTGCCCGTCGTCGCCAGCGAGAAGGTGATGACGCCGATGGTGCGGAACTCACCGCGTTTGAGGGCCCGGGCCGCGCTGTTGGGCCGGTAGCCCAGCTCCTTCATGGCCGCCAGCACCTGCCGCCGGGTCTCCTCGGTCACGCCGGCGTAGCCGTTGGAGACCCTGGAGACGGTCTGCGAGGAGACCCCCGCCAGCCGGGCCACGTCCGCCATGGACGCCGTCGGCACCCGGCCCCCGCGCCCGCGTCGCACACCCGCTCCCCGCGGCTCCGCGGTCCCCTCAGCCGTGTCCACCCGCCGTCCGCCACCTCTCCGCCGCACTCGCACCGCAACCCGAACCCGCGGTGGGCCGGGGGCCCTTGACCCCCGTCCTCGGAGGAGTGTAAACATGCCGCCAGCGCAATGTTTACGCAAACATGACACCCGGCACCCGACCCGTCGGCGGTCTGTTCACGCCAACGTCCCGTGGCTCCGGGACGGTGGACGAGCGGAGGACGACATGACCACGCCGCTGTCGCCGGGCGCCGCCGCACCGCGGCCGGCCCCGCCGCGCGCCGCACGGAGCCGCCGTTCCTGGACCGGGTGGGGGTTCCTCGGCCCGTTCGTCGCCGTGTTCGCCCTCGTGTTCCTCGCGCCGATCGGGTACTCCCTCTACCTGAGCCTCTTCCGCGACCGGCTCATCGGCGGGAACACCTTCGTGGGCCTGGACAACTACCGCCAGGCGCTCGGCGACGAGCGGTTCTGGGCCGCACTGGGCCGCATCTCGCTCTTCCTCGCCGTGCAGGTCCCGGTCATGCTCGGCATCGCGCTCCTCGTGGCCCTGGCGCTGGACAGCGGGCGCCTGTACGGACGGGACTTCTTCCGCGTCTCGATCTTCCTGCCGTACGCCGTGCCCGCCGTGGTGGCGACCCTGATGTGGGGCTTCATGTACGGCACCCGCTTCGGCCTGGTCGGCGACGTCAACGACGCGCTGGGCGTCTCCCTGCCCGACCCGCTCTCCCCCGGCCTGGTGCTCGCCTCCATCGGCAACATCGTCACCTGGGAGTTCGTCGGCTACAACATGCTGATCTTCTACGCCGCGCTGCGGGTCGTACCGCACTCGCTGTACGAGGCGGCGCAGATCGACGGCGCCGGGCAGCTCCGCGTGATCACCGCCATCAAGCTGCCGGCCATCCGCGGCGCCCTGGTCATCGCCACCATCTTCTCGGTCATCGGCAGCTTCCAGCTCTTCAACGAACCCAGCATCCTCCAGCCGCTGGCGCCCAACGCCGTGACCACCGACTACACGCCGAACTTCTACACGTACTCGCTCTCCTTCAACGGACAGCAGCACAACTACTCCGCGACGGTCGCCATCGTCATGGGGCTGATCACGATGGCCATCGCCTACGTCGTCCAGCTGCGCGGCATGCGCAAGGGAGGGTGAGCGGCCATGGCCCCTCCCGCCGTCACCGCCTCCGGGCCCTCCGCGGCCGTGCCGTCCGGCCGCCCGCGCTCCGCGCCCCGGCTGCGCGCCCCGCGGCGCCGCCACTCGGCCGACCGGCCCCGGCGCAGCGTCCTGCTGACGCTGCTCACCTCTCTGGTGCTCCTGTACAGCCTGGTCCCGCTGGTCTGGCTCGCCTTCAGCGCCACCAAGACACAGGAGGGCCTGTCCCGTTCCTTCGGTCTCTGGTTCGACGGCGACTTCGCGCTGTGGGACAACATCGGCCGGACGTTCACCTACGACGACGGCGTCTTCACCCGCTGGCTGCTCAACACCGTGCTGTACGTGGGGCTCGGCGCGGGCGGCGCCACCTTCCTCGCCGTGCTCGGCGGCTACGCGCTCGCCAAGTTCGACTTCCCGGGCCGGCGGGCCGTCTTCGCCGTCGTGATCGGCGCGGTGGCCGTGCCGGGGACGGCACTCGCGGTGCCGACCTTCCTGATGTTCAGCCGGATGGGGCTCACCAACACGCCCTGGGCGGTGATCGTCCCGTCGCTGGTCTCGCCGTTCGGCCTGTACCTGATGTGGGTGTTCGCGACCGAGGCGGTGCCGGCCGAGCTGATGGAGGCCGCCCGCATCGACGGCGCGGGCGAGGTGCGCACCTTCTTCACGGTCGCCCTGCCGCTGCTGGCGCCGGGCATCGTCACCGTGCTGCTGTTCACCATGGTCGCCACCTGGAACAACTACTTCCTGCCGCTGGTCATGCTCAAGGACCCCGACTGGTATCCGCTGACCCTCGGCCTCGGCAGCTGGAACGCCCAGGCCGCGACCGCGGGCGGCGAGGCCGTCTTCAACCTGGTCGTCACGGGGTCCCTCCTCACCATCGTGCCGCTGATCGCCGCCTTCCTGCTGCTCCAGAAGTACTGGCGGTCCGGACTCGCCGCCGGAAGCGTCAAGGAGTGACCCCGCCCGCCTTCCTCCCGCCCTCCTGTCGTCCGCGCCCCTCGCTCTCTCCTCGTCCCTCTCCTCGTCCTCTCCTCGTCAGAAGTGGAAACCCGCCCATGCCCAAGCACTCGCGCCGCCTGCTGCGCGGTATCGGACTCGTCTGCGCGCTCGCCCTGGGAGTCACCGCCTGCGGGGACGAGTCCGGCGGGTCCGGACAGAAATCCGTGTCCCAGGACGACATCCGGGCGGCCCTGGAGAAGGGCGGCACCCTCACGGTGTGGGCCTGGGAGCCCACGCTCAAGCAGGTGGCGGCCGACTTCGAGAAGAAGCATCCCGGGGTCGAGGTCGAACTGGTCAACGCGGGCACCAACAACGACCAGTACACCGCCCTGCAGAACGCGATCTCGGCGAAGAAGGGCGTCCCGGACGTCGCCCAGATCGAGTACTACGCGATGGGCCAGTACGCACTGACCAAGCAGCTGACCGACCTGGAGGACTTCGGAGCGGGCAAGCTGTCCGCCAAGTTCTCGCCGGGCCCGTGGCAGGGTGTCCAGGCCGGCACCAACCGCGTCCACGCCCTGCCGATGGACTCGGGTCCGATGGCCCTGTTCTACAACAAGAAGGTCTTCGACAAGTACGGCATCGAGACGCCCACCACGTGGGCCGAGTACCTGGACGCCGCCCGCGACCTGCACAAGGCCGACCCGAAGGCGTACATCACCGCCGACACGGGCGACGCCGGGGTCACCACCAGCCTGCTCTGGCAGGCCGGTTCGCGCCCGTACACGGTGAACGGCACCAAGGTGGGGATCGACTTCTCCGACGAGGGCGCCAAGACGTACACCGACACCTGGCAGAAACTCATCGACGAGAAGCTCCTCGCGCCCGTCAACCCGTGGACCGACGACTGGTACAAGGCCCTCGGCGACGGCACCATAGCCACCCTCGCCACCGGCGCCTGGATGCCCGCCAACCTCGTCTCGGGCGTGAAGGAGGCGGCCGGCGACTGGCGCGTCGCGCCGCTGCCGCAGTGGAGCGCGGACGGCAGGTCGAGCGCGGAGAACGGCGGCAGCGCGCTCGCGCTGCCGGAACTCGGCAAGAACGAGGCACTGGCCTACGCCTTCGTCGAGTACGCGAGCGCCGGTGACGGCGTGGCGACCCGCCTGGAGAACGGGGCGTTCCCCGCCACCACCGCCGACCTGCAGTCCACCGCCTTCCAGGACACCGCGTTCGACTACTTCGGCGGCCAGAAGGCCAACAAGATCTTCGCCGAGTCGGCCGCGAACGTCGCCGACGACTGGTCGTACCTCCCCTACCAGGTGTACGCGAACTCGATCTTCAACGACACCGTCGGCAAGGCCTACGTCTCCGGCACCACGCTGGCCGAGGGCCTGAAGTCCTGGCAGCAGGCCTCGGTCGACTACGGCAACAAGCAGGGCTTCACCGTCGCGAAGTAGCCCGGGCAGCACACCGGAAGGACCGCCATGATCTCCACCCTCCTGTCCCGCCTGCACCACGGACCGGACGGCGCGCCGACCCACCGCCTCGCCTACGGCGCCGACTACAACCCCGAGCAGTGGCCCCGGGAGGTGTGGGAGGAGGACGTACGGCTGATGCGCGAGGCGGGTGTCAACATCGTGTCGCTCGGCATCTTCTCCTGGGCCCGCCTCCAGCCCGGCCCCGACACCTGGGACTTCGCCTGGCTCGACGAGGTGATGGACCTGCTGCACGCGCACGGGGTCGGCGTCGACCTGGCCACCGCCACCGCCTCGCCGCCGCCCTGGCTGACCACCGCGCACCCCGAGATCCTCCCGGTCACCGACCGGGGCGAGACCCTGTGGCCGGGCGCCCGCCAGCACTGGCGCCCCACCTCCCCCGTCTTCCGCGAGCACGCCCTGCGCCTGGTCCGGGAGCTGGCCGCCCGCTACGCGGGTCACCCCGCCCTGGTCGCCTGGCACGTCAACAACGAGCTGGGCTGCCACAACGTCTACGACTACTCCGACGACGCGGCCCGCGCCTTCCGCGACTGGCTGCGCTCCCGCTACGGCACGACGGACGCCCTCAACCACGCCTGGGGCACGGCGTTCTGGTCGCAGCGCTACAGCGACTGGGAGCAGGTCCTGCCGCCCCGGCTGGCCGCCTCCCACCCGAACCCGACCCAGCAGCTGGACTTCAAGCGCTTCTCCTCGGACGCGCTCAAGGACCACCTGCTGGCGGAGCGCGGGATCCTGCGCGAGCTGACGCCCGGAGTGCCCGTCACCACCAACTTCATGGTGATGCCGGGCACCAAGGGCATGAACTACGCGGACTGGGCCGGCGAGGTCGACTTCGTCGCCAACGACCACTACGTGGTGCCCGGTCCCCGGGACCGCGACGAGCTGTCCTTCTCGGCGAACCTGACCAGCGGCATCGCGGGCGGCCGGCCCTGGTTCCTGATGGAGCACTCCACCAGCGCGGTGAACTGGCAGCCCGTCAACCGGGCCAAGCGCCCCGGGGAGCTGGCCCGGGACTCGCTGACCCACGTCGCCCACGGCGCCGACGCGGTCTGCTTCTTCCAGTGGCGCCAGTCGGTGGCCGGTGCCGAGAAGTACCACTCGGCGATGGTCCCGCACGCCGGCCCCGACAGCGACGTCTTCCGCGCGGTCACCGCCCTCGGCGACACCCTGAAGACGCTCGCGCCGGTCGCCGGGAGCGAACGGGAGCCCGCCGAGGTCGGCATCCTCTTCGACTGGGAGTCGTGGTGGGCGAGCGAGCAGGACTCGCACCCCACCTCCCTGCTCGACTACCACCGGGAGGCGCTCGACTGGTACTCGGCGCTGCTCTCCCTCGGCATCCGCGCCGACGTCGTCCCCACCGGCGCCGGCCTGAGCCGCCACCGCGTGCTGATCGCGCCCGTGCTGCACATGGTCCCGGCCGCGCTGGCCAAGGACCTCACCCGGTACGCCGAGCAGGGCGGGCACCTGGTCACCACGTACTTCTCCGGTGTCGTCGACGAGAACGACCACGTCTGGCTCGGCGGCCACCCGGGCGCGCTGCGCGAGCTGCTCGGCATCCGCGTGGAGGAGTTCGGTCCGCTGCCGGCCGGGCAGAGCGTGGAACTGGACGGCGCGGGCGCGGGCACGCTGTGGACGGACCAGATCGAGGTGACCGGGGAGCGGACCGAGGTCCTCGCCCGCTACCGCACCGGCATCCACGCGGGCAGGCCGGCGGTCACCCGGCGTTCCACCGACGGCGGCTCGGCCTCCTACGTCTCCACCCGGCTCGGCGCGGACGGGCTCGCCGCGCTGCTGCCGCGGCTGCTGGAGCCGGCCGGCGTGAGCAGCGAGCTGCCCGCCGCGGTGCGCGGGTCGGTGGAGGCCACCGTGCGCCGCGGCCCCGGCGGACGGTTCCTGTTCCTGGTCAACCGGACCGACGAGACCGTGACGGTCCCCGGCGTCGCGGGCGAGGTCCTGCTGGGCGACGGCAGCGGCGACGGCGACGAGGTGGTGCTGGCCCCCCGGGCCGTCGCCGTCCTGCGCACTCCGGGCGACTGAGCCGGACCGGCCCGCCGCGCCCCGCCCGCCCCGGCGGCGGGCCGGTCACGGCGCTCCCGCAACTTCCGCGGCCTGCCCGGAACATGGCACAGTACGCAGGGCAGTACGATGATCGAAAACGCGGCGGAGCATCATCTCCCGGACCACGGAGCCTGCCATGACGACGGACCACACCAAGCCTCCCCAGATCGACACCGGCCGCGCCCACCCGGCGCGGGTCTACGACTGGCTGCTGGGGGGCAAGGACAACTACCCCGTCGACGAAGCGGTGGGCGAGACCCTGCCGCCGGAGGCCCGGGACGCGGCGCGGCAGAACCGCGCGTTCATGAACCGCGCGGTGGCCCACCTCGCCGCGCAGGGTGTCGACCAGTTCCTGGACATCGGCACCGGCATCCCCACGGAACCCAACCTCCACCAGATCGTGCAGCGCACGGTGCCGGCCGCGCGGGTCGTCTACGCCGACAACGACCCGATCGTCCTGCGGCACGCGGAGGCCCTGCTGGTCAGCAGCCCCGAGGGGGCCACGGACTACATCCAGGCCGACGTCCGCGAGCCGGAGGAGATCGTGCGGCACGCCCGCGAGATCCTCGACTTCGACCGGCCGATCGCGCTGTCGCTGATCGCCCTGATGCACTTCATCCCGGACGACCAGAACGCCCACGGCATAGTGCGGGGACTGGTCGAGACCCTGCCCTCGGGCAGCCACCTGGTCCTCTCGCACGCCGCGATCGACATCTTCCCCGAGCTGGCCGAGCAGGTGATCGCCCAGTACGCCAAGGGCGGCATCCGCCTCGGATTCCGCACCCGCGCGGAGGTGGCCCGCTTCTTCGACGGCCTGGAGCTGGTGCCGCCCGGCCTGGTCACCGCGACCGAGTGGAGCGGCGCGGGCCAGGAGCCGCCGCAGCCCGAGGAGAGCGGGATCTACGCCGGCGTGGCGCGCATCCCCTGACGGGCACGCGCGCCACGGCTCACCGGCCGCGGTTCAGCGGCGGCGCCCGCGTGCCGCCCAGCCGCTGCCGACCCCTGCGACGTGCAGGGCGAGCAGGGCGAGTCCGATGAGCATGACGTTGGTGGAGGTGAAGACGTCGTTGGTCGACACCTCCGCCGCGTTGATCAGCCAGGCGATGAGGAACAGAACCGCCGCGACGATGGCGAGCACGGTGTACACCCCTTCGGATCGGTGGCACCGGAGCGGTGCCGTGTCCCGCGTATGCCCCCGACGGGAGGCGTGACACGGCGGAGGGTGCCGCGCGCTTCGTACAGTGGAAGGGCCCGGGCCGCACCACCGCCGTCCGGCCCGTCCCGTGCCACCGCCCCGGAGCCCTCATGCACGACCCGTCCACCGCGCCGGACGACGGTTCCGGCACGCTCTTCGGCCTGGACGCCCTGACGCCCGGCACGTCGGCTGCCGCCTCCGCCGGACCGCACGGGCCCCCGCCCCCGAGCCCGCGGTCCGGTCCGTCCTTCCGGGACTCCGCAGCCGCCCGCCGGCTGCTCCCGGTCCGGGAGATCCTCGCCGAGCCCGCGGCGGCGGCCTCCCCGCGCGGGCGGCAGGTCCTCGCCCGGTTCCCCGACGCCCGGCTGACCGAGGTGGACTCCCACTGGAACATCCCCGGTCTGCACGGCAACGAGGGCAGGGTCGAGCGCTGGGTGCGGGTCAAGGGCGAGACGCTCGTCCTGGGCGAGAGGAAGACCCTGGCCACCCGCCCCAACGGCCGCTCCGCGGACTGGATCGCGCCGGGCCCCTCCAACGGCTGCGCGATGGCCTGCGCCTACTGCTACGTGCCGCGCCGCAAGGGCTACGCCAACCCCGTCACCGTCTTCACCAACATCGACCGGATCATCGCCCACCTGGGACGGCACATCACCCGGCTGGGACCGAAGACCGAGCCCAACCAGTGCGACCCCGAGGCCTGGGTGTACGACGTCGGCGAGAACGGGGACTGCTCGGTGGACGCTCTGATCAGCGACAACACCGCCGACCTGGTGAGAGCCTTCGCCCGGTGGCCGACGGCCAAGGCGTCCTTCGCGACCAAGTTCGTCAACCCCGACCTTCTGGCCCTCGATCCGCGCGGCCGGACCCGGATCCGCTTCTCGGTGATGCCGCCGGACGACTCCCGGCTGCTGGACGTGCGCACCTCACCGGTGGCCGAGCGCATCGCCGCGGCCGCCGACTTCCTGGACGCCGGGTACGAGGTGCACTTCAACCTCTCCCCCGTGGTGGTGCGGCCCGGCTGGGAGGAGGCGTGGGCGGAGCTGCTGCGCCACCTCGACGACGTCCTGCCGGACCGGGTCAAAGGGCAGGACGCCGCCGAGGTGATCATGCTGACCCACAACCAGGGGCTGCACGAGGTCAACCTGGGCTGGCACCCGCGCGCCGAGGAGGTGCTGTGGCGGCCGGAGCTCCAGGAGGCCAAGCGCTCGCAGAACGGCGCGCTGAACGTGCGCTACCGCGTCGGCGTCAAGTCCGCGGCGGTCGCCCGCCTCCAGGCCCTGATCTCCACGCACGCTCCCTGGCTGCGGGTGCGCTACGCCTTCTGAGGGCGCTCGCGTCGAGCTCGCGTCACTTCAGCGCGTCGGCGAAGAGCGGTACCACCTTCTCGATGGCGTGGCCGATGGACAGGACGGAGTTGGTGGCGAAGGCCTGGCTGATGTTCTCGTCGTCGAAGACGACGGAGTGGCCCTTCTTCACCGCGGGGAGCGTCTTGAACAGCGGGTCGGTGGAGATCTTGTCCGCGGCGACGCCGATGGGCGACACGACGACCAGGTCGGCGTCGAGCATCTGCAGGTTCTCCTCGGAGACCTGGACGGAGAACCCGGAACCGGCCTCGGCGTCGACCTTCGGGTTGTTGCGGAAGCCGAGCTGCTGGGCGAAGTCGACCCGGTCGGTGCCCTTGACGTACGCGCCCCAGCCGGCGGAGGTGCGGGAGCCGATGGTGATCGTCCGGTCCTTGAACTCGGGGTGCGCCTCGGCGGCGGCGGTGAACTTCTTCTGCGTCTCCGCCACGAGCTGCTCGCCCTTGTCCGCGAGGCCGAGCGCCGTGGAGATCATTCCGGTCTGCTTCTTCCAACCGATCTTGTACTGGTCGCCGCCCTCCGGCACACCGACCGTCGGGGCGATCTTGCTGAGGGTGTCGTAGCGCGTCTGGTCGCCGCTGGACTTCACGTCCAGGATCAGGTCGGGCTTGAGCGCGGCGATCTTCTCGTACTCGGGCTCCAGGGTGCCGATCTTCTGGGGGCTCTCGTCGTAGAGGCCCTTGGCCCAGGGGCCGACGCCGTCGCCGCCGAAGTCGAGCCAGTCGCTCTGGCCGACCGGCTGCACGCCGAGGGCGAGAGCGGTCTCGGCGTCGCCCCAGCCGAGCGCGACGACCCGCTCGGGCCGCGACTCGACGGTGACGCTGCCGAACTTGGTGTCGATCTTCGCCGGGAAGGCGCCGGACGACTTCGATCCGGAGGCGTCGGACGCCTCGGACGCGGAGTCGTCACTGGAGGAGCCGGATCCGCAGGCGGCGAGGGCGCCGAGCAGCACGGCGAGCAGGGCGGCGGACCACAGCCGCCACAGGCTGCGGCCGGGGCGGACCGGTCGGCCCTGCCGTGCGGACCGGTGCGGGGGCATGGGCGTTCTCTTCGTCATCGGGGCTCCGGGGAGGTTCGTCGGGATCGAGGGATCGGGATCGGGGAATCGGGCACCGGGAGAGCGGGGGTTCACGGTGAGGTGATGTGGTGGCGGCCCAGGGGGACGACCATCGGGGTGCCGGACGCCGGGTCCGGGATCACCGTCGAGCGCAGCCCGAACACCTCGTCGACGAGGGACTCGGTCACGACGTCGGCGGGCGCCCCCTCGGCCACGATGCCGCCGTCCTTCATGGCGATCAGGTGATCGGCGTAGCGGCAGGCCAGGTTCAGGTCGTGCAGGACCACGGCGAGGGTGACACCGCGGTCCCGGTTGAGGTCGGTGAGCAGGTCCAGGACGTCCAGCTGGTGGCTGATGTCCAGGTAGGTGGTGGGCTCGTCGAGCAGGAGGATGTCGGTCTCCTGGGCGAGGGCCATGGCGATCCACACGCGCTGGCGCTGGCCGCCCGAGAGTTCGTCCACGGAGCGGTCGGCGAGGTCGAGGACGTCGGTGGCGAGCATCGCCGCGGCGACGCCCTCGCTGTCGGCCGAGGTCCAGCGGCGGAACCAGCCCTGGTGCGGGTAGCGGCCCCGGCCGACGAGGTCGGCGACGGTGATCGCGTCGGGGGCGACCGGGGTCTGCGGCAGCATCCCGAGGGCGGTGGCGACCTGCTTGGTCGAGGTGGCGTGGATGTCCTTGCCGTCCAGGAGCACGGTGCCGGCGGTCGGGGTCAGCAACCGTGCCATCGCGCGCAGCAGGGTGGACTTGCCGCAGGCGTTGGGGCCGACGACGACGGTCAGGCGTCCCGGCGGCAGGTCCACGTCGAGGCCGGAGATGATCTCGCGCTCGCCGTAACCGAGGCCGAGACCCCGCGTCTGCAGGGCGTGCTGGGCCGTCACCGTGCTCTCCTCGCTGTCGGTGGGATGGGTGCCGTGGTCCGGGTGGAACGCGCGGGTCGGGTGGCACGCGTGGGTCGGGTGGCACGCGTGGGTCGGGCGGGTCGTACGGAACCCCGCCCGGGGTGCCGGCTGCGTACGCGCACGGTCAGCCGCCCCGTCCGGCGCGGCCCGCGCGGGCGAGCAGCCACAGCAGGTACGGGGCGCCGACCACGCTGGTCACCACGCCCACGGGCAGCTGGGTGTCCGGCAGCAGGTGCTGCGCGGCGAAGTCGGCGGCGCAGACGAGGGCGGCGCCGGTCAGTGCGGACGGGACGAGGGCCGCGCCCTGGCCGGGCAGCAGGCGGCGGGCGATCGGCGGGCTGACGAAGGCGACGAAGCCGATGGGCCCGGCCGCCGCCGTCGCCACCCCCACCAGCGCGGTGGCGCACGCCAGCAGGGCCAGCCGGCCGCGTTCGACGCGGGCGCCGAGGCCGCCGGCCGCCTCGTCGCCGAGTTGCAGCGCCGTCAGGCTGCGGGAAACGGCCAGGGTGAGCGGGACGAGGGCGGCGGCGCAGCCGAGCAGGGGCCAGAGCTGGTCCCAGGAGCGGCCGTTGAGACTGCCGGCCAGCCACACGAAGGCGTTCTGCGCCTCGGTGACCTCCGCGCGGGTCATCAGGTACGAGCGCAGACTGACCAGGCCGGCGGCGACGCCGATGCCGATGAGGACGAACCGGCCGCCGCTGACCCCGCCGCGCCAGGCCAGCAGGTAGATCGCGGCGCCGGCCGCGAGCGCGCCGGTCAGCGCGCCGCCGGAGAGGGCGAGGCCGCTGAGCCCGAAGGCCATGGAGGCGAGGACGGCTGCGGCACTCGCGCCGGCGCTGACGCCGATGATGTCGGGGCTGGCCAGGGGGTTGCGCAGCAGCGCCTGGAAGGCGGCGCCGGACAGTCCGAAGCAGAGGCCGACCACCAGGGCCAGCAGCGCGCGGGGCAGCCGCAGTTCGTGTACGACAAAGCGGCTGCCCGGGTCGCCGCCGCCGGTGAGGACGGCCCAGACGTCGGCGACCGGCACGTCAATGTCGCCGATGGTCAGGGAGGCGAGGAACGCGGCCAGCGCGACCAGGAGGAGGCAGGCGCAGACGAGCGCGAAGCGGATGCGGCGGGCGAGCCGGAGCCGTTCGACGCGGGCGGCGGCCTCGGCGGCGGGCGGGATCACAGGGCGGCCTTTCCACGCCGGCGGACCAGGAGGATGAACGGCACGCAGCCCACGGCCGCGGTGACGACGCCGACCTGGACCTCGCCCGGGCGGGCCACGACCCGGCCGAGTACGTCGGCGACCAGGAGCAGCACGGGCGCGAGCAGGGCGCTGTAGGGGAGGATCCAGCGGTGATCGGGGCCGGTGAACATGCGTACGGCGTGCGGGACGGCGAGGCCGACGAAGGCGATGGGCCCTGCCACGGCGGTGGCCGCTCCGCACAGCAGGACGGTGGCGGCGGCTCCGGCGAGGCGGGCGACGGCGACCCGCTGGCCGAGGGCGCGGGCGACGTCGTCCCCGAGGGCCAGCCCGTTGAGGCGGGGGCCGAGGCCGAGGGCGAGGACGGCCCCGGCGGCGACGAAGGGCAGCGCCTGGAGGAGGACGTCCAGGTCCCGGCCGTTCAGGGCGCCGACCTGCCAGAACCTGAACTGGTCGTACGTGTGGCTGTCGGTGAGCAGCATGGTGTCGGTGACGGAGACCAGCAGCGCGGTGGCGGCGGCTCCGGCGAGGGCGAGTTTGACGGGCGTGGCGCCCTCGCGTCCGAAGCTGGCCACTCCGTAGACGAGGGCCGCGGCGAGGGCGGCTCCCAGGAAGCCGAACCAGATGTACTGCTCGGGCTCGGTGAGGGAGAGCACGCTCATGGCGAAAACGACGGCGACGGCGGCGCCCGAGTTGATGCCGAGCAGGCCGGGGTCGGCGAGCGGGTTGCGGGTGACGCCCTGCATCACGGTGCCGGCCAGGCCGAGGGCGACACCGGCCAGCAGACCGGCGAGGGTGCGCGGTATCCGCACCTCGCGTACGACTAGCTGGCCGCGGACGGAGCGGTCGGGGTCGAACACGCCGTGCACGAGGTCGTGGAGGGAGACCTGGCCGGATCCCACGGCGAGGCTGAGGACGGTGGCCGCGAGCAGCAGTACGGCGAGCCCGCAGAGCCCCATGGTGAGGGTCCCGTGCCGGGGGGCGTGCCGCGGCGGCCGGGCAGGTCGGGCTGGGGGCATCGGCGGGTTCCTTGGGAGGGCACGGGGAACGGCCCGGAGGCACGGGGGCAGCACGAACTCACCGGAGCAGTCGCTTCCGGGTGTTAGGTAAGGGGAACCTAACATCAGATAATGTTCTTTGTGCAACCATCGGCCGGGCGCACCCGCTTCCGGCCGGCACGGACACACGGATACGGGGAGCCGGCCTTGCCCTTGCCGCACACGATCGACACGCCCGCAGAGGGGTCCGACACGGTCGCCGAGGACGGCTGGGTCGAGTTGGACTCGCCCGCCGAACTGCGCGAACTGCTGGGCGACCCCTGGTCCGTCGTCATCGACAAGGTCCACGACCGGCTCACGGACCAGGACCTGGACATCCTGGCGCGCTCGCCCTTCTGCCTGCTGGCGACCTCCGACACGGGGGGCAACTGCGACGTCTCGCCGCGCGGCGACTCCCCCGGCTTCACGCACGTCCTCGGCCCGCGCACCGTCGCCCTGCCGGACCGGCCCGGCAACCGGCGCGGGGACAGCTTCCACAACATCCTCGACAATCCGCACGCCGGCCTGCTCTATCTGGTCCCGGGCGGCAAGGAGGTGCTGCGGGTCAACGGCCGGGCCCGCATCCTCACGGACGCGCCCTTCTTCGACGCGATGGCGCGCGACGGCAGGCGCCCGGCCCTGGCCCTGGTCCTGGAGATCGACGAGATCTACCTCCACTGCCCGCAGTCCCTGAACCGGTCGGGGCTGTGGAAACCCCAGTCCTGGTAAGGGGGTTGGGGACACTGCCCGGGCCCGGCCAAGACACGGCCCCACCCCGGCGCGGGGCCGTGTGAGCCCCGTCTCTACCAGCATTAATTAGGGTAGGCTAACCTTCGCCGGGTGAGATCAGGTGAGAGCGCAGCCGGTACCCCGCGTCTGCGCGGACATGAACTGTCGGCGACCGGCGTGACCGTGGCGTACGACGGCGTCGACGTCGTGCACGGCGCGTCGGTCACGCTCCGGCCCGGCGAGGTGACCGTCCTGGTGGGCCCGAACGGCAGCGGGAAGTCGACGCTGCTGCGCACCGTCGCCCGGCTGCAGCGGGCCCGCAGCGCCACCGTCGGCATCGACGGCACCACCGACGCGCTGGCGCTGACGTCCCGTGAGTTCTCGCGGTACGTCGCGCTGCTGACGCAGGGCCGCCCGACGCCCGCCGGGCTGACGGTGCGGGACGTCGTGGAGTTCGGCCGCTACCCGTACCGCGGCCGCTGGGGGCGGCCCGATCCGGACGGCCCGGCCGCCGTCGGCCGGGCGCTCGCGCTCACCGGTGTCGACGGCCTCGCCGACCGCGTGGCCGACCGGCTCTCCGGCGGCCAGTTGCAGCGGGTGTGGCTCGCGAGCTGCCTCGCCCAGGAGACCGGCGTACTGCTCCTGGACGAACCGACGACCTACCTCGACCTGCGCTACCAGGTCGAACTCCTCGACCTGATCCGCGATCTGGCGGACGACCACGGCATCGCCGTCGGCGTCGTCCTGCACGACCTCGACCAGGCGGCGGCCGTCGCCGACCGGATCGCGCTCCTCGAAGCGGGCCGGATCGTCGCCGACGGCCCGCCCGAAGACGTACTGACGCCCGAGCGGCTGACCGCCGTGTACGGCATCCGGATCGACGTCGCCACCGATCCCCTCACCGGCCGGCTGCGCACCCGTCCGATCGGCCGCCACCACATACGAACCGAAAGGCTCGGCACCACCTCATGAGACGCCTGCTGCTCACCGCGGCCGCCACCACCGCCGCGGCGCTCGCCCTCGCCGCCTGCGGCACCACCGAACCCGCCGCCGACGAGTCCGGCGGGAAGTCCTCCGGGGCCCTCACGCTCAAGGACGGCAAGGGCACCGAGGTGAAGCTGAACGGACCGGCCACCAAGGTCGTCGCCACCGAGTGGAACGTCGTCGAGAGCCTCGTCTCGCTCGGCGTGGACCCGGTCGGCGTCGCGGACGTCAAGGGCTACAAGACCTGGGACAGCGCGGTGCCCCTGAAGAACGACCCCAAGGACATCGGCACCCGCGGCGAGCCCAGCATGGACGCCGTCGCCTCCCTCGCCCCGGACCTGATCGTCGCGACCACGGACCTGCCCCCGGCCGCCGTGAAGCAGCTGCGCGAGGTCGCGCCGGTGATCGAGGTGGCCTCCGCCGACGGCGGCGGCCAGATCGACCGGATGCTCGGGAACATCGACCTCATCGCCAAGGCCACCGGCACCTCGGACCGGGCCGAGTCGCTGCGCGAGGAGTTCGGGGCGAAGGTCGCCGAGGGCAGGAAGGCCCTGGCCGGCGCCGGGGAGGACGGCAAGAACTTCGCCTTCGCGGACGGCTATGTCGCCTCCAACCAGGTCACGATCCGCCCCTACACCGCGACCTCGCTGATCGGCGAGGTCAACGAGGCGATCGGCCTGAAGAACGCCTGGACCGTGAAGGGCGACGCGGCCTACGGTCTCGGCTCGACCGACGTCGAGGGCCTGACGGAGCTTCCGGAGGACACGCGGTTCGCGTACATCGGCAACGAGGACGACCCGAGCGCCACCCCGTTCGGCGGCGAGCTGGCCAAGAACTCGGTGTGGAAGTCCCTGCCGTTCGTCAAGGGCGGCGACGTGCACCGGCTGGACGACGGCATCTGGATGTTCGGCGGACCCGGGTCGATGGAGGCGTACATCGACGCCGTCGTCGCCGCGCTGACGAAGTAGCGGGGTCATGGCCGTCACCGCATCCGCATCCGAGACCGCCGCCACGACCGGCCCGGCCGCCGGCCCGAAGGCGGTCCTCGCGACCCGCTCGGGCGCGGCCGCGGTGACGGCCGGGATCGTCCTGCTGGTCGCCGTCCTGGCCGTCGTCGACCTCACGCAGGGCACCGCCGCCGTGGGACCCTCCGAGGTCTTCCGGGCGCTGACCGGCCGCACCGATCCGGACGACGCGTCCGTGATCGTCGCCTCCCGGCTGCCCCGGACGGCCGCGGGCCTGCTGGTCGGGGCCGTCCTCGGCGCGGCGGGCGCCGTACTGCAGGCCGTCAGCCGCAACGTCCTGGCCTCCCCCGACACCCTCGCGGTGAACGCGGGCGCCTATCTGGCGCTCGGCGTGGCCGGCGCCACCGGCGCCTCGCTGCCGATGCTCGCCTCCTCCGGCGTCGCCTTCGCGGGCGGCCTCGCGGCGGCGGCCGTCGTGCTCGGCCTGTCCGGCCTCGGCACCGGCACGGTCCGGCTGGTGCTGGCCGGCACCGCGCTGACGCTGGGCCTGCACTCCATGACCCAGGCGCTGATCCTGCTCTTCCCCGAGCAGACCGAGGGCCTCTACCAGTGGAACCAGGGGAGCATCTCCCAGAACGGCTTCGACGGCGTCCTGCAGATGCTGCCGATCGCCGCGGCCGGCCTGGCGGGGCTGCTGCTGACGGCCCGCCGGGTGGACGCGCTGGCCCTCGGCGACGACGCCGCGCGCGGGCTCGGCGTCCCGGTGCGGGCCACCCGGGTCACGGTCGTCGTGCTGGCCGCACTGCTGTCCGCGGCCGCGGTCACCCTCGCCGGGCCGGTCGGCTTCGTCGGCCTGTGCGCGCCGGCCCTCGTCCGCCCGCTGGCCCGCCGCTTCCGCGGCTTCGCCCGCTCGCGCACGGCCATGCCCGCGGCGGCCCTCACCGGAGCGGCCCTGGTCCTCGGTTCGGACGTGCTGCTGCGGGCCCTGGTCGGCGGCGACCGTGCGGTGGCGGTGCCCACGGGCGTGGTCACCAGCCTGGTCGGAGCCGTGTTCCTGGTCGTGATGGCCGTCCGGCTGCGCGACACCGCCGGGGCCGGTGCCCCGGACCGGCTGCGCGTCCCGAGCCGCGCGGTCTTCCTGGCCACGGTCGCCGTCCTGGTGGCCGTGCTGGCCGGCCTCGTGACCGCCGCCGTCCTGGTGGGCGACAGCAAGCTGCTCCTCGGCGACGTCGTCAACTGGGCCGGCGGGCGGGCCGGGCGGACCGTCTCGTTCGTCCTGGACACCCGGGTGCCCCGGGTGCTGGCCGCGCTGGGCGCGGGTGCGGCGCTCGCCCTGGCCGGCACGCTCGTGCAGGCCGTCACCCGCAACCCGCTCGCGGAACCGAACGTCCTCGGCGTGACCGGCGGCGGCGCGCTGGGCGCGGTGATCCTGGTGACCACCGTGCCGGCCGCCGGGACCTGGGGCGTGGCGGGGGCCGCGTTCGCCGGGTCCGCCGTCACCGCGGTCCTCGTCTTCGGGCTCGCCGCCCGGGGCGGTTTCCGGCAGAACCGGCTGGTCCTCGTCGGCATCGGGGTGGCCTCCGGGACGGCGGCGCTGATCAGCCTGCTGATCGTGCTCACCGACCCATTCAACGCGAACAAGGCGCTGACCTGGCTGTCTGGTTCGACCTACGGACGGACCATGCCGGACGTCCTGCCGGTCGCGCTGGCCGTGCTCGCCGGCCTCGGTGTGGCCGTCGCCCGGCGCACCGAACTGGACCTGCTCTCCCTGGACGAGGACACGCCCCGGCTGCTCGGTCTGCGACTGGCACCGGGCCGGCTCGGCTTCCTGGTGCTGAGCGTCGTCCTCAGCTCGACCGCCGTGGCCTGCGCGGGCACCATCGGCTTCGTCGGCCTCGTGGCCCCGCACGCGGCACGCGCCCTGGTGGGCCGGCGGCATGTACGGGTCGTGCCGGTCGCGGTCCTGCTCGGCGCCGCGCTCGTGTGCGCCGCCGACCTGCTGGGCCGCACGGTGATCGCCCCGGCGCAGCTCGGCGCCGGGCTGATGACGGCGGTGGTCGGGACGCCGTACTTCCTCTACCTCTTGGTACGCAGCCGCCGTTGACGGTCCCCTCCTGGTACGCAGCCGCCGTTGAGGGCCCCGCCGAAGCGCCCGGCCGGTCCCCCGGCGAACCTCCGGACCGGCCGGGTCTCGAGCGCGCACTTCCTGTTAGACAGGATGTCAAGTTACTGAACCGTAATGAACCGAGTGCTACCCCTGGTAACTCCCTGGCGGTTACGGTCCGGTAACCCCACAGGAGCAGCGCGACCACGGCCCTCTTCCCCACCGGACCGCGGACGAACGGTTCCGGCCCTTCCCCAGGAGGTTCGCCATGCCCCCACGTCCACGCATGCTCGCCGCGGCGGTCGCCGCCGCACTCGCCCTCGGCGCCCAGGCCGTCCCGGCGGCGGCGGCCGGCACGCCGGCGGCAGGCTCGGCCACCGAGACGTCCCGCGGCGTCGAGATCCCGGCCTTCTACACCCCGCCCGCCGAACTCCCCGGCGCCGACGGCACCCTGGTCCGCAGCGAACCGCTCCCCCTGGCGCTGAGCCTGCCCGGCCTCGACGGCCCCCTGCCCGGACGGGCGACCCGCCTGATGTACAAGTCGACCGACGCGAACGGCGAACCGGTCGCCGTCACCGGCGCCTATCTGGAACCGGCCGCGAAGTGGCGCGGCGGCGGACCGCGGCCCCTGGTCGCCGTCGCCCCCGGCACCATGGGCCAGGGCGACCAGTGCGCCGCCTCGATGGGCCTGGAGCACCCGCTGCAACTGGGCAGCGGGACCGTCTCGGTGGGTTACGAGAACCTCGCGGTCTACCGGCTGCTGCTGCGCGGCGTCGCCGTCGTCGTCACCGACTACGCCGGGCTGGGCACCACCGACCGGCTGCACACCTACGTCAACCGCGTCGACGAGGCCCACGCCGTCCTGGACGCCGTACGCGCCGCCCGCGGCCTCGACGCGGCCTCCGTCACCCCGGAGTCCCCGGTCGGCCTGTACGGGTACAGCCAGGGCGGCGGCGCCACGGCGGCCGCGGCCGAACTCCAGCCGTCCTACGCCCCGGACGTGCCGCTCGCGGGCACCTACGCGGGCGCGCCGCCCGCGGACCTGACCGAGGTCACCGAGGCGATCGACGGCAGCGAGCTCGCGGGCGCGCTGGGCTGGTCGCTCAACGGCTTCCTGCAGACCGAGCCGGAGCTGCGGCCCGTCGCCGACCGGTACATCAACCAGGCGGGACGGGAGGCGCTGGAGGACCTGTCGACCATGTGCATCGGCGACGCGCTCTTCGGCTACGGCGGCGACGAGAGCACCGGATGGACGACGACCGGACAGTCCATCAGCGACATCGTCCGCGCCGAGCCGGTACTGCGCGACTTCCTCGCCGAGCAGCGCATCGGCGCACTCCGGCCCGCCGGTCCGGTCAGGGTGGCCACCGGGGTCGCCGACAACCTGGTCCCGCACGGCCAGGCCCGGCAACTGGCGGTCGACTGGTGCGCCGAGGACGCCGAGGTCTCCTACGTGCCCGTCCGGGTGCCGAACCTCGGCAGCGGCCTGCTCAACCACGTCACCCCGCTCCTCGCCGACCAGGGCAACGCCCTGGACTGGCTGACGGACCGGCTCTCCGGGAAGCCGGCCGACTCGAACTGCGGAGACCTGCCCGACCGGCCCTGACCCGTCCCGGCCCGACCCGCCGGCGACGCTGCCCGCACCCTCCGGGCAGCGTCGCCGGAATGCGCCGCTCCGCCCTTGCGGCACAGAATTCGCTGAGGCGAAGTGTGCCGAAGCGACAGAGAGGCTGCAGCGTGGTCGACGCCAAGCCCGACGGCGGGTCAGGACCCCGGCACGGGGCGAAGATGCCGAGTACGGTCGCGCACCTGCCACGGCAGGTGCGCGACGAACTGACCCGCCGGCTGCGGCGCACCAGACGGGCCTTCCGCGAGGAGGACGTCCAGGTCGTCGAGGGACCGCTGCTCAAGCGCGCGGTCGGAGCCTCGGCGCTCGGCAACTGCATGGAGTGGTTCGACTTCGGCGTCTACAGCTATCTGGCCGCCACCATCGGAAAGGTCTTCTTCCCCGGCGCCTCCCCGGCCGCCCAGGTCATCTCCTCCTTCGCCACCTTCGCCGCGGCCTTCGTCGTGCGTCCGCTCGGCGGCCTGGTCTTCGGCCCGCTCGGGGACCGCGTCGGGCGGCAGAAGGTGCTCGCCACCACCATGATCATGATGGCCCTCGGCACCTTCTCCATCGGCCTCATCCCCAGCTACGCCACCATCGGCATCGCCGCCCCGATCCTGCTGCTGCTCGCCCGGATGGTCCAGGGCTTCTCCACCGGCGGGGAGTACGGCGGCGCCACCACGTTCGTCGCCGAGTACTCACCCGACCGGCGGCGCGGCTTCCTCTCCAGTTGGCTCGACTTCGGCACTTTCGTCGGGTACGCCCTCGGCTCGGCGCTGGTCACCGTCCTGAACCTGTCGCTGACCGACGCCCAGATGCTCGACTGGGGCTGGCGCCTGCCGTTCCTGATCGCCGGCCCGCTCGGTGTCATCGGCCTGTACATGCGGCTCAAGCTGGAGGAGTCGCCCGCCTTCCAGCAGCAGCTCGACGAGCACGAGAAGAGCCTCGCCCAGGAGTCGGCGGGCAGCGAGTTCAAGACCATCGTCAAGGACCACTGGCGCCCGCTGCTGATCTGCATGGGCCTGGTGCTGCTCTACAACGTCACCAACTACATGGTCACCGGCTATCTGCCCACGTACCAGACGGAGACCCTGGACCGCTCCAGCGGCTTCGCCGACGTGCTCGTGCTGATCGGCATGGTGTGGATCGTGCTGCTGATCACCTTCCTGGGCCGGCTCAGCGACCACGTCGGCCGCCGCCCGCTCTACGCCGGCGGCGCGATCGCGATGATCGTCCTGGCCGTACCGGCGTTCCTGCTGCTGAAGTCGGACGGCACCTGGAAGCCGGTCATCGGGGTCCTGCTGCTGGCCACCCTGCTGGCGTGCTTCGCCGCGCCGAGCGCCGCGACGCTGCCCGCGCTGTTCCCGACCGCGGTGCGCTACGCGGCCATGGGCATCGGCTTCAACTTCGCCGTCGCCGCCTTCGGGGGCACCACGCCGCTGCTCGCCGAGGCGCTGGTGAGCCTCAGCGGCGACGAACTCGTACCGGCCTACTACCTGATGGTCGCCGGCGCCATCGGCCTGGTGACCGTGAGGTTCCTGCCGGAGAGCGCCCAGGTGCCGCTCAACGGCTCCCAGCCCATGGTCGGCTCGCGCGAGGAGCAGCGCGAACTCATCACCACGTCCAAGGACCTCTACAGCTTCTCGAAGGAGCGTTCCCGGACCCGCTGACACGGCGCCGGGACGCGGCGGCCCCCGCACGGCGCCGGGACGGGGCACCGGCCAAAGGGCGCTACCCGTCGTCGCCCGTCTCCGGGCGCTCCCGGTCCGAGGCCGGCCACACGTAGGGCAGGTCGTCCGGGACCGAGGGGAACAGGCCGGCGTACGCCTCGGGGTCCTTGCGCACCAGTGCCGAGCGGTGACTGCGGTGGAAGGCCTCGTCGCCGAGCCAGGGCGGCAGTTCCCCGGCCCGTGCCAGTTCCTCCTGGTCCCGCACCGGCTCGTGCGGACGCAGCTCCGCGAGCCCGGCGACCAGGGAGGCCGCGCAGCTGTCCTGGTGCCCCAGGTCGCGCCAGACGTGGCAGATCTCCAGGCCGTACCGGACGAGCGCCTCCTCGTAGCCCGTCCACATCCGCACCGCCGGGTGCCGCCGCCAGCCGTAGCCGGGCACGGTGAGGCCGCGCAGCACCTGGAGCGCCTCGACCCGCTGCTTGCCCAGCCTGCGGCGGTCCAGGGCGAGCGCGGACTCGCGGAAGCCGGGGTGCGGGAGGAAGGTCTGCATGCCGGTCCTGCTCCGTTCAGCCGGGGAAATCGCCGCGGGCACGCAGGTGCCTGCGGCGTTCGGCGTAGGCGAGGTCGTCGCGCCACAGGCGTCCGGCGGCGGCGCCCACCAGCGGGCGCAGCACCGGTGCGAGCCGGCGTGCCACGGAGAAGCCGGGGCGGTCCGAGGTGGCCAGCACCGCCTCCACGACCGCGGTGCGCGGCCGGCCGGCCGCGTCCGGACCGAGCGGTGTGGCATGGCTCTCGACGACGGACCCGGCCCCCTCCCCCTCGGTGATGCGCATGACGACGGTGCGCGGTCCGGGCGCGGTGAACTCGGCCCGCACCGGGACGACGAGGCGCCGGGTGAGCCGGAAGGACACGTCCACGAGGAAGCGGTCGCCGGCGGCGTCCGAGGGATCGCCCGGCGCCTCGGCGACGGTGAGGTCCACGAAGGAGTACGGGTGGAACCAGGCGCCGTGCCACGGGTCGAGCCGGTTGGCTACCACGTCCTCGGGCTCGCAGGTTCCGGTGCCGCGCCACACGGACGTCAGGGCCGTCGCCGTGGACGGCCGGGCGGGGACCGGGGGGCCCGGGGTCGGGGCCTCCCGGCCCGCGGTGTCCAGCCGTACCCACACCAGTACGCCGTCGTCGTGGACCGGCAGGGGTTCCCAGCCCGCGAACGGGGCGCCGTCGAGGGCGAGTCCGTGCCAGTGGCACACCAGGGTGCCGCACCGCACCGGGCTGTCGGCCAGCGGGGCGCCCAGGTGCGGGCAGGCGCCGGGACCGCCCACGAGGCGCCCGCGCGCGTCGCGCCACACGACGACCTCGGCGCCGGCGACCGTGCCGGACAGCGGGCGGTCGGGGCGCACGTCCGTGCTCGCGCCGAGGACGTACCAGTTGCCCGCGGGGCGGGCCAGGGCGCGGGCGAGGGCCCCGGCGATGACGGCGGGCCGTGCCTCGCGCCAGGTGGGCCGCTGGTGCTGCCAGGGGACGGGGTGACGCCGCAGGCTCAGGGGCAGTCGGCCGCGGCGGGGACGGGGAGCGGTGCTCAACGGGCCTCCGTCGGGTCCTGGGTGCCGCCGCGGAGGGACACCGCCGCCGTGCGGGGCTCGGGGGCGCCGCGCGCGGTGCGCCGCGCCGGGCGGCCGGTGGTGGCGGCGAGCCGGGACCTGCGGCCGGTGGTGGTGCCGCGCGCGGCGAGCCGGGCGGAGAGTACGCGCGCCAGCCCGTCGGCCGCGACGACCGCCCGTCGGCGGCGGGGCACCACCGCGCGCCGGTGCAGCACCGCGTACCCGCCGTCCGCGACGGTGTCGAGGATGTTCCGGTAGAGCAGGAACGCGGTGCGCACGCAGGGCCGCGCGACCGGGTCGAGCATCGCGAGTCCGGGCGCGGCCTCGCGGTAGACGCCCCGCGTGAGGTCCTCGGCGGCCCGCAGCGCGGCGGTGATGCGCGGGTCGTGGCGGCCGGTGCGCCTGCTCCACCGCAGCAGGTCGCGCTGGACGCCGTGCGCCGCCAGCAGGTCCGCGGGGAGGTAGATCCGGCCGCGGTCCAGGTCCTCGCCGACGTCGCGCAGGAAGTTGGTCAGCTGGAAGGCGACGCCCAGGGCGGCGGCGTGCGGCGCGGCCTCGGCGCGGGCGGTCACGGTGCCGAGGACGGGGAGCATCTGCAGGCCGATCACGGCGGCCGAGCCGTGCATGTAGGCGCGCAGGTCGGCGTAGGTGGCGTAGTCGGTGACGGTGAGGTCGGCGCGCATAGATGCCATGAAGTCGGTGAAGTGCGCCGGTTCGATGGCGTAGCGGGCGGCGGTGTCGGCCAGCGCGCGCACGACGGGTTCGGCGGTGGGCCGGCCGCCGTCGAGTGCCTGCCGGAGGAGTCCGTCGAGGCGGGTGAGGTCGGCTCCGCGCTCGCCGGGCGTGGCGCCGGTGGCGGTGTCGTCGACGATGTCGTCGGCCCACCGGGCGAACCCGTACAGGGCGTGCACGGCCGGTCTGCGGTCGGCGGGCAGGAGGCGGGTGGCCAGGAAGTAGGTGCGCCCGTGGCGTGCGTTGAGGGCTCGGCACCGGCCGTAGGCGGCCCGCAGCGCGGGGTCGGTGATGCCCGCGGCGTCCAGTTCTCGCCGGGTCATCGGCGCCCGCTCCCCGGCGCCCCGCGGCGGGCGGGTGTCCCGGTGATGCGGGCGGCGGCGAGCTTGCCGGAGACCAGCACGGTCGGCACGCCGACGCCCGGGGTGGTCCCGCAGCCCGCGAGGACCGCGTTGTCCGTGCCGCGCACCAGGTTGCGGGGGCGGAAGGGCCCTGTCTGGGCGAAGGTGTGGGCGACGGAGAACGGGGTGCCGGCGGCGTGCCCCTGTGCCGTCCAGTCGGCCGGTGTCACCAGGCACTCCTCCTCCACGGCGGCGGCGATGCCGGTCAGTCCCCGGCGTTCCAGGGTGGCGAGCAGGCGGTCCCGGTAGCGGGGCGCGAGGTCCGCCCACTCCCGGGCGCCGGGGCCGATGTCCGTGTTGGGGCACGGGGCAAGGACGTAGTGCAGGTGCCGTCCCTCGGGCGCGAGGCCGGGGTCGCCGGCGGTGGGCCGGGTGATCAGCAGCGACGGGTCGGTCATCAGGGTGCCGCTCCTGGTGAGTTCGTCGAAGGTCCGCCGCCACTCGGTACCGAAGGAGAGGGTGTGGTGGGCGAGTTGCGGCCAGGTACGGGTGGTGCCGGCGTGCAGGACGACGGCGGAGGGGGCGTGCCGCAGGGCGACGGGACGGCGCGGGCGGCGGCCGAGGAGCCGGTGGGCGACGGGCAGGTCGGGGGTGAGGACAACGGCGTCGCACGGGACGCGCCCGTGGTCGGTGACGACCGCGGTGATCCGGGTGCCGGACCGTTCCAGGCGGGTGACGTCCTGTCCCAGGCGCAGTTCGGCCCCGGCGTCCGCGGCCGCCGCGGCCATGGCCCGGGGCAGGGCGTGCATGCCGCCGCGCGGGAACCAGACGCCGGCCACGGTGTCCATGTAGGCGATGACGGCATAGGCGGCCAGGGCCCGGGCGGGCGCGACCCCGGCGTACAGGGACTGGAAGGAGAAGACCCGTTTGAGCCGTTCGTCGGTCAGGAACCGTCCGATACGGGCGTCGAGCCGGCCGAATCCGCCGAGCGCGGCGAGCCGGGCCAGGTCGGGCGTGAGCAGGCCGAGCGGAGAGTCGAAGTTGGCGTCGATGAACCGGCGCATCTGCACGGCGTACAACCGCCCGAGCCAGTCCCGCAGCCGCCGGTACCCGTCCGCCTCCCGGGCCCCGGCGAACCGTTCGACCTCCGTCTCCATGGCTTCGGCGTCGGTGTGGACGTCGAGGGTGGTGCCGTCGGCGAAGGCCGCCCGGTAGGCGGGGTGCAGGGGCAGGAGTTCGACGCGGTCGCGCAGTCGCTCGCCGACGGCGGCGAATGCCTCGTCGGCCAGGTCGGGCATGGTCAGCACGGTCGGGCCCGTGTCGAGGTGGTAGCCGCCCAGTCGGCGCCGTCCGGCCCGGCCGCCGGGCAGCGGGTCGCGCTCCACGACGGTCACCCGCCGCCCGGAGCCGAGCAGGTGCAGGGCCGCGGACAGGCCGGCGAGTCCGGCACCGACGACGACCACGTGGTCGGTGCGACCGGGCACCGTACGCGTCATCGCCGGCTCCGGTGGCCGGCCGGCCGGACGGACGGCTCTCTCCGGCCGTCACCGGCCGTGCTGGGGCGCATCCCGCATCCTCTCGTCGTCGGGCGCGGCGGACGGCCGCGTCGGGCAGGCGGGCAGCCGGCCCGTGGGCGACACGGCGTCATGTCTTCCCCACCCGCTTCCCGCGCGACGCCGTCCCAGCCGGTTCCCGGCCCGCGGCCACCCGATCGGCCCACCGCCGTCCGTGGCCGCCGAGCGCGCCGCGCGGTGCCGGACGCCGCGAGGGCGAATACTCCGGCGGGAGCGGGGCCGGGACGGACCGGGACCGGACGGCACTTGACGGGCCGGAACGGACCGGAGCGCGCGAGAACGGGCCGAGACGGACCGGAGCGCGTGAGGCCGGGCCCGGCAGGGGCGGGAAGCGTCGGCGGGGCGGAAGGAGAGGGCCGTGGCCGTGGTCGAGGCGGACATCGTCGTCGTCGGTGCCGGGGCGGCGGGCCTCTCCCTGGTGCACCGGCTCTGCGCCGACGCGCCGCCCGGTGCGGCACCCTCCGTCGTCCTGGTCGATCCGCCGCCCGGTCCGCTGCGACCGCCGCCGCGCACCTGGTGCTTCTGGGAGTCCGGGCCCGGCCGCTTCGACCGGGCGACGACGGCGTCGTGGGAGTGGCTGCGGGTGCACGGCCCGGACGGGGCCGTCGTCCGGCGGCACATCGCCCCCTACCGCTACAAGATGATCCGCTCGGACGACTTCGAGGCGCTGGTGGTCCGGGACCTGAGGGAGCGTCCGGGAGTACGGCGGCTGGAGGCCACCGTCGGCGGGCTGACCGGCCTGCCGGACGGCACCGTGCGCGTGACGGCCGCCGACGCCGCGGGGGCCCGGCTCGGCCTGCGCGCCCGCTGGGTCTTCGACTCCCGCCCGCCGGGGCGCCCGCCGACCGCCCGCACCCGTCTCCTCCAGCACTTCCGCGGCTGGTTCGTGCGCACCGAACGGCCGGTCTTCGACCCCTCGGTGGTCGACCTGATGGACTTCCGCACCCGCCGGCCGGAGCGCGGTCTGTCCTTCGGCTACGTCCTGCCGACCGGCCGGCACACGGCCCTGGTCGAGTACACCGGGTTCGGTCCGGCACCGCTGACGGCACGGGCGTACGACAGCGCGCTGGAGGACTACACGCGCCGGGTGCTGCGCGCCGGGGCCACCGAGGTCCTCTCGACCGAGCAGGGGGTCATTCCGATGACCGACGGGGTCTTCGAGCGGCGGGCCGCGGGCTCGGAGCGGATCTTCCGCATCGGCGCCGCGGGCGGGGCGACACGGGCCTCCACCGGCTACACGTTCGCCGCCGTGCAGCGCCAGTGCGACGCCGTCGCGCGCGCCGTACGGGCCGGGCACCGCCCGGAGCCGCCGCCCGCGCATCCGCTGCGGGCACGGCTGATGGACGCGGTGCTGCTGCGCGCGCTGGACACCGGCCGGGTGGACGGCCCCGACCTGTTCTACCGGCTGTTCGACCGCGTCCCCCCGGTGCGGCTGCTGCGTTTCCTGGACGGCCGGTCCCGGCTGTACGAGGACCTGGCGGTCGGAGTGCGCACTCCCGTCGTGCCGATGCTGCGGACGGCGGCCGAGCTGCCCTGGCTGCCGCGCCGCCGTCCGCCCGTCCGCTGACCCCATCCGCCCACCTCGGGAGTGACCGATGCCCCTGCTGCGCGACCGCGCGCTCACCGCCGCCTTCGACCGGGGCGCGGACCGCTACGACCGCCTCGTCTCGTTCAATCCGGGCTACCACGCCCAGTTGCGCCGCTCTGCCCGCAGGCTGGGCCTCCCCGGCGGCGGGGCGGGGCGCCGGGTACTGGACCTGGGGTGCGGGACGGGCGCCTCGACGGCGGCGCTGGCGGCGGTCTTCCCCGCCGCGGAGCTGGTCGGGGTGGACGCCTCGGCGGGCATGCTGGATCGGGCCCGCGCCAAGCGCCGGCCGCCGGGGGCGCGCTTCGTCCACGCCACGGCGGAGGACCTGGGCGGAGCGGGCGTCGACGGTCCCTTCGACGCGGTGTTCGCCGCGTACTGCTTCCGCAACCTCACCGACCCCGACGCCGTCCTGCGCACGGTGCGCGGGCTGCTGGCTCCGGGGGGCCGGCTGGCGGTGCACGAGTACGCGCTGGCCGGTGGGCGTGCGGACCGGCTGATGTGGGACGCGGTGTGCCGGGGCGTCATCCTCCCCCTGGGCGCGCTCACCGGCGACCGGGCCCTGTACCGCCATCTGTGGCGCAGCGTCACGGCGTTCGACACCGCACCGGAGTTCGGCGCACGGCTCGCCCGGGGCGGCTTCGACCGCGTCCGCGTCCTGCCGCTGCCGGGCTGGCACACGGGGATCGCCCACACCTTCGTCTGCCGCCTGGGGGCGGCGGAGCCGGGCCGGCCGGCGGCCGGGGATGCGCGGGCCGACGGGGAGCCCGGCCGGGCGCGGACCGACGGCGGACCCGACGACCGGACACGGGCCGACGGGGAGGAGACCCGTGAGGGGCGGGCCCAGGAGGCGGTCGAGAACACACCGGGCGGCGGACGGCCGGGCGACGGAGCGGTGGACGGTGGTGACGCGCGCGGGCCGTCCGGCGGACGGCCGAACGGCGGCGGACGGCCGGGCAGTAGCGGACAGCCGGGCAGTGGCGAGTGGTCGGGAGGTGGGCGGTGAGGCGGCCGGGCGGGGCGCGGCCTCCGGGGCGGGACCGGCGGGCCGAGATCGTCGTACCTCCGCCGGGCCGTGAGCGGATCGAGGGCGATCCGCCGTCCGTGGCGGTGATCGGCGGCGGCATCGCGGGACTGGCGGCGGCGACCGCCCTCGCGGAGCACGGCGTACGGGTGGTGCTCCACGAACGCGAGCCGGTGCTCGGCGGACGCGTCGCCGGGTGGCCCGTCGCGCTGCCGGACGGGACGACGGCGACGATGAGCCGCGGCTTCCACGCCTTCTTCCGCCAGTACTACAACCTGCGCGGCCTGCTGCGTCGCTGCGATCCCGGCCTCGGCATGCTCACCGGCCTGCCGGACTACCCCCTCCAGCACAGCAGCGGGCTGCGCGACAGCTTCCGCCGGGTACCGCGCACTCCCCCGTTCAGCGCCCTCGGGTTCGTGGCCCTGAGTCCCAGCTTCGGGCCGCGCGACCTGGCGCGGCTGCGGCCCGCGGCGGCGCTGCCGCTCCTGGACGTACGCCCGCGCGACATCCACGAGCGGCTGGACGGGGTGAGCGCCCACGACTTCCTGGACGCGGTGGGTTTCCCCGCGGCGGCGCGGCATCTGGCCTTCGAGGTGTTCTCCCGCAGCTTCTTCGCCGATCCGCGGGAGCTGTCGGCCGCCGAGATGGCGCTGATGTTCCACATCTACTTCCTCGGCTCCAGCGAGGGACTGCTGTTCGACGTGCCGTCGGAGCCGTTCCCGCGGGCGCTGTGGGACCCGCTCGCGGAGCGTCTGGCGCGGCTCGGGGCACAGGTGCGGACCGGCACGCCCGTGGAGGCCGTCCGGCCCGGCCCGGCCGGCGGCCATGTCGTGGCCGACGGCGCCGACGCGCGGACGTACGACGCCGTGGTGCTCGCCCTGGACGTGGCGGGCCTGCGGGGGCTGGTGGGCCGCTCGCCCCATCTCGGCGACGCCGCCTGGCGCGAGCGGGTGGCCCGGCTGCGGAACGCCCCGCCGTTCCTGGTCTCCCGGCTCTGGCTGGACCGGCCGGTCGCCCCCGGCCGTCCCGGCTTCCTCGGTACCAGCGGTTACGGCTCGCTGGACAACATCAGCGTGCTGTCGCGCTGGGAGGGGGAGGCGGCGCGCTGGTCGGCACGCACGGGAGGGTCCGTCGTCGAGCTCCACGCCTACGCCGTGCCGCCGGCCGCCGTCCGGGAGGTCGAGGAGAAGCGTCTCGTGGAGCAGTTGTACCGGGTGTACCCGGAGACCCGGGAGGCACGTGTGGTCGCCGCACGGCACGAGTGGCGGGCGGACTGCCCGCTGTTCACCGTCGGGGGCCGCGCCGACCGCCCCGCGGTCCGCACCTGCGACCCCACCGTGGTCGTCGCGGGTGACCTGGTCCATACGGATCTTCCCGTGGCCCTGATGGAACGCGCCGCCACGTCCGGGTTCCTGGCGGCCAACGCCTTGCTGGCGCGGTGGGGCGTACGGGGCGAGACCCTGTGGACGGTGCCCGGCCGGGGCCGGTCCGCGCTGCTGCGTGCCGCGGCCCGGCACCTCGCTCCACGCCGCTGACCCGCGGACCGTGCCGTCCGACCGGTCGGCCGGTCGGCCGGGGCCGGTCCGCGGGGCTCGGATTCCGCGCCGGGGCGCACGCCGCTACGCCCCCGCCCCCGCGTCCCCTTCCTGCCGGTCGGCCAGGCCGCCCGCGCCGAGGGGGCCCGTGGGTTCGAGCGAGCCCTCCGCCTCCAGCCGGGGCAGCTCGTGGCGGGACAGCCGCAGGACCACGGGCGGCAGCGTCGTGCGCCCCAGTTGGGCCAGCCGCAGCCAGCCCGGCACGTACACGGCGGTGCGGCGGCGCTCCACGGCGCGCACCAGCCGCGCGGCGACCTCGTCCGGCGGGAAGGTGCGGCGGGCCGGCGGCGGCATGTGGCCCCGCAGCTCGCGCAGCACCGGGTGGCGGTCGGCGTCCCGGATCATGTCGGTGTCGATCCAGTTGAGGTAGGCGATGCCCACGGCGATCCCGTGATGGGCCACCTCGGCGCGCAGCGAGTGGACGAACGCCTCGACGCCCGCCTTGGACGCGCAGTAGGCGCTCATCATGGGGGCCGCCCCGAGCGAGGCCAGGGAGGCCACTTGGAGGTGGTAGCCCGCGGTGTTCAGCAGGTCCGGCAGGAAGGCCCGCGCGGTGTGGGCGCTGCCGGTCAGGTTGACGTCGACGACCCGGCGCCACAGCTGCGGGTCGGACGTGGCGAACGGCCCGCCCTCCGCGATGCCGGCGTTGGCCACCACGACCGACGGCGTCCCCAGGCGCCGGCGCACCTCGCCCGCCGCGTCGTCCAGTGCGGCGGGGTCGGTGACGTCGGCCTCGACGGCGAGCGCGGGCGTCGGCAGCCGTGCCGCCAGGGCGTCGAGGAGCGGCTTCTCCCGGCCGAGCAGGGCGACCCGGGCGCCGCGGCGGGCGCAGGCGCGGGCCAGGGCGGCGCCGAGGCCGCGGGCCGCGCCGGTCACCACGACGGTTCGGTTCTGGAGCGGGCTGTCGGTCACCGGTCGCGCCTTTCTCGAGGGTGGGGCACGGTGCCCGAAGTCTCGGGCGGGTCGGCACTTCTCGTGGAGTCAGTGCAGTCTCGTGGAGCCTCGTGGGATCGCGTGGAGCCTCGTGGGATCACGTGGGAATGCGTCACCGGCGCTTGTCGCCGGTGCGGTCGCGGCTGGTCAGGGCCCGCTGGACCCGGCTGAGGCCGTCGAACCGGTCGCGGCGGAGGGCGGCGCGCGCGGCGTTGGCGCCGGGCGCCCCGTGCACGCCGCCGCCGGGGTGGGCGCCCGAGGAGGCGAGGAAGAGACCGGCCACCGGCGTCTCGGGCCGCCCGGTGCCGGGCACGGGCCGGAAGACGAGCTGCTGGTGCATGGCGGTGGTGCCGCCGTTGATCGCGCCGCCCTCCAGGTTGGCGTCCATGGCCTGGAGCGTCGGCGGGGCGAGGACGCGACGGGCCCGGACCAGGGCCCGGAACCCGGGGGCGAACCGCTCCACGTGGCGCTCGACCCGGTCGGCCATCAGCTCCCGCTCCCTGCCGTCCCAGCTCCCGGTGATGCCCTCCTCGCCGGCGTCGGCCCTGATGTGGTGGGGAACGTGGGTGTAGGCCCAGGCGGACTCCGTGCCGCGCGGCGAGCGGGACGGGTCGGACGTCGTCATCTGGCCGAACAGGGAGAAGGGCCGGTCGGGCACCTGCCGCATGGCGATCTGGGCGGCGAACCGGGTCAGTTCGTCGAGGCCGTCGGCCAGGTGCACGGTTCCGGCCCCCGCCGCCGGCTCGCACCGCCACGGCACGGGCCCGTCCAGCGCCCAGTCCACCTTGAAGGTCGCGAAGTCCCACTGGAAGCGCCGTACGTCGGTCAGGACCTGGTCCGGCAGGTCCGCCGGGGCGACGAGTCCGCCGTAGAGGGCGGGTACGGACACGTCCGCGAGGACGGCTCGCCGGGCGGTCACCGTCTCCCCGTCGGCCGTGCGGACACCGGCCGCCCGCCGCGCGCGGACCAGGACCCGCTCCACCCGGCGCCCGCAGCTCACGACGCCTCCGCGGGCCCGCAGCCGGCGCACCAGCGCCTCGGTGAGGGCGCCGGCCCCGCCGACCGGTACGGGGAATCCGTAGGTCTGTCCGAGCATCGACATCAGCCAGCCGAAGCCGCCGCTGCCCGCTGCCTCGGGGGCCAGGTCGGCGTGCAGGGCGTTGCCGGCCAGCAGCAGGCGCCCGCCCTCCCCGCGGAACTCCTCCTCACCCATGCGGCGCACCGGCAGGACCAGGGTGCGCGCCAGCCTGAGTCCGCCCCCGCCGCGGAGCCTCAGGGCGAGCCGGGCGCCGGCGCGGACGGGCGGGAAGGGGGTGAACAGGGCGTCCACGATGTCGGCACGGTAGCGGTCCCACACCCCGTGCAGCCGCTCCCAGGCGGCACCGTCGCCGGGCGCGAAGGCCTCCAGGGAGGCGGCGGTGGCGGCGACGTCACGGTCGAGGACGGCGCATGTGCCGTCGCTCAGGGGATGGGCCAGTACGTGCGGGGCGTGGGACCAGCGCAGCCCGTGGTCCTCCAGATCCAGTCCGCGCAGGACCGGGGAGGCGGCGGCGAGCGGGTAGAAGGAGCTGAACAGGTCGTTGACGAACCCGGGGGCGACCTCGCTGTCGTGCCGCACGGCGCCGCCGGGCTCCGGCTGCTCCTCCAGGACCGTCACGCTCCAGCCGGCGTCCGCCAGCAGGTTCGCCGCCACGAGTCCGTTGGGGCCGGCTCCGATCACGACGGCGTCAGGCACGGCCGCCCCCGTGTCCGTACCTCACCGAACCGGCGGTGTCCGACGGGTCGGGGCGGCACTGCCCACCGGCCTCGGCCTCGCAGAGGTGGGCGAGCCGGGCCAGCATCGCGCGGTGGCGGATCTGGATGAGCGCCTCGACCCCCACGTTGTGCATCAGGCCGCCGGGGCCGCGCAGCGGGTGCTCGTCCACGATGACCAGGCACTGCTCGCCCCAGGGACGCAGTTCGACGGAGATCCGGCCGGTGCCCAGCCGGCCCGCCTTCGCCTCGATCTCCAGCAGCGACCCCTCCACCATGTGCCGCACGACCGACTCGTTGGTCAGCCGCAGCGGTCCGAGCCGTACCTCGTAGGCGATCGTCGCACCGGTCCGCGGCCACTGTCCGGACCTGGGGGTGACCTCCGAGGGGCCCACCACCCACCGCGCGTACTGGCTCCCGTCCGCGAGGACGTCCCACACCGCCTGCGGGGTCGCCTGGATCAACCGATGCCGAACCGCCACGTGTGCCTCCCGCGTCCGGTAACCGCCACTGCACGACGCTGCACTGAGTGCCCCGTGCACGGCGGGCCAACCCGGTGGCGGTGCCTCGGGGGCGCCCTGACATCTCTCAGGTACCGGCCGGCCCCGTGCCCGCCTAGCGTCTCGGACGGGGACGGCCTACGGGGGTGGCTCGTCCCCGACACAAAGAGAGACGGACGAGAGACGGACGCGGACGCCGAGGCGGCCGCGGGAAACGGGGACCGATGAACCGCCGATCGATCACGACACTGCTGGCCGCCGGGGGCGCGGCCGCCGCACTCGCGCTGACCGCCGTACCGGCCCAGGCCGCCTCCTTCCAGGGCGGGAACTACGGCGCCTACGGGATGGAGGGGCAGTACCCCACCGTCTCCGGTTGCGCCGGGACGTTCAAGCAGGTGGGCTCCACCCGGTACGCGGAGGGGATGGCGCTGAAGTACTTCTACTCCGACAAGTGCGGGTCGTTCGCCCGGATCGAGAACTCCCGGGCCAACTGCGCCGCCGTCCTGGAACGGTCGGACTCCGGCGCCGGGCGTGCCGACGGCTGGGTCTCGGAGACCGTCGACCCGGGCATCGGCTACGCCTACTCGAAGATCGGCAACAATCTGAACGGCCGGGTCTCGCGGGCCCTGCTCACCTGTGACGGGCACGTCTGGGCGCAGACCGGCTGGTACTGACCGCCCCGGCGCACCACCGCGCCGTACGGCCGCGACGGACTGTGCCGGCCGCCTTGTCCAGGCGGCCGGCACAGTCCGTCGCGGGAGGGACCGGCCGGGAGCCCGGCACACGGTCACCTGAAACTGAAAGATCCTGCATTGGCATGGACCTGATGGATGCATGCTGGCTAAGCTCGAAGCGACCCGATGAGAGCGCTCTCAACTGCGGTTGTTCCACCCCACCTTGCTGGAACGACGAAGGGCAACTCCCGTGAGACGCACCAGACTCAGGCATCTCGGCCTGGCCGGCCTCCTCGTGCTCGGCAGCCTCAGCGCGGTCGGCACCCTGCCGGCCTCGGCGGCCGAGGCCCCCTCCTCCTCCTCCTCGGCCGAGCAGCCGGCCTCCGCCGGCCTCCTGGACGCCATGCAGCGCGACTTCGGCCTCACCCGGGCCGAGGCCGAGGACCGGCTCGCGGCCGAACGCGACGCCACCGACCTGGAACCCGCCGCACGCCGGGCCGCCGGAAAGGCCTTCGGCGGCTCCTGGTTCGACGCGGACGCCGGAAAACTCACCGTGGCCGTCACCTCGGACGCGGCGCCCTCGACCCTGCGGGCGGTCCGGGCCACCGGCGCCGAGATCCGCACCGTGGAGCACAGCGCACAGCAGCTGGACGCGGCCAAGGCGCGCGTCGACCGCCTCGACGCTCCGGCCGGCGTGAGCAGTTGGCACGTCGACCAGAAGGCCGGCGCCCTGGTCGTCGACGTGGTCGAGGGCCAGCGGGCTGACAACGATGTCCAGAGCTTCGTGAAGCAGGCCCGCGAGTCCGGACCGGTCACGGTGCGTACGGTGCCGTCGGCCCCGCAGACCTTCGCCGCGGGCACCGTCGGCGGCGACCCGTACTACACCGGCAACGTCCGGTGCTCCATCGGCTTCTCGGTGCACGGCGGGTTCGTCACCGCCGGTCACTGCGGGCAGGCCGGCGCGTCGGTCAGCGGCTGGGACCGCTCGTACATCGGCACGTTCCAGGGCTCGTCCTTCCCCGACAACGACTACGCCTGGGTCAGCGTGGGCAGCGGCTGGTGGACGGTACCGGTCGTGCTCGGCTGGGGCACGGTCTCCGACCAGCTCGTGCGCGGCTCGAACGTGGCACCCGTGGGCGCCTCGATCTGCCGCTCCGGTTCCACCACCCACTGGCACTGCGGCACCGTCCTCGCCCACAACCAGACGGTGAACTACAGCGACGGCGCGGTGGTGCACCAGCTGACCAAGACCAGCGTGTGCGCCGAGGGCGGCGACTCCGGCGGCTCCTTCATCAGCGGTGACCAGGCTCAGGGTGTCACCTCCGGTGGCTGGGGCAACTGCTCCAGCGGCGGGGAGACCTGGTACCAGCCGGTCAACGAGATCCTGAACCGTTACGGGCTGACCCTCCAAACGGCCTGACCCCGCACACGGCCTGACCCTGCGTCCGGACCGCCCCCGCGAACGGACCGACCCCGCGTGCGGTTCGGCCGGAACACGGTCGGCCAGAAACGGCCGGGGAGAGCCCCGTCAGAGCCCTGGCGGGGCTCTCCCCCGATGTTCGGCCCGGGCCTCGGCGCGTCATACGTCGCCGAGGCCCGGCTCCGCCGGTTCGGCCCCAGTCGCGGTGCCCAGCCTGCGGTAGGCGGCCCGCGCGTGGACCAGGCGGGCCAGCGCGGTGCCCACCAGGGCGGCGCCGAGCAGGCAGGCCAGCCAGAGCGCGTCCCGCCGGCCGGCCCAGGTGAGGGTGCCGGCCGGCGGTATGGCGAAGCCGTTGAGGGACAGCCAGCACAGGAGCGCCGTGCCCGGGGCGGCCGTGAACCGGGCGCAGAGGCCCAGCAGCGCCGCCAGCAGGGAGAGCGCGACGAGAGCAGGACCCGGACGCCCGGCGCCCACGGTGCCGTTGAGGAGTGCCACCAGAGTGAGGGCGCCGCCGAAGGCCCCGGCCCAGACCAGCGGAGCCGCCACCGGCCGGGGGACGGGTCTGGCACCGCTGGCCAGGGGCACCCACTCGATCATGCTGACGGCTCCTTCCGGTCCCGGACGGGCCGACCACGACGTCGGACACCGACCCTGTGGGCAGATTGTCCCACCGGCACCTGCGGCGCCTCCCCGGACGGGGCGACGACCGGCCACTCGGGCCGCCCGGCACCCGGCGACCGGACGCCGTACGGGTCGCCCCGAGGAGCCCTTAGCGGTCCGCCTCCGCGTGCTCCCTGACCGGTTCGGGTTCCGTACGGACCGGCGGGCTCGCCCCGTCCCCGGTGTCGGCGCCCGGTGCCGTGGTCTCCCACCGCGCCCCGGGGAACAGCCTGGCAGCCGCGCGCAGGCCCTCGGCGAGCACGTGCGCCCGTGCCGCGACGATGGGCCCGAGGACGGCGAGCACGAGGACGTACCCCGCGATGAAGGGGGCGAGCCGCGCGTCGAGTCCGGCGCCGGCGGCCATGGCGGCCAGGATCAGCGCGAACTCGCCGCGGGCGACCAGGGTGGTGGCGATCTCGGCGGCGGGCTGGGCACCGTAGCGGTAGACCCGGGCGACACACAGACCGGCGGCGATGTTCATGACGATGGTCAGTACCGCCGCCGCGGCGACCGGACCGGCGACGGAGGCGATGTCACCGGGGTCGATGGCGAGGCCGAAAGCGAAGAAGAAGATGGCCGCGAAGGCGTCCCGGAGCGGGTGCACCAGTTCGCGGATCCGGGGCCCGGAGGGAGTGCCGGCGAGGATCAGGCCGACCATGAACGCCCCGATGGCGTCGGCCACGCCCAGCACTTCGGAGACACCGGCGACGAGCACCGCGGCGCCGAGGAAGCTGATGACGAGGAGTTCGTTGTCCCGCGTGTGGATCAGCCGGCCCACGAGCCGGGTGCCGTAGCGCGCCGCGGCGGCCAGCACCAGCAGGAAGCCGAAGGCCTTGCCCGCCTGCAGGGCGATGTCCGCGAAACCGTGGGCGCCCGCGATGATCGGCTGCAGCGCGGCCAGGTAGAGCGCGAGGAAGACGTCCTCCACGACGATGACGCCGAGGATCAGCCGGGTCTCCGGGCGGCCGATCCGGCCCAGATCGATGAGGATCTTGGTGACGATCGCGGAGGAGGAGATGCCGAGCACGCCCGCGAGCACCAGCGCCTCGCGCATGCCCCAGCCGAGGACGAACCCGAAGACGAGCCCGGCGCCGACGTTCAGGAGCAGGTAGATGCCGCCGGCGGTCAGCAGCCGCCTGCCGCCGCGCTTGAGGTCGTCGAGGTGGAACTCCAGGCCCAGGTAGAACAGGAGCAGCACCAGCCCGAGCGCCGAGAGCATCTCGAAGTCGTGCGCGTCCTCGACGAGTACGAGACCCGGGGTGTGGGGGCCGAGCAGGATGCCGGCGAGCATGAACAGGGGAATCGTCGGAAGTCCGATCCTGCCGCCGAGGCGGGCGAGGAGCGCGGCGGCGAGGAAGGCGCCGCCCATGGCGAGCAGGGTGTCAGCGTGTCCCACGGGTCACCGCCCCCAGGCGCGCGGCGGGTGGGCAGGGCTTCACTTGACGGGGATGGATGCGCATTCTCCTTCATCTGTGGTGCGTAGTCGGTGGTGCGTCGTCGGTGGTGCGTAGTCGTCCGCGGGGCGTCGTGGCCCGCGGTGCGTCGTCATCCGTGGGGCGTCAGTGCCTGCGGCGCGGCGGGTTCCGTGCTGCGTGGTCGTCCGGTCTGCTGCGTCGTCGTCCGGGTACGTGATCGGGCGGGCGGTCGGGTAGTCGGACGCCGCCCACCGGCGTCGGCGCGCCGTGACACCGCTCGCGGGATCCGGTCGGACAGAGGGCACCGGTCACCGCGGCACCCGGGTGCGAACGGCACCCGGTACGGACCATGCGGCAACGCCCGCCGGCCGACGGGATGTGCCTCATCGCGACATCCCCGGCCCTGCGTCCCCCGGCCCACGGACAAGGCCCCCGGGCGGCGTCGGTCCACGGTCACACGCCGGGCCCGCACGCGGCCATCGGGGACGGCACCCAGATGATCCGGTGGCCGACACCCATTGCCGGCCGAAGCCGCCGGGTGCGCGGCGGCGCCGAGGGAGGATGCGCCGCGGCCGACTCGGGGATACCGGCCGCGGCGCTTCCCACGCCCCGGTCACGGGAGGACGACGCGCCCGGAGCATGTACGGCGTCTTCCCCCCGTCACCATCCTGAGACTGCGCCGGCCGGGTGATCGTCGCACCCCGGGTCGCCCCGGCACACGGCGCCCCTGTTCGGCCGACGCACACGGCATGGGGCCTGCCGGGCTACGGCCTCGCCCGCCGCCTGCACGGCGTACGTCAGGGGCATCGCCCGCGCCGGACGGGGTCCGCGAGTGGCGGCCACGGCACCGGAGGGGAACGGAGCAAGGGTTTCGCCAGGACAGCGGCCCGCCCGGCCCCCGGTAAGGCGCCCGCGACGTACCGCCGTCGGACCGCGTGCGCCGTGCGGCGTGCGGCGATCGGCGTAAGGCGATCGGGTCAGGATGCCCGGCGGGTCATCGCGCAGGCCAAGTCGTGCAGTTGGCGGTGGCCGTCGACGGTCGGCCGGGCCAGCGACAGGGACCGCAGCGCTGCCGCCATCTGACGGCGTGCCTCCCCCTCGGCCGCCTGCCGTCCGCCCGCGTCCTCCACCAGGCGGCGCGCCAGGTCGACCTCGGCGTCCTCCATCGGGTGGGACGCGCGGTACAGCTCGCGCAGCCGTCCGGCCGCCGCGCCCGGGGCGGTGAGGGCCGCCACCACCGGCAGCGACTTCTTGCGTGCGGCCAGGTCGGCACCGACCGGCTTGCCGCTGCAGGCGGTGTGCCCCCAGATGCCGAGGATGTCGTCGGCGCACTGGAAGGCCACGCCGAGGTGCCGGCCGAACTCCCGCAGGCCGCCCACCCGGACGGTGTCGGCGCCGGCCAGCGCGCCGCCGAGCGCGCAGGCGCACCCGATCAGGGAGCCGGTCTTGCCGACGGCCATCGCAAGGTAGTCGGCGACCGACACCTCGTGGGCCTTTTCGAAGGCGACGTCGTGGCTCTGCCCCTCCACGAGTTCCAGCAGAGTGCTCACCAGTTCCTGCACGGCCGCACCGGCCCGTTCCGCCGGTGCCTGGGCCAGCGCGCTCAGCGCCGCCACCATCAGCGCGTCCCCGGTCAGGACCGCGGCGGGCGTCCCGAACAGGGACCAGGCGGCGGGCCGGTGGCGGCGCAGCGCGTCGCCGTCGATGACGTCGTCGTGCAGGAGCGTGAAGTCGTGCACCAGCTCGACCGCCACGGCGCCGGGCACCGCTTCCGCCGGACGCGCCCCCACCGCCGCCGCAGCCAGCAGGGTGAGCGCCGGCCGCACCGACTTGCCGCCGCCGGACGTGGAGACGCGCGGCGCTCCGTCGGCCTCGCACCAGCCCCGGTGGTACCCGGCCACCAGCCTCTCCGCGGCGGGCAGCGACTCGACGGCGGCCCGCAGGGCGGGCGACAGCATGGCGTCGACCCAGTCCAGGCGCGGGAAGGCACCTACCGGGGCCGGGTCGGTGGTCCGGGACACGTACTGCTCCTCACGACGGTGGGGGTACGAGGGGGCGGGGCTGCGGCCACGTTCGCACCACGCCGGGCCGACCGCCCCCGGCCAGTCAATCGGCCGGCGCCCGGGTAGGGAGGCCACGGCCGATTCACCCGGCCAAAGATCACCGGAGCGGCCCAGATCCACGACCGTGGACCGGGCACACGCATCACGGATCACGGATCACGGATCACGCCGACTCCGCACACCGGCCGCCCCGCCGCGGGAAGCGGCGGGGCGGCCGGCCTGCGGGCGGCCCGTCAGCACGGTGTGGTCACCATCAGCTTCTCGAAGGAAGCCATGCAGTCCGGGCAGTGTCGTGCCCGGTCACCGTCGGATGCCTCGATACGCTCGCGGAGCTGCTGTCCGCACAGGGTGGCCGCGGCCTGTTTGGCCAACACGTGCCACACCAACGCTCCGCTCGTCTTCTCCGGGCCCACGCACATTTCGTACATGTTCGGCCTCCCAGCCTGGACGCCGCTGACACCCTCCAGGAGACACCGGTTCGGCCGCGACCAGTAGCGCTCGGGGTCCATTCGGGTGACGGCCGGGGTGGCCGACCGGGGCCGCCGCCCACCCCCAGGGCTGCAAAAGGTAGGCCGACCGGCCGTACAACGGTGGTGGGCGGCGCCGCCGCGGGCCATGTGCCGACGTCCCGTCAGGACGCGCGTACGCCGGTGACGGCGAAGCCGTCGACCATTGCGACGAGGTCCCGCGCCGGCCGGTCCGTGTCGAAGGCGTCCGGCGGGAGTCCCGCCCAGCCGCAGACCCGCGGGTGAGCACCGCGCCCGCCTCGTCGAACAGCACCACGCGGTCGCGCCCGCTCCAGGAGCACACGGCCTCGTCCCAGGCGGCCTCGACGTGTCGGTGCGTCCATGGCGGGTGGGTGCCCCCGGGTGGCGGGCGGACACCCGCCGCACGGTCCGGCCGCGCCCTGACATTTGTCAGGGACACCGAAGCGCCGATCGTCCCTAGAGTGCTGAGTGCACGCAGGGGGTGCCGTCCGGCGGTTCACCGGTAGCGGCCGGCGGCACATCGACACATGGGGGACTCACATGACCGTTCGCCCGATCACCAGGATCGCGCTCGTCGGGGCCGGGGCGCTCGCGCTGCTCGGCCCGCTCGCCGCGACGTCCGCCTCCGCGGTCTCCGAGGACGCGCGGGGCGGCGACCGGGTGCTGGCAGCGCCGTACGCCGTCGAGCCGTACGAGACTGTCAACGTCCGTTCCGGACCGGCCCGTTCCTACGACAAGGTCGGCTCGGTCACGGCCGGCCAGCCGCGCGGAGCGTACTGCTGGACCCGTGGCGAGACCATCAGCGACCACGGCTACACCAACGACGTCTGGGTGCAGCTCGTCGAAGGTTACGTCAGCGCCGTCTACCTCAAGGGGAACGAGTACGGCGACCTGCCCGCCTCGGCGCGCTGCTGACCCGGACCCGGCCGTCGGACACGCAGTCGGCTCTACACACGCACACACACATGGGGGAAAACACATGAAGCGACTGATGCGCCACTCCGTCACCGCGCTGGCCGCGGCCGCGCTCGCCGTCGGCGGGCTCGCCACCACGGCCCAGGCGGCCGAGGCCGCGCCGAGCGGCGGCGACCCGACTCTGACCGACGTCTACATCTGGGCGACGGACGTCAACCTCCGCCAGCAGCCCACCACCGACTCCAACGTGCTGGCCGTCCGCTCCACCTACTGGCTGGACGCCGTCTGCCAGAAGAAGGGGCAGTACGTGAACGACCCGGCCGTCGGCGGCAACAGCTGGTGGACGGCCGTGCAGGAGTTCTCGGGCAGTGACATCGCCTGGGTCAACAACCTGTACCTGCGGGGCGGCGAGAAGATCGCGGGCGTTCCGGACTGCTGACGCGCGCCGGGGTGAGGAAGGTGCGGGCCGGTCCTCCGGCCCGCACCTTCGCGTTCAGTACAGCTTGTCCACGGCCGTGGCCGCGGTCTGTTTGAAGTCGGCCACCTGCGCGTGCTCGAACGTCCCCATCTGCCCCCACTGGACGACGGTGACGGCCCGGTCGTCCCGGCCGACCGAGAGCAGGTTGACGTCCGAGGCGCCCCATTCGGCGACCGTGTGGACGCCGTAGACGTGGGCGCCCTCCTCCACGTCCAGCTCGCCGTAGTCCTTCTGCGTGGCGGTGATGCCGGGGTACTGCTCCGCGATCCGGCGCGCGCAGTCGGCCAGGTCCGCGCGCAGCAGCTCCGCAAGCCGGCGGGCGCGCGGGGTGCTGCGCTCGACGACGGTGACCTGGAGGGCGCCGGTGTCCATCTCGGTCCAGTACCGGCGGTGGGAGGCGAGGGACGGCAGCGCGTCGCCCACGCACATCGGCAGCGGGTCCGGCTGCCCGGCGGTGACCGGTCCGGCGTACCAGTCGGAGGAGGGGTGCGGCGGGAGTTCGGCCGGTTCCAGGAAGGCGGGTGCCCCGCCGGAGCGCGGGGTCGCCGCGGTCGCGGGGACGGTGGTCACGGCGACCGCGGCGCCGGCCGCCAGGGCGGTCACGGCGGCCAGGAGCGCTCGGGCACGTACTCGGGCTCGGACAGTCATGCTTCCCCCATGTCGGTCGCCGGCGCGGTGTCGGGCCGGTACGGCTTTCCCTGTACGACCCGGCACGACCGTCATGGGTTGCCCCCGCGGCCGTCACGGTTTGCCGTACGACCGTCAGGGGCTGCCCTCGTCAGCCCGCCGCGTTGTCGGTGCGCATCCGCACCTGCTCCGCCAGCCGCCGCAGGCTGCCGTCGAGCGCGTCGGCCACCGCGGACTCGCCGGGGTCGTGGCTCTCGTCGAGGAACGACAGGTGCACCGTCACCTCGCTGGCCCCGCTGTCGAGTCCGGCGACCTGCAACCAGCCGGCGTAGGCGCCGTTCTCCCGGGTCCCCCATTCGAGCCGCATCTGCTCGGGCCGGGAGCTGAGCAGCGCCGGGGTGTCGTGGTCGGTGCCGTCCTCGTGCACGGTGACGGCGGGCGGCTCGTCCGGTTCGACGTGCAGGTCACCAGGGAGCCAGGTCTCCAGCTGCCCCACGTTCGCGGCCTGGTCGAAGACCTGCTCTGGCTGGGCGGGCATGGTGCGGGAACGCTCGTACTCGGTCATGCGGCACCACTCCTCGGCGATCGGGACTGCGTCGGGTCGTATGTCGGGCGTACGTCTGCGCGTATGTCAGGGCGTGTGTCGGGGCGTAGCTCGGGTGTCTAGGCGTATGTCGGGGTCGTTCCGGGTGAACGCGTGCCCCGGTCCGTGCGTCCGAAGCGCGCCGCGGACGATCCGCGGCCGCGCGGTCGCCGGCTCACACCTCGTGCCCCCGCGCACGCAACCAGGCGTGCACGGTGTCCTTGTCGGACGGTGTGATCCGGACCGGTCCCGCCACGTAGGGCCCCTCGTCCTCGGTGAAACCCGTGTCGGTGACCCGGGCCGTCACCCAGGTGGCCAGGTCCTGGGCGGACCGCTCGGACAGAGCGCCGCGTTCCCAGCCCGTGCGGGCTTCGCGGGCCGCGTCGGTGTCGTGCCGCTCGGTCTCGGCCAGCCACGCCCCCGCCAGCCGCTCCACGGTCCCGCGGTCCTCGGACCCGGGTACGTCCCCCGCTCGCATCGGCTTGTCGCTCATGCCGTCCGGGTTCCCCGTTTGCCGCGGATGCCCCGCCCCGGCCCGCCTCCGGCGTCGTACCGGCCCGCGGGCGCCGGGTACCCGCGCGTCCCCGGGGACGGCCGGAACCGTGCCGCCTCAGGACCCCGCCGGATCCTCCGTCGTACGCCCGAGGCAGATGACGTCCGAGGAGTCCAGGCCGGCCGCCGCGATCTCGTGGAAGCCCAGCCGGTCGTAGAACGCCCTGGCCTGAGTGTTGGCCGTCGCCATGACGAGGTGGACGGCCGGTACGCCGCGCTCCCGCAGCGCCCGCCAGAAGGTCCGCATGAGGGCCCGGCCGTGCCCGCGGCCCTGCCAGTCGGGCAGCAGGTCGATGTGGAGGTGGGCCGGATGGCCGGCCAGTTCGGGGACGATCATCCGCTCGGGATCGTGCAGCAGGGCCGCCATCACCTCGTCCGGGCTGCCGGGCGGTCCCTGCGGCGCCGGGTAGCGGTCCGCCACGCGCGGCAGCCACTTGGCGCGGAACTCCTCGGCGAAGCGCGGGGTGTCGGCGGTACCCAGGATGTAGCCGACCGCGCGGCCGCTCCCGTCGTCCAGCACGAAGGCGAGGTCGGCGTCCAGATGGACGTAGGGCGCGGCGAAGACGGCGGGCAGGACGGAGGGGTCGGCGTACACGGGCCGGCTGTCCCGGCCGTTGTGCGCGGTGCGGACGCAGATGTCGTCGAGCGCTTCGGCGTCGGCGGGCCGGTACGGGCGTACGAAGGCAGTCGGGTTCACCTCGGCATCCTGCCCGCGTGAGAGCGCTCTCACAAGCGGTCCGCTTCGATCGGCGGGGCCCGGGTACCCGGCGCCCCGGCACAGTGGCGGATGTCGGCGGGAGGCCGGTGATGGAGGACTCCGAGGACCGGATCGCGCGGCCCTGGGGCGGCAGGACGCCCCACCGCCGGGGCGGGACCTGGCCGGCCAGGGTGGACACGTTCCTCGCGGACGGCATGCGGCCGGAGTCGGTCGAGCGGTGGGTGCAGTCGGCGTCGATCCTGCACTCCGACGGCGACGCCATGGACATCGCGGTGGCCGACGGCCGGATGGTGGGCGTACGGGGCCGGGACGTGGACCGGGTCAACCGGGGGCGCCTCGGCCCGAAGGACCTGTACGGGTGGCAGGCCAACTCCTCGCGGGACCGGCTGACCCGGCCGCTGGTGCGGCGCGGCGGGCGGCTGGTGGAGACCGACTGGGACACCGCGATGGATCTGGTGACCGCCCGCTCGCGCGAGCTTCTCGACGAACGGGGTCCGGGCTCGATCGGTTTCTACACCTCCGGCCAGCTGTTCCTGGAGGAGTACTACACGCTCGCGGTCCTCGCCCGGGCCGGCATCGGCACCAACCACCTGGACGGCAACACCCGCCTGTGCACGGCAACGGCCGCGGAGGCGCTGAAGGAGACGTTCGGCTGCGACGGACAGCCCGGCAGCTACGACGACATCGACCACGCCGACGTGATCGCCCTGTTCGGACACAACATCGCCGAGACGCAGCCCGTGCAGTGGATGCGGCTGCTCGACCGGCTGGAGGGGGCGGACCCGCCGCGGCTGCTGTGCGTGGACCCCCGGCCCACGCGCGTCGCCGAGCACGCCGCCGTCCACCTGGCACCGCGCGGCGGCACGAACGTGGCCCTGCTCAACGCGCTGCTGCACGAGACGATCCGGCACGACCGGATCGACCGCGACTACATCGAGGCCCACACCGTCGGGTTCGACGAGCTGGCCGCCCGGGTCGCCGGCTGCACCCCCAAGTGGGCCGCGGAGATCTGCGACCTGCCGGCCGCCCGGATCGAGGAGGCGGCCGAACTCGTCGGCACCACCGACGCGTTGCTCTCCACCGTCCTCCAGGGCGTCTACCAGTCCCACCAGGCCACGGCCGCCGCCGTGCAGATCAACAACCTGCACCTGGTCCGCGGCATGCTGGGCCGCCCGGGAGCGGGCGTCCTGCAGATGAACGGGCAGCCCACCGCCCAGAACACCCGTGAGTGCGGTGCCAACGGCGACCTGCCGGGCTTCCGCAACTGGCAGAACGACTCCCATGTCGCCGACCTCGCCCGGGTGTGGAACGTCGAGCCGGAGACCGTCCCGCACTACGCGCCGCCCACCCACGCCATGCAGATGTTCCGGTACGCCGAGCAGGGCTCGATCCGGATGCTGTGGATCAGCGGCACGAACCCGGCCGTGTCGCTGCCCGAACTCGCCCGCGTCCGCTCGCTCCTGACCCAGGACCGGCTGTTCACGGTGGTGCAGGACATCTTCCTCACGGAGACCGCGCAACTGGCCGACGTGGTGCTGCCCGCCGCGACCTGGGGCGAGAAGACCGGCACGCTCACCAACGCGGACCGCACGGTGCACCTGTCCCGCAAGGCGGTGGACCCGCCCGGCGAGGCACGGCCCGACCTGGACATCTTCCTGGACTACGCCCGGCGCATGGACTTCCGGGACAAGGACGGCGGTCCGCTCCTCACCTGGCACGACCCGGAGTCGGCGTTCGAGGCCTGGAAACGGTGCAGCGCGGGCCGCCCCTGCGACTACACCGGCCTGTCCTACGCCAAGCTCCAGGAGACCAGCGGCATCCAGTGGCCCTGCGACGAACGGGCCCCCGAGGGCACCGCCCGGCTCTACACGGACGGCTTCGCCTGGGCCCACCCGGACGTGTGCGAGAGCTACGGCAAGGACCTGGAGACCGGGGCCTCGCAGGAGGTCGTCGAGTACCGCTCCCTCAACCCGGACGGCAGGGCGATGCTGAAGGCCGCCGCCTACCTGCCTCCGCACGAGGAGCCGGACGAGCGGTACCCGTTCCAGCTGACCACGGGCCGCACCCTCTACCACTTCCACACCCGCACGAAGACCGGCCGGGCGCCCCAGCTCAACGGTGCCGCCCCGGACGTGTGGGTCGAGGTGTCCGTCCCGGACGCGGACCGGCTGGACCTGGCCGAGGGCGACCTGGTCGAGGTGAGCAGCAGGCGCGGCTCGCTGCGCGGACGGCTGCGCGTGACCGGCATCCGGCCGGGCCTGCTGTTCGTGCCCTTCCACTACGGCTACTGGGACACCGAGGGCGGTTCGGGACCGGGCCCGGACGCTGCCGGACGGGCGGCCAACGAGACGACGATCACCGACTGGGACCCGGCCTCCAAGCAGCCTCTGTTCAAGACGTCCACGGCCGCCCTCGCCCTCGTCGAGCGCGGCGACGGCGCTCCTTCCCCCGCCCCGACCACCACCGCGTCGGCACCGGTCCCGGCCGGCGCCGCGCGCCCCACCACCGGCGGACCCGCGGCCCGCGCGACGCAGCGGCCCGCCGCCTTCCCGCACGCCCATGAGGAGGGCGCCCAGTGAACGGCATCAACCTCACCCTGCGCGTCCTGCACCGCGGCGAACGGCACCTGGCCCACGACCTGGTGACCGCGGCCGAGCGGCACCGCACCGAGCACGAGGTGCACCATGTCGCCACCGACCTCGCCCGCTGGTCGCAGGAGCACGTCCGCCGGCTGGCCGAGGTCGCCGCACACCACGGCGTGCGCCTGGGCGGTCCGCCCGGACACGACGCCGCGGACGGTGTCTTCGCGACCCTGCGCAAGAAGGCGTCCGAGGCCGTGGTGCACCGCCCCGAGCCCGGCCTCCTGCTCCTGCGTGATCTGCGGGAACTGCATGTCGCCGCCGCGGAGAACTCGCTGCACTGGGAGATGCTGGCCCAGGCAGCGCAGGCGTCGAGGGACACCGAGCTGCTCCGCCTGGCCTCCGGCTGCCACCCGCAGACGCTGCGCCAGATGCGCTGGACGAACACCATGATCAAGAACCTGTCGCCGCAGATCCTCACGAGTCTGTGACCTGAGCACGGGTATGCGACCCGGGCGAACGGCGTACGGGCCGGTACTCCACCCGGACCGCCGAGATGGCGCCCACCCACCCGGGGAACGGATGATCCCACTGAACTCCGGGACCTTTCCCGAGACCCCTCGTCCGAGACCCCTCGTCCGAAACCCTCTTCCGAGACCTCCTTCCGAGACCTCCCTCAGAGAGCGAGACAGCGTCATGAGTCTTCTGCGTACGGCCGGCCGTCCCCTGCTCGCCTCGATGTTCGTGGCGGGCGGCCTGCACTCCCTGCGCAGGCCGGCCGACGTGGCACCGGCCGCCGAGCCGATCGTGCGGCCGGTGACCGAGCGCGTCGCGCTGCTGCCGGACCGCACGGAGCACCTCGTACGGCTCAACGGCGCCGTGCACGTGGCGGGCGGGCTCATGCTCGGACTCGGCCGCTGCCCGCGCCTGGCGGCGCTGGCCCTGGCCGCGACGCTGGTCCCCACCACTCTGGCGGCGCACCGGTACTGGGAGGCGGAGGACCCCTCCGAACGGGCCCAGCAGCGCATCCACTTCCTGAAAAACCTGTCCATGATGGGCGGGCTGCTGATCGCCGCCGACGACACCGGCGGCCGTCCGTCGTGGTGGTGGCGCGGCCGGTACGCCGCCCACGGCCTGCGGCACGACGCGCACTTGGTACGCCGGTCCGTCCGGGCCACGGCGGGCCCCGCGGCGAGGGCGGGCGGCGTTCGGGCCAAGCTGGGCGCCTGAACCCGGGGGGGGCGGCCCGCGCGGCACGCCGAGGTCCTGGACCAGGTGGGCGAGAAGGTCCGCCGGGCGGCCAGCAGCGAGTCACACCCGCCGCTGAGCCGTACGCCCGGTCTCGACGGCGGCAGGCGGACCGGTCTGCCCCCGAAAGGCCGCGACGGTACGCTCCAGACCGTCCTGCCAGCCCACGCCGGGCAGCCAGCCGAAGATCTCGCGGGCGAAGCCCGTGACCGGGCGGGGCCCGCCGGGCGGCTCGTCCCGCCCGTCGACGAAGGCCAGCGGCGAGCCGGAGCCGGTCAGGTCGATCACCCGCCGGGCGATCTCCACGGCTGTGGGCTCCTCGTCGCCGCCGAGGTCCACGGGCCGTACCGACCGCCCGGCGGCGACCAGCAGTACGCCCTCGACCATGTCGTCGACGTAGCACAGGGCGTGCGGCCGGCCGCCGTCCCCGGCAACGGTGACCGGCCGCCCGGCCAGGGCCTGCTCGATGAAGGCGCCGGTCGGGCCCCCGCCGTCCGTGCGCATGCCGGGCCCGTACCCGGCGAACAGCCGCACGATGCCGGCGTTCGCGCCGTGGGCGCCCGCGTGGGCGGCGACCAGGGCCTCGGCGAACCTGACGGCCTCCGCACCGGCGCTGTGCGCGCCCACCGGGTCGGCGCCGCCCGCCGGGGGCTCCACGGGCGGTGAGGAGGCGAGCAGGAAGCGGGCGCCGTCCCGCCCGGCGACCGTCAGCGCGGCGCGGGTGCCGACGCCGGCGGCGTCGAGGATCCGCACGGCCCGGTCGGAGGGCGCAGTCGGCGCCGCGGGCCCCGCCAGATGCAGGACCAGGCCGTAGGGGCCGGTGAGCGCGTCCGCGCAGCCCGGTTCGGCGATGTCCCGTTCGAGGAAGCGGAAGCCGGGCCGGCCCGCCAGATGGGCCACCTTCTCGGCCCGTCCGGTGGAGAGGTTGTCGAGGCAGTCCACCTGGACGCCCGCGTCGAGCAGCCGGGTGCACAGGTGTGATCCCAGGAAACCGGCCCCGCCGGTCACCAGGGCCCGGGACCAGGACGGCCCCGTTCCGCAGCCCGGACCGAACGCCGCCATCGGCATCATGAGGACGACCTTTCTCCCCCGGCGAAGCGCTGACGAGCCGGCCCCGAGTTCCCCAGCGGGCCGTTTGCATGCGTTATGTGTGAGCAACCGCACTCGCCCGGCCAAGTGGGCCCCGGCCCCCCTTCCTTGGGCCGCGGACCCCGGCTCGGGCGAGCCCGGCCGGCCATGACTCACCGGTCCCTTCTGCCACGATGGTCGGCGCCGTATCCGGCCCCCGGGAACGGCCGTGCAGCGCAGCCGGCCTTCCCTGCCCTACCCCTTCCGGGTCCACGACCCGTTGTCGAGTGGCGCCACCGTGTCTTCTTCCTCCCCCTCCGCACCGTCCGAGTCCCGTTCGCCGTGGCGCTCCCTGCGCTACCGCAGCATGCGCTGGTGGTCGGTCGCGAACTTCGTGTCCAACGCCGGTACGTGGATGCAGCTGACCGTGCAGAACCTGCTGGTCCTGCAGATCACCGGCTCGGCCGCCGCGACGGGCCTGTCCATGTCCGTCCAGGCCGCGCCCGCCCTGCTGATCAGCGTGTTCGGCGGTGCGGCCGTGGACCGCTGGCCCCGCAAATTGACCGCCGCGGTCAGCCAGGCACTGCTCGGCGCGGTGGCGTTCGTGACCGCGCTGATGGTGGCGCTGGACCGGATCGACGTGGCCTCGCTGATGGTGCTGGCCGCCGTCACCGGCATCATCGCCACCGTCGACGGCCCGGCGTGCTCACTGCTGGGCAACGACCTGGTTCCGGCACGGGACGTGCCCTCGGCGATCGGCGTGGGGGCACTGGTCCACCAGGCGGGCCGGCTGACCGGCGCGGCGCTGGCGGGCGTGACCGTCGGTTTCCTCGGCACGGCCGCCGCGTACGCCGCGAACGGGCTGTCGTTCCTCTTCGTGGCCTCGGTCATACCCTTCCTGCGCCCGGCGCGCGGCGCGGTGCGGCACGGCGGGACCGTGCGGCGGAGCGGTGACAGCGACGGAAAGGGCGACGGCGACGCCATGACCGTCCGCCAGGGCCTGGCCTTCTTCGCCCGCCGGCCCCGGCTGCTCGCGCTGGCCGGTGTCACCGGCGTCAGCGCGGTCTTCGGGCGCAACTACCAGCTGACCCTGGCCGTACTCGTCACCGGACCGCTCGCGGGCGGCGCGGGGTCCTTCGGCACCGTCTCCACGGTGCTGGCGGTCGGCGGCATCGTCGGCGCGGTCCTGGGCGCCCGGCTGCGCAGGCCCTCGGTACGGGTCGTGGGCGCGCTGGCGGCCGCGGGCGGGCTGCTTCAGGTGGTGGCCGGGCTGTCGCCGTCCCTGGCGGTGCTGCTGGTGATGGTCCTGCCGATGGCCGTGGTGGAGTCCGTCTCGGACACCGCGGGCACGGCCGTGCTCCAGACCGACCCGCCGGCGCACATGCGGGGCCGGGTGCTCGGGGTGTGGGGCAGCATCGGCACGGTGTGGGGGCTGGGCGGCCCGCCGGCGCTGGGTCTCCTGATGGAACTGGCCGGCGCACGAGGGGCGCTGATCGCGGGGGGTCTGATCATCGCGGGGTCGATCGGGGCGGGGTACGCGCTGCGGGAGCGGAGGGTGGCGGGGCCGGTGCTGGTCGAGGCGGCATAGCCGTCGGCCGGGGCGGCGCTGGGCCCGGCGTTTCCCCGGTACCCGGCGTTTCCCGGTGCCCGGCGTAGGTGTGGGCGAAGGGCGGACAGGCGCGGACGAGCCACGGGGAGATCGCAGCGATGACGGGGGAGAGATCCGCGTCCACTGCCGAGCCGTCCGAACCGCTCGTCGTGGGGAACACGGGGTCCGTGGAAACCGTGCCCCGCGGCCCGCGGGGCAGAGAATGGCCCGGCAAGCGCCCTCTGCGTGGTCTCGGCCACACCCACCACCGTGTTGACCGTCGTCCTTACCCAGCGGTGCGACTCTTGGCTGCGTTCGTCGATCACCGGGTGCCCGCCCGGGCCCCCGGTGCGGAGGAAAAACCCTGAGCCCGAGCCACGCCGTCCTCTCCGAGGCCGTCTCCGCCGCCCTGCTGCTGGGCGTCCTGGCCTTCGCCGTGCTGCGCCCCAGAGGGTTGCCGGAGGCGGCCGCCGCCGTACCCGCCGCCGCGCTCGTCATGGCGCTGGGCGCCGTCACCCCGCAGCAGGCGTGGGAGCAGACCCGCACCCTGCTCCCGGTCGTCGTCTTCCTCGCCCTGATCCTGATGCTGGCGTTCCTCTGCGCGAAGGAGGGCCTGTTCGAGGCCGTCGGCGCCGCCGTGGCACGCCGGTGCGGCGGGAGCCCGCGGCGGCTGCTGACCGGCGTGTTCGCGGTGGCCTGCTCGGTCACAGCCGTGCTCAGCCTGGACGCCACCGCGGTCCTGCTCACTCCGGTCGTCCTCGCCACCGCGGCCCGGGCCGGCGCCCGGGCCCGCCCGCACGTGTACGCGACGGCGCACCTGTCGAACTCCGCCTCGCTGCTCCTGCCGGTCTCCAACCTCACCAACCTGCTGGCGTTCGCGGCCAGCGGGCTGACCTTCACCCGGTTCGCCGCGCTGATGGCTCTGCCCTGGCTGGCCGCGATCGCCGTCGAGTACGCCGTCTTCCGCCGCTTCTTCCGTACGGACCTGACCGCCCCGCCCCCCGCCGCCCCCCCCCCCCCTCCCCCCCCCCCCCCCCCCCCCCCCCCCGGTTTGTTCCTTTCCCCTGGCTGGCCGCGATCGCCGTCGAGTACGCCG
>NZ_JOFH01000005.1 GCF_000721235.1 Streptomyces olivaceus
CGCGAACTGCAGACACTCCTCGCGATCTGGACCGGCGCCTGCCCCACCTGTCACCGCGACATCCCAGACCTCACACCGACATGACCAAGCACTACTAGGCGTTCCGCCGCCCGTCCCGGTCCCGTGCGGGCCGCTCAGGGCAGGCCGCGGAAGAAGTCGAGGAGCGCCGCCGTCAGCTCGGCCGGCGCGTCCTCCTGGACCAGATGACCCGCGTGGGCGATCGGCTCCCACCGGGCCCCGGGCACGATGCCCGCGAGCTCGCGCCCCTTGGCCGCGGGAATCCAGGCGTCGTCCTCGCCCCAGCAGACCAGCGTCGGCACCTCGATACCGGCGTACCGGCCCTGCATCTCGTCGGTGTACCGCTGGTCCGCCTGGGCGATCTGCCGGTAGAAGGCCGGCTGCCCCGACTCGCCCAGCCACGGATCCACCAGCCGGTCCAGGACCCCCGGGTGCAGGCCCGGGCCACCGGTGGAACCGACGTACTCGCGCACCAGGGCCCGGTGGAGCGGCGGAGGCAACTGCTCGAAGACCTCGGCATGCTCGCGGACCAGCCGGAAGAACGGCGAGCCCCAGGGCGCCAGCGCGACCGGGTCGACCAGGGCGAGCGCCCGGTACCGGACGCCGTGCAGCAGATGTGCCCGCAGCGCGACGGCACCTCCGAAGTCGTGGGCGGCCACGAGCGGGTTCTCGATGCCCCAGTGCTCCAGCAGCCGGGCGAAGAGCCGGCCCTGCGCGGCCAGCGACACGTCCTGCCCCGGGTACTTCTCCGAGCGTCCGTAACCGGGCATGTCCCAGACGAACACCTGGTGGTCGCGGGCCAGCGAACGGGCCACCGCGCGCCAGACGTACGAGGAGAAGGGCGTGCCGTGCAGCAGGACCAGCGGGCGTCCGCCGGGGGCGCCCAGCCGGTTCCAGCGGACGGTGCCGAGCTCACCGGCGAACGACTCGGGCAGCGGCCATTCGGACATGGTGCGGGTTCCTCTCGATCGGGCCGACCGGTTCGGCGGGCGCGACGGGCGGTTCGACCGGCTCGACGGGCCCGGTCGGGTCGGCCTGCGCCGGTCGGGACGTCACGGCTTGCGGGCGAGGCCGCCGTGTTCGCCGATGGGATCCGGAGCGGGAGCACCGGCCTCCGGACGCCACAGCGGCACCGGCACGACTCCGGGCTCCACCAGCTCCAGGCCGTCGAAGAACGACGTGATCCGGTCGACGGTGCGCAGCACGTACGGCGCGGCACCGCTCTCGTTGTAGGCGTCCTGGGCCCGCTCGAACTCCGGGTCGCTGCCCCGCGAACCGTCGTTGACGGAGAGGTAGCCGCCGGACGGCAGGGCGTCCACCAGGCGGGCGACGACGGCACGCGCCCGGTCGTCGTCGGGGATGTGGCCGAGGATGTTGCTGAGGATCAGGGCGACGGGCCGCTCGAAGTCCAGCGTCTCGGCCGCGGCCGCGAGAACGGCGTCGGGGTCGAGCACGTCGCCGTCGACGTAGGCGGTCGCGCCCTCGGGGGTGGAGTAGAGCAGCGCGCGGGCGTGGGTGAGGACCGTCGGATCGTTGTCGACGTAGACGATGCGGGCCTCGGGGGCGATGCGCTGGGCGACCTCGTGGGTGTTCTCGGCGGTGGGCAGACCGGTCCCGACGTCGAGGAACTGCCGCACGCCCGCCTCCGCGACCAGGTGGGTGACGGTACGGCGCTGGAAGGCGCGGCTGCTGCGGGCGATGGTGACGATACCGGGGAAGACGGCCGTGTACGCGTCGCCCGCCTGTTCGTCGACCGGGTAGTTGTCCTTCCCGCCCAGCCAGTAGTTCCAGATCCGGGCCGAGTGCGGCACGGAGGTGTCTGCCCTGTGCTGTGCGGCCCTGTGCTGTGCGGTGGGGCCGGGTGCCGCCGAGGGGTCGCTCATGGGACGGTCCGTCCTTCAGCCGATGCGTGGGTGCCTGCGCCCAACCTACGCGCCAACGGCCCCCGGCCGCGCCCGGGTTACCGCCGGGCGCCCGTCACCGACATCACCAGTGAGTACAGGGACGTGGTGGCCGTGATGAACAGGCGGTTGTTCCTCGGGCCGCCGAAGGCGATGTTGGAGACGGGCTCGGGCACGCGGAGACGGCCGATGAGGGTGCCGTCGGGGTCGTAGCAGTGGACACCGTCGTGCAGCGCGGCGGCCCACAGCCGGCCGGCGTCGTCGAAGCGGATGTTGTCGAAGTGCACGTCCCCCCGGCCCTCGGCGAAGACCTCCCCGTCGGACAGCGTGCCGTCCTCGCGGACGTCGAAGGCGCGGATGCGGGCGGCCCGGGAGTCGGAGACGAACAGCCGCCGCTCGTCGGGCGTGAGGATCACGCCGTTGGGCCCGTCGAAGCCGTCGGCGGCGAGCCGTACCGCTCCCGACACCGGGTCGATCCGGTACACGTGGCAGGCGCCGATCTCCGACTCCGCGCGATGGCCCTCGTAGTCGCTCAGGATCCCGAAGTCCGGGTCGGAGAACCACACGGTGCCGTCGGAGCGTACGGCGGAGTCGTTCGGGCTGTTGAGCCTCCTGCCCTCGAAGTGCTCGGCGAGGACGGTCACGGTCCCGTCGGGCTCGGTGCGGGTGACGCGCCGGTTGCCCTGCTCGCAGGTGACCAGGCGGCCCTGCCGGTCCAGCGTGTTCCCGTTGCTGTGGCCGGCCGGGGCGCGGAAGACGCCGACCGCGCCGGTGGCCTCGTCCCAGCGCAGGATGCGGTCGTTGGGGATGTCGCTCCAGACCAGCTGACGCCAGGCCGGGAGGTACAGCGGGCCCTCGGCCCAGCGGCAGCCGTCGTACAGCAGCTCCAGCCTGCTGTCGCCGTCCGTGCAGTGTCCGGTGCGGAAGCGGTCGTCCAGGATCTCGTACGGACCTTCGGTGGACATGGTGTCCTCTCGGCGCGGTGACGGGCACTCGCGGTCAGCATGTCATCCGGGTGCCGTCCGGGGACGGACGACGAAGCAGGCCGGGACCCCGGGCCGGGCCGGCTACTGCGCACTGGCGGCCGGGCGCACCACGATCTCGTTGACGTCCACCTCGGGCGGCCGGGAGACGGCGAAGGCGATCGCGTCGGCGATCGCGGACGCCGGTACGGCCACCGAGCGGTAGGCCCTCATGTCCTCGCGGGCCCGCGCGTCGGAGATGGAGTCGGCCAGCTCCGACTCGGTGACACCCGGGGAGACCACACTGACCCGGACGTCCCCGGCCGACTCCTGCCGCAGCCCCTCGGAGAGGGCGCGCACGGCGAACTTGGTCGCGGAGTACACGGCCGAGGTCGGCACCACCTCGTGGGCGCCCACCGAGGCGACGTTCACGACATGTCCGCCGCCCTGCCGCCCCATGACGGGAAGGACGGCCGCGATGCCGTACAGCACCCCGCGAACGTTCACGTCGATCATCCGGTCCCACTCGTCGACCTTCAGCGCGGCGAGCGGCGACAGCGGCATCACGCCGGCGTTGTTGACCATCACGTCCACCCGCCCCCACAGCTCGGCGGCGGCCGTCACGAACGCCCGGACGTCGGCGGCGTCGGTGACGTCGAGGCGCCGGAAGTCCGCGGTGCCGCCCTCGGCGGCGATCCGCCCGGCCAGCTTCTCCAGGCGCTCGGTGCGGCGCGCGCCCAGGAAGACCCGGTGGCCGTCGGCGGCCAGGCGCAGGGCCGTGGCCTCGCCGATCCCGCTGCTCGCCCCGGTGATCAGAACGGTCTTGGAGTGGTGCGTCATGGCGATGTCCTTCCGAAGTCCTGCCGCTGTCTGCGCCACCGAGTCTGTGCGGGTCGGCGCGGACGGACCAGGACGGTCCCCGCCCGGGTGCGGCACACCCAGGCAGCGCCGGGAGCGGCCGCCTAGCCTGTACGGCATGGACGACAACCATCTGGGGGAGTTCCTGCGGGCCCGCCGGGCCGGGCTCGCACCGCGGGACGTGGGCATGGTCAGCCACGGCACCCGCAGGGTCGCCGGGCTGCGCCGCGAGGAGGTGGCCGTCCTCGCCGGAGTCAACGCCGACTACTACACCCGCCTGGAACAGGGGCGCGAACGCAACCCCTCGGCACAGGTGCTCGACGCCCTCGCGCGGGCGCTGCACCTGGACACCGACGCCCGGGTCCACCTGTTCCGGCTGGCCGGCAGCGCACCCGCCGGGGAGACGCCCCACACCGCCGAAGGGGTCGGACCGGCGCTGCGCCAGCTGATGGACGGCTACCCGCACACCCCGGCGTTCGTGCTCAACCGGACCCTGGACATCCTCGCCGCCAACGCCCTGGCCGAGGCCCTCTTCACCCCGTTCGACCCCGCGGACAACCTGGCCCGCATGACCTTCCTCGACCCGGCGGGCCGGCACTTCTACCGCGACTGGGAGCGGGCGGCCCAGGCCACCGTCGCCAACCTGCGCCAGGCAGCCGGCTTCGACCCGGACAGTCCGCGGCTGCGCCGGCTGGTCGCCGCCCTCGGTGACGGCAGCGCCGACTTCACCCGCCTGTGGAACACCCACGCGGTGCGCGGCAAGACCCGGGACGCCAAGAGCCTGGACCACCCGGAGGTCGGTGCGCTCGACCTGACCTACCAGTCCTTCGACGTACGCGACGCACCCGGGCAGCAACTCGTCATCTACCACGCCGAACCGGGCGGGCCCAGCGCCCAGGCCCTCGGCCTGCTCGGCTCCCTGCACGCCACCCGGCGCGGCACCGGCGCGGGGCCGCGCGGTTAGGGGGTGCTTACCGCGCCGCGGGCGGATTCGGTGCGGAGCACCTCGAAGCACTCGTCGAGGAGCTGCCGCAGCCGCGGCCGACGGGCCCCGTCGACCCAGCGCCGGAAGGCGACCTTGAGTACCGCGATCGCCGCCTCGGCGGCCAGCCGTGCGGCCAGTTCGTCCACGCCGCGCTCGCGCAGCGCGTCGGCGAGCGACTCGGAGAGGGACGCGAGCTTGATCAGTTCGCGTTCGCGCAGCTCCGCGTTGGCGTCGATGACGCCCTGGCGTTGCAGGACGAGGTCACCGCGCTCCTCGAAGACGCCCGCCGCGGCGTCGAGCGCGGCGGCCGTCGCCTCCAGTGCCGTCGCCGTCGCGGGCGCCGCCGCAACGGCGTTCACGCAGAGCTCCGCCAGCGTTCCGGTGCCGCCGAAGAGGACCTCCCGCTTGTCGGCGAAGTGCCGGAAGAACGTCCGTTCCGTCAGCCCCGCGCGCGCGGTGATCTCGGCGACCGTGGTCTGCTCGTAGCCGCGCTCCACGTACAGCTCCAGTGCCGCCTGCTCCAGGCGTCCGCGTGCGTTCGGCTCCCATCGACCCATGCCGCGGAGTCTACGCGAGGGCAGTCACTGTCATGTCGGGCGCGGCGCCACGGGGCGCAGCCCGTCGAGGAGGAGGTCGAGAAGGCGTTCGGCCTGTTCGCGCTGTTCGGGGCGGGCCGAGGTGAGGGCGATGCCCGCGAGGGCGGCGAACATGTCCGTGGGCCTGATGTCGGACCGGATCTCGCCGGCGGCCGCGCCGGCGTCCATGAGGGCGGTCAGGGCCGCCTGGATCAGTTCCCGGCTGTCGGCGTACGGGTTGCCGCCCGAGGCGACGACGGCCCGCAGGGCGTCCGCCATGCCGAACTTCGCGGTGGCGTAGTCGACGAAGCGGCGGGTCCACGCGCGCAGCGCCTCGGCCGGCGGCAGCTCCGCCAGCAGCCCGGGCGCAGCGTCGCAGAGCCGGGCCACCTCGTTGCGGTACGCCGCCTCGATCAGGGCCTCCCGGGTGGGGAAGTTCCGGTACAGGGTGCCGCTGCCGACGCCCGCCTCCTTGGCGATGCGTTCGAGATGGGCGTCCAGCCCTTCCTCGCTGAACATCCGCACGGCCGCGGCCAGGATCTTGTCCCGGTTGCGCTGCGCGTCGGCCCGCAGCGGACGTTTCGGGGCGTCGGACATGGCGGCTCTCCTTGTCACCGTCACCGGTTGCTAAGTGGAGGCGTCCCCGCTTAGTCTGACGGAAGTGGCGGCGCCTCCACTTCTACTCTAGGGCACGGCGGAGCCCTGCCCTCCAGCACCATCCGGAAGGACTGCCCAACATGTCGGGAATCGAAGGCAAGGTCGTGGCGATCACGGGCGCCGGCGGCGGCATCGGCGAGGCGAGCGCCCTCCTGCTCGCCGAGCGCGGAGCCAAGGTCGTCCTCGGGGCGCGCCGTGCGGACCGTCTCGAAGACGTGGCCCGGCGCATCGGGGAGAACGGCGGGGAGGCGGCCTGGATCCGCACGGACGTGACCCGCCGCGAGGACCTGGCCGGACTCGTCGGTCTGGCCCGTGAGCGGTTCGGCCGGCTCGACGTCCTCGTCAGCAACGCCGGTGTCGGCCCGATCTCGCCGCTGGACGACCTCCGCGTCGACGACTGGGAGCAGATGATCGACGTCAACCTGAAGGGGGTCCTCTACGGCATCGCCGAGGCCCTGCCCGTCTTCCGGGAACAGGGCTCGGGCCAGTTCGTCAACATCGTGTCCACCGCCGGACTGCGCATCACGCCGCTCATGGCGGTCTACGCCGCGACCAAGAACGCGGTGCGCACCGTCTCGGAGGGCCTTCGGCAGGAGGCCGGTGACAGCCTGCGTGTCACCGTGGTCTCGCCCGGGTTCGTCCACACGGACTTCGCCGACGGCATCCCGGGCCCCGAGGCCAGGGCCCAGACGCTCGGCACCAGGGACCGGATCGCGATCCCGCCGCGGGCGGTGGCCCGCGCGGTCGCCTTCGCGGTGGAGCAGCCCGACGCGGTCGACGTCGGCGACATCGTCGTCCGCCCCACCGCGCAGGACTAGAACCTGCTCCCCGGCTGACGGGCACGAGCCGTGTGAACGGCCGGGCCGCGAAGAGCAGGCAGGCGCTCAGCGCGTGCAGCTGGAACAGCAGGGGCGCGACGGCGATCGCATCCGGACGGGGCGACGCCGAGTCGGGGTGTGGCCCCCGTGCCGGTCGAGCGGCACCGGGAGACCCGCCCCGGCGGTCCCGGCCGATTGGTATCGAGCTCCGGTTCGGCGGTCCCGGTCGGTCGGTTTCGAGCTCCGGCTCGGCGCCCCGGACAGTCCGTTTCAAGCCCCGGATCAGCCGACCGGGCGCGGCAGCCGCTCGGCCCCGTCGCCCAGGGACGCCCGCTCCGCCCCGGTCGGCGCGCGGCGGCCCGTGCCGACCAGGAGGGCGTCCTCGTCGGAGAAGGACCGGGGCAATTCCATCCCGGCGACTCGCTCGAACAGCGCGCGTGCCGCCGCCAGTCCCTCGGCGGGGGGCCGCGCCGCGCCCGGGAGGCGGGCGACCAGATCGAGGTGGTGGAGCGTCCACTCCAGGACGTACGCGCCCAGGTAGTCGCCCGCCGTGAGTACCTGGCCCTGCGTCTCGACCCGGCCCACGGGGTCCGCGAGCGCGGCGGCGCGGCCGGCGGCGGAACCGACGTCGTCGAGGTGGAACTTGAGCAGCGACGGCTGCTCGTAGGCGGCGGCCAGACGGACGGTCAGCGCGTCCAGCGGATCGTCCCCCGTCGGGGGTTCGACGACCCGCCAGTAGGTCACCGCGTCCCGGGTCGGCTCCGCGGCGGCCGGGGTGGCCAGGGTGATCAGCACGTCCTGGGCGTCGACGACCAGGTGGCACACCAGGTCCCGCACGAGCCAGCCGGCGCAGCCGGAGGGCGCTGCGAAGTCCTCGTCACCGAGGCCGGCGACCGCGGCGCGCAACGCCGCCCAGGAAGAGGAGAAGAGATCCACGCCCGCCAGCCAACACCACCGGCCGCCCCGCCGCGACCGAATTCGCGCGGGCCGCGCCGGAACGCCCGCATCCACGGCGGGTCGCCGCCCGCCGCCGCTCAACCGCCCGCGGGTGCGGCCTTCTCGGGCGGGTCGGCCAGCTGCTCGCGCACGTAGTTCCAGACCACCGCGATCAGCGCGGCGAGCGGTACGGCGAGCAGGCTGCCCACGATGCCGGACAGGCTGCCGCCCAGCGTCACCGCGAGCAGGATCACCGCGGCGTGCAGGCCCAGGCCGCGGCTCTGGATGATGGGCTGGAAGACGTTGCCCTCCAGCTGCTGCACCACCACGATGATGGCGAGCACGATCAGCGCGTCCGTCAGGCCGTTGGACACCAGGGCGATGAGCACCGCCACGAAGCCCGCGAACAGGGCGCCCACGATGGGCACGAACGCGGACACGAACGTCAGCACCGCCAGCGGCAGTACGAGCGGCACGCCCAGGATCCACAGCCCGAGTCCGATGAACACGGCGTCGATCAGACCCACGAGGGCCTGCGACCGGACGAAGGCGCCCAGGGTCTCCCAGCCGCGCAGGGCGACGACCGGGACGTCGGTGGCCAGCCGGCCGGGCAGCTGCCGGGTGAGCCACGGCAGGAACCGCGGGCCGTCCTTGAGGAAGAAGAACATCAGGAAGACGCCCAGAACGGCGGTGACCAGCCCGTTGACCACCGAGCCCACCCCCGTCGCCACAGCGGTGGTGATGGTGCCGACACTGTCCTGGACGCGTGCCACCGCCGAGTCGACCGCACCGCTGATCTGGTCGTCGCCGATGTTGAGCGGCGGCCCCGCCGCCCACTCGCGCAGCCGTTGGATGCCCTCCACCACCCCGTGCGTCAGCTCGTCGGTCTCGGAGGACATCGGCACCGCGATCAGTGCCACGATGCCCAGGACGACCAGGAGGAACGCCACCGTCACCACCGCGGCGGCCAGTGCCGGAGGCCACCCGTGCCGGCGCAGGAAGCGGGCCGGGGGCCAGGTCAGCGTGGTCAGGAGCAGGCCGACCACGAGCGGCCACACGACCGGCCACATCTGGCCCAGGACCCAGAGGGTCACCGCGAGCATGACGAGTATCAGCAGCAGCTCGCCCGAGACACGTGCGGCGGCGCGCAGCGCGGTCCGGGTCTTCGCGGCACTCAATCCGGCAGACATGGGGATCACCCTACGGGGACGCCCGTGCGGGCGTTCACCGCGGTGAACGCCCGCACGGGCGTGCCGTCCGGCCGGTGGGCCGGCCCCGGATCAGTCCTCGGGGACCTTGACCCAGTCGAGTGTGCGCTCCACCGCCCTCTTCCAGCCGGCGTACCCCTCGGCGCGCCGGTCCTCGGACCACTGCGGCTCCCAGCGCCTGGACTCCTGCCAGTGCGTGCGCAGTTCGTCGGTGTCCCGCCAGAAGCCCGTGGCCAGGCCCGCCGCGTAGGCCGCGCCGAGCGCGGTGGTCTCCGCGACGACGGGGCGGCTGACCGGGACGCCGAGGATGTCGGCCTGGATCTGCATGCACAGGTCGTTGGCGGTGACCCCGCCGTCGACCTTGAGCACGTCCAGGTGGACCGAGGAGTCCTGCTCCATGGCCTCGACGACGTCGCGGCTCTGGTAGCAGATGGACTCCAGAGTCGCCCGCGCCAGATGCGCGTTGTCGTTGTAGCGGGCGAGGCCGACGATCGCTCCCCGGGCGTCGGAGCGCCAATAGGGGGCGAACAGGCCCGAGAAGGCGGGCACGAAGTACATGCCGCCGTTGTCCTGGACGGTGCGGGCGAGTTCCTCGCTCTCCGCCGCGGTCTTGATGATCTTCATCTGGTCGCGCAGCCACTGCACGGCGGACCCGGTCACCGCGATGGAGCCCTCCAGCGCGTAGACCACCGGGCTGTCCCCGAACTGGTAGGCCACCGTGGTGAGCAGGCCGTGCTCCGAACGGACCAGCTCCGTACCGGTGTTGAGGACCAGGAAGTTGCCGGTGCCATAGGTGTTCTTGGCCTCGCCGGGAGCGAAGCAGACCTGCCCGACGGTGGCCGCGTGCTGGTCGCCGAGGACTCCGCAGATGGGCACGGAGGCACGCAGCGGCCGGGAGGTGCGGGCCGTGCCGTAGGCCTCCCGGTGCGAGGAGGGATTGATGGTGGGCAGCATGGAGCGGGGGATGCCGAAGAAGCCGAGCAGTTCCTCGTCCCAGTCGAGCGTCTCCAGGTTCATCAGCATCGTGCGGCTGGCGTTGGTCACGTCGGTGGCGTGGATGCCCCCGTCGGGTCCGCCGGTCAGGTTCCACAGGATCCACGCGTCCGTGTTGCCGAACAGGGCATGTCCCGCCTGCGCCGCCTCGCGGACGCCGTCGACGTTCTCCAGGATCCACTGGATCTTGCCGGCCGAGAAGTACGTCGCCGGGGGCAGCCCGGCCTTCTGCCGGACGACGTCGCCGCGGCCCGAGCGCTCCAGGGCCGCCGCGATGGCGTCGGTGCGGGTGTCCTGCCACACGATGGCGTTGTAGTAGGGACGGCCGTTGCGCGGGTCCCAGACCACCGTGGTCTCCCGCTGGTTGGTGATGCCGATGGCCTCCAGGTCGCCCCCCGACAGGCCGCTGTGGCGCAGGGCGTTCTGCATCACCGAGTTGGTCCGCTCCCAGATCTCCACCGGGTCGTGCTCGACCCAGCCGGACCGGGGGAGGATCTGCTCGTGCTCCAACTGGTGCTTCGCCACCTCGTTGCCGCCGTGGTCGAAGATCATGAACCGGGTGCTGGTGGTCCCCTGGTCCACCGCGCCGATGAAGTCCGCCATGTCGTCGTGCCGCCTCTCCGGCCGGTGCCGGTCTCCTGGTGGTCAGTCCTCCGGTGCGGGGACGCGCCCCGGCTCCGGCTGTGCGGTCGGCAGGAACCTGCTGATGAGCACCTTGTACAGGCCCGCGCCGAGCAGGCCGCCGATCAGTGGTCCGACGATCGGCACCCAGAAGTAGAAGTTGCCGTACTGGTCCCGCCACGCTCCGCCGTATCCGGTCAGGAAGCTCGCCAGCCGGGGTCCGAAGTCACGGGCCGGGTTGATGGCGTAGCCGGCGTTGGTGCCGAAGGCCATGCCGATGGCGACCACGACCAGGCCGATGACGAAGGGGGCCAGGTTGGCCTTCGGGGGGTCGTTGAGCAGGTCGGTCAGGGCCATGATCAGCAGCAGCAGGATGGCGGTGCCGATGACCTGGTCGCGGAACGCGCCCCATTCGTGGACCGGCAGCGCCGTGTTCCCGTTGGCGGGGAGGGTCGAGAAGACGAACTGCGTCTTGAGGGTGTGGCCGGGGTCGGCCTTCGCCAGCGCCTCGGTGTAGTTCCAGCGCACCAGGAGCGCCGCCACGAAGGCGCCCAGCGTCTGGGCCAGCGTGTAGGGGAGCACCTTGCGCCAGGGGAACCCCTTGAACGCGGCGAGGGCCACGGTCACCGCGGGATTGATGTGGGCGCCGCTCAGCCGCGCCGCGACGTAGACGCCCAGGGTGACACCGAGCCCCCAGGCCCAGGCGATGCTGTCGTGGTCGCCGAGCCCGCCCTGCGGGTCCGTCAGGGCGCCGCCCGCGACGACCTGGGCCACGACGCCGCAACCGAAGAGGATGAGGATCATCGTGCCGGCGAACTCCGCCGACAGTTCACCGATCAGACCGGATCTCTTGAACCGCTCAGCCATGGAAGCTCACCTTCCGCCGGCTCGACCGGCTGTCGACTGCTCGAGCGTTTCCTCGCACAGATTAAGTCGACATCCGGCAATGCGCACATAATGGACATCCGGGGTGGTGCCCGGGGTGAGCGTCCATGACGAGCGGTCACCCGCTCACGGGGCGATCGGCAGCCTCCGCTTGTGCTCGGTCTGCCGGTAGCGGGTGACGATCTTCTCGAAGGCGTCCGCCGGGACCGGCCTGCCCTCCAGGAAGTCGTCGATCCGGTCGTAGCTGACCCCGAGGGCGTCCTCGTCGGCCTTGCCGGGGTCGAGGGTCTCCAGGTCGGCCGTCGGTACCTTGCGCACCAGCTCGGCCGGGACGCCCAGCGCGTCGCCCACGGCGCGCACGCGCCGCTTGGTCAGCCCGGTCAGCGGGACCACGTCGGCGGCGCCGTCGCCGAACTTGGTGAAGAAGCCGGAGACCGCCTCGGCCGCGTGGTCGGTGCCCACGACCAGGCCGTTGTGCGCCCCGGCCACCGCGTACTGCGCGATCATGCGCTGGCGGGCCTTGATGTTGCCGTGTACGAAGTCCTGGTGGTGGGCGTCGCGGAAGGCCACGTCCGCGGCGAGCAGCGCCTGGAGCGCGGCGTCGCTCGCGGGCTTGATGTCCACCGTCAGTACCTCGTCGGCCCGGATGAAGGCGAGCGCGCGCTGGGCGTCGTGCTCGTCGGCCTGCACCCCGTGCGGCAGCCGCATCGCGTAGAAGCGCGCCTCGTGCCCGGCGGCCCGGGCCCGCTCCACGGCGAGCTGGCACAGCCGCCCCGCCGTCGTCGAGTCGACACCGCCGCTGATGCCGAGGACGAGCGAGCGCAGCCCGGTGGAGGTCAGCCGCTCGGCGAGGAAGGCCACCCGGCGCTCGATCTCCTGTTCGGCGTCGAAGGTCTGTGCGACCTCCAGTTCCCGGGCGATCTCCAGTTGCAGGGCGATGGATGCCGGCTCGCTCAATTCCGCTCCTTGTTCGATCAGCAGGGCATGCCTCTCCACCCTACCGACCGGTGGCCGGCGGACCGGGGCGGGCCGGGGCCGCGGCAGGAGGCGCGGGGCGGCCGTCGGGAACCGCCCCGCGCGCTCCCGGGTCAGCTCAGCGGTTCCACCGTGATGTTGCGGAACCTGACCTTGTTCCCGTGGTCCTGCAGCCGGATCGCCCCGGCGGCCGGGGTCTCGGCCCGGCCCGACGCGGTGGGACCGTCGAGGGCGACGTCGTCGTGGACCGTCTTGCCGTTCCACACCACCGTCACCCGCGCGTCGGCGGTCTTGGCCCCGTTCTCGTCGTAGCGGGCGGCACGGAAGACGACGTCGTACGTCTGCCAGGTCTCCGGTGCCGTCGCCGCGTTGGTGTCGGGCGCCTTCTTCAGGTAGATCGCTCCCGCCTCGTTCGTGTCCGGTGTGGTGTCACCGTAGGAGTCGAGGATCTGCAGTTCGTAGCGGTCCTGGAGGTAGATGCCGCTGTTGCCGCGGTCCTGTCCGGTGACGTCGGGCGGCAGCAGGGGCACGCGGAACTCCGCGTGCAGTCTGAAGTCCTGGTAGGCGTCCTTGGTGCGGATGTCCCCGCAGCACACCTCCATCGACTCCTCCTCGGCCAGCGGCCACGCCACCCGCCGCCCGTCCGTGTGCTGCCACTGCTCCTGCGAGGCGGCGGTGCCGTCGAACAGGCCGACCCGGGCGCCCTGCGGGTGCACGGTGACCAGGTCGAGGTTGACGTGGCCGGTGTCCCCGGCGTCGTACCGGTAGGAGATCGTGTGGTGGCCCTTGCCCAGCCGCAGGCGCTCCGTCTTCGTGGACCAGGTGTCCCAGTCCCCGGTCGAGGGAAGCTGCGTTTGGCGCACCTTCTCGCCGTCCGCGTACAGGGACAGCGACTTGGTGCCCTCGAAGGGGTCGGGGCCGTTGGAGTAGCGCAGGCCCACGTCGTAGGTGCCGGACTTCGGGACGTTCACGTCGAAGGTCGCGGCGCCCTTGCCCTCGGTGTCCCAGCGGTCGACGAACCCGCTGCCCGAGTAGCCGGTGTGGTCGGTGTCGATGCCCGCCGTGCCGGTCAGGCGCGCCTCCTCCGCCTCGTACAGGGTGGCGGCGGGCGGCTGCTTGCCGGGCATCTCGTTGAGCGTGTACCAGGCTTCGGTGCTCCACAGCTTCTCCCCGGAGGCCGAGGCGAAGGGCTGCGGGGAGCGCACGTGCACCACGCGGTCCGGCTTGAGGCCGTCGAGCCGCAGCCGGACGGTCCGGCCGTCGTCCGAGAGCGTCGCCGAACGCACGGCCAGTTGCTCCTCGGCGATCTTCGGGCCGCCGTAGTCGGCGGTCGGCGTGTAGTGCCACTGCTCCACCGCGTAGCGGTCGGCTAGCTCCGCCGCCGTCTCCTCGGACAGCGGCTGGGTGTACGTCAGGTCGAAGCCGCCCGGCACGGCGCGCATCGACTGGACGTCGAAGGTGTCGCCGCCGTTCGGCGTCAGCTTCTGCAGGCCGAACTTCAGCTTGCCCTCCTGGCCCCAGTTGCCGTCCGCGCCCAGGCCGCCGGTGTAGATCGCCCCGTCGGGACCGAGCGAGACGCGGTTGACGCCCGCCTCCAGGCCCTGCGTGTAACGGAACACGGCACCCTGGTACTGGCCCTTCACCTTCTCCAGGTAGGCACGCTGCAGGCCGCCGTAGGTGACGTCACCGATCAGCATCTGGCCCGCGAACCTGCCCTCCTTCAGGTACACGGGGGTGGAGGGCGAGTTGCCTATCTCGTTCTGCGGCAGCCACAGCACCGGCTGGGTGACGGGGGAGTCCTCGAAGGGGCCCACGGGCTCGGTGTGGTGGTTGAAGAAGCGGTCCTGCTTGATCTGGACGAGCTTCGAGGAGGGCAGCCAGCCGCCCTGGTTGTCGGTGGCGAACAGCTCGCCGCCCGGCCCCCAGCCGATGCCGTTGGGCGTGCGCAGCCCGCCCGCGATCGGGCTGATCTTCCCGGTCTTCTTGCTGATCCTGTACGTGGTCCCGCGGTCCGGCGCGGGCTGCGGGGTGGTGGTCGCGCCGCCGAGGTCGATGGCGACGGAGAGGTTCACGTAGAAGTAGCCGTCGCGGTAGAGCAGACCGAACGCGAACTCGTGGAAGTTGCCGCCGTACGGCCAGGTGGCGACCGTGCGGTACTCGTCGGTCACCTCGTCGCCGTCGCCGTCGACCAGCCGGGTCAGCTCGTGCTTCTGCGAGACGTAGAGCGAGCCGTCGACGTACTTGATGCCCATGGGCTCGCGCAGCCCGCTCGCCACCTTCTTCACCGTGACCTTGTCGCGGCTGGTGGCGCCGGTGATGTTGCCGAGGAGGTACACCTCACCGGCAACGTTGTCGGTGCCGCCCCAGGTGCTGAGGGCGAGGCGGCCGTCGGGCAGCCAGTCCATGCCGGTGACCTGCGGTTCGAATCCCTCGGGGCGCAGGTCGGTGAGGGTGAGGTCGGGGCGCACGGAGGTGAGCGGCAGGCCGTCGCCGGGGGTGTCGGTGCCGGCCTCGCACTCCTTGCGGCCCGGTGCCGTCACCCGTACGACGCCCGCGTCGGTGCTCAGGGCCTCGGACGGCACGACGCTGAACGCGCTCTCGCCCGGCGGCATCCAGGACAGCTGCAGCTGCTGTTCGCCGCCCCGGTCGAAGTGCTCGATGCGCAGCGGGTGCGCACCGGCGGTGAGTTCGACCGTCCCGTCCTTCGGCTCCGCGCCGTGCAGACCGTCGTGGTCGATCACCGTGTCGCCGTCGAGGGTCAGCCGTGAGCCGTCGTCGCTGACGAGTCGGAGCACGTAGGTGCCGTCGCGGGGCGCGACCAGGTAGCCGGACGCCTCGGACACGAAGTTGTCCGCGATGCCGCCGAAGTCGGCGGTGGCCGACCAGTCGACCGTCGGCATCAGCTTGTCGTGGTTCGGGGTCTGGCCCGGCTTGAGGGTGCACAGCTCGTTCAGCGGTGTCTGGACGTCGAAGACGCGCAGGGTGATCCCTGGCTCCTGCGGCGGGATGTCCGCGGGGGCGGCCGAGGACGAGGGGGCGGCCAGGACACCACCGACCGAGACGGCCGAGGCCATCAGCAGGATGAGGTGTCTTCGGGCGCGCGAGAACAGCCGTGGACGCATTGGTCCTCCAGTGGGGGTGGGGACCGGACCGTGCCGGAAATCGCTCCGGTCTTGAGCGGCAGTACGGTAGTTCCGCCGCCAAGGTAGGAGACTTCCGCTTGGCATGTCCATACTTTGTCATCAGTGTGTTGAAAGTTCTCGGCGTCCGAAGTCCCACGAGACGGAGCGCAGTCGGGCTCAGTCCGCAGCGTCGGACTCGTCCCCGCGGGCCGCCTGCACGCGTCGGCGGCTCCACACCAGCAGGGTGAACAGGACGAGGCCGGAGACGATCAGGCTCGCCCCGGTGGCCCATCCGGAGTACGGCAGCCCGGGCACGATGCCCCACACCACCCCGGCGGCGACGAGGAACACCCCGACCAGTACCGAGCCGGCGATCCGCCAACCGGAGGAGACGCTCTCCTCGGCCGCACGCATCGCGCGGGCACGCACGGGGGCGACGAAGCGGTCCAGCGCCGGAACGGCCCGCGCCAGCAGTACCACCCCCGCGAGCACGAGCAGCAGCCCGGGACCCGGCAGCACCAGCAGGGCGACCCCGACCACCAGGACCAGGGCGCCGAGCACACCCAGGGCGGTGCGCCGCACCGATTCGACACCCCGTGCCATGGCGCCCCACTCTCCTCGCGGTCGGGAGGAACTCCGTTTGCGTCGGCGTGCCCACCTTAGGCAGCAGTCCAGGTGACGGCGATCCAGGTGACGGCGGTTCAGGTCGGAGGCCCCATCGACGTCCGAAGAGATCACTGCTAGACCTGCACCACCACCCGTACCACCCGTACCAGCACCCCCGCACCACCGTCCCGCACCGCCCCCTGCACCACCGCACCGTCCCCGCATCACCGTCAGCACACCCGCACCCGCCCCACCAGGAGGAACATGTGAGAGCCCGTCGTGCGGTCGTCCGGACCGCGTCCGCAGTCGTCGCCGCCCTCGCCCTGACCGCCGGCCTCGCGGGCCCCGCCGTCGCGGCCCCCGGGGCGGCGTCCGGGCCGGCCGCCGCCACGAACGACCCCGTCACGCACGAGGAGAACGACCGCGTCCCCGAGGGCTCGGTCTGGACCCAGCACTACTTCCCGTCGTCCGACCGCTCCGGCACCCGGCTCCACGCCGACGTCCTGCTGCCCGAAGGACTGAAGCGCAAGGAGAAGGTCCCGGTCATCCTGTCGATCGGCCCCTACTTCGCCCACGCGGGCCAGACCGGCCCCGAGGGCTGGACGAGCACCGGGCCCTCCGCCCGCTTCCAGGACTTCATCGAAGGCACCGACCTCTTCGACCAGGGCTACGCCTTCGTCATGGTGGACCTGCGCGGCTTCGGCGGCTCCACCGGCTGCCTCGACTGGGCCGGCCCCGGTGAACAGGCCGACGTGAAGGCGGCGATCGACTGGGCCGCGAAGCAGCCGTGGTCCACCGGGGCCGTGGGCATGTACGGCAAGTCCTACGACGCCGCCACCGGCCTCATCGGCAACAACCTGGACCAGCGGGCCCTCAAGGCCGTCGTGGCCCAGGAACCCGTCTGGGACATGTACCAGTACATCTACTCCAACGGAGTGCCGCGCCCGAACGTGACCGGGACCGCGGACGCGTACAACTCCATCGCCACGATGCCCCCGATGGCGGACGACGACCCCCGCTACCAGGAGGCCGCCCGGTACGAGGAGACCCATCCGGAGTGCCTGACCGAGAACTCGGCCGGCTACCGGATATCCGACCAGCGGGACGAGCACTGGACCTCCCGCGACCTGGCGAGGATGGCCAGGGGCAGCGACACCCCGCTCTTCGTCACGCAGGGCTTCATCGAGAACAACACCAAGCCCGAGGAGATGCAGGAGTACCTGGACAACCACAAGGGGCCCGAGCGCGGCTGGGTCGGCCAGTGGGAGCACGTGCGCGGCGGCGACCGCACCGAGGACGGCCGCCTGGCCATGGGGCGTGCGGGCTGGTACGAGGAGACCCTGTCCTTCTACGACCAGTACCTCAAGGGCGTCGGGCCGACGGTCCGCTACCCGGCGTACGCCGTCGAGGACTCCACCGGTGCCTGGCGCGCCCAGGACACCTGGCCCGTCACGGAGCGGCGGGCGACCCTGCCGCTCGGCGACGGCTCCTACGTCGACGACGGCGGAGCCTCTGCCCGGGCGGCGCTGAGCGAGGCGGGCGACCCGGCGGCGAAGGCCGAGCCGCAGCCGGCCGGCCGGTGGGACATGGAGAACGCCCCGGCGATCGAGCGGCCGGCCCCGGACGGCCTGGCCGCCGAGAACGCGCGGCGCGGGCGCGCCGGTGAGACCGGCTCCAGCTACTTCGTGTGGTCGAAGCCGCTCGAGAAGGCCGTGCGGATCACCGGCACCCCGCAGATCTCCCTGACGGCGCGGGGCGAGGGCAACGTCATGCTCAAGCTGTACGACGTGGCCCCGGACGGCAGCGCCGTCATGTTCGACGAGCAGGTCTCCCTGGTGGACTCCGGCCGGCTGACCGTCGATCTGAAGGCGACCGACTGGACCCTGGCGGCAGGGCACGCGCTGGCCGTCGAGATCGGGTCCATCCAGACCGGCTCGTGGCGCGACACGCCCTCCGGCGAGACCATCGCGGTCGAGGACGCCAGGCTGCGGCTCGCCCTGGACGACCCGGCCGACGACGTGGCCACCCCGGGCGACCGGTCGCCGTACCTGGACACCTACCTCGGCCAGTACACGGTGACCCTGCCGGCCGGCCGGGGCACGTTCACCGTGGTCCCGGGCGGTCGCCACTGACGACCCGGCCGGTTCCGGCCGCCGGGCGCCCGGGCTGCGGTCCCGGACGCCGGCCGGGGCCGGCCGCGGCCGCTACCCCGAGCGGGCCCGGCATGGCAAGCTGTGCTCCTGTTGTCCGAGCCCAGGAGTTGTACGGTCCCAGGAGGTCGTCATGACTGCGGAGTCTTCAGCGCGAGCAGGTTCGGAACCGGCGGAGGACGAGAGCCCCGCCCAGGCCCCCGAGGCGGGCGAGAAGGATCTGAAGGACAAGTTCCGCGAGGCACTGGAACGCAAGCGGGGCAAACACGCGGAGGCGGCGGCGCTCGCCGCGCACTCGGACGTCGCGAAGATCCGCGGCGCCCACGGTCCGGCCGCGAGCCAGCGGTCCTTCCGTCGCAAGAGCGGCTGACACCCGGGCGGTGCCGCCGCGTCCGGCCGGGGACCGTCCCGGCCGGACGCGACGGCCGTCAGGGACGGGCGGTGAGATAGCCGCCCATGGAGGTGAAGTACTCGGTGGCGGGCAGCTCCCGCCCGTCCTGGGTGCGGACCCGGGTGATGGCCAGGCCGTGGTTGCGGCCCGTGCGGGCGTCGGCGCCGGCCACGACGACCACACCGTCGCCCTCGCGATAGAAGATGCGCCCGGGTGTGCCGCCGTACCGGCCCTCGGAGACCGCGGCGGCGAGCACCTCCAGGCGCCTGCCCCGGTGGAAGGTGTAGGCGCTCGGGTAGGGCTCGGACTGGGCGCGGACCAGGCGCTCCAGGTCCTCGGCCGGCCAGCCCCAGTCGATGCGGGTGTCCTCGTCGGACCGCTTGTGGAAGAAACTGGCCTGTGACCGGTCCTGCCGGGTGAACTCGGTCTGCCCAGCCGCGATCAGGCCGAGCGCGCCGACGGTGACCGGGGCGATGAGGTCCACGGTCTTGTGGAAGAGGTCGGTGGCGGTGTCCTCCGGCCCCACCGGCACGGCCTCCTGCCGGACGATGTCTCCGGCGTCGAGTTCGTCGTTCATCATGTGCGCGGTGACGCCGACTTCGGACTCGCCGTTGATCAGCGCCCAGATCAGCGGGGAGAACCCGGCGTACTTCGGCAGCAGCGAGTCGTGGACGTTGAGCGTGCCGCGGCGGGGGAGACCGAAGACGCGCGGCGGGATCCAGGTCCGCCAGTTGTTGGCGACGATGATGTCCGGGTCGGCGTCCTTCAGACGCTCGAACAGCTCGTCGTCGTCCGGGCGGTTGCGGATCAGCACCGGGACGCCGTGCTCCTCGGCGAGGTCGGCGACGGAGTCGCTCCAGATCTTCTCGTACGCGTGCTCGCTCTTGGGGTGTGTCACGACCAGCACCACGTCGTGCTCGGAGTCCAGGAGGGCTTGCAGGGTGCGGTGGCCCCAGGTCTGGTAACCGAACATGACGACCCGCATGGGGTTCCTCCTCGCGGCAGGGCTGAACCGGGCAAGTTAAGCAAGGCTTACCTTAGTCGTCAACATCGTCGTGCAACACCCCAGTTGGCGGAAGTGCGCTCCGACCCGCCCTATCGACAGCTTCACAGCATTAGCTTAGGCTCACCTAAGTTTCCGGCGGGCCGCTCCGTCGGCATGTCCCATTTCGGCAACCCCCACGCCTCCGAGGCGACCGTCCCGCACGATGGGAGTGACATGTCACAGGTTCTTCCTGGTGACGCAACGCTGGTCCACGACGTCATCGGTATCGGCTTCGGCCCGTCCAATGTCGCCATGGCGATCGCGATCCGCGAACACAACGCACAGGCCGGCGGCGAGGAGGCGGTCACCGCCCGTTTCTTCGAGCAGCAGACGCGCTTCGGATGGCACCGGGGCATGCTGATCGACGACGCGACGATGCAGGTGTCCTTCCTCAAGGACCTGGTGACACTGCGCAATCCGGCCAGTGAGTACAGCTTCCTCTGCTATCTGCAGAGCAAGGGACGCCTGGTCGACTTCATCAACCACAAGAACCTCTTCCCGCTGCGGGTGGAGTTCCACGACTACTTCGAGTGGGCCGCGGCCAAGGTCGACGACCAGGTCTCCTACGGTCACGAGGTGGTCGGCGTCGCGCCCGTCGAACGGGACGGAACCGTGGACCATCTCGAAGTGACGGTCCGTTCGGGGCAGGGCCTCGAAGTGCACCGGGCGCGCAACCTCGTGATCGGCACCGGTCTGCGTCCCCTGCTGCCCGAGGGCGTCGAGCGGAGCGCGCACGTCTGGCACAACTCCGAACTGCTCGCCAAGGTCGACGCGTTGGAGGGCACCGCACCCTCCCGGTTCGTCGTCGTCGGCGCCGGTCAGAGCGCCGCCGAGAACGTCGCCTACCTGCACCGCCGCTTCCCGGAGGCGGAGGTCTGCGCGGTCTTCGCCCGCTACGGCTACAGCCCCGCCGACGACAGCGGCTTCGCCAACCGCATCTTCGACCCGGAGGCCGTCGACGACTACTTCGCCGCCCCCGGGGACGTCAAACGCCGGCTGATGGACTACCACGGCAACACCAACTACTCCGTGGTGGACATCGACCTCATCGACGACCTGTACCGGCAGTCGTACCGGGAGAAGGTCCTCGGCACCGAGCGGCTGCGCTTCCTCAACGTCTCCCGGCTCACCGGCGTCGAGGAGGCGCCCGGCGGAGCGCGTGCCGCCGTCACCTCCCTGGTCACCGGCGAGGAGACCCTGCTGGAGGCCGATGTCGTGGTCCTCGCGACCGGCTACGGCCCGGCGGACCCGCTCGGCCTCCTCGGCCGGGTGGCGGACCGCTGCCTGCGCGACGACGAGGGCAGGCTGCGCGTCGAACGGGACTACCGGGTCGCGACCGACCCCGGCCTGCGCTGCGGCATCTACCTCCAGGGCGGCACCGAGCACACGCACGGCATCACGTCGTCGCTGCTGTCCAACACGGCCGTCCGGGTCGGCGAGATTCTGGAGTCGCTGCTCGGCCGGAGCCGCAAGTCCGCCTCGGACGAGGCCCGCACGGTCGCCGACGGGGCCGGTACGAGCGCGCGTTAGGGTACGTCGCCATGGCCACGACTGCGATTGAGCGCCGCCCCGCGCCCGGGGGCACGAGCGAGGCCCGTCGGCGACGGGTCGTGGGACTGGGCGTCCTCGCGGCCCTGCTCGTGGTGGCGGCCGCGGCGTCGCTGGCCGTCGGTGCGCGCGCGCTGAGCCCCGCCGAGGTCTGGCACGGGCTGTTCGCCGAACCCGGGTCCGACGGGCGGCTGACCGAGATCCGGCTCATCGTGCAGACCGTACGCGTGCCCCGCACGGTGCTCGCGGTGGTGGCGGGCATCGCCCTCGGGATCGGCGGGGCGCTCATCCAGGGGTACACGCGCAACCCGATCGCCGACACCGGACTGCTGGGGGTGAACGCCGGGGCGTCGTTCGCCGTGGTCTCGGTCATCGCCCTCTTCGGGTTCACCAGCCCCTTCCAGTACGTGTGGTTCGCGTTCCTGGGCGCGGGGCTCGCCGGCGTCGTCGTCTTCGGGCTCTCCAGCATCGGGCGCGGCGCGGGCAACCCGCTGACGCTCGCGCTGGCCGGACAGGGCATCACCGTGTTCCTCACGGCGATGACCACGGCGGTCTCCCTGACGGACAAGGCGTCGCTGAACGCGCTGCGGTTCTGGAACTCGGGGTCGGTGGCCGGCGCCGGGTTCGACGTGATCGGGCCGGTCGCGGTGTTCATCGGCGCGGGACTGCTGCTGGCCCTGACGACGCTGCCCGCCGTCAACCTCCTCAACCTGGGCGACGACGTCGCGCGCGGGCTCGGGGTGAACATCGCCCGGACCCGGACCGTCGGCGTCGTCGCCATCACGCTGCTGGCGGGCGCGGCGACGGCGGCCTGCGGGCCCGTCGCCTTCCTCGGGCTCATGGTCGCCCACGTCGCGCGGTATCTCACCGGCCCGGACTACCGCTGGCTGGTGCCGTACGCCGGGCTGCTCGGCGCCGTCGTGCTGCTGGTCTGTGACGTGGTGGGGCGCCTGGTGGTGCGGCCGGGGGAGCTGGACGCGGGCGTCGTCGTCTCGCTCGTCGGGGCGCCGTTCTTCGCGGTGCTGGTGTGGCGCGGCAAGTTCAAGAGCGCGTGAACGGGGCGGACGTGGAAGCGGGCGGAGCGGTGACGAGGACGGACGGGGCGGACGTGGGGCCGGGCGGGACGGAGGGAACGGACCCGCAGGCGCCGGGCGGCACGGGCGCCGGAGCGGCGGTGGCGCCGGGCGTGCGGCTGGGCGCCGTGTCGTTCGTGTGGCGGCCCTGGCTCGCGGGCGTCACGCTGCTGCTGGCGGCGGCGACCTTCCTGGTGTTCTGCCTGTCGATCGGCGTCGGGGACTTCCCCATCGCCCTGTCCCGGGTCGTCGCCACCCTCCTCGGCCGGGGCGAACAGGTCGACGAGTTCGTGATCATGGACCTGCGGATGCCCCGTGCCCTGGCCGGAGTCGTCGTCGGCGTGGCGCTCGGCGTGTCCGGCGCCCTCACCCAGTCCCTCGCCCGCAACCCGCTGGCCAGCCCCGACGTCCTCGGCATCACCAGCGGCGCGGGCGCGGTCGCCGTCTTCCTGGTGACCGTGTCGGGCGGCGCCGCCGCGGCGGTCGTCAGCTCCGTAGGGCTGTCGGCGGCGGCCCTCGCGGGCGGCCTCGGCACCGGACTGCTGGTCTACTTCCTGGCGTGGCGCCGGGGCATCGACGGCTTCCGGCTGATCCTGATCGGCATCTCGGTGACCGCCGTGATGCAGGCGATCACGACCTGGCTGCTCGTCACCGCCGACATCAGGGACGTGGCCCGCGCCCAGGCCTGGCTGGTCGGCTCGCTCGACAACCGGTCCTGGGACGAGGTGTGGGTGGCCCTGTGGTGCACGCTCGCCCTCCTGGCCGTCGTGTCCGCGGTCGCCTTCCAGTTCAAGCCGATGCACTTCGGCGACGACGTCGCCGCCGGACTCGGCGTCCGGTACTCGGCGGTGCGCGCGGTGCTGCTGCTCTGCGCCGTGCTGCTGGCGGGCGTCGCCGTGAGCGCGGCCGGCCCGGTGCCGTTCGTCGCGCTGGTGGCCCCGCAGGTGGCGATGCGGCTCGCACGCTTCCCGACGCCGCCGCTCACCGCCTCCGGCCTGGTCGGGGCGCTGCTGCTGACCGGCTCGGACCTCGTCGCGCGCACGGCGCTGCCGATCTCGCTGCCGGTCGGCGTGGTCACCGCCGCGATCGGCGGACCCTTCCTCGTGTATCTGCTGGTACGGGCGAACCGCGGTTAGCTGATACAAAGTAAGGTGAGCCTAGCCTAGGGGGCACTGTGGTCGCTCGGTCCAGTTCGGAGGTCGGAACGCCGGCCGGCGGTGTCCCGCGGCTGGCCGCCCGGGGGGTCACGGTCGGGTACGGCGCGCGGCCCGTCATCGACGGCCTCGACGTGTCGGTACCGCCCGGAGTGATCACCACGATCATCGGCCCCAACGGCTGCGGGAAGTCGACCCTGTTGCGGACGCTGTCGCGGCTGCTGAAGCCGACCGGCGGCACGGTCGTCCTGGACGGCGAGGACATCGGCACGCTCCGCACCCGGGACGTGGCGAAGAAGCTGGGCCTGCTGCCCCAGGCGCCCGTCGCGCCCGACGGACTGACCGTGTCCGACCTGGTCGCCAGGGGCCGCCACCCGCACCAGAGCTGGCTGCGCCAGTGGTCCTCGGACGACGCCGACGTGGTCCGGCGCGCGCTGGCCATGACCGGGGTGGCCGACCTCGCGGACCGCCCGGTCGACTCGCTCTCCGGCGGCCAGCGCCAGCGGGTCTGGATCTCGATGACCCTCGCCCAGGGCACCGACCTGCTGCTGCTCGACGAGCCGACCACCTACCTGGACCTGGCGCACGCCGTCGACGTGCTCGACCTGGTCGACGACCTGCACGAGTCCGGCCGCACGGTCGTCATGGTGCTGCACGACCTCAACCTCGCCACCCGCTACAGCGACCACCTCGTCGTGATGCGGGACGGGGCCGTCCTCGCACAGGGCCACCCGCGGGAGGTGGTGACCGCCGATCTGCTGCACGAGGCCTTCGGGCTGCGGGCCAGGGTGATCGACGACCCGGTGGGGGACCGGCCGCTGATCGTGCCGATCGGGCGGACCCACGTCGAACTCGACCGGGTGAGCCCACAGTTGTCAAAGTGAGGGTAGGCTAACCTCACTCGGGCGCGATAAGGTTTGCTGCCCTCAGAGGGGGCGCAGTGGACGGCGCGACAGCAAGGGAACTCCGGATGCTCCTCAGAACGACGCGTACGACGCCCTGGCGACGACTGGCGGCGGCCCTGTCCGCCGCCGCACTCGGCGTCGGCCTCCTCGCGGGGTGCGGTTCCGACTCGGACGACCCGGCGGACCGGGCCGGCGGCGCGGGCTCCACCGGTGGCGGCGCCTTCCCGGTCACGGTGGAGCACGCCTTCGGGACCACGGAGATCAAGGAAACGCCCAAGCGGGTCGTCTCGGTCGGCTACACCGACGACCAGACCGTCCTGGCCTTCGGCATCAAGCCCGTCGGCATGGTCGACCAGTACCCCAACCCCGCGGGCCACAGCCCCGACATCAACACGCAGTGGCCCTGGGTCAAGGACGAGTGGGGCGACAGCAAGCCCGAGGTCGTCATGGAGAACGGCGACTCCGGACCCAACATCGAGAAGATCGCCGCCCTGCGCCCCGACCTGATCGTCGCGGTCTACTCCGAGATCGACCGGGCGGCCTACGACAAGCTCTCCAGGATCGCGCCGACGGTGGCCCGCACCAAGGCCGAGAAGGAGCCGTTCAGCGCCCCCTGGCAGGACAACGCGCTGCACATCGCCAAGGCGCTCGGCAAGGCCGAGGAGGGCGAGAAGGCGGTGGCCGACATCGAGGGCAAGCTCGCCGCGGCCAAGAAGGCGCACCCCGAGTTCGCCGACCAGACGGCCGTCGCGCTCTCCTGGTACAAGGACTCGGTGGCGCCGTTCACCTCCACCGACGTGCGCGGCCGGCTGCTGACGGGCATCGGCTTCACGTACCAGACCGAGATCGACAAGGTCGCCGGCGGCGACTTCTACACCACGCTCTCCCCCGAACGCGTCGACCTGGTCGACGTCGACCGCATCTTCGTCATCAACGACAAGGCGGACCAGGAGGCGCTGAAGAAGTTCGAGCTCTTCACCAACCTGGACGCCGTCAAGAACGGCAAGGTCTCCTACCTGCTGGACAGCGAGGGCCCGGCCGTCGGTGCGGCCATCTCCCAGGGCACGCTGCTCTCCATGCCGTACGCGATCGACGAACTCGTCAAGTCGGCCGGGCAGGGGTGAGCGTCACCGACACCCCTCCCGCCCCGGCCGTCCTGCGTACGGCGACCGGACGCGAGGCCGCCCGCTGGGTCGCGGCGCACTGCCGCGAGGCACCCTGGCTGACGACGGCCACCGTGCTCACCACGGTGGCCGGAGCGGCCCTCCAGGTGCTGCCGGTACTCCTGCTCGGGCGGGTGGTCGACGCCGTGGCCGGCGGCGAGTCGCAGTCCGTGCTGGTCACGATCGGCGCCCTGATGGTGGCCGCGGCACTGCTCGGCGCCGCGGCCACCGCGGTGTCGACGTACCTCGTCGGACGGCTGGGCGCCGATCTCCTCGCCCGGCTGCGCGAGGGTGCCGTCCGCGCGGTCCTCGGCATGCCCAGCGCCCGCGTCGAACAGGTGGGCCGCGGCGACGTGCTGTCCCGGGTCGGCGACGACGTCGCCGTGCTCTCCAAGGGCATCCGCACGGCCGTCCCCACGGTGTTCTCGGCGGGCGTGCTCGTCGCCATCGCCACGGCCGGCATGTTCGGTCTCGACTGGCGCCTCGGCCTCGCGGGCGCCGGCGCGCTGCCCGCGTACGCGCTGGCCCTGCGCTGGTACCTCCCGCGCTCCGCCCCGCTCTACCAGCGGCAGCGGGTGGCGCAGGCCGACCGGGCGCAGGCCCTGATCAGCGGCCTCAACGGCATCGACACGGTCCGGGCGTACCGGCTGGAGGGCGCCTTCCGCGAGCAGGTCACCCGGGAGTCGTGGCGGGTGCGCCAGCTCGGCGTCGAGGTGTTCCGGTTCTTCGGCCGCTTCGTCGGCAGGGAGAACCGCGCCGAGTTCATCGGGCTCACCCTCATCCTGCTGGTGGGATACGCCCTGCTGGAGGCCGACGCCGCCACACTGGGCGAGGTGTCGGCGGCCCCGCTGCTGTTCCACCGGCTGTTCACTCCGCTGGGCGCCATCATGTTCACCTTCGACGAGGCGCAGAAGTCGGGCGCGAGCCTCACCCGGCTGGTCGGTGTGCTCGGCGAGGACACGCAGGACCGCCTCGTGGGCGACGCGTCCGTTCCGCGGGCCGCGGCCGGCGCGTACCCGGTGACGGTCGAGGGGCTGACGTTCACCTACCCGGGTGCCGAGGAGCCGGTCCTGAGGGACGTCGACCTCACCATTGCGGCGGGCGGTTCGCTGGCCCTGGTCGGCGCCACGGGCGCGGGCAAGACGACGCTGGCCGCGCTGGTCGCCGGTACCGGGAGGCCGCAGTCGGGGTCGGTGCGCGTGGGGGCGACCGACCTGGCCGGGCTGGACGAGGCCGGGGCACGGGGGCTGGTGAGCATCCTGACCCAGGAGGCGCACGTCTTCTCCGGTCCGCTCCGCGACGACCTGCGGCTGGCCGCCCCGGACGCGACCGACGCCGAACTCGCCCACGCGCTGCGCACCGTCGGAGCCGGGGGATGGGCCGACACCCTGCCCGACGGCCTCGACACCCTGGTGGGTGAGGGCGGCGAGCGCCTCGACGCGACCAAGGTCGCCCAGGTCGCCCTCGCCCGGCTGGTGCTGAGCCGGTCGCCGGTGGTGGTGCTCGACGAGTCCACGGCGGAGGCGGGCAGCGAGGGCGCCGCCGAACTGGAGCGGGCGGTACGGGCCGCGTGCGCCGGCCGGACCACGCTGTTCGTGGCGCACCGGCTGACCCAGGCGATGGCGGCGGACCGGATCGCCGTCCTGGACGCCGGACGGGTCGTGGAGGAGGGGACGCACGAGGAGTTGGTGGCTCTGGGCGGCCGGTACGCACGGCTGTGGCGCGCTTGGCGCGAGGGTAGTTAGGCAAGCCTTAGTTAAGTTAGCCTGCCGTCATTCCTTGGAAGGGCGTTGAGTCTTCGATGATGGAACCGACCGCTCGTCTCGTACTGCTTTCTCCCAAGCACCTCACCGACCTGCGCCGGCGGACCGGCGACCACTCCGACACCGCCCTCGCCACGGCGTGCGCCATCGGGCTGTCGTACTGGGCGACGGGACAGAGCCCCGCCGGTCTCGACCTCACCGCGGCCACCCTCTTCGGCGACGTGCTCGGCTGGGCCGACAACGGAGGTGCGGCGCCGGAGGGCTGGGGCGTCGCGGCGGACGGCCGGACCATCACCCTGCCGGAGGGCGTCGTGCCCGACGACGCGCAGCTCGCGCTCGACGACCTGGCCGACTTCCCCGGCCGCCCGCTCGGCACCATCGGCCCCGCCGGCCCGACGGCACGGCTGGAGAACCTGGCCCGGTGGAACGACACCGACGCCGACCGGGAGCGCCCGACCCTGATGGAGATGTTCCTGGAGCAGGCGCGCGCCAGACCGGGGGCCGTGGCCGTCGTCGACGAGCGGCGCACGCTGACGTACCGGGAACTGAGCGACCGTTCCGCCCAGTTGGCCCACCGGCTGCGCGAACGGGGGCTCAGCGACGAGGACGTCGTCGGCATCTCCCTGGAACGCTCCGCCGACATGGTCGTCGGGCTGCTCGGCGTGCTCCGGGCCGGCTGCGCCTTCGTCCCGCTGGACCCGCACTGGCCCGCCGAACGCCGGGCCGTCGTCGCCGCGGACGCCCGAGTCGCCGTGCAGCTCAACGCGTCAGGCGAACCCGCCCCGCACGAACCGGAGGCCGTGCCCGTCGACCTCGCCGACTGGCGGCACGGCGACCGTCCCACCGAGGGGCCCGACCCCACCGTCCGGGGCGACGCCCTGGCCTACGTCATCTTCACCTCCGGCTCCACCGGGCGCCCCAAGGGCGCGATGATCCGGCACGAGGCGATCAGCGAACGCCTGCTGTGGCAGGTCCACGAGATCCTGGACTTCGGCCACGACGACGCCTCGCTGTTCAAGGCGCCGCTCTCCTTCGACATCTCCATCAACGAGATCTTCCTGCCCCTGGTGTGCGGCGCCCGGCTCGTGGTCCTGCGCCCGGGCGGCGAACGCGACCCGCACCACCTGCTGGGCGTCATCGCCGAGCAGCGCGTCACCTTCACCTACCTGGTCTCCTCCATGCTGGACGTCCTCCTGGAGATGGCGGGCGACACCGGGAGGCTGGACAGCCTGCGCCACGTGTGGTGCGGCGGCGAAGTGCTCACCCCGGAGCTGTACGAGCGCTTCCGCACCCAGCTGGACATCCCGCTCTACCACGGCTACGGCCCCGCCGAGACGACCATCGGCGTCTCCCACGTCGTCTACCGGGGCGCGGCGGAACGCCTGTCGACGTCCATCGGCCGGGCCAACCCCAACACCCGGCTGTACGTCCTGGACGACGAGCTGCGCCCGGTCCCGGTCGGCGTCGGCGGCGAACTGTACGCGGGCGGCCTCCTCCTGGGCCGCGGCTACGTGAACGCCCCGGGCCTGACGGCCTCCCGGTTCGTCGCCAACCCCTTCGCCGACGACGGCTCCCGGCTCTACCGGACCGGCGACCTCGCCCGCTTCGCCCCGGACGGCTCCCTCGACTTCCTCGGCCGGGCCGACAACCAGATCAAGATCCGCGGCATGCGGCTGGAGATCGAGGACGTCGAGGCCGGCCTCGCCGAGCACCCCGGCGTCCGCCACACCTGCGTCGTCCCGAAGAAGAACACCGCGGGCGGCACCTACCTGGTGGGATACGTGATCCCCGCCGCCGGGCACGGGAGTCTGCGGGCCGACGAGGTCAAGGCCTGGGCGGCCGGGCACATGGTGGAGTACATGGTGCCCACCCATGTCGTGGTGATGGACGCCTTCCCGCTCACCGCCAACGGCAAGCTCGACCGGCAGGCGCTGCCCGAGCCCACCGTCGCCGCCTCCGCGGCCCGCCCGCCCGGCACCGAGAACGAACGCGCCGTCTGCACGGCGGTCGCGGCCGTCCTGCAACTGGACGAGGTCGGCACCGACCAGGACTTCTTCCGGCTCGGTGGGGACAGCATCCTCGCCATCTCCCTGCTGAGCGCCCTGCGCGACGCCGGCCTCTACGTCACGGCACGGCAGATCTTCACCCACAGCACCGTGGGAGCGCTGGCGGCGGTGGCGAGCCGCGAGGACACCGCGGCCGTCGACCACCGCGACACCCCGACCGGCACCGTCGTCGGGCCGCCCGTCGTGCAGTGGCTCGGCGAGACGACAGGCGCCATCGACGGCTTCGTGCAGTCGGTCGTGCTCAACACCCCGGCCGCCCTGACCGCCGACGCCCTCGACGAGATCCTCACCGCCCTCGTCCGCCGCCACCCCATGCTGCGCGCCCGGCTGGTGCGCGGCGACCGGTGGGGCTTCGACATCCCCGACGAGGTCCCGGCCGGCGCGCTCTGGCAGGAGAGCGACCGGCCGCTGGACTCCTGCACGGCCCTCGCCACCGAGGCGCTGGACCCGGCGGGCGGCGCGATGCTGCGCGCCGTCTGGCGCCGCTCCGCACGGCAACTGGTCCTGGTCGCCCACCACGTGGTGATCGACGGGGTGTCCTGGCGGGTGCTGATGGAGGACCTGGCCACGGCGTGGCGGCAGTACGCCTCGGGAGCACCGGTCGAACTGCCCGTGGTGGGCACGTCGTTCCGCCGCTGGACCGGGCTCCTGGAGCGGGCCGCCTCCGACGCGGACGGTCAGTACTTCCGTCGTCCGCTGCCCGCGGCCGACGAGCCCGTGGGCCGACGCGCGCTCACCGAGGACGACACCGTCGCGCGCGAGCGGATCCGCACGGTCGAGACCGGGGCCGAGACCACGGCCGCGCTCCTCGGCACGGTCCCCGCCGCGTTCCACGCGGGGGCGGGCGACGTACTCGTGACCGCCCTGGCCGTCGCCCTCGCCCGCCGGCGCCGCGACCTCGGCCAGGACCAGACCTTCGCCCACCTCGAACTGGAGGGCCACGGCCGCGAGGCCGCGTTCGTGGCCCCGTCCGCCGGATTCGAACCGGAACTCTCCCGGACCGTGGGCTGGTTCACCACCCTCTTCCCGGTGGTCGTGGACCCCGGCACGGCCCCCGACCTCACCGCGCCCGCGTACCTCGCCACCGCCCTCAAGGCGGTCAAGGAGGACCTGTCCCAAGTACCGGACAACGGCATCTCCTACGGCGCCCTGCGCTACCTGAACCGGGTCGCGTTCGACGCGCCGGCCCCCCAGGTGCTCTTCAACTACCTCGGCCGCTTCGACGCGGGAGCACCGGGGGACTGGCAACTGGCCGGGAGCACGGGACAACTGGGTGAGAAGCGCGACCCGGCCATGCGCCTGCCCAGAGCACTGGAGTTCAACGCCGTCGCGGAACCCGGCCCCGACGGCGAGTACCGGCTGCTCACCACCGTCTCCTGGCCCGAGGGCCTGTTCACCGACCAGGACATCGACGCGCTCGCCGGACACTTCCAGGACGCCCTGACCGGACTGGCCGCGCTCGAACGGGGCGGCCACTCGCCCGCCGACTTCCGCCCACTGCGGCTCACCCAGGCCGACGTCGACGACCTGGACGGCCCGGCCCTGCGCGACATCCTCCCGCTGACCCCGCTGCAGGAGGGCCTGTACTTCCACTCGGTCTACGACGACGAGGCCGCCGGCAGCTACGTCGAGCAGCAACTGCTCACCCTGGACGGCGACGTGGACGCCGACCGGCTCGCCACCGCCGCCACCCGCCTGCTCACGCTCCACCCCGGCCTGGCCGCCCGCTTCACGGCCCTCGCCGACGGCCGGGTGGTCTCCGTGCTGGAGAGCGGTCACCACGCGCCCTTCACCACGCTGGACCGCCCCGGCATCACCGACGAGGAGATCCGCGACCTGGCCGAGCGGGACCGCCGGGCCGGCTTCGACCTCGCCACCGGACCGCTGATGCGCTACACGCTGATCCGGGCGGGAGCGGGCCGGCACGTACTGGTGCAGACCGTGCACCACATCGTCGCCGACGGCTGGTCGGTGCCGCCGATGCTGCGCACCCTGCTGGCCGAGTACCACCGGCCGGGGAGCGCCCACCCGCTCGGCGGGTTCCCCGAACACGTACGCCGGCTCGCCGCTCTCGACGACCGGGAGAGCGACCGGATCTGGAGCGAGCAGCTCGCCGGGCTGGCAGGCCCCTCGCTGATCGCCGAGGGCCACACCCCCTCCGACCGGTTCGCGGACACCGCCACCACGGCCGGCATCGACGTCGACGCGGCCGCCCGCGCGGCCGGAGTACCGCTGAGCGTGGCCGTGCACAGCGCCTGGGCACTGACCCTGGGCGGCATCCTGCACAGCGAGGACGTCGTCTTCGGGTCCACGGTCTCCGGCCGCGACGCGGACGTCCCCGGCATCGAGAACATGGTCGGCCTGCTCATCAACACCGTCCCGGTGCGGGCCCGCTGGAGGGCGGACACGACCGCCGCCGAACTGCTCGCCCAGGTGCGCGCACACCAGAGCGCGGTACTGCCCCACCAGCACGTCTCCCTGGCGAGGACCGCCCGGCACACCGGTACCGGACCCCTCTTCGACACCCTGGTGGTGTTCGACGTGGCCACCGACGTCGGCGCACTGCGGGAACCCGGCGACACCCTGGTCGTCACCGACATCGTCAACGAGGGCGCCCCGCACTACCCGCTGACGCTGGTGGTCGAGCGCACCCCCGACGGCACCCCGCGCTTCAACGCCGTCCACGACGCCGCGCTGCTGCGCGAGTCACAGGTCCAGGACATCCTGCACACCTTCACCCGCACCCTCGCCACCCTGCTCACCAGCCCGGACACCCCGGTCGCCGCCCCCGCCCCGCACACCGCCCGGCGCGCGCCGGCCGTCGCTCCGGCGACCCTGGGCGACCTCCTCGACGCCGCCGCCCGCCGCAACCCGGCCGCCACCGCCGTCACCCAGTGCTCCCTGGACGGCGCCACCCGCTCCCTGACCTACGGCGAACTGACCGAGGCGAAGGACGGTCTCGTCGCCGTCCTGCGCGCGGCCGGCGCCGGGCCCGGCCGGCTCGTCGCCGTCGCCGTCCCCCCGTCCGTCGAACAGGTCGTCGCCCTGACCGCCGTGACCGGCGCGGGCGGGGCGTACGTACCCCTCGACGCCGCCCACCCGGACGAGCGGCTGGAGTACATCCTGGCCGACGCCGCCCCGCAGGTGGTCCTCGTGGACCGGGAGCAGCGCGAACGCTTCACGCGGCTGCTGGAGCGGGCGGGCGTACCGGCCCGCGTGCTGGTGCAGGGCGACGAGCCGGCGCCGGCCGACGACGGGCCGGCGTCCCCCGCGGGTTGGCACGACCCGGCGTATGTGATCTACACGTCCGGGTCCACGGGCCGCCCCAAGGGCGTCGTGGTCCCGCACTCCAGTGTGGTCACCCTGCTCGCCCACACGCAGGCGGACATGGGGTTCGGGCCCGGCGACGTGTGGGTCCAGTTCCACTCCTTCTCCTTCGACTTCGCGGTCTGGGAGCTGTGGGGCGCACTGGCCCACGGCGGCGAGCTGCTGGTGCCGGAGTACGCGCTGACCCGCTCGCCGGTCGACTTCCACCGGCTGGTCCGCGAGCACCGGGTGACCGTCCTCAACCAGACGCCCTCGGCCTTCCACCGCTTCATCGAGGCGGACCGGCACGCCGGTGAGCCGCTGCCCGCCCTGCGCCGGATCGTCTTCGGCGGCGAGGCGCTCGACCTCGGACGGTTGCGCGACTGGGTCGAACGGCACGGCACCGCCACGCCCGAACTGGTCAACATGTACGGCATCACCGAGACCACCGTCCACGTCACGCACCGGGTGCTCACCGACGCGGACTTCGGCCCCGGCGACGCCCCCAGCCCGATCGGCACGCCCCTCCCCGGCCTGGTCGTCCACCTGCTCGACGACCGGCTCAGGCCGGTGCCGCCGGGCCGGGTGGGCGCCGTCTACGTCGCCGGCGACCAGGTGTCGCTGGGCTACCTGGGGCGGCCGGGACTCACCGCGGGCCGGTTCGTGGCCGACCCGTTCACGGGTGACGGCTCGCGGATGTACCACACGGGCGACCTCGCCCGCCGCACCCTCGACGGAGAACTGCACTTCGCCGGACGCGCCGACGACCAGGTGCAGTTGAAGGGCTTCCGCGTCGAACCGGGCGAGGTGGAGGCCGCCCTCCGGGACCTCGACGGGGTGAGCGACGCGGCCGTCACCGTCGCGGACGGCGGCGACCACCTGGTGGCGCACGTCGTGGGCCGGGTGCCCGGCGACCTCACCGCCCTCCTGGCGGCACGGCTGCCCGCCCACATGGTCCCGGGCCGGGTCCTGTCCGTGGACGCCCTCCCGCTGACGGTCAACGGAAAACTCGACCGCAAGGCCCTCGCCGAGCACGCCGCGAACGCCCCGCTGCCCGCCGGGGCCCTCCACCGGACGGGTTCCGGCAGCGCCGCCGCCGACGCACCGGCGGTGCTGGACACGGTGGTCCGCGTCTTCGCCGAGACGCTGCCCGGCTCCACGCCGGACGCCGACACCGACTTCTTCGCCGCCGGGGGCGACAGCATCGTCGCCATCACCCTCATCAACCGCGCCCGTGCGGCCGGCCTGTCGGTCACGCCCCGGGACGTCTTCCTGCTGAAGACACCGCGCGCGCTCGCCGAACACCTCACCGCGAGCACACCACCGCCTGCGACCCCCGAGCCCGTCCGCCGCGAGGACGGCCCGCTGCCGCCCACCCCGATCATGCTGCGCCAGCGCGAGCTGGGCGGCTCGCTCGCCCGGTTCGCCCAGGCCAGGACGCTTCTGGCGCCCGAGGGCACCGCGTTCGCCGACGTGGAGCGCGCCGCGCGCGCCGTGGTGGCCGCACACCCGGCGCTCCGGCTGCGCCTGCGCGTCGACCACGGCGTCTGGTCCCTGCGCACGGAGGCCGACCGCGAGGTCACGGTCGTCCGGGCCGACGGCACCGACACGACGGCCGCCGCCGACGAGGCCGCTTCACGCCTCGACCCGGAGTGCGGGGACGTGGCCGCGTTCTCCTGGCTGGCGGCCAACCGCACCCTGGTCGTCACCGTGCACCACCTCGCCGTCGACGCCGTGTCCTGGCTGATCCTCCTTGACGACCTGGCCGGAGCACTGCGCGGGACGCCCGTGCCGGCGCCGACCACCTCCTACGCCGAGTACGCCGAAGCACTGACGCACCGGGCGGCCCACGCGGCCCCCGGCCTCGGCCACTGGACCACCACCCTCGAGGCCCCCACGCCGCTGCCCCCGCCCGAAGCGCTGCGCGAGACCACGGCCGTCCTCGCGCCCGGCATCAGCGACCGCCTGACCCGAACCGCGCCCACCGCGCTCGGCCTCGGCCTCACCGAGCTGCTGTGCGGCGCGCTGCGCACCGCGCTGACCCGCATCCAGCCCTCGCCCACCGACCTCGCCGTCGACCTGGAGCGGCACGGCCGGGTCCCGGCCCTCGAACACCACGACTACACCCGCACCGTCGGCTGGTTCACCGCCGTCGCGCCCGTCCGCCTGACACCGCACACCGACCCAGTCGCCGCCGCCCGCGAGGTCACCGAACGCCGCCCCGACGAGCGGGAGCACGTCGCCTACGGACTGCTCCGGTACCTCAACGCGCAGACCGCCCCGCTGCTCACCGCCCGCCCGCAGGTGCTGTTCAACTACCTCGGCCGGGGCGCCGAGTCCGAGGCCCCGCGCCTGGCGGGCGGTGACCGGGGCAGCCCGTACGCCGTCGAGGTGAACGCCTGGACCGACGCGGCCACAGGCAGCCTGCACGCCGTCTTCACCCTCGCCGAGGGCATCCCCGACACCCTCACCGCACACTGGCTGGCGGCCCTGGAGCAGCTCGCGGACAGCGCCGCCACGGCCGAGCGCACGGCACCGGTCACCCCCCTCCAGCGGGGCCTGTACTTCCAGTCCCAGCTGACCGGCCCGACCGGACACTACGTCGCCCAGAGCTGGTTCACCCTCGAACGGCGCCTGGACACCGACGCGCTGGCCGACGCCATGGCCCACGTGATCGCCCGGCACCCGGTCGCGGGCGCCGGCTTCACCACGGACGACGACGGCAACCCGGTCCAGGTCCTCGGCGCGGGCCGGCGGGTCCCGGTCCGCACCGTCGAGGCGGCCACGGACGCGGAGGCCGAGGCCCTGCGTCGCGCGGACCGCGACACCGGCTTCGACCCCGCCGAACCGCCGCTCGTCCGGCTCACCGTGGTGCGGCTGCCCGGGGACCGCGACGGCCTGCTGCTCAGCTACCACCTGCTGCTGTGGGACGGCTGGTCGCGCGAGACCGTGCTGCGGGACCTGTTCGACGCCTACGAGGACATCCTCGCGGGCACCCCCCTCGACACCGCCCCCGCCACACCCCGCTTCGAGGACCACGCCCGGGCACTCGCCGCCAGGGACCCGGCTCCCGCCGAACGCTTCTGGTCCGAGCACCTCGCCCCGCTGCCCGGCCCGACCCTGCTGGCCGGACCTGCGCCGTCCCTCTCCGACGACCTGCCGCACGCGCTGGTCCACACCCTCACCGCCGCGGAGTCGGAGCGGCTGAGGGAGACGGCCAGGACCCACGGGGTCACGCTGAACTCGGTGCTGACCGGCGCGTTCGGCCTCCTCCTCGGCGCCCACACCGGACGAGCCGACGCCGTGTTCGGCGTGACCGTCTCCGGACGCGAGGGCGAGGGCGCGTCCGGCGTCGTGGGCGTCCTGCTCAACACCGTGCCCATGTGGACGCGGGCCCGGCCGCACGACACCGTCCGCGCCTACCTCACCGCCGTACAGGCGGCCCGGGTCGCGGCCATGGAGCACGAGCACCTCGGGCTCGGCGAGATCCAGCGGGCCGCCGGACACGACACGCTGTTCGACAACCTCTTCGTGCTGCAGAACTTCCTGGACCTGGACGCCTTCGCCGAGATGAACGCCCGGCACGGCATCACCTCGGTGCGGGCGGACGACTCCACCCACTACCCGTTCACCTGGGTCGTCACCCCCGGCGACCGGCTCACCGTCAAGCTGGAGCACCGCGACCACGACGCCGGCCGCGCCCGGCGCCTCCTCGACGACTACCTGCGCGTCCTGGCCGACCTGGCCGCCTCCGACGGACCGCTCGGCGCCCTGCCGGGCCCGGCGCCCGCCCCCGCGCCCGGCGCCCGCACCGACATCGGCACGGACACGGTCGTCGACCGCTTCGACCGGGTGGCCGACCGCGACCCGCGGCGCGTGGCCCTCGTCGCCCACGGCTCGACCCTGACCTTCGCCCAACTCCGCGACCGCAGCCGCGCGGTGGCGGGCGTACTGGTCCGGCGCGGCATCGGCCCGGAGACCACGGTGGGCATCGCCGTGCCGCGCTCCCTCGACTCCGTCGTGGCCCTGTTCGCCGTACTGCGCACCGGTGCCGCCTACGTGCCCCTGGAGCTGGACCACCCCGACGAGCGCATCGCCGCGATCGTGGCGGACGCCCGTCCGGACGTCACCCTCACCGTCGGCACGGTCGCGCCCCGGCTCACCGGCGACCTGATCGAACTGGACCGACCGCTGCCGGAGGCCGAGCCGTACGTGACGTTCGCCCCGGACGACCCGCACCGGCTGCGGCACCCCGCGTACATCATCCACACCTCCGGATCGACCGGGAAGCCCAAGGGCGTGGTGACCGAGTACGCGGGCCTCACCAACATGCTGGTCAACCACCGGCGCCGGATCTTCGAACCGGTCCTCGCCGAGCACGGCCACCGCACCTTCCGGATCGCCCACACCGTGTCCTTCGCCTTCGACATGTCGTGGGAGGAGCTGCTGTGGCTCGCCGACGGCCACGAGGTGCACGTCTGCGACGAGGAACTGCGCCGCGACGCACCCCGGTTGGTGGAGTACTGCGCCGAGCACGCCGTCGACGTCGTCAACGTGACGCCCACCTACGCCCAGCAACTGGTGGCCGAGGGCCTGCTCGACGACCCGGCGCGCCGGCCCGCCCTGGTCCTCCTCGGCGGAGAGGCCGTCACCCCGGCGCTGTGGCGGCGGCTCGCCGAGACCGAGGGGACCGTCGGCTACAACCTGTACGGGCCGACCGAGTACACCATCAACACCCTCGGCGTCGGCACCTTCGAGTGCCCGGACCCGGTGGTGGGCGTCGCCATCGACAACACGGACGTCCACGTCCTCGACCCCTGGCTGCGGCCGCTGCCCGACGGCGTCCCCGGCGAGCTGTACGTCTCCGGCATCGGCATCGCACGCGGCTACCTCGGGCAGACCGCGCAGACCGCGCACCGCTTCGTCGCCTGCCCCTTCGGCGCCCCCGGCGAGCGGATGTACCGCACCGGCGACCTGGTGACCCGCCGCCCCGACGGCAACCTCACCTACCTGGGCCGCACCGACCAGCAGGTCAAGATCCGGGGGCACCGGGTCGAACTCGGCGAGGTGGAGGCCGTGTTCACCGCGCACCCGGCGGTGCGGTTCGCCGCCGCCGTCGCCCAGCCCGACCCGCAGGTCGACGGGGCCCACCGGCTGGCCGCCTACCTGGTGCTGGACGGCGCCGACCTCGCGACGGTCGCCGCCGAAGCGGGCGCCGGGCTGCCGGACTTCCTGCGCCCGACGCACTACGCCCAGGTGGACGGCATCCCGCTGACCGTGAACGGGAAGGCCGACACCAGGGCCCTGCCGGAGGCGAAGCCGCTGGGCGCCCTGACCACGGCGGGGGAGCGCCCTCCCGCGACGGAGACCGAGACGACGGTGTGCGAGTTCTTCGCCGAGGCACTGGACCTGGACGACGACGAGGTGAGCGCGGTGAGCGACTTCGTGTCCCTCGGCGGGCACTCCATGCTGGCGGTACGGCTGACCGGGCTGCTCCGCCGGGAGTACGGTCCAGTGATCACGATCCGCGACCTGTTCACCCTGCGCACCCCGGAAGCGATTGCCCGCCACCTCGATGACCACTGACTCGACGACCACCGACTCCGAGACCACCGACCCGACGACCACCGACCCCACGACCCCGGACCCGGCGACGGCTCCCGCGACGGCCGCCGACTCGACGTCCCCTGCCGGCAAGCGGCGCACCCGGGACGGATCCGGCATCCTCCGCACCGCTCTGCGGCGCAACGTCGGCGCGATGGCCTGGGGCACCCTGCTCATGGGCCTCTACCAGGCCGGCGAGACCGCCTTCCCCATCGCGCTCGGCCTGATCGTCGAGCACACGATGCGGGAGCGGAGCCCCGTCTCGCTGGGTGTCTCGATCGGCGCGCTGGCCGTGATCATCACGACCGTGTCGCTGTCGTGGCGGTTCGGGATGCGCATCCTGCAGAAGGCCAACACGACGGAGGCGCACCGCTGGAGGGTGCGGGTCGCGGCCTGCGGCCTCCAGCCGGTGGCCCGCGACGTCGACCTGAAGTCCGGCGAGGTGCTGACCATCGCCACCGAGGACGCCGACCAGACCGCCGACATCATCGAGGTGGTGCCGCTGCTCATCAGCTCGCTGGTCGCCGTGCTGATCGCGGCGATCGCGCTCGGCCTCGCCGACCTGCGGCTCGGGGCGCTGGTCATCGCGGGGACCGTCGCGATCCTGTCGATCCTCAGCGTGATGTCCCGGCGGATCGGCTCCAGCACCCGCGAGCAGCAGGCGCGGGTGGCCCGCGCGGGCGCGAAGGTCGCCGACCTGATCATCGGGCTGCGCCCGCTGCACGGCTTCGGCGGCAACCACGCGGCGTTCCGGTCCTACCGGAGGGTCAGCGCCGAGGCGCGGCAGCAGTCGGTCACCGTCGCCCGGGTGGGCGGTGTGTACGCGGGCGTCGCGCTGGTCCTCAACGCGGTCCTCGCCGCCGCCGTGACGCTGACGGCCGGCTGGCTGGCGTTCGAGGGGCGGATCAACATCGGCGAACTCGTGATGGCCGTGGGGCTCGCGCAGTTCATCATGGAGCCGCTGAAACTCTTCTCGGAGATGCCGAAGTACGTGATGATCGCGCGGGCCTCGGCCGAGCGGATGGCTCTGGTGCTGACGGCGCCGCCGGTGACGACACCGGGCACGGACCGGCCCGCCGCGGGCACCGGCCTGGAGGTCGACGGCGTCCGGCACGGTGCCCTGCGCGGGGTGCGGTTCCGGGTGGCCGCCGGCGAGTTCGTGGCCGTCGCCGCCTACCAGCCGCGCGCGGCGGCCGACCTCGCCGCCGTCCTGGCACTGCACGTGCCGCCGGACGCCTACGAGGGCTCGGTGCGGCTCGGCGGCCGGGACCTCGCGGACCTGCCGGTCGAGGCGGTCCGGGAGCACCTGCTGGTCAACCCGTACGACGGCGAGATCTTCGCGGGCACCCTGCGCTCGAACATCGACCCGTCCGGCACCTGCGCCACCGTCCCGGAGGCCGTCGAGGCGTCGATGCTCACCGACGTCGTCGCGCTGCACCGGGAGGGGCTGGACTACGCCGTCCGCGACCGGGGCGCGAACCTCTCCGGGGGGCAGCGCCAACGGCTCTCCCTGGCCCGCGCCCTGGCCGCCGACACCGACGTCCTGGTGCTGCGCGACCCGACCACGGCCGTCGACGCGGTCACCGAACAACTCGTCGCGCGCAACGTGGCCGAGCTGCGCCGGGGGCGCACCACCCTGGTGATCACCAGCAGCCCCGCGCTCCTTGACGCCGCCGACCGGGTCCTCGTCCTGGACGACGGCGTGGTCACGGCCGAGGACACCCACCGCAACCTCCTGGCCCACGACGACGACTACCGGCTCGCGGTGACCAGATGAACAGGTGACCAAGTGACCGGTGACCTCGGGCGCCCGTCGCGCGTTGCACCCGTGCCGGATGTTTGCCGTCGCGCCGACGGGAAAGGGGCTCTGTGATCACCGGTGCAGACAATCCGGTGCGAAGCGTGTAGAAGCCGGATCAGCAAGGAGGTTTCGATGTCCTCGAAGCGACGTCGCAAGAAGAAGGCCCGCCGCAAGAACGGTGCCAACCACGGCAGCCGTCCCCAGAGCTGAGGACGTCTCCTGCACGTCGGGCGGGCGGCAGTGGCCGCCCGCCCGACGTGTTTCTCCGGGCCACGTCTCTGCGCGCCCGGATCACCGGGCCAGCGCCCATGCGACGTCCCGGAGCAGTGCGTGCCGCCAGCCCGCCCGGTCGTGGTCCGACGCCGACCGGGAGACCCGCACCGTCGCGCCGGCCTCCGCGGTGAGCGACTCCACCAGGCCGCAGTGCGGCAGCATCCGCGTCTCGTGCTCGCCCACGTCGAAGGCGACCCGCAGGCCCGAGAGATCGGGCCGCCCGCGCAGACGCTCCGCGAGAACGCCGCCGACCGGGCCGCCCAGCGGATCCGCCGACTCCGCCGCCCCGGGCGTCCACCACGCCGACGGCGACTGGCAGGCCACGCGCGACACCAGCCCGGGGAATTCGAGGGCGGCGTACAGGGCGCTCAGCCCGCCGAGGCTCTGCCCCGCGACCACCAGCCGGTCCGGGTCCGCGCGGACACCGCTCCCGGCGACGAGGGGCAGCAGTTCGTCCCGGACCGCCTCCCACAGCGCCGGCCGGCATCCGAACTCGGCCGCGCGGTCCTTGGCCGGGAGGAAGACGAGCGTGACCGGCGGCATGTCACCGTCCGCGACGGCCGAGTCGAACGCGGTCACCGCCGGGTGGAGATACAGCCAGTCGTCCCCGTCCAGGAGCAGCACCACGGGCCCACCCCCACCCGCCTCGTGGACGCGCACGGTACGGCGCCCGCCGAGCCGTTCGCTCGCCCAGCGCAGCCGGGTGCGGGGCAGCGGCAGCACGTCGTCCGGGCCGACCGGGGGCCAGTGCGGCTGGGGCGGCGCGTCCGGGGTCGCGGCGACGGACCGGTCGCCGCCCGCGCCCGCCGGGTTGCACGGATCGGCGTACGCCTCGTCGCCCACGAGGAACTGGTACGTCACCCGCAGCCGTGCCGGCATGCGCACCTCGGCGTACCAGCAGTCCGTCCCGCCCCACCTGCGCAGGGGTACCGGCGCCGACCAGCTCTCGAAGCCGACGCTCGCCGCCTCGGAGCCGCGGCGCAGGAACAGGGTCGTCCAGCCGTCGCCGTCCGGCACCGACACGGGCGTGCGCGCCGCGGCCCAGAAGGCGTCGGTGCCGGGCTCTTCCGGCAGTCCGAACGCGGCGAAGGCCGCTTCCCCCGTCAACTCCATCGGCGTCTCCTTGTCGAGCGGAACACCCGAAGGCTAAGCTCAGCGATTATTAGGCGAGCCTAACCTAATGCCCATGGGAGGCGCCGGGTATGAGCACCAACCCCTTCGACGACGCCGAGGGCCGCTTCCTGGTCCTCGTGAACCACGAGGGCCAGCACTCGCTCTGGCCGTCCTTCGCCGAGGTCCCCGGGGGCTGGACCGTCGCCTTCGAGGAGAACACCCGGGACGCCTGCCTCGCGTACGTCGAGGCCAACTGGAGGGACCTGCGCCCGCGTTCCCTCGCCGAGTCCGCGGACGCCTGACCCCCGGCCACCGGCACGCGGGGGACCCGCGTCCGCGATCCCGCGGGGTCCGGGAGGAATTCGCTCGCGGCCCCGTGCGGGGGTCGCTAGCCTCCGGTGGGGCGTCGGTGAGGCGACGCGCGTGCGGAGGGAGCGGGGGATGGCGGACCAAGGCGTGCGAACCGACCGGCTGGGCCTGTTGCTCGAACAGTTCGACCAGGCCAGGGAGATGGCGCAGGTCCGGCTGACCGGGCTCGGCGACGAGGAGTACCTCTGGGAGCCGGTGGCCGACTGCTGGTCGCTGCGGCGGAGGGGGGAGGCCGTGACGCCCCGGGCCTACGGGCCGGGCGAGTGGGTGCTCGACAAGGGCGCCCCGGACATCCCTTCGAGCGAGTACGCCGAGGTCGCCCGGCAGGCCGCTGGAGGCATGCCGGTCTCCAGGATCGCCGAAGACTGGAGCGTGAGCGTCGAGCGGGTCGGGGAGGTACTGGCCTTCACCGGGACGCCCGAGCCTGACAGGACTCCGGTCACGACCATCGCCTGGCGGCTGGCGCACCTGCACTCCTGCTTCGCGGGCCAGTGGGAGTGGACCTTCGGGGAGCGCCGCCGGGACCCGAGGCTGCTGGTGGACTTCACGCCCCGGGCCGGCCTGGCGCTGGAGGCGTTCTGGGCGACGATCGGCCGATGGCGCGAGGACGTCGCGTCCGTCACCGACGAGCAGCTCGACACGGTCGGCCTCTCGCAGTACCCGTACGGCTCCGACCCCGACGACCCGTTCATCGCCGTCGTGGCGGGTTCGGGTCTCGAGTTCATCCACCACATGGCCGAGATCGCGCTGCTCCGCGACCTGTGGCGGGCCCGCTTCCCGGGCCGCGGGTGAGGCGACGCGCCGCTGTTCAGTCCGCCTCCGTCTCCTCGTCCGTGTCGAACCGGGCCAGCCGTGCCGTCACGTCGTCGGCCAGCCGGGTGAGGAGGCGGGCGAGGTCGTCGCGGTCCTGCCGGGGCCAGTCGGCGAGCGCCTCGGCGAACCAGCCCAGCAGTGAGGTGACATAGCGGTTGGCGGCCTCCGTGCCCGACCCGGTCGGTTCGATGAGGCTCGCGCGACGGTCGTGGGGGTCGGCGACCCGGCGTACGAGACCGCGCTTCTCCAGGGTCTGCACCTGGCGGGTGACGTGCGGCCCCACGACCTGCATCCGGTCGGCGATCTCGCCGATCCGCAGCGCCCTGTCCGCCGTGCGCAGGGACAGCAGTACCCCCATGGCGGGCCGGTCCAGGGCGAGTCCGGCCGCGTCGGCGGCGCGTTCGGTGAGCCTGCCCTTGGTGATGGCGGCGCTCAGCTGAGTGATGCGGGGCAGCACGGCGAGCAGGTCGGCGTGCGGATTCTCCGGTGCCGGCGGTCCGGCGGGGTCGGGGGTCATGACATCTCCATTTGCATACCTGAGTTAGGTATCTATATCGTGGGGGACGGCCGGGTGCCTGCAAGGGTGCCGTATGGCCCCTGTAAAGATACCTAAGGTACGTATCTGTATTGCCTCTCCGATGCGTGCCTGCCTCGCGCCGGGACACGTCGTCCCGGCGGAAAGGTGGCAAGTCATGAACCGCACCTCCCGTCCCACTCGCCGCGTGCTGATCTCCGGAGCCAGTATCGCGGGCCCCGCGCTCGCGTACTGGCTCGACCGGTACGGCTTCGAGGTGACCGTCGTCGAGAAGGCGTCCGCCGTACGTGGTGGCGGGTACGCCATCGACATACGCGGAACGGCCCGCGAGGCCGTGGACCGCATGGGCCTGCTGCCGGTTCTGCGCAAGGCGCACGTGAACAGCCAGCGGATCACCTTCCTGGACGCGGCGGGGGACACCGTCGGTGCCCTGCAGCCCGAGCAGGTGACCGGGGGAGAGGCGGGTCTCGACCTCGAGGTGCGCCGAGGCGACCTGGCCGACGCGCTCCACACCCCGCTCCGCGACCGGGTCGAGTTCCTCTTCGAGGACTCGATCGCGACGCTGGACGACAACGGCGACGCCGTGCACGTCGTCCTCGACAGCGGCGTCCGCCGCACCTTCGACCTCGTCGTCGGCGCGGACGGGCTGCACTCGAACACGCGCCGGCTGGTCCTCGGCCCGGAAGAGCCGTTCCACCACTACCTCGGCCACGTCTTCGCGGGCTTCACCCTGCCCAACGAGTTCGGTCTCGCCCACGAGGCCGTCATCTGGAACGAGCCGGGCCGCGGCGCGACCCTCTACGCCCACGAGCCGTCCGACCGGGTGCACGGCTTCCTCACCTTCACCCGCGAGACTCCGCCGATCGAGGCGTTCCGCGACCCCCGGGCCCAGCGCGACCTGGTGGCGGCACGTTTCCCCGAACGGGTCTGGCACCTGCCGCGGCTGGTGGAGGGCATGAGCCGGGCCGACGACCTGTTCTTCGACGTCGTGAGCCAGATCCACCTGCGGACCTGGTCGCACGGGCGGGTGGTGCTGGCCGGCGACGCCGCGCACGCCACCTCCTTCCTCTCCGGGCAGGGTTCGAGCGTCGCGCTCGTCGGCGCCTACGTGCTGGCCGGGGAACTGGCCACGCACGCGGACCACGCCGAGGCCTTCGCGGCGTACGAGCGGCGGATGCGGCCCTTCGCCGAGCGCAACCAGGCACTCGCCACCAGCGGCGGCACGGTGGTCACGCCGACGACGCGTGAGCAGCTGGAGGCCCGCAACGCCATGCTGCGCGACCCCGCCGCCATGGCGCGCGTGATGGCGACGCAGGGCGCCGAGGAGGGCCGGGCCGCCCACTCCTCCCTGGCCCTGCCCGACTATCCGCAGGCCGGCTGAGGCGGAGCGGACCGGCCGCCCGCAGCCGTGGGGGAGAGGATGCGGTCCTACGACCGCCAGCCGTGCAGGAGCAGGTCGAAGGCCGCCTCCACGGCCGCGTGCGGATCGGACCGGCCCGTGGTCAGCGCCGGGACCTCCAGGGTGAACCGCGCCAGCGCCGCGCAGGCCGGGTCGTCCGCCGGGCGGCCGAGCTCCGCCGCGATCGCCGCGCTCAGGGTGGCGGCGTGCCGCATCCACATGCGCTCCCCGTACTCCCGCAGCGCCGGTGTGCCGTTGACCAGTGCCGTGAACCGGTCCCGCCGCGGGTCCGTGGCGATCGGCACCCAGGACCTCAGCGCGTGCTCCCGGAGGGCCTCGACGACTCCGAGGCCCTCCGGCCGCTCGCGGACGGCGGCGGTCAGCGCTCGGTCGACGTCCTCCTCCCGGTCGAAGACGAGCGACTCCTTGCCCGGGAAGTGCGCGAAGAGGGTCGTCGTCGAGACGTCGGCCCGCTCGGCGACGTCACGGACGCTCACCCGGTCGAAGCCCTGCTCCAGGAAGAGCTCCAGGGCCGCGTCGGCGATGGCCTGCCGGGTCGCCGCCTTCTTGCGCTCACGGCGGCCGGGGATCGGTGTGTCGGGCATGGCAGCACTGTAATGCATCACTGGAACGACAAAGAAACTTGACTGGTTGCAGTTTCGTACTCGTTTCTGGTTTGGTGGACTCCGGGGACGCCGCCCGCATCGGACGGCGCGGAGCCGGCCGCCGGTACGCCGTGGCCCGGACCGTCGCGCCCCGTCCACGAAAGGAACCCACCGTGAACTCCCCGACGCCCGCGAACGCGCGGATCAGCATCATCGGAGCCGGCCCCGGCGGCCTGACCTGCGCACGCGTCCTGCGGCAGCACGGCATCGCCGCGACGGTGTACGACCGCGAACCGGACGCGGCCTCCCGCGACCAGGGCGGCTCGCTCGACCTGCACGAGGAGGACGGCCAACTCGCCCTGCGGGAAGCGGGACTGCTGGCGGAGTTCTTCGCGCTCGCCCGGACCGAGAGCCAGGAGGAGCGACGCATCGATCCCGCGGGCCGCCTCCTCGGGCACCGGCTGCCGGACGAGGGCGAGACGGCGCGTCCGGAGATCGACCGCGGGCAGCTCCGCGACGTGCTGCTGCGCTCGCTGGACGAGGGAGCGGTCCGGTGGGGACGCACCCTCGCCTCGGTCGGCGGACCCGCCGAAGGGCCGCGGACCCTGACCTTCACCGACGGGAGCACCGTCGAGACCGACCTCGTGATCGGGGCGGACGGCGCCTTCTCCCGGGTCCGCGCCGCCGTGTCGGCCGCCGTGCCGCGCTACACCGGGGTCGGGTTCCTGGAGGCGTGGTTCGACGACATGGAGGTGGCCCATCCGGAACTCTCCGCGCTGGTCGGCAAGGGCAGCGCGCACGTGTCCGACGGCGAGCGCGGCCTCTTCGCGCAGCGCGGCAGCGGCGGCCACCTGCGTGTCTACCTGATGCGCCGGGTCCCCGCGGACTGGCTCGCGGAAGGCGGGCTGCGTCCGGACGACACCGACCGCATCCGGGCGCGGCTCCTCGGCGAGTACGCCGGCTGGGCGCCGGAGCTGCTCAGGATGATCACCGACAACGACGGCCCGTACGTGGACCGTCCGCTCTTCGCCCTGCCGGTGCCGCACACCTGGCCGCACGCGCCGGGCCTGACGCTGCTGGGCGACGCGGCCCACCTCATGCCGCCGCTCGGTGCCGGGGTCAACCTCGCCATGCTGGACGCCGCCGAACTCGCGCTCGCCCTCGCCGGCTCGGCCACCGTGGAGGACGCCGTGCGCGGCTACGAGGAGGTCATGCTGCCGCGCTCGGCCGAGATCGCCGGGATGCTCGACGGCGGTGCCGGATTCCTGCTGGAGGTGCCGGACGCCGACGAACTCGCCCGGTACGGCCGGTCCGACGCCGGTCTCACGGTCTGAGGGCCCGGCCGTGCGCATCCGCCGCCGAGGCCCGACGGGGCGCCGCGGGGAGGGCGGGCACCCGCCGGGTCGCGCGGCAGGGCCCGCGCCGGTCGCGACGCGGGCCGAGCAGGTGGTTCGGGCGGCGCGGACGCTGCCGAGGGGCGCGGGCAGTGAGCTGCGCAGGCCCCTCGTCAGTGTCCGGCCGGCCCCCTAGCAGCTGAGGTTGTCGCCGGGCTCCACGCCGAGGACCTGGGTGAACTGCTGGTAGCTGTTGATCCGGCTCTGGACCTGCTCGGGGTTGCCTCCGTCGCACTCCAGGCTGCCGTTGATGGCGCGGATGGTCTCGCCGAAGCCGGCGCCGTTGACGATGGCGTCGTGCGGGGTCATCGTGCCGGGGCCGCTCTGCGTGTTCCAGTACCACAGGCCCGTCTTCCACGCGACGGCCGCGTCGTTCTGCACCAGGTCGGGGTTGTTGAGCAGATCGATGCCGAGGGCGTCCCCGGCGGCCTTGTAGTTGAAGTTCCAGCTCAGCTGGACCGGCCCGCGTCCGTAGTACTTGTCGGTGCCCGCCGGGCAGCCGTAGGACTGGCTGTCGTCGCAGTAGTGCGGGTAGTTGGCCTCGTTCTGCTCGACGACGTACTGCAGCCCGCCGGTCTCGTGGCTGACGTTGGCCAGGAAGGCGGCGGCCTCCTGCTTCTTCACCGTGTCGCTGCCGGTGTTGGTGAACCCCGGGTAGGCACTGAGGGCGTCGGTGAGGCCGCTGTAGGTGTAGAAGGAGTTCCGGTTCGGGAACATCTGGTTGAACTGCGCCTCGCTGACCACGAACTCGGCCGCGGCGGAGTGGGTGTCGGCCTTCTGGGCGACGGCCTGCGGGGCCAGCGTCATGGCGCCCAGGGCGACGGCCGCGCCGGTGGCGGCCAGCAGTGCGACTTTGCGGTGCTGCACGGTATCGACTCCTGCTCGGTGTGGGGGGTGGCGCGTGTGGGGGCATGGAGCGGGTGCGGCAGCGGGAGCGACCGCCGGTCACAGGGAGAGGGCGGTCGCTCCGCGCTGCACGGGCCGCTGTGTCAGCCGCCGACGTTGACGTCGATGCAGGCGTAGAACGCGTTGTCCGTGTCGGCGACGTTCCACACGGCGAGGACCTTCTGCTGGCCGGTGAGCCCGCCGAAGTCGACCTCGTGGTTGACCACGGCGTCCGGCTTGGCGCCGCCGTCGTCGAACACGGCGATCTGCTGACCGCCGGCGTAGTACTCCCAGGTGGTGGTCGCGTGCTGGGCGGTGAGCTTCCACGAGAAGGTCGTGGTCTTGGACACCGGGGTGACCTTCCACCCCTTGCTGTCGTCGTCCAGCTCCGAGAAGCGGCTGTTGCCGCCGCTGCAACTGGTCAGGCCCTTGGAACCCTCGACACTCTGCGGCTCGTACGTGATGTCGCCGCACGACACCGTGCCCTCGGCGCACTGCGCCTGGCGGCTGGGCGGGTCGGAGATGTAGCCGTGGGCGCTCGCCGAGGAGGCGGGGAGGCTGACGGCGATGACGGGGGCGACGGCCGCGCCGATCAGGGCGGCGGTCCTGCGACGTGCGTTCATGCGGAACTCCTTCACATCAGGCCGTTCCAGGGCACGCGCGGTCGGATGTGGGGGTGACCGCGCACGCCGCGTACGGCCTCTCGTGGGTGGGGCCAGGAGGCGCGAAGGTGACGCGCACTCACCGCCCGCGAACCGGAGGGTGCCCCCGACCAGGGGACAACTCCTCATCCGGAGCGGCGAGTTCTGTTGGACTAGACCATACAAGCGGTCGACGTGACCGTGTCAAGAGTGTGTACGGGAGCCAGGAGGCGGCGGCGCCCGCCGGCGCGACCGCTCGGTGACACCGCGCCACCCGGCCCGCCGGCGGGCTCCGTTCACTCCTTGGACTCGAGCCGCCCCACGGCGTGCGGGTCGCCGTCGAGCTCCTCGCGCACCGCCGTCCAGCCGGCACTCCCGAGGCCGAGGGCGTGCCGGAGGTAGGCCGTGGTGACCCGCTGGACCAGGGCGACGTGGGCGGGGTTCTCGTCGGTGGTCTCGGCGGCGTCGTAGCCGGAGACGCCGCCGAGGAAGTGCTGCGCCCCGAACACGGTGAGCAGGCTCTTCGCGCCGGGGCTCAGGACGTACGGGTCGGCCGTCCAGTCGGCGCCCCGGACGGTCAGCGGGAGCTCGTCCCGGTCGCCCGCCACCACCAGGGCCGGGGCGGACATGCCGGAGAAGTCCGGGCCGCGCAGCCACGGGAGGTTCTCCGCGGCGAAGGGCGTGAGGTCGTCGCCGCCGTTGCCGGCCGTGGCGAGCAGTACGCCCGCGCGGACCCGGGGATCGGACAGGTCCTCCGCCTCCCCGGTCTCCGGGTCCGCGACGCGCAGGCCCAGCAGGATGCCCGCCGTCTGCCCGCCGAAGGAGTGTCCGGCCGCGGCGATCCGGCCGCTGTCCACCCGGCCCGCAAGGCCGGGGACGGCCGCCACCAGTGTGTCCAGGTCGTCGAGCACGCGCTTCAGGTCGGCGACACGGTACCGCCACAGCCGCGGCCTGCGGGGGTCGTCCGCGGGCAGGGCCACGGTCCTGGAGTCCAGATGGGTCGGCTGGACCACGACGAAGCCGTGGGCGGCCCAGTGGTCGGCCAGCGGCGCGTAGCCGTCGAGCGACGAGCCGAAACCGTGCGCGAGGAGGACGACGGGCAGGTCCTCTCCCGTCGCCGGCGCGGACACGCGGACGCGGAGGTCCGCGCCGCGTTCGGGAGCGGGCAGTACTACGGGCTTGACCGAGACGACCGGTGCGATGCCGAAGGCGCCGGTCGTCGGCGTGTCTGGGGTGGTCATGGAGGTGCGCTTCTCTCTGCTCACGAAATCACTGCGACGGGGTGAGGGCCCTCGCGGGTTACGCTAAAACCTGACGTCGACGTGAGAGGCAAGTCGAAAGGAGCCGGCGGATGCGCATCGGCGAGCTCGCCGCCAGGACGGGCGTCAGCGTCCGGGCGCTGCGCTACTACGAGGAACAGGGCCTGCTCGACGCGGAGCGCAGCACCGGCGGTCAGCGGCACTATCCCGAGAACGCGGTGGACCGCGTCCGCCTGATCCAGCAGCTGTACGCCGCCGGGCTGGCCAGCCGGGCGATCGTCGAACTGCTGCACTGCGTCGTCGACGGCAACGCCACACCGGAACTGCTGGCCAGGCTGGCCTCGGAGCGGGACCGCATCGACGGCCGCATCGCCGAACTGACCGGCGCCCGGGACCGCCTCGACTCCGTCGTCACCGGCGCCGCCGCGAACCTGCGCACGGGACGGCCGTGCCCCGCGAGGGCCGGGGCGGGGACGACCGGGGCCGGCGCCCGCCGCCGGGAGACAGGGCCGACCGGGTAGAGAGTTCCCCGCCCCGTGGCGCACGCCCTCCGCACGCCGCTCCCGCTGCTAGTTTCGCCAGCCGTCGGAGGAATACGGACGCCCCGCACACCGGGGCGGGCGACACAGGGAGCGGTGCGTGACGGCTGCGGGCGAGGACTCGGCGGAAGCGGGGACAGGGGCGGCGGCGCCGCTCGGGCGGAGGGCGTTCATGGCGTCGGCCGCCGTCGCGACGGTCACCGGCCCGCTGTCCGCCGGCGCGGCGCGGGCGGCCGGGCCGCCCGCGGGCGGCGCGCACCTCCCCTCCGGCCTCCGGTCCGTGGCGGGGCTGCTCCGGGTCCCCGAGGCCGGCCGCGGGGCCGACTGGCTCAAGGAGGCCCTCCAGGTCGCCGTGGCCCTGGAACTCGCCACCATCCCGCCGTACCTGTGCGGCTGGTGGTCCGTCGGGGACCGCGCGAGCCAGGTCGCGCGGCTGATCCGGCGCATCATCGGCGACGAGATGTACCACATGGGTGTGGTCTGCAACCTGCTGGTCGCCGTGGGCGGACGGCCGCGGATCAGCGACGCGGCCCTCGCCTACCCGGGCCCGCTGCCCGGCGGGGTGCGGGACGGTGTGAACGTGTACCTCTCCGGTCTCACCAGGCCGTTCGTGCACGACGTGATGATGGCGATCGAGGCACCCGAGGAGCCGCTCGCCCGCGGCCCGCGGACCTCGCCCAGCATCGGCCGCTTCTACGACGAGGTGCTGGGCGCCTTCCGGGCCCTGGCGCCGGAGCTGTCGGCGCGGGGCCAGCTGTCCGAGCACATCGGCTCCGACGTCCTCGAACCCGTGACCGACCTCGACGGTGTCGAGCGCTCGATCGAAAGCGTCAAGGAGCAGGGGGAGGGCACCACCAGCTCCCCCGAGGACGCGTTCGGCGACGACCACCCGGCCCACTACTACGCGTTCGGCGAGATCTACCACGGACGGCAGCTGCGCAGGACGGACGACGGCTGGCAGTTCACCGGCGCCCCCGTGCCGTTCCCCGACGCACGGCCCATGGCCCGCGTACCGGAGGGCGGCTGGCCCGCCCCGGCCGCCGGGGTCCAGGATCTCCTCGACCAGTTCGACACGGCGTACGCGAAGGTACTGAGCACCCTTGAGGCGGCGTGGGCGGACGGCGACGCGCGTACGCTGCGCTCGGCCGTGCGCACCATGGGCGGGCTGGAGAGCCCCGCGCTGAAGCTGATGGAGACGGAGATCCCGGGCGCGCCGGGCACCTACGGCCCCCAGTTCCGCCCGCCCGGCGGCGGGCGCTGAAGCCGCGCCGCGCTCGCCCGGCCCGTCAGTGTCCAGCGAGCGTGCCGCCCAGCCGTTCGCGCATGCGGCTGCTGGGCTCGTTGAGGCCGACGATCTCGACCTCCTTGCCGCGCCGGGCGTACTTGGTCTCGACGGCGTCCAGCGCGGCGACGGACGAGGCGTCCCAGACGTGGGTCGCGGACAGGTCGATGACGACCCTGTCGGGATCGCCCGCGTAGTCGAACCGGGTGACCAGGTCGTTGCTGGAGGCGAAGAAGAGTTCGCCGGTGACGGAGTACACGACCTGGCCGCCGTCGGGGTCGGTGACCGACGTGACGTCGGCCAGCCGGGCCACGCGCCGGGCGAAGATCACCATCGCGGTGACCGAACCGACCACCACGCCGACGGCGAGGTTGTCCGTGGCGACCACGACGGCGACGGTGACGGCCATGACCCCGATCTCGCCCGCGGGCATCCGCCGCAGGGTCTTGGGGGCGACGGAGTGCCAGTCGAACGTCGTGAACGACACCATCACCATCACGGCGACCAGGGCCGCCATCGGGATGTCGGACACGACCGGGCCGAAGACGACGCACAGCACCATCAGGAACGAACCCGCGAGGAACGTGGACAGGCGGGTGCGCGCCCCGGACACCTTCACGTTGATCATCGTCTGGCCGATCATGGCGCAGCCGCCCATGCCGCCGAAGAATCCGGTGACGATGTTGGCGATGCCCTGGCCGATCGACTCCCGGGTCTTGTCGGAACGGGTGTCCGTGATGTCGTCCACCAGCTTCGCCGTCATCAGCGACTCCATGAGTCCGACCAGGGCCATGGCGAGCGCGTAAGGCGCGACGGTCGTCAGCGTGTCGAGGGTGAACGGCACGTCGGGCAGGCCCGGCACCGGCAGCGCGTGGGGCAGCTCGCCCTTGTCGCCGACGGTGGGCACCGCGATGCCGGCCGCGACGGTGACGACGGTCAGGACGACGATCGAGACGAGCGGGGCCGGCACCACCCGGGTGACCCTGGGGAAGAGCACCATCAGCACGAGCCCGGCCGCGACCAGCGGGTAGACGGGCCAGGGCACGTCGGTGAGCTCGGGGACCTGGGCCATGAAGATGAGGACGGCCAGCGCGTTGACGAAGCCGACCATCACCGAGCGCGGCACGAACCGCATCAGCCGGGCCACGCCGAGCGCGCCGAGGACCACCTGGAAGACACCGGCGAGGATGACCGCCGCGACGAGGTACCCGAGCCCGTGCTCCCGGTTCAAGGGGGCGATCACCAGGGCGACGGCGCCGGTCGCGGCGGAGATCATGGCCCGCCGGCCGCCGACGACCGAGATGGTGACGGCCATGGTGAACGCCGCGAACAGGCCGATCTCCGGGTCGACCCCGGCGATGATCGAGAAGGAGATCGCCTCGGGCACCAGGGCGAGGGCGACGACCAGTCCGGCGAGGACCTCGGTCCGCCACACCTTCGGGTCGGAGATCCAGTCCGGCTTGAGGGCGCGCAGGCGTGCGGAGGGTGAGAACACGGGAGCAGACAAGAGGGCGGTACCTGTCCTGATCGGGCACGCCCGGCGGCGCGAACGTGCGGGAGAACGGCGAGCGCCGGTCCGTCGCGGGGCCGCTCGGCGGCGGGAACGGAACCGGGAGGAGGCGGCCCTCCGACGGGAACGGGGGTCGCGCTCAGCGGCAGGAGGTCACGGCGGGCAGGCGGCGGCGCGGAACGTCGTGGACATGCGCTCGCTCTCTCCTGCGGGGCTCGGCCTGCGCCGGGGACGCCCGGCGCCCGCAAACTCTACCCTTCGCCCGCGCCCGGCGGCCTACTGGCCGTTCATGATCTGGATCAGGTTGCCCACGGTGTCGTCCAGCACGGCCACGGTCACCGCTCCCATCTCCACCGGCTCCTGGGTGAAGCGCACCCCGAGTCCGCGCAGGCGGTCGTACTCGGCGCGGACGTCGGCCACGGCGAAGGAGGCGGCCGGGATGCCGTCCTTGACCAGCGCCGAGCGGTACGGCCCCACGGCGGGGTGCCCGGAGGGTTCGAGCAGCAGCTCCGGGCCCTCGGGCGCGTCCGGCGAGACCACGGTCAGCCACCGGTCCGCACCTCCCACCGGGACGTCGTGCTTCTTCACGAAGCCCAGGACATCGGTGTAGAAGCGCAGGGCCTGCTCCTGGTCGTCGACGAAGACGCTGGTGAGGTGGATCTTCATGGGGTCTGCTCCGGTGCGTCGGGTCCGAGCCGTCGGGTGAGGTGCTCAGGTGACAGGCAAGCACACACCCGTCCCTCAGGCACTCGGGTGCCCCGCATCGGTCCACAGGCCGGCGAGCGCCGACGTGGTGAGCACGTCGGCGGGGTGTCCCCGCCCCGCCAGCGCTCCCTCGCGCAGGAGGAGGCAGGCGTCCGCCGAGCGCGCGGCCCGCAGGTCGTGCGTGGCCTGGACGATCGTGACGCCGTCGGCCACCAGGTCCGTCAGGAGGGCGGTGATGCGTTCGCCGGCCTCCAGGTCGAGTCCCGTGGTCGGCTCGTCGAGGAGCAGCAGGTCGGACTGCTGGGCGAGGCCCTGGGCGATGAGGGTGCGCTGCCGCTGCCCGCCCGACAACTCACCGAGCTGGCGCGGGGCGAGGTCGCCGATGTGCAGCCGGTCCAGCGCCGAGTCCACGACCAGCCGGTCCCGGCGGGTCAGCCGGCGCCACAGACCGCCCGCGCCCCAGCGGCCCATCTCCACGGTCTGCCGGACGGTCAGCGGCAGGGCGTCTCCGACGGCCCCGCGCTGCGGCACGAAGGCCGGCCGCGTGCCGTCCCGGCTCAGCTCTCCCGATGTCGGGCGGATCACACCGGCCAGCACGCCGAGCAGTGTCGACTTGCCGCTGCCGTTCGGACCGACGAGCGCGGTGGTGGCCAACGCCGGTATCTCGGCCGTGAGTCGGTGAAGCACCTGACGCCCCGGGTAGCCCGCGCAGAGTTCCGAGAAACGGACGCGCGCCGGCGCCCCGGGCAGGTCGGAGGGCGGGGGAGTGGATTGGATGAACATGATTTTCATTGTAGTGTCCTGGCATGGATTGGTTGACGGCCCCCTTCGAAGTGACGTTCGTGCAACGGGCCCTGTGGGGCGGCGTCCTGGTGTCCGCGATCTGCGCGCTGGCCGGCACCTGGGTCGTCCTCAGGGGCATGGCCTTCCTCGGCGACGCCATGTCCCACGGACTGCTGCCGGGGGTCGCGGTGGCCGCGCTGCTCGGCGGCAACCTCCTGGTGGGAGCCGTGGCGAGCGCGGCCGTGATGGCAGCAGGCGTCACCGCGCTCGGCCGCACGCCGAGGCTCTCCCAGGACACCGGCATCGGCCTGCTCTTCGTCGGCATGCTCTCGCTCGGCGTGATCATCGTGTCGCGTTCGCAGTCCTTCGCGGTGGACCTGACCGGGTTCCTCTTCGGTGACGTGCTCGCCGTCCGCGAGCAGGACCTGTACCTGCTCGGCGGGGCCCTTCTCGTGGCGCTGCTCGTCGCCGTACTCGGCCACCGCGCCTTCCTCGCCCTCGCGTTCGACCCGCGCAAGGCCCACACCCTGGGCCTGCGGCCGAAGCTCGCGCACGCGGTGCTCCTCGTCCTGCTGGGCCTCGCGATCGTCGCCTCGTTCCACATCGTGGGCACGCTGCTCGTTCTCGGCCTGCTCATCGCCCCGCCGGCCGCCGCGCTGCCCTGGGCCCGCAGCGTCCGGGGCGTCATGGTGCTCGCCGCGCTCCTCGGCGTCACCGCCACGTTCGCCGGGCTGCTCCTGTCCTGGCATCTGAGCACCGCCGCCGGGGCCACCGTCTCGGCCGTCGCGGTGGCCCTGTTCTTCCTCTCCCACAGCGCGTCCGCACTCCGGCACCGCCGCACGCGCCGGCCCGCCCCCGTTCTCGCCCCCGCAGCCGACTGAAGAAAGCCCGAGACGATGCCTCACACCGTCCGAAGCCGCACAACCCCCCGAGTCCTGACCGCACTTGCCCTCACCGCCCTGCTCGCCACGGGCTGCGCGGACGGTGCGGACGGCGACGGGGCCCGTTCGGCCGCGACACCGTCCGCCACCCCCCACGGATACGTCGAAGGAGCCAAGGAAGCGGCCGAGCAGCAGTCCCGGCTCCTGCTGGGCGACCCCTCGAACGGCGCGAGCCGGGTGCTCGACCTCGTCAGCGGCGAGGTGAGCGAGACGGCGAAGACACCGGGCGCGTCCCGGCTGGGCACCGACGGCCGCTTCGGCTTCTTCCACACCGACGGCGGCACCCATGTGCTCGACAGCGGCGCCTGGATGGTCGACCACGGCGACCACGTGCACTACTACCGGGCGGCGATACGCGACGTCGGCGACCTGCCCTCCGGCGGGGCCGCCGAGATCCGCAGCGACGCCACCGTGACCGCGGTGACCGACCGGAACGGGCGCACCGGGCTCTACGACCGCACCCGGCTGGAGAAGGGGAAGGTCGAGCAGGTCCGCGCGCTGCCCGGAAAGCACACCGGGGCCGTGGTGCCCCACGAGGAGCACCTGATCGCGCTCACCGGCGACCAGGACCGGGCGAAGGTCACGGTGTACGACCGTCGGGGCAAGGCCGTCGCGTCGCCGGACGCCGAGTGCGAGCGGCCGCGGGGCGACGCCGTCACCCGGCGCGGCGTCGTCCTCGGCTGCGCCGACGGCGCCCTGCTCGTGGACGGCGACCACGGGAGGTTCACGGCCGAGCGGATCCCGTACGGCGAGGACGTGCCCGAGCCCGAGCAGGCCCCCGCCTTCCGCCACCGGGCCGGCAGCGACACGCTGACCGCACCGGCCGGCGACCGCGCCGTATGGGTGCTGGACGTGGGCGAACGGAGCTGGACCCGGGTCGGCACCGGTCCCGTCCTGGCCGCCAACACCGCGGGGGAGGGCTCCCCGCTGCTCGTCCTGGAGACCGACGGAGCACTGCACGGCTACGACGTCGCCACCGGCGAACAGATCTCCCGGACCAAGCCCCTGCTCACCGGCGCCGACCGCACCGCGTCCGAGGACGCGACCGGACCGGCCATCGAGGTCGACCGCAGCCGCGCCTACGTCAACGACCCCGCCGGCAAGCGCGTGTACGAGATCTACTACAACGACAGCCTGCGCGTCGCCCGCACCTTCGACCTGGACATCGAGCCGGGCCTCATGGCGGAGACCGGCCGATGAGGGGCACGGAGCGCACCCGCATACGCGTGGCACGGCTGCGCCGCCTGGTGATGGGGCTGCTCGCCCTGGTCGTGGCCGCCACCGCCACGGCGTGCGCGCGTACGGAGGAACAGCCCCGCATCGTGGTGACCACCAACATCCTGGGCGACATCACCCGCCAGGTCGTCGGCGACCAGGCCGAGGTCACCGTCCTGATGAAGCCGAACGCCGACCCGCACTCCTTCGGCCTTTCGGCGGTCCAGGCCGCCGAGTTGGAGCGCGCGGACCTCGTGGTCTACAACGGGCTCGGCCTGGAGGAGAACGTACTGCGGCACGTGGACGCCGCCCGCGAGGCCGGGGTCGCCACCTTCGAGGCCGGCGCGGCGGTCGACCCGCTCACCTTCCGCACCGGCGAGGACGGCGGGCCCAAGGAGGAGTCGGGACAGCCCGACCCGCACTTCTGGACCGACCCCGACCGGGTGCGCAAGGCCGCCGGCCTCATCGCCGACCGGGTGGGCGAACACGTCGAGGGCGTGGACGACCAGGCGATACGCGCCAACGCCGGCCGCTACGACAAGCAACTCGCCGACCTCACCGCCTTCATGGAGAAGTCCTTCGACGGCATCCCCGAGGACCGGCGCAACCTGGTCACCAACCACCACGTCTTCGGCTACCTCGCCGACCGGTTCGGCTTCCGCGTCGTCGGCGCCGTGATCCCCAGCGGCACGACGCTCGCCTCACCCAGCTCCTCCGACCTGCGCTCGCTCACCCGGGCCATGGAACAGGCCGGGGTGCGCACCGTGTTCGCCGACTCCTCGCAGCCGGGACGCCTCGCCGAAGTCCTGCGCACCGAACTCGGCGGCGAGGCGCGGGTCGTCGAGCTGTACTCCGAGTCGCTCACCGCCGAGAACGAGGGCGCCGCCACCTACCTGCAGATGATGCGCGCCAACACCACCGCCATGACCGACGGACTGGCCGTCGGCAGCCCGGAAGGAACACAGTGAACAGGTCCATGCGCAACAGAGCCCTCACGGGGACGGCACTCGCCCTCGCGGTGTCCACGGTCCTCACCGCGTGCGGAGGCGGCGACTCCTCCTCCGACGCCAAGTCCCAGGACACCGCCAGCGCCACACCCGCGGCGGCGGTCAAGGACCCCCTGGTCGTCACGTTCGACGGCGGCCTCCACATCCTCGACAAGGACAGCCTCGAAGTCACCGAGACCATCGACCTGCCCGGCTTCAACCGCGTCAACCCCGCAGGCGACAAGGACCACGTCGTCGTCTCCACCGACAGCGGCTTCCGCGTCCTGAACGCCGCCGCGCAGACCCTCACCGACATCCGGTACGACGGCGCCAAGCCCGGCCACGTCGTCCGCCACGGCGGAAAGACGGTGCTCTTCACCGACGGCACCGGCGAGGTCAACGTCTTCGACCCCGCCGACCTGAGCGCCGGAAAGAAGCCGGAGGGACGCACCTACGCCTCCGCCGAGGCCCACCACGGCGTCGCCATCGAACTGACCGACGGGCAGCTGCTCACCACCCTCGGCAACGAGGAGAAGCGCACCGGCGCCCTGGTCCTGGACGCGAACGACAAGGAGGTGGCCCGCAACGAGGACTGCCCCGGCGTGCACGGCGAGGCCGCGGCGCAGGGCGAGGCGGTCGCGGTCGGCTGCGAGGACGGCGTACTCGTCTACAAGGACGGCGCGTTCACCAAGGTCGACGCCCCCGACGACTACGGCCGCATCGGCAACCAGGCCGGCAGCGAGGAGTCGTCGGTGCTGCTGGGCGACTACAAGACCGACCCGGACGCCGAACTGGAACGGCCGACCCGCGTCTCCCTGATCGACACCGAGAAGGCCGAGCTGCGACTGGTGGAGCTGGGCACCAGCTACTCCTTCCGCTCCCTGGCCCGGGGACCGCACGGCGAGGCACTCGTCCTCGGCACCGACGGCGCGATCCACGTCGTCGACCCCGACAAGGGAACGGTGGAGAAGAAGATCCCCGCCGTGGGCGAGTGGCAGGAACCGCTGGACTGGCAGCAGCCCCGGCCCACCCTCTTCGTCCGCGACCACACCGCCTACGTCTCCGAGCCCGGCAAGAAGGCCCTGCACGCCATCGACCTGGAATCCGGCAAGAAGGTCAAGTCGGTGACGCTGCCGCAGAGCACCAACGAGCTGTCCGGCACGGTCGCCGGCCACTGACCGGCCCACCCGCGCGGCACCCCGGCGGGGGCGGCCCGACCTCGTCGGACCGCCCCCGCCCCGCCGTTGCCGGATCAGCCGGGGCCGGGGAGGGCGGGACCCCGCAGGGCGGCGAGCAGCGCGTCCGCCTCAAGCGCGGACACCGTCCGGCCGCCGAAGCCGGTCGTCGTGTCCGCCGCGAGCAGGGAGTTGAGCACCGCCTCCTCGACGCCGTCCAGGACCGCCTCGAACAGCGGGCCGAGGTCGGCGTCCGCCACCGCGGCACCGGCGTCCGGCCGGGTGCAGAGGGCGACGGCGTAGTCACCGCTCCCGTGGCTGTACGCCGCGCCCGTGCGGGCCAGCGCGAACACCGCGCGCCGCGCCACCCGCGTGAGCCGGCGGGCGTCCAGCGGGGCGTCCGTGGCCACCACGATCATGCAGGAACCGGCGTCCGCCGCCGGCCCCGGCCCGTCCGCCCCCGCCCCCACGGACGCCGGCGGCACGCTGCGGCCGAGCACCCGCAGCGTGCCGCCGAAGTTCGCCTGCACCAGCACCCCCACCGTGCACCGCCCGCCACCCACCTCCGGTGTGCGCGACGCGGTACCGATCCCGGCCTTGAAACCCAGCGCGACGGTGCCGGTGCCCGCGCCCACGCACCCCTCGGCCACCGGCCCGCCGGACGCGGACTCCAGGGCGGCCAGGACGTGCTCCTCGTGCACCGGCCGGGAGCGGATGTCGGACAGCACGCCGTCGTTGCACTCGCCCACCACGGGGTTGAGGCTGCGCACCTCCTCGCAGCCGGGCAGCCCGAGCACCCAGCCGACGAGGGCGTCCGCGGCCCGGAACGCCGACAGTGTGGAGGTGAGCAGCACCGGGGTCTCCAGCGCCCCCAGTTCGGAGAGCTGGGTGGTGCCGACGAGCTTGCCGTAGCCGTTGCCCGTGAACACCCCGGCCGGCAGTGGAGTGTGCGGGCCGACGCGGTCGGGGACGACGGCGGTGACACCGCTGTGCACGTCGGGCGGCCGGCGCACGGTGGTGTGCCCGACCCGGACACCGGGCACGTCGGTGATCGCGTTCAGGGGCCCGGTGGCACCGGACCCGACGACGATCCCGAGGTCACGTGCCCGGGGCCGGGGGCTGCCGGACGGGGACGGCGGGGGAGACAGTGGTTCCATACGGCCGGACAGTACGTGTTCCGTCGGGCGCGGCGGGCCGGGGCGCCGGGACGGCTGCCGCGGTGGGCGGGGCGGTGGCCGCCGACCGGGCGAGGTCGTGCTCCAGGTCGTCCAGGGCCCGCCGGACGGTCTCGACGCGGAGCAGCAGCGGATGCTCCGCCGTGCGCGGTCCGGGAGGCAGGGGGCCGTCCGGCGGCTGTCGCCGGTCCAGTTCCCGCGCCTCGTCGAGCGAGGTGATGACGACGCCGATGAGGACGTTGACGAGCACGAAGGAGGCCAGCAGGACGTAGGAGGCGTAATAGAGCAGGCTCCAGCGGGAGATGTCCAGGCCCGCGTGGACCGCGTCGCCGATGCCGTCCAGGGTCATCAGCAGGAAGAGGGTGAGCGCCGCACGCCCGATGGAACCGTAGTGCTCCGGATCGTGCTGGCCGAAGAAGACCCAGCCCACCATCGCGTACATGTACAGCAGCAGCGCGCCCACCAGCAGGAAGCTCAGGGTGCCCGGCAGGCTGCGGACCACCGCGAGCAGCACGATGCGCAGCTGCGGCAGGAAACGCGCGGTGCGCAGCACCCGGGCCAGCCGCAGCAGCCGCAGGACGGTGGTGTTCTCGCGCACCACGGGCAGGAACGCGCACAGGACCACGGCCAGGTCGAACACGTTCCAGGGGTCCCGGAGGAAGTCCCGGGGCCGGTCGGCGTGCGCGCCCAGCCGCAGCAGGATCTCCACGGTGAACGCCGCCAGGCAGACCTGCTCGGCCAGGCGTAACCAGTGGTGCCACGCGGCGGCCAGACCGGAGTACGTCTCCACCCCCAGCAGCGCGGCGTTGACGAGGATCAACGTGAACACGGCGACCGCGAACCACCGTGCGCCGACGACCGCCCCGCACCGCCGGGCCAGGGCCCGGCGGCGGGCGTTGACTTGCTCTTCGGGCATCGTGCTGCCTCGTCTCCCTCACGTGCGCGGCATACCCGCCGACCTGCTCTTCGTCGAGTGGTCGGCCTGCCGACGATCATGTCCAGGAGGCATTTTCTACAGCACTGTAGTTTCCGCTGTGCGGCCAGGTGGCCGAGTGGCGGGGGAGGCCGGGTGCGGTCAGGTCACCGCCGGCTCCCGGCGCTCCGCGCGGCGCAGCGCCGCCAGGCCCGGGTCCAGCACGGGCACGGCGGCGAGCAGCCGCGCCGTGTACGGGTCGCCCGGAGACTCGTAGATGCCGTCGGCCGGGCCGTACTCCACCACCCTGCCGTGCCGCATCACCGCCAGCCGGTCGCTGACCCGGCGCACGACCGCCAGGTCGTGGGCGATGAACACCAGGGCGAGCCCCAGCTCGCGCCGGAGTTCGTCGAGCAGTTCCACCACCTGCGCCTGCGTCGTCACGTCGAGCGCGGAGACCGGCTCGTCGCACACCAGGACGCGCGGACCGGCGGCCAGCGCCCGGGCGATGCCCACCCGCTGCCGCTGGCCCCCGCTGAACTCGTGCGGGTAGCGGTCGTAGTGGGCGGGATCGAGCCCCACTCGCTCCAGCAGCTCGGCGACCCGAGCACGGACGGCCGGACCCCGTTCGCCGCGCGCCCGCAGCGGGTCGGCGACCGACTCGCCCACGCTGCGGCGGGGGTTGAGCGAGGAGACCGGGTCCTGGAAGACCATCTGGACGTCCGGCCGCACCCCGGTCACGGCCGCCCCGTCCAGGCGGACCCCTCCCGCCGACGGTTCGAGCAGCCCCACCAGCATCCGGCCGAGCGTGGTCTTGCCGCTGCCGCTCTCGCCGACGACGCCCAGGGCTTCGCCGCGCCGCACCTCGAGCGACACGTCGTCGACCGCCGTGAACGCCTTCGACCCGCGGCCGAAGACGCGCCGCAGGCCGGTGGCCTCCAGCACCACGCCGTCGCGGGAGGCATCGTCGGCCACCGCCCCGGCCGGCGGCGCGGGCGGCCGGGGCGTGTCCACCCGCGGTACGGACTTGAGCAGCCGCCGGGTGTACGCCTCGGCGGGGGAGCCCAGGACGGAGCCCACGGGGCCGTGCTCGACGGCGCGGCCGTGCCGCATGACCAGCACCTCGTCGACGCTCTCCGCGGCGACCCCCACGTCGTGCGTGACCAGCAGCAGACCCATGCCCGTCTCCTCGCGCAGCGCGTGCAGCAGGTCGAGGATCTGGGCCTGCACGGTGACGTCGAGGGCGGTGGTGGGCTCGTCCGCGACGAGGAGGTCCGGCTCGCAGGCCAGGGCCATGGCGATCAGGGCGCGCTGGCGCATGCCGCCGCTGAACTCGTGCGGGCGCGACCGCGACCGGCGCGCCGCGTCGGGGATGCCCACCCGGTCGAGGACCTCCACCGCACGCGCCCGTGCCGCCCGGCGCGAGGCCGGGTGGTGCACGCGGTACACCTCGGCGATCTGGTCGCCGACCGCGTAGTAGGGGTCCAGCGACGACAGCGGGTCCTGGAACACCATCGCGGCCTTCCCGCCCCGCAGCCCCCGCAGCTCCCGCTCGGACGCCGCACCCACGTCCGTCCCGGCGACCCGGACCGAGCCGTCGACCACGGCGCCCGTGCCCCGGTGCAGGCCGAGCAGCGCGGACGCCACGGTGGACTTGCCGGAGCCGGACTCGCCGACCAGACCGAGCGCCGCGCCCTTCTCCAGCCGGAAGGACAGGTCCTCGACGGCCCGCACGGACCCGAACGCGACCGACAGACCGGTGACTTCGACCAGACTCATGACAGCACCGTCCTTCGGTCGGCCACCGCGAACAGCACGTCCGCGAGGGCGTTGGCGAGCACCACGAAGAAGCCGGTCAGCAGGACCATGCCGACCACGACCGGCAGGTCGACCACGTTCACGGCGTGCACCAGCTCCCGGCCGATCCCCGGCAGCCCGAACAGCGACTCGGTGAGCACGGCCCCGCCGAACAGCGAGCCCAGGTCGTTGGCGTTGAGCGCGATCAGCGGTCCGACCGCGCCGCGCAGGGCGTGCCGGCCCACGATCTTCCGCTCCCCGACCCCGTAGGCACGGAAGGTGCGCACATGGTCCTCCGCCAGCGTCTCCAGCATGGCCGACCGGGTCAGCCGGGCGTACTTGGCCGCCTCGATGAGGGCCAGGGACAGCCAGGGCAGCAGCAGGTTCCACGCCCACTGCTCGGGGTCCTCGGTGAACGGCACGTACTGCGGGAACGGCAGCAGTTGCAACTGGCCGCAGACCACGATCATCAGCAGCAGGCCGATGACGAACACGGGCGTGGCCCAGCCGGCCAGCGTGACGCCCGTCAGGATCCGCTCCTCCAGCCGTCCGCGCCGCCAGGCGGCGAGGACACCGGTGCCCACGCCGAGCAGCAGCCAGAGCACCATCGCGCCGAGGGCGAGCGAACCGGTGACCGGCAGCTTGGCCAGGATCAGCTGCATGACCTGCTGGTCGCTCTGGTACGACAGTCCCAGGCACGGCGCCGGGCAGTGCTCCACCGAGGTGCCGGTGGAGTAGTCGTGCCCGGTGAACAGGCCCTGCAGGAAGTGGAGGTAGCGGACGTACAGCGGGTCGTCGAGCCGCAGCTGCTCGGTCACCTGCCGCACCTGGGCGGGCGAGCAGCGCTGCCCGCAGGTGATCTGGGCGACGTCGCCGGGAGCGGCGTAGAAGACGACGTACACGATGACCGAGATCGCGAGCAGCGTGACGACGGCGCCGAGCGTGCGGCGCAGCGTGAAGCCGAGGAAGCCGTGCAGGGCGCTCATGCCCGAGCCTCCTTCCGGCGGCCCGTGCCCACCGAGAGCCGGGAGGCCGCCCGCGGGTCCAGAGCCCGGCGCACGCCCTCCCCGAGGACGGTCAGGGTGAGCACGGTGACGAACAACATCCCCGCGGGCAGCAGCAGATACTGCGGCGCGGCCTGGTACCAGACGTTCGCCGACGTGAGCATCTGCCCCCACGACGGCGTCGGGGGCTTGACCCCGGCGCCGAGGAAGCTCAGCGCGGCCTCGGCGCTGATGTTGACCGGCACCAGGAGCGCGGCATAGGTGATGACCGGCGCGGCGAGCGCGGGCAGCAGCTCACGGCGGGCGATCCGCCAGGAACCCCACCCGCTGAGCCGGGCCGCGGCCACGTGGTCGAGCTGCTTGAGCGTCAGCGTCCCGGCCCGCACGATCTTGGCGGTGGAACCCCACCCGATCAGCCCGATCACGCCCGCGACCAGCACCGGACGCGGGAATCCGCCGGGCACGACCGCGAGCAGCGCCAGGGACATCACCATCAGCGGCAGCGCCACCACCACGTCGGTGAACCGGCTCAGCGCCTGGTCCACCCACCGGTTGCCGAGCCCCGCGGCGATGCCCACGACGACCCCGACGGTCACCTGCACGAGTGTCGCCGCCAGCGCCACGCCGAGGGAGACCCGGGCCCCGTACACGAGCCGGGCGAACAGGTCCCGGCCCGTCTGCGGTTCGACGCCGAGCCAGTGCTCGCCGCTCATGCCGCCGAGCGCGCCGACGGGCACCCCGCCGCGCGCGGAGTCGACGAGGCCGGGGTGGTACGTGGTCGGGTCCTGCCCCTCCAGCGCGGTGAGCAGCGGAGCGGCGAGCGCGACCAGGACGAGCAGCGCGACGACGGCCGCCGCGACGAGGGCGGCCCGCTGCGCGCGCAGCCGCCGCCAGAACTGTCGGGCCCCCGAGGCGGGGGCGAGCACCATGCCGGTGCCCGCCCGCGCGCCTTCGGAGACCACTTGGGCCTCGCTCATGGGACTACTTCACCGCGACCTGGGAGACGTCCAGCACACCGGTCCAGTCGCTGATCACGACGTTTTTGACGTCCTTGCCGTACAGCCGCTTGTAAACGGGGTGGAACAGCGGCACCGTCAGCGCCTTCTCACCGATCTTCTTGTCGAGGGCGCCCCAGCGCTGCGCCGCCTCGTCGAGGTCGGTGAGCTTGTTGATGGCGTCGATCTCGTCGTTGACCGACTTGTCGTCCAGGAAGCCGGTGTTGAAGTTGGCGCCGTCCCGCACGATCTGCCGGCCGTCGAAGATCGGCGCCAGGAACGGCCCGCCGGACGGCCAGTCGGCGCCCCAGTGGGCCAGGAAGAAGCCGGGCTCGGTCTTGGCGTCGTGGATGGTGTCGCGGTAGTCGTTGTCCTCCAGGCCCTCCAGCTCGACCGTGATGCCGGCCTTCTGCAGTGCGTCCTGGAGGGCGGTGGCGATCTCCGGGCTGGTCTCGAAGTCCTTGGCGTTGGAGTGGGTGAGCGTCACCGTGAGGCCGTCGGCGTGACCGGCCTCCTTCAGCAGCTCCTTCGCCTTCGCCGGGTCGCCCGACTCGCCGGCCGGGAAGTGGTCGTGGGCCGTGTACCCGAACGACTTCTGGTTCGGCAGGTAGGTGGTCGCGGGCTCCGCCAGCGAGGAGCCGCCGGCCGCGTTGATCACGGAGGTGCGGTCGACGGCGTAGGCGATCGCCTGGCGCACCTTCGGGTCGTCGAACGGCTTCACCTTCGGATTGAAGGCGATGTAGTTGGTGTAGCCGAAGTGGCCGGTGCCCACCCGGGCCGCGAGCTCCTTGTCGCCGCTGACCTTGGCGAGTTCGGCCGGCCCCAGGTTGGTGTCGGTGGTGACGGCGGCCGCGTCGGCGCCCTGGGAGGCGGACAGCCGCTGGTTGATGACCGAGGAGTCCAGGCCGGAGCGGACGTCGATGCGGTCCGGGTAGGCCTTGCGCTCCACGTCGGTCTTCTCCGACCAGTGCTCGTTGCGCTCCAGGACCAGCCGCTCGCCGTCGTTCTCGTTCCGGACGACCTTGTACGGCCCGGAGGAGACCGGGTGCTCCTCGTACTTCGTGCCCTTGTCGGCGGACTTCGGCACCGGCGCGAACTGCGTCTGGGTGGCCAGGAAGGGGAACTCTCCCTCGGGCTTGTTCAGACGGAAGACGATGGTGCGCTCGTCCGGCGTCTCGATCGAGTCGAGCCCCTTGCCCTTGTCCTTGTACGGCCCCTGGTAGTCGGCCCCGCCGATCAGCCAGTCCCGCAGGTACGGGGCACCGCCGGACAGCTCGGCGGCGAAGGACCGCTCGATGCCGTACTTGACGTCGGCCGAGGTGATCTTCGTCCCGTCCTCGTACTTCAGGCCCTCCTTGAGGGTGTACGTCCACACGGTGGCGTCCTTGTTCGGACGGCCGGTGTCCGTGGCGAGGTCGGGCACGACCTCGGTGCCCTTGGCGCCGTCCTCGCGGTTGCGCGTGGTGAGCGTGCGGAAGACCAGCGACGGGACGTTGCCGCCGCCGGAGGTGTACAGGCGCGCGGGGTCGAAGTCCGTCTGAGGGATGGCGTTGAGGACGGTCAGGGTGCCGCCCTTCTGCGGATCGCCGTCGGCGCCGCCGGACTTGGCATCGTTGTCCTCCGGCCCGCAGGCGGCCGCACCGGCCGTCACGATCAGGCTCACGGTCAACGCGGCGGCGGCGCGGCGCGTTCTGCGGGACGGATGACGCATCGGAAGACGACCTCTCGGAAGGACCGTCCCGGATCGCGGGACGGCGGTGACACGGGGAAGGAGCTGTCGGATGGGTTCGCCCCGGCACGGGCACGCGGACCGCCGGACACCGACCGCCCCCACGGCACGCGTGAGAGGTACGGGGAGGGAGGAACGTGAGGTCGAGGAACGCGACGTACGCGCCGAAGGCGGACGTCAGCGACAGATGATGTCGGCCACGCAGAGCGGGGTCACGCCGATCAGCGCCAGCTCGATGGCGGCGCGGGCGGGGGCGTGGGCAGACGACATGACTAGGAATATGAACGAACCGGCGGAGGATGTCAAAGCGCGCCGCTCCTCCCCGCTCCGGCTGCTGCGCCTGCGGCTGCGGCTACGGATGTCCAGGTTCACGGAGAGCGCCGCTCCTTCCGTTCCGCGCGCCGCGCTCGTTCCGTACGATGTGGCCATGATCCGCAGCCTCCGCCGCTCCGCCGCCCCGCGGTTCCGCGCGCCCGCTCCGTACGGCTGTTGTTGATCCTCACCGTGTAACCCCGCTGCGGCAGGCCGCGTTGGCCCGCCGTCCCGCCCGCCCGCGGCCCGTCTCCGGCGCGCCCACCGGCGGAGCGGACGCCTTTCCCCATTCCGCGCGCGGAGCTGCTCTCCGCGCCCTCCCTGAGAAGGGCAGGCCGTCATGCGTACCTCCGAATCCGCCTACGACCGCCGCAGACTCCGCCAGTGGCTGGCCGGCGAGGCGCGGGCCGACGGTGTCTCACGGCGCGACATGCTCCGGCTCCTGGCCGCCGCGGGCCTCGCCGGTGCCGCCCCCGTCGCGCTGGGCACACCGGCGGCCGCCGCCGCGCCCGGCATCGTCAAACCCCTGCCCGCGGACCGGTTCACCGTCCGGGGCACGAACGCCGAGACCCGCTTCGCGTCACTGGCGGGCACCGGCTACCACACGCCCAACGACCGCTTCTTCGTCCGCAACCACACCGCGACGCCCACTCTGTCGGCGTCGGACTGGGCGCTCACCGTGCACGGCGACGGCCTCACCCGTGACCGCACCGTCGACTTCACCCTGGCCGACCTCAGGGCACTGCCGTCCGTGACGCACAGCGCGTTCGTGGAGTGCGCCGGGAACGGCCGCAGTTTCTTCACCGGCCAGCAGGGGCAGCCCGTCAGCGGCACCGCCTGGACCCTCGGCGCGATCGGCGTGGCCCGCTGGCGCGGGGTCCGGCTGGCCGACGTCCTCCGGCGGGCCGGTCTGAGCAGGCGGGCCGTGGACGTCCTCCCCCGCGGCCTCGACGCCGACTACGTCACCGACGACGGCACCAACCTGGGCCGCGTCCGCCGGCCGCTGCCCCTGTCCAAGGCGCTCGACGACGTGCTGCTCGCCTACGAGATGAACGGCGAGCCCCTGCCGCCCGACCACGGCCACCCCGTACGCGTCCTCGTCCCCTCCTGGGTCGGCATCGCCTCCGTCAAGTGGGTGGGCGACATCGAGGTCTCCGCCGAGCCGCTGTACTCCCCGTGGAACACCGACTTCTACCGCCTGTTCGGCGACGCCCACCCCGACGGGGGCAGCGCACCGCTGACCCGGCAGACGATCAAGAGCGCCTGGGAACTGGACGGGCAGGCGAACCTGGCGACCGGCGTGACACACCGCCTCACCGGCCGCTCCTGGTCGGGCGGGGGCGGCATCGTGGCCGTGGAGGTCAGCACCGACTCGGGCGCCACCTGGCGCCCCGCCCGGCTGCACGACGCGCCCCGGCGGGACGGCTGGGTCCGCTGGTCCACCCACTGGCGCCCGGCGGAGCCCGGCCCCCGCACGCTGCTGGCCCGGGCGACGGACACCACGGGCCGCACGCAACCGGAGGCCACCGTCCACAACACACAGGGCTACCTCTTCGACGCGGTCGTGCGGCACCCCGTCAACGCGGTCTGACGCCACCGGTGCGCCGTGGGGTGCGGGACCGCCTCACGGCGCCGACGGCGGTGCACGGTGCCGCGCGCGCTCCATGTCCACCCGCGCGCCGCGCATCGGGGTGCCCTCGTCCCTGAGCAGGCCCGGTGCCCGGCCGCCGTGGCAGGAGGCCGGCGTTCCGTCCGCGTACACCACCCGCCACCACGGCACGCCCTCGTCCAGCAGCGACATGGCCCGGCCCACCTGCCGGGGGCCGGCCCCGATCCGCTCACCGATGTCGCCGTACGAAGCGACGCACCCGACCGGAATCCCGGCCACGGCCTCCCGTACGTCCTCGACGATCCCCCGCGCCGTCGCGGCGACGTCCGCGTGCGCCCGGTCGGGCGGGGCACCTGTAGGCAACACCTGATCAGTGTAGGTCTCAGGACCGGACGGGCGGAAAGTGAGGGATGTCCGGCACCGGCGTAAAGTGGCTCGCACGGGTGCCCCTCCGGTCGCCCGCACGGGAGGTCCAGGCATGGGTACGGTCACCACCGACGACGGCACGGCCATCTTCTACAAGGACTGGGGTCCGCGCGACGGACAACCGGTCGTGTTCCACCACGGCTGGCCGCTGAGTTCCGACGACTGGGACGCCCAGATGCTGTTCTTCCTCTCCCACGGCTACCGCGTCGTCGCGCACGACCGCCGCGGCCACGGCCGTTCCGGGCAGCCGTCGGGCGGCCACGACATGGACACCTACGCCGCCGACGTCGCGGCCCTGACCGACGCGCTGGACCTGCGGGACGCGGTCCACATCGGGCACTCGACGGGCGGCGGCGAGGTCGCGCGCTACGTGGCGCGGGCGAAGGCCGGGCGGGTCGCGAAGGCCGTACTCGTCGGCGCCGTGCCCCCGGTCATGGTGAAGTCCGAGTCCAACCCCGACGGCACGCCGATCGAGGTCTTCGACGAGTTCCGCGCGGCGCTCGCCGCCAACCGCGCGCAGTTCTACATCGACGTGCCGTCCGGGCCCTTCTACGGCTTCAACCGCGAGGGCGCGAAGGTGTCCCAGGGCCTCATCGACAAGTGGTGGCTGCAGGGGATGACAGGCGCGGCCAACGCCCACTACGACTGCATCAAGGCGTTCTCCGAGACCGACTTCACCGAGGACCTCCGGCGGATCACCGTCCCCGTCCTCGTCGCACACGGCACCGACGACCAGGTCGTGCCCTACGCCGACTCGGCGCCGCGGTCGGTCGAACTGCTGCGGAACGGCACCCTGAAGTCGTACGAGGGACTGCCGCACGGCATGCTCTCGACGCATCCGGAACTCCTCAACCCGGACCTGCTGGCCTTCGTGCAGGCGTAGCGGGCGAGGGCCCCGACGGCGGGGGCGCCCGGGCCGCTCAGGCGGTGAGCCGGGCGAGGAAGCCGCGGATGTGACCCGTGATCTCCTCCAGGTGGGTCTCCAGGGCGAAGTGACCGGTGTCGAGCAGGTGGATCTCCGCGTCCGGCAGGTCGCGGCGGAAGGCCCGCGCGCCCTCGGGCCCGAAGATCTCGTCGCCCGCCCCCCACACCGCCAGGAGCGGCACCCTGCTGTCGCGGAAGTACTGCTGGAGCCGCGGGTAGAGGGCCACGTTGGTGGGGTAGTCGCGGAAGAGCGCCAGCTGGACCGCGTCGTTGCCCGGGCGGTTCAGGAGGGCCTGGTCGAGGGTCCAGGTGTCGGGGCTGACGAGGCTCGGGTCGGCGACCCCGTTCACGTACTGCCAGCGGATCATCTCGGGACCCAGCGCCTCCCGGACGACGGCCTCCGTCTCCGGGGTCGGGTCGTCGGCGTAGGCGAACAGTCCGTCCCAGAAGGGCTTGACGAAGCCGTCGGTGTAGGCGTTGCCGTTCTGCGTGACGATCGCGGTGACGCGGTGCGGGGTGCGGGTGGCGATCCGCCAGGCGACCGGCGCTCCGTAGTCCTGCACGTAGACCGCGAACCGCTCCACGCCCAGGTGGTCCAGGAGGCCGGTCGTCACGTCGGTGAGGGCGTCGAAGCCGTAGTCGAAGTCGTCGGCCGAGGGGGCGGCGGACTGGCCGAAGCCGATCATGTCGGGGGCGATCACGTGGTAGGCGTCGGCCAGCCGGGGGATGAGGTTGCGGAACATGTGCGAGCTGGTCGGGAAGCCGTGCAGCAGCACGACGGCCGGCGCCCGCGGATCCCCGGCCTCGCGGTAGAAGACCTCCAGGCCGCCCACGGTCGCGGTCCGGTGGTGCACGGTGACACTCATGACAACCCCTTTGGAATGATTTAGCGGTTAGGGAGAGTGCAGCACTCGCGAGGTAACCTGTCAAGTTGTTGTTAGGGGTTAGGGTCGAGTCCGCGGGCAGGGTCTGCTGTAACCTGCCAAGGTCGAGCAAGGGGTTAGACAGTGGGTGAGAGGGTGGACGGCAGGGCCGCGGAGGACGCACTCCTGGAACTGCTCAACACGACGCCCGTCGTGGCGGGCTCGGTGCGCGACGCACTGGGCACGCCCGCCGACGGCCGTGCCTGGGCGCGTGCGCACGGGGGCACCGGATCGGGCGAAGAGGCCGCAGCCCTGGTCGCCGCTCGGGACGCCCTCCAGGACGTCGTCCGGGGCCGGCGCGACCCGGAGTGCCTGAACGAGTTCCTCCAGGACGTCAGCAGCGTGCCGGGTATCGCGCGCGGCGGCCTGGAGTGGGAGCTTCGGGTGCCCGACGCGCGCCGCCTCCCGGTCGAGCTGGTGCTGACCTGGGCGCGCGTCGAGGAGAGCCGGCCGGGGCGGCTGAAGCCCTGCGGCAACCCGGAGTGCCGGCGCTTCCTGCTGGACCGCAGCAAGCCCAACAGCGCCCGGTGGTGCTCCATGGCCGAGTGCGGAAACCGGATGAAGGCCCGCCGGCACTACCAACGCGTCAGGGACGCGGGGTCGGGGGCGGGGTCGGGGGCCTAGGGCCGGGTCAGGCCGCTGCTGCCTTCGCGTGTCCCTCGTGCTTCCAGAACCCCGAGAAGGTGATGCGCTCCTTCGGCAGGCCCAAACGGTGCAGGTGCCTGCGGCCCTCGGTGGCCAGTGAGGACTCGCCGACGACGAAGGCGTAACCCGTGGCCGCCGCCCGGGTGAGCCGCTGGAGTTCGCGCAGGGCGGCGGCACCGGGCACGGAGGAGCTGTCGCGGCGCACGACCCAGGAGACGGCCACACCGGGCGGCGCGTCCAGGGCGCGGCGGTCCGCCTCCGTGGGGATCTCCTGGATGACCCGGCCCACCGTGTCGCCCGGGAGCGAGCGCAGGATGCCCGCGGTGGCGGGCAGCCCGGTCTCGTCGGCGACGACCGTCACCTCCGAGGCGTCGTGCGGGCAGTCGAAGAGGACGCCCTGGTCCAGGACGGCGAGCGCGTCGCCGGGGCGGGCGTTGCAGGCCCAGATCGCGGCCCTGCCCTCGATCTCGCCCGTGGGACCGCGGTGCACGACGAAGTCGATGTCCAGCTCGGCCGCCTCCCGGCGGAAGCCGGCCACCGAGTAGTTGGCGCAGTGCGGGCGCTGCTCCTCGGGAATGGCGAGGTACGGCTGGTACCACTGCGCCCCGGTGAACTCCGGCAGCCGCAGCTCGCGTTGGTGGGGCAGCTGGAGGAAGAGCCGGAACCAGTGGTCGTACCCCAGCCACGGGAAGCCGCCGAGTCCCGGTCCGGCGACCGTGACGCGGTGCATGGACGGGGAGACCCGCTCCGTCCGCACGACGCGGGCACGGAACATCTCGGGCTGCTGGGGCGTGAGCCGACGGATCTTCGCCATGTAGGGAAGGCTACCCTAAGTTCCGCTCGGTTCCGACCCCCGTTCCCACGTCGGTTCCGGCACCCTTTCCGAGTCCGGCTCCGCGTCCTGCTCCCGGCCCGGCTCCGGGTTCCGCCCCGGGGCCGAGATCTCCAGACGCGCCGCCCGGGTGCGGTCGGAGGCGGGTCCCGTCTCCAGCTCCACGACGCCCGGCTCCACGGCGAGGCGCAGGTCGCGCCCCACCGAGGCCAGCGTGGCGGCGTCCACCTCGAAGACCGCGTCGGCCGCGGCGCCGGGCGCGATCCGCAGCCGGACGAAGCCCCGCAGCTCCCGCACCCGCGGCCAGGACGTGCCGCCCGACACCCGGCGCACGTAGAGCTGCACCGTCTCCTCGGCCGGCCGCGTCCCGGTGTTGCGCACGGCGACCCGGCAGGTCAGGTCCGGCGCGTCCGCCGTCACGCGGGCGCGCGAGAGGCGAGGGGCCCCGTAGACGACGGTCGTGTACGACAGGCCGTGGCCGAACGCGTGCCGCGGCCCGGCGCTCTGGTCGACGTAGCCGCGATAGCGGTGGTCCTTGCCGTTGTAGTAGACGGGCAGTTGGGCCGCCGAGCGGGGCACCGAGACCGGCAGCCGCCCGCGCGGCTCGGCGTCGCCGAACAGTACCTCGGCCACGGCCCGCCCGCCCCGCGGCCCCGGATACCAGGCGCTCAGCACCGCGTGCACGGGCGCGTCCAGCTCGGGCAGGGCGTGCGGGCGCCCCTGGACCAGCACCACGACGACCGGGGTCCCCGTGGCCGACACCGCGGCCAGCAGGGCGCGTTGGGCAGCCGGAAGAAGGAGGTCCGCCAGATCCACGCCCTCCCCGCACGTCATGCCGGTCGGAGCGCCGGAACCGGTGACGGCGGCCCCGTTCGCCTCGAACGCGGTGTCGGCGCAGCGGGCACTGGAGCCGCCGAGGACCAGCACGGCCACGTCGGAGGCCGCCGCCGACGCGACCGCCGACGGCACCTGGGACACGTCGTCCCCGACCAGGGCGCACCCCGGCGCCGTCACCACGTCGACGCCGGGCCCGGCCGCCGCGCGGATGCCCTCCAGGACGGTGACGCCGTCACCGGGCCGCTGGGGCGCCGTGTAGTCGCCGATCTGGTGCGGCAGGGAGTCCGCGTTGGGCCCGAGGACCGCGATCCGCCGCAGTGCCGCCCGCGCCAGCGGCAGCGCGCCGCCCTCGTGGGCGAGCAGAGTCACCGAGGCACGGGCCACGCGCTCGCCCAGCTCGGCGGCGTCCGCGGGGCCGGTGGCCGCCGCCCCGGCGGGAGGCCCCGGCTGCTCGAACAGGCCGAGGCGGAACTTCAGCGTGAGGACCCGGGCCACCGCGGCGTCCAGCGCCCCCTCGGACACCAGACCGCGCTCCACCGCCTCGCCAAGGCGCGTGAAGGAGTCGTCCCACAGGCTCAGATCGCAGCCGGCGTCCAGCGCCAGGGCCGCCGCCCGGACCGGGTCGCCGGTCAGCCGCAGCAGCCGGTCCACGGCGGTCCCGTCCGCCATCACGAGCCCGTCGAAGCCCCACTCCTCGCGCAGCACCTCGGTGAGCAGGTACCGGTTGGCGACGCACGGCAGGCCGTCGAACTCGTTGTAGGCGGCCATCACTCCGGCGGCCCCGGCCGCGACCCCGGCCCGGGCGGCGGCGAGATGGACCTCGTGCAGTTCACGCCGGCCCAGCTCCGTCGCCGCGCTGTTGCGTCCGCCGACCGTCGCGCCCTGGCCCGCGAAGTGCTTGAGCACCACGGCCACGCCCGCCCGCCGCGCCCCCTCGACCAGCGCCTCGGTCATCCGTGCCGCGAGGTAGGGGTCCTCGCCGAAGCACTCCTCGCTGCGTCCCCAGCGCGGATCGCGCACCAGGTCCAGTGCCGACACCAGGGCGATGTGCGCACCCCGCGCCCGCAGTTCGGCCGCCGCCGCGGCCACCGCGTCGGCGTACAGCTCCGGGTCCCAGGTGGCGCCGGCCGCCAGGTTCACGGGCAGCACCGTGCCGTCCAGGGCCTGGTGGCCGTGCGGCATCTCCTCCACCAGCAGGACGGGGATGCCGAGCCTGGTGTGCTCCACGACGTGCCGCTGGACGGCTGCCGCGGTCCGCGCCCCGTCCCGCGCGTCGAGCCCGTCCGTGAATCCGACGCCCGACCAGGGATCGGCCCGCTGCAGCCCGTAGAGCGCGCCCATGCCGTCGAAGGCGGCGACCTCCTCGCGGAACGCGTCCGTGAGGCGGTGGCCGTCGCGGGTGCGCTCGTAGGCGTGCCAGCCGTACATGCGCTGGTTGAGCTGGCCCACCTTCTCCGGCAGGGTCATCCGGCCCAGCAGGTCACGGACGCGCTCGGAAACCGGGGCCGCCGGGTCGCGGTAGCGGGGGACGGTCATCGCAGTTCCAGGACGGCGACGCCGTACCCGTCGAGCCGCACGTCCCCGACCGGCTCGCCGTCGGACAGGCCGTGCAGCTTCCCGTCGGCCGACGGACGCACCACCAGCGGCTCGGGGCTCTGGCTGACCAGCCACACGAACCGGCGGCCGTCGACGTGCTCGAGCACGTCCGCCGACACGTGCGGGTCGGCTACCGTCACCGGCCGGGACACGCCCGCCACCTCCGCCAGCGCCTCGTACAGGCGGTGCGTGACGTCCGGGTTGACGCGCGCCGTACGGGCGGCCATGTGCTCCAGCGGATAGGTGGCCAGCACCGTGCGGCCCGCCCCGGTCTCGTGCACGACCAGCGCCGGGCGGCCGTGGGCGTCCACGGCCACGACCCGGCCCGCCCGCGGCTCCACCGGCAGGTAGGCGCGGCTGTCCTCGTTCCCGGCGACCGGGAACCGCAGCACCTCGCCGGCCCGCAGCCCGCCGAAGTCCTCGGTGAACGTCATCTCCAGCACGTCGTCCCCGATGGGCTCCGCGACGCCGTACGACAACTGCAGCTCGACACCGAACAGCCCGTCCAGGTCGTCGAACCAGGGGCCGCGGGTGGCCGGGTGCTCGCCGGAGCAGAAGGACAGGTACACCGTGGCGCCCCCGGCGGCCCGGCGGGCCAGCTCGCGGCGGGTGCGGGTGGTGAGCTGGCGGGTGGCCGGCAGCAGGTACAGCGACGCCTCGCCGGGCAGCCCGTCGGCCTCGCGGCTGAGGGCCACCGGCAGGTCGGCGGCGCGCGCCGTGACGTAAGCCTGGTGCAGCGAGGTGAAGATGAGCGGCCGGTCGGCGGGACGGCTGTAGGGGTAGCCGCGTTCGAGGAAGGCGGGCACCACCAGCGCGGCACCGGCGTCCGTCCGGGAGCAGCGGGCGAAGTCCACGGCCTTCAGCACGTCGGCGAAGGCGGCCAGTTCACGCAGCGGCTCCTTCGGGGCGCCGGTGGAGTCGGTGATGCCGAAATGCATCTCGAAGGGGTGGTGGTCGTAGGGCGACTGGTCCCACAGGTCGTCGTAGTCGGTGTTGTTCCAGGCCATCCAGCCGGTGGCCCCGCCGAGGAGCGAGTTGTGCAGGGTCTGGCGGTAGTGGACGCCGGCGTTGGCGGCCGAGACGGTGTCCGTGGAGAGCCCGAACTCCTCCAGCACGACGGGCTGTCCGGTCACCGCGGCCAGCTCGCACTCGAAGGCCGCGCGGTAGTGCTGCCGCGGCCGGTCGGTGTCGGAGCGGTACACGTGCGGGCCCACGAAGTCGACGTACTCGGCGGTGTCCCGCAGCGAGAAGCCGTTGTCGCGGCCGGTGACCTCGATGCCCCACGCCCCGTCGCCGAGCGACACCGGCTGCCTCGCGCCCGTCGCGCGCACCGCGTTGCACATGGCCTGGGCCCAGGCGGTGACCACGTCGGCGGACGGCGGGTCGACCTGGTAGATCCGCCCGTAGCCGGGCATCTCGTTGGTGATCAGCCACCCGGTGACCGCCGGGTGGTCCTTGAAGCGGCGCGCCATCTGCGAGACGAACCAGGCCTGGCGGCCCACCATCCACACGTCCTCGTACAGATCGCGGTTGCCGCGCCAGGCCGGGTCCCAGTTCTCGCCTGACATGTGGCCGACGATGAAGGTCGGCACGGTGCCCATGCCCGCCTCCCGGTGGGCGTCGAGGAAGTCCGCGAACCGCTCGCACAGCTCCTCGTCGACGCGGTCCGGCTGCGGGTGGAAGTCGGGCCAGTAGAAGAAGGAGCGGGTCATGTTCAGGCCGTGGTCGTGCAGGACGCGCAGTTCCTCGCGCACGGTCGCGGGGTCGTAGTTCCGCCACATCAGCGGGCCGCCGGTACGTGACCAGAAGTTGGCGCCGAGCCAGGGCAGGACGTCGGGCTGGTGGGTGAGCTGGGCGCTGTGGCGTCGCATGGTCCTTCTCGGGTGGTGGGGGTGCGGGTGTCGGGATGACGGGATGACGGGGGGAGGGGCGGTGGGGCGCCGCGGCGCATCGCGGTCTTCTGCCGGATCAGCCCGGGGCGGGCCCCGTGGACTCGCGGACGACCAGCCGGGGCCGCCCGGTGAGGGCGCTCTCCTCGACCGGCTCGCCGCACAGGGCCAGCAGCATGCGCGCGGCGGCCGCGCCGACCCGCTGCACCTGCTGGTCGACCGTGGTCAGCCGGGGATGGAGCCAGCTGCCGAGCGGCAGGTTGTCGTAGCCGACCACGGACACGTCGCGGGGCACGGCCAGTCCGGCGCGCTGCGCGGTGCCGGTGCCGCAGACCGCCATGGAGTCGTTGGCGTACACGATCGCCGTGGGCCGGTCGGCGGCGTCGAGCAGGGCCTCGGTGGCGCCGACGGCGTGCCGCTCGCTGAAGTCGGTGGGCAGCACCGCGAAGGGGCGCAGCCCGGCCTCGCGCAGGGCGTCCTCGAAGGCCGCCCGGCGCACCCGGGTGTGCTGCAGTTCGGGCGGTCCGCTGACGTAGGCGACGCGCCGGTGGCCGAGGGCCAGCAGATGCGCGACGGCCTCGGCGATGCCGGCCCCCTGTTCGCGCAGCCCGACGCGTGGGACCACGGCCCCGTCGTCCGGCGAGCCGAGCAGCACCGCGGGCAGCCCGAGCCGGGCCAGCAGCGCGGGCCGCCCGTCGTCGTCCCGGGCGTCGGTCAGCACCGCGCCGTCCACCCGCCCCTCAGCAGCGAGGCGCTCGTACAGGCCGTTCTCCTCGCGGTCGCCGCTGACCAGGTGCAGCAGCAGACCGTAGCCGCGCGGCGCCAACTCGCCCTCTATGCCGGTGATCAGCTCGCTGAAGTGCGGGTCGGAGCCCAGCACGTCCGTGGGGCGCCGGACCACCAGGGCCAGACTGCGGGTACGCGCGTTGCGCAGCGCCGCCGCCGGGGCGTTCGGGCTCCAGCCCAGCTCCAGCGCCGCGTCGAGGATCCGCCGGCGGGTCGCCTCGGAGAGCCGGCCCTTGTTGTTGAAGGCCTGCGAGACGGCCGCGGTCGACACACCGGCCGCGGCGGCGACCTCCCTGATCGTCGGCCGCCTGCCCGGCCGCTCGGTGGCGACGCTCACATCTTCACCGCCCCGCTGACCAGGGCCTGCTGCATGCGCTTCTGGAGCACCGTGTAGACGATCCACACCGGCACCAGGGTCAGCACCGTGCCCGCCGTCAGCACGCCGTAGTCCGTGCCGGTGATCGACTTCAGGGTGGGCAGCGCCACCTGGACCGTGCGCTGCGCCGGGTCCGGGCCGATGATGACCAGCGAGTACAGGTACTCGTTCCAGAAGGTCAGGAAGTTCAGCAGCAGTACGGTGGCGATGCCCGGAAGGCACATCGGCGTGTAGACGTGCCGCAGCACCGCGAAGGTGGACGCCCCGTCCAGCCGGGCGGCCTCCTCCATCTCCGGCGGGATCGTGCGCATGAACTGCACCAGGATCACCACCGACAGCGGCAGCGCCGTCGCGGGCAGGAACAGCACCATGAAGATCCGGGTGTGGAACAGCCCGGTCGCCGCCGCCAGCAGGAACGTCGGGAAGAGCGCCGCGAACGTCGGGATCAGGAAGCCCAGCGAGAAGACCTTCTCGACGACACCGGCCAGCCGCCCGGTCGAACGCGCCAGCGCGAACGCGGCCGGGATCGCCAGCAGCAGGGTGAGCGCCAGCGAGAACACCGTCACCAGAGTGGAGTTGACGACCGCGAGTCCCAGATCGGCGCTGTCGAAGGCGGTTCTGAAGTTGCCCAGACCCAGGGAGGACGGCAGGGCGAAGGGGTGCGCGAAGATCTCGTCGTTCGACTTGAACGCCGAGGCGAGGAAGTAGTACAGCGGGACGACGAGCAGTACCGCGTACGTCCACACCAGGATGTGGGCCGGGAGCCAGCGCTTGCCGAGCTTCATGTGTGCTGCTCCGAATCAGTAGTTCTGGCGGAAGACGCGGCGGATCGTCAGCAGCCCGACGAGACCGGCGAGGAAGAGGAGGACGCCGACGGTCTGGCTGTAGCCGAGGTCGGCGGCGATGAACGCCTTCTGGTACACGAGGAACGACAGGGTGGTCGACGACGTCCCCGGCCCGCCCTGCGTCAGCAGCAGCACGTGCTGCGCGGAGCCGAACAGCGTCCACAGGAACTGGAGCATCGTCACCACGCCGACGTAGTCCCGGATCACCGCGAAGTGCACCGACCACATGGTCCGCCAGTGCCCCGCCCCGTCCAGCTGGGCGGCCTCCCCGAGCTCGTCCGGCACACTGCCCAGCCGGGCCGCGAACAGTACGGCGGTGAAGCCGATGCCCGCCCAGATGTCCAGGGCGATCAGCGCCGCCAGCGCCGTCGAGGGCGAGGCCAGCCAGGCGTCGGTCAGGGAGCCCAGACCCACGCCTTCCAGCGCCCCGTTGAGCAGGCCGTCCGGCGACAGGGCGGCGTAGAAGACCATGGCCTTGGCCGGCGTAGAAATCAGTCCGGGGATGAAGAGCAGGTAGCGGATGACCCGGTGGCCGGGCGGGCGCTGGGCCACGTAGTAGCCCAGCATGTACGCGCACACGATCATCACCGGCAGGGCGACGGCCAGTTGGACGGCGGTGTTGCGGACCGCGTCCCAGAACACCGGGTCGTCCAGCACCACCCGGACGTTGTCCAGGCCCGCGAAGGACACCGGCTGGAGCATGCCCGGCCAGTGCAGGGCCGCGATCACGAAGATCGCGAGGAGCGGCCCGACCATGAACACCAGGTACCAGACCAGCGCGGGCACCGCGAGGACGGTCCCGCCCTGCCGGGCGCGGCGCGCGGCGGCCGGGGGCGAGGGCGGGGCGGAGCGACGGGCCGCGCTGCCGTCCGGCGTCGTGGTGAGGGTCGTCATGCGGTGACTCCCGGAGAACGGGTGGCGGAAACGGAGGGGTGCCGGGCGGCGGGCACGGCGGGGTGCCGGACGACGACGGAGCCGGAGAGACTCCGGGCGGATGCGGATGCGGATGCGGATGCGGATGCGGGGGCGGGGGCGGGGGTGAGGCCGGGGCCGGGCTCGGGCATGCGGCTCACGCCGACCGGTACGCGGACTCGAGTGCGGCCCGCACCTGGGCCGCCGTCGTGCCGCGGGTGAAGGACGTGCTCGTCGCGGTGATCAGCGACTGCGCCGCGGCCGGCGGCACGTACACGTCGGGCAGCAGCACCTGGCTCACCTCGGGTCCGAGCCGCTGGGCCGCCCCGACCAGGGGGAAACCGGTGCTGACGGCGTCCGTGCGCAGGGCCATGTCCCGGCCGCTCTCCGTCACGAACCGGGCCACGATCTCGGGCCGGTACATGAACCGCAGGAACTTCTCGACCTGCTCGATCTTGCGCACGCCGTTGGGGCTGATCCAGAACCCGATCAGGGTGTAGGCACGGATGACCGTCGGCCCCTCGTGCGCGGCGCCGTCGGCCAGCGGCCAGCCGCCCACCTCGGTGTGGTGCGCCACCTCGTCCGGCACCTTGGCCAGGGCCGAGGACATCGCCGACTGGATCGCGGCCTCCTCGGTGTTGAACTGCGTGTTCATCGAGTCGGACGTGAGCCCCTGCGCCTTGTCCGCGAAGACACCGGCGTCCCGCAGATGCGTGAAGTACTCGATGCCCCGGCGGGCGCCGCGCCCGCCGAAGTCGCCGGTGGAGTAGACGTGCCGGGCCTCGTCCTGGGACAGGAAGGTCTGGATGATCTGCGCCATCAGCTTCTGGCCGGTCCAGTCGTTGCCGCCCACGGTCACGGGGGCGAGCCCCTTGGCGCGCAGCTTGCGGGCCGCGGCGATCAGCTGGTCGCCCGTGGTGGGGATCGAGTCGACCCCGGCCCGGTCGAGCAGGGCGCGGTTGTAGGCGACGGGCCAGTTGGTGGCGAAGTAGGGGAACGCCCTGACCCGCCCCTCGTCGTCGGTCCAGTCCGCGAGGGCGGCGGGCAGGACCCGCTCACGCAGTCCCCACGCGTCCAGGTACGGGCCGACGTCGACGGTCGCGTCGACGTCCGTCCAGGCCAGCGTCTTGTCGTAGAGGTTGACCATCACGACGTCGGCCTCCTTGCGGGCCAGCCGCGAGGTCTCGTAGACCTGGGCGAGGTCGTCGCTGTTGACCAGGTTCTTGACCTTGATCCCCGGGTTCTCCTCGTGGAAGAGGTCGACGGCCGCGAGGTACGTGGGGGAGCCCGGCGCGGTCGTGCCGAGCTGGGTGTGGACGACGAGGGTGTCCGGGTCGGAGTCCGCCGACGCCAACGACGAACACCCGGACAGAGCGGGCAGGGCAGCGGCCGCAGCCAGGCCGGAACCGGCGGCGAGCAGGTCGCGCCGAGTCAGCGATGAGCGCACAGGGGTGGTCTCCAACCAAGCGGTTAACGATTGGTTAATCGATGTACCTCGTGAGGTGCGAGGACTGTATGGAGTGGAGGCACCGCGGTCAAGAGGGTGGCCCGCGGGAGTTCCGCGTCCGGGCCGGACGGTCCGGACCACGCCCCAGCCGGCCTTCGCCGGATCGTCGCCGCGCTGCCGTCGGGTCGTCGCGGCGCCTGCGTCAGGCCGTCGCGGGGTCCTGGACGGGGACGCCCAGCCGGTCGGCGACCGTGGTCAGGGCCGCGCCGAGCGGCAGCGCGACCCGTGTGACGGCCTCCCGGTCGCCGCGGGTCGGGTCCCGGTTGACGATCAGCACCGGCTTCCCCTCCCGGGCCGCCTGGCGCACGAACCGCAGCCCGGACATCACCGTCAGCGAGGAGCCGAGGACCAGCAGCGAGGCCGCCTCGCGGACCAGGGCGCGGCAGTGCTCGACGCGCTGCGGCGGGACCGCCTCGCCGAAGAACACCACGTCCGGCTTGAGAACGCCGCCGCAGACCGTGCAGGGCACCACACGGAAGTCGCCCACCTGCTCGTCGCTGAGGTCGGCGTCGCCGTCCGGGTTGATGCCGGCGGCCACCGGCGAGAAGCCGGCGTTGGCCTCCTCCAGGCGCAGCGCCAGTTCGCGGCGCCGGCTGAGCGCGCCGCAGGACAGGCAGACGACCCGGGACAGGCTGCCGTGCAGCTCCACGGCGTCCTCACTGCCGGCCGCCTGGTGCAGTCCGTCCACGTTCTGCGTGATCAGGCCCGTGAGCAGACCGTCGCGTCCGAAGGCCGCCACCGACCGGTGCCCGGCGTTCGGACGGGCCCGGCCGAAGGTGCGCCAGCCGAGGTGGCTGCGTGCCCAGTACCGGCGGCGCGCCTGCGGGCTGCCGGTGAAGTCCTGGTAGGTCATCGGCGTGTGCCGGCTCAGACTCCCGCCCTCGCCCCGGTAGTCCGGGATGCCCGACTCCGTGGACATGCCCGCGCCGCTGAGCACCAGCACGCGGCCGGCGCGCAGGGCTTCGGCCACCGGCGCCGGATCCGTGGTGCCCGGCGGCAGGTCCGCGTCCGGGGTCCAGCTCAGAGTGGGGCGCATCCGCATGCCGCAAGGGTACGGAACGGCCCGCCGCCCACGGCGTGACGGGGAGCACACCGGGCCCGGGCCACGGGCTCGCGCCCCGGGCGACGCCGGGAGTACCCGCACCTCCGGCGGGGCGCGGTCCGGCTCCGCCCCGCTCTACGGCTCCGCCCCGCTCTACGGCTCCGCCCCGCTCTACGGCCCCGCCCCGCTCTACGGCCCCGCCCCGCTCTACGGCCCCGACGTGCCCGCCCGCGGGCCGGATGACACACTGGCAGTGTCCAGGGGCCGACAGGATGCCGATGGGATCTTCGAGGGCGGCCCGGTCCGGGAGTGGTCGATGTTCCGCAGGAGTCGCGCACCCGACGGCGAGGAGCTGCTGGCCCGGCTGGCGTCGCTGACCACTCAGGCACGGGAGCTGGCCGAGCTGAGGCGGTCCCAGGTGGAGCTGGCGATCGCCCTCCAGCGCGACATGCTCCCCGTCGACCTGCCCGTGGTCCCCGGCATCCACCTGGCCGCCTGCTATTCGCCCGCGTACGCCGGACTGAACGTCGGTGGCGACTGGTACGACGCCTTCCCGCTCCCCGACGGCAGCATCGGCCTCTCCGTGGGGGACGTCCAGGGACACGCCATCGACGCGGCGGCGTTCATGGGACAGGTGCGGGTCGGCCTGCGGGCACTCGCGTCCGTCACCGGCGAGCCCGGCTCCCTGCTCGCGTGCACCAACGAACTGGTGCTCTCCCTCAACAAGGACCTCTTCGCCACCTGCACCTTCCTGCGCTACGACCCGGCCACCGGCCTCCTGGAGAGCGCGCGGGCCGGCCACATCCCCTGCGTCCGGGCCACTGCGGACGGCAGGGCGGAGGTCTGCCGGGACGAGGGCGGACCGCCGCTGGGCGTCATGGAGGGCAGCGAGTACCCGGTGACCCGGTACCGGCTCGCTACCGGCGGGGTGTTCGTCCTGGTCACGGACGGTGTCGTGGAGGGGCCCTCGCTGAGTGTCGACGACGGACTCGAACGCGTGGTCCGACTGGCGGGTCTCGCCGCCGTCACCGGCATGGAGGCGCACGAGCTGGCCGCCGCGGTGCTCAAGAACGCCGAACTGAGCGGGCACGAGGACGACGCCGCCGTGCTCGTCGTCGGCCATGACGGGCGCGCCGTCACGCCGCCGCAGGGCCCCACGACGGGGGTCCCGGTTACGCCGTAGGGCCCTCCCGCGCGTCGCTCGCCTCGCCGCCGCGGCGGCACCGGTGTCTGATGGCTGCTGTGGAGGGTGTCCGAGCATGGCCGCGGCCGGTCGTCCTCGCCTGCGGAACGCTGCTGCTCGCCGGCTGCTACTACGCGGCGGGGAGGCTGGGGCTGTCGCAGCAGCTGAGCGCGGACGGAGCGGTCGCCACGCCCATCTGGCCGGCCAGCGGCGTCGCGGTGGCCGCCCTGCTGCTGTTCGGCCCCTGGTGCGTGCCGGGCATCGCGCTCGGTGTGCTGCTGACCGTCCTCCGGCTCGGCAACCCCGGAGCCGCGGCCCTGGGGATCGTGGTCGGCAACACCGCCGCCCCGGTCCTCGCCCACCTGCTGCTGCGCGCGGTCGGGTTCCGCGTGAGCCTGAGCCGGCTGCGCGACGGACTGGCGCTGGTCTTCCTCGGGGCGCTGACCGCCACGCTGGTCAGCTCGGGCATGGGCGTCGGCATGCTGCTGTGGTCCGACGAGATCCCGACCGGCCATCTCGGGCTCGTCTGGCTGGCCTGGTGGGTCGGTGACGCCATGGGCGTCGTCCTCGTCACCCCGCTGCTGCTCCTGATGTACCGGGCCCGCCTGCCACCGCCGTCCGTGCGCTGGGCCGAGGCGCTCGGGCTCGCCGTCGTCGTGTGCGTCCTGGTGCCGCTGATCACGTACAGCTCGGTCAGTGTGCTCTTCCTGGTGTACCCGCTCCTGATCTGGTCCGTGCTGCGGTTCCAGCTCGCGGGCGGCATGTCCTGCGCCCTGCTCGCCTCCGTGCTGGCCACCGTCGCGGCGCGGCAGGGGGCCGGATCCTTCGGGAGGCTGACCGAGATCGAGGCCATGATGGAACTGCAGGCGTTCAACGGGACCCTCGGTCTGACCGCGCTGCTGCTGTCCGCGGTGATCAGCGAGCAGCTGCACACCCGGCGGTCCGTGGAGGGGGCCTGCCACGAACTGGTCGAGGCACTGCAGCATCTGAACGCCGGGGGGCCTCCCGGCCCGGGGAGGTCCGGCGGAGACGTACGGTGAGTGCGGCGGCCGGGGCCGCCGCACTCACCGCAGCGCCGGACGTCTCCCGCGGGGACGGGCGCGGGCGCCGCTCAGAAGTCGTAGTCGTCGATGTTGCCGGCGTTGAAGACCGTCGGCTCGCCGAGCGCGATGACGCCGTTCTGGCTGATCTGGTACCAGCCCATGTCGCCGGCGAGGAACATCTGCCCCTCGCGGCCGGTGATCTGCGCGGAGGCGAGGGCGACGGCCGCGTACCCGGTCAGCTCGCCGAGCTTGGCCGGGTCCCACAGCACGAACTCCTCCACCGTGCCGTCCTCGATGTACGGGCGCATGTCGTTGGGGGCGCCGAGACCGGTCAGTTTCACGTCGCCCTTGAACTCCGACTGGGACAGGTACTTCGCTGCGGCCTTGAGGCCGTTGGTGGTGGGGGAGAGGATGCCCTTCAGCTTCGGGTACTTCTGCGTCAGCTCCTCGGCCTTCGCGTAGGACTTGTCCGCCTCGTCGTCGCCGTGAACGACGTCGACGAGCCGCATGTCCTTGTACCGCGCGTCCTGCATCTCCGTCTTGATGCCGGCGATCCAGGCGTTCTGGCTCGTGGCCGTCTCGGCGGCCGAGAGGATCGCGACGTCGCCCTCGTAGCCGACCTGCTCGCCCAGCAGTTCCAGCTGCCGTACGGCGATGTCCTCGGCGCTCGCCGGGGAGACGAACGCGTAGCGGCACTCGGGCTTGGTGTCGGAGTCGAAGGTGACGACCTTGATGCCCGCGTCCATGGCCTTCTTGAGCGGGCCGCACAGCGCGTCGGGGTCCAGCGCCGAGACGGCGATCGCGTCGACCTTCTGCTCGGTGAGCCGGTTGACGTGGGCCACCTGCTCGGAGGCGTCCGCACTCTGCTCGGTGCCCACCTCCTTGAAGGTCGAGCCCAGCTCCTTGACGGCGCGCTCCCCGCCGGCGTCGGCCATGTCGAAGTACGGCGTGTCCACCTGCTTGGGCAGGAAGCTAATGGTCATGCCCGTCCTGGTGGGGGCGTTGGGGGACGCTTCGGCGTTCTTGCCGCTCGTCGCCACGTCGTCGTCCGCGGAGCCGTCGCCGTCACCGCAGCCGGCGGTGAGGAGACTGAGGGAGGACACGGCGGCGACCAGTACGGAGGCGCGGCGTGCGGGGGTTCTGTGCATGTGCTTCTTTCGGTGAGTCGACGTGCGGCGACCGAAGACCGTTCACCAGGTGCGTTCAGCCATGGCGGTCTTGCGGAGCACAAAGGTCGCAGGGGGCCGCCCGGGCGTGGGGCCGGGGCGGTGAAAGGCTTCCTGGGGAGCTTGACGGGACGTTAGGCAGAAACGCCTTTCGGGTCAATGGACTTGGGGGAAGACTTCTGAGGTCCCCGGCCTCGCCGCCGTGCCCCCGGGGGATTGCGGAACCGTTCCCGGGGTGCGCGCGAGCCGTGCCCGCGCGGCAGCCGCCGGAGCGGGAGCGGACCGGCGTTCACGTCGCGATGTCCGGGTAGGGGAGGGCGAAGTGCGCCAGACGCTCGGCGTACTGCTTCTGGTAGCCCAGGCCCTCGTGGTCGCGCTCGAACAGGGCGATGAACAGCGTGAGGGTCAGGAACGGGTGGGCGCCCAGTGCGAAGAGCGCCGGATGGTCGTGGGTCGCGAGCGCCTCGCGTTCGGCGTCCTCGAACCGCGTCCAGGTGGAGTCCTCCCCGCCGGCGCAGCCCAGGAGGACGCCGGCCCGCGCCGCCTCCCACCAGGCGACGGTGGCGCGCGGGTCCTCGCGGTAGCGCTCCACCAGCGCGGGATCGCGGTCCACGGTGTACAGGAACTTGTTCACCAGGTACTTGCTCATGCGTCGGCTCCCTTCGGATACCAGGTGAAGTAGGCCTCCATGGTGTGGAACAGGTCGAGGGTGTCGACGTGGTCGGCCCGCACGCCCTCGCCCGCGACGCCCATCATCAGCATGAAGTCCATGAAGCCGTGGGTGGCGTTGCCCGGGCGGTGCAGGCTGTCGAGGGTGACCTCGGACAGACAGCCCTCGATGTCCCCGTTCGCGATCCACTCGACGGCCCTGCGGTCGAACTCCGGGTCGGGACCGTGGTCCCCGAACTGGCGCGGGCCGCCCAGTTCCAGGGAGAGGTGACCGGTGCCGATGACCGCGACACGCTGGTCGGAGGGCCAGCTCTCGACCATCTCCCGCAGTGCGCGGCCGAGTTGCACGAACCGACGGGGACGCGGCAGCGGGGGAGCGAAGATGTTGGTGTAGACCGGAACGATCGGCAGGTCGACCTCGGGCCGCAGCGTGATGATCGGGCAGGTGATCGAGTGGTCGATCCGCAGCTCGTTGCTGAAGGCCAGGTCGAAGCCCGCGTCCAGTCCCTGGCGCAGCACGTGCGCGGAGAGTTCCTCGTGCCCGGTGAGCAGCATGCGCGGCAGGCCGAACTCGCGCTCCTCGTTGTAGAAGTTGGCGTCGTAGAACGGGGCCTTGCCGACCAGGAACTGGGGCATGTTGTCCAGCCAGAGCTGGTGGAAGTGGTCGGAGCCGACCATCACCAGGACGTCCGGACGGGCTCTGGTCAGCGTCTCGCGGAACTTCTCGATCTTGGCCACCCAGGCGTCGGCGAACGGCGGCCGGTGCTCGCCGGTGGCCCTGCTCGCCCGGTAGTAGAAGGGGTGATGGGTCGAGGCGATGACCGCCACCAGCTCTGCCATGGTGATTCCCTCGTCGGATGCACGGAGTTGTCGGACGCACGGATCGGGCTGTGGGTCGTGGGTCGCGCAGTGCGGATCGCGCAGTTGGGGTCGTAGGCCGCGGGCCGGTGGGTTGTGGGTCGCGTCCGCGACACGGGGCGGTCGGGGTGCGGGGCGGTCGGCCCGTTCAGCCGTTCCCGGACGGGTCGGCGTACCGGGCGTTGCGGTCGACGGAGAGGTAGACGTCCATGCCCACGGGGGCACGCTGCTCCTCCGCGAGGTGCCCGAGGAGACCCGCGGTGCGGGCCAGCAGCGCGAAACCGCGCAGCAGTCCGACCGGCAGACCCAGGTCGGCCAGGGCCGCGCCGCACACGCCGGCGCCGTTGAGCGGCAGGGTGCGGCCCAGCACCTGGGGGTGCACCCTGCCGACGGCCTCGAACAGGCGCAGGTGCGGCCCCTTGCGGCCGTTGTCCTCGGCGATCCGCAGCAGCACGGGCGTACGCGGGTCCCGCACCTTGTGCACCGGGTGCCCGAGCCCCGGCACCCGCCGCCGCTGCGCGTGGGCCACCCGGACCGTCTGCAGGGCCAGCCGGTCCCAGCCCGCCTCGTCCGCCTCGTCGGGCAGCCGCTGCGGGTGCGCGGCCACGATGTCGTGCAGGAAGGCGCCGCAGTCCTCGGTGACGCCGAGGAACCGGGAGCCGCCGCCCAGCAGCCCGGCCGCGAGGGCGCCCTGCACGGAGTCGGGGGCGGACAGGTAGGTGAGCCGGGTCGTGATCGCGGTCGGGGTGAACCCGTGGTCGGCCAGGGCGACGAGCACGGCCTCGAAGACGCGGACGTCGCCCGGTTCCGGACGACGCTGCGTGACGAGCCAGAGGGCCAGTTCACCGAATCCGACCTTGCCCATCAGCTCCCCGGCCAGGTCGTGGCCGAGCAGGCTGATGCTGTCGGCGTCGGAGGTGCCGAGCGACGTCGGGTACCGCGGCGTGCCGTCGTGCGCGGATTCCTGCACGGTGCTGCTCCTCGGAGTGGGGACGGTCCGCCGGGGGCGGCGGGGTGGCTCGCGGTCGGCAGGGGGACGGGCCGGGGCGGCTCGGTGCACGGGGGCCGGCGGGGCGGAGGCGCGGTTCAGTCCCGCGGGCCGGTGAGCCAGGTGCGCAGCGCGGGTCCGTCGGCGTCCAGGGCGGGCGGGGGCAGTTCGTGTCGCGGCGGGGTGGCCGAGAAGGAGATCGGGTGGCGCACGGTCGGCACCGCCGCCCCGCCCTCGCCCGCCGCGGCCACCGGGTCGAGCCCCACCTCCTCGGCGAACGCGACGCCTTCCGCGACCGTGTTGATGGGGGCGCAGGGCACGCCCGCGGCGAGCAGCCGGTGGAAGAGGTCCTTCTTGGTGCGGGTCGCCAGCCGTTCCACGAGCAGCGGGCGGAGCAGGTCGCGGTGGGCGGTGCGGTCCTGGTTGCGCGCGAAGCGCGGGTCGGCCGGCAGGCCGGGCAGGCCCAGTACCTCGCACAGCTTCGCGAACTGGCCGTCGTTGCCCGCGATGACGACGAGTTCGCCGTCGGCGACGGGCAGGGGCTCGTAGGGGAACAGGCTCGGGTGGGCGTTGCCCATCCGGTGCGGGACCTCCCCGCCGGCCACGTAGGCGCTGGAGTGGTTGACCAGCCCGGACAGCGCAGAGGAGAGCAGGTTGACCTCCAGGTGCTGCCCGGCGCCCGAAGGGCCGCGGTGGTGCAGTGCCGCGAGGATGCCGAGGGCGGCGTGCATCCCCGTCAGCACGTCGAAGACCGAGATGCCGGCCCGGTAGGGCGGGCCGTGCGGGTCCCCGGTGAGGCTCATCAGCCCGGAAACGGCCTGGACCATCAGGTCGTAGCCGGGAAGGGACGGGTCGGCCTGCGGTCCGAACCCGCTGATCGAGGCGTAGACGACGCCGGGGTTGGCCTGCCGCACGGCGGCGTAGTCCAGGCCGAATCGGGCCAGCCCGCCCGGCTTGAAGTTCTCGATCACCACGTCGGCGCGGGCGGCCAGTTCACGGGCCAGCTCCGCGTCGGCCTCGTCCTTGAGGTCCAGCGCCAGCGAACGCTTGTTGCGGTTGACGGCGAGGTAGTACGTGGAGACCCCGTCGCGCGTCGGCGGGAGCCAGGTGCGGGTGTCGTCGCCCCCGGGGCTCTCCACCTTGATCACTTCGGCGCCCATGTCGGCGAGCAGCATGGTCGCGTACGGACCGGCGAGGATGCGTGAGAAGTCGGCCACCAGCAGCCCGTCCAGCGGTCCGCGGGTGGCGGGGCCCTCGGACCGGGTCGTTGCCTCTGCCATGCCTCAGCGCTCCCCATGTCCGTTGTGCGGACGGGTGTCCGTGAGGCGGAGTCTCGAAGCGCCGGGGGTGTGGTGTCAAGACCCCGGCACCCGCGTCACGCCTCGGTCACCCGCGTAACGCCTCGGTGTCCTCAGGCCGTCGGCGCCTTCACGCCATCGGTGTCCGCGGGAGTGCGCCACAGCGCGCGAAGTCCGCGCTCACCTCGCCCGCCGCGTGCAGCAGCAGCGGCAGGTACTCCTCGCGCAGCGTCTCGACCGAGGTCTCGGCCGCGTGCACGGTGACGTTCATCGCCGCGATCACCCGGCCCTCCCCGTCGCGCAGCGGTGCCGCCACCGACCGGATGCCCGCGGCCAGCTCCTGGTCGGTCAGGGCCCATCCCCTGGCCCGCACCTCCCGCAGCGCCCCGTCCAGTTCGGCCCGGTCGAACCGGTGGCGCGGCTCGGCGCCGGAACGGCTCGGTTCGGCCAGCGCCTTGTCCAGCTCGGCCGGCTCGAGACCGGCGAGCAGCACCTTGCCGAGGGAGGTCTGCGGTGCCGGGAAGCGGGTGCCGATGCTCACCGCCAAGGCGATGATCCTGGGTACGGCGACCCTGGCCACGTAGACGATGTCGGACCCGTCCAACTGCGCGACGGACGTCGACTCGTGCGTGCGGGCGACCAGGCGCTCCATGTGCGGGCGGGCCACTCCCCACAGCCCCAGCGACTGGACGTGGGTGAGCCCCAGGTCGAGCACCCGGGCGGTGAGGGTGAAGCCTCCGCCGGGCAGCGAGCGCGCGTAGCCCAGGGTCTCCAGGGTCAGCAGGATCCGCCGCACCGTCGGCCGTGCCAGCCCGGTGGCGGACGCCACCTCGCTCAGACCCATGACGGGTGTGTGCGGGCCGAAGGCCTTGATCACGTCGAAACCGCGGGCGATCGCCTCGATGAAGTTCGGGTCGTCGTCACGACGGGGCACGGTGGCTCCTGCTGCTCGGAGTTGATCGGGCACCACGGGGTGCCTCCGTCCTGAGACTAGCCGCTCCGGTCAGCCTGTCCGCCTGGCGGCTCGTGCGGCCCGGAGCCGCCGGAAGCGGCCGTCGGAAACCCGCGGACGGCCGTCGGCCGCCCGCCGGAAGCCCGCCGGGTTCCGTTCGGGCGGGAGCCTTGACAGGGCCTGGGGTCCGGACACATCGTTACGCACCAACCAAGCGTCCGGCAGGCGGACGTGCGTCCGCCACGGTCAAGGTACTCCGCGGGCTGACACCGTACTTCGCGGGCTGAACGCACTCCTCACGCTACGAGTCGGAGGAACGGATGAACGCGGCCGGCAACTCGTCAGGACTCGGCACGGGCCGGCCCGGGGCGCCCGTGGTGTTCCGCAACGGCACCGTCCTCACCATGGACGACCGCAGGACGCTGCACCGCGGGGCCGACGTACTGGTCGTCGGCGAGCGGATCGAGGCCGTCGGCCCCCTGCTGGCGGTCCCCGAGGGCACCCGCGAGATCGACGCCACCGGCGGCATCGTGATGCCCGGCATGATCGACACACACCGGCACATGTGGCAGACCGCGATGCGCGGTTACGGCGCCGACTGGACCCTCACCCAGTATTTCGTCTGGTACTACCTGGAGCACGGCACGCACTTCCGGCCCGAGGACGTCTACGCGGGCAACCTGCTGGCGGCCGTCGAGGCGCTCGACTCCGGCGTCACCACGACCGTCGACTGGTCGCACGGCCTGCAGACCGTGGAGCACGCGGACGCCGCACTCGACGCCCTCGACGAGGTCCCGGGACGGTTCGTGCTCGCCTACGGCAACATCCGGGCAGCACCCTGGGAGTGGACCGCCGCGCCGGAGTTCCGCGCCTTCGTCGACCGCAGGTTCGGCGGCGACCGTACGGGCCTGCAACTGGCCTTCGACATCACGGGCGACCCGGACTTCCCCGAGAAGGCGGCCTTCGAGGCGGCACGGGAGCTGGGCGTGCCCGTGACCACGCACGCCGGGGTGTGGGGCGCCACCAACGACGACGGCATCCGGCTGATGCACGAGCACGGCTTCATGGGCCCGGACACGGTCTACGTGCACGCCGCCACGCTCGGCGCCGACTCCTACCACCGGATCGCGGCCACGGGCGGTTCGGTGTCCGTGTCGACCGAGAGCGAGCAGAGCTGCGGTCAGGGCTACCCGCCCACCTGGGCCCTGCGCGCCCACGGCATCCCCGTCTCGCTCTCGATGGACACCAGCGTGTGGTGGAGCGGCGACCTCTTCTCCGCCATGCGGGCCACCCTCGGTGCCGACCGCGCCCGCGAGCACCTGGAGGCACACGCCGGTGGCGAGACCGTGACCCACTCCCACCTCCGGGCCGAGCAGGTGGTGGACTGGGCGACCCGGGGCGGGGCGAAAGCCCTCGGCCTCGACGACCGGGTGGGCAGCCTGGAGGCCGGGAAGCGGGCCGACGTCGTACTCGTCAAGAACGACCACTCCCCGGTGATGTTCCCGCTCCTCAACCCCTACGGCCACGTCGCCCTCCAGGCCCAGCGCGGCGACGTGCACACCGTGATGGCGGGCGGTCGCCTCGTCAAGCACGAGCACCGGCTGATCGGCGTCGACCTCGCCAAGGTGCGCCGGACCGTCGACTCGACGGTCGAGCACCTGCGGTCACGGCTCGGCGCCGAGGCGTGGGACCAGGGGATGAACCCCGACGTCCCCGAGACGAAGGTGCTCGACAACCCGTACACGTACACCGGCTACCGCACCGCCGCCACGCACGGCGGCCGGCCCGGCGACTGACCCGGCGTCCGCCCGGCCGTGGCGCCCGGGGCCGCGGCGTCGCTCTACGCCGCCGTCCGCGTGTCCCGCGTGTCCACCCGGCCGAGGGTGCGGTCGAAGAGGGTGAGCACCAGGTACAGCACGGCGGCGCCGAGCATCACCCAGGCCAGCCGGTGCAGTCCGCCGGTGTCGGCGTGCTGCCCGAAGGAGGCGGCGGTCGCGGCGGAGGCGACCATCGAGCCGATGTAGGCGAAGGTGCGCAGCAGCCCGGCGGAGGAGGCGGTGCGCGCGGGATCGGCCTGGAAGTAGACGGAGTTCTGCAGGGCCAGGTTGTTCAGTCCCTGCGGAACGCCGAAGACGAGCGCCACGAGGAGCAGCAGCCACAGCGGGCTGTCCCCGGTGAGGGTGAGGATCACCCCGCAGGCGGCTATCTGTCCGGCGGCCCCGATCAGCAGTTTCCCCCGCACGCCCCGGCTGCGGCCCGACACGACGGAGACGCCGATCGCCAGCAGGAACATGGGGATCTGCGCCAGCCCGGCGTGGAAGGGCGTCAGTCCGAAGCCCTCCTCGGTCCACTGGGTGAAGCCGTACAGGAACGCGTACGCGACGACGTAGGCGACCAGCGCCCGCCCGTAGGTGGCCAGCAGCGGGGTGTTGCCGCCGAGGACCCGCAGGTCGATGAAGGGGGTGGTGGCCCGCAGCTCCCGGACCGCGAAGGCGGCGCCCGCCGCGGCGGACAGCGCGAGCAGGTACCAGTCGCGCAGGTGCAGGTTCATCAGGAAGAGCAGCAGCGAGACGAGCATGGCGGCGAACAGCCCCATGCCGGGCAGGTCCAGGCGGGCGACCGCGCCCCCGCGCCGTGCCGGACCGCCCACCGGTGCCCGTTCCTCGCGGGGCAGCCGCAGCAGTCCCAGTGCGACGGCCGCGACGGACAGGGGAACGTTCAGCGCGAAGGTGGCGCGCCAGCCGCCCACCGCGATCAGCAGGCCGCCCAGCAGCGGGCCGACGACGGCGACGGTCTGGTTGGCGACGGCCAGCGCGGTGAGTACCCCGCCGGGACTGTCCCGCCCGGTGCGCTCGGCCTCGCTGCGCACCAGTGCCATCGCCGCCGGATAGCCGGCGCAGGTGCCGAACCCGAGCAGGACGCGCGCGCCGATCAGCACGCCCAGACCGGGAGCCAGCGCCCCGACGACACCGGCGACGCCGACGAGGCCGGTACTGAGGAGGAAGAGGCGGCGCGGCCCGAAGAGGTCGACGAGCCGACCCACGACGGGCTGCCCGAGCGCGGTGGCCAGGTAGAGCGCGGAGACCAGCCAAACGGTCTGCGAGGCGGGAGCGCCCAGGGCCCTGCCGATGGGAACGAGGGCGACCGCGACGATCGTCGAGTTGACCGGGTTCAGTACCGACCCCAGCAGCAGCGGCGGCAGCAGTCTGCGGTCGAACGCCGGCCTGCCGGAGTCGCGAGCCGCCTCCGCCTCCGCCTCAGTCACGGGTGAGCCGTTGCAGCACGGCCATCGTCTCGATCACGGCCAGGCGCTCCTCCTCCGAGCACCTCGTCTGCAGCCGGTCGGCGAGCCACTCCGTCCGTGCCTGCCGTCCTTCCTCCACCCGGCGCAGGCCCCGCGCGGTCAGCGTGATCAGCAGGCGCCGCCCGTCGTCCGGGTCGGGGCGGCGCTCGACCAGGCCGAGGGAGGCGAGCGCGGAGACCGTCGCCGTCATCGACTGGTGCCTGACCCCCTCGGTGGCCGCGAGTTCGCTGGCCGTGACGCCGCCCTTGTCGGACAGGCGGGCCAGGACCGAGGCCTGGCCCAGGGTGATGTCCTCGGCCTCGGACGCCTTCAGGATGCGGCGGCGCAGCCGGCTGATGACCGCACGGACCTCGCGCGAGGCCTGCACCGCCGTCGGTGAGGGGCTCTGGTTCTCACTCATGCGGCCAGGCTAACTTCCACAGGGTGAGCTGTACAGCCTTGGCTGCATGTGTGTGGACCGTGTCCCGCCCGGTGTGCGGGACCGGTGTCAGGCCGAGGTCGGAAGGTGCTTCCGGGCCCAGGTGGAGAAGTCGGTGAGCGGGATGCCCAGGTCGCGGGCGAAGGCGGGCCGGGCCGGCTGCGGGTGCTCGTTGAGCGACGCCTGCCCCAGGCCCATGTCGGGCATCCCGGCGGCGACCGCCTCCTCCTTGGTCATGTCCGGCGCGGTCACCGCGGTGTCCAGGTGCTCGGTGAGGATGCCGGCGATCTCCCGCATCGTCAGGACGTCGCTCGCCAGTTCCAGTTCGACCCGGTCGAACCGCTCGGGTGCGGCCACGGCGGCAGCGGCGGCCGCGCCGATGTCGTCGACGGCGACCAGGGACAGCCGGGTCGCGGGCTTCAGGAGCGTCACCAGCCCGCCCTCCAGCCCGCGCGGGAACACGATGGCCTCCGAGGGCAGCAGGTTCTCCATGAAGTACCCCGGCTTGAGGAGCGTCCAGCGGGCGAAGCCCGCGTCGCGCACCCGGTCCTGGATTCCGGCCTTCGCCGTGTAGTAGGGCTCCATCCAGCTCCAGTCGTCCTTCACCCAGCTCGTGTGCTGCCCGGCGCCGGAGACGGAGGTGTGTACGAACTGGGGCACCCCGGCCGCCCTGGCGGCCTCGATGAGGTGGGTGGCCTGCTCGAGCTCCCCCTCGAAACCGCGCCGGCCGAAGTCGGGCATCTGGACCGAGAAGACGGCACGGGCCCCTTCGGCGGCCCGGGTCAGCGAGTCGCGGTCGTCCAGGTCTCCGGCGACCAGTTCGGCGCCGAGTGCCGCGACTGCCGCGGCCCGGTCCGTCGAGGGGTCCCGGACCAGGGCCCTGACCGGGACGCCCGCCTTCAGCAGGGCGCGGGCGGCGGCGCCGCCCTGCCGGCCGGTCGCGCCGGTGACCAGGACGGGTGCGGAAGCTGTGGGCATGGGTGTCCTCCAGAAGTGGTGACCCTAAACGGCGGGGCCCGCCGTTTATCTGCCGGGTACGATACGGAGGACCCCGCCGTTTAGCAATCGCGAGAGGACGTCATGGCCGACCAACAGCGCGCGGACGCACGGCGCAACTACGCGCGGATCCTGGCCGTCGCCGAGCAGGAGGTCGCCGCGCACGGCGCCGACGCGTCCCTGGAGCGGATCGCCCGCGTGGCCGGTGTCGGTTCGGCGACCGTGCGCCGGCACTTCCCCGGCCGCCAGGCCCTGCTGGAGGCGGTGTTCAGGGAGCGCATCGAGTCCCTGTGCGCCCGCGCCGAGGCGTTGGCGGACGCGGCCGACGCCCGTGCCGCGCTCCTGGACTGGCTGGGCGGGCTCACCGAGTACTCCGCCTCGGCGCGGGGCATGGCCGAGGCGCTGGTCCAGGACCGGCTGGTCGAACCGGAGCAGGTGAGCGCCTGCTCGGTGAAGCTGGAGGGGGCGATCGAGCCGCTGCTGCGACGGGTGGCCGAACAGGGCGCGGTGGCACCGGGCGTGACCGCCGCCGACCTGGTCACGCTGGTCACCGGCATCGCGCTGGCCACGGAGCACCACAGCGACCCCGCCGCCGAGGGCCGCCGGCTGCTGGACCTGACCGTCCGGGGCGTCAGCCCTTCGCACTGACCGGGCCCGCCGCCCATCGGCGGGGGACCGGCGCGAGTGGCGAGATCCTCGGTACGGACTGCGAGGCGCCGAGGCCGCGCGCCGGTGGGCACGGGTGCGGTGCGCGTGTGCGGTTTCCGGTGCGGGCTGCTGGTCGCGGACGGTGACGCCGGTGGAGGCGGGGCGTCCCGGGGGGGGCGTCGGTCCGGGCTCCCGGGCGTCATGCTGCGCCCCGGTGGGGTTGGGGCGCGGTGCGAGGGCCCCGGCGCGCGGTGCCGGGCGGTGCGGACCCGCGCAGCCGTCGGCGGACGCCGGCCGGCTCCGCTCGGGTGGCGGACGGGTCCGGACCGGCGACTGTCCGCGTGGCCTGCCGGGTCCGCGGGATCTCCTTCGAGTACGACGGTCGCAGCGGCGCAGCCCGGCCCGTACCCGCCCGGCCACGGCGCTCATGTCTCCACGGCTTCCTCGACCCCGAGGACGCCCCGGCCCCAGGAGTGCCCGATGCCGACCCCTTCCCTGCCGTGCCGCGGACCGCGGACCACACGCGCGCCGGGCGCCGCGGCGCGCCCGCTCGCCCTCGCCGGTGCGGTCCTCGCCGGCGCGGCCCTCACCGCGGCGCCCGCCGCCGACGCGGTGGTCCCGCCCGCGCCCGTGTCCTGGCGGGCGGACCTCTCCCGTACCGGCGCCGACGGCGTCAACGTCCGGTACGACTCGGGTGCCCTGCGGGTGCGGGACGGCTCGGTCAGCCCCGCGTCCCTCGGCCGGGACCGCGGATACGCCTCCGCCGTCCTGGAGGCACACCGGGTGGACCGGCCCGTGAACCGGGTCACCGCTGTCCTCGACGCGACGGTGCCCGACGCCGCGAACGTCGAGGTCGACGTGCGCGGCCGCGCGGCCGACGGCACCTGGACCGAGTGGCGGCGGGCGGGGACCGGCACCCCGGCCGAACTGCCCCGCGAGGTCGTCGACGTACAGGCCCGCCTCACACTGTGGAACGCCAAGGGCGAGCCCACGGCGGCCGTACGGGCGTTGACCCTGACCGCCGACGACACGGGCGGCGCCCCCGCCGAGCCCGCCCCCGCCGCCTTCTCGGCCCGCCTCTACGCCACCCGCGAGGGCCTGGTCGGGTACACCACCGCCAACGGCCACGTCATCCGGGAGGACGACCACTTCGTCGCCCTGCCCTCCCGGCGGGCCCTGTCGCCGAAGGGCAGCACTCAGTACTCCGTGCAGGTGTGCGGGCCTGCCCGCTGCGAGACGGCGCCGGTGTGGGACGTCGGGCCGTGGAACACGCACGACGACCACTGGAACCCCTCGGCGCTGCGCGAGCAGTGGAAGGACCTGCCCCAGGGCCTTCCCGAGGCGCAGGCCGCGTACGAGAGCGGCTACAACGCCGGGCGCGACGAGTTCGGCCGGCAGGTCGCCAACCCGGCCGGCATCGACCTCGCCGACGGCACCTTCTACAACGTCGGCCTCTACGACAACGGCTGGGTGGCGGTCACCTACCTGTGGACCGGCGGTACCGGCGGCGCGGCGGCCCCGGCGCCTTGACGCCCTGGCGCCGTCGGTCGGCGCGGGCGGCCGGGGTCAGGCGAGTACGAAGCGCACCGGAGTGCCGGCCGCCGCCTGGGCCGCCGCCGCGAGGGCGGGCTCCAGGACGACGGCGACGACCGGGTAGCCCCCTGTCGTCGGGTGGTCGTTGAGGAAGACGACGGGGTGTCCGTCCGGCGGGACCTGGACGGCGCCCAGGACCATGCCCTCGCTGGGCAGTTCGCCGGTCGACGCGTGCTGGAGCGGCGGTCCCTCCATGCGCAGGCCGATGCGGTTGCTGTGCGGGGAGACGCGGTAGGCGCCCGAGGCGAGGGTGCGCAGGGCGGCCGGGGAGAACCAGTCGGCGCGGGGCCCCAGGCGCACCGGCAGGACCAGTTCGGCGGCGGGCCCCGGCCAGGGGGCGGCGACGGGCAGCGGTACCGGGCGCGGGGCGGTGCCCACCGCGACGACGTCCCCGTCGCGCAGCGGAGCCGGCCCGAGCCCCGACAGCAGGTCCGTCGAGCGGCTGCCCAGGACCGGCTCGGCCGCGATGCCGCCCGCGACGGCCACGTACGAGCGGACCCCCGCGACGGCCGCCCCCACGTCCAGGACCGAGCCCGCCGGCACCCGCACCGGGGCGCCCCAGGCGGCCGGCCGTCCGCCGACGCTGACCGGGCAGTACGCGCCGCCGACCACGGCGGTGACGTCCCGGTCGGGCCGCAGGGCGCAGCCGGTCAGGGTGGTCTCCAGGACGGCGGCGTCCGGGGCGTTGCCGAGGAGGCGGTTGGCCAGCCGCATGGCGGGGGCGTCCAGCGCGCCGGAGCGGGGGACACCCAGGTGGGCGTGGCCGGGGCGGCCCGCGTCCTGCACGGTGGTGAGGGCCCCGGAACGGACGGTCGTGAACGCGGCCGTCATGCTCCGTCCTCCGTGCCGGCGCCGGCCGCCGACGTCTCCTGCGGGGACGCTCCGCCCCGGCCGGGGCCGGTCGGCTCCGCGTCGGCGGTGACGAACCGCACACGCGTCCCGGGCACGAGCAGAGCCGCCCGCTCCCGCGCCGGATCCCAGAGCGCCCCCGGATCCGGCATGGTGCCGATCAGCTGCCAGCCGCCCGGCGTGGCGCGCGGGTACACCGCGCTGTAGGGGCCGGCGAGGGCGACCGCACCGGCCGGCACGCGGGTCCTGGGCGTGGCGCGGCGGGGCACGTGCAGCCGGGCGGGCAGTCCCGTGAGATAGCCGAAACCGGGGGCGAAGCCGCAGAACGCGACCCGGTAGGTGTGGGCGCGGTGGCGGGCCCCGACCTCCTCGGGGGCGACCCCCCACAGGGTCGCCACGTCGGCCAGGTCCGGCCCGTCGTAGCGTACGGGGATCTCCACCGCCTCCCCGTCGTCCGCGGTGACCGGCGGCACCTCCCAGCCGGCGACCCCGCGGGCCAGCGCCCCCGGGTCGCCCACGCCGTCCAGCAGGACGGTCCGGGCGCCGGGCACGATCTCCGCGACCGGCGGCAGCGTCCCCGCCGCGCGCCGGCGCAGCACCTCGGCGTGGAAGGCCGCGGTGTGCTCGGCGTCGGACAGTTCGACGAGGAGGGCGTGGCGGCCGGCGGGCCGCGCGGTGAGGGACGGGCCGTCCGTCATGCGAACGCTCCGACATCGGCCCCGGCCGCTTCCAGCGCCTCGCGCACCCGCGCCGCGATCCGGGCCGCGTCCGGGGTGTCGCCGTGCACGCACAGGGAGCGGGCGGCGACCGCGACGGCCGTACCGTCCACGGCCTCGACGGAGCCCTCCAGGGCGAACGCCAGCGCACGGCGTACCACCGCGTCCCCGTCCGTCACCACCGAACCCGGCTCGCGGCGGGGCACCAGCGTGCCCCGCGCGGTGTAGGCCCGGTCGGCGAAGGCCTCCGGGACACCGGTCAGCCCGGCGTCCGCGGCGGCCGCGAGCAGCCGCGACCCCGGAAGTCCGAGCACGGGCAGCGCGCCGCCCGCCAGCCCGACCCCCGCCACGACGGCACCGGCCTGCTCCGCGTCGTGGACGGTGCGGTTGTAGAGCGCGCCGTGCGGCTTGACATAGGCCACCTCGGCGCCCGCGGCCTCGGCGAAGACCCGGAGCGCACCGATCTGGTACGCCACCTCGGCCGCCAGCTCGTCGGAGGGCACGTCCATGGCCCGCCGTCCGAAGCCCGCCAGGTCGCGGTAGGACACCTGCGCCCCGATCCGCACCCCGCGCGCGGCGGCGAGGTCGCAGACGCGGCGCATCACCGAGGGGTCGCCCGCGTGGAAGCCGCAGGCGACGTTGGCGCTGGTGACGACGGAGAGCAGGGCGGCGTCGTCGGTGAGGGTCCAGCGGCCGAAGCCCTCACCGAGATCTGCGTTGAGGTCGATCACACCTCGAAAGTAGACGATCGTTGAACGATCCGACAAGGGTATGCCGCTTCGGCGACCCCGCAGCTTCGGCGACTTCGGTGACTCCGGGACTCCGGCGGCTCCGGCGGCTTCGGTGGTCCCGGTCGCTTCGATCGATGAGGATTCACCTCTTGTTAGATCGTTGAACGATCGCTAGTGTCCGTGCATCTGCCACTTATTCGGAGCTATGGTCCCCGGGACCGATGAGTCCGGTTCCGAAGCTCCGGATCCGTGCCCTGCCCCCTCATGCCTGAAGAAGGCCACCGAATGATCGTTCTCCTCGGTGTGGTCGTGGTGATCCTCGGATTCGTCACGCGCCGCAACCCCGTCCTCGTGGTGGGCGTCGCCGGTATCGTCACCGGACTGCTCGGCAAGATGGACCCGCTGGAGGTCCTCGCGGCCTTCGGCCGGTCCTTCGCCGACAGCCGGTCGGTCACCGTCTACGCCATCGTGCTCCCGGTGATCGGGCTGCTCGAGCGCTACGGCCTGCGCGAGCAGGCCCGCAACCTCATCGGCCGCCTGGGCAAGCTCAGCGCCGGCCGGTTCCTCACCGTCTACCTGCTGGTCCGGCAGGTCACCGCGGCCTTCGGCCTGAACAGCATCGGCGGCCCGGCGCAGACCGTGCGCCCCCTGGTGGCGCCGATGGCCGAGGCCGCCGCCGAACGCTCCACCGGTGCCAAGCTGCCCGACCGGCTGCGTGAGAAGGTGCGCTCCTACTCCGCCTCGGCCGACACCGTGGGCGTCTTCTTCGGCGAGGACTGCTTCATCGCGATCGGCTCCATCCTGCTGATCACCGGGTTCGTCAACTCGACGTACCACCAGCACATCGAGCCGACCCAGCTCGCGCTCTGGGCGATCCCGCTCGCCGTCTGCGCCTTCCTCATCCACGGGGCCCGGCTGCTGCTCATGGACAAGCAGCTGGAGCGCGAGATGGCGCTCGCCGCCGCCGAGCACGACCTGCCGCTTCCCGAGGGGGCCGACAAGTGATCAAGGTCGAATGGCTCTACTGGCTGATAGGCCTCGTCTTCGTCGTCATGGCCGTGCAGATGGCCACCGACCGCAGCAATCCCAAGCGGTGGACCTCCGCGGCCTTCTGGGGACTGCTCGGACTCACCTTCCCCTACGGCACCGGCGTCGCGACCGCCACCGCGGGCAAGGGCGGCTGGACCCTGCCCGCGGAACCGCTCGGGGCCGCCGTCCTCGCCCTGATCGTGCTGGCCGGCTTCAACTTCCTCGGCAAGGGCGTCCCCGTCACCACCACCGGCGAGCAGCGCGAGGCCGCCGCCGACCGGCTCGGCAGCAAGATCTTCATCCCCGCGCTGACCATTCCGCTCGTCGCCATCCTCTGCGCCGCCGTCCTGGACGAGACCGGGCTCTTCGAGTCGGGACAGGCCACCCTCCTCGGGCTCGGCCTCGGCTGCGTCGTCGCGCTCGCCGTCGGCATGCTCGTCACCGGTGAGAAGAAGCTCTCCGTGCCGATCCACTCCGGCCGCTCCATGCTGGAGGCGATGGGCTCCGCCCTGCTGCTGCCCCAGCTCCTGGCCGTGCTCGGCTCGATCTTCGCCGCCGCCGGGGTCGGCGACCAGGTCGGCGACATCATGAACAAGGTGCTCCCCGACGACTCGAAGTACTTCGCCGTCGTCGCGTACTGCGTGGGCATGTTCCTGTTCACCGTCATCATGGGCAACGCCTTCGCCGCGTTCCCCGTGATGACCGCGGCGATCGGCTGGCCCGTGCTCATCCAGCAGATGCACGGCAACGAGCCCGCCGTGCTCGCGATCGGCATGCTGGCCGGCTTCGCCGGCACCCTCTGCACGCCGATGGCCGCCAACTTCAACATCGTCCCCGCCACCCTGCTCGAACTGAAGGACCAGTACGGGCCGATCAAGGCACAGCTCCCGACGGGCGTCGCCCTGCTCGGCTGCTGCACGGTCATCATGGCGCTCTTCGCCTTCTGACCCGGCCCGGCCTCCGACCGCCGGCTCTCCGGCCCCCGTCAGTACCGGCACGCGCCCGACCCGCAAGGCCCAGTACCGGCACGCGTCCGACCGCAAGGCAAGGAACGTCCATGAACCGAGTCCTCATCACCGGCTTCGCCCCCTTCGGAGGCGAGCGCGTGAACCCGTCCTGGCAGGCAGCGTCCCTGGTGGCCGCCGAACCGCCGGCCGGTCTCACCGTCACGGCCGCCGAACTGCCCTGCGTCTTCGGCGCGTCCCTCGACGCGCTGCGCGACGCGGTCCGGGCCGAGAACCCCGACCTGGTGCTCTGCCTGGGGCAGGCGGGCGGGCGCCCGGGCGTCACCGTCGAACGCGTGGGCATCAACGTCGACGACGCCCGCATTCCCGACAACGCGGGCGGGCAGCCGATCGACGAGCCGGTGGTCCCGGGCGGCCCCGCCGCCTACTTCTCCACCCTCCCCGTCAAGGCGTGCGTCGCCGCGATCCGCGAGGCCGGTGTGCCCGCCGCCGTCTCCAACACGGCCGGCACCTTCGTCTGCAACCACGTCGCGTACGGCCTCGGCCACCTCATCGCCACCGAATACCCGCACCTGCGCGGCGGGTTCGTGCACGTGCCCTGGGCGCCGGACCAGGTCCCCGACGGCACCGCGCCCTCCCTGCCGCCCGCCACCGTCGCCCACGGCCTGCGCGCCCTGCTGGCCACCGCCGCCCGTACGCCCGCCGAGCAGGACCTGAAGGTCACCGAAGGAGCCACCCACTGATGCCGCTCAGCGCCCACGCGGCCCCCTTCGCCCGGCTCGCCCTGGCGAACATCACCCGCGAGTACCCCAACTTCCCCGCCCACCTGATCACCTCGCCCGACGAGCGGCTCGCACCGCGCTCGCTGCACCCCGCGTTCTACGGCGCCTACGACTGGCACTCCTCGGTGCACATGCACTGGCTGCTCGTCCGGCTGCTCCGCCGCCACGGCGGCACACCCGCGCTCCCCGGCACCGAGGCGGCCGTCGCCGCGCTCGACCGGCACCTCACCCCGGACAACCTCGCCGCCGAGGCCGCCTACCTGCGTGCCCGCCCCTCCTTCGAGCGCCCCTACGGCTGGGCCTGGCTGCTGGCGCTCGCCGCCGAGTGCCGGGCGCATCCGGGCGCCGAGGGCGCCCGCTGGGCCGACGCGCTGAAGGAGGCCGTCGACGCCGTCGACGGGCTGCTGGCCGACTGGCTGCCCCGGGCCACCTATCCCGTACGGCACGGCAACCACCCCAACAGCGCCTTCGCGCTGGGGCTCGCACTCGACTCGGGCGAACTGTCCGCCGGCACCGAGCGGGCCGTACGGGAACGGCTGCTGACCTGGTTCGCCGACGACCACGACGCGCCCGCGCACTGGGAACCCTCGGGTCAGGACTTCCTGTCCCCGGCGCTCACCGAGGCGGACGCCGTGCGCAGGGTCCTGGCGCCGGAGCGGTTCGCGGCCTGGCTGGACCGCTTCCTCCCCGGGCTCGGGGCCGGGGACCCCTGCCCGCTCCTGGAGGTGCCGGTGGTCTCCGACCACGCCGACCCGCAGATCGGCCACCTGCTGGGTCTGGCGCTCAGCAGGGCCGCCGCGCTGCGCTCCCTCGCCGGTGCCCTGCCCGACGGCCCGGTCCGGGACCGTCTGGACGCGGCGGCCGAGGCGCACCTCGCGGCGGGCATGCCGGCCGTGGAGGGCGGCGACTTCACCACCGACCACTGGCTGGCGACCTTCGCCGCGCTGGCCCTCGACCCGGCGCCCGCCCGCCGCTGACGCCGGGGACACCCGCGGGCCGCGGACGACGAGGACGCCCGCGGTCCCCACGGACGCCGGGTGCCGCGGTGGCCCCCCGGATCTGCCGGGCCGGCCGGGGTTCACGGTCGTCCCGCGCCCCACGGTCAGCCGGCGTCCACCAGCCGCCGCAGCGCCCGTACGAGCGCCTCGACACCCGCGCGGGCCTTCGACCGGGGGCAGCCGACGTTGAGCCGCACCCGCCCCGGGGAGCCGTAGGCCGCCCCGGGCATGACGGCGACCTTCTCCACCTCCACCAGCTCGCGCTGCAGCGCCTCGTCGTCGACGCCGAGCGGGCGCAGGTCGATCCACGCCAGGTAACCCGCCTGCGGCGGCTCCCAGCCGAGCTGCGGGAACTCCTCGCGCAGCCGGCCCGCGACCATCGCGAGGTTGTCCGCGAGGTACGTCCGCAGGGCGTCCAGCCAGGGCGCCCCCGCGCGGTACGCCGCGATGTGGCCGACCAGCGACAGCACCGCGGGGGAGGAGAGACCGTCCGCCTCCTTGAGGCGGCGCAGATACGCCTCGTGCGTCGCCGGGTCCCCGATGATGCCGTAACTTCCCGTCAGGGCCGGGATGTTGAACGACTTGGACGCCGAAGTGACCACCGCCCAGCGGCTGTCCCCGGCGTGCTGGACCCAGGGGCGGTGGACGTGCGGGGCGTGCGCCAGGTCGGAGTGGATCTCGTCGCTGACGACCGCCACGCCGTACCGTGCGCACAGCCCGGACATCCGGTCCAGTTCGTCCGCCGACCACACCCGGCCCGTCGGGTTGTGCGGCGAGCACAGCAGGAGCACGGCCGTGTCGGGCAGCGCCAGCAGCCGCTCCAGCTCGGTCCAGTCGTCCAGGGGGCACTCCCGCAGCCGCCGGCCGTTCGCCGCGACGGTCTTGGGGAACGCGTCGTACATCGGCGTGTGGGCGACCACCCCGTCACCCGGCCGCGACCACAGGCGCAGCAGCTGCGAGATCTGGTAGACGACGGAGGGCGCGTAGACCACGTGGGCGGGGTCCACCTCCGTGCCGTGCCGTGCCGCGTACCAGTGCACGATCGCGGAGAGGAAGTCGTCCTGGCGCCAGCGCGAGTAGCCGAGCACCCCGTGTTCCAGGCGGCCCCGCAGCGCGGCCAGGACCTCCGGGGCCGTCTCGAAGTCCATGTCCGAGATCGTGAACGGCAGCAGGTCCGGCACGCCGAAACGGTCCTGGACGTAGTCCCACTGCGTGCACCAGGTGCCGCGCCGGTCCACGGGCGTGTCGAAGTCGTACGGCGGGGACGGGGGAGTGGACGCGGGCGGGGGCGTCGACGGGGTCACGGTCAGCCCACCGGGATCATCGTGGCGATGGCGTCCTTCACCGACTGGACCTGCGGACCGATGACGACCTGCACGTTGTGCCCGTCGAGCTTGATGACGCCCACCGCGCCCAGCTTCTTCAGCCGGGCCTCGTCGACCAGTTCGGCGTCGGCGACCGTCATGCGCAGGCGGGTGATGCAGTTGTCCAGCGACTGGATGTTGCCGGCGCCGCCGATCGCGTCGAGCATGGCGACGGCGTCGTACTTCCCCGCGACCAGCTCGCGGGGGGTCTCGGAGGCGTCGCCGTCCCGTTCGCCCGCGCCCGTCTCCGTGCTCTTCGCCGCGCCCCTCTCCGCGTCCGGGGCGTCGTCCTGCGGCGGGTCCTCGCGGCCGGGGGTCTTGAGGTTGAAGCGGGTGATGGCCCAGCGGAACAGGAAGTAGTACACCGCGAACCACACCGCCGCGATCACCGGCACCAGGTACCACTTGGTCGTCGAGCCCTGGAGCACACCGAAGACGAGCCAGTCGATGACGTTGCCGTCGGTGTTGCCGATGAAGACGCCGAGCACCGCCGCCGTGAGGAAGCCGAGGCCCACGAGCACCGCGTGGATGGCGTACAGCCACGGGGCGACGAAGAGGAACAGGAACTCCAGCGGCTCCGTGATGCCGCCGACCACACAGGCCACCACGCCGGACACGAGCAGGGCCTTGATCTCCGGGCGCATACGGCGCCTAGCGCAGTGGTACATGGCGAGCGCGGCACCCGGCAGGCCGCCGAGGTAGGCCGCCATCTTGCCCTGGGAGAGGAAGTGCGTCGCGTCGGTGACCGCGGAGTTGGGCGCGGCCGAGCAGTCCAGCTGGGCGTAGAACAGGTTCAGCGCGCCGGAGACCTGGTCCCCGCACACGGCTCCCGAGCCGCCGACGTCCGTGAAGCGGAACATGGCGACGAGGATGTGGTGCAGGCCGATCGGACGCAGCAGCACCTCGCCCATGCCGAAGAAGAACGGTCCGAAGACGCCCGTGTGCCCGATGCCGCGGCCCACGGCGTTGATCCAGCCGTTGAAGGTCGGCCACAGAAGCGGGATCAGCAGCCCGAGCACGCTGAGGACCAGGGCCGAGACGATCGGCACGAAGCGCAGCCCGCCGAAGAAGGCGAGCGCGTCGGGCATCCGCTGGGTGCGGAAGCGCCGGTGGAGCAGGCTGACCACGATGCCGACGGCCACGGCGCCCAGCAGGCCCGTGTCGATGGACTGCACGCCCAGCACGTCGGCGATGCCGTAGTGCTCGATCGCCTTCTCGTCCTCGAAGTCGACGCCCTTGGCGGTGAGGTAGAAGTTCACCGCGAGGTTCATGGCGGCGTAGCCGACGAAGCCCGAGAAGGCCGCCACGCCCTTGTCCTCGCGGGCGAGGCCGAGCGGGATCGCCATGGCGAAGAGGACGGGCAGGAAGGTGAAGGCCACCAGCCCCGTGTTGGCCATCCACGTGAAGACGAGGTCGAAGCCCTCGCCCTTCAGAAAGGCAACGTTGTCAGTGACGGCCTCGCTGGAGAGGGACGAGCCGATGCCCAGCATGATGCCGCAGAACGCGAGCAGGGCCACGGGAAGCATGAACGTCTTGCCGAGCCCCTGGAGGAACTCCCAGAGTGCGGCCTTGGTCTTCTGCATGTGAAGGGAACTTTCGAGCCTGGGGGACGGACCGTCCGCTCGTAGCGGCGACGCGGGGGGTGGGAACCACGGGCGGACCGAGCGGCGGAGGACACGGCACACGGAGCCGGCCCGTCCGCCGCAGGGGGATCACATCACAGCCGGTCGACGGCTGTCCATGGAGTCATCGGCCGTCCTCCGGGCCGCTCGTCCCGTACGCCGAGTCCACGGCGTCCCGCAGCGCCCGCCAGCGGGCGTGGAGCCCGGCGTACCGTGCCGCACGTGCCGGATCGGGGTCCACCCTGCGCAGGCCGCCGACGAGGCGGGAGCGCAGCGCGTCCAGGTCGGTGACCCCGCCCGAGCCGAGCAGCGCCAGCGCCGCCGCGCCGAGCAGCGTGACGTCCGGCTGCGGCGACAGCAGCAGCGGCCGGTCCAGGACGTCGGCGCGCAGCTGCGCCACGTGGGCGCTGCGCGAGGAGCCGCCCGCGAACGCCACGGGAAGCGCGCCCGTGGGGTCGAGCCGGTCCAGGGCCTCGCGCACGGTGAAGGACGCCGCCTCCTGCGCCGCCCGCAGCAGGTGCGCGGCGCCGTGCTCCGGACGCTGGCCCAGTACTCCGCCGCGGGCACCGGGCCGCCAGTCCGGGAAGCGGGCGCCGGTCATGCTCGGCAGCACCACCAGCCCGTCCGCGCCCGGCGGTACCGCCGCGAGCCGCTCCTCGTCGACCGTGCCGACCAGGGAGCGCCAGTGGGCGACGGCGCCCCCGGTGAGACCGGTGGCTCCGCCCGCGACGAAGCGGCCGGGCAGCACGGAGGGATTGAGGACCGCCCCGTCCGGCAGGTCGCCCGGCCCCGCGAGGAGCCGGCCGACGACGTCCGTGGTGCCCGCGACGTCGGCGACGACGTCCTCGGCCGTGCCGAGCAGGAGCCCGATGCCGACCGAGCCGTCCGGGCCGCCCGAGACGACGGGCAGCCCGGCGGGCAGCCCGGTGGCCGCTGCCGCCTCCGGGGTCAGCGTGCCGACCACCGAGGCCGGCTCCGACTGCGGAGGGAACAGCGCGGGGTCCACCCCCGTCTCGCGGAGCACCGCCACGTTCCAGGCACGGCGGCGGACGTCGGAGGCGAGGGTGTACGCGGCGCTGATCGTGTCCGCGGTGAGGCGGCCGGTGAGCCGGGCGACGAGGAAGTCCTTCGGGGAGAGCACGGCGTGCACCCGCGCCCGGTCGGCCGGGTCCGTGTCGAGAAGACCGGCCAGGGCCCCGCCCGCCGGACTCGGCCGGCCCGCCGCGGCCAGGAGCCGTCCCAGGGTCGCCCCGCCCAGCGCGGCCAGCCGCGGCACGCCGCGCGAGTCGGCCCAGCCGCTGCCGGGGCCGACGGGCCGCAGCCCCGAGTCGACGGCGACGGTGCCGATGTGCGCGGCGACGGCGAGGGCCGCCGGTGCCGGGCCGCCGGACACGCCCGCCAGGGCCGCCCGCACCTCCCGGTCCAGGGCCTCGGCGTCGAAGGTGTCGCCGCCGAGCCCCGAGGCACGGGCGATGCGCGTCTGGGCGAGGATCCGGCCGTCGGCGTCCAGGGCGGCGGCGCGTACGGCCGACGTGCCCACGTCCACCGCGATGACATGTGTGCTCATTCGGCGTCGATCCGCATCAGGAAGGGGAACTCGGGCAGCGTCCAGCTGGTGGTGAACTCCACCACCTCGCCCCGGGCTCCGAAGGTGGTGCGCCGGACCTCCAGGACGGCGCCCCCGGCCCGCACGCCCAGCAGCTCGGCCTGCCCGGCGTCGAGCAGGGCCGCCGCCATGGACTGGTCGGCGTGGCGCAGTTCGACCCCGAAGCGCTCGGTCAGCGTCCGGTAGAGGGAGTCGTCGACCAGCGGTTCACGGCACAGCGAGGGCGCCACGGAGTACGGCACCCAGGCGTCCTGGAGGGCGGCGGGCACCCCGCCGATCAGCCGCACGCGGGTGAGCCGGTTGGCCGTGTCGCCCTCCGCGGTGCCGAAGACCGCGGCGACCTCGGCGGAGGCCGGCGCGGTCTCGCAGCGCACCGTCCGCGAGGTCGCCCGCCCGCCGGTGTCCGCGATCTCGTCGGCGAACGAGCGCAGCCGGTTGAGCCGCCGGCCGCGCTCGGTGTGGTCGCTGACGAAGGTGCCGCTGCCCTGCCGGCGCACGACGAAGTGCTCCGACTCCAGCAGGTCCAGGGCCTGACGCACCGTCATGCGGCTGACGCCGTACTGCCGGGCGAGCTCCGTCTCACCGGGCAGCCGGGCCGCCTGGCCGAGGAGGCCGGCGCGGATCTGGGAGACGAGATCGTCGTAGATCACCTGGTACCGGGGTGCGCGCGACATGCCTCAGATCGCTCCCGCCTCGCGCAGACGGGCTGTCTCCCGCGCGGACAGTCCCAGGATGCCCTGGTAGACGTGGGCATTGTCCTCGCCCACCTGAGGCGGTGCCTTGCGGACCATGGGGGGAGTCTTCTCCATCTTGATGGGGTTGCCGGGCATCCGGATGGTACCGAGTTCGGGATGCTCGGACTCCACGATCATGTCGCGTGCGGCGATCTGCGGGGAGGCGGCCACCTCCGCGACCGAGGCGACCTTGGCGTACGGGACGCCCGCCTCGTCGAGGACGCGGGCGATCTCGGCGGTGGACCGGCCGGCCGCCCAGGCGCCGATCTCGCCCTCCAGGAACTCCTGGTGGGCCATCCGGCCCTCGACGCCGGCGAAGCGCGGGTCGCCCGCCAGGTCCGGCCGCTCCATCACGGCGCACAGCTTCGGGAAGAGCGAGGCCGTGCCCGCCTGGATGTAGACCGGCCCGTCCGCGGCCTCGTAGACGTTGACGGGCGCCGTCAGCAGGTCGCGCGAGCCGCTGCGGGGCATGTCCTGACCGAGCATCAGCTGCGAGATGAGGCGCACGCCCAGAGCGGAGAACATCGTGTCGAAGGACGCGACGTCCACCAGCTGTCCCTCACCGGTGCGTTCCCGGTGCAGGATCGCCATCAGCGTCCCGATCGCGGCCTGGTAGCCGGTCGTGTAGTCGGCGATGTAGGTGCCGCTGAGCGTGGGCTTGCCGTCGGGTTCGCCGGTCATGCTCATCAGGCCGGACGACGCCTGGGAGATCGCGTCGAACAGGGCGCGGCGCGAGTCCGGCCCGGTCTGGCCGAAGCCGGAGACGGAGACCAGGATGACGTCCGGGTTCAGCTCCTTCATCCGCTCGTAGCCGATGCCCATCTTCTCGATGGTGCCGGGCCGGTAGTTCTCGACGACCACGTCCGCCCACGCGATGAGGCGTTCGAGGATGCCGAGCGCCTCGGGGTGCCGGGTGTCCAGCGAGGCGTCGTACTTGTTCCGGTGGTAGAGGAACATGTAGATGCTCTCGTCCCGGTGGTACGGGCCGTGGTGCCGGGAGTCCTCGCCGTTCGGGCGCTCGACCTTGACCACCTCGGCGCCGAAGTCGGCCAGGATCTGCGCGCAGAGCGGGCCCGCGATGAACCGCGAGAGGTCGAGCACCTTCACGCCGTCCAGGGGCGACGGGGTGGTGGCACCCGGTGTCGTCGTTGTCACCTGCTTGCTCCTTCGTCTCGGTGCGGGGCCCGCGCGCCTCGGTGCGCGGTCCGCGCGTCGCCTGCCAGGGCCTACTTCTTCGGCGCCACGAACGACGGGAACGTCCACGCGTTGACCTCGCGGTCGATCGGCACGTCGAGCACCACGGGCGAGCCCGCGGCGAACGCGGCCGTCACCCGCTCCTGCAGGGTGGCCAGGTCGGTGACGACCTCGCCGGGCACACCCAGCGCGCGGGCCGCCATGCCGAAGTCGACGGGGCCGAAGTCGACGCCGGTCGTGCGGCCGTCGAAGTGCAGCTCCTGCTCCTGGCGGATGTTGCCGTAGCTGGAGTCGTTCAGGACGACGACGCACACGTTGCCGCCGACCCGGGCCAGCGTCTCGATCTCGCCGAGGCTCATCCCGAGCGAGCCGTCGCCGATGAGCGCCAGCACGGGGCGGCGCGGGTCGATCAGCGAGGCCGCGATCGCCGAGGGCAGCGCGAAGCCCATGTTCCCGAAACCGACGGGCTTGATGTAGGTGCCCGCCTGCTGGATCTCCCAGAGGAACGACCAGACGCCCGGGTTGCCGGCGTCCGGGATGAGCAGGGTGTCCTCGGGCGCCACGTCGCGCAGCGTGCGCACGATGTCGGCGGGGGACAGCGGCCCCTCGGCGGCGGTGTCGGCCACGGCGGAGCCCTCCCACCACTCGGCGCGCGCCTTGTCCAGGGCCGCGACCCAGTCCGCGCGCCCGGACTTCGCGTCCTCCGCCTTCCCGGCGGTCGCGGTGACCAGGTCCCGGGCGAAGGACCCGAGGTCGCTCACCACACCCTGGGTGATCTCGGAGTAGTAGCGCCCGATCATTGTCGGGTCCACGTCCACCTGCACGATCTCGGGCAGGGCGCGCCGCCAGCGGGTGGTGGAGACGGCGTTGAGGCTGTTGCCGAGCGCGAGCACCAGGTCGGCGTCGCCGATGACCCGGCCGGAGAGCGTGGTGCCCATGCGGCTGACCGCGCCGAACACCAGCGGGTGCGTGGTCGGGACGGAGCCGATGCCGTTGAAGGTCGTGACGACCGGGATGTTCAGCGCCTCCGCCAGCGCCAGCACGTCCTGGTCGGCCCGCGCCCGGTTGCCGCCGTTGCCGAGCCAGATCACCGGCCGCTCGGCCGCCAGGAGCCGCTCCGCGACCCGGGCCAGGGCGACCGGGTTGGCGGACGGGCGCTCGGTCACCCAGCTGCGGCTGGGGTGCACCTCGGGCACCACGGGCGGGTTCTCCACCTGCCCCTCTATGGTGTCGCGGGCGAAGTCCAGGTGCACGGGCCCGGGGTTGCCGGTCAGCGCGTTGACGTAGGCCTCCTCCATCGCCTGCTTGATGGACGAGCCGTGCGCCACCAGGCGGGAGTACTTCACCAGCGGCTTGACCAGCTCCACGTGGTCGGCGTTCTGCGCGTCGTCCTTGTGGATGTTCTCACCGTTGTTGTTGCAGGTGATGACGAAGCCGGGGCTGGAGTCGCGGTAGGCGCCGCCGACTCCGGTGAGCAGGTTGGTCGCCCCGGGGCCGGTCGTGGAGATGCACGCGGCGGGCCGGCCCGTGAGCCGGCCGTAGGCGTCCATCATCACGGCCGCGGCGTTCTCGTGCCGGGTGTGGACCAGTTGGATGCCGGGGGTGTCGATGATGGCGTCGGTGATGGCGAGGGTCTGGCCGCCGACGACGCCGAAGACGTACTCGACGCCGAGGGAGGTCAGCATGTCGACGACGACCTGGCCGCCGGTCCGGGAAGTGCTCATCTGCGAAGTACCGCTTTCTGTGTGCATGCGGCCGGTCATGCCGCGGGGACGGTCACGGCGGCCCAGCCGGCCGTGATCAGACGGTCGTCGGCGTCGCGCCGCGCCCAGACCTCCAGGTCGACGCGGAGGCCGTCGTCGACGGGGGTGACCTCGGTGACGACGCCGGTCAGGGCGAAGGGCTCGAACACCTCCAGCGGGGCCAGGAACTTGACCCGCAGCCAGCCGGAGGTGAGGAAGGAGGGCCCGGAGCGCAGCGTGAGGAGCTGGGCCAGCAGGCCGAACTGCTGCTGCCCCTGCACGATCGGCACCTTGAGGCCGCCCGCGCGGGCCACGTCGATGTCGTTGTGGATGTTGCGCACGTACTCGCCGATGCGGCTGAACACGGCCGCCTGCTCGGCGGTCACCGTCTTGTGCAGCGGGGCGAGCACGTCACCGGCGCGCACGTCCGGACCCAGGGCCCCGACGACCCGTGCGTCCGGCGGCACTTCGCCGGTGACACGCCGTTCGGGAGCGGCCGAGCCGCGTCCGCCGATGGCGCCGGGCACGGTCTTGAGGATCTCCACGCCGCGGTGGCGCACGACGCTGCGGCCGTCCGCGCCCGTGGCGGTGGCGTCCATCACGACGTAGCCCTCGCCGCGCCGCCGGTAGGCCTCGGTGTACGTGCCGTGCAGCGTGACGACCTCGTCGAGGTGGGCCGGGCTGTCGAACCACATCTGTTCCTCGGTGTGGTAGCCGACGACCCGGCTGCCCGCGTAGACGAGGGTGAACAGCTGCACGAGGTCGTTGCCCAGCAGCCCCGCGTGGCCGACGCGCCGGCCGTCGAAGGGGCCCTCGGCCAGGTGCCAGGGGTGGTGGTCGTCGTGTGTGAAGGCGTACCGCTTGATCTTGTGGTCGTCGACCACGACGTCCACGGTGCCGAGCTCCTCGGGGATCTCCAGGTTCTCGAACTCGGGCTCCTTCAGGCCCGCTTCGAGGTCGTCGACGTCACGGGCCCGGCGCGGGTCGGTGAGGTCGCGCCAGGGACGGGCGGACGGCTCCGTCATCCTGCCTCCTTCGTCTCTTCCGTCTCTTCGCCGACACGGGTCATGTCGATCTTGTTGGTCTCGGGTGCCAGCAGCGCGCACACCAGCCCGATGAGCAGGCATACGACGGTGATCAGGGCGATCGGCCAGGGATCGCCGTCGGTGGCGGCCAGCAGCGCGGTCGAGGCGAGCGGCCACAGACCGATGAGGACGCTCGGGATCTGCGCCGACAGCGACAGGCCCGTGTAGCGCACCTTCGTGCTGAACAGCTCGGCGAAGAAGGCCGGTTCGACGCCGTAGACGGCGCCGACGCCTATCGCGTACGCCACGGTGTAGATCACGTAGGTCAGCACCAGGGCGTCGGCGTCGAGGATCCAGAAGAACGGGAAGGTGACGACGATGCCGACGACCGAGCCGATGACGAACACCGCGCGCCGGCCGATGCGGTCCGACAGTTGCCCGAACCAGTAGTACGTGAAGATGGCGGCCGCGGCGGCGACGCTGCTCGCGACGAGGACGTGGGTGCGCGGGATGTCGGTGTAGTTCTCGGCGAACGTGAGGCCGATGGTCAGGATGATGTACCCGAAGACCGCCTCGCCGAGGCGCATGCCCATCGCCAGCAGCAGGGGGCGCCTGAACCGCCGGAACAGTTCGGTGACCGGCAGCTTCTCCTCGGCCTTCTCCTGCGCGGACTTCTCCTCCATCTCGTCCTGGGCGGCCTGGAAGGTCGGGGTCTCGGTCAGCCGGAACCGGATGAAGAGACCGACCCCGATGAGTACGGCGCTCAGCAGGAACGGCAGCCGCCAGCCCCAGCTGAACAACTGGTCGTCGGGGAGCATCGAGACCAGGGCGAAGACGGCCGTGGACAGGACGAGTCCCACGGCGTTGCCGATCTGCGGGAAGCTGCCGTAGGCGCCGCGCTTGTCCGGTGGCGCGTACTCGACGGCGACCAGGGAGGCTCCGCCCCACTCACCGCCGACGCCGAAGCCCTGGACGAGTCTCAGCAGCACGAGCAGGACCGGCGCCCAGATGCCGATGTGGTCGGTGGTGGGCATCAGCCCGATCAGGAAGGTCGAGCCGCCCATCATCATGAGCGTGGTGACCAGGGCCGCCTTGCGGCCGAACTTGTCACCGAAGTGCCCGAAGACGACACCGCCGACCGGGCGGGCGAAGAAGCCGACACCGAAGACGGCGAAGGCCGACAGGGTGCCGATGATCGGGTCGTCCTCGTTGGGGAAGAAGAGGTCGCCGAAGACCAGGGCCGAGGCGGTGCCGAAGATGAAGTAGTCGTACCACTCGACGGCCGTGCCGACGAGGCTGGCGACGGCGGCCCGTTTGGCGAGCGCGGTGCGCTCCTGCTCGCCGGCGGGCGGAGCGGTGGCTGGTGGCGCCATGGATGACTCCGTTGTCGATCGCATTGCCGGATGGGGCGGGGGACCGGATGGGTCGGGGAAGGTTCGAAGGGGGAGTGGGGGCGGGGCGTAGGGCGGCGGGCGTCAGACCAGGCGCCGCGGGCGCTCCGGGTCGTCGTCCACCCGGGCGGAGGCCCAGCCGAGGGCGGTGCGCGTCCCGTCCGCCTTGTCCACCCAGATCTCCAGGTCGAGCCGGTCGCCGGTGGCGCCCACGACGGCACCCCCGGTGGTCAGTTCGTCGCCGACGAAGGCCGGTGAGACGAAGCGCAGGTCCAGTTCGCCCGAGGTGAAGAACGACTTGCCGAACACGTCGACGAGGTTGCTCACGACGAACCCGGTCTGCTGCTGCGCCTGGACGATGGTGCGGTCGAGCCCGGAGGCGGCGGCCTTGCCGCGATCGGTGTGCACGTTGGCGTAACCGCGCCCGGCCCAGGAGAAGACGGACATCTGGTCCTGGCTGAATACAGTGGTGCGTTCGGGCAGCGCGGCGCGTTCCGGAGCGTCGAGCCGGGCCCGTTCCACGGGCGGTACGGAGCCGTCCACGGTACCGATCACGGTGCGTGTCCGCTGCTCGCCCGCCGTGCGGTTGCGTCCGGTGACCTCGCCGGCGACCGTCCGCATGATCTCCTTGCCGACGTGCCGCACCAGGAGGCGGCCGTCCTCACCCCTGGCCTCGGCCTCCAGGACGACGTAGCCCTGCCCGCGGCGCTCGTACTTCTCCGTGTAGCCGCCCTCGACGGTGACCGTCTCGCCGACCCGCACGGGGGAGTGGAAGGTGAGGTGCTCGTGGGTGTGCAGGCCCTGCGCGGTGTTGCCGTCGTAGTTCTCGTAGAAGAGGAACAGCAGGTCGTTGGCGAGGACGAGGGGGTGGCCCACGGGTCCGCCGAAGGGGGAGTCACCGAAGTACCAGGACCCGTAGTCGTCCTCGCTGTAGGCGTGGTCGAGCACCTTGCGCCGGTCCACCGTCACCTCGACGGGACCCATCGGCTCGGGGATCTCTACCAGCTCGTAACGAGCTTCCTTGAGCTGAGACGTCTGCGACTTCATCGTCACCTCCGTTGGGGGTGCCCGGCTGGGCGCGTAATTGTCTAGACGACTAGTCGTTACGCTAGGTTCACGTTCTCGGGGCTGTCAAGAGCCTTGCGTCGAGGAGGGGAACGACGAGATCCGGACACGCGTAGACGCGTGCCCGTTGACCCGATCGCTCGGGTGGGGTGGGGTGCCGGGCGTTCCGGCGTTCAGTGCCGGCGGGTCAGGACCGGCCGTGCCGTGCCGCCCGCCGGGCGAGCTGCGTGCGGGTCGTCGCGCCGGCGCGCTCCATGCTTCGTATACGGCGCCGGACGGTGCGCCGGCCCGGCCGCAGGCCCGCACGTCGACACGGTGCGGGGCGGGGTGCCGCGCGCCGTGTTGTGCGTGTGTACGGGGACGTCGTGCCGAGTTCCCGCGTATTCGCGGGGTGTCGCCGTGGGCGGCGGGGACGGGCCACCCTTTAGCTGGCGGGCGCCCTCTGGGTGACGGCGTGGATTCGGATGCGGTCGATCATCGCGTCGAGGACGGCTTCCAGGGCGAGTGTGTCCCGGCGGTTCTGCGTCATCAGCAGGCCGCCCTGCAGCGCCGTGAGCAGTGCCAGGGCGAGCCGGCCGGGGTCCGCCGCCGCGTCCAGTTCGCCGCGCTCGCGCATGGACGCCAGGCCGTCGCGGACGGCGTCCTCCCACTGGCCGTAGGCGGCCATGAGCTGCTCACGGGCTCCCGGGTCCACGTCGGACAACTCGGCGGCCAGTGAGCCCAGCGGGCAGCCGCCCTCGCAGTTGCGGGCGCGCTGCACCTCGACGACCGCGTCGCGCCACGCTTGAAGGGACTCGAAACTGTCCAGCCGGCTCAGCAACGGCCGCTGGAAGGCGAGGACCTGCTCGGTCTGGTACTGGATGACGGCCTGGACGAGGGTCCGCTTGTCACCGAAATAGTGGTAGAGCTGCGAGGGGCTCTTCACCTCGGCGGCCCTCTGGATGTCCTCCGTGGTGGTGGCCGCCACGCCGCGCTCGTACATCAGACCGGCGGCCGCCGCCACGATGCGGTCGCGGGTGGCACGTCCCTTGGCGGTGAGCTGCCGCGTCCCGGTGTCGCTCTTCACGCGGCCACGCTAACAGATCGGCGCCCCATTTTAGAGTTGACATTCTAATTTCACGCGTCATGATTAGAGCAACCAGTCTAGAAATTGGGCGGGTCGACGACCGCGTTCCCCCGCTCCTCGCGAAAGAAGGACGACCCATGGCTGCCGCTCCCATCGCCGACCAGTCCGCCGCCCTCACGCAGGGCATGGCCGGGGAGGTGCCGGCCGACGCCCTGGAGACGTTCCGTGCCGAACAGGCGGCCCTGGACGCCGCCGGTGTCCCCGACGCCGTGCTGGAGGCGGGGTCCGTGATGCCGGACGCGCGACTGCTCGACGTGAGGGGCGACGCCGTCACCCTGGAGCAGGCCCGCGCCGGCCGGCCCGCGGTCGTGGTGTTCTACCGCGGCGCGTGGTGCCCGTACTGCAACGTCGCTATTCGCACGTACCAGCGTGAGCTCGCGGCCGAGCTGGACGAGCGGGGCGTCGCGCTGATCGCCGTCAGCCCGCAGAAGCCGGACGGGTCGCTGAGCGTCGTGGAGGTCAACGAGCTCTCGTACACCGTCCTCTCGGACCCCGGCAACCAGGTCGGCAGGGCGCTCGGGATCGTCACCCGGGCGAGCGATCGCGTCCTGGGCGCGCAGGCGTCGCTCGGCCTGGACGTGGCCGGGGAGAACGCCGACGGCACCAGCGAGATCGTCATGCCGACCGTGGTGCTCGTCGACGCCGGTGGAGTGGTGCGCTGGATCGACGTCCACCCCAACTACACGACACGCACCGAGCCCGCCCAGATCCTCGCCGCGCTCCGGAGCACGGTCCGCTGACGGCCGCCCGGGCCCACCGGTGACATGCCCTGCGCAGACCTCGTCGATCGGAGTGGAATCGTGTCCCTGAACGGCAGTGTGGCCCTGGTGACGGGCGCGGGCAGAGGCATCGGCCGGGCCGTCGCGCTCGCCCTCGCGGAGCTGGGTGTGAAGGTGGCCGTGGTGGCCCGTGGGCGGGAGGAACTGGACCGCACCGTCGAACTGGTGCGGGCCCGGGGCGGCGCGGCGGTCGCCGTCGTGGCCGACCTCGGTGACCCGTCGGCGGCGGCCGGGGTCGTCGAACGGGCGGTCGGCGAGCTGGGACCCGTGGACGTACTCGTCAACAACGCCGCCACCGTCGAACCTCTCGGCCCCAGCGCCGGCCTGGGCCCGGCGGCCTGGGACGCCCTGCGGCTGAACGTGCTCACACCGGTCGCCCTCTGCAACGCCGTACTGCCCTGGATGACCGCGGCCGGACGGGGCCGGATCGTCAACGTCTCCAGTGGCGTCGTATCCCGTCCGGCCTCGATGATCGGTGGCAACGTCTACGTCACCACGAAGGCCGCGTTGGAGGCCCACACCCTCAACCTCGCCGCGGAACTCGACGGCACCGGGGTCACGGTGAACGTCTTCCGCCCGGGGACCGTGGACACGGCGATGCAGGCCGCGATCCGCCGCACGGGCGAGGGCAGGCTGGACGACACCACGTACGCGCGTTTCGTACGCAACCACGAGGAGGGCGGTCTGATCACGCCGGAGCAGTCCGCCCGCGCGTTGGTCGGCCGCATGGGCGGGAACGCCTCCGGGCAGATCTGGGACGTCTCCGACGCCGCCTGACCGGTACCCGTTCCGGCGCCCGGCCGTGAGGGTCCGACGGCCCGGCCGCACGGCGGGCGGCCCCGGCGGTGTCGTCGGCGGCGGCCCGGCCGACGTGGCAGACGGGGTCGTCGGCGGCGGCCCGGCCGACGTGGCAGCCGGGGTCGTCGGTTGCGACCGGCGCCGCCGGGACGGCCGTGACCGACGGCGCCGCCCCCGCACACCGACCCGGCCAGAGGCGTGGTGTCGGGGACCCGGTGATCGTGCTTACGATGCCGGGCACCGGAGCGGCCAAGGGGCGAGGACGGGGGGCGGTGTACTGCCGAGGTGCCGTGCGGGGCGTTTCGTGCCCGCCACCCCCCTCGGCCGTCACCGTGCTGAGGGAGGCCGGACCCCTGCCGTGGCCGGCCGTATCCGTCCAGTCATGTCGGAAGGCAGGCACGCATGCACGGTCTCCTTGCCCGGATACTTCACCCCGCCAGATCGTCCCGGTCCAGGGGCGTCGGGGCCGCACTGGCGCTCACCGTGGTGTCGTCGGTCCTCGCCGCGTCGGCATCGACGGCGGCCGCGCCCGCCGGCACCGAGCAGGCCGGGCGCAGCGGGAGCGACGTCTGGTTCACCTCCTGGGCCGCCTCCCAGCAGAACCTCGCCCCCACCCCGCTGCGCGACCAGTCGGTGCGCATGATCACCCACCTGAGCCAGGGCGGGGACGCCGTCCGCATCCGCGTCCAGAACACGTTCGGCCGGACACCGCTCACCGTCGACGCGGCGACCGTCGCGCCCAGCAGCGGGCAGGACGCCTCGACCGAGGGCCGCCCGCGCCCCGTGACGTTCGACGGCAGGCGGCAGGTCGTGGTCCCGGCCGGGGGCGAGGTGTGGAGCGACACGGCGGCGCTGAGGACGGGCGCCCAGGACGACGTGGCGGTCTCGCTCTCGGTCTCCGGCACCGTGACGCCCGGCCGTCACGAGAGCGCCTTCCGCACCAACTGCCTGACGGCGCCCGGCACCGGCGACCACACCGCCGACGCGGACGGCACCGCGTACACCGAGAACACCGGCTCCACCCTGCTGGTCAGCGCCGTCGACGTGCGCAACCCGCGACTGCGCGGCAGCCTCGTCGCCTACGGCAGCTCGGTGGTCGACGGCACGGGGTCGACGAACTGCGGGCCGGACTGCAGCCGTCCGGGCGCCGACCTGAGATGGACGGACGACCTCGCCCGGCGGATCACCTCGGAGCTGCCGGCCGCCCGGCGGGTGGCCGTCGCCAACGCCGGTATCGGCGGCACCACCAGCGCCGCCAACTGCCCGGGCATCGGTGAGCCGGTCCGCGGTCTGGACGCGGCGGCCCGGCTGGAGCGGGACGTCCTCGCGCTGCACGGAGTCACCGGAGTGCTCTACTACTACGGCACCAACGACCTCGCCGCCGGGTGCGACGCCGCACAGATCCTGGAGAGCTACCGGGAGGTCTTCCGGCGGCTGCGGGCCGAGGGGATCAAGGTGTACGTCACGCCCATCACCCCCCGCCCCGGCTACAGCGACCGGAACAACCGCGACCGGCACGACGTGGGCACCTTCGTCGCGAAGTGGAACAACTGCGGCGGCACCTGCGACGGGGTGCTCCCCTTCGACCAGGTGCTCAGGGACCCGGTGCGGCCCAACAGCATCAACCCGCCCTACGACACCGGGGACGGTGTCCACGCGAACATCGAGGGTCAGCAGGCCCTCGCCGACATCGTCTCCCTGCCGATGGTGACGTCCTCGGCGCGCCGCTGACCGACACGCCCGGTTCAGGAGCCCTCTCGCGGGCGCAGGGCGTCGACGACGAGGCCGAGCCGGCGTTCCAGCCGCCCCGGTCCGGCGTCGGCGCCCGTCGAGAGGAAGACTCCGAGCACCATCGCGGTGACGTCCTCCGCCTCGACGTCCGCGCGCAGGGCGCCGGTGCGCGCGCCCGCCGTCAGGAAGGCGCCGATCGCGGCCGTGATGCGTTCCCGGGTGACCGGGGTCGCCAGGCGCCCCGAGGCCCAGCCGCTGTGCAGGGTGTTCAGCATCGTGCGCTTCGTCGCGACGAAGGCCGCGTACCGCTCCATCCACGCGCGCAGGGCCTGCTCGGGCGGCAGCTCCTCCACCAGGGCGGCGGCGCTGTCGGTGACGGCGTCCAGTTCGGCGGCGTAGACGGCCTCGACCAGTGCCTCGCGGGTGGGGAAGTGGCGGTAGAGCGTGCCGATGCCGACCCCGGCCCGGCGGGCGATGCCCTCCAGGGGCACGGTGTCGTCCGCCGCCGCGAAGGCGGCCCGGGCGGCGGCGACGAGGTTCTCCCGGTTGCGCCGCGCGTGCGCGCGCAGCGGGCGCTCTGTGCCGCCCGGCTGCTCGGGCCGCTCGGCGGCCGGTGTCGGTTCCTGGTCCGGACTCAAAACGGAGGATCCTCCGGTAGTGCTACAGTCGACATAGCGGAGGGTCCTCCGCTTCTGTCATCTTCTCATGAGGACGGACTTCCCATGACCTCGAACGGCACCTCCATCCCCGTCACCGCCGACGGCACCCCGAGGCCGGGCGGAGCCGGATCGCTCGCGGGCCGCACGGTCTCCCGGATCGGCTACGGCGCGATGCAGCTCGAACGCCTGCGCACCGACCGGGCCGCGGCCGTCGCGCTCGTGCGCCGCGCGGTGGAACTCGGCGTCGACCACTTCGACACCGCCCAGTTCTACGGTGACGGCTTCGTCAACGAGGTCCTCCGCGAGGCCCTCGCCGCCACGCGGGACGCCGTGGTCGTCACCAAGGTCGGCGCCACCCCCGATCCCGGCGGCCCGCTCCCGCTGCGCCTCGCCCAGCGGCCCGAGGAGCTGCGGGCGAGCGTCGAGGACAACCTCAGGAGCCTCGGCACCGACCGGCTCGCGGTCGTCAACCTGCGCCGCGCCGACACCGGCCCGGGGCTGCGGGCCGAGGGCGACCAGGTGGTCGGCCTCGACGACCAGCTCGCCGTGCTGACCGCGCTCCGCGACCAGGGCAGCATCGGGGCCATCGGCCTCAGCAGCGTGACCGCCGACGGACTGCGCCGGGCCCTCCCCGCGGGCATCGTCTGCGTCCAGAACTCCTACAGCCTGGTCAGCCGCGACGACGAGGACCTGCTGCGGCTGTGCACCGACGAGGGGATCGCCTGGGTGCCCTACTTCCCGCTCGGCGGAGCGTTCCCCGGCATGCCCAAGGTCTCCGACGAGCCCGCCGTCCACGCCGCGGCGCGCGAACTCGGCGGCACGCCGGCGCAGGTGGGCCTCGCCTGGCTGCTCCACCACGCCCCGAACGTCCTGCTCATCCCCGGCACCGCCGACGCCGGACACCTGGCGGACAACCTCGCCGCCGGCGGTCTGGCCCCGGACGGGGAAGGGCTCGCGGCGCTGGACGCGGTACCGAGCCGTTCGGCCGACGACGTCCGGCTCGGCTGACGGCCGCTACGGGTGGTTCCCGTCGCCGGGCGAGGTCAGGTGCTCGTACGTCCCGGTGATTTTGAGCAGGCGGACCAGCGTCGGACCCGGGTTGTCGAGGTGGAAGCCCATCCCGGCGCGGCCGGCGAGCCGGTGGATCTGCAACAGGACCGAAAGCCCCATCGAGTCGACCAGGTCCAGCTTCCGGCAGTCCAGCCGGAGGACGCCGAGGCCCGCGCGCTCCTCCAGGGTTCGCCGGACGCTCGCGAGGGCCTCGTCCGCGGTCTCGTAGTCCAGGTCGCCGGCCAGGGAGAGCAGCAGCTCGTCCGGGCCGGCCGACGGCTCGATCGTCACGGGGCGGGGACGCGGGGACGCGGTCACGGCGTCGGTCCAGCCGTTCGGGGTCGGGAGGCGAGAGCGGCGCGCCCCTCGCGCAGCAGCGCGCGGGCCCTGGGGAAGTCGCGCAGCTGTTCGTCGAGCAGCTCCAGACTCGGCAGCAGCACGCCGGCCGGTACGCCGCGGGCGGCGAGGATCTCACCGGTCCAGGTGAGGAAGCCGGTGAAGAGATCGGAATCGTCCACGTACAGGGCGGTCGTCAGGAACTCGACGATGTGGGCGATGTCCTCGGCGGTGCGCTCGCGCTGGGCCTCGTCGTAGTCGCGCAGGGCGGCCACGCGTGCTTCGAGGCGCTTGCAGGTTTCGCGCACCAGGGTCCGCGCGGACTGCCGTACCAGGGTGAACTCCTGGTCGGCCAGGTGGGGCAGGTCGTCGGTCGCCTGGTGCGGCGGTCTGGGCCGGGGCAGCGGGCCCGCACCGAGCCGGTCGGCCGCGCTCCGGGCGTCCGGCGCCCAGGCGTCGGCGCCCAGCAGCCGGGCGTAGCGGCCGTCGGGTCCGAAGGCGAGGCCGCCGACCATGACGGGCACGCCGGTGGCCTGTACGGCCGTGATCGCCGCGTGCGAGGCGGGCAGCCGGGTCGACAGCGAGCCGGACAGGCACACCGCGCTCGCCCCGGTGCGGTGGAGGTGGCTGACCAGGTGAGCGGTGGGCACCTGTGCTCCGAGGTAGCCGACCTGCCACCCGCGCAGACGGAGCGTCTCGGCGAGCAGCCGGGCCGGCAGGGCGTGCCACTCCCGGTCCACGCAGGCGACCGTCACCCGGCCCAGGGACGCGGCCGGCCGGGCGGGGGACAGGCTGGAGACGACGCGCTCGTTGATGGCGGTGGCCGCGTGCTCGTCGGCGACGCTCATCCGGTTCGCGGCCCACTCGACGCCCACCTTGTGCTGGACCGCCCCGACCACCTCCAGCAGGACGGTCTCGGCGTCGAGGCCGGCGGCCAGGGCGTCCGTGACGGTGTCGAGGGCCGCGTGCTCGTCCGCGGCCCGGACCGCGTTCCAGAGCCCGGCCGCCCAGGTGGCGGCCCGCTCGTCGCCGGGTACGGGTGCGAGGCGGGCGCCCACGCGGTGGTGACCGGGTGCTGGGATTGACGTCATGGGCAGTCTCTGCCCGCCGGCGTCGCCTCCATGGCCCCCAGCGGGGCGGTGATCGCGACGACGGCGATGTCGTCGTGGCGGCCGTCGCCGATCCACTCGGCCACCAGCATCTGCACCCGTTCGACGACGACGGCCTCCGTCGGCATCCCGGCGCACTCGGCCGCGGCCCGCCGCAGCCGCTCGCCGCCGAACATGCCGTCACCCAGCGGACCGCCCCTGGCCTCGACCACGCCGTCGGCGTACAACAGGCACGCCGCGACCCGGTGCGCGATGTGCTGCCGCGAGCCGTCCGGGGGAGACGAGGAGCTCGCCGACCCGGGCGTCGGGCAGGGGGGGGCCGCGTGCGCCGCCGGGGAGGCGGCCCGCGGCCGGGCGCTCACATGGCGCGCAGGCCCCGGTCGGCGAAGCGGATCAGCCACTCGAAGCTCTCGTCGACGTCCGTGCTCCACTGGAATCCGCCCGCCGACTGCAGGGTGGCGAAGCCGTGGCAGAGGCTGCGGAGCAGGCGCAGGGCGTGGTTCACGTCGGACTCCGCGACCTCGTAGCCGCGCAGGACCGCGGTGAACGCGCCGAGGAGCCGCTGCCCTGCGGCGGCCATCGGGTCGTCGGGTCCGGTCGGTTCCACACCGATCGTCGCGGCGTACCGGCCGGGATGCTCCAGGACGAAGGCGCGGAAGGCGCGCGCCGCGGCCCCCAGGGCGTCGCGTCCCGCGTATCCCTGCACGGCGCTGCCCACGGCGTCGGCGGCCTCGTTCAGCGCCAGAGCGGCGATCCGCCGGTTGAGGTCGTTCTGACCGGCCACGTGCTTGTACAGGGACGGCGTGCGTACGCCGACCCGCTCGGCCAGCAGTCCCATCGTCAGGCGGGCGATGCCCACCTCGTCCGCGAGAGCGGCACCGGCCGCGACCACGGCCGCCGGGTCGAGTCCCGCCCTAGGCACGGGCGGCGTCCGGACGCAGGAAGGCGAGGACGAGCGACGCCACCCGGTCGGGGAACTGGTCGTGCGGGTAGTGGCCGGCGCCGTCGATCATCTCCAGCCTGCCGAGACCGGACGGCAGTGCGTCGACGACCGCCGCCCCCTCGGCGTGCGGGTCGGCCCAGTCCGGGTCGAGCGTGCCCATCACCACCAGGACCGGGCAGCGGACGCCGCCGAGGTGCGCACCCGCGTCGGTCGGGGCGGAGCGGCCCATGGCCTGCATGGCCTTCATCCGGCCCGGCTCGCGCAGGAGGGACTCGATGCGCCTGATCCGCTCGCCGAAGTCGGCCGGCCGCACGCCGGGGTTGGCCACGTCGAGGTAGGAGAGCCAGAGCCGCCGGCTGCCGAAGAGCCCGGCGCCCAGCAGCCGCAGCATGCCCTGCCGGACCCGCCTCACCCGCAGGTCGCCGAGGCGCACCGACTGCTTGCGGGTGAACGGCGCCAGCTCGACCACCGACGTGACGAGCGAGGGGTCCAGCGCCGCGGCGATGGTGGCCGCGCCGCCCGAGACCGAGTGGCCGACGAGGACGGCCGGGCCGCCGAGGCGGCGGATGACGGCGAGCAGGTCGCCGGCGATGTCGGTCCGGGACCAGGCGGGCCAGTCGACGCCGGACTCGCCGCAGCCGCGCAGGTCGACCGAGGCCACCCGGTACCCCGCGGCCACCAGGTGCGGGACCACGGCCCGGTAGGCGGCGCGGCTGTCGCCCATGCCGTGCGCGAGGACGATCAACGGTCCGGACCCCGTCACTTCGTACGCGATCGTGCCGCCGTCGACGGCGAGGTGCTCGGTCATGGTGCCCCCAGGGACGTGATGAGCGTGGCTAATGGTGTTAGCTCAAAGCTACTGTCATTAGCCACGCTCGTCAATGGTCCATGTCCGTCAAGGGTCCTCGACTGTCAACGGGGCGATCCGTCAACGGGTCGTATTCGTCAACAGGGCGTATCCGTCAACGATCCGCGTCCTCCCGCGTCCGCCCGGGTCCTCCCTCGATCCGTGTCCGTCCTCGATCCGTGTCCTCAACGCTCCGCGTTGTCGATGGCGTGCCTGGGCCGCGGTCCTGAGCGGCGGGGTGCCGGTGGAGTGCGCGGTCCCGCCGCTTCCTCCACGGCCCGTTCCAGCTCCTGGCGCGAGGTGCCGGTCTCCTCCGCGTACTCGGCGATGCCCCGGGCCAGGGCGGCGGTGGCGTCGGACCAGACCGCCAGGGCGACGGTGGCGTTCTCTCCGGAGTTGCTGCGGTAGCGGTTGTCCGCGGCGTCGACGGCGCGTCTGAGTTCGATGAGACGTCTCGGGATGTCCATGGATAAAAAGCCTAGGGATGCAAGGCGGCGCGCCACACAGTCTCGTGGAGCGGTAATGGCCCAGGTGGGGGCACGTGTCCTTGCCCTCACCGGTGCCCGTACCGCCCCGTGTTGATCACCGGATCGCGGGGTAGAACCACCTGTCGGTCTGTCGCGCCGAGCCGGGTCCGGCGTCAGGGGCGCACCGCGCGGCGCGCGCCCAGCGTGGACTCCCGCTCCTCCAGCCAGTGCGGTGCCACGTGCACCTCGAACGGGAGGGGCGTCCGCGACCTGATCCGGGCCGCCAGGCACTTCACGGCCAGGGAGGCGATCGCGGCCTTGTCGGGGACGACGGTCGTGAGGGAGGGCGTGCTGTACAGGGCCTCCTGCGAGCCGTCGATGCCGGCCACGGCGACGTCGCCCGGGACGGCGAGCCCCGCCTCGTGCAGGGCGCGTTGGGCGCCGACGGCCAGCAGGTCGCTGAAGCAGAACACCGCGTCGGGCCGTTCGCCGGCGGGCAGGGAGGCGAGTGCGCGCATCGCGAGCAGTCCGTTGCGGCGGTCGAACTCCTCCACCCGGGGCGCGAGTCCGGGGTCGAAGGGCAGCCCCGCGGCGTGCAGGGCCTGCTGGTGGCCCTCCAGTCGCTGGCGGCTGGTCGCCGAACCCTGGTGGTCCACGCCGATCGCCGCGATCCGGGTACGGCCCAGGCCGATGAGGTGCGAGGTGATGTCACGGGCGGCGGCGACGTTGTCGATGAGCACGTGGTCGGCGACGACCCGGTCGCGGCCGTAGCTGCGCTCGCCGAGCAGGACCAGGGGGAAGTCGTCCGTGACGCCGGCCAGTTCGTCGGGGGTGGCGCGCAGCGGGGAGAGGATCACCCCGTCGAGGAGCGAGGCCCCCACCCCGCCCGCCAGGCGCAGTTCCTCGGCGGCGTCGCCCAGTGACTCCTCGATCAGGACGGTGAGGCCGAGCGAGGTGGCCTCCGCGCGTACGTGGTGGGCGAGTTCGGCGAAGTACGGGGTGGCCAGGTCGGGGACCACCAGGGCGACGAGCCCGCTGCGGCCCGTGCGGAGCCTGCGGGCCGAGGGGTTCGGCCGGTAGCCGAGTTCGTCGACCGCCCGTGCCACCCGGGACCGGGTGGCCTCGGACACCCGCGGGATCCCGCGTACAACGTTGGACACGGTTTTGATCGATACCCCGGCGCGCTCCGCCACGTCCTTGAGTGTCACCGCGGCCACAAGTCCATCCCCCTCACCCAAGTTTTCGCAGATTATCCCCTCGCGGGCACACCTTGTCAGCACGCCGAAACGGGTGCGGACTCTTTTCCGGACAGAGGGTTGACCTTGCGGACGCACGCCGGTTACAACGTTGGAACACGATAGCAAGCGGTTGCTGCCGGGTGGCGGACGCCGCGGACGACGGCGCCGGTCGCCCTGCCTCGTCGCTTCCCCACATGGCCCGCAGTATCCCGCCCGTCCGGCTCACGAGAGGGTCCGCATGTCATCGCACGTTCCAGCCGCACCACTGCGCACAGTGGTGGTCGGCACGGGGTCCATCGCGCGCTCCAGTCACCTGCCCGCCCTGCAGAAGCTGGCCGCCGACGGAGAGGTGGAGGTGGTGGCCGCGGTCGATGTGGACGCCGCCGCGGTCCGCGCGTTCGCCGACGAGTACGGGATCCCGCACGCCTCCACGGACCTCGACGCGTCGCTGGCCGAGGTGCGTCCCGACCTCGTCGTGCTGTGCACACCGCCCGCCGTGCACCGGGAGCAGTCGGTCGCCGCGCTGCGGGCGGGCGCCCACGTGTGGTGCGAGAAGCCGCCCTGCCCCTCCCTCGCCGACTACGACGCCGTGACGGAGGCCGAGGGCGCGGGGGAGTCGGGGCCGTACGCCTCCATCGTCTTCCAGCACCGCTTCGGCTCCGGCGCGCGCCACGCCCGTGCGCTGCTGGGCAGCGGCGCGCTGGGCCGGCCGCTGGTCGCGCACTGCCAGACCACCTGGTACCGCGACAAGGCCTACTACGCCGTGCCGTGGCGGGGCCGTTGGGCCACCGAGGGCGGCGGGCCCGCGATGGGGCACGGCATCCACCAGACCGACCTCCTGCTCGACCTGATGGGCCCGTGGAGCGAGGTGCGCGGCATGGCGGGCCGGCTCGTGCACGACGTGGAGACCGAGGACGTCTCCACGGCACTGGTCCGGTTCGAGGGCGGGGCCGTCGCCACCCTCGTCAACAGCGTGCTGAGCCCGGACGAGGTGAGCCGGATCCGCATCGACTGCGAACTGGCCACCGTCGAGCTGACCCACCTGTACGGCTACCGCAACGCCGACTGGCGCATCACCCCGGCGCCCGGCGTCCCCGAGGAGACGGTGGCCGCCTGGCGCGACTTCGGTGCCGACGAGCCCAGTTCGCACCTGGCCCAACTGCGCGTCCTGGTCGACGACATCAGGAGCGGCCGGCGCCACGCGACCAGCGGCGCGGGCGGCCGGCGGACGCTGGAACTCATCACCGCCGTGTACAAGTCCGCGTTCACCGGCGCCACCGTGAGCGCGGGCGAAGTCGGTCCCGGCGACCCGTACTACACCGAACTGCACGGCAGGGCTCCCGGCTGGGCGCCGGCCGCCGTCCGCGAGGAAGAGGACCAGGCATGACGCTCTCACTGACCCACGCCCACGGCGACCGCATCACCGTGGCCCACGCGGCGACCGGCACCGAGCTGTTCTCCTACGTCTACCGTCCGGAGGCCGACTGGGAGGCGCCGAAGCCGTACCTGCACCCCGTTCGCACGCTGTCCGGCGGCCTCGTCACCGACTACCGGCCCAACGACCACCGCTGGCACAAGGGCCTCCAGCTGACCGCCTCCCACCTCTCCGGCCAGAACCTGTGGGGCGGCAACACCTACGTGCACGGCGAGGGGTACCTCGCGCTGCCCGAGAGGGTCGGCTCCATGGCCCACGTGGCCTTCGAGGAGGTGAGCGCGGCGGACGACCGCGCGGTCATCGCCGAGCGGCTGACCTGGCACCCGCACGACGGCAGCCTGTGGGCCGAGGAGGACCGCCGCATCGAGGTCCGCGACGTCGACGACGAGACGGGCAGCTGGACGCTCACCTGGACGTCGTCGGTCACCAACCGGCGCGACGAACCACTGCGGTTCGGCAGCCCGACCACCCACGGACGCCCCGCCGCCGGCTACACCGGGCTCTTCTGGCGCGGCCCCCGCGCCTTCCGCGACGGGCGAGTCTTCACGGCGCGGACCCCCGGCCCCGAGGAGTCCGCCGTGTCCGCCGAGTCCTCGGACGGCGACCCGATGGGCACGCAGGCGCCCTGGCTGGCCTACGTCGGCGAGCACGACGGCCGGGACGGTCACGCCACGCTCGTCTTCGAACACGCCCCGTCCAACGACCACTTGGGCGAGAAGGGCACCCACCCCGCGCACTGGTTCGTGCGCAGCGACCCCTTCGCCGCGGTGGCACCCTCCTGGGCCTTCCACGAGGAACTGGTCCTGCAGCCCGGCGACACCCTCGCCCGCTCCTACCGCGTGACCGTCGCCGACGGCGCCTGGGACCGGGAGCAGGTCGCCGCCCACCTGGAAGGACTCACGTGGTGAGCACGGCGTACGACGGCTTCCCCGGAGCGGTGGGCGTGTCCCGCCTGACCGTCTACGACTGGCCGACCGTCGAGGGACTGCCCGGGGGCGGCACCCCGCACCTGCACCTGACGTGCACCGAGGGGTACGTCGTCACGGCGGGCCGGGGCGCGGTGCAGACCCTCACCACCTCCGGCTTCGAGGAGACACCCCTGGAGCCCGGCACGGTCGCCTGGTTCACGCCCGGCACGATCCACCGCCTGGTCAACGACGGCGGTCTGGAGATCACCGTCGTGATGCAGAACAGCGGCCTGCCCGAAGCCGGAGACGCGGTACTCACCCTGCCCCAGGACCGCCTCACCGACCCGGACACGTACGCCGACGCGGTCCGCATCCCCGCCGACGTCCCCGAGGCCGAGCAGGTGGAGGTGGCGCGCGCCCGCCGCGACCTGGCGACCCGGCGCTTCCTGGAACTGCGCGAGGCGACCGAGAACGGCGATCCCGAGCCGCTGGCGGCGTTCCAGCGGTCCGCCGCCGAGCTGGTCCGGCCCCGCCTCGACGCGTGGGAGCAGCGCTGGCGCGACGGCGCCCACGCGGCCGCAGAGACGACCCGCGCCCAGCTCGACGCCCTGCGTGGCAAGGACGACGGACACCTGGCCGAGGCCCGGGTGTCGGCCACCGGACCGGCGGCCCGCGGCCGCTTCGGCATGTGCGGCCGGCTGGACGTCTATCCGGGGATCTGAGCACGGGCCGGCCCGTCGAGCACGGACCGGCCCGCTCGCCCGCCCTCTCCCGAACCCCCGTACTTCTGAACGCCGTAGCCCCGGCTCCTGACCTCCGTACTCCTGAACGCCGTAGCCCCGGCTCCTGACCTCCGTACTCCCGAACGCCGTAGCCCCGGCTCCCACCCCCGTAGCCCCGCGAATCCGTACCCCCGCGATCCCGAACGCGGGCCGTGCCCGTCCCGCCGGGCCCCTGACCGCACCCATCCACGCACCCCTGGGAAGGCCCCCATGCCCGAGCCCCGAAGCGGCAGGCGCCGACTCCCGAGCCGACGGGCCGTCCTGGCCGCGGCCGCCGTCGGCCTCAGTACCGCGCTGACGGCGTCGCTCAGCGCGTGCTCCTCCTCGTCCGGCGACGTGTCCTCCGGACAGGTCACCCTCACCTTCTCCTGGTGGGGCAACGACGACCGCGCCGACCGCACCAAGAAGGCCGTGGACCTCTTCGAGAAGGAGCATCCCGGCGTCACCGTCCGCACCTCGAACGCGGACTTCGGCTCCTACATGCAGAAGCTGGCCACCCAGGCGGCCGGCGGCGGCATCCCGGACGTGGCCCAGCTCGACTACCGCCAGATCTCGCAGTATTCGGGCGGCGGCGCCCTGCTGCCGCTCGGCGACGCCGTCGAGGACGGCACGATCCGCACCTCGGACATGGACGAGGAGTTCGTGGCCACGGGCGAGTACGAGGGCAAGCTGTACGCGGTGCCGATGGGCCGCGGCATCACCGGTTACGCCTACGACTCCAAGATCTACCAGCAGGCCGGCATCCCCGCCCCCCGGCCCGACTGGACCTGGGACGAGTGGGCCGAAGCCAACCGGAAGATCGCCGACCTGGGGCTGAAGTCCCCCGACGGGCGACCGGTGGCGGGCGCCAACGACAACGGCGTCAACGAGGACATCTTCGAGGACTGGCTGCGCAGCCACGGCAAGAAGCTGTACGCGAGCCAGACCGAACTCGGCTTCACCGAGGACGACCTGACCGAGTTCTGGGAGTTCTGCGACAAGCTCCGCGAGGACGGGGCCACCGCCGAGGCCAAGGACACCTCGCAGGCCAACACCACGGAGACCTCCCCCATGGGCCGCGGCCTCTCCGCCGCCGACTACACCTGGGACGCGCCGTTCCCCGGCTACACCGCGCTCCTCGGCGACCAGGTCCACTACGCGCCCGTCCCCACGATCGACGGGCGGCAGGGCGCCTACTTCAAGCCCTCCATGCTCCTGGGCGTCGGCGCGAACACCGAACACCCCAAGGAAGCGACCGAGTTGGTCGACTTCCTCCTCAACGACGAGCGGGCCGGCGACGTCCTCGGCTTCACCCGCTCCACCCCGCCCAACCGGAAGATCGCCGCCCGCGTCGCCAAGACCCTGGAAGGCGCCGAGCGGGAGATCTACGAGTACGCGCTGAAGATGGAGGAGTACGGCCTCGACGCCCCGCCCTCCGCGCCGCCGAAGGGCGACGTCGCCCTCCAGACCGCCTTCAAGCGCGCCTACCACCGTGTCATGTACGAACTCGCCTCCCCGCGCGACGCCGCGCGGGAATTCATCGACGAGGCGGAACGGGAGCTGCGGTCATGAGCACAGTGTCGACCAGGGCGCCCGCGCCCGACCGCCCGTCGCCACCGGAGCCGCCGGCCACCCGCCGGCGCCGCCGTGAACAGCAGTGGCCCGCCTACGTGTTCCTCACGCCGTGGATGCTCGGCGCGGCCGTGCTCACGCTGGTGCCGATGGCCGTGTCGCTGTACCTGTCCTTCACGGACTACAACCTCTTCGACCCGCCGCACTGGGTGGGGCTGCGCAACTACACCGAGATGCTCACCGAGGACCCGCGGTTCTGGCGGTCGGTCGGCACCACGCTCCTCTACGTGGTGATCGCCGTGCCGCTCAAACTGGGCCTCGCGCTCGGCGCGGCGATGCTGCTGAGGAACCTCGGCCGCGGCCGCGCCTTCTACCGCTCCGCCTTCTACGCGCCCTCGCTGCTCGGGGCGAGCATGTCCATCGCGCTGGTGTGGCGCGCGCTGTTCAACGACGGCGGCACCGTCTCCGAAGTCCTCGGCTCGATCGGCATCAACACCGGCAGCTGGGTCGGCGACCCGGACCTCGCCGTGTACGTCGTCGTCCTGCTGACGGTGTGGCAGTTCGGCGCCCCCATGGTCATCTTCCTCGCCGGGCTCCAGCAGATCTCGCCCGAGCTGTACGAGGCGGCGGCGCTGGACGGCGCGGGCCGCTGGCGGCAGTTCGTCTCCGTCACCGTGCCGATGCTGTCCCCGGTCGTCTTCTTCAACCTCGTCCTGGAGATGATCCAGTCCTTCCAGGTCTTCACCCCCGCCTTCGCGGTCAGCGGCGGCGAGGGCGGCCCCGCCGACTCGACCATGTTCTACACGCTCTATCTCTACGAACGCGGCTTCACCGCCTCCCACATGGGCTACGCGGCGGCCATGGCCTGGCTGCTGCTCATCGCCATCGGCGTCATCACCCTGATCCTGTTCAGGACCTCCAGGTCCTGGGTCTTCTACGCGGACGAGGAGGGACGATGAACCTCACCACCAGGCGATGGATGCCCCACACGATCGCCGTCGTGGGACTGCTCGTCCTGCTGTACCCCCTGGCCTGGCTGCTCGGCACGTCGCTCAAGCCGGCCGACGAGGTGGTCACCAGCCTCGACCTGTGGCCCAGCCACCTGGAGTGGTCGAACTACACGACCGCCCTGGACGGAGTCTCCGGGGTGCCGGTGACCCGGCTGCTGTGGAACTCCCTGCTGATCGCGGGCGGCGCGGTCGTCGGCAACGTGGTCTCCTGCTCCCTGGCCGCCTACGCCTTCGCCCGGCTGCGCTTCCGGATGCGCAAGGTGATGTTCGCCTTCATGGTCGCCACGCTGATGCTGCCGCACCACGTGGTGCTGATCCCGCAGTACATCATCTTCAACCGGCTCGGCATGGTGGACACCTACTGGCCGCTGATCCTGCCGAAGTTCCTGGCCACCGAGGCGTTCTTCGTCTTCCTCATCGTCCAGTTCATGCGCAACCTGCCGCGCGAACTGGAGGAGTCGGCCCGCATCGACGGCTGCGGCGCCTTCCGCACGTACTGGTCCATCACGCTCCCGCTGAGCCGTCCGTCGCTGATCACCACGGCGATCTTCACGTTCATCTGGACCTGGAACGACTTCTTCACGCAGTTGATCTACCTGTTCGCCCCGGAGAAGTTCACCATCACCCTGGCGCTGCGCAGCTTCGTCGACCAGTCCAGCATCTCCGCCTACGGCCCGATGTTCGCCATGTCGGTGATCTCGGTGCTCCCGATCGTCCTGTTCTTCTTCGTGTTCCAGCGCTACCTGGTGCAGGGCATGGCCACCTCCGGACTGAAGGGCTGACCCCATGACCCAGGCACCCGTCCTTCCGCCGAGCGACCGCAGGGAACCCGGGGAGGTCTTCTCCGCCGGCTTCACCCTCTTCGCCGACATGCTCCTCGTGGGCCTGCTCACCGGCGTCGCCTGCCTCCCCGTCGTCACCGCGCCCGCCGCGTTCGCCGCCGGCTCGGCCACCCTGCGCCGGGCGGCCGAGACCGGCGCTCCCGTCACGGCGCGTGCGTACGCCGGGCACCTGCGCGCGCGGCTGACCCGGGGCTCACTCGCCGGCGGCCTGGCGGTACCGCTCCTCGTCGCCGTGCTGCTCGTCGACTCCGCGCTGATCCGCAGCCCCCTGCCCGGCGCCGGCGTCGTGGCCCCCGCGCTGGTGCTGCTGACCGTCGGCGCGGCGGTGGTGGGCCTGCGCGCCACCGCGCTCCCGGCTCCGTACACCCTGTCCCCGCGCGAGGCCCTCCTGCGCTCCCTCGCCGCCCCGCGCGGCTCACTCCTGCTGGCCGGCGCGGTCGTCCTGGCCGCGCTGCTCGTCTGGTCGATCCCCGTCCTCATCCCGCTGCTGCCCGGCCCCCTGGTCTTCGCGGCCACCGTCGTGGACCTGCGCTCCCCGGGAACGGAGCGGGTACCGGCGAGCCCCGCGCCGGAGCCGGACGCGGGGTGATGTGAGAGGATCCCCGGTCCATGGGCGAACAGACACGGACCGGTGTGGTCCTCTCCGGGTACGGGCCGGTCGGACAGGCTTTCGTGGACGAGCTGGCCCGCCACCAGGACGCCCTCGCACGCCGTTACGGCGTACGGCCGCGGGTGGCCGCCGTCCGCGCGAGCTCGGCCCAGTGCCGGCCGGACGAGGACGGGACCGTCCCGCCGCGCCCGCGGTGGGTGCCGCCCAGGCCGTTGGAGGAGACGCTGGACGACACCGGCGCCCGCGTCTTCGTCCAGGCGCTCCCGTCCTCACCGGCCCTCCGCGAGCACGCGGCGCGGGAGGCGGTGGCCGCCCTGCGCCGGGGGGTCCACGTGGTGACCGCCACCAAGAGCCACCTGCTCACCCACTGGCGGGAACTCGGCGCCGCCGCGCACACCGGCGGCAGCATGATCAGGATCTCCGGCGCCACCGGGGCGGCGCTGCCCGCGGGCGACCTGTCGCGCACCTCCCTGCGCGGTCTGGACTGCCGGACCATCCGCGCCTGTCCCAACGGCACCGTCACCTTCGTCCTCGACCGTCTCGCCGCGGGCGACGGGTTGAGCGAGGCGATCGGCGCCGCGCGGCTGCGGGGGATCGCGGAGGCGGACCCCTCGGCGGACCTGTCGGGCGAGGACGCCGCCACAAAAGTACGGCTGCTGGCCGCACTGGCCTGGGGATGGGACCCGGCCGGGGTGCGGGTGCGGACGGAGCCGGTCGACGAGAGCACCGCCGGTCCGGCCAGGGACGCGGCCACCCGCTCCCGCCGCCTGCGGGCGGTCGCCGCCGCGTCGGCGGACGAGCCCCACGTGGTGCACGTACGGCTGGAGGAGACCGGTCCGGGGGACCCGCTGTACGCGCTGACCGGGCCGGAGAAGGCCGTCGTCTTCGGCTGCCCCGACGCGGGCGACGTGACGGTGAGCGGCGGGCGGTCGAGCCCGCAGGGGGCCGCGCTGGCGCTGGTGAAGGACACCATCGAGGTCACCGCGCCCCGCACGGGCTTCCACTGAACCGCGGCGCCGCGCCCGCTTTCCCGCCTACGGCACCGTGATCACCGTCTTGCCGCCGGCGTGCCCGTCCTCGACGTGCCGAACCGCCCGAGCCGTGTCGGCCAGCGTGTAGGTACGGCCGACCACGGGTGTGAGCCGGCCGGCCTCGACGAGCGAGGTGACGGCGAGCAGGTCCCGGCGGGCCGGCCCGTCCGGGGTGGCCGGGAGGATCGGGCGGAGCCGCTGCCGGGTGACGGCGTTGACCGCGGCGAGTGCCAGCATGGCGCCGATCGCTCCGAACACGCGGCCCGGGGAGCCGCCGCCGTTCGCCACCAGGACGCCCGCCGGGGTGAGCGTCCGGCGCAGCCGGCCCAGCGGGTGGTTGCCCACGTTGTCCAGGACGACGTCGTAGCGCTCGCGCCGGTCGGTGAAGTCCTCCAGGGCGTAGTCGAGGACGTGGGCGGCGCCCAGCGAGCGCACCAGGCCGGTGTTGTGCGCGCTGCACACGCCGGTGACCTCCGCGCCGAGGACCGCCGCGATCTGCACGGCGAAGGTGCCGACCCCGCCGCCCGCCCCGTTGACCAGGACCCGCTGCCCGGCCCGGACCCGGCCCACGGTCCGTACGCCGCGCAGGGCGGTCACCGCCGCCATGGGCACGGCCGCGGCCTGCTCGAAGGTCAGCCCCACGGGCTTGGCCACCAGCAGGTCGGCGCTGGTGCACGCGTACTCGGCGAAGGCCCCCGGGCAGAAGCCGAGCACCGGATCACCGGGCAGGAACCCGCGCACTCCGGCCCCGGTGCCCTCCACCACCCCGGCCGCGTCGATGCCGGCCACCGGCCGCTTCGGCCGGGTGAGCCCCACGCCTCCCAACAGCCGCGCCGCATACGGGTCCCCGCGCACCATGTGCCAGTCGTACGGGTTCACGGCGGCGGCGCGCACGCGCACCAGCACCTCTCCGGACCCGGCACGGGGCCGCTCGGCCTCCCGCAGCCGCAGGGTGTCCGGCGGGCCGAACCGTTCCTGGACCACTGCCTTCATCGCCCTGCCACCATCCCCTCGGGACGCCGTCCCGGGCCGATCGCGGGTCACGCGGTGAGGGCACCGTAGGGGCAGGGCGCCCGGTCGTCAATGGCCGTCAACGGCCCCTACCGCTGATCTTCCGGCCGACGGAAGGCGTAGCCGGTGAAGTCGGCGAGCGGCAGGTAACCGATGCGCCGGTAGAGGGCGTTGCTGGTGCGGTTGGCGGGGTCGGTGAACAGCACGACGTCCGTCGCCCCGGCGGCGAGCGCGGCACGGCTGGAGTCCACCGTCACCGCTCCCGCGTAACCCCGGCCGCGCGACGCGGCCGGGGTGTAGACGGGATCGATCCGGACCTGCCCGCCGACCAGCGGGTTGGAGCCCGCCATGGAGACGGGCGTGCCGTCCGGGGTCTCCCAATAGGTGTAGCGCTTCTCGGCGAAACGCGTGCCGGCCCAGGTGCCGGCGTCGATGGTCACCGCTTCCCCGACGTCCGCCGCGAACTCGCGGCACCAGCGCATCAGGTGCTCGTGGTCCCGCTCGCCCACGGGCCGGCCCCGGCCCGCCGGAACCGGCGCCGGCGGCGTGAGCGTGCCGAGGCGGTGCAGCCGGGCACCCCAGTCGCGCACCGGGACGGCGCCGGTGCGCCGCCGCCAGACCTCGGCGAACGCGTCGGCGGTCGCGTCGTCCGCCAGGACGCCGCCCGCCACGTGGCCCCCGTCGAGCAGACGGGCGGCGAGGGAGCCGGCCTGCGCGGGGGAGAGGGCGGAGGGGAGCAGGCGCAGCGTCGGCCGGCGGAAGAACACGGCGCGCACCCGGCCCCCGGACTCCAGCCGGCCGAAGAGAGAGCCCCGGGGGTCTTCACCGCTGGTGCGCAGCTTCTCGATCGCCGTCAGCTGCGTGGTGTGCAGGGCGGGACGCGAACGCAGGAACTCTCCGGCCCCGGCCAGGAAGTCGTCGACGTCTTCGGTGAGGTGCCACTCGTCCGATCGCATGCTCCATGATCTCGGAACCGCCCGGTCGCCGGCAGTGGTTGCCCCAAACGCGTCCCGCTCGCTCAGCGCGTGTTCACCTGTTCCGTCAGCTTCCCCTTGCGCAGTGTGTGGACCCGGTCGGACTGCGCGGCCAGTTGCTGGGAGTGGGTGACCACCACCACGCATTTGCCCTGCCCGTGGGCGAGGTCGCGGAAGATGTCGATGACGCCCTGGGCGGTGTCCTCGTCGAGGTTTCCGGTGGGTTCGTCGGCGAAGAGGATGTCCACGTCGCAGGCGAGCGCGCGGGCGACGGCGACGCGCTGCTGCTGGCCGCCCGACAGCCGCAGGACGCCCCGCCGGGCCGTGTCCGAGTCCAGGCCGACACTCTCCAGGACCTGCAGCGCGCGTGCCTTGCGGCCGCCCTGCGCGGGCTTCGCGCCGGTGATCTCCATGGCGGTGGTGACGTTCTGCAGGGCGGTCATGTAGGTGAGGAGGTTGTACTGCTGGAAGACGGTCGAGCAGTGCTTGTTGCGGTAGCGGCCGAGCCCCAGCCGCGCGAGGTCCTGGCCGTCGAAGCTGACGGTGCCCCTGGTCGGTGCGTCGAGTCCGCTGGCGAGGCTGAGCAGGGTGGTCTTGCCGCTGCCGGAGGGGCCGAGGATGGTGTGGAAGGTGCCTCGTTCGAAGGAGCAGTCGATGTTCTTGAGGACGGTGGTCCGGCGGCGCTGGTCGGCGTAGGTGTGGCTGACGCCTTCGAGGCGCAGCGCGGGCGGGGTGGCGGTGGGCGGGGTCATGGGGGTGGTCACTTGCCTTTCGTGAGGATGGCCCGGGGGCTGAGGCGCAGGACGGCGCCGGCCGGGAGGGCGGTGGCGATCAGGGCGATGCCGAGGCCGACGGCGCCCACGGTGGCGACGTCCGCCGGGTCGAGACGCACGGTGATCCGGTCGACGGGGTCGGCGTTCTCCACCGGCCTCTCGTCCGGGTCCATGCCCTGGTCGATACCGGTGCTGCCGGGTGGCGGCGCCTGCCAGGAGTCCAGCTTCCGCTGGGCCGCCGCGGCTTCCCGGCCGAGCAGCGACTGGCCGGCGGACTGGGTCAGGGTCTGGGCGAACAGGGAGCTGAGCCCCACGGCGAGAGCGGCGACGACCACCATCTCCAGCGCCTGCTGGAGGATGAGCCTGCTCCTGCTCTCTCCCATGGCCAGCAGCACGCCGTATTCCCCGCGCCGCTGTCTGACGGCGAGGTTGGCGAGCAGGGCGAGGACGGCGGCGCCCGCCAGGCCGATCAGCCACATGGCCAGCGTGGCGGTGGAGCCGATGCTCTTGAGCGGCCCCGTCATCTGTCGCAGCGCCTTGTCGTTGGCGTCCAGTGCGAACCCGTCCAGCGCCGAGCCCGCCAGACGGGCCGCTTCCTCCTTGAAACCGTCCAGATCGTCGGCGTCCTGCAGGAGGAAGACCGCGTTCGCGACCTGGAGCGAGCCGCCGCCGGACTCATGACCCTGCTCCTGGCCGGAGTTGAGCCCGGCGAAGGCACCCACGGACGCGTAGAGCATGTTGGCCGGGTTGACGCCGTACTCCGGTTCGGCCTCCGAGACCGGCCGGGGGTCCCGGTAGACGCCGGTCACGGTGAAGTCGGCCGAGGCCGTGCCCTCGTTGCTGCCGAGGGTGACCTTGTCGCCGACCCGCAGACCGTTCTTCCGGGCCAGCCGCTCCTCGACCATCAGCAGCTTGTCGTTCTTGTCGGCGGCGCTGAGGTGCCGACCGGAGAGCAGCCGGAAGTTGCCGCTGCGGAAGTCCGGCAGCAGCGAGGAGTCGAGGACGCCGAGGGTGATGGTGCCGTCCGCGCCCATGGGGCTCTGCACGCCCTCGGTGACCAGTTCGGTGCCGCCCTTGAGGATGCCGCGGTCCCACATCGAGTAGGTGTACCGCTGCACCTGCGGCAGGCCGCCCATGGCGTCCACGGTTCCCGCGTCGATCCGGGGCGCCTGGAGGCCGGCGCCGCCGGAAGTCAGCGCGCCGAGGTCCATCCCGAGGTTGACCTCGGCGCCCACGGAGCGCCTGGCCTCCTGCTGCGCCCGGGCGGTCGCGTCGTTGACGAGGACACCTGCCAGCACCATCACGGAGATGACGAGGAAGGTGCACAGGGTGATCAGGGTCCGGCCCTTGCGCGCCCACAGGCTGAGCCCGGCGCGTTTCACGAAGTTCATGGAGGTGGGAGTCTTCCGGTCGGTTCGGTCGTGTCGGGTTCGGTCGTGTCGGTTCGGCTGTCTGGGAGCCGTGGAGCCGTGGAGCCGTGGAGCCGTGGAGCCGGTCGGCCCGTGGGGCGGGGCTGCGCCGCGGCTATGTGTCGGTGGCGAGGATGGAGCGCGGGTGCAGGCGGAGGATCCCGACGCCGGGTACGACGGTGGCGATCAGGGAGATGCCCAGGGCGATGCCGGCGACCCTGCCGACGTCGACGGCGCCGGCGCGGAGTCGCGGCGGCTCGACCGGTGCGGGTGCCGTCCCCGGGTGCGCCGCGGGCCCGTCCGCCGCGCGGGGCAGCAGCGCGTCCCCCGCCGGCCCGCCCGCCACCCGGCCGAACAGCACGGCGAGGAAGACGGCGGGGACGGCGACGGCGGCCACCTCGACCACCAGCTGGCCGACGAGCTTCCACTTCCGCTCACCCATCGACAGCAGCACCCCGAGTTCCTCCCGGCGCTCACGTGTCTGCGACAGCACGACGAGCCCCAGGATCAGCGCACCGGCCACGGCGACGAGCCAGACGATCAGCTCCGCGAACGCCCCCACCCGCTGGACCGGACGCACCTGGTCCCGGTACGCCTTGTCGTTGACGCGGAAGTCGAAGTCCCCGCCCCCGAGCAGCCGCTCGGCCGCGGAGTGCAGCCCTTCGGCCTGCTCGGGCGCGCCGATCCGGAAGACCGCCTCCCGGACGTCCGAGGCCCCCGCGCCGAGCCGCTCCGCCGTGCGCACGGGCACGTACAGCAGATTGCCGGGCAGCTCGTACGACGGCGTCCACCGGGCCGGGTCCGGCGCCGGGTCGCGGAACACCCCCACGACGGTCGCGGACACGGTGCGTTCGCCGTCGGCCGAGGCCAGCCGCAGGGTGTCACCCGGCGCCAGACCGTTCCTCGCGGCCAGCCGCTCCTCGACCACGACGACGTCGCGGTCCGCGTCCCCGGGAGCGACACCGCGCCCCGCCGTGATCCTGGCCGATCCGTAGGAGAAGGGCAGCAGCAGACCGAAGTCCCGTACGCCGTTCAGCGCCACGGCGGGCTGCTCCCCGTCCCCTGCGCCCGCCCCGTCGGACCCGCCGCCCTCGCTCCGCAGGGGTGCGAAACCCCGGGCACCGGCCCGCAGCGAGAGCACCGGGTTGTAGCGGTGCACCCGCTCCGAGCCGCCGAGCCGGTCCGCGAGGTGCCGGGTCAGCCCCTCGCCCCGCACGGTCACGTCCACGCCGACGCGGCGCTGCACCTCCGCCTCCTGACGGACCGTCGCCCCCTGCAGCAGGAAGCCGCCCAGCAGCAGAGTGCACAGCACCACGAAGACCGCCAGCAGGGCGGCGGCCTTGGACTTGCGGGCACGCAGGCTCGTCCCGGCGCGCTTGACGAAGTTCATGGCGACGAGGAGAACAGGCGGCCGCTTGCAGCCCGATAAACGCGTTACAGCGGCATAAGGAAGTCCGGCCCGCCCGCGGCCGGTGCCGCCCCGCGCGGCGCATCCTTGTCCCCGCGCGACGCTTCCTCATCCCCGCGCGACGCTTCCTTATCCCCGCGCAATCGTGACCTTGCTTTCATGGGCGCATGAGAGTTCTGGTAGCCGAGGACCACCGCATACTGGCCCGCACCATCGCCACCGGTCTGCGCCGCCAGGCGATGGCCGTCGACGTCGCCGGCTCCGGGGACGCGGCCGAGCGGATGTGCCTGGTCACCGACTACGACGTCCTGATCCTCGACCGCGATCTGCCGGTGATGACCGGCGACGAACTGTGCCGCCGGCTGCGCGCGGCGGACGGTGCGCCGCCGATCCTGATGTTGACCGCGGCCGGAGAGATCACCGACCGGGTGTACGGACTCACGGCGCTCGGCGCCGACGACTACCTGTCCAAGCCCTTCGACTTCGCCGAACTGGTCGCGCGGGTGCGCGCGTTGAGCCGCCGTACGGCCAAGGCACCGCCCGCCCTCCTGCGGCACCAGGACATCGGTCTCGACCGGGCGAAGCGCCGGGTGACCGTGGAGGGCAGGACACTGGAGCTGACGCCCAAGGAGTTCTCCGTGCTGGAGCTGCTGATGGCGGCACGGGGCGCGCCCGTCCCGCACGACGAACTCGTGCGCACCGTGTGGGACGAGCACCTCGACCCGCGCACCAGCGCGGTGCGCGCCACGGTCAGCCGGCTCCGCGGCAAACTCGGCGGCGCCGCCCGCATCGCCGCGGACAACGGACAGGGCTACCGGCTGTGCGACTGAACCCCCGGATCCACCTGCGCGACATTCCCTTCCGGGTCCGGCTCGCCACCGCCATCGGCGCGGTGGTCCTGCTCGCCGGAGTGGTGCTGCTGGTCTTCGTCGTGGTGCTCGCGCGATACGGCACGGCGCAGCAGATCGACGGCATGGAGATCAGGTACGGGGGAGTGACCGGCGGCGTGTCGTCCGGACCCGCGCACTCCACCGGCACGGTACCGGCGCCGACCGGGGCCGGGGACCGTGGCATCGAGGTCCGCAAGATCGACCGGACCGTGCAGGCCGTCCAGGACACCGCGCTGCGCCAGACGGTGCTCTGGTCCGCCGTCGGACTCATGATCACGGCGGTGCTGGCGGGAGTGCTCGGCTGGTGGCTGGCGGGGCGGGCCCTGCGCCCGGTCGCCTCCATGACGGCGGCCGCCCGCCGCATCAGCGAACAGAACCTCCACCAGCGGCTGGCGCTGACCGGGCCCGACGACGAACTCCACCGCCTCGCCGACACCTTCGACACCATGCTCGACCGGCTCGAAGGCGCCTTCGAGAGCCAGCGCCGCTTCGTCGCCAACGCCTCCCACGAACTGAAGACACCCCTGGCCGTCCAGCGCGCCAGCATCGAGGTCGGCCTCGCCGACCCCGTCACCGACGGCATCGCCGAGGTCCGCGAGGACCTGCTCACCGCCAACCGCGAGGCCGAGCAGCTGATCAACGCGCTGCTGCTGCTGGCCCGCAGCGACCGGGGCCTGGACGAGACCGAGAGCGTCGACCTGGCGCGCACGGCGCACGCCGTGGCCGACGAGCACACCGCGCGGGCCACCCGGCACGGCGTGACCCTCGACGTCACGGCGCCCGCCCCGCTGACCGTCGTGGGCAACCCCCTCCTCCTGCGCCACCTGCTGGCCAACCTCGTCCACAACGCCGTCCAGTACAACCACCCCGGCGGCCGGGTCCGCGTACGGGTCGAGGACCGCACCGTGACCGTGACCAACACCGGCCCGCACGTGCCCCAGGACCGGGTGGCGGACCTGTTCGAGCCCTTCCGCCGGCACGCCCGGGACCGCACCGCCACGGACGGCCACGGACTCGGCCTGTCCATCGTGCGCTCCATCTCCCGGGCCCACGACGCCGCGCTCACGGCCGAGGCCGGGAAGGAGGGCGGGCTCACCGTCGCCCTGCACTTCCCCTGACGGCGGTCAGCGGACGTCGTACACCAGGTGGGTGGCCGCCGGTGTCGCGGTCACGCCGCGCCGCACCAGCGGGTGCCGGGTGCCGGGTGCCGCCGGTGACGCCGCGCCGCACCAGCGGGTGCCGGGTGCCGCCGGTGAACAGCGGAGTCCCGGCGCCCAGCACGACGGGCGCCAGGTGCACGGACAGCACGTCGACCAGCCCGGCTTCGAGCGCCGAGCCGATGGTGGCGCCGCCGCCCATGAGGACCACGTCGAGGTCGGCGCCGCGGTCGGCGGACGCCGCCTCGGCGCGTGCGCGCGCGGCGGCCACGGCGTCGGCGAGGCCCGTCGTGACGAACGTCCAGTCGAGACCGGTGAGCCGCACCGACTCGGGCGGGGAGGCCGTCACGACGACGAACGCCGGTCTGCCGACCTCACCGGCTCCGTACCCGGTGGTGTCGTCCCAGCCGCCCGGCCCGTCGACCACGTCGAAGAGGCGGCGGCCCAGGACGACCGCGCCCGAGCGGGCGGTGCCCTCGCGCAGGATCCGGCGGTCCTCGGGGTCGTCTGAGAAGGCCCAGGTGTGCAGGGCCTCGCCTCCGGCGCCCAGGCCGCTGTCCGGGCCCGGACCGGGCCCCGTGACGAAGCCGTCGAGGGAGATCGAGATGTCGGCGACGATACGAGTCATACAGTGTGGACCCGGTCCGGCACCGGAACTCATCGCCGCGGCGGGCTTTCCGGGTGGGTCCGCAGCGCGTCCATCACCAGGTCCAGGAGCCTGGCAGCGCGTGGCTGCCAGTCGCTGCGCGGGTCGATGTGCCACAGCCCGGCGATGGCCAGTGTGAAGTCGTCGACCGTGACGTCGGCCCGTACCGCACCGGTCTCCTGGGCCGCACGCAGCAGGAGGCCGGCTCCCGAGGCGACGGGATCGCGCCCGGACTTCGCGGACGCGGCCGGGGCATGCACGGCCTGCTGCATGGCATCGGCGATCCCCGCCTTCGCCATGGCGAAACGGGCGAGCCGGTCCATCCACTCGCGCAGGGCCAGGTCCGGCGGACGGGTCCGGAGCAGCTCCACGGCGCCGTCGGCGACCTGCTCCAGCTCGTGGCGGTACAGCTCGAGGAGCAGGGCCTGCCGATCGGGGAAGTTGCGGTAGAACGTACCCTGGCCGACCCCCGCCCGGCGGGCGATGGCGCTCACCGGGGCGTCCGGCGACCGCGTCAGCTCCGTCAGCGCCGCGGCGAGGATGCGCTCCCGGTTCTGCCGAGCGTCCGAGCGCCGGGTCGCCCGCTTCGCGGGGTGCGCCCGTGCCTCGTCGTCCGGCCGCGCCTCTTCGTTTCCGCGCGCCTCTTTGCCCACGCACGCCTCTTCGTCCACCCGGGCCTCCTTGCCGTCCGGAGCCGGGCCGGACGCTGCCGCCGGGGTCAGGACGAGTGCCGGGTCAGCGCGCGGTGCCAGTGGGCGGTGACGGGGCCGCGCAGCCGCTCGGTGTCCACGAGGCCCGGGTCGAGCAGGCGCTGCAGCCCGATGCCGCGCAGCTGCCCGAACACGGCGATCGCCGTCTCCTCGGGTGCGACGCCGGGGTGGACGGTGCCGTCGGCGATGCCCGCGGTGAGGTCCTCCCGCAGGTCGGCGAGGAACACCTCCGCCCGCTCGTGGAAGATCGGCACCAGCTCGGGCAGGGTGGCGGACTCGGCCCAGAGCATCAGAAATACCTTGTTGCGCAGGTTCATGCTCCCCAGCGCCGCGATGTACCCGTCGATCAGGCGCAGGAGCCGGTCCAGGCCGGGAGGCAGATCGCCGAGACCGGGGACGAACCCGCTCTGCGCCGAACGCGCCAGGTGCTCCACGAGCCCCTGCTTGGAACCGAAGTGGTGGGTGACGAGCCCGCGGCTGTACCCGGCCCGCTCGCCGACCCGGGCCAGCGTCAGCGAGCGGACGCCCTGCTCGGCCACCAGTTCGGCGGCGGCGGTGAGCAGGGCGTTCTCGGCCAGGTCGCGGCGCTCCTGCTGGGTACGGCGGGCAGTGGTCATGGAGTGCACGCTAACAAAAACTTGTCGACTGGACAACAAGTTAGTGACCGTGCGCCGGCCCGGGGACTCCGCAGTCTCAGCCTCGCGGTCCCGCCGGCTGGTGCTCCCGGAAGTAGTCGGCGATCGCGGGCGCGGGCGGGGAGACGTCGACCGGTGTGCCGCCGGACCGCAGGGAGGCGGTGGCGGCCACCGCGGCGGCGACCGCCTCCCGCGCGGCCACCGGTGAGGTCTCCGTGGGGCCCCCGGCGGCGGCGAAGCGGAGGAACTCGTCGACCAGCGCCCGGTCCGCGCCGCCGTGGTCGTCCTCGGACGGGGTGTCGACGGTGACGGTGAGGTCGGCGTCGCGCCGGTAGCCGGAGCGGTGCCGGTTCCACACCTGGATCGTCGCGGGATCGCCCTCCATGCCGTCGCCGAAGTTCTCCAGCCGGCCCTCGTCCCCGATCACGGTGTAGTTCCGCCAGTAGTCCGGAGTGAAGTGGCACTGCTGGTAGCTGGCGAGGACGCCGTTGTCCAGGCGGGCCAGCATCATGCTGATGTCCTCTACGTCGACGACGGGGTTCAGCTCCCGCAGCGCGGACGGCGGCCAGACCTCCGGGTCGAACCAGTCGGGCATGCGCCCGTCGGCGGGCACCGGATCGTCGGCGCCGCGCCTCGGGTTGCCGCCGTAGACCGCGAGGTCGCCCTGTGCGACGACGCTCCTGGAGTAGCCGCCGGCCAGCCAGTGGATGACGTCGAGGTCGTGCGCGCCCTTCTGGAGGAGCAGCCCGGTGGTGTTGGCGCGCTCCGCGTGCCAGTCCTTGAAGTAGTAGTCCCCGCCGTGCCCGACGAAGTGGCGGCACCACACCGCGCGCACCCGTCCGATCGCGCCGTCGTCGATCAGCTCGCGCATCCGCCGCAGCACCGGGAGATGACGCAGGTTGTGGCCCACATAGAGGCGGCTGCGGGTGTCGTGGGCGGCTTCGAGCAGCGTGTCGCAGTCCTCGACGGTGATCGCGAGGGGCTTCTCCACGAACACGGGTACCCCGGCGGCCAGGAAGAACAGCGCGGGCTGCGTGTGCACGTAGTCCGGAGTGAGGACGAACACGGCGTCGAGACCGTCGTCGGCCATCTTCTCGTACCGCTCGTGCAGCACGACGTCCGGTCCGAAGAGCTTCAGGGCGTCGGCCCGGCCCCGTGGATCCGGATCGGCGCAGGAGACGACCCGGGCGACACCGGGGACGTTCGCCAGTGCGGCCATCGGCGCGCGCTGCCCGATGCCGACCACCCCCACGCGCAGTTCGGGTACCGGTGTCTGGTCGCGCTGGCTCACTGGGACGTCCCTTCGTTCCCGGCCCGTTCCCGGCGAGGAGCGGTCGGTGCGGTGTGCGGTGTCTGTGCGGTGCGGGGTTGTGCGATGTGGGTTCGGCGCACGCGGGGAGGGTGCTGCCGTCGGGGCCTACCGGTGCGGGGCACTCGGCGCGGAGAGCCCGTCGCTCAGCAGCCGGCTGTCGACCTCGTCCAGCGCGAGGCGCACCGCGCCCAGGGCCACGCTCTCGTCGCCGAGGGTGGAGGCGCGCAGTTCCGGCAGGCGCAGGCAGTGCTTGGTCAGTTCGCGGCGCAGCGGTTCGAGCACCACGTCGGCCGAGCGGGAGAAGCCCCCGCCGTAGACGACGACCTGCGGATCCAGGGTCAGCACCAGCGCCGCCACCCCCACCGCGAGGTCGCGGGTGTAGCGGCGCACGGCCTTGGTTGCCTCCCGGTCGCCGTCCCTGGCCGCCTGGAAGACCCACGCGGCGGCCTCCCCGGGCGCGGCCGTCGCCGGAATGCCGGGGCAGGACTGGAGGTGGTCCGGCGCGGTCAGCCAGCGCACCGCCTTCAGGGCGCCGATCTCACCCGCCGCGCCGCCGTGGCCGCGCCGCAGGGTGCCGTCCAGGATGAGACCGGCGCCGGTGCGCAGGCCGGCGAGGAGGAAGACGATGTCGTCGGCGTCCTGGGCGACTCCGTTCCACCGCTCGGCCACGGCCGAGAGCTTGCAGTCGTTCTCGATCCGGACGGGGCAGGAGAAGCGGGCCGCGAGGTGGGCGACCGGGTCGGCGGCGGTCCAGCCGGGCAGGGGAGTGGACAGGCTGGTCCGGCCCGCCGTGTCGACCGGGCCGGTCACCCCGAGCGTCACGGCCCACACGTCGGCCGGTGCCATCCCGGCCGCCCCGAGGACGTCGTCGATCACCCGGTCGACCTCCGACAGCCGTGCCGTGGGCGGCGCGTCGGGGTCGACCGGCCTGCGCAGTGTCCCCACGAGGTTGCCCTCCAGGTCGCTCAGCACCGCGAGGATCTTGTGCACGCCCACGTCGATGCCCAGCACGTGCCCGGCGTCGGCCCGGAACCGGTACCGGCGCGCGGGGCGCCCCACGGCGCTGCTGGCCCCGGGTTCCTCCACCTCCGCCCAGCCGTCCGTCACCAGTGCCTGCACCAGGACGTCCACGGCGGGACGCGACAGACCGGCCCGGCCCGCGAGTTCGGTGACCGTCGACGGCGGGTTGCCGCGCAGCGCCCACACGATGGACAGCTGGTTCAACTCGCGCATCCGGGACAGGTCTGTTCCGGTCGTCGCCATGCTTGGTACTCCCTGCGAGGGTTGCTGTGCGCGCCGCTGGATAATGCTGAGGAGTTTACTAACTCGGTACGGCGCACGTGCCGGTGCCGGAGGTCAGGCGATCGGATACCGCTGTTCCGCGCCGGGGAGCACGGCCGGGGTGAGGTCGACCTCCCGTCCGTCGAGCGCGAAGCGGTAACGGCCGAGCCGGCGCACCGCCGGGCGGGCCTCCAGATACGCGGTCATCGCCTCCAGCTCGTCCGGGCGCAGCCACCCCGGCGGGTCCGAGACCGCCCGGAACCCGCACACGTCGGCGAGATCGCGCAGCCACCGCTGCTGCTGCTCGGTCAGCAGGTTGAGGCGGCTGCGGAAGTACACCACGTCCGGGTCGACCTCGAGGAGCGGCGTCTGCCACAGCCGGTGCACCGTGTTGACGACGGCGTTGCGGGCCAGAGCGTCGGACGGGTCCCGGGTCGCGTAGTGCTCCCACATCGGCGCCACGTCCGGGCCGCTGCGCACACCGTCGGCGAGACCGAGCGAGGGCAGCAACGGCGCCCCGCTGGCCAGCAGGTACGCGTCCGGCCCCGCCGCCTCGCGGATGATCCGCAGACCGGTCCGGTACGCCTCCTCGCGGCCGACGTCCGCGAACCGGGCGCCGGGCACCGCGCCGCCCTGCAGGAAGTCCAGCTTGAGGTAGGTGAATCCCCACTCGTGGACGACCCGTCGGATCGTCTCCCGCAGGTGTTCCTGCGCCGCCGGCGAGGTGAGGTCGAGCGCCCAGTACCCGGTGTCCCAGTTGTGGCCGGCGACCACGGGCGCGCCGTCGGCGTCGCGCAGCAGCAGCTCGGGCCGCTCGCGTGCGGTGCGCGAGTCGGGGAGCAGGATGAACGGGGCGAGCCAGAGGCCGGGCCGCAGCCCGGCGTCGGTGATCCGGCCGGCCAGCGCCCGCATGCCCGAGGGGAACTTGTCGTTGGCCTCCCAGTCGCCGACGGTCCGCTCCCAGCCGTCGTCGACCTGGACGACGTCGAAGGGCAGGGCGCCGAGGTCGGCGATGTCCGCGCCGAGCTGCTTCTCGGTGATCCCCTCGTAGTACGCGTACCAGCTGCACCACACGTTGCCGGCCCGCTTGCCGCTGCTGCCGAGGCGGGCGGCGAGGTGCCGGGTGTAGTCGGCGAAGACCTGCTCCTCGTCGCCGTACGCCAGGAACCACGGTGCGCCGTCCCGCTCGTACCACCCGGAGAGGGTGTCCCGGTCCGCGGTCAGACGCGGTACGTCGAGGCCGAGCGCGCCGAGCAGCAGGACCCGGCCGTCCTCGCCCTGGAGCGCGGCGACGGCGGAGGAGTGGTGCCGGGCCGGGTCGTCCCACGCGGTGTCGTCGGCGGTGACCCGGCGTTCGGGGTTCTCGATCCTGAGCGGTGCCTCGGACAGGCGGCGCCAGCCGCACGGGCTCCAGGAGTTGTGGCCGTGGCGGTAGAAGAGCGCGTCCCCGAGGCCGTGCAGCAGGGCCACCCGGCCGGGTGGCAGCAGCAGGCCGCCGTCGACGGGTTCGGGCGGGGCTTCGCCTGCGGCCTCGACGGCGAAGGTGCGCTCGCCGAGGGTCACGAGCCGGGCCATGTGTCTCCTTGTGTCGCGGGTAGGGGTGGGTACGGGGTGAGCGGCTATTCGAGGAGGGCGTTGACCTTGTCGTTCGCCGTCCTCATGGCCTCCTCGGTGGAGGTCTGGCCGAGGATCGCGGACTGGATGGCGTCCTGGACGATGGGCCCGATCTCGGTGCCGCGCTCGGTGATGGGCAGCAGGAAGGTGCCGTCCTTCGCCGCCGCGGCGTCGGTGAAGACCGAGACGTCCTCGCCCTTGGCCCGGTAGGCGGCGAGGGTCTTCTCGGTGGACGAGGTGAGCGCCGGGAAGACGACGGCCCGCTCGGCGACGAGGTCCTGGCACTCGGCGGATCCCAGGAACTTGACCCACTTCCAGGCCTCCTCCTTGTGCGGAGTCCCGGCCCAGATGGCGTCCGACAGGCCGTTGATGGCGCTCTTGCGACCGGCCGGGCCGGTCGGCAGCGGCGCGAAGTCGAAGTCCTGCCGCGCGTTCTGACCGGTGTAGCTGGAGATGGAGTAGGAACCGGCGAGCGTCATCGCGGCCTTGCCCGCGGAGAGCAGCTCGGTGTTGCCCAGCTCCGACTTCTGGGCGAGGCTCGGCGCGTACCCCTTGTCGATCAGGTGCTTGTACCAGTCGAGGGTCTCGATCAGCTTTGGGTCGTCGAAGCGGTACTCGGTGCCCCAGGGGTTCTTGTCGAGGTACTGGAAGCCGTTGATGGCGGCGAACTCGCCCCAGCCGTTCTGCCCCTGGGAGGCGTCCTCCCACTCGGGCAGGTAGCCGTAGACCGCGACGTGCTTCTTGTCGAAGTCCGGGTCGAGGCCGTTGCGGCCCTTGGTGTCGACGGTGGCCCTGGCGACGACCTCCTCCATGGTGCCGCCGTCGGTGGGGTTCCAGGTCAGGTTCTGCAGGTCGGCCGCGTCCACGCCCTGCTTCTCGAGCATGTCGGTGTTGTAGACCACCGCCACGGTGTCCCAGTCCTTGGGCAGGCCGTAGCGCTTGCCGTCCTTGACCCAGGGCTCGGTGAGGCCGGGCTGGTAGCCGGAGAGGTCCACGTCGTCCCGCTCCACCAGGGGCTGCAGATCGAGGATCTGCCCGCCGGTGGCGTAGGTCGGGGAGTACGTGGTCTGGTTGACCCAGACGTCGGGGGCCTCGCCGGAGACGAGCTGGGTGGTCAGGTTCTGCCAGTACTGCAGCCAGGCCGTCTGGGTGATCTTGATCTTGATCTTCGGGTTGTCCTCGTGGAAGGCGGCCGCGCAGTCCTCGTAGGCGGGCAGCTGGCGGTCGTCCCACAGCCAGTAGTCGAGGGTGACGGTGCCGTCGGCGGCGGTGTCGTCGGAGCCGCCGCAGGAGACGAGGGAGGCGGAGGCCGCCAGGCACAGCAGGGCCGCGCCGGCGCGCACGCGCAGGGATCTCATGGGGGTGGGGCCTTCCTGGCTAGTACCGCGGGGCGGTCTACTTGCCGCCGGTGAAGTTGAGGGACTCGACCAGGCGGCGGCCGAGCAGGATCAGCAGGACCAGGACGGGCAGCACCGAGAGCGTCGAGCCGGCCATCAGCCCCGTCCAGTCGGGCGAGGTGTTGGGCGACTGCTGCTGGAAGATGCCGAGGGCCACGGTCAGCACCCGCACCTCCTCGTCGCGGCCGGTCAGCAGCGGCCAGAGGTAGTCCTTCCACGCCCAGACGGTGGTGGTGAGCCCGATGGTGAGGAGCGGGCCCCGGCTCATCGGCAGCACGACCCTCCAGAACAGGCCCCAGGCGCCGACGCCGTCCAGGATGGCCGCCTCCTCCACCTCACGGGGGATGGAGAGGAAGAACTGCCGCAGGAAGAAGACCGCGAACGGTGTCATCAGCACGGTCGGCGCGACCATGCCGGCAAAGGTGTTCAGCCAGCCCAGGTCCTTCACCAGGACGAAGTTGGGCATCAGGGTGAAGATCGGCGGCACCATCAGGGCGGCGATCAGCACCCCGAAGACGGCGTCGCGGCCGGGGAAGCGGAGGCGGGCGAAGGCGTATCCCGCCATGGCGCAGCACAGCGTCTGCAGCACGGCGATCAGTCCGCTGTAGACCACGGAGTTGAGCAGGTACCGCAGGAAGTCGACCTGGGCGCCCGAGCCGCCGGCCGCCACGGCCTCCTCCTGGCTGGTCAGACCCATGACCCGCAGGAAGTTGACCATCGTGGGGTGCTGGGGGACCAGCGAGGTCGAGTCGGAGTAGAGGTCGGCCGCCGGAGTCAGCGCGGTGCGGACCATCCAGTAGAAGGGGAAGACGGTCGCGACCAGCGCGGCCGCGAGGACCGCCCAGGCGACGATCCGGCCGGGCGTGAGCCGCTTGCGGGCGGCGGCGCCGGGGCGGGTGCGGGTCCCGGTTCCGGCGCCGACTCCGGTTCCGGTTCCGGTTCCGGTTCCCGATTCGGTGCCGGTGAGTGTCTGTGTCACGTCCGCCTCCTCAGGCCAGGTCCGAGCGGGAGGCGCGCAGCAGGCGCATCTGTACGGCGGTCAGTACCCCGAGGATCAGGGCGAGCACGACGGCCACGGCGGAGGCGTAGCCCATGTGGAAGTACGTGAAGGCCTGCTCGTAGATGTAGAAGTAGATGACCCGGGTGGCGCCCACCGGGCCGCCCTGGGTGGTCACCGCGATGGTGTCGAAGATCTGGAACGAGCCGATCAGCGACACCACCAGGACCAGCGCGAGCACGGGACGCAGCAGCGGCAGGGTGATCCTGGTGAACATGCGGATCTCGCCGGCCCCGTCCAACGAGGCACTCTCGTACAGGTACTGGGGAATCTGCACCATTCCGGCGTACAGCAGCAGCGCCGTGTACCCGGTGTACGCCCAGGCGTTGACGGCGGCGATGGACGGCATCGCCCAGTCGGGCGAGGAGAGGAAACCGGTGGTCCCGAGGCCCAGGGTGTTGAGGATGTGGTTGACGAAACCGAGGTTGGTGTCCAGCAGCCACATCCACAGCAGACCGACGGTGACGTTGGGGACCAGCCAGGGCACCAGGAGCATGGCGCGCAGTACCACCGAGCGGGTCAGCCGGTGCATCAGCGCCGCCAGGAGCAGCGCGAGCAGGGTCTGCGACCCGATGTTGACCACCACGTAGTAGCCGGTGACCTTCAGTGCGTTCCAGAACTGGTCGTCGGTGACGAGCTGCTGGTAGTTCTCGGCGCCGGTGAAGTTCGGGGCGGCGAGGAGGTTGTAGTCGGTGAGCGAGTAGTAGACGCCGCGCACCGTCGGATAGGCGTAGAACAGCGCGAAGCCGAGCAGCGCGGGCGCCAGGAACAGCCAGGCCGCCTTCCGGTCGTCGGGAGCGCGCCGTGCTCTGCCAGGGGCGGGGGCCTCGCCCGAGGCGGGGCCGGCGGGCCCGCGCGGTCGCGCAACTGCGGTGTTGGCGCCCATGGTTCCCCTCCGAAGGTATTGCGCCGCACCTCTTGCCAGTGGGGCACCGTGGCTACATATTGATGAGCAGCAGCGAAACTTTGTCAACGCTGTCTCATAAATCAGGTGGGTTCCCGCCCCTGCCGGACCCCGCCCCCACCGGATCCCGCCCCCCCCACTCGGAGGTTGTCAGGATGCGCACCTTCGCACGACGACGCGGCAGAAACATGCTGGTCGGAATCTGCGGCACGGCCCTCGCGCTGGCCGCGGCCGTGCTGCCGGTCACCGCCCAGGCCGATCAGGCCGGTCAGGGCTCGGGGCCGGACGCCGGCCCGGCGGCCGCGGGCGCCCCCGAGCGCCCCGAACCCGGCCCGGACCCCGACCCCTCGCTCCCCGCGCACTCCCTGGAGCGTGCCGACACGCCGCTGGACAACCCGCTCAAGGGATTCGCCCGCTTCTACGCGCCGGGCGCCGACCAGAACACGGGCTACCCGCACTCCCTCACCTGGACCTACTTCGGCCTGTCCGAGGTCATGACCGACGCCGACGACTGCGGCACGTACGACTGGGACCTCGTCGACGACGCCCTCGACGAGGTCGCCTCCTACGGCAACCAGGCGGCCATCCGCTTCTACATGGAGTACCCGCACGACGCCGGCGGCCATCCCACCAACGCCATCCCGCACTGCTTCGACGGGCACGTCGACTACCGCCACAACGGGGAGTGGGACACCACCAGCCCGGACTACGACAACCGCTACCTGCTGGACGGCCTCAAGGACTTCGTCGCCGCCTTCGGCGCCCGCTACGACGGCGATCCGCGCCTCGGCTACATCCACATGGGCCTGATCGGCCTGTGGGGCGAGTGGCACACCTGGCCCTACGACACCGACACCGCCGACGGCTACCCGAACCTCATGCCCACCGACGCCCACGGCGCGGAGATCATCGAGGCGTTCGACAAGGCCTTCACCCGCACCAGGATCGAGGTGCGGGCGGCGGACAACGCCGGAGGCGCGGCCGACGACCTGCCCGCCGTCGGTTACCACGACGACTCGTTCTGCTTCCGCGAGGGCGATCCCCCGGCCGGCGTCACCCTGCCGCAGTCGATGGGCGGTGCCTCCTGGTCCCAGCTCCAGAAGGCCCTCGACCACGGCGTGGAGAACCGGTGGATCACCGCCTCCATGGGCGGCGAGGTACGCCCCGAGATCCAGTCCAGGGCCTTCGACGACTGGCCCGGCGGGTCCGGCGACGTGGACGACATGCGGGCGTGCATCGAACTGGAGCACACCACCTGGAAGATCAACGAGAAGAGCGCCGAGTACGCCGCCGACGATCCGAACGTGGCCGCCGCGGTCCGCACCATGGGCTACGACCTGACGGTCGACCACGCCTACTTCCACGACACCGCGCAGGGCGCGACCACCGTCGGCGTACGGATCGCCAACGACGGCGTCGCGCCCTTCTACTACCCGTGGACCGTGAGCCTCGGTCTGAAGGACTCCGCCGGCCACGTCGTCAGGATCTGGGACACCTCCTGGGACCTGCGCGAGGTCATGCCGTGCAAGATCCGCGCCTTCCCCGACTGGAACGCCGGTTCCGACCCCGCCCACCTCGACTACGGCTACCCCGAGTACTTCGACCAGGACATCGACCTGTCCGGTGTCACGGCCGGGGACTACCAGCTCGTCATGAAGGCGAAGAACCCCCTGGAGGACATCAACCCCGACGCCAAGAAGCTCCGCTTCGCCAACGCGACGCAGAACGGCGACGGCTGGCTCGGACTCGGAGACATGACCGTCGAGGACTGAGACGGGCCCGCCGAGTCACGTCATGACGGTCCCGCCGCGGGCCGGCCCTGGCTGTCCGCCTTCTTCCAGGGCCGGACCCCGAGCTTCCCGGTCGTTCCGAGGTCGAGTTCCGGCGTCACCGTCACCGGGTCGGCGCCGGTCCTGGCCCGGACCCGCACGTGGGGCACGTTCACGGGGGTGCCGGACTCGGTGGTGTTGCGCCAGACGAGGGCGGCGGTCGCCGACTCACCGGGCGCGAGGGCGACCGTCCTGGGCGCCTCGTCGGGTCCGGCGCCGGTGGTGATCCCGCCACTGCCGTCGAGGACGTCCACACCGTTGACGGGCCGGAAGTTCTCGTCGAGGAGCTCCAGCCGCGGGTACCCCTTCACGGTGTAGTCGCGCGTGCCGCAGTTGTCGAGGTGCAGGCCCACGACCCGCAGCCCCATGGCCGCGTCACCCCGGTCGGCACTGACCCGGACACCGGAAGCGGGGCAGGCGCCCGGGTCGGCCGGCGCCTCGCCGGCGGGGACCTTCGTCACCTTCAGGACCCTGGCCCGTGTGATCCGCGGGGCGGAGGGCGGCAGCTCCCCGGCGTGCACGGTGCCCCGGACGGTCTTGCCGGGACCGACGTCGCGCACGGTCACCTCCTGGTTCGCCACGGCCCCGCCGTCCTCGCTCGCGAAGGTGAGGACGACCGAGTACGTCAGTGCCTCGGCGCTCTCGTTCGTGACCTCGTAGCCGGCCGAGACCCCCGAGTCCGCGCCGGTGGCGAGGCGGTCGGCGGAGACGGAGTAGCTGCGGCTGGGCGAAGGGGAGGCGGAGGGAGAGGGAACGGTGAGAGAGATGACGCGTACCCCGTCCCGGCCCGGGTCGTCGACGGGCGCGGCGGAGGGGATGGACCCCGTCTCCGCGCGCTCCGTTCCGCAGGCGGCGAGCAGCAGGAGGGTCGCGGCGAGGGCCGCCGGAGCGGCGGTGCGGGTGCGCATCCGCCCATCCCATCAGCACCCCCGCCGCGCCGGTGCGGCGGGTGCCGCAGACACGGTCGCGCGACTGTCACGACGACGATTCCGAGCGCCCCGACCGGGCCAGGGCCTCGATCATCCACGGCTGGAACGGCAGGTGGCCGTCGATGATCCGCCAGTCGTTGACGGTCCAGACGAGCCGCCAGTACCGCTCGACGAGCGGGTGGTGCCCCGCCTCGAACACCTGGGCCATCCACCGCCGCAGCTCGGGGCCGTCCGCGCGGCCGAGCGCGGCGGCGAAGCGTTCCGCCACGGAGTCGACGACGGGCCCGGCACCGGCACTGTCCGCGGCGGTCCCGGCCTTCCTCGCGGCGGCGACCGCCTCCCTGACGAAGGGCACGAGCGCGGCCGCCGTCCCGGGAGCCACGCCCGGCAGGGCGTCCTCGTCGGCGGGCGGGAACGGCGCGCGGGCCATCCGCGCGCGAAAGCCGTCGTCGGCCATCAGCTCGGCCAGCTCCACCCAGGCGTCGAGCCGGGCGTCGGAAGGATCGTCGGGAAGGACGGGCAGGGCGGTGCGCAGCACGGCCGCCGCGCCGCGGACCTCGGAGCCCTCGGCGGTGAGACCCGCGACGAAGTCGCTCACCAGGGTCTCTCGTTCGGCGGACGTCAGGCGGGTGAGGCGGTGCATGAGAACGGTCTCCTCCGGGCCGGAACCGCGCCGGGCGACGAGACGCAGCAGGCTCTGCCGCATCCGCAGCGCGCGGATCCGAAGGGTGGTGGCATCGGCGTGTGCGGCCGCGACCTCGGCGACGGAGAGGTCACCGTCCAGGACGCGGCGGATCGTGGTGAGACCGACGTCCAGGTCACGCAGGACGCAGATCAGGCGGAGGCGGCCCGGGGCCGCGTCGCCGTAGCGGCGGTAGCCCGCCCGGGTGCGGTCGGTGGGCGGCAGGAGTCCGGTGTCCGAGTAGAACCGGATCGTCCGTACCGGGACGCCGGTGAGGGCCGACAGGCCACCGATCGAGTGCAGGGACTTCGCGCCGTTCATGACCCCACTCTCCGGTCTCCAGCCACTGGAGAGTCAAGACGCGAGCCCGGGGCCTGCCCCCTATCAGGGCGGAACCGACCGCCGCCAGTGGGCGTAGCCGCGCCCCGCCGGCCCGGTGCGGGACGGCGCGCTGCGCCCGGCGTGGGCAGGTCCCGGAAATGCCCCCTGTGTCACCGCGCGCGCCCTGCCCCATTCGGCCGGGCGTGGAAATGATGTGCGGACCGCGCACCAACCAGGCGGAATCCGTGCACCTGCCCCGAGCAGGTGGACATGCGGGGAAGGGACCCACCTTGCTGCTCCTCATCTCTCCCGACGGTGTCGAAGAGGCCCGCGACTGCGCGCAGGCGGCCGAACACCTGGACATCGTCGACGTCAAGAAGCCCGACGAAGGCTCGCTCGGCGCGAACTTCCCCTGGGTGATCAGGGAGATCCGCGCGGCCGTCCCCGCGCACAAGCCGGTCTCCGCCACCGTGGGGGACGTACCGTACAAGCCCGGCACGGTGGCCCAGGCGGCGCTCGGCGCGGCCGTCTCCGGAGCCACCTACATCAAGGTCGGCCTCTACGGCTGCACGACGCCCGGGCAGGCCGTGGACGTCATGCGCGGGGTGGTCCGGGCGGTGAAGGAGTACCGGTCCGACGCGTTGGTCGTCGCCTCGGGCTACGCCGACGCCCACCGGGTCGGCTGCGTCAACCCGCTCGCCCTGCCCCACATCGCCCACCGCTCCGGCTGCGACGCGGCGATGCTCGACACCGCGATCAAGGACGGGACCCGGCTGTTCGACCACGTTCCGCCCGACATCTGCGCCCAGTTCGTGCAACGCGCTCACGAGGCCGGACTCCTCGCGGCCCTCGCGGGCAGCGTCAAGGCCGGCGACCTGGGCGAACTGGCCCGCATCGAGACGGACATCGTCGGGGTCAGAGGGGCGGTCTGCGAGGGAGGCGACCGCAACTCCGGGCGGATCCGGCCCGAGTTGGTGGCCGCCTTCCGCGCCGAGATGGACCGCCACGTGCAGGCGCACGCCGCTGCCGCCACCGCGGGATGACCGCGCTCGTGCCCCCGGCACGCCCCCGCGCCCCCCTACCGTCCGCCGGACGCCTCGCCGTCGTCGACCCGGCCACCGGAGAGGCCTTCGACGAGGCCCCCGACCAGCAGGCCGCCGACCTGGACGCCGCCGTGGAACGTGCCCACGCGGCCTGGCGGGACTGGCGGACCGACCCCGGCGCCCGGAGGACGGCGCTGCGCGCGGCGGCCGACGCCGTGGAGAGGGCCGCCGGTGAACTCGCTCCGCTGCTCACCCGCGAGCAGGGCAAGCCCGTCTTCGAGTCGTACGCGGAGGTCGCCCGCACCGCCGCCCGGCTGCGCTACTTCACCGAACTCGACCCGGCCACCCTGCCGATCAGGGACGAGAGACCGGTGCGCGGCGAGATCCGCTGGCGGCCGCTGGGCCCGGTGGCCGCCATCGTGCCGTGGAACTTCCCGCTCCAACTGGCTTCGGCGAAGATCGCGCCGGCACTCGCGGCGGGCAACACGGTGGTGCTCAAACCCTCACCGTTCACCCCGCTCGCCACGCGACTGCTGGCGTCCGTCGTCTCCGGTGCCCTGCCCGAGGGCGTGCTGACGATCGTCACGGGCCGCGAGCCCCTGGGCGCGGGACTCGCGGCGCATCCCGGCATCCGCCACGTGACCTTCACCGGTTCGGTGCCCGTCGGGCGGGCCGTCGCCCGGGGCGCCGCCGCCTCGCTCGCCAGGGTCACCCTGGAACTGGGCGGCAACGACGCCGCCGTCCTGCTGGAGGACGTCGACGTGGAACGCATCGCGGACCGGCTGTTCTGGGCGGCGTTCCGCAACTGCGGACAGGTCTGCATGGCGGTCAAGCGCGTCTACGCCCCGGCCCGGCTCCACGCCCGCGTGGTCGAGGCACTCGCCCACCGCGCGAGGACCGCCGTCGTCGGAGCCGGACTCGACCCCGGCACCCAACTGGGACCGGTGAACAACGCCGCCCAGCTGGCCAGGGTCGAGCACCGCACGGCCTCGGCCCTCGGCGAGGGCGCCCGGGCCGCGGCCGGCGGCCACCGCCTGGACCGGCCGGGCTACTTCTTCGCCCCCACCGTCCTGACCGACGTGCCGGCCACCGCCGCGATCGTGACGGAGGAGCAGTTCGGCCCGGTCCTCCCGGTCCTGCCGTACCGGAGCCTCGACGAGGCCGTCGAGGCGGCCAACGGCACCGGATACGGACTGGGCGGATCGGTGTGGGGAACCGACCTCGACCGGGCCGAGTCCGTCGCCGACCGCCTGGAGTGCGGGACGGTGTGGATCAACCACCACGCGGAGCTGTCCCTGGCGCAGCCCTTCGCGGGTATCAAGGACAGCGGCCTCGGTGTCGCGGGCGGCCCCTGGGGGCTCTACGGAAATCTCCGGCCCTTCGTCGTGCACCGCCCGCGGGAGGCCTGACGTGAGGTTCGCCGCGGCGGTACTGCGCTCGTACGAGGAGCGGTTCGCCGTCGAGGAGGTGATGCTGAACGAGGGGCCCGGCGACGGCGAGGTCCTGGTCCGGATCGCGGGCTGCGGCATGTGCCGGACCGATCTCGCCGTACGCCGCTCGGGAGGCCGCTCACCGCTGCCGGCCGTGCTCGGACACGAGGGCGCCGGAGTCGTCGCGGCCACCGGGGGCACGGGCACCGGCCTGGGCGTCGGCGACCACGTCGTGCTGAGCTTCGACTCCTGCGGACACTGCCGCAGCTGCCTGGCGGCGGCACCCGCGTACTGCGACTCCTTCGCCCCGCTGAACCTCTTCGGAGGACGCGAGGAGCACGCCGGCCGGTACACCGACGCGGCGGGTGGCGAGCTGGCGCCCCGGTGGTTCGGCCAGTCCTCCTTCGCGGAGTACGCGATGGTGCCGGCCCGCAACGCCGTGCGGGTCGATCCCTCGCTCCCCGTCGAACTGCTCGGACCGCTCGGCTGCGGCTTCCTCACCGGCGCCGGAGCCGTCCTCAACTCCTTCGGCGTCGCTCCCGGCGACACGGTCGCCGTCTTCGGCGCCGGAGCGGTGGGCCTCGCCGCGGTCATGGCGGCCACCGCGGCGGGAGCGGTGACCGTCGCCGTCGACCGCCACCCCGACCGGCTGGCACTCGCCGAGCGTTTCCGGGCGATCCCGCTGCCCGCCGCGTCGACCGACCTGCCCGCGCACGTCCGGCGGCTGACCGGCGGGGGAGCGCGCTACGCACTGGACACGACAGGCTCCGCCGAACTGATCAACGACGCCCTCCGGTCCCTGCGCCCGGCCGGGCACCTGGGCCTGGTGGCACGGCTGCGCACCGCGCTGCCGCTCGAACCCGGAACCCTGGACCGCGGGCGCCGGATCTCCCACATCTGCGAGGGGGACGCGGTCCCCGGACTCCTGGTCCCACGGCTGATCGCCCTCTGGCAGGCCGGACGGTTCCCCTTCGACCAGCTGATCCGCACCTACCCGCTCGCCGACATCAACGAGGCCGAGCGCGACTGCGACGCCGGCCGCGTCGTCAAACCCGTGCTCATCCCGGAAGGACTGGACACATGGTCGACACCGCACCCGTGAACGCCGGAGTGGAAAGAGGCGTCGGGACGACCGCCCTCCTGGTGGCCGCGGCCCGGGCCATCGAGACCCACCGCCCCGACAGCCTGGCCGCGGACGTCTACGCGGAGCACTTCGTGCGCGCCGCCCCCGCCTCCGCGGGCTGGCCCGTCCGGCCGCACCAGGTCCCGGACGGGGACGCCGACCCCCTGTGGGGGCGGTTCGCACGCTACTTCGGTCTGCGGACCCGGGTCCTCGACGACTTCCTGCTCAACGCGGCGCACACGGGCGGGATACGCCAGGTGGTGCTGCTCGGGGCGGGGCTGGACACGCGGGCGTACCGCCTGGACTGGCCGTCCGGATGCGTGGTCTTCGAGATCGACAGGGAGGGCGTACTGGCGTTCAAGCACCAGGTCCTCGGCGCACTGGCGGCCGAACCGAAGGCGGCCCGGACACCGGTCGCGACCGACCTGCGCGCCGACTGGGCCGGTGCGCTGACCGGAGCCGGCTTCGACCCGACGGCACCCACCGTCTGGCTGGCCGAGGGACTGCTGTTCTACCTGCCGGGCGCGGCCGAGACACACCTCGTCACCACCGTCGACCGGCTGAGCGCGCCGGGCAGCGCGCTGGCGTACGAGGTCAAGCTGGAGAAGGATCTCCTGGCGTACCGCGACAGCCCGCTCTACACCTCGACGCACCGCCAGTTGGGCATCGACCTGATCGGCCTGTTCAGCCGTGAACCCCGGCCCGACTCCGCCGGAGACCTGACGGCCAGGGGCTGGTCCGCCTCCGTCCGCACGCCCTTCGAGTTCAGCCTCCTGCACGGCCGAGGGCCGCTGCCCGAGCCGAACGACGCGCTGGCAGGCAACCGGTGGGTCTTCGCGGACAAGCCGCCCTCGTGACTCCGGCCCGGTACGCCCGGCGTGTCGCGGCGCATGCGCCACGCTGCGCCGGGTACGACCGTCCCGTGCGGGACGCCACGGGGGCGGCCGCGGAGCGAAGGGTGTCAGAAGTGATTCGAAAGCTGCAGGCGGTCGCGCTGGACTGTGCCGATCCGGTACGGCTCGCCGAGTTCTACGCGCATCTGCTGGGCGGCCGGGTGGTCGTGGACCCGGACGACTCCGACTGGGTCGAGGTGCAGGGCTTCGAGGGGACACCGCTGGCCTGCCAGCGGGTGGACGGCTACCGGGCGCCGGAGTGGCCCGGCCAGGAGCGTCCGCAGCAGGTCCACCTCGACTTCGACGTGGACGACCTCGACGCGGAGGAGGAGAGAGCGATCGCCCTCGGCGCGACCGTGCTGGAACGCACGGACCAGCTCCGCCCGGAGGCCAACTGGCGGGTCTACGCCGACCCGGCCGGCCACCCGTTCTGCCTCTGCGCCCACTAGAAACCGTCCCGGCGGCGGCCCCTCCTGCAGGCGGTCGCCCCGGCGCAGGACCCGGGTGCCGACTTCATGCCTGGTGACGTCGATCCCGGACCGAGGTCCGGGCCGGCCCCGCAGGACCCGCGTTCGGTGTCCCTCAGCGGCCGTACACGGCCAGCAGGGTGGGAATGACCGTTCTGCGCGGCGGGCCGGTCGGGCGCGTTGCGGCCCCGGTCTCCAGGCGGTCCACGAGCAACTGGGCCGCGCGGCGGCCGATCTCGTCGGGGGCGTAGGCGGCGAGGGTCAGCGGGACCCCGAGCAGATCGGCGGACTCCACGTCGTCGAAGCCCGCGATCGCGGCGGCGGCGCCGAGACCGCGCACCGCGCGACAGGCGCCCAGGGTCAGCCGGTTGTTGGCGCAGAACAGCGCCGAAGGGCCGTCCTCCTGTCCGAGCAGTTCCAGCGCGGCGGCCTCGGCCGTGACGACGGTGTACGGCCCCCGCCGCACCCACTCCTCCCGGGGCCGCAGCCCGGCCTCCTCCAGCGCGGACCACCAGCCGCGGAAGCGCTCCGCACCCGTGAAGAGAGTAGGAGGGTTGCCGAGGAACCCGATTCTCTCGTGGCCGTCCGCCACCAGCCGCGCGGTGGCCGCCCGCGCCCCGCCGAAGTCGTCCACCAGCACGGTGTCCGCCTCGATGCCGGCCGGCGGGCGGGCGGCCAGGACGAGCGGAGTGCCTTCCAGCTCACCCGGGGAAAGGTGCCGCTGGTCGGACCCGGCCGGCACCACGATCAGCCCGTTCACCTGCCGCGCGACGAGGTCCTGGACCAGGTGCTTCTCCTGCGCGAGCTGTTCGGCGGTGTTGCCGAGCACCAGCCGCAGGCCGTAGGACTGCACCACTTCCTCGGCGCCGAGGGCGAGTTGGGCGTAGAACGGGTTGGCGAGGTTGGTGACGACGAGACCGACGAGCCCGCTGTGCCGGCCGAGCCGCAGATTGCGCGCCGTCTCGTTGCGCCGGTACCCCAGGTCGGTCACGGCTCGGAGCACGCGTTGCCGGGTGGATTCGCCGACGCCCTCGTTGCCCTTCAGCACCCGCGAGACGGTCATGGCGCTGACTCCGGCGCGTGCGGCGACGTCTCGCATCGTGGGGGTCGGACGAGGCGGATCTCCGGCGGATTCGGACCCGGACACTGCGTTGCTGCTCCTTTCGGGCACCGGCAGCCGTTCGCCGTCTGCGCTGGCCCACCATCATAGGCGGACGCCCCGCCGGCCCGGCCTCGGTGAGGGCGGCAGGCCGAGGCCGGGCCTACGGCCGAGGGAGGGGAGGGCGGGCCCCGGCGGCCGGCGCCTCAAAAACGCCGCGTCCGGGCCCCGCACCGTGGTGCCGGGCCCGGACGGAGGCGGCGGAGGTCAGTAGATGTTGGCCGCGACCTCGGGACCGTCGCCGCGTGCCGCGTTGAGCTGGGCACGCAGGGAGATCTCGTCGTAGACGCGGACCTCCTTCACGATGCGGCCCCCCTGGATAAGGAACTGCGAGACGCCGAGGACCGTCACCGGACTTCCGGTGAGCGGGCCGAAGGCGGGGGTTCCGCGGTAGGAGCCGTGCATGGTCCACAGGACGGCGATGCGGAGGCCGGCATAGCGCGGCGAGTGGTTCGTCTGGATGTCGCGCACGGCGAACCGGGCGTCGGGGAACGGTCCCACGAGGTCCAGGAGGTCCTCCTGATAGCGCTCGGGGCGGATGACGGTCCGGTCGCCGATCGTGTGGAGGAACAGGTCACGGTCCATGAAGTCGGTGACGCGGTTCAGGCGGCGCCGCGTCCACACCTCGTCCATGAACTGGAGCACCATCTCGCACTCGGGACGGAAGTCGTCCGGACGCGGACCGCTGACACCCTCCAGCAGGACGTCCGCCGGCGGTTGGTCGAGCATCGAGCCGCTGTAGCCCTGGAAGGTCAGGCCACGCGCCACCTCGTCCGGGTCCTCGCCCCGCTGCAGGCAGTCGGCCAGGTCGTCGCGGACCACCCATTCCTCGACCATCCGCCCGCGCCGGTACAGGCAGTTGGCCACCGTCCGCTTGCGGACGCGGACGTTGCGGCCGCCCACGAGGTGCTCGTCGGCGGAGAAGACCAGGTGGGAGCTGAGGAAGGCGTCGTCGCCGCGTGCCTCCCACACCACGTCCTCGGCCTGGCCGATGTGGCCCGGGGAACTGCCCATCCGGATGGTGCTGCCCTCGATGACGCCCTGGCGGCCGACGACAGTGCCGAGGCTCGCGTGCACGATCGAGTCGGGCTCGTAGTTCTCGACGATGTGGTCGATGTCGCGGTCGACCCAGATGCGGTCGGTGACCTCGCGGATGAACTCGTCCGGGTCCTTGTAGGGGAGGTGGGCGACGGGGTCGAGGGGCATGGTGATGTCCGTTTCTCCGGTGCGTTCGGGTGTGTGCGGGTGTGTGCGGTGGGTGAATGCGTATGCCGACTGCGCCGTCGGCGCGTCAGCGGGCGAACTTGTCGGCGCCCAGGTGGCTCCGGTACGTCTCCGTCATGAAGGCGCTCACGACGACCAGGGCCAGGAGGGCACCCACCGCCAGGTAGGCCCAGACGGCGTAGATGGTGCCAAAGGTACTGACCAGCAGCGTCGCGACGAACGGTGTGATGCCCATGAAGATGGAGAACGAGCTGTTGTAGGCGATGGCACTGGCGCTGAACCTCGTCCGGGTGGAGAACAGCTCGGCCGCGCAGACGGTGACGATGCCGGTGAGGAAGAACTCCGGCACGATGTAGATGAGCTGGCTGGCCACCGCCGCTCCGAAGGTACCCTCCTCGCCGACCCGGAACGCGAGGGGGACCAGCACGATGCAGAGGACGGCGCCCGTGACCAGCATCGGCTTGCGCCCGATGCGGTCGGAGAGGATGCCGGCCAGCGGCAGGGCCGGGATGAGGACGGCGATGGAGATGGCGTTCGAGGCCAGGCCCATCCAGCGTGGCAGGCCGAGCGTGTCGGTCAGGTACTGCGGATAGAAGGTGACCCAGCTGTAGGACAGGATCGCCAGCATGATCGAGATTCCGCAGAAGACCAGGATGGGGCGCCACTGCGAACGCAGGGCCTCACGGATCGGCGCCTTGACGACGTCCGCGCCCTCCTCGGTGGCGCGCACGAACTCCGGGGTCTCCTCGATGTGACGGCGCAGCCACACGCCGACCAGACTGAGCGGGATCGCCAGCAGGAACGGAAGGCGCCAGCCGTACGAGTCCAGGGCCTCGCCCTCGAACACCCAGCTGGTCAGGGCCGCCGTTCCGGCACCGGCGAGGGTCCCGACGAAGCAGCTGTTGGAGGCGTACGACGTGTAGTACGCGCGGCGGTTCGGCTCGGCCCACTCCACGATGAACGCGACGGCCCCGACGTACTCGCCGCCCGAGACCGCGCCCTGGGCCACGCGCAGGAGCAGCAGAAGGACCGGCGCCCCGATGCCTATCTGCTGGTACGTGGGCAGCATGCCGATCAGGGCGGTGGCCACGCCCATGGCCACGATCGTCCACAGGAGTGTCTTCTTGCGGCCGACCCGGTCGCCCCAGCGGCCGACGAGCGTGCCGCCCAGCGGACGGAACAGGCAGGCGATGGCGATGATCGCGTAGGTGCCCAGCACGGCCACGGTCCGGTCGCTCTCCGGGAAGAACGCCGGTGCCATGATCGGGGCCATGTACCCGTAGAGGCCGTAGTCGAACTGTTCGACGAAGTTGCCGATGCTGCCCGCGCCGATGGCTCGGCGTATCGCGGCCCGCTTCTGCGGGTCGGTCTGCGGGGAGTCGAGTACTCGGTCGGGCGGCGCTGCGGCGGACATGGTTTCTCCGATCGCGCAGGGGGTGGGGGACGGAAGGCAAGGAGGGGACGGGAGACGGGAGACGGAAGGCCGAAGTGGGGGATGGTTCGTGACCGGGGGACGGGCCGTGACATACGTATGTATTGACGGGGAACGCTAAGCACTCCGGTGTGGGGCGTCAAGAGTCCGGGCCCTCTTCGGTGCGGAGGGCCGGGTGGTGCCGTCAGGCCGGGTCTCCCGTCGCCCCCGGCGGTCCGGCGGCGCTCAGGGAGCGCAGGGTGTCCATGAGGACATGGGCCATGTTGTAGACGACGAGCTGGGCTCCCGCGCGTTCCGCCGCGCGGGCGGCGGCGAGGCTCGGCACGATCGTCATGACGGCGCGCCCGTGGGCCCGCGCCGCCTCGTGCGCCCGGCCGACGAGCGCGTCCACGACCTCCGGGCCCGGAAAGCCGCAGTCCGCGGCGAGGTCGGCGGGACCCGCCAGGATCGCGTCCACCCCCTCGGTGCCCGCGATCGCGTCGGCGTCCTCGCAGGCACGCCGCGTCTCGGTCATCGCGACGACCAGCGTCTCGCGGGAGGCGGCCACATGCTCGGCGGCGGTGACCGTGCCGAACCGGCCGGCTCTGCTGTAGGTGGCGAAACCCCGCTCTCCCCGGGGCGGGTAGTGGCTGGCGGACACCGCCCGCCGGGCGTCCTCCCGGCCGTCCACGTGCGGGTGGATCAGCCCCGCCGCGCCCAGATCGAGGCAGCGCAGGGCGAGCGCCGGCTCGTGGGAACCGACCCGGACGAGTACGTCGGTCCCGTGCGCCGCGGCGGCGGTGAGGTGGTGCTGGAGCACCGTCATGTCGGCCGGGCCGTGCTCGCAGTCGATGACGACGAAGTCGAGTCCGGCCACCCCGGCCATCTCCACCAGCGTCTCGGAGGGGAGTCGCAGCAGGGCGCCCCGCAACCGCTCACCGTCCGCCACGCGCTGCTTCAGGCTGCGGCGCGGCGTGCCGTGCGCCGTCACCGGGCCACCATCCCGGCCGAGAGGTCGATGTCGGCTCCGCACAGCCCGCGCATCCGCAGCATCGCGCCGACGGCCTCGCCGACCTCCTCCTCGTCGACCATCCGGCCCAGCGCCGAGCGGGACACGAACGCCTGCTCGGCCTGCTCGTAGGAGCCGCCCGTGCGTTCCGCCTCCAGCCGGAAGTTGCGCTCCATGCGCGGTCCCGAGACCGGGCCCGGAGACAGGGAGTTCACCATGACGCCCAGCGGTCCCACCTCGACGGCCAGAGTGGTCGTCAGTCCGATGACCGCCATCTTCGAGGCGCAGTAGGGGGTGCGCCGGGCCAGCGGTCGCTTCCCCGAGACCGAGGCGATGTTCACCACGTCGCCCGCGCCCCGCGCCGTCATGGGCGGCAGGAAGGCCCGGCACATCAGGAACACCCCCCGCACGTTGACGTCGAACACCTCGTCCCAGGCCTGCGGGGCGATCTCGGTCAGCGGTGCCACCGGGCCGGCGACGCCGGCGTTGTTGACCAGGATCGAGATCTCCTCCCCGGCCAGGGCGCGGGCGAGTTCCGCGACGTCGTCCGGACGGGAGACGTCGCACACGTGGTGGGTGACGCCCGGTCCGAGCAGGGCCGCGGTCTCCTTCAGCCTGGTCCCGTCCCGGCCCGTGAGCACCACGCGCGCCCCGTCGGCGACCAGCGTCCGCGCGATCGCCCGGCCCAGGCCGCTGCCGCCGCCGGTGACGAGGGCGGTGCGCCCGGCCAGTGGCGCGCTGCGGGCGCTCACGCGGCGCCCTCCTCGTTCCAGGGCAGCGTGCCCTTGCCGTACTTGGCGGCGCGTACGTCGCCGGAGCGGGCGTGGCCCTCGAACAGCTCGACGCGCGCGGCCCGCCCGCACACCTCGCCGAGCAGCGCGGAGGAGGCGGTGTCGGTGACCTCCTGGTACGTCACCGTCTTCAGGTACTTGCCGACCCACAGGCCGCCCGTGTAGCGGGCCGCACCGCGGGTGGGCAGGACGTGGTTGGTGCCGATGACCTTGTCGCCGTAGGAGACGCAGGTCCCCTCGCCGAGGAAGAGGGCGCCGTAGTCGCGCATCTTCTCCAGTGCCTGGCGCGGATTCTCGGTCAGCACCTCCACGTGCTCGCTCGCGTACGAGTCGGCGATCCGGAACGCTTCGTCGAGGCCGTCGGCGACCACGATCTCGCCGTGGTCGCGCCAGGCCGGTGCGGCGAAGTCCCGGGTGGGCATGCCGGGCAGCAGGCGCTCGACGTGCCGTGCCACCTCATGGCCCAGGGCCTCGGAGGTGGTGACCAGCACGGCGGGGGAGTCCGGTCCGTGCTCCGCCTGCGAGAGCAGGTCGACGGCCACCACGAACGGGTCCGCGTGCTCGTCGGCGATCACCAGGATCTCGGTGGGACCGGCGAACAGGTCGATGCCGACCTCGCCGAACAACTGCCGCTTGGCCTCGGCGACGTAGGCGTTGCCCGGCCCGGCGAGCATCGGTACGGGATCGACGGTCTCGGTGCCGAGCGCCAGCGCGGCCACGGCCTGGACGCCGCCGAGGAGGTGGATCTCGTCGGCGCCCGCGAGGTGCATGGCCGCCACCGTCGCCGCCGGGATCTCGCCCCGGATGGGCGGGGTGCAGGCGGCGACCCGGGGGACGCCCGCCACCTTGGCCGTCACGATCGTCATGTGGGCCGACGCGGTCAGCGGGTAGCGGCCACCGGGTACGTAGGCGCCGGCGCCGGACACGGGGATGTGCCGGTGGCCGAGGCGGACGCCGGGCAGGGTCTCGATCTCGACGTCGCCCAGGGCGTCGCGCTGGGCCTGGGCGAAGGTGCGGACCTGCTGCTGCACGAAGCGGATGTCGTCCAGGACCGTGTCGGGCACGCGGGAGACGATCCGCCGGATCTCGTCGGGGGCGAGGCGGAAGGAGTCCGGGCTCCAGTCGTCGAACTTCTCGGAGTAACGGCGTACCGCGTCGTCGCCGTGCGCGCGGACGTCGTCGAGGATGGCGCGGACGCGCTCGGTGACGTCCGCCCGGGCCGCGGTCACGTGCCCGGAAGGCACGGGGAACTTGAGATGCAGGGGCATGGCGGCTCTCTTCCGGTGGATGGAGGCAGGGCGAAGGTCGTAGGGGCAGTGAGGGGCAGTGAGAAGCAGTGCGGAGCGGTCAGGAGCCGGCGTCGGCCGAGGTCGTGGACGCCGCGGCCGTGACCAGGTCGCGCAGAGCGGCCGACACCGCGTCCGGGCGCTGCCACGGCACGAGATGCCCGGAGTCGGGCAGCACCGTCAGACGGGCCCCGGGGACCGCTCGCGCGATGGTCCGGTGGAAGGCGGGCGGGCACAGGGCGTCCCGGGCTCCGGCCAGGACGACGGTGGGGCGGCGCACCGTCCGCAGCACGTCGACGGCGTCCGTGCGGGTGGCCTGCGCGGCGAGCTGGGCGCGGGCGGCCCGGTCGCCCACGGCGTGCGCCATCGCCCGGTAGCGCCGTGCGGCCGCCGGTGTCGGGTTCCGGTCGGGGAACATGTCCGGCAGGGTCCGCTCGACGACGTCCGTCAACCGGCCGGCCGCGATCAGCTCGTCCATCTCCCGCCAGGCCGCGTACTGCCCGGGGCGCGGCGCGCCCGCGTTGGTCGCCATCAGGCACAGGCCCGCGACGCGCTCGGGCGCCCGGCGCAGTACCTCGAAGCCGACGATGGCACCGAGGCTGAGTCCGACCAGTACGAACGGTCCCGCGACGCTGTCGAGCACGTCCTCGGCGAGCGAGCCGAGGTCCGGCCGCACCAGCGGGACGTGGTGCACGGCGTGGCCCTCGGGGAAGTCGACGTCGTGCCAGAGCCTCGCGTCGCAGAGCATCCCGGGCACGGCGACCAGGGGCAGCGGGCCGGCCGCGCCGGTGTACGGCACCCCGGTCACCAGGGGCGCGCGGAGCGGGGGAGCAGGGCGTACGGGGCGACGTACCCGTTGTGGTCGATGCCCAGGCCCGCGTCCGCGGCGCTCTTGAGCACCTCGTCGTCCCACTCCAGACGGACCCGCCCGTCGCCGGAGTTGACCACGAGGAGGTCGCCCTCCTCGTCACCGACGTTGCGCAGCGTGCGCCAGGCGTCCTGCGGCACGGAGAGCATGTCGCGCGGGCCGAGCCGCACCGGCAGGGGGTCGGTGCGGTTGAGGGTGACCTCCCACAGCCCGTCCTTGACGATCAGCGTCTGGGTCTCGCGCTGCCGGTGCGTGGAGACCCCCTGCCCCGGGGCGGCGCGCAGCCAGGCCAGGTTGTGGCCGTGGGGGTTGAACACCCGGGGCTCCTGATGCGGGTCCTCGGTCATGCCGTAGCCGATGACGCAGCTCAGCCGCGCTCCGCCGCCGGGCAGGGTGCTGTCGAGGAAGGGGTGCTCGGAGAAGACCAGCTCGTCCGCGGCGGCGATGCGGCGCTTCATCTCGTCGGCGGTGTAGTGGCGCAGACGGTCGATGTGTTCCTGGGCCAGGGGCCGCACGAGCTCGGACTCCGGCGGGACGGTGTCGCCGGCGACGGTGTCGACGAGTTCGTTGTCGGCGGTGAGGTACAGGCCGTGGTCGCGCGCCTCGCGCAGGACCGACGGGCCCCAGATGATGCCGCCGGTGTCGTCCATGCCCAGCACGGTGAAGAGCCACCCGTCGTCCGGGCCGGTGTTGGTGAACCCGCGGAAGATCCACGTCGGTACGGAGGCGATGTCGCCGGCCCTGAGCATCAGTTCGCCCTCGGTGCCGTCGGCGCCCCAGCGCAGCAGGTACTCGCCCTCCGTGCAGACGAACACCTCGGCCGTGTAGTGGAGGTGCAGGTTGTTGGTGATGCCGTGCGGCATGGCGGCGGCGCCGATGTTGTAGCCGTGCGGCAGCCGGAGGTTGACGTGCTGGCCGGCCGCCTGCGAGACGCCGGGCCCGATCATCGCGTAGTTCTCCTTGCGGTCCGAACCCGGCGTGCGGCAGTCGATGAAGGCCTGGTTGCAGGAGACGAAGTCGCCGCGGCGGACCGTGCGGCGGGCCAGCTCGGCGGGGGTCACGACGGAGTCGGGCATGTCAGCTCCTCGGCTGGTTGTGAATACGTATGTATGCCATGACAGGCGTCGTCGGCACGGATGTCAAGGGGATCGGTCAAGGTCGTTGCCAGACATACGGTCGAGCGCCGTACGACAGGGGAGCGGGCGGGCCGCTCCCGCACACCGCTGATCACATACGTATACTGAATCGGGTGCGCGCCACCGGTTGGCGCAGGGGGCGACGAGGAGAGGGCCGATGGGGATCACCAGCCACGACGTGGCCAGACTGGCCGGGGTCTCGCAGCCAACGGTCTCCCGTGCGCTGCGCGACGACCCCCGTGTCTCCGAGGCCACCCGGGAGAAGGTGCGGCGCGCCGCCCAGGCGCTCAACTACGTGCCGAGCGAGGCCGGACGCACCCTCTCCACGCGCGCCACCCGGCGGGTGGGCGTCATCGTCACCGACCTGACCAACCCGTTCTACCCGCACGTCATCGCGCCGCTCCACGACGAACTGAGCGGCCTCGGCTACCGCATGATGCTGATCACGGAGCGGTCCGACGAGGCGGTCGCGGAGGAGAAGCTGCTGGACCAGTCGATGGACGGAGTCGTCCTCGCCACGGCCACCACCGACTCCCGCCTGCCCGCCCAGCTCGAACGGCGCGGCATGCCCTACGTCTTCCTCAACCGGGACACCGGCCGGGCCGGCGACTTCGCCTCCGTCGTCGACAACGAGGGCGGCGGGCGGCTCGTCGCCCGGGAACTCGTGGCCCTCGGCCACCGGCACGTCGCCGGTGTCTTCGGCGCCGCCAACACCACCACGGGGCGCGAGCGCGAGCTGGGCTTCCGGCTTGCCCTCGCCGAGGCGGGCGTGGGCCTGGTGGAGGACCGGGTGGTGCGCGGAGCGTTCGAGTACGACACCGGCTACCGGGCGCTGCCCGCCCTGCTGGCCGCGGACCCCGCCCCCACCGCTGTGTTCTGCGGCAACGACGTCGTCGCCATCGGCGTGCTGAACGCGGCACTCGCCGCCGGCGTCAAGGTCCCCGACGACCTGACCGTCGTCGGCTTCGACGACCTCCCGATGGCCGCCTGGGAGGTCTTCCGGCTCACGACCGTCCGGCACGATCTGGGGGAGCTGTCGCGCCAGGCGGCACGCCTGCTGGTCCGGCGGATCGCCGGGGAGGTGGACCCGGGCGGCGAACGGCTGGTGCTGCCCACCGAGTTCGTGCCCCGCGCCACCCACGCCCGAGCCCACTGATCCGTCGGCGGGCCACCGGCTGATCGTGTGCCGTGGCACTGGCTGATCGTGTGCCGTGGCACTCGGTGGGGCCGCACGCTCGGTCAGAGCTGCTCGCGGAGCGCGGCCGGGATGGCGTCGAAGGCGCCGGACGTCCGCCCGACACGGTCGATGCGGAGCGTCGCCGTGGCGCCGTGGGCGGCCAGCCCCTCGAAGGCCGAGACCCGTTCGACGGCCGGTGCCAGCGACACGGTCCCCTCCTTCGAGGCGCGCTGGTACGTCAGCGGCCTGAGGAAGCGCGAGACCGAGAGCCCCGCGTTGTAGCGGGCGGTCTTTCCGGTCGGCAGCACGTGATTGGTGCCCGCGATGCCCTTGTCGGAGTAGGCGACCGTCGACCACGAACCGATGAACAGCGAACCGTAGTTGGAGAGGTTGCGCAGATAGTAGTCGTCGTCCTCGGTCTGGATCTCCAGGTGCTCGGGAGCGATCACGTCGGCCACCGCGACGGCCCCGGCCCGGTCCTCCACCACGACGACGGAACCGAAGTCGCGCCACGCCGGACCCGCGATGTCCCTCGTCGTCAAGGTCTCCAGCTGGCGCTCGATCTCCGATACCACCTTGCGTCCCAGCTCCTCCGACGTGGTGACCAGGGCGGCCGGGGAGTTGGGTCCGTGCTCGGCCTGGCCCAGCAGGTCCGCCGCGACCCAGACGGGGTCGGCGCTCCCGTCGGCGACGACCGCGACCTCCGAGGGCCCGGCCAGCAGGTCGATGCCGACCCGGCCGAAGAGCTGCCGCTTCGCCTCGGTGACGTATGCGTTGCCCGCGCCGACCAGCATGTCGACCGGTGCCTCACCGAGCAGGCCGAAGGCCATGGCCCCCAGCGCCTGGACGCCGCCGAGCGCGAACACCCGGTCCGCACGCGACAGGTGGGCGCCGTACAGCACGGCGGGGTGCGCGCCGTGCTCCCCGGACGGGGGAGTGCAGGCGAGGACCGTCGGGACGCCGGCCGTCTTCGCCACGTTGACCGTCATGAAGGCACTGGCCAGCAGCGGGAACCGGCCGGCCGGGAGGTAGGCGCCGACGCGGGAGACGGGAACGTGGCGCTGGCCGCCGGCGACGCCGGGGGCGACCTCGATCTCGAAGTCCGTCAGGTGCTCGCGTTGAGCGGCCGCGAAGCGGTGGGTGCGTTCGTAACCCATCTCCAGCGCGGTACGGACGTCCGGGGGCAGTGCGTCCCCCGACTTCTCCAGCTCGGCGGCACCGATCTCCAGGTCGCCGGACCAGCCGTCCAGCTCCTGGGCGTAGGCGCGGACGGCGTCCATGCCCTTGCGCTCGATCTCGCTCAGCATCTGCGAGACCCGCTCGACCACCGAGGGGTCGCGCTGGGCGGGCGGACCGTCCACGGCGGGCTTCTTGAGCCACTGGAACGGGGGGAGGGACTGTGCTTCGTGCTGCGTGATCTGCATGGAAGGGACGCTAAACGCCGTGCGGCCACAGGACTAGAGGGTCCTTTCCTGTCCAGTCCACAGGGAAAACCTGTGCCTTCCACGGCCCGGAGCAGGCTCAGAATCCGCGTGCGGCGCGGATCTCGCGCAGGGTGTCCTCGGCGATCCTGGCCAGCTCCCTCGTGGCCCGCGACAGGGGATGTCCCCGCCGCTTGACCAGGGCGATCGTGTCGTAGAGGGGGTCCGCGAACGGCACGGTGCGCAGCATCGGCGGGAAGGAGGCCGCGCCGACCACGGCCCTGCTGGCGATCGTGTCGCCCACCCCGGCCGCCACCAGACCCAGTGCGGCCTCCACGTGCTCGAGCTCGATCAGCGGGTCGATGCCGACGCCGGCCAGCTGCGCCCGTTCCGCGAGCTGGCGCCGGGTGGGGTCCTGCCAGCCGTAGTGCGCGTCGTACAGGACCAGGGGAGCCCGGGCGAAGGCGTCCATGGTCATCGGTGTGCGGGTGCGTTCCTCGCTCGCGCTGACGAAGAGGACCTCGTCCCGCAGCAGCGGGGTCACCGCCAGCCCCTCGTCGTCGATCGGCAGTACCACCAGGCCCGCCTCGATCCGCCCCGCCGCCACGGCCGCCGCCGTCTCGGCGGAGTTCTGCCCCACCAGCCGGACGCGGACGGACGGATAGCGGGAGTGGAACATCTGCACGAGGTTGGACAGCAGGTAGTAGTCCGCGTTGCGCAGCACGCCGAACGTGGCGGTCCCGCCGCCCAGCGAACCCAGGGACCGCACCGCCCGGGTGCCGCTGTCGGCGGCCTCCAGCGCCTGCCGGGCGTACGGCAGCAGCTCCTGGCCGGCCGACGTCAGGGTCAGGGTGCGGCTGCCGCGTGCGAACAGCTCGGCGTCCAGTTCCGTCTCCAGACGGCGCACCAGTTCGGAGGCCGACGCCTGGGCGATGTCCATGGCCCGCGCCGCCGCGGTGAACGACCCGAGCCGCTCCGCCTCGACGAAGGCCCTCAGCTGGTTGAGGGTCATGTGCTGTCCGTGTTCTGTCGAGGTTCTTTCGAGGTTCTGTCGAGCTGGTGATCCGCGTCCGGGGACGCGACGAACCTCGTTCTACCACGGCGACCGGCCGGGCACGGGCCGGGGCGACGGGCCGCGCGCGGGCCGGGGTGACCGGCCGGGCACAGGACGGGCAGCCGACCGGACAGCGGTCGGTCCGTCCCGCGCGAAACCCCAGGATCTTCCTGTGGGTGCCGCAGGAGGAAGGGATCTTGTCCCGTGGGCGGCGCAGTGGTTGGCTCGGTTCCGTCCCCGGACGTCACCGAAAGCGGAAGGCTGCCCCCACGATGACGAACCGCCTGTCCCTCGGCCTCGTCCAGACGGCCGCCCGGCACCATGCGGCCGGCGACCCGGACGCGTTCGCCGCGGACGTGCGCGGGGTCATCGCGGACCACCCGGACGTCCGGCTGCTCGCCTACCCGGAGCTGCACCTGTGCGGGCACCAACCCGGTGAGGATCCCAGGACGGTGATGACCGCGGCGGCGGAGCCGTTGGACGGACCGCGCGGCGCCCGGCTGTCCGCACTCGCCCGGGAACTGGGCATCTGGCTCGTGCCCGGCACCGTCTACGAGCTGGGCGACGACGGCCGGGTCTACAACACCGCCCCGGTCTACTCGCCCACCGGTGAACGGGTCGCCGCGTACCGCAAGATCTTCCCGTGGCTGCCCCACGAGACCACGGCGGCCGGCGACACCTTCGTGGTCTTCGACCTGCCGGGCCACGGTCGTGTGGGTCTGACCATCTGCTACGACGCCTGGTTCCCCGAGACCACCCGCCACCTGGCGTGGCAGGGCGCCGACCTCGTACTCAACCTGGTGCGCACGCCCACCGTCGACCGGGCCCAGGAAGTCGTGCTCGCCCGGGCCAACGCCATCGTGAACCAGGTGTTCATGGCCAGCCTCAACGCGGCGGCGCCGGACGGCGTCGGCCGCAGCCTCGTGGTGGACCCCGAGGGCCGGGTGCGCGGCGAGGCCGGACCAGGGGCGGAGGAGGTCCTGACGGACGTTCTCGACCTGGCCGAGGCGCGCCGGGTGCGGGAGCGGGGAACCGAGGGCATGGCCAGGGTGTGGGACCCCTTCGAGGAGGGCCGGCCACCCCTCGAGCTTCCCCTGTACGCCGGCCGGGTGGATCCGGACCGCTGGCGCCGGGGCGCCCGTCCGTGAGCCGCGGGCGGCCGGCCCTGCTCACCGGCCGGGCGCCCGCTCCGTCCGCAGCCAGACGGTGGTCCACGGGGCGAGCGCGTCGCCGGTCAGCGGGCCCGAGGCGATGAGCACCTCGCCCCGCGGCATCGGCACGGGCTCGTCGGAGAGGTTGCTGACCGTGTGCCACCCACCGGCGCGGGTGAAGTGCAGCAGCCCCTGACGGATCCGCTCCCGCGGGCCCGCCCACTCCAACTCCTCGTCGACCACGAGCGTGCGACGCAGCCGCAGTGCCTCGCGGTACAGCTCCAGGAACGAGTCCTCGTCCCCCAGCTGCCCGTCCGCCGCGTACCGCCCCCAGTCGGCGGGCTGCGGCAGCCACGAGCCGCCGGGGCCGAATCCGAAGCTCGTCCCCTCGCTCGTCCACGGCAGCGGCACCCGGCAGCCGTCCCGCCCCTTGACCCGGCCGCCGCTGCGGACCCACATGGGATCCCGCAGGTCCGCCCGGTCGAGGCCGGCGACCTCGGGCAGCCCCAGCTCCTCGCCCTGGTAGACGTACGCCGATCCGGGCAGCGCCAGCATCAGCAGCGCCGCGGCGCGTGCCTTGCGCACCCCCGCCGCCGAGTCCGGCGCCGGTTCCGTGCCGTCGGTGAGCAGCCAGGCCTCGATGTCCTGCTTGGTGAAGTCGCCGGGCAGGGCGTAGCGCGAGACATGCCGCACCACGTCGTGGTTGGAGAGCACCCAGGTGCTGGTCGCCCCGGCCCGGCGGGCGTCGGCCAGGGCGGTGTCGATGGTGGTGTGCATCTCGGCGGCGGACAGGGGCGTGCCGAGGAAGTCGAAGTTGAACGCCTGCCCCAGTCCGTCCGCGGCGGCGTAGGCGGTCCGCCTGGACGTGCCCACCCAGGCCTCGGCGACGGCGAAGCGCGGAGGGTCGTACGCGTCGAAGACCTGCCGCCAGCCGCGGTAGATCTCGTGCACCTCGTCGCGGTCCCACAGCGGATGGCTGCCGTCGACCGGCAGCGCGGCCGGCTGGTAGCTGCGGCGCTCGCCGAGGTCGCGCAGCGGCGCCCGCAGATCCTTGGCCAGCCCGTGGGCGACGTCGACGCGGAACCCGGCGACCCCCCGGTCCGACCAGAACCGCAGGGTGCGGTGGAAGTCCTCGCGCACCTCGGGGTTGTCCCAGTTGAAGTCGGGCTGCTCGGGCGCGTACAGGTGCAGGTACCACTGCCCGTCGGGCACCCGGGTCCAGGCGGGCCCGCCGAAGCTGGACGGCCAGTCGGTGGGCGGCAGTCCACCGTCCGGACCGCGGCCGTCCCGGAAGACGTAGCGCTCGCGGGCGGCGGAGCCGGGCGGGGCCGCGAGTGCCTCCTGGAACCAGACGTGCCGGTCGGACGAGTGGTTGGGCACGATGTCGACCATGATCCGCAGACCGAGCCGGTCGGCCTCCGCGACCATCCGGTCGAAGTCGTCGAGGGTGCCGAGGCGCGGGTCGACGTCGCGGTAGTCGGCGACGTCGTAGCCTCCGTCGGCGAGTTGCGAGGGGTAGAACGGGCTCAGCCAGACGGCGTCCACGCCGAGGCGGGCCAGGTAGGGGAGCCGGGACGTGACGCCGGGGATGTCGCCGATGCCGTCGCCGTCGGAGTCGGCGAAGCTGCGGGGGTAGACCTGGTAGACGACGGCCTGCCGCCACCAGCCCGCGTCGTGCGGCGAGGGGGCGGGGAAGTCGTGGTGGAGCATCGGTGAACCTTTCGGGCGCGTGCCCGGGCTGGGGTGCGGACGGGCGGGGATGTGGACGGGCGAGGATGTGGACGGGCGGGGATGCGGACAGAGACGACGCGGGCGGAAGCGGCCGGCCGTCGGGCCGGGGAGGGTGGGAGGAGACCTCTCAGCCCTTCACGGCGCCGGTGGTCATGCCGGAGACGACCGAGCGGCGGAAGACCAGTACCAGGACCGCGATCGGCACGGTGGCCACCATCGCGCCGGCGAAGATCACGCCGTACGGGACCTGGTACTGGCTGGTGAACAGCGCGATGCCGACGGAGACGGTGCGCCGGTCGTCGGAGCCGTTGAAGGTGAGCGCGAGCAGGAACTCCGACCAGGTCGCGGTGAAGGCGAAGACACCGGCCGTGAACAGCCCCGGGCGGGCCAGCGGCAGGATCACCGTCACGGCCGTGCGCAGCGGCCCGGCCCCGTCCACGACGGCCGCCTCCTCCAGCTCGCCCGGGATGCCGCTCAGGTAGTTGCGCATGATCCAGATCGCGAACGGCAGGTTCAGCGCCACATACGGGACGATCAGCCCCGGGTAGCTGTTGAGCAGCCCCGCCTGGCGCTCCATCAGGAACAGCGGAACGAGCAGCGCGATCGGGGGGAACACGGACAGCATCAGCAGCGCCGTCATGACCGCCCCGCGCCCGCGCAGCGGCAGCCGGGCGAGGGCGTACCCGGCGAAGAACGCCAGGGACAGGATCAGTACGGTCGACACGCAGGCCACGACGACGCTGTTGAGGAAGTAGTGGCCGATCCCGTTGCGTACGAAGGCGGTCTCGTAGTTGCCGAGGGTGGGGTCCTCGGGCAGCAGGGAGGGCGGCGTCGCGCTGATCTCACCGGGGCCCTTGAAGGAGGCGGACGCCATCCAGACCAGGGGCAGCGTGGCGCACCCGGCGATCAGCAGACCGCCAAGGTTGACGACGTTGACGTACCGGCGCACACCGGTGCGCGGGATGTGGCGGCTCATGCCCTGCCCTCCTCGTCGACGTGGGCGCGGAAGACGCGCAGGAACAACAGGCAGCAGCCCATGACGATGACGGCGGTCGTCACGGCCACGGCGGCACCGCCGCCGAAGTCGAGGTTCTGGAAGAGGATCCGGTACCCGAGGATCGCCACCGACTGGGTGGCCGTGCCCGGCCCGCCCTGCGTCAGCACGAACGGCAGGTCGAAGATGCCGAACGCCTGGAGGATGCGGAAGAGCACCGCGATGGCGACGATGGGCCGCAGCTGCGGCAGCGTCACCTTCCAGAACGTGGTCCAGGGACCCGCGCCGTCGATCTCCGCGGCCTCGTAGACGTCGCCGGGGATCAGCATGAGTCCGGCGAGCACCACGATGGCGACGAAGGGCGTCGTCTTCCACACGTCCACGACGACCATCGCCGCCATCGCCGGAACCGGCTCCCCCAGGATGTCCGGCTGGGTGCCGAACAGCTGCTCGCAGAGCCAGCCCACCGCGCCGTAGGTGCCGTTGAAGAGGTACGACCACAGCTGGGCGGCGATCACGTTGATCAGCGCCCAGGGCAGCAGGAGCAGGGCCAGGATCCAGCCGCGGGCGGCGCCGAGCCGTTCCAGTACGAGCGCCACGAGGGTGCCCAGGACCAGCTCGGCGAAGACGGAGACGACGGTGAAGCCCAGCGTGAACGCGAGGGCCCGGTACCACTCGGGATGGGTCAGCAGCGCCTCGTAGTGCCCGAGCGTGGGCGAGCCGAGCCGCAGCCCGCCGTAGTCCAGCCGGACCTCGCAGAATGACAGCACCAGCGAGAAGAGCACGGGGAAGACGGTCACGGCGGCGACGACCAGCAGGGCGGGGGAGGCGAAGAACCACCCGGCGCGCGCCCGGCGGCGGGCGACCGAGCCCGGCCGCGCGCTCCCCGGTGGTGGGGCCCCGGTCCGGGCGCGCCCGTCCCCGCCCTCCGCCGGCGTCTTCGACGTCCTCGTCGGCAGTGCGGAACTCACAACGCCTTTCCTTCCAGTGCCGTGCGCAGACCCTCGCGGGCCTCGCGGACGCCGTCCGCGGGGGAGAGGTCACCGCGTACGACCGCGTTCGCGGGGGTGTAGAGGGCCTTGCTGACCTGCGGGTAGTAGGGGGTCACGGGCCGGGCGACGAGTCGTAGATCGGCGGCGCGCAGGACGGTCGGGTCGCCCGCGGCGCGCGCCTCGGGCCCGGTGAGCACCGAGGTCATGGCCGGGACGACGCCGGCTTCCCGAGCGAGCAGGCGCTGCACCTCCTCCCCGGCGCAGAACCGGGCGAACTCCATGGCGGCGCCCAGCGCCTGCGAGCTGGGGTTGACGAAGTTGCTCCAGCCGCCGGCGCACGAGACGCCGGAGCGGCCGGTGCCCTCGAAGCCCGGTCGCGGCACCGCCCCGATCCTCCCCGCCACGTGGGAGACCCCCGGGGCGCTCGCGTTGACCCACGCGTACGACCAGTTGCGCAGGAACAGCCCCCGACCGCCGGTGAAGGCGTCCTGGGAATCCGACTCCTCGTACGTGGCCACGGTGCCGGGCGTGACTCCGCTCCCGGTGAACTCGGCCATCAGGGAGAACGCCCGTTCCGCCGCGGCTCCGCCCAGCGCGGCCCGGCCGCGCCCGTCGAGGACGGCGGCACCCGCGTCGGCCAGAAACTCCGTGACGTTGGCCGTCAGGGACTCGGTCACCGCCGCCTGCCACAGGAACCCGGCCTCGACGTCACCGGCCCGCTGCACCGTGCGGGAGGTGTGCAGCAGCTCCTCCCAGCTGCGGGGGAGGCGCAGGCCGTGCTTGGCGAGGAGGTCCTTGCGGTAGAAGAGGTAGGCGCTGTCGGTGAAGAACGGGACCGCGTACACCTGGCCCCCGTGGGTGGAGCCGGTGCGCAGGGCCGCCGGGTAGGCGTCCCAGAAGCCGTCCGGGAGCAACCGTTCCACGGGCAGCGCGAGCGACGAGTCGCCGAACTGCGCCGGCCACGTCGTGTCGCCCAGGTAGACGTCGGGCTGGGGGGAGCCGCCGGCGAGCTGGGTGGCGATGGCGCTGCGGTTGCCGTCCGAGGTGGACAGCGCGTTGATCTTCGAGACGCTGATGCGGGGATGCCGCCGCTCGAAGGCCTTGATGATCAGGTCCGCGACGATGCCGCCCCGGCGCGAGGGGATCTCCGAGACCCACCAGGTCAGCCGCGCCGGACCCCGGGGAACGGCCGCGGCCCGCGTGAGCAGGTCGTCGAGGTCCTTCCCTCCGCACCCGGTCAGCAGGCCCGCCGCGGCGGCGCCGAGGGCGCCGGTGAGCAGTGTTCTGCGGCGCAGGGACATGGCGTACCCCTCCTCTCTGGGGCTGCCCTATGACAGCGCTGTCACGCTAGGGAGTGCCATTCTGATATGTCAATGGTCGAAACGTGTAGCGAGTTGAAAGATTCGGAATGGCAGCGCTGTCATGGTGCCTGACCTGGTGCGGCGGTCCCTGTGTTAGCGTCCCGCACATGGTCGGTGAAGCCGTTGAAAAGGGCGCCACGCTGGCGGACGTCGCCGAGAGGGCCGGAGTCTCACCCTCGACCGTCTCACGCACCCTGCGCGGTCTGTCCACCGTCTCGCCCCAGACTCGCGCGCGTGTGGAGAAGGCGGCACGCGAGCTGTCGTTCGCCATCTCCCGCAGCGCCTCCAGCCTGGTCACGGGACGCACCGGCCGGGTGGCCGTGCTCGTGCCCAACCTGGACTCCTGGTTCCTCGGCGCGGCGCTCGCCGGCCTGGCCCCCGCCCTCAACGCGGCCGGCCTCGACATGCTGGTCTACAGCGTCACCACCGCCGAGCAGCGGGCCGAGTTCTTCGACCGGCTGCCCGCCCGCCGCAACGCCGACGCGCTGCTCGTCGTGAGCTTCGCGCTCTCCCCGCGGGAACGGGCGCGGCTGGACGACCTGGGCATGCCGCTGGTCTTCGTGAGCCAGCACGAGCAGGGCAGGGCCGGCGTCTACGTCGACGACGTGGAGGCCGCCCGCCGGGGTACCCGGTACCTGCTCAACCTCGGCCACCGGCGCATCGCGTACCTGGAGCCCGCCGACCCCTCGGGCTTCGCCTGGAGCAGCAGGGCCCGCCTCGACGGCTACCGGGAGGCCCTGGCCGAGGCCGGCGTCGACCGGGACGACGAACTCGTCCGGCGGGTCGCCGACTGGCAGGGGCCGAGCCTGGATGCCGCGGTGGGGCGCCTGCTCAGCCTCGCCGAACCCCCGACAGCGGTCTTCGCGGAGACGGACGACATCGCCTTCCGGCTCCTCACGGTGCTGCGCGGCGTCAACGTCCCCGTCCCGGCGCGGATGTCGGTCCTCGGCTTCGACGGGCACGCGATGGCCGAGCCGTGGGACCTGTCCACCCTGGCCCAGCCCGCCCGCCGACTGGGCGAGGCGGCCGCGGAGTTGGCCCGCCAGGTGATCCAGGACCCCGCAACGCACGGGGAGCGCCACGTGGTCCTGCCTGTCGAACTCGTCCCCCGGGGCAGCACGGGACCGGCACCGGGTTCGCGGGACGAAGGGGACAAGGGCGAGGAGGACGTCCGCAACGGGGGGTGACGGTCGCCTCCGCCTCGGCGGCGTGCGCGATGCGTGCGATGCGTGCGCGATGCGTGCGCTCGGGCGGGCGAGAAGGTGGCGTGCATTGGTATGGGCCAGAACGCCTGGGACTCGTATGCTCTGTGGGGCCGGTGGCACGACCCTCCCCCACCCGAGTTGTGTGCCGGCTCGGGCGACGCCCCATCCACTCCGACCCGAGCAGCCGGGTGAACTCCCCCCACTCACCGCCTCAGGGAGGCCATGGTGAAAGTCCGCACCAGAATATCGGCGATCATCGGCGCGCTGGGACTGGTAGGGTCCCTGGCCGTGGCGACGGCGACCGCCGAGCCCGCGACCCGAGAGGGCGCCGCGCAGATCGCCCTGACGGAAGTGGCCAGTGCCACGAACCCGACCGCCGGTGCCGCGGGACCCGGTGGGACGGTGTGGATCGCCGAACGCGCGGGCACCGTCCGGGTCCTGTCGGACGGCGGACTCGGCGAACCGGTCCTCGACATCTCCGACGAGACCACCACCGACGGCGAACGCGGTCTGCTCGGCCTGGCCTTCGATCCGGACCTCGCCCACCTCTACATCTCCTTCACCGACCTCGAAGGCACCAGCACCATCGACGAGTTCGCCGTGCAGGACGGGACGGTCCAGCAGGACACCCGGCGCACCGTCCTCACCCAGGAGCAGCCCGAGACCAACCACAACGGCGGCGACATCAAGTTCGGCCCCGACGGCTACCTCTACGTCGCGTTCGGCGACGGAGGCGGCGGCGGAGACCCGGACGGCAACGGACAGAAGCTCGACACCCTGCTCGGCAAGCTGCTGCGCATCGACCCGCAGGGCGGCGACCCGTACGCGATCCCGGAGGACAACCCCTTCGCGGGCGACCCGGACGCCCGGGGCGAGATCTGGTCGTACGGGCTGCGCAACCCGTGGCGGTTCTCCTTCGACGCCGGCTCGGGCGACCTGCTGATCGGCGACGTCGGCCAGAGCGAGTGGGAGGAGATCGACTGGGCGCCCGCGGACAGCAAGGGCGGTGAGAACTACGGCTGGTCCCAGATGGAGGGCACGCACCCCTTCCGCGGCGGCACCGAGCCCGACAACCACGTCCCGCCGGTCCACGAGTACGACCGCACCGGCCTCGGCTGCTCGGTCACCGGCGGCTACGTCTACCGCGGGGACGCCGTCGAGGACCTCGTGGGACAGTACGTGTACAGCGACTACTGCGACGGCATGCTGCGTTCCCTGGAGATCGAGAACGGGGCGGTGACGGCCGAGAACGACCTCGGTGTGAACGGCGGCGAGGTGGTGTCCTTCGCCCAGGACGCCGACGGCGAGTTGTACGTCCTCGCCATCGGCGGCACCGTCTCCCGCGTCGACCCGGCGTGATCCCGGCACCCGGCTGAGCGTCACCGCGGCCCCCTTCGGACAAGGAGGGGGGCCGCGCTCCGTCCGGGGACTCCGCGCCGGACAGCCGTCGATCCAGGTGCTTCCCACCGACGCGAACACCGGCCGGGCCGTGAGACGTTGAGACCGGAGGCGATCCGGCCTCCGCCCGACGGACACGAAAGACGGCCCCACCATGCCCGAGCCCACTGAGCCCACCGAGTCCGAACTGCCCGTCGAGCCCGAACTGCCCGACAACTGGGGCAGGTGGGGGGACGACGACGAACTCGGTACGCTCAACCTGATAACCGACGCGGTGCGCGCGAGCGCCGCCGCCGAGGTGCGAACCGGCCGCTGGGCATCGCTGGCGCAGCCGATCGCGCCCAACCCGATGATCAGCAGCCCCTTCGCTCCCACGACGGTGGACGTCTCTCCGGTGCAGCACATGATGGCCCACACGGGGGTCGCCGTGGCGGCCGACTGGATGCTGGTGACGAACCACCACGCGAAGTCGACGCACCTCGACGCGCTGGCCCACTGGTCGCGGGACGGCGACGTCTACCCCGGGCGCCCCCGGGGCGAGGTCGTGACTCCGGCGGGCGTCACCCACGCGTCGTCGGCGTCCTTCGCCGCCGGGATCGTGACCCGGGGCGTCCTGCTCGATCTGGCCTACCAAGGGCCCCTGCCGCCCGCCTACGCGGTGACCTCGCGGGACTTCGAGGAGGCCGAGGAACGCCAGGGCGCCGAGGTGCGCTCGGGCGACGCGCTGGTCCTGAGGCTCGGATGGCCGAGTACGCCGGTCCCCGGCACGCCGACGCCGGGGATCAGTCTCGACGCCGTGCGCTGGATGCACCGCCGGGGAGTCTCCGTGTGCGCCGCCGACAGGGGGGACGCGCACCCCCCGCTGGAACCGGGGGAACCCTCCCCGCTGCACGGGGTGGCCCTGGGCCGGATGGCCATGCCGCTCATCGACGCGGCCGAACTGGACGACCTCGCGGCGCTCTGCGTCGAACTGCGGCGGTACAGCTTCCTGCTCACCGTCGCCCCACCGCGCATCCACGGTCTGACCGGAGTCCCCGTCAACCCGATCGCCACCTTCTGACCGGGCCGCCGGACCTCACGGACGGAAGCACTGCGGGGCACCGTGACCTCGCACCGGGAGCCGGGCCAAACCGGCGCCCGGTGCGTTCGCAGGGGGTGCGGCCGCACGCGCGGTCACCCGAGTGCTCCGGGGCGCCGTTGAGGAGCGGACGGTACTGGACAGCCTGTTCCCGACACGAGGAGTGAGGGGGCTCGGGATGGCCAGTGGGTTCCAGCGGGCGAAGGTGCAGGCGATGTTCGACGCGTTCGACGCGGACGGCAACGGCTGCCTGGACGAGGACGACTTCGAGGCGCTCGCGGCGCGGTGGGGGCGGATGCCCCGCGTGGCCGGGGACCCGGAGCTGGCGCAGCGGGTGCGCAGCGTGATGATGGGGTGGTGGGAGCACCTGTCGGCCGTGGGGGAGACGGCCGGCAGCGGCAGGGTCGACATGGACGCGTTGATGGCCATGGTCGACCGTCTCCCGGCCATGCCCTGGACCGTCACGGCCACGGCCGACACCGTGTTCGACGCGGTGGACGAGAACGCCGACGGCCGTATCTCCCGGGCCGAGCACCAGAAGCTGATCGACACGTGGCACGGCCGTCGGACGCCGACGCAGCACGTGTTCGACCGGCTCGACCAGGACGGCGACGGCAGTCTCAGCCGGCCGGAGTTCGCCGTGCTGTGGACGCAGTTCTGGATCAGCGACGACCCCGCCGAACCCGGCAACCTGATGTGCGGGCCGCTCCCTCCCACCGCCTGACACCGCGGCCCCGCCTGCTCCACTCCGACTGGGGGCGGGTCGGCCGCAGCCCTCCGGCCCAGGAACGTGCGCGCGGCTGTACGTAGTTCTCGCCGACGCGACGACCTCCGCGGCCGGGGCATCGTCGTCCCATGAAACGCCGCACACTCTTCAAGGCCCTGGGCTTCGGTGTCGGGGGCGCGGTCGTCCTCGGCGGCGGTGGCTTCGGTGTCTACTACGCCACCGCGAAGCAGGACACCGTCGGGGACGTCTCCTTCGACACGCCTCTGTCGATTCCCCCGACGGCCGCGGCGGAACGCGGTGGGTCGGGAAGCCGGGTGTTCAGGCTGGGCATCCAGTCCGGTGAGACCCGGTTCAAGGACGGCCCGGCCACCCGCACCTGGGGCGTGAACGGCACCTACCTCGGCCCGACCGTCCGCGTCCGGCGCGGTGAGCAGGTCGCGTTCGCCGTGCACAACGGCCTGTCCGAGGAGACCTCGCTCCACTGGCACGGCATGCACCTTCCCGCCGCCATGGACGGCGGCCCGCACCAGCCGGTTGCGCCCAACGGGACCTGGGCACCGCGGTGGACGGTCGACCAGCCCGCCGCGACCCTCTGGTACCACCCGCACGTGCACGGCTCGACCGGGACGCACATGTACCGGGGCCTGGCCGGACTGCTCATCGTCGACGACGAGGAGACCGACGCGCTGAACCTCCCGTCCGAATACGGCGTCGACGACGTACCGATGATCGTCCAGGACCGGGCGTTCGACGGGGACAACCAGTTCGAGGAGCGGGTGCCCCTGGGAGGGTCGCTGGGCATGATCGGCGACGAGATACTCGTCAACGGCACGCTCGGACCGTACTTCGACGTCACGACCAGGCTCGTGCGGCTGCGCCTGCTGAACGGCTCCAACGCCCGCCTCTACCACTTCGGCTTCTCCGACGACAGGAAATTCTCCCTCGTCGCGACGGACGGCGGCCTGCTCGCCGAGCCCTGGCAGACCGAGCGGCTGTACCTGTCGCCGGGCGAGCGCGCCGAGATCGTCGTGGCCTTCGAACCGGGGGAGCGGGTCGAGCTGCGTTCCCACCCCTCCGAGTACGGGGGCACCCTGGGGCGTCTCGACGGCTTCGACGACCGCCTGGACATCTGCCAGTTCCGGGCCGCCGCCACCCTGTCCGACGACACCGAACTCCCCGCCGTGCTCGGCACCGCGCCCGCCCTGCAAGGCGAAACGGTCGCGGAAGAACGGTCCTTCGTACTCGCGTCGGACCAGATCAACGGCAAGTCCATGGCCATGGACCGTATCGACTTCGGCGTGCACGAGGGCACCGTCGAGGTGTGGGAGGTGAGCAACGACAACGGCTTCCTGCACAACTTCCATGTGCACGACGTGCAGTTCCAGGTGCTCACGGTCGACGGCGAGAGGCCGCAGCCGCCCCTGCGCGGCTGGAAGGACACCGTCATGCTGGTCCAGGGGAAGCGGTACCGCCTGGCGATGCGCTTCCGCGACCACACCGACCCGAACGTGCCGTACATGTACCACTGCCACCTGCTCCAGCACGAGGACGACGGCATGATGGGCCAGTTCGTCGTCCTGGACAAGGGCGAGCGGGTCGGGGCGGTACCGCACGTGCACCACCACACCTGAGCCGCCGTCGGCCCCGGTCCGATCATGTGTGGGCGCGTTCTGCGGCGTCGTCCAGGCGGACGCCGGAACCGGGGCCCGATGTCCCAGTGCGCCCGTCCCGCAACATGATTGACATGGTGGGCGCCCGGACGACGCCACCCCGGCCGCCCACGCCGGTGCACGGCGCGGGCGGCCGGGGTGGCCCGCCGGATCAGACCGGGTTGGTGACCCGCTCGGCGGATCCGGCATCGTCGGAGGCCGTGCCGGACGGCAGCCGGGCCCCTTCGATGTCGATGTGCGGGATCAGGCGCTCCATCCGCGCCGGAAGCCTCCAGGCGCGGTCGCCCAGGAGAGTGAGGGCGGCCGGGACCAGGATCATGCGGACGACGAACGCGTCGGCGGCGACACCGAAGGCCAGGGCGAATCCGATGGACTTGACGATCGGGTCGTGGTTGAAGATGAAGCCCGCGAACACCGCGGTCATGATCAGGGCGGCCGCGCACACCACGCGTCCGCTGCGCGCCATGCCGTGCACCACCGCCTCCTTGGCGTCGCCGGTGCGCTCGTAGTGTTCGCGCATGCGGCTGACGAGGAAGACCTCGTAGTCCATCGCCAGGCCGAACAGGACACCGATCAGCAGGACGGGCAGGAAGCAGGCGATCGGTGCGGCGGCGGCCACGGCGAACGGGCCGCTGAGATGACCGTCCTGGAAGACCCAGACACTGGCGCCGGTGGCGGCCGCCACCGACAGCAGGAACCCGACCACCGCCTTGAGGGGCACGAGCAGGGAACGGAAGGCGGCGGTCAGCAGGACGAGGGCCAGCAGGACGATGATCGCCACGAACAGCGGGAGGGCGTCGGCGAGTTTGTCCGAGACGTCGATGGTGGACGCGGTGGTGCCGGCGATGTACAGGGTGCCGCCGGCGTCGTCGACGGCGGCCGCCTCGTCGGCGCGCATACCGTGGACGAGGTCGGTGGTGGCCGGGTCGTCGGGCCCGGTGGCCGGGACGACGCCGATCAGGTAGACCGTCTTGTCGGCGTTGGCCTGGGGCATCGCCGCGGCGGTGACGCCCGGCCGGCCACTCAGATCGGTGTGCAGGTTCTTGACGGTGGTGGCGCGCCGGTCGGCGGGTATGCCGCGCACGTCCACGACCGCGGCGAGGGTGGCGTTGAAACCGGCGCCGAAGCCCTCGCTGAGCAGGTCGTAACTCTGGCGCTGGGTGGAGTCGGTGGCGCGCGCGTTGTTCCCGGGCAGGCCCAGGCGCAGGTCGAGGGCGGGCACGGCGACGGCCAGCAGGGCGACGGTGCCGGTGAGGAGGGAGACCAGGGGCCGCCGGGTGACGAAGCGGCCCCAGCGCAGTCCCCAGGTCCCCGGCTCACGGCCGGTCTCCTGGGGGGTACGGGGCCGGGGGCGCAGCCGTTCGCCGGTGAAGGCAAGCAGGGCGGGAACCAGGCTGACGGCGATCAGCACGGCGAGCAGGACGGTGACGGCGGCGGCCACGCCCATGGCGCTCAGGAAGGGAATCCCGGTCGCGCAGAGGGCGACGAGCGCGATGACGACGGTGGCGCCGGCGAAGACGACGGCACTGCCGGCCGTCGCGACGGCACGGGCGATGGAATCCTCGAGGTCCGTCCGCGGGTCGGCGAGTTGCTCACGGTGGCGGGCGAGGATGAACAGCGCGTAGTCGATGCCGACGGCCAGGCCGAGCATGACCGCGAGCACGGTCGCCGTGCCGGTGAGTTCGACGAAGCGCGAGACGAACATGACGCCCAGCACGCCGATGCCGACGCCGACGGCCGCGGTGAGCAGCGGCAGGCCGGCGGCGATCAGGCTGCCCAGGGTGACGGCAAGGACGACGACCGCGACAACGACCCCGATGGCCTCGGCGACACCCCCGATCTCGGTGGGCGGCGACATCGCGTTGCCGCCGAACTCGACCTGGAGGCCCGCGTCCCGGGCGGCCGAAGCGGCCTTCTCGACCTCGTCGGGGACCGAGGCGGCCAGGTCGGAGGGCGGGTCGGAGAAGGTGACGTCGGCGTAGGCGACGGTGCCGTCCCGGGAGACGGTGCGCGCGGCCGACGGATCGGAGACGTTCGTGACGCCGTCCACCTCCGCCGCCTTCTTCAGGGTCGCCTCGATCCCCGCCTTGTACGCGGCCCCGGTGACGGGTTCCTGACCGGGCGAGGCGAAGACGATCCTGGCCTGGGCGCCGGACGCCTGCGGGAACTCCTTCTTGAGCAGATCCTGCGCCTGCTGCGACTCCACCCCCGGGACGGTGAACTCGTTGCTGGTCTTGCCCGGCAGCGCCAGGGCCAGGGCGGCTACGGCGGCGAGCAGCACCAGCCAGGCCGATGTCACTAATTTCCGGTGGCGGATCACCCACCGCGCCCACGAGTACAGGCGAGAGGCCATGCCGTTGTCCCTTCCGTACGAACCGGGGAGTCGTCACACACTAAGCTGATTTTGCACTCAGTGTAAATTTCTCGGTGTGACGGTACGATGGGGGCATGGGGAGTGGCGAAGGGCTGCGCGAGCGCAACAAGACCAGGAAGCGGCAGGCGATCCTGAAGGCCGCGTACGAACTCTTCATAGAGCGCGGGTACGACGCGGCCACGCTCACCGACATCGCCCAGCGGGCGGAGGTCTCCCGCCGGACGCTGACGCTGTACTTCCCCACCAAGCTTAGCCTCGCCCTGGCCCACCTCGACGCCGTCGACCAGCGCCTGTACGCCGCACTGGACCGCCGCGGACCGGACCAGAGCTCCATCGACGTGCTGGAGCAGTGGCTGTACAGCGAGCGGGAGCATCATGACGACGAACTGAGCACCCTCGCCGACACCATGCTCGCCGTCAATCCTCAGCTGCAGGGCGCCCAGCAGGCGCGCATCGCCGAAAGCGTCGAGAGCGGTGCCCGCCACCTGGCCGAGGAGAGCGGCGCGGCACCCGGCGACCGGGACGCCCGCATGACCGCGGCCGCCGCGGCGGCGGTCATCGGGGCGCTCGACCCGCGCCCCGCCCGGGACGACATCGCCGCCGCCGTGGCCTTCCTCCGGGCCGGCATGGCCGCGTTGGAGGAGCGCCGCTGAGCCCGTCGTCCGACCGCGCCCGTCCGGACGGCGGGCGCGAAGGCGTCCGTCCAGGTGGCTTCAGAGGCGTCGGGCCACGTCCAGGGCCGCCTCCCGTACCGCGGGTGCGAACGCCCGCAACTCCGCCGGGCCCCTTCCAGGTGCCGGAGGTGCGGCCGGTGGCCGACGCCGCGGACCGGCTCCTCGTCGAGGGCGGCCTGACCCCCTCGGAGCTGCGGACCGCCGCGAACCGCGGAGTGGCCAAGCTCTTCCCCGCCCACGTCGGCGGAATCCAGTACCTCAAGCCGCTGCTCGCCGTACTCCCCGGCGCCCGCGTCATGGCCACCGGGTAGACCTGCGCACACGGGGACGGCGGAAGCGCGGCCCCCGGAGCCCCTTTGTCCGGGCTCCGGCGGCTGGCCTACCGTATGCGCCATGAGAACGGTGCACTTCTCCGGTCGGCTCGTCGGCAGGCAGGAGGAGACCGGTCGTCTGGCCGGACTGACCGCCGCCGCACGAGCCGGACGCGGCGGCGCCCTCGTCCTGACGGGTGAGCCGGGCACGGGAAAGAGCGCCCTTCTGGACCACGCCCGGCGGACGGCCGACGGGATGCGACTCGTGCGGGCGTGCGGCTCGCGGTTCGAGAAGGAGCTGCCGTTCGCCGCCCTCCACCAGCTCTGCCTGCCGATGCTGGGGCACCTCTCCGAGCTGCCCGCGCAGCACCGTGACGCGCTGCGGTCCGCGTTCGGGCCGGCGGCCGGTGCGCCCGACGTCTCCCGCGTCGGTCCGGCCGCGCTGGACCTGCTCTCCCGCGCGGCCCGTGCGCAGCCGCTGCTGTGCCTGATCGACGACGCCCACTGGCTGGACTCCGCGTCGTCGCACGTGCTGGCCTTCCTCGCCCGGCGCATCGCGGGCGAACCCGTCGCCATGGTGTTCGCCGCCCGACCGGTGGGCGTGGCGGGGGAGTTGACCGGGTTGCCCGGCCTGTCGCTGAGCGGGCTGAGTGACACCGACGCACGGATGCTGCTGGCATCGCTCAGCCACACGGCCGTCGACGACCAGGTGCGCCGGCGGCTCGTCCTGGAGGCGCGCGGCAACCCCCTGGCGCTGCTCGAAGTCCCGTCGGCCGGGGGATACGCACCGCTGGACACGTCGTCGGTGCCGTCCCCCACGGAACGCGGCCACCGGTCCAGGATCGAGGCGCTGCCCGCCGCCGTGCGGCTGCTGCTGACGGTGGCGAGCGCCGACCCGACGGGCGACGCCGCGCTGCTGTGGGCCGCTGCCCGGCACCTGGGCATCGACGCCACGGCGTCCGCCGCGGCCGCGACCGCGGCCGGGTTGGCCGAGTTCGCCACGCAGGTGCGCTTCTGTCACCCACTGGCCCGTTCCGCGGTCTACCGGGCCGCCGCGCCCGGGGAACGCCGGCGGGTCCACGGGGCGCTGGCCGCGGTGACCGACCCGGCCACCGACCCCGACCGGCGGGCCTGGCACCGCGCCCAGGCAGCCTCCAGCCCCGACGCCGACGTCGCCGCGGAACTGGAGCGCCACGCGCCGCGTGCCCAGACGCGCGGCGGTACGGCGGCCGCGGCGGCGTTCCTCGAACGGGCCGCCGCGCTGTCGCCCGACACCGCCGAGCGGACCGCGCGGACGCTCGCCGCGGTGCGGGCGCACATCGACGCAGGCATGGGGGAGAGGGCGCGGCAACTCCTCGCGACGGTCGAGGACACGGCCATGGGCCGGCACCGGCTCGCCAGGGTCGACGTCCTGCGCGGACAGCTCGCCCTGTTACGTCAATCCGGGGGCAGCGGACCGGTGTTCGCCCTGCGCGCCGCCCGGCGACTCGCCGAGGTGGACCCGGCAGGCTCCCGCGCCCACCTCCTGGACGCGCTCGAGATGAGCCTGAGCACCGGCCGCGTCACCGGGGCACTGGACGTCGTCCTGGCGGCCGCCCGGACCGCGGCACCCGCACCGCGCTCCCCGGACGCCCTGGACGCCTTCGTCCGGCTGACCACGGAGGGCCCCCGGGCGGCGTATCCCTTGCTGCGGAGGGTCCTCGACGGGGAGGACGCCCCGATGTGGACCCGGCGGCCCGCACTCGCCGTCGTACTCGCCTCGGAACTGTGGGATCCGCACACCCACACCGAGATCACCGAGTGGCTGATGAAGACCGGCCGTGCCTCGGGCTCTCCGCCGCTGCTCCGACTGGGTCTGGTGCGGACCGCGACCGGCAGCGCCCTCTCCGGCGACCTCGGGCGGGCGCAGGCGGCGATCGCCGAGGAGGAGGCCGTGGCCCACGCGGTCGGCGGGCCCGCGGTGACGTACCACAGGCTGCAGCTGGCCGCGATGCGCGGCCGCCGCGACGAGGCCGTCGCGCTGTTCGAGGCAGTCGGTGCGGCGGCGAGGGCCGACGGTACCGGGCAGCCGGACACCGACGTCCACTGGGCGGCCGCCGTACTGCACAACGGCCTGGGCGAGTACCCCGCAGCGCTGGCCGCGGCCCGGCGGGCCGTCGCGCACGGTGGCCTCCAGCCTGCCGGACTGGTCCTGCCGGAACTGGTGGAGGCGGCCGTCCGGTGCGGCGAGCACGCCGCCGCGGCGGCCGCTCTGGAGCCGCTGACCGAGAGCACCGGGGCCGGCGGAACCAGCTCGGGTCTGGGCATCGCGGCCTATGCGCGCGCCCTGGTCACCGGGCGGGAGGAGCACTACCTGGAGGCCGTCGAGCACCTGGAGAAGAGCCCCCTGGCACCCTACCGGGGCAGAGCCAGGCTGCTGTACGGGGAATGGCTGCGCCGCCGGGGCCGCAGACGCGACAGCCGCGCCCAGCTGCGCGCCGCGCACGAGCTGCTGTCGGCGGCCGGGGTCGAGGCGTTCGCCCGGCGAGCCGCGGACGAACTGCGTGCGACCGGAGAACGGGCCCAGAGCCGCTCCCGGGCGGCGGCGGACCGGCTCACCGAACAGGAAACGCACATCTCACGGCTGGTGTCCACCGGTGCCACCTCGAAGGAGATCGCCGCCAGGCTGCACCTCAGCCCGCGCACCGTCGACGCACATCTGCGCAACATATTCCGCAAACTCGGCATCACCTCGCGCCGACAGCTCACGGGCCACCCGGCGCTGGACGTCTGACGCCTTCCGGCCGCCGGGGCAGAACCGCGTCCCGGCCCGCCGCATACCCGTTCCCGTCAGCCGGCCGGAGGAACGAGGACCGTGCGGTCGAACGGGCCACCGTGCGCGGCGGCGTGGGCGACGGCGTCGTTGACGGCGTCGAGGCCGAACGTCCGCACCCGCTCGGGGGCGAGATCCAGGGCGCCCGACGCCACGAGGCGGACCATGCCGACGTTGGCGGTGCGCGGGTACATCCACTGGCCGCGCACGGTGACCGAGTTGCGCATGATCCACCGGTACGGAAGCGCGATGTCCTCGCCGCCGAGCATGCCGACGCCGCCCATGAGGACGACGCGGCCGTTCGCGCGCACGGTCATGGCCGCCGTGCGCGACACCGAGCCGGGCGCGCTCGGCGGGAGCAGGTCGATCACCATGTCGACCGGGCCGTCCGCCGCCGCCGACATCGCCGCGCGGTCGGCGGCCTCGTCCCCGGTCAGCAGGACCGGGCGGAGACGGGAACCGAACCGGTCGGCCAGCAGGTCGAGGGCGGCCCGGTTGCGGCCCGGGGCGACCACACGGCCCGCCCCCATCGCGACCGCGACGGCGACCGCGCTGCTGCCCAGGTTGCCGGTGGCCCCGCTGACGAGCAGCGTCTCGCCGGCCGCGAGCCCGCCTGCCAGCAGGCCCCCGTAGGGGATGCAGTGCACACCGAGCGCCGCCCAGCGCGCCGGATCGTCCGCCGCAGCGGCCGGCAGCGGGTAGGCGTTCTCGGTCGGAATCCGCATGAACTCGGCGAACGAACCGTCGGGCCAGTTCCGGGCGAGCCGCGCCCCGCCCTCACCGCGCGAACTCCAGCCCTGGAGCGCGATGTCGGGTGCCAGGGCGTCGTCCCGCGAGCGTACCGTCGAGTCGCACCACACCAGGTCGCCGGGGCGCAGCCGGGTGGCGTCCGGGCCGACGCGGACGATCCGGCCCACACCGCCGACGCCGGGCACCACGGGAGGGACGAGGGGGTAGTTCCGTTCGCCGCTGAAGACCTCGGCGGCGTAGGGCGCGACACAGGTGGCGAGGACCTCGACCACCGTCTCGCCGCCCCCCGCCTCGGGCCGGGCCACCCGGCGCACCGAGAGGGGTGCGCCGAAGCGTGTCAGGACTGCTGCTCGCACGTGATGACCTCCGTGTTCGACCGTGCCGGTGCGAACGACACTAGGAGCCGCACCGGCCTGCGGGAAGCGACGATCAGGCATGCCCGCCATGCGTACGTCGCATGGCCACCGGAGCTAGGGGGTGTCGTTTGGATCTGGTCGGTTCCAGGCAACAGTGCCTTGTTGCCGACCCGAGCGGGGTCTGGTGCGTGCAGCTGCAAGGCGGAGGAGGGCGACAGGGCGGAGCCCTGGCAACCGACGACAACGCCGCAGATGCGCGTGCCGGGCCCCGCGACCCCGACAAGATCCAAACGACACCCCCTGGGGCGGGTACTGGCCCACCGGTGCCGCGGAAGTGCGGATATCTTGACGGCACGCGGCTCAAGAGGGCCGCGGCGAGAACGGGAGGTCGCGCGATGCCAGCCGGAGGCACTCCGAAACGGCCCGTCGACAGGCACGCGTCGGAGCAGCACCGGCTGATCGCCGGGCGGTACCGGCTGCGGGAGCTGCTGGGCAGCGGCGGCATGGGCGCGGTCTGGCGGGCCGAGGACGAATTCCTGGGCCGGGACGTGGCGTTGAAGCGCATACACGTCCAGCCGCACCTCTCCGACGACGAACGCGAGCGTCTCCACGAGCGCACCCGCCGCGAGGCCCGCAGCGCCGCGAGGATCACGCACCCGAGCGTCATCGTCGTGCACGACGTCGTCGACGACACTCCGGGCGGCGACGAACCGGCGGGCGCCGCCGGCCCCGCGCTGCCGTGCATCGTCATGGAGTACGTCCGTTCCCGCACCCTCGCGGAGGTACTGGACGAGAGGGGCACCCTGCCCCCGGCCGAGGCCGCCCGGATAGGCCACCGGATGGTGACCGCACTGAGCGCCGCGCACGCGGCGGGGGTGCTGCACCGGGACGTGAAACCGGGCAACGTCCTGCTCGGCGCCGACGGCCGGGTGGTGCTCACCGACTTCGGCATCGCCGTGTCCACCGGTACCTCCACCCTCACGAGGACCGGGGAGATCGTCGGCTCGGTCGGCTACCTGGCCCCCGAGCGGGTCCGGGGCCGCACTCCGGGCCCCGCCTCCGACCTGTGGTCGCTCGGGGCGACCCTCTTCGAGGCCGTCGAGGGCTACAGCCCGTTCCGGCGCGACACCGCCATGGAGACGGTGTACGCGATCGGCGTCGACCCGCTCCCGGCCCTCACCGCGCGGGGACCACTGGCCGACCTGATCGCCGAACTCCTGCGCAAGGAGCCCGAGTCACGGCCGGGAGCCGCGGAGACCGGGCAACGCCTGGAGGCCGCGGCGGTGTCCACGGCGACGGCGGACACCGCGCGGCTCCCCGCACCCGCCACCCACACCGCGGATGTGCCGGTCCCCTCCGGGACGGTGCCCGCCGGCGACGGCGCGTCCGGCACGCCCGCCCGACGGCGTGCCGTGCGCGTGGGGCTCGCCATACTGGCCGCCGCGGCGGTCGCCGGCGGGGGCGTGGCCTATCTCGCCGGTCAGGACGGGGAGTCCCGGAACGCCGCACCGGACACCGCGGCCACCGGGCCGTCGCCGTCCCCGGAGGCATCGGACGGCAAGGAGCCCTCCGCCACCCCGTCGGGCCCGCGGTACGCGACCGCCGAACCACTGGGCCCCGGGCTGGCGATGCCCGTGCCCGAGGGCTGGCGGCGGGACTCGGCGGGGGCCGACGTGCTGTACGTGGACCCCACCGGCACGGTGCGGCTGCAGATCGGCGCGACCGACTTCGAGGACGTCGGTCCGAAGGCCAACCTCGAACAGGACGAGGAGTCCTCACGGGCCGGGGGCAAGCTTCCGGACTACGAGCGGCTCCGCCTCGACGGAGCGGAGTACCGCGGACAGGACGCGGCCGTCTGGGAGTTCACCTTCGCCGGCGAGACCCGCCGCTTCCGCGCGATCAACTTCGGGTTCGGCACCGCCGACGGCCGCCACTTCGCGCTGTACCTGTCCGCTCCGGCGGACCGCTGGGGCGACTACGTGGGCGTCTACGAGACGGTCCGGGACGGCATCGACACCGGGGACGGGGAGTCCGCGTAGGCCCGCTGTGCGCCTTCGGCCGCCGCGCCGGTCACTCTCGCTCCGCCCGGCCGTGGTCCCGGATGGACTGCTCGACGGCGTACGCGGTCACGGTGAACGCCTCGATCTGCTCCGGCGTCAGGTGCCGGACCGAGATCTCCTCCAGGCTGCGCCACATGTCCGTGATGGGTTCCCGCAGGGCGCGGCCCTCGTCGGTGAGACGGACGACCATGACCCGCCGGTCGTGTGCGGCCGGCTCGCGGGTGAGCAGCCCTGCCTCCTGCATGCGGCGCAGCGACTTGGAGACCGTCGAGTGATCGAGACCGACGGTCTCCAGGAGTTCGGACTGGGTCTGGCCGTCGCGGTCGAACAACTGCATGAGCAGCAGCTCCTGGCCCGGGTGGAGATTCATGTCGCGGAGCATGGCGGCGGCGTGGCCGCGGTGGACGCGGGCGAGCTGGAAGACGGCGTAGCTGAGGCGTCCGTCGCGCGCCGTGCCGGGGGTCCTGGACGCGGGGTCGGTCATCGTGCTCCTCGTGCGTCGCCGCGGGTCGGGTAGTCGGTGTAGCCGGTCTCGCCGCCGCCGTAGAAGGTGGCCGGGTCGGGGCTGTTCAGCGGCGCTCCGGAGCTTATCCGCTCGACCAGGTCGGGGTTGGCCAGCGCCATCGTGCCGACGCTGACGACGTCGGCCCGGCCCTCGGCGACGTCCCGGGCCCGGGTAAGCAGGTCGGCGCCGGGCCGGTTCAGGACCAGGGTGCCCGGCCACAGCGACCGCAACGTGCCGAGGAGCCGGTCGTCCCCGGCGTGGACCAGGTGCAGGTAGGCGAGGTCCAGTGGGGCGAGCGCGCGCACGAGCGCCGGGTACAGGGTGTGCACGTCGTCCTCGCGGACGTCGTTGTACGGGTTGCCGGGGGAGAGGCGGATGCCGGTGCGCCCGGCGCCGATCTCGTCCGCGACGGCCGCGGCGACCTCCACGGCGAAGCGGATGCGGTTGTCCACGGAGGCGCCGTAGCGGTCGGTGCGGCGGTTGGCGTTGCCGGACAGGAACTGGTGGAGGAGGTAGCCGTTGGCGCCGTGGATCTCCACTCCGTCCGCGCCCGCCTCGACGGCGTACGCGGCGGCGCGGCGGAAGTCGCCGACGGTCGCGGCGATCTCCCCGAGGGAGAGTGCCCTGGGTTCGGGCATCTCCCGCGGCCCGTTCGCGGTGAACATCGTGCCGGCCGGGCGGACCGCGGAGGGCGCCACCGGCTGCCGTCCGTGCGGGGTGTTGTCGGGGTGGGCGATGCGCCCGGTGTGCATGAGCTGGACGACGAGGCGGCCTCCGGCGGCGTGTACGGCGTCGGCGACCTTGCGCCAGCCGGTCACCTGCTCCTGGGAGTGGATGCCGGGTGTGAGCAGGTAGCCCTGCCCGTCGGGCGAGGGCTGGGTGCCCTCGGTGATGATGAGCGCGGTCGAGGCGCGCTGGGCGTAGTACTCGGCGTTCATCCCGGTCGGCACGCCCTCGGGCGTCGACCGGTCGCGGGTCATCGGGGCCATGACCAGACGGTGCGGCAGCCGGAGGTCTCCGGCACGGGCGGGCTGCCACAGGGCGTTGAGGTCGGTGGTGGACATGCGGGGTTCTCCTCGGGTGCGCGAGAGACGGGTGACGAGAGGCGCCGGCGGGGCCGGTGCGGGTGCCGGCCCCGGTGGGACCGGCACCCCCGGGGCGGTCAGTCGACGGTGAGGACGAGCTTCCCGCGGCTGTGGCCCGCGTCGCTGGCCTGCTGGGCCTTGGCCGCGTCGGACAGCGGGTGGGTCGCGCCGACGGTGGTGACCAGGGTGCCGTCGGCGGCCTGCCGGGCGAGTTCGGCGAGGCGGGCCGCCGAGCGGCGCTGGGGGCCCTCGGAGAAGACGACGCCCAGCTCGCGGGCGCGGAAGTCGGCGGTGGTGACGATCCGGTCCGTGCCACCGCGCAGCGTGATCGAGTCCTCCAGCGCGCCCTTGCCCGCGGCGTCGAGCACGGCGTCGACGCCGTTCGGGGCGAGCGCGCGGACCCGCTCGACCAGGCCCTCGCCGTAGACCAGCGCGGTGGCGCCGAGCGAGGACACGTACTCCTGGTTGGCCGGGCCCGCGGTGCCGATGACGCGGGCGCCGCGGGCGACGGCGAGCTGGACGGCCACGGTGCCGAGTGCGCCGGACGCGCCGTGGATCAGCAGGGTCTCGCCGTTCTTGACGTCGAGCAGGTCCAGGGCCCGGTCGGCGCCGTCGCCGGCCACAGGCAGCGCGGCGGCATGCGTCCAGTCCAGACCGGCCGGCTTGTGGGCCAGGACGGTCGCGGCGGCCAGTGCGTACTCGGCGTACGAACCGGTGTCCGACCACCCCAGCACTTCGTCACCCGCCTTGAGCCGGTCGACGCCCTCGCCCACGGCGTCGACGATCCCGGCGATCTCACCGCCGGGGACGGCCGGCAGCGTGGTGGGAAAGATGTTCTCCATGGCACCGGAGCGGATCTTCCCGTCCACCGGGTTCACGCCGACCGCCCGGACGCGCACCCTGACCTGCCCGGTGCCGGGCTGCGGGACCTCGGCCTCCGTCTCGTGGAGGACCTCGGTACCGCCGAACGTGTCGAAAACGATGGCCTTCATGGCTGCTGTCTCCTCGAAGAGTGAACCCGAACCAATTATGTGGCTGGACACGTAAAACGTAGCACCAGTTAGGTGGCTAGCCAAGTAAGTCTGTGGAGTCGTCTCCCCGGACCCGTCTCCGTGCGACGGGTCCGCCGGTACTGCGGCTGATGTTCCGGAGGGTTCGGTCGGCGCTCAAGTGCCTTGCGCACGTGGTGAGTCGGTGCCGGACGAGGACTCATAATGTCTGTGGCGGTACGGCCGAGACAGGGAGTTGAACCCATGCACAACCAGGACGCGGCCTCGCCCGGCACCGGGGGCGAACGGCTGGTCGCCGGGCGGTACCGACTGCTGTCCGTGCTCGGAGAGGGCGGCATGGGAACGGTGTGGCGCGCCCGCGACGAGGTGCTGCACCGCGACGTGGCGGTCAAGGAGGTGCGTGCCGCGACGGAACTGCCCGCGGCCCGGCGCGCCCAGCTGTACACCCGGTTGGAGCGGGAGGCGTGGGCGGCGGCCCGGATCAACGCCCGTGGGGTGGTGACCGTTCACGACGTGGCGACCTTCGACGGCCGGCCGTGGATCGTGATGGAGTTCGTCCGCGGCCGGTCACTGGCCGACGTGATCGGCGCCGAGGGGGCCCTGCCCTCCGCGGAGGCCGCCCGCATCGGCGCCGAGGTGCTGGCCGCACTGCGGGCGGCGCACGGTGCGGGAGTCCTGCACCGGGACGTGAAGCCCGCCAACGTCCTGCTCGCGGACGAGGGCCGGGTCGTGCTCACCGACTTCGGGATCGCCACGGTCGAGGGTGACACGGCGCTGACGCTGACCGGCGAGGTCGTCGGTTCGCCCGAGTACGTCGCGCCGGAGCGGGCGCTGGGCCGCACCCCCGGCGCCGCCTCCGACCTGTGGTCGCTGGGCGTGCTCCTCTACGCGGCGGTACAGGGCCGGTCGCCGTTCCGCCGGACGACGGCTCTCGCGACGCTGCGGGCCATCGTGGACGACGCTCCACCCGCGCCGCACCGGGCGGGGCCGCTCGCACCGGTCATCGAAGGCCTGATGCACAAGGACCCCGGCAGGCGGATGACCGCCGAACAGGCCGAGCGTGAACTCCGCCTGGCCGCAGGGGAGTCGGCTCCCGCCCCGGAGACCGACGGCGACCCCGGCACCGGCACCGACCCCGGCACCGTCACCGACATCGGCAACGAGACGGCAACGGCCACTGCCACCGCCCTCGCCGTCCCGTCCTCGGCGACCTCGCCGGCCACGGCCGAGGCCACGGTGGCGGAGGAACCGCCGACCGTCGTCAACGGGCCGCCGGAACAGCCCGGGACGACGGCCGAGCCGCGCGCCACAACCGTACCCACACCCCCACCGGCGTCTGCGCCCGCACCTGCGCCGTCCTTCGGACCTCCGCCCCCGGGGCCGGGCTTCGGACCGGTGATCGCGCCGCCCGGCCCCGGGTCCGAGCCCGCCACCGCTGCCGCACCGGCCCGGCGCAACCGGCGCACCGCGTACCTGATCGGTGCCGGTGCGGCCGTGCTGGTGCTGCTCGGCGGCGGCCTCACCTACGCGCTCGTGGACAAGGACGGCGGCACAGAGGGCGGCGGGAAGGAGGGGGACGGCGCGTCCGCGTCGCCGCCCGTTTCCGTGACGGTGGCGGGCGGCGCGACGGCGTACGAGGGCAGTTGCCCGCCGGGAGAGGGGCAGGCACCCTGGTTCACCGCCACGTTCACGGCACGCTCACCCTTCCAGGTCTCCTACCGGTGGGTCTCGGAGAACGGAACGGTGGTCGACCGGGAGTGGCGGACGCTCACCTTCCGGGAGGGCGACCCGGCCACGAAGAAGGAAACGGTACGGCTGTCGACGTACGCGCGGGAAGGGACGCTGCGCAGCGCCATGGCGGTGGAGATCCGCGAGCCCTTCGACGCCAAGTCCAACTCGGTTGCGTTCTCGGTGACTTGCCGTCCGGCCGGTGAGTGAACCGGACGACATGCAGTAGATACTTCAACCAGCCGCATTTTTCCGAAGGAGTATCCATGTTGTCGGTTCTCGTGGGACGCACCGGTCCCTTCGCCGGTCAGAGCGTGGTCCTCGGCGACGCTCCGCTGACGTTCGGACGCAAGAGCGACAACGACATCGTGATCGTCAATGTCAGCGCCTCCCGACTGCACGCGGAGATCGTCGTCGAGGACGGGAGGTACGTGCTGCACGACCGCGACAGCAGGAACGGCACGTACGTGCACGACCGGCGCGTGACCCGGCACGAGCTGACGCCCGGCGACACCATACGCATCGGTGACGAGACCTTCCTCTTCGAGACGCAGGAGGCGGTGGAGACGGTCATGGACCTCTCCCAGCTCGCCCTGCCCCGCGCCGACGCGACGAACGACCCCGGCGTGCTCCGAGTGACGGTGACCGGTGGCGGCCCGGTCGGGCTGGCCTTCGCGCTGCTTCTGGAGGACGCGCTGCCCGGCCGGGTCTCGGTCACCGTCCACGACGGCCGGTGGATCCGCAGCGGCACCTCGGTCGTCTGGAAGGACGAGAGCCACGGCAACGTCCGCCGCCAGCAGGTCGTCACCGTCCAGAGCCGGCAGTACCTGGCGCTGACCGAGGAGATGCGGACGACGGTGTTCGAGGAGGGCCACTTCTCCGAGATGTGGCCGCTCGGCCCGGACTCCGTGAGCGGGCGGCCGCCGCGCAACATCCGCATCGCCCACATCGAGGACCGGCTGCTGGAACTGGCCAACACCAAGCCGGCGATCCGGCTGGTGCCCAAGCGTTTCGACCCGGCCGAGAGCGAGCACCTCGTCGCGCGCGACCACGTACTGGTCGTCTGCGAGGGCGGCCGCTCCCGCACCCGCGAGCACTTCGCGGACCGCTTCGGCGCGGCCGACGCCTCCATCTACTCCGTCGACGGGGAGCACCTCCAGGACGTGGTGCTGGGGCTGCGGGTCAAGTCCCGTCTCCCGGACCCGATGAGCGTCCTGCTGACCGTGGCGCAGAACCGGTTCCTGCTCAACTCGCTGCGCGGCGAGGGCTTCCTGAACATGCGCCTGACCCGGGAGGAGGCGCGCAGCATCGTCGGCATCGACCCGGTGCGGCAGGTCTTCGAGGAGTGCATCGCGGCCCGGCCGTGCGTGATGAGCCGCCAGGAGGACAACGAGTTCGTCTGCCCGACCCACGGCACGCTCTTCCTGCCCGCCCTGCTGCGCGGTTCGCCGCTGTGGAAGCGGATCCTGGAAGGTCTGCGGCTGTTCGGCGTGGCCGAGGACGACCTCAGCGCCGTCACGTCGTTCCGGCTGGACATGGTGCAACGGCCCCGGTTCACCGCACAGCTCACCCGTCCGGTCGGCGACCGCCCCGGGACGTACGGCTTCCTGCTGGGGGACGCGGCGAACGCCATCCACTTCTGGCCGGGCCGCGGTCTGAACAGCGGCCTCGCCTCAGCCGTGTCCCTGGCCCGCTCCCTCAGCCGGGTCTGGCAGGGGCGCCCGCTGCGCGACGCGGACTTCATCCGGCACGAGGCGGCGATGTCGATGCTCCAGTACCGCCACAAGAGCCGCGCCTGGAACGCGATGGTGTCGACGGACGAGCGCGGCGTGACCCGGGCGATCAAGGACATCATCGACCGCAGCATGGAGGGCGCACCGGCTGCCGGGAGCCCCGCGCCGGCCGGGACGACGGGTGGGGACCTGGAGGTCCTCCTCGACCGCATGCGGTCGATCCGCGACCGCCTCGCGGCCCGCCTGCCGGGCCTGCCCGACGACGAGGAGCTGCGGACCCACCTCTCCGCGCTGGCCCCCGCCACCCTGCGGACACTCCAGGAGAGCGGCGCCTGGGACACTCTGATCGTCGGCGGCGAGGAAGCGGACATCGACATCTTCTACCAGCAGGACGCCCCCGTCTTCGTCCCCGCGGCGCCCCGCGCGACCGACCCGGCCCCGGATCCCCGGACGCCGGCCTGACCCCGCGCCCCGCGCCCCCGCGGGCCGTTCCCTCAAGCCGGCGGCGGGCCGCGGACGTCAGGCGTCGTAGGACAGGCCGTGCCCGGCGCGGAAGAGGACCTCGGCAGGGTCGTCGGCCCGCTGGACGGGCACCGGCAGCCGTCCGAGGGGTGCGACGCGGCCGGCGATCACCCGCGCTGCGGCGCGCAGTTCGACCTCGGTCCAGCAGTAGGAGGCAAGGGAGGCCGGGACGTCGCCGAGATGGGCGATGTCGTAGGGGTTGCGCACCGCGAGGTGGACGACGGGGACACCCGTCGCGAGCAGCCGGGACACCAGCGTGCGCTGGGCGCTGGTGGCGCCGACGTTGTCGGTCGTGACCACCACCGCGTCCCGTCCCCGCGCCGCGGCCACGGCCTCGTCGATCTTCGCCGCGTCGGGCTCCCCGCCGGTCGCGAGGTGGGTGGTGCGGTAGCCCAGTTCGTCGAAGGCCCCGGCCAGTTCGGGCACCGTGGTGCGGCTGTCGTCGGTCGGGAAGGCCGGGCTGGCGCCGACCACCAGCAGCTTCCTGTGTCCGCGGGACAGCGGGAGTGCCGCGTTCTCGTTGACCAGCAGGGTGGTGGTGCGCTCGGCGATCCGTGCGGCGGCGGCCCGGTGGCCGCGGGCGCCGACGACCCGGTCGACCTCCGTCCGCGAGACGTAGGGACTGCCGCTGAGCAGGCCCGCCTTGTCCTTGATGCGCAGGATGCGCAGGACGGACTCGTCGAGTCGGTCCTCGGTGATCTCTCCGCTGCGGACGGCGGCCAGAACCCCGTTGTAGGCGACGCCGATGTCCGGCGGGAACAGCAGCTGGTCCGCCCCGGCCCGGAGGGCGAGGACGGGTACCCGGTCGTCGCCGTACTTGGTGCGCACGCCCTCCATGTTGAGGGCGTCGGTGACGATCACGCCCTCGAAACCGAGTTCGCCGCGCAGCACTCCCTGAAGGATCGCGGGCGACAGGGTGGCCGGTTCGTTGCTGGGGTCGAGTGCGGGAACCTGGAGGTGCGCGGTCATGATCGAGTCGACGCCGGCGGCGATCGCGGCCCTGAAGGGCGGGGCGTCGACCCGGTCCCACTCCTCGCGGGTGTGCGTGATCACGGGCAGGCCCGTGTGGCTGTCCTGCGCGGTGTCGCCGTGCCCGGGGAAGTGTTTGGCGCAGGCGATGACGCCGCTCTGCTGGTAACCCGTCACCTGCGCCGCCACCATGCGGCTGACCTCGCGGGCGTCGGCGCCGAACGAGCGGACGTTGATGATGGGGTTGGCCGGGTTGACGTTGACATCCGCGACCGGGGCGAAGTTCTGGTGGATGCCCAGGGCGGCGAGTTCGGTACCCGATATCCGTCCGGCGGTGCGCGCGTCCGGGAGCGAGCGGCCCGCGCCGAGAGCCATCGCGCCCGGCAGCTGCGTCGCGCCGCTGCCGATACGGACGTTGACCCCGTGCTCCTGGTCGATGGAGATCAGGGACGGAATGGGCGTGGGCAGCGCGAGCGAGGCCCGCTGCACACCGTTCGACAGGTCCGCGATCTGGCGGGGATCCCGGATGTTGTTCGTCCAGCCGTGGAAATAGATGACACCGCCGATGTGATATTTGGCGATCAGCTCGGCGACGGTGCGGACGCCGAGTTCCGCGAGGTTGCGGTCCTGGTCGGACCGGCTGGGAGAAGTCGCCGACGTACCGTGGAAGTACGGGACGAACAGCTGGCCGATCTTCGCCTCGACGCTCATCCCGGAGATGATTCTCCTGAGGCGGTGGTCGCGCCCGTGCGCGGCCGCGGGGGCGGCGCCCACGACACCCGTCGCGCCCGCGGCGGCCAAGGTCGCGGAGGCGAGAACGGTCCTCCTGGACAGACTCCGGTTCTGCATGCGGGCGTCTCCTTCCAGTCTTGCCCGGCAAGGGGATTGAAAGAAACGTGCAGACTCCGATCAGCGGGAAACGTAGCCCGCGGATCACGGGCGGGCAAGAGGCCGTGACGCTGCGGGGGGCCGGCGGGCCCGCGGAGCAGGACGGGCGGACCGGCCGTGTAACGGTGGCATGCACGGATACCGTGACGACCAAAGACCGAGAAGGTCGGTGGGTGCGGCTACCCGCCGGGCCGAAGGGAGCAGTTCCACGATGGCACCACCCGCCCCGTCCAAGAACTCATGGTTCCGTACGTTTCACCCGCGTCCGCAGGCCCGGTTCACCCTGGTGTGCCTGCCGTATGCCGGAGGGTCCGCGAGTGCGTTCTTCTCGCTGTCCCGGCGGCTGCCCTCCGACGTCGAGGTCCTTGCCGCGCAGTACCCGGGGCGACAGGACCGGTTGCGGGAGCCGTGCCTCGAAACGGTGCCGGACCTGGCCCGTGGTGCGTTCGACGAACTGGGGGCGCTGGTCGCGGGCCGGCCCTTCGCCCTGTTCGGGCACAGCCTGGGCGGTGCCGTGGCCTTCGAACTGGCGCGGCTGCTGGAACGCGGGGGTCCGGCCGCGCCGTGTGCGCTGTTCGTCTCCGGGCGGCGTGCGCCGTCCGTCGAGGGGGACCGGGGCGTACGCTTCCGCGACGACGAGGGGCTCGTCGACGAGCTGCGGGAGCTGGAGGGTACGGACAGCCGCGTCCTGGACGAGCCCGAGCTGCTGCGACTCGTGCTGCCGACGCTGCGCGCCGACTACGGTGCGGCGGAGACGCACCGCACCGGGGCGGATGCCGTGGTGGCCGGGCCGGTCGTGGCGCTCGCGGGGGACCGGGACCCGCATGTCGGGCTCGACGAGGTGGAGGCGTGGCGCGGGCACACCACCGGTGCCTTCGAGATGAAGGTCTTCCCGGGCGGTCACTTCTTCCTGACCGACCACGAACCCGAGATCGCCGCACTCGTCACCGACACCCTGCACGCCACCCTCCGCCCGGGCCCCGTCGCGGGCTGAGAGCGAGGGTGGACAGGCACCTCCCGTGCACCACGCACCGCGGCTTGCCGCACGGTGGTGCTGGGGCTACCCGAGACACGGGCGCCAACGCTACTGACCCGCGCCCGTGTCACCGGCATCGTTCTCCATGTCGAATTCGGAGAACCCAAGGAGTGCCGGTGCACAGGAAACCCCTCTCGAAGCTGCGCAGGAGCCTGCTGGTCCTGACGGCGGCAGGGCTGATGAGTACGGCCGTGACCTATGTGGCGGTGGCGGACCAGCCCGACGCCACCCGTGATTCGGCCCTCCAGAAGAGCCTCGACTCGCTGGTGAGCCGGGACAAGTACCCGGCGGCGATCGCCTGGACGAGCAAGGACGGCCGGACGACCTCACTGGTCGCCGGCTCCTCCCGGCTGGACAAGCAGGTGCCGGTCCCGCACGACGGCCAGGTCCGGGCAGGCAGCAACACGAAGACCTTCACCGCGACCGTGGTCCTCCAACTGGTGGCCGAGGGCAAGGTCGACCTGGACGCGTCCATCGAGACCTACCTGCCGGGGGTGGTCCGCGGCGACGGCATCGACGCCGACAGGATCACCGTGCGGAACCTCCTGCAGCACACCAGCGGTCTCCCCAACTACACGGAGCACATCGGCCTGGAGGACTTCGAGAAGGTCCAGCACAAGTTCTTCCACCCCCACGACCTGCTCGCCGCGGCCCTGGCCCAGCCCGCCGACTTCCCTCCCGGCACCGAGTGGGCGTACAGCAACACCAACTACCTGCTGGCCGGTCTGCTGATCGAGCGGGTGACCGAGCGACCGGTGCAGGAGGAGATAACCGAACGAGTGATCAAGAAGGCGGGTCTGCGCCACACCTACTGGCCCCAGCCGGGCGACCAGTCCATTCGGGGGCCGCACCCGCACGGGTACACGACGGGTAACCTGGACAAGGGCAACGTCGTCGACGCCACGGAGATGGACCCGTCCTGGGGCGGAGCGGCCGGTCAGCTGATCTCGACACCGAGTGATCTCGCCACCTTCGACCGCGCGCTGATCGACGGCAGACTGCTCCCGGCCGAGCAGCTGGCCCAGATGCGGGACACGGTCGACGCACCGCTGTTCCCCGGATGGCGCTACGGGCTCGGCCTGTTCAGCGTGCCGCTCAGCTGCGGCGGGGTGTACTGGGGGCACGGCGGCGACATCGACGGATTCGAGACCCGCGGCGGCGCGACCGACGACGGCCGTGCCGTGGGGCTCGCGGTGACCGCGCTGCCGGGGACCTTCGGCGACGACCCGGAGAAGGCGGCCGAGGCGGTCGTGTCCGCCGTGGACACCGCGTTCTGCGAGTGACCGAGCAGTCCGCAGCGCGGGGCCCGGCGCGACGTGGCAACCCCCGCCGTCCCGTCCGGAGGCGTCCTGTGGACGGGGTCAGGCGGCGAGCAGTTCCGCCACGAGTGCGGCGACCTGTTCCACGGCGATGAGGAAGCCGTCGTGGCCGTGGCGGGACTCGATCAGCCGGAGACGGTCGGCCGTGGTGATGCCCGCCGCCAACTCCGCCTGCTGGGACGGCGGGTAGAGACGGTCGGAGTCGACACCGGCCACCAGGGCGGGGGCGGTCACCCGGCGCAGGGCGGCGCGCACACCACCGCGGCCCCGGCCGATGTCGTGGCTGTTCATGGCCTCGGACAGCACGACATAGCTGCCCGCGTCGAACCGCCGTACCAGCTTGGCGGCATGATGGCCCAGGTAGGAATCGACCTGGTACCTGCCACCGCGCCACGGGTCCTCGGCCCCCTGGTGCGCACGGCCGAAGCGGTCCTGGAGCTCCGGTTCACTGCGGTACGTGAGGTGGGCGAGCCGCCGGGCCAGGCCGAGACCGGCGTGCGGCCCCGGGCCGGTGCCGTAATAGTCCCCGCCGTGCCAGTGGGGGTCGGAGCGGATGGCCTGCACCTGGGCGCCGGCCCAGGCGATCTGCTCGGCGCTCGCCGCCGCGGCCGTGGCGAGCAGCAGCAGCGCACCCGTCCGCTCCGGGTACGCCACGGCCCACTCCAGGGCCCGCATCCCGCCCATCGAACCGCCCACCACCAGGGCCCAGCGGCCGATGCCCAACTCGTCGGCGAGCAGGGCCTCGGCGGCCACCTGGTCGCGCTGGGTCAGGAACGGGAAGTCACCGCCCCACGGGCGCCCGCCGGGGCGCGGGGAGGACGGCCCGGTGCTGCCCTGGCAGCCGCCCAGTACGTTCGGGGCGACGACGAACCACCGGTCCGTGTCCAGTGCCCGGCCGGGCCCGACCAGCCCGTCCCACCAGCCGGGGGTGGGGTGGCCCGGCCCGGCGGGACCGGCGACATGGCTGTCGCCGGTCAGGGCGTGCAGCACCAGCACGGCGTTGGAGCGATCCGGTGCGAGACGGCCCCAGGTCTCGAACGCGAGCCGTACCCGCGGCAGTTCGCCCCCGGCCTCCAGAGGCAGCGGGCGGCCGCGGTCGAACCACCGGCGCCGCCCGGGCGGGTCCCCCTCCCGCCAGGCACCGGTGGCCGGCGGAAGGGGAGCCTGCGAAGACGTCAGTACGGTGTTCAGGACGCGCCCTTCGCCGCCCGGAACCCCGCGTCGAGGTCGGCCCTGAGGTCGGCGAGGTTCTCGATGCCGACGGACAGGCGCACGAGGCCGGGGGAGGCGCCGGCCGCCGCCAGCTGCTCCTCGCCGAGTTGGCTGTGCGTCGTGGACGCCGGGTGGATGATGAGGCTGCGGACGTCACCGATGTTGGCGAGGTGGCTGAACAGCTCGACGGCGTCCACGAACCGCTTGCCCGCCTCGACGCCGTCCCGCAGCTCGAAGGAGACGATCGCGCCCGCGCCGTGCGGCAGGTAGCGCTGCCCCGCCTCGTACCACTGGCTGGAGGGCAGCCCGGGATAGTGGACGGCGGCGACCTCGTCCCGCTGCTCCAGCCACTCGGCCAGGGCCAGGGCGTTCGCGGAGTGCCGCTCGATGCGCAGACTGAGCGTCTCCACACCCTGCAGCAGGAGGAACGCCGAGTGCGGGGAGATGGCGGGCCCGAGATCACGCAGCAACTGGACGCGCAGCTTGACGGCGAAGGCACCCGGGCCGAGCGCGGGCCAGTACCGCAGTCCGTGGTAGCTGGGGTCGGGGTCGCTGAAGCCGGGGAACCGCTCGGAGTGCGCCCCGAAGTCGAAGGTGCCGCCGTCCACGACCACACCCGCGACGGCGTTGCCGTGCCCGCCCAGGAACTTGGTCGCCGAGTGCACGACGACGTCCGCCCCGTGCTCGATCGGCCGCAGCAGGTAGGGCGTCGGCACGGTGTTGTCGACGATCAGCGGTACGCCCGCCTCGTGGGCGACGTCCGCGACCGCCCGTACGTCCAGCACGTTGCCGCGCGGATTGCCGAGCGTCTCCGCGAACAGCGCCTTGCTGTTCGGCCGGATCGCCGCCCGCCAGGCATCGACGTCGTCCGGGTCGTCGACGAACGACACCTCGATGCCGAGCCTGGGCAGCGTGTGCCGGAACAGGTTGTACGTACCGCCGTACAGCGACGCGCTGGAGACGATGTGGTCGCCGGCGCCCGCCAGCGTGAGGATCGCCAGGGCCTCCGCCGCCTGACCGGAGGAGAGCGCGACGGCGGCCACCCCGCCCTCCAGGGCGGCGACCCGCTGCTCGAAGGCGTCCTGGGTGGGGTTGTGGATGCGGGTGTAGATGTTGCCGGGTTCGGCCAGTGAGAACAGGTCGGCGGCGTGCTGCGTGTCCCGGAACACGAACGACGTCGTCTGGTAGATCGGGGTCGCCCGGGCGCCGGTCGCCGGGTCCGGCGCGGCACCGGCGTGCACCTGCTTGGTCTCGAAGGACCAGGCGGAGGTGTCGAGGCCGGTGGGCTCGTCGTCGGGGGTGTGTCCGGCGGTGACGGAGTCGAGGGGCTGGGACATGGTTCTCCCTTGTGCGGGTGCGGAGTTGCGGCGCGCGGAGTGTCGAGCGCGCGGCCGTGCGACGGTGGTGTGCTCCGGGTGGTGACGGCTTGCTTCGGACACGGCGGAACACGCCGTGGCACGACGCACCGCTGGACCGCGACCGCTCCCGAACAGGGCGGCGGCCGGTATCAAACGGTGGGAAAGGGCCGGTCAGCGACCGGAGCGCGGACTCAGCGCGCGGTCGAACAGCCCGTGGTGGTGACGCGCGCGTAGTCGACGTGGCGGCGGGTCACGAGCACGGTCATGGCACCCAGGTAAGCACACGGCGGACGGGGCGCACCAGCACTCCGCGCCCGACCTCCGGCATTGACACACGCAGGACACAAGCCTGTTGCGGAACGATCCGCAGCGGCTCCGGCACGGGTGGGGAAACGGACGTCCCGGCGCGCACGCCAGGCGCCGGCCGGCCGCGTCCCCGGAAGCTGCGCCCTGCGGTCCGCGGCCGTGCCGTGCCTCAGTAGCTGTCGTGGTCGGGCTCGCCGGCCGGCCGGTAGACGCCGACGACGGTGCCGCCCTTCGTGGTCGAGACGCCGACCGGTGCCAGCGCCGTGGGAATCGCTCCGTCGGCGAACAGCCGCTTGCCGGTGCCGACGATCACCGGGTGGATGGTCAGCCGGTACTCGTCGACGAGGCCGTGCCGCATGAGGGTCTGGGCGAGGTCGCCGCTCCCCACGACGTTGATGTCGCCGCCGTCGGACGCCTTCAGCCTGCGTACGGCCTCGGCGACGTCGCCCTCCAGCAGCGTGGAGTTCCGCCACGCGACGGACGTCAGGGTCCGGGACGCCACGTACTTGTGCATGCCGTTCATCCGGTCGGTGAACGGATCGGCGGGGTCGGCGGTCGGCCAGTACGACGCGAAGATCTCATAGGTCTTGCGGCCGAGCAGCATCGCGTCGGAGCGCTCGTACCAACCCGCCACGGCCGTGCCGACCTCCTCGTCGTCCACCGGCCGCTGCCAGCCGCCGTGCTCGAAGCCGCCTTCGGCGTCCTCGTCCGGACCGCCCGGCGCCTGCATGACGCCGTCCAACGTCAGGAAAGTGCAAACGATGATCCTGCGCATGGTGCGCTCCCTTCCTCCACGGGTAGACGGCACAACCGGCGGGAACTCATCGGTCGGCATGCGGCGGGAGCACGGGGGAGCCCGGCCGCAGCAGCCCCAGCGACTGGGCCAGCAGCACCGTCTCCATGCGGTCCCTGGTGCCCAGCTTGCGATACAGGTTCTGCGTGTGCTTGTGGACGGTGCGTACGGAGATCCCCAGCCGTGTCGCCACGCCCTTGGCCGGGAGCGCCTCGCCGAGCAGCGTCAGGACCGCGAGCTCACGCTGGGTGAGGCCGTACTCCCGCGCCCGGCGCGACGCGCGCCGGCCGGCCCCCTCCTGCATCCGCCCCATGACCCGTTCCTGCGCGTCGACCGCGGCCAGCAGCGGCTGCGCCCGCCGCAGGAACAGGTGCTGCGCCGGTGAGAAGCGGGTCCTGCTGTAGACGACGCACCCGCGCAGTACGCCGGAGTTCGCTGAAGGCAGGGCGCACGGCAGGCCCAGGATGTGTCCGGCACCGAAGTGCTCCCGGGCCACGGACCGCGCCGCGCTGTTGCGCCACACCGCGCTCCCCGCCAGGTCCTCCGCGGTCCGCGGCACGGAATCGCGCGCCTGGCGGTAGTGGCCGACGAGCGGATGCCCGCTCCGCATGGACTGCCGGGACAGTTCGCGGACGCGGCCCTCACCGACGCGGCCCGGCGCCCAGGCGAGCGGGCGGCTGCGCTCCCGGGCGATCTCCGTCAGCGTCACCGCCTCCACGCCGAGGTGCCCGCGGAGGGCCCCCACCAGAGCGGGCCACGGCGACGCGGAGCCGGCCTGCTCCAACGCGTGGACCGAGAGCGCCAGCAGGGCCTCGTAGTCACGGTGATCCAGTCCCACGGTGCCTCCACGCCCCCTACGCCCACGAACGCTCCCAGCATAGGAGGGGACACCCCTGCGCGACGGGGCGCAGTCACTCCGGAGGGCGGTGCTCCGCAAGCGGCCGACGACGGGTCCGGCCCGGTCCCGGCCCCGTGCGGCTCGGCGACGAGCGCCGTGCGGTCAGGCGCCGATCTTCTCCAGTTCGGCGAGATCGTCGTCGGACAGCCGGAGCCCCGCGCCCGTGACGTTCTCACGCAGGTGTGCCACCGACGAGGTGCCGGGGATCAGCAGGATGTTCGGCGACCGTTGCAGCAGCCAGGCCAGGGCGACCGACATCGGCGTCGCGTCCAGCCGGTCGGCCACGGCCGTGAGCGCCGAGGACTGCAGCGGGCTGAAGCCGCCGAGGGGGAAGAAGGGCACGTAGGCGATGCCCTGCCCGGCGAGCTCGTCGATCAGCGCGTCGTCGTTGCGGTGGGCGAGGTTGTACATGTTCTGCACACACACGATCGGCGCGATCGCGCGTGCCTCGGCGACCTGCTCCGCCGTCGCGTTGGAGACGCCGAGGTGCCGGACCAGACCCTCCCGCTGGAGGTCGACCAGGGTCCCGAACGCCTCCGCGAGCGACCCCGGCACGGGCCCTCGGGCGTCGCCGAGCCGCAGGTTGACCACGTCCAGGGCGTCGAGGCCGAGGTTCTCCAGGTTCTCCGTGACGGCCCGGCGCAGCTCCGCGGGCTCGCGTGCCGGAGGCCAGCCTCCCTCCTCGTCCCGCGTCGCGCCGACCTTGGTCACGAGGTGCAGCGCGTCGGAGTACGGGTGCAGCGCTTCGCGGATCAGCCGGTTCGTGATGTGCGGCCCGTAGGCGTCGGCGGTGTCGATGTGGGTGATGCCGAGGCCGACGGCCTCGCGGAGTACGGCGAGTGCGCCGTCGCGGTCGGCCGGCGGGCCCATGACCCAGGGACCGGCGAGCTGCATGGCGCCGTAGCCGAACCGCGTGACGGACAGGTCGCCCAGGGTCCAGGTGCCACCGGGCAGCGGGGCGGCGGGGGTGTTCATGGTGTGCCTTTCGTCATGCGTCAGGGGGTGGTGCCTGATGGCGCCGTGCACCACTATTGGTGCGTAGCTTCCTCTGGGGAAGTAGGCACTTCGAAGTGCGTAAGGCACCCGCTGGTGAGAGGAACGCCCCATGGCGACGACGACGGCAGCACAGCAGAGGGCACAGGCCAAGGCGGAGTACGACGCCTTCGTGGCCGCCTGCCCCAGCCGCGAGCTGCTCGACCGGATCTCCAACAAGTGGGTCACCCTGGTCCTGGCCGCGCTCGGCAGCGGCAGCACGCACCGGCCCGGCACCGACTGCGCCGGCGGGCCCCGGGTGATGCGCTACTCGGAGTTGCAGCGCCTGCTGGCCGGCGTCAGCCAGAAGATGCTCACCCAGACCCTGCGCTCCCTAGAGCGCGACGGCCTGGTGTCCCGCACCGTGGTGCCGACCGTGCCGGTCACGGTCTCCTACGAGCTGACCGGTCTCGGCCTGTCGCTGTACGAGACGATGCGCGGCCTCAAGTCCTGGGCCGAGGGGCACATGGACGACGTACTGGCCAACCGGGACGCCTACGACGACGCCCGCGCCGCCTGAACCACCACCGTGCCGTCCCCGTCTCGCCCCGCGGCTCCCGGACGCGGCGCGGCGCCGGCTACGGATGCTGCAGGTGCTGCGCGCGGAAGACGGCGTCCAGGAGTCCGGGGAACCGCGCGTCGAGGTCCTCGCGGCGCAGCGCGTTCATGATGGACGTGCCTTCGTAGGTCTGCCGGATGATGCCGGCCTCCCGCAGCACCCGGAAATGGTGCGACGCCGTGGACTTGGTGACGGGGACCTCGAACGAGAAGCACGCCTGATCGTGGTCGCTCTCGACGAGGCGGCACGCGATGTGGCGCCGTACCGGGTCCGCGAGGGCCATCAGGACGGCGTCGAGCCGCATCTGCTCCCGAGCGGGATGGTCGAGTGTGCGCACGCCGCCTCCCTCGTCTTCCACCCAGGGTACGTGACGTTGTTCGATGACCGTCGTAGTACGGTGATTTTCGTATTACGAGAGTCATCGAACTTCCGGTCCGGCGTCCCGCGTCCTCCGGAGCGAGAGGAATCCACCGTGTCCAAGCAGCTCTTCGAACCCCTCACGCTGCGCGGCGTCGAGATCCGCAACCGCGTCTGGGTTCCGCCGATGTGCCAGTACGCCGTCGAGAACCGCGACGGCGTGGCGACACCGTGGCACGCCGCCCACCTCGGGGGCCTCGCGCGCGGCGGGGCGGGCGCCGTCATCATCGAGGCGACCGGGGTCGTGCCGGAGGGGCGGATCTCACCGACCGACCTGGGGCTCTGGAACGACGAGCAGCGTGACGCGCTCGTACCGATCGTGCAGTTCATGCGTTCGATGGGTGCCGTGGCCGGGATCCAGTTGGCACACGCGGGACGCAAGGCGAGCGTCTTTCCGGAGTGGGGAACAGCGGGCCAGGGCAGCATCCCCGTCGAGGAGGGCGGGTGGGAGGCCGTCGCCCCTTCGGCGATCCCCTTCACCGGGCTGGCCGAGCCCCGCGCACTCACCCCTTCCGAGATGGACGACATCGTGCAGGCGTTCGCCGCCGCCGCCCGCCGGGCCGTCGACGCGGGCATCGAGCTCATCGAGATCCACGCCGCCCACGGCTATCTGCTGCACGAGTTCCTCTCGCCGCTCAGCAACCACCGTGAGGACGAGTACGGCGGGTCGCTCGAGAACCGCGCACGGCTCCTGCTGCGGATCGTCGACGCGGTGCGCGCCGAGACAGGCGACGGACTCGCCCTGCTCGTACGCCTGTCGGCCACGGACTGGACCGAGGGCGGTATCACTCTCGAGGACACGATCCAGGTCGTCGACCTGCTGCGCGAGCACTCCGTCGACCTCATCGACGTGTCCACGGGCGGCAACGTCCTGGCACAGATCCCCGTCGGCCCCGGCTACCAGGTGCGCTTCGCGTCCGAGATCCGCCGGCGGACCGGCGTGCCCACCGCCGCGGTCGGGATGATCACCGACCCGCACCAGGCGGAGCAGATCCTCCTGTCCGGGCAGGCCGATGTCGCGCTCATCGGCCGTGAGATGCTGCGCGATCCGAACTTCGCGATCCGGGCCGCACTCCGCCTCGGCCACACCGACCTCCCCGTTCCCGCGCCCTATCTCCGCGCCTACGCCCGCGGCCGCGCGAACTGAGACACCGGCCGTACGCGCAAAATGCGGTGAAGGTACGCGATCCGTACGGTGCCCGAGGGTAGGGTGAGGTCCGGAGGTGTTCCATGTCCGAGTTGTTCGACGCGGTCGACGCGCTGGTCGCGTCTCGTTCCCCGCTGCCGCCGGCTGAGGAGCGCAAGCGGCTGCGGGTCGCGCACGGCCTGACGCTGGACGAAGTGGCCGCCGCGCTGAAGGTGCGCCGGGCGACGGTGTCGGGCTGGGAGTCGGTCAAGAAGACCACCGAGCCGCGCGGCCCGGAGCGTGAGGCGTACGCCCGGCTGCTGCGGCGGCTCGCGGACCTCTACCCCGCTCCCGCAGAGACGGCGGCCGTCGCGGAGGCACCCGTCACGTCCACGGGCGCGTCCGCTCCGGCGGAGGCACGGACCCCGTCCGCCGGGCGGGAGCCCGACGTCGCGGGCATGACCGCGACCGAGGACACGCAGGCCCCTGCCTCTGCCCCTGCCTCTGCCTCTGCTCCCGTCACCGAAGCTCCGGCCGGCCCGGCACGGCGCACCGGACCGCCGCCGGCGTCGCGCCGTCCGGGCGCGAAGAGGGCGGCCCCCGCGCCCACGCCGGCGGGCAGCACCGACACGCGCTTCGAGCACGGACCGCTGGCGGTCGTCGACGCCGGCGCCGACGGGCAGGTGCTGGCGTACTGCACGGGCGGCCTGGTCCTCGACGTGCCTGCCAAGACCGTCCCGGCCCTGGTGGAATGGGCGCTGACCAAGGCGCGGCTCGGACAGCCGAGGCTGTCCGCTCCCGGCAAGGACGCCGACCCGCTGCTCGTGCTCACCGAGGCCGCCCTGAAGCGCTACGGCCTGCCCGTCGCCCTCAGCGAGGAGGAACGGCTCGCCGGCCGGATCCCGGAGAGCCACAAGGTCGTCAAGCAGCTCGCGCGCGCCGAGTGGCAGCTGACCAAGCGGGGCTTCGGCCCATGGGCACGGATCTACCGCCCGGCCAAGGGCTCGGACCGCCAGTGCGTGCAACTGTGCATCCCGCTCTGGCAGGCGCTGGACGCGCGCCACTGGGGGAACGCCGCGCAGCTCCCGCCCGCGGAACTCGCCCGCGTGCTGGGCGTGTACGCCGCCCGGGTGATGACGCCGCGCGGCTCGACCGCCGTGACCGGCCTGGAGCTGATGACCGCCCTGCATCCGCCCACCCGCGCGTCCCAGCAGGACGCCGAGGGCAGGCGGCACTCCGAGCACAACCCCGGCTCGCTGGGCAAGGACCCGGTCGACCCGGCGCCGTGCGAGGCCCCCGACGGGCACCCGCTCCTGGCAGACCTGCCCCGCTTCCACGTCCGCGGTCCGGCGGAGAAGCTGTTCGAGGAGGCGTACGACTGGGCGCGGCCGATGACCGATGACGAGTGCACCCTGCGGCACCTGGTCGGCATCGACGTGAACATGGCGTTCGCGGCCGGCGCCAACGGCCTGATCGTCGGCCTCGGTTCGCCCACCCGCGTCCAGGAGCCGGTGTTCGATCCGAAGCTGCCGGGCTCGTGGCTGGTGGACCTCTCCCACGTCGACCTGTCCCGGGTCAAGGCCGGAAAGGACACGTGGGCGGAGCTGGACGCCGGCCGGCTGCCCAGCCCGTTCACGCCGAAGGGCGAGCGGCCCGAGGGCCCGGCCTGGTACGCGACGCCCACCGTGGCGTACGCGGTGGAGCTCGGTTACGGGGTACGCCCGATCGAGGCGTACGTCCGGTACGAGAACGGCCGTTACCTGGACGGCTGGTACCAGCGGCTCCGGGACGCCTACCTCGCCACGATGGCCGACCTCGGCGTGGGCGCGGACATGGCGCCGGAGGACTTCCTGCAGGCGATGGCCGGCCACAAGGACGGCGATCCGGAACTGGCGGCCGTCGTCTCGGCGATCAAGGCGACGGTCAAGGGCGGCCTGGGCAAGCTGCGCGAGCGGCCCCGGGGCGAGGGCTGGCGGCCGGGCGAGCCCTGGCGGGCGTTGTCCCGCCCGACGTGGCGGCCGGACATCCGCGCGGCGGTCATCTCCCGCACACGGATCAACCTGCACCGGAAGATCGTCAAGCACGCGGCCTTCACCGGCCAGTACCCGGTCGCGGTCCTGTCCGACTGCGTCGTCTACGCGGCAGGCGGTGAGAGCCCTCTGGACTTCCTGCCCTACCGCGAGGGCAAGCCGCTGCCCGGCGGCTTCAAACTCGGCGTCAACCCGGGCCTGGTCAAGCACGAGGGCACCCAGAGCGTCCTGTGGGGCGAGGAGGTCCGCGAGCGGTTCGACGCGCCGGAGCTCAACCTGGCCCGGTACATCAAGGACGGCACCGTCACCGACGCCGACAGCGGAGAGTAGGAGCCGGCGATGAGCCTGTTCGAGGACGGCCTGGACGCCGCCGTGCAGAAGGCCTTCACCCGGCCCGCGCCCAAGAGCGCGGGCGCCCGGATGAGGTACCTGGTCAAGCAGATGAAGGGCACCGGTCCGGTCGCCCGGATGCTGCGGGTCTCCCAGCGCACCGTCGAGCGCTACGTGAAGGACCAGATCAAGAAGCCCCGCCCGGACCTCGCCGCACGCCTGGAACGCGAGGTGAAGAAGCGCTGGCAGCCCCAGATCCGCGCCAGGGCCCGGCAGAAGGCGGCCACCACCGGCGGCATCGTCATCGACACCCGCGCCCGCCTCGGCTACACCGCACCGATCGGATCGACGGACCAGGACCGCGTCCGCCACCTGACCGTCGCACTGCCCCCGCAGTACGCCGCCCGCCTCTTCACCGCCCAGGAGTCGGGCGCCGACGACCGGCAACTGCGGGAGATCGCGGCCGAAGCACTCAAGGAGGTCTACTTCCAGGACGCCGGCCGTCGCGCCGGCTCCTTGGAAGAGGTCCGGTTCACGGACATCGAGCACCTGGAGTTCGACCTGTGACCACCGCGCCCCGAACCGCCCCCGGGCCCCGGTCGTGAACGAGGGCTTCAGTTGGCGGGTGAGGGCGCGAGTTGGCGACTTGAGCGGGCAGCGTCGACGGGCTCGGACGAGCTGGGCGGCGTAGGCGTCGAGAAGCGGCTTCATCTGCGGGCAGAAGGGCACTCTGTTCTGCCGGATCCAACGAACGGGCTCGGTGACGTGCTGTCGGTGACTGCTTCTATTGTTGGCTCATGGGGAACTATTTTCAGACCGTCGTCGACCTCGACGCCACGCATGCGGACGCTCGCACCTGGGCAGACAGCGGACTCGACTGGCTGGTCAGGGAGGGGATAGTCCGGGCCGAGCTCACCGACTGTGTTCTCGGGGCGCCTTCGGGGCATCCGCCTGGTCCTTCATGGGCCAAGGCGGTCGGTCAGGAGGACTGGGAGCCCAGCGACGGACTGAGGATCGAGACCAGCCGCACCGTGTTCAACTGCGGTCAGGGCGAACCCAGGTTCGCCGTGTGCCCTCACTGTGCCGGGCGTGCGGATTTCTACACCGACCGGCTGCAGGAGATCGAGGGTGTGTGGGAGCCCTTCGGCAAGGCCATCAACGCCTGGAGCGACACGGGCAGCGCGGCAGTCGCCTGCCCGCGTTGTCGACGCCCTGGTGACCTGACTGCGTGGACCTGGTCGGACGACTACTTCGCCTTCGGGTACCTCGGTTTCGAGTTCTGGGACTGGCCCGACTTCAGCCCCGGGTTCCTCACAGGTCTCTCCCAAGCGATTGGGGGGCATCGCACGGTTCTCATGGAGGGCAAACTCTGAGCGAGCCGGGAGGGCTCGGGTGCGGGTTTTACGCGGGCGCGTTGTTCACGACGAGAATCACCTTGCCCACCAGGCGCTTCACGGCTGTCCGGCTCCTCCTCGCCGAACGCTCCGACAGCAGGCGCTGCGCGTCAGAGCGCCCGGCCGCGCTCCCGCTTCGACGGCCGGCGACGCGCTTACGGCGTCTTGTGCGCCGTGGCCACCAGGTAGCCGAACTCCGGCAGTGCGGAGACCGGGTGGACCAGGACCTCGATCAACTGCCGGGCCGTGTCGCCGAACTGCTCCTCCAGGGAGCCACGGTGCTCGCTCGCGCCGTCGGCCATGATCCGCAGCGTCCGCCTGGTGTGCTCGCTGACGTCCAGCAACTCGTCCAGTACCAGGCCCGCGCCGGTGATCAGGGCCCGGTAGTCGTCGATGCCGGGAAGCTCGACGATGGCGAACTTCCCCTTCGCGTCGTCGAGTACGTCCTGGTACTCCGGCCCGATCGGCTCGCGCTGGCAGGTGTCGGCGATCACCAGGCGGCCGCCGGGGCGCAGCACCCGATTCATCTCCGCCAGCGCGCGGGAGCGGTCCATGTGCAGGAGCGATTCGAACGCCCACGCCACGTCGAACGAGGCGTCCGGATAGGGCAGCGCCATCGCGTCGGCGTGATCGAACCGGACGCGATGGGACAGGCCCGCCGCCGCGGCGCGGGCATTGGCCTCCTGCGCCTGTCCCCAGTTGATCGTGACGCCGGTGATGTCCGCCTCGACCGTACCGGCCAGGCGGAGCGCGGGCGTTCCGATACCGCAGCCGACATCGAGCATCCGCTGGCCGGGCCGCAGCCCCAGTTGCTCGATGAGCACGTCGGTGAGCCGATCCGTGGCGACGTCCACGGAGCTGTCGTCCTCGTCGGAGAGCCAGTATCCGTAGTGGAAGTTCTCACCCCAGAAACGCAGGAACATGTGGGTGAACACGTCGTAGAAGTCCGAGACCCGCTCCGGCTGGGTATCCATGTGGTCAGTCATGTCCTTTTTCTCTGAGGCGTGCTCATTGGCCGCGTGTCCGTATGCGGGGCGGTTCGACCGGCGCGTATCGGTCACGGGGCTTCTTGCCCGATCGAGTCGGTGTGCGGGGGACGGGCGGGCCGTCGGGCCAGCCAGTCGCTGATCGCCGAGGCGGTGCTCGCGGCGTGTTCGTCGATCATGCTCAGGTGGGTGCCGGGCACGTCGACGGTGTCATGCTCGGGGCCCCAGTGGGCCCGCCGGTGCTCGCCCGTGCGCGGCTGACCGCCCATCCGTCCGGTGGCACACAGCAGCAGCGTGGACACGCCGTCGATGTCGGTCGGTGCCCAGTCGTCGAACAACTGGAGATGGTGTGCCATCGCGGTCAGTTCGGCGCCGCGCGGCGGCTGCGTCGCGGTCCATTCGGCATACGCGTCGCCGAGCAGGCCGGACTGGATCTCGGCCAGACCCGTACTGCCGGGCAGATGGCTGTCCAGCAGCACGAGCGACTCCGGTGCAGTGCCGAGGTCCTTGAGACGGGCGGCTGCCGCGTGTGCGATCCAGCCGCCGGAGGAGTATCCGACGAGGACGTAGGGGCCGGTCACGTGGGAGAGCACCGTCTCGGCGACCGCAGCCACCAGATCGGTCCGGGTGCGGTGAAGGGACTCGTGGTCGGCGTAGCCCGGCAACGACAGCACAGCCATGTTGTGCGTCGTGCGCAGCGTGTCGGCCGTCCGAGCGTACTGGTAGACGTTGGAGGGAGCCATCACGGACGGGACGCAGACCAGGGTCGGGCCCGCGAATCCCTGGGAGAAGCTGACCGGTTCCCGCATACGGGGCGAGCCGGCACCCACGCGCATCCGGGCGGCGACGGCCAGCAGCTCCAACCCGTCCTTCACCTGGTTCTGCGCGCACGCCTGGGCGAAGAGGGCCGGCAGCGGATCGGTCGCGGGCGGCGTCGCCCGGTCCGCGCCCGCCGGCGTCGGACGCGCCGGTGCGGCGGCGGGCACGGCCGGTGGTGTTCCGAGGTCGCCGAGCGCGGCGAACCGGTCGGCCAGATGTGTGGCCACGGCATGCGGCGTCGGCCAGTCGACGACCAGTGTCCGGGACAGCTCCAGCCCGGTGACGTCCCCCAGGCGCTCGGTGAGCCAGACCGCGGTCAGCGAGTCGAAGCCCAGCTCGGCGAAGCCCCGCTGGGGGTCCACGTCCTCGGGCGCGTCGTAGCCCATCAGCTGTGCCGCTTGGTCGCGCACCGCGGCGAGCAGGATCTCCGCCCACTCCCCGCGCGGGCGATCGGCCATCGCGGCGCGTACGGAGGGGATCCCGGGGACCGTCTCGGCCGTCACCGCCTTGGGCAGCGGGGCCCCCGTCCCGCCGACGACCCCCTGGTCGGCCAGCAGACTCGCCCCGGTCGGCAGGTGGTCGACCAGCCAGTAGCGGCGGCGCTGGAAGGCGTACGTGGGCAGGTCGAGCTGGGCGGCTCCGGTGCCCGCGTAGACCGCGCGCCAGTCGACCGGCACGCCGCGGACGAAAAGGGCAGCCACCGCGTCCAGCAGCGCGGCGGGCTCGGCCCGGCCCTGACGCAGCGTCGGCACGAAGGTCCGCTCGGGCAGGCCCGGACCGGCCGGCGGCAGGCAGTCCCGGCCGAGAGCGGCGAGGACCCCGCCCGGCCCGAGCTCAAGGAAGGTGGTGACACCGGCCTCGCTCAGGCGCACGACACCGTCGTGGAACCGTACCGCCTCACGGGCCTGGGCGACCCAGTAGTCCGCCGAACGCATCCGCTCGCCCCGGTCCGCCCCGCCCGGAGCGAGCGGCACGACCGGGATGCGCGGCGCGGCGTACGAGAGGCTTTCGATCGCCGACCGGAAGTCGGCCAGGATCGGGTCGATCCGCGGTGAGTGGAAGGCGTGGCTCACCCGCAGTGCGCGCGGGCGGAGACCCTTGTCGGCGAGCGTCGCCGTCAGCGTGGCGAGTGCCTTCTCGTCGCCGGAGAGCACCACCGAGGCAGGGCCGTTCACCGCGGCCACGGACACGAGGCCGGTCAGCTGGTCGAGCATCGGCAGGATGTCTTCCTCGGCCGCACGGACGGCGACCATCGCGCCGCCGGGAGGCATGTCCTGCATGAGGCGCGCCCGGGCGGCGACCAGCGCGCAGGCGTCCTCGAGCGACAGTATCCCGGCCACGTGCGCGGCAGTGACCTCGCCGATGGAGTGCCCCGCGACGAAGTCCGGGCGTACACCCCACGACTCGACGAGCCGGAACAGCGCGGTCTCGACGGCGAAGAGGGCCGGCTGGGCGAAACCGGTGCGGTCGAGCAGGTCCGGCGGGTCGTCCCCGGCGAAGGTCAGGTCACGCAGCGAACGGCCGAGCGGGCCGTCCAGGTGCGCGCAGACGGCGTCGAACGCCTCGGCGAAGACGGGGTGCTCCGCGTACAGCTCGCGGCCCATGCCCGGCTGCTGCGCCCCCTGGCCGGTGAACAGGAAGGCGAGCCGTCCGCGCACGGTGGTGCCTGTCGTGACCGCGGCGTGCGGCGTGCCCCGGGCGAGTGCGCCGAGCCCGGCGATCAGGTCCTCCCGGTCGGAGGCCACGACGACGCCGCGGCTGTCCAGGGCGGCACGCGTGGTGGCCAGTGAGTGTCCGACGTCGGTGGGGTCGGCCGGCTCGGCCCGGTCCGTCAGGAAGGCGGCCAGCCGCGCGGCCTGGGCGCGCATCGCGGCCGCCGTGCGGCCGGAGACCAGCCAGGGAACGGCCGCGAGCGTGCGGTGCGCGACGCCGTCCCCCTCCCTTCCGGGCTCGTCCTCGGGCACCGCTTCGAGGATGGCGTGCGCGTTGGTACCGCCGATGCCGAAGGCGGAGACCGCCGCACGCCGCGGCCGGTCCCCCGTCTCCGGCCACGACCGCGGCTCCTGCAGGAGTTCGATGTCGCCGGCCGTCCAGTCGACCTCGGTGGACGGCGGGTCGGCGTGCAGCGTCGGTGCCAGCGTGCCGTGCCGGAGCGACATCACCGTCTTGATCAGACCGCCCACTCCGGCGGCGGACTGGCTGTGGCCCAGGTTGGACTTGAGCGACCCCAGGAACAGCGGACGACCGGGCCGCCGGTCACGCCCGTACGTGGCCAGCAGCGCCTGGGCCTCGATGGGGTCGCCCAGGGTCGTGCCGGTGCCGTGCGCCTCGACGGCGTCGACGTCGGAGGACGTGAGCCCGGCCGCGGCCAGCGCGCGCCGGATCACCCGCTGCTGGGACGGGCCACTCGGCGCGGTCAGCCCGTTCGACGCCCCGTCCTGGTTGATGGCCGAGCCGCGCAGCACCGCCAGCACCGGGTGCCGGTGGCGGCGGGCGTCGGAGAGCCGCTCGACCACGACCATGCCGACACCCTCCGCCCAGGCCGTACCGTCCGCGGCGTCGCCGAAGGACTTGCACCGGCCGTCGGGAGCGAGCCCGCGCTGGGTGCTGAATTCGACGAACGAGCCCGGCGTGGCCAACACGGAAACGCCACCGACCAGGGCGAGTGAGCAGTCCCCGGCGCGCAGCGCTCCCGCCGCGAGGTGCAGGGCGGTGAGCGACGAGGAACAGCCGGTGTCGAGGGTCACCGCCGGACCCTCCAGCCCCAGAAGGTAGGAGATCCTGCCCGAGATGATCGCTCCTGCCAGGCCGCCGAGCAGGAGCCCCTCGAAACCGGCCGGGTAGCGCGCCAACAGGGCCGCGTAGTCGGTCACACTCGGGCCCACGAACACCCCGGTCTCGCTGCCGTGCAGCGAGTGCGGATCGATCCGGGCCCGCTCCAGGGCCTGCCACGACGTCTCCAGCAGCAGCCGCTGCTGCGGGTCCAGGGCGGTGGCCTCACGGGGCGAGATGCCCCAGAACTGCGCGTCGAAGTCCGCGACGTCGCTCAGGAAACCGCCCTCCCGGGTGTAGCTGGTCCCCGGGCGACCGGGGTCGGGGTCGTAGAGCGAGTCGAGGTCCCAGCCCCGGTCCTGGGGGAACGGGGTGATCGCGTCCCGCCCGGTGACCGCCAGCTCCCACAGATCCTCCGGTGAGCGCACGCCGCCCGGGTAGCGGCACGCCATGCCGACGATCGCGATCGGCTCGCCGACCCGCCGCTCCAGTTCCTCCGACCGCTTTCGGGCCTGTACCAGGTCTGCCGTGACCAGGTTCAGGTAGTGCCGCAGTTTGTGATCGTTGTCGTCCATCTGCTCCTCGACCTCTCGTCCGACGCCCCGGCACGTTCCACGTGCGTACGGGGATCACTCGTCCCGGCGGCCGAGCTGCGTGTTGATGAAACTGAACAGTTCGTCGTCGGAGGCCGCCGTCAGTGTCGCCACGTCGCCCTCGGCGCTCGCCGCCTCCGCCGGACCCGAGAGCCGGCTCAGCAGGTCTCGCGCCCGGCCGACGAGCACGTCGCGCACTTCCGTCTCCTCGGTCGGCAGCGCGGAGAGCGACGCCTCCAGCCGGTCGAACTCGGCCAGTGCCGCGTCCGTCGGCGACGGCACGGCGGCGGCCACCTCGGAGCGCAGGAACGAGGCCAGGATCGTCGGATTCGGGTAGTCGAAGACCAGCGTCACCGGCAGCCGCAACCCGGTCGCCGCGTTGAGCCGGTTGCGCAGCTGGACGGCGATCATCGAGTCGAAGCCGACGTCCTTGAAGGCCCGCCTGTGATCGATCTCCTGCGGAGAGTCGTGGCCGAGCACGGCCGCGACGTGCGAGCAGACCAGATCGAGCACGGCCGGTTCCCGGTCCTCCTCCGGCAGCGCGGCGAGCTTCTCGATCAGGGCCGCGCCGCGTTCGGCCGAGGCCGGGGACTCCGCCGTCCGCAGCTGGCGGACGTCCGGCAGGTCGGCCAGCAGCGGGCTGGGCCGCAGCGAGGTGAAGCGGGCATGGAACCGGGCCCATTCGACTCGTGCGACGACCGGGCACGGTTCGTCCTCGGCGACAATCCGGTCCAGGGTCGCCAGACCGGAGTCCACCGGCAGCAGGGGCAGACCTCCGCGGCGCAGCGAGTCGGCCGTCTCCTCGTCCTCGGCCAGCATTCCGGCCTCCCACGGGCCCCACGCCACCGAGACGGTGCGGCCGCCGCGGTCGTGCCGTTCCCGCGCCAGGGCATCGAGGTAGGCGTTGGCCGCCGAGTACGCGGACTGGTTGCCGACGCCCCAGGTCGCCGAGATGGAGCCGAACAGCAGCACGGTCTGGATGCTGTCGTGGTCGAGCAGCTCGTCGAGGTGCGCCGCACCGAGCACCTTGGCCGCCAGGATGTCGCCGAACTCGGTCAGCGTCGTGTCGGCGATCGGTCCGCCGTCGAGACTGGCCGCGGCGTGCACGACCGCGGTCAGCGGGCGATCGGCGGGAACGGAGGCCAGCAACTCGGCCACGGCGGCCCGGTCCGTGACGTCGCAGGCCGTCACCGAGACCGAGACGCCCCGGGCGGCCAGTTCCTCGACCAGGCGCCGGGCCCCTGCCGCCTCGGCGCCGCTGCGGCTGGCGAGCACCAGATGTTCGGCACCGCGGTCGGCCAGCCAGCGGGCCACTTCGGCACCGAGGCCACCCGTGCCACCCGTCACCAGCACGGTACCGCTCGGCCGCCACTCGGGCGGCTCCTGGTCGGGTGCCGCCGCCCTGACCAGACGGCGGGCCAGGACGGCCCCGGAGCGTACGGCGACCTCGTTCTCGCCGTTGCCCGCGAGCACACCGGCCAGTTCGGCGACCGCGTGGTCGTCCACCGTCTCCGGCAGATCGATCAGGCCACCCCAGAGCCGCGGGTGTTCGAGGCCGGCGACACGTCCGAATCCCCAGACCAGCGCCTGGGCGGGCGAGCCGATGCGGTCCTGGGGGCCGGCCGCCACCGCGCCCCGGGTCACCGCCCAGACCGGGGCGTCGAGTTCGGCGTCGAGCAGGGCCTGGGTGAGCACCACCGTGCCCGCGAGCCCCTGGGGCAGCGCCGCCGCGTCCTCGCACGGGGTCTCGTCCTCGGCCAGCAGCGACAGCACCCCGACCGGGCCCGTGCCGTTGGCCGCGAACTCGCGGAGCCGCTGGGCCAGCGCCGCCCGGTCGAGGTCGCCGCACGGTACGACCCAGGTCTCCAATTTCGGTGTGTGGGCGGCGAGTCGGCGCACGGTCTCCGAGGCCCAGCCCCCGGCCGGCTGCCCCTCGGGGACCACCGCCAGCCAGGTACCGTCGATCGGCGTACGCGTGCCGTCGGGCAGCGCGCGCCACGTGACGCGGTAGTTCGCGTCGTCGGCGTCCGTGTCGTCCGCGGCGTTCACGGCGCTCCGCAGCTGTGCACGACTGACCGGCCTCGCGACGACGGAGTCGAAGGAGGCGACGGGGTCGCCCGCGCCGTCGGCCAGCAGCATCGTGGAGGAGTCGGGGCCGTTGCGCCGGAAAGCGACCCGGAGCGAGCTGGTTCCCCGGGTGTGCACGGTGATGCCGTTCCAGGAGAACGGCATCACCGCCTGGCTCTCGCTGTCGATCAGTCCGGCGACCGGCACCTGCAGGGCGGCGTCCAGCAGCGCCGGGTGCAGGCCGAACCGCCCCGCCTCGGCACGGACCGTGTCCGGCAGCGCGACCTCGCCGTACATGTCCTCGCCGTCCCGCCACAGCGCACGGATCCCGGCGAAGGCGGGCCCGTAGGCGTATCCGCGCTCGGCGAGCCGTTCGTAGAGGCCGGTCACCTCGACCGCCTCCGCGCCGGCCGGCGGCCAGGCCCTCAGGTCGCCCGGCACCGGGCCGGTACCGACGGGAGCGAGCGTGCCTTCCGCGTGCAGGATCCACCTGCTGTCGGTGCCCGACCCGGTGCGCCGCGAGTGCACGGTGACCGGACGCCGACCGGTGGAGTCGGCGGCGCCGACCGCGACCTGCACCGCCACACCCGACTTCTCCGAGAGCACCAGCGGTGCCTGGAAGGTTAGTTCCTCCAAGCGGGCGCAGTCGACGTGACGCCCGGCGTGGGTGACCAGCTCGACGAAGGCGGCTCCGGGGAGCAGGAGGGTGCCGAGCACGACGTGGTCGGCCAGCCACGGATGGGTCGCCAGCGACCACCTGCCGGTGAAGAGCACCTGGTCCTCGCCGGCGCGTTCCACGGCGGCGCCCAGCAGGGGGTGATCGGCGGACGCCAGCCCCAGGTCGGCGGCGCTCGCGGTCACCGCGCCGGCGGGCTCGACCCACAGCCGGCGGTGCTGGAACGCGTAAGTGGGCAGGTCGATCCGGCCACCGGCGGGAAACACCTTCCCCCAGCCGACCGTTGCCCCGTGCACGAAGGCCGTGGCCAGGGAGCGGGTGAACGCGACGTCACCGCCGTTGCGCCGCAACGACCACGACGCTGCGACCTCGGCGTCCCGCGCCTCGGCCACCGCCTCGACCGCGTCGACGAGGGCCGGGTGCGCGCTCAGCTCCACGAAGCAGCCGTGCCCGTCGTCCAGAAGAGCCTCGACGGCCTCGCTGAACCGCACCGTCTCCCGGAGATTGCGGTACCAGTAGTCGGCGTCCAGCCCGGTGCCGTCGACCCGCCCGCCGGTGACCGTGGAGTAGAACGGTACTTCCGCCTCCGCGGGCACGACGTCGGCCAGCGCGTCGACGAGCTCGGCGCGCAGTTCGTCCACCGCGTTCGAGTGCGACGCGTAGTCGACCAGGAGCGTGCGCACCGGGACCTCCTCGGCCGCGAGCGCCGCGCACAGGCTCTGCAGTTCGTCGGCGGCGCCGGAGACGACCACCGACCGCGGCCCGTTGACCGCGGCGACGCCGAGCCCCGGGTGGTCGGCGAGCCGTTCCCGGACCCGGGCGACCGGCAGACCGATCCAGCCCATCCCGCCGCGCTCGGTCAGGCCGGCGATCAGACGCGAGCGCAACCCGGCGATGCGGGCGCCGTCGGCCGGCGTGAGGACACCGGCCACCACGGCCGCCGCGATCTCGCCCTGCGAGTGACCGACCACCGCTGCCGGTTCGACCCCGAGCGACCTCCACAGCCGTGCCAGGGACACCATCACCGCGAACAGCACGGGCTGCACCACGTCCACCCGCTCCAGACCCGGCGCGCCCGGAGCGCCGGTGAGCACGTCCGACAGCGAGGCGCCGTTCCAGTCGACGTGCGGGGCCAGCGCCGCGTCGCACTCGGTCATGGCGGCGGCGAACAGCGGGCTGCTGTTCCAGAGATCGAGGGCCATGCCACTCCACTGGCCACCCTGACCCGCGAAGACGAAGACCGGCTGGTTCGCGTCGCCGCCGTCGCCCAGCACCACGTCCTCGTGGGAGTCCGTCGTGCCGCCGGCGATCGCCGTGAGCCCCGCGGTCAGCGCGCCCAGGTCCTCGGCGAGCACCACGGCCCGGTGCTCCAGCGTGGCCCGGCCGCCGAGCGAGCGGCCGAGGGCGTCGAGGTCCACCTCCGGGTGCTCCGCGAGGTGGGCGCCGAGCCTGGCCGCCTGATCGCGCAGTGCCGCCGCGCCGCGAGCCGAGAGGACGAACGGCTTGACGGACTGCGCGAGCACCTGACCGGACCCGGGCGGAGCGGGCGGCCCCTCCAGCCCCTCCGGCTCCTTCGGTGCCTCTTCCAGCACCACGTGCACGTTGGTGCCGCTGATTCCGAACGCGGAGACGGCACCGAGCCGGGGCCGGTCGCGCTCCGGCCACTCCTGTGCCGAGGTCAGCAGCTTCACGCCACCGTCCGACCAGTCCACGTGCGGGGTGGGCTCCTCGGCGTTCAACGTCCGGGGCAGCCGGCCGTGCCGCAGCGCCTGGACCATCTTGATCACCCCGGCCACGCCGGCGGCCGCCTGCGCGTGGCCCAGGTTCGACTTCAGGGAGCCGAGCCAGAGCGGGGCCTCCTCGGTGTGCTCCCGCCCGTACGTCGCCAGCAGCGCCTGCGCCTCGATCGGGTCGCCGAGCCTGGTGCCGGTGCCGTGCCCCTCCACGACGTCCACATCGGCGGCGGAGACACCGGCATTGGCCAGCGCCTCTCGGATCACCCGCTGCTGCGAGCGGCCGTTGGGCGCGGTCAGCCCGTTGGAGGCGCCGTCCTGGTTCACCGCGGAGCCCTTCACCACCGCGAGGACCTGGTGGCCGTTGCGGCGGGCGTCCGACAGACGCTCCAGTACGAGCAGCCCGACGCCCTCGGCCCAGCCGGTGCCGTCCGCGTCCGCGCCGAACGCCCGGCAGCGGCCGTCCGCGGAGAGGCCGCCCTGCAGCGCGAACTCCTGGAACACCACCGGCGTGGACATCACGGCCACACCGCCGGCCAGCGCGAGGTCGGACTCACCGGTCCGCAGCGCCTGGGCCGCCATGTGCAGCGTGGTCAGCGAGGACGAGCAGGCGGTGTCGACCGTCAGCGCGGGGCCCTCGAGGCCGAACTCGTAGGCGATGCGGCCCGAGGCCACGCTGGGCGCCGTCCCGGTCAGCAGGTGGCCGTCGAGACCGCGCGATTCGAGCGCGAGCAGGTTGGCGTAGTCGTGGGCGCTGAGGCCGACGAACACGCCGGTCTTCGTGCCGCGCAGCGCCGACGGGTCGATACCGGCACGCTCGAACGCCTCCCACGCCGACTCCAGCAGCAGCCGCTGCTGCGGGTCCATCGCGGTGGCCTCACGCGGTGAGATGCCGAAGAACTCGGGATCGAATTCGGTAGCTCCGTGCAGGAAGCCGGCCGCCCGGGCGTTGGTCGTGCCCGAGCGGCCGGGCTCGGGATCGAACAACTCGGCCAGGTTCCAGCCGCGGTCGGACGGGAACTCCGTGGCGGCGTCCCGGCCCTCCTCGACCATGGCCCACAACGCCTCCGGCGAGTCGACCCCGCCGCCGTAGCGGCACGCCATGCCGACGACGGCGATCGCGTCGCCGCCGGTGTCCGCCGCGGCGACCGCGGGTGCCGCCGACGCGGAGGAGCCGGCGCTGAGCACCTCGCCGAGCACGTACTCGGTCAGCGAAGTGAGGTCCGGGTAGTCGAAGACCACCGTTGCGGGCAGCCGCAGGCCGGTGAAGGCGGTGATCCGGTTGCGCAGCTCCACCGCGGCCAGCGAATCGAAGCCGATGTCCCTGAACGTCCGGTCCGGCGAGAGTTTCGACGCCGACGCGTGCCCGAGCACCGCCGCGGTCTCGGCGGCGAGAGCGTCCAGGACGATCCGGTGCCGGGCGGCCGGCGGCCGGGCGAGCAGACGGCGGGTCCACGAGCCGGCGCCGCCGCCACTGGCGACGGTGGCACGCCGCACCCGCCCGGAGACCTGGTTGCGCAGCAGGGGCGGCACCTCTCCGCGGAACGCGGCCAGGTCGAGCCGGACCGGCAGCACGACCGGGGCCCCGACGGTGAGGGCCGCGTCGAAGAGGGACAGGCCCTCCTCGTCGGACAGCGGCTTGATGCCGGCGCGTGCCATCCGTTCCCAGTCGGCCTCCTTCAGGGAGGTCGTCATGTGGCTCGTGGCGGCCCACAGGCCCCAGTCGAGCGAGACGGCGGGCAGCCCCAGCGCACGGCGGTGCCGGGCGAGAGCGTCCAGGAACGCGTTGGCGGCGGCGTAATTGGCCTGGCCCGGTGCGCCGAACGCCCCGACGGCCGAGGAGAACAGCACGAAGGCGGAGAGGTCGAGGTCCTGGGTCAGTTCGTGGAGGAGCCAGCCGGCGTCCACCTTGGGACGCAGCACGGTGTCCACCTGCTCGGTCGTCAGCGAGCCGACGACACCGTCGTCGCTGGTGCCCGCGATGTGCACGACCGCCGTCAGCGGATGTTCGGCGGGGATCGCGTCCAGCACCCCGAGCAGCGACGCGCGGTCGGAGACGTCACAGGCGGCAGTCGTCACCGACGCGCCCAGCCCGGTCAGCTCGGCGGCGAACTCGGTGGCGCCGGGGGCGTCCGGGCCGCGCCGGCTCGCCAGCACGAGGTGGCGTACGCCGTGTTCGGCGACCAGGTGCCGGGCGACCAGGCCGCCCAGCGCGCCGGAGGCGCCGGTCACGAGCACGGTCCCGGCCGGATCGACGGGCACCGGGACGGTCAGGGCGATCTTGCCGATGTGCCGGGCCTGGCTGAGGAACCTCAGCGCGTCCGGGGCCCGGCGGACGTCCCAGGTGGTGGTCGGAGGCAGGGTCAGAACGCCCCGGCCGAACAGGTCCAGCAGCTCGGTCAACATCTCGTGGACCCGTTCGGGGGCGACCGCGAGCAGGTCGAACGCCTGATAGCGCACACCGGGGAACGCCTCGGCCGCCCAGTCGGCGTCGCGGATGTCGGTCTTGCCCATCTCGACGAACCGGCCGCCGCGCGGCAGCAGGCGCAGCGAGGCGTCCACGAGCTCGTTGGTGAGCGAGTTGAGGACCACGTCGACGCCGCGGCCGTCGGTGGCGCCGAGCAGATCGGACTCGAACTGCGCGGTGCGGGAGTTCGAGACGCGTTCGCCGGGAATGCCGAGCTCGCGAACGGCCGCCCACTTGGCGGGGCCGGCGGTGGCGAAGATCTCGGCGCCCAGATGGGTGGCCAGCTGCACGGCCGCCATGCCGACACCACCGGCGGCGGCGTGCACGAGCACGGACTCGCCGGGTTGCAGGTCGGCCACGTCGACGAGCCCGAAGTACGCGGTCAGGTAGGTGATCGGGACGGTCGAGGCCTCCAGGTACGACCACTCGTCCGGGATCGGTACCACCATCCGGTGGTCGCCCACGGCCACCGGCCCGAACGGCCCGAAGAACAGGCCCATCACCCGGTCTCCGGGCTCGAGACCGGTGACTCCCGGGCCGACCTCGGTCACCACTCCGGCCGCCTCGCCGCCGAGCACCTCCTGACCGCGGACCAGGCCCAGGGTGGACATGACGTCCCGGAAGTTCACGCCGGCGGCCCGGACGGCTATCCGCACCTCGCCCTCGGCCAGCGGCGCTACCGCCTCCGGCGACTCGATCAGGGCGAGCCCGTCGAAAGTGCCGGGATCCGGGGCGGACAGGCGCCAGGCGGCCGTCTCCGCCGGCACGGTGAGCGTCGTCGAGGAGGAGACCTTGGCCAGGCGCGGCACCAGGGTCGTGCCGGCGCGTACGGCGACCTCGTCCTCCCCGGCGCCGAGCGCCGCCTCCACGGCGGTGTCGGGCTCGCCGGGCGCGAGGTCGACCTGGACGAGCCGGCCCGGGTTCTCGGCACGCGCCGAGCGGAACAGGCCGTGCAGGGCCGCACCGGTCAGGTCGCGGACGTGTTCACCCTCGTACGTGGCCAGCGCGCCCCGGGTGACCAGGACCAGCCGTGAGGCGGCCAGCCGTTCGTCGGCCAGCCAGTGGCGCACCAGCTCCAGCATCCGGTTGACACCCGAGTGCACGCTCGCGGCCACGTCGTCGTCGTGGTCGGGACCGGGAGCGGCCAGCACCACGGTGGGCACCTCGCCCCCCGCGTCGAGGGCGGCCTGCAGCGCGGGGAAGCCGTCGTACGCCGTGCCCGTCGTGGGCGCGCCGCCGCCCAGGTTCGCCCAGCCGGCGGGCGACGGGGCCTCGGCCTCACCGGCGGGAACCCACTCGATCTCGTAGAGGGGGCCACGGGCCTTGGAAGTACTCTCGGCGATCTGCTCCGCGGTGGCGGACCGCAAGGTCAGCGAGTCGACGGACAGCACCGTGCGGCCGGTCCCGTCGGCGACCAGCAGTGCCACCGTGTCGGTCCCCACCGGAGTCAGCCGAACGCGCAGCGCGGAGGCACCGACGGCGTGCAGCCGGACGCCCGACCACACGAAGGGGACGGCACCCTCGGTGGTGCCGGTGACCGCGATCGCGTGCAGCGCGGCGTCCAGCAGGGCGGGGTGCATGCCGTACGCGCCGGCGTCGCCCACCTGCTCGGGCAGCGCCACCTCGGCGAAGACCTCCCCGTCACGCAGCCAGGCGGCCTTCAGACCGCGGAACACCGGCCCGTAGCCGTACCCGGCCGCGGCGAACGTCTCGTAGAAGTCGCCGACTCCGACCTCCTCGACACCGGCGGGCGGCCACTCGGCCATCTCGGGATCGTCGCGGCCCGCGCCGGCGGTCCCCGAGACGAAACCGCCGGCGTGCCGTGTCCAGGCCGCCTCGGTGTCGGGGGAGTCCGGGTCCTGCTGCTGCGACCAGATGGTGATCGACCGCCGGTCGGTGGACTCCTCCGGCTCGCCGACCACGATCTGCAGCGCCACGCCGCCCCGCTCCAGCAGCAGCGGAGCCTCGATGGTCAGGTCCTCGACCAGCTCACAGCCGACCTGGTCCGCCGCGCGCAGCGCGAACTCGACGAACGCGGTGCCGGGCAGCAGGGTGCGGCCGAACAGGGCGTGGTCGGCGAGCCAGGGCTGGGCGGAGAGCGACAGCCGGCCGGTGCACAGGAAGCCGCCGTCGTTGGCGAGCGATACGCCGGCACCCAGGAGCGGGGCGTCCACCGAGCGCAGGCCGACCGAACCGAGGTCGTGCCCTCCGACGTGGCTCGTCTCCAGCCAGAAGCGTTCGTGCTGGAACGCGTAGGTGGGCAGGTCGACACTTCGGGCGCCGGTGCCGGCGAAGAAGGCGGCCCAGTCCACCTCGACACCGGCGGCGTGCAGGGTGGCCATCGCCACGGAGACGCATTCCACCTCGTCGCGCCGGCTGCGGAGGGACGGCGTGACCACCACCGACGCGTCGCCGTAGCACTTGCGTACGTCGCTGCTCATCGACGCGGCGGGCGACAGTTCGACGAGTCGGGTGACGCCGCGCTCGCGCAGCCGGGCCACGCCGCCGACGAGGTCCACCGGTTCGCGCATCTGCCGCACCCAGAACTCGGGGGTGCACAGCACCTCGGCGGGCACCACCAGCGGGATGGTCGGAGGCGAATAGGTCAACGTCTCGACCACGGCCCGGAACTGCGCCTGGATCGGCTCCATCGTGACTGAGTGGCCCGCGACGCCGACCCGCAGCGTGCGGCACGAGTGGCCGAGCTCGGTCAGTCGTGCCACGGCCGCCTCGACCGGGCCCTCCAGTCCCGAGAGGGTGACTGAGCCAGGGCTGTTGATACCGGCGAGCGACACGCCCTCGAAGCCGGCGATGACCGGCTCCACCACGTCGGCGCCGGCCGCGACCGAGACCATCACGCCGGCGGCCGAGGTCTGGATCAGCCTGGCCCGGGCGGTGACCATGGTGGCCGCGTCCTCGAGCGACAGCACACCCGCGACGTGCGCCGCCGCGATGTCTCCGCAGGACTGGCCGAGCAGGTGGTCGGGGCGCAGCCCCCACGACTCGACCAGCCGGTAGAGCGCCACCTCGATCGCGAACAGCGCGGGATGCGCGTACTCGGGCCGGTCCAGCGTCGGGCCGCCCTCGGCGATGATCCGCGGCAGCTCGGGGTCGAGCCACCCCAGCACCTCCGAGTACGCCGTGGCGAAGACCGGGAACGCGGCCGCGAGCTGGGCGCCCATGCCGGTGCGCTGCGAGCCCTGTCCGGGGAACAACACCGCGGTGAGACCGCGGGACTCGGTGCCGACGATCGCCGTGGCACCGCTGCCGCCGCCGGCCAGCAGGTCGAGCTGCGCGAGGAGGTCCTCCTTGGTGCCCGCGACCACGGCGGCGCGGTGCTCGAACGTCGTACGGCGCAGCGCGAGCGACTTCGCGACGTCGAGCAGGGCGACGTCCTCCTCGGCGAGCCAGTCGCGCAGCCGCGTCGCCTGGCCGGCCAGGGCCTGCGGAGTACGGGCGGAGAGGAGGAACGGCAAGGCGGTCGGCTGCGCGCTGACCGGTTCGGCCTCGACCGCCTCCGGCGCGGGCGCCTCCTCGATGATGACGTGCGCGTTGGTACCGCTCATGCCGAACGACGACACGCCTGCCCGGCGCGGCCACTCGTTCTCCGGCCACGGGCGGTTCTCCGTCAACACCTCGACGCCGCCGGCCGACCAGTCCACTTCGTGCGTCGGCTCGTCCACGTGCAGCGTCTTGGGGAGGACGCCGTGGCGCATGGCCATCACCGCCTTGATCACACCGGCGACGCCCGCGGCCGCCTGGGTGTGACCCACGTTCGACTTCAGGGAGCCCAGCCACAGCGGCTCCCCGTTCTTCTTCTTGCGTCCGTACGTGGCCAGCAGGGCCTGCGCCTCGATCGGGTCGCCCAGCCGGGTGCCGGTGCCGTGCCCCTCGACCAGGTCGACCTGCTCCATCGGAACCTGGCCGTCGGCCAGCGCCGCCTGGATGACCCGTTGCTGGGAGGGTCCGTTGGGAGCGGTCAGGCCGTTGGAGGCACCGTCCTGGTTGATCGCCGAACCACGGATGACGGCCAGTACCGGGTGGCCGTTGGCCTGTGCGTCGGAGAGCCGCTCGAGCAGGACCAGGCCGACCCCCTCCGACCAGCCGGTGCCGTCGGCGGTGTCCGCGTACGCCTTGCACCGGCCGTTGGGCGCGATGCCGCGCTGCCGGCTGAAGTCGACCATGACCAGGGGCGAGCACATCGACGCGACGCCGCCGGCCAGAGCCATCGTGGACTCGCCGCGGCGCAGGGCCCGGATGGCGTAGTCCATCGCGACCAACGAGGAGGAACAGGCGGTGTCGACGGTGACGGCGGGGCCCTCGAGGCCGAACGTGTACGCGACGCGGCCGGAGAGCACGCTGGGTGCGTTGCCCAGCAGCAGATAGCCGTCGACCTCGCGGGGCGCCGTGACGGTCAACGGCACGTAGTCATGGGTGTTGGAGCCGATGAACACACCCGTCTCGGTGCCGCGGAGGGTCTCCGGGTCGATGCCGGCACGTTCGAACGACTCCCAGGCGGCCTCGAGGACGATCCGCTGCTGCGGGTCCATGGCGAGAGCCTCGCGCGGGGAGATGCCGAAGAAGTCCGCGTCGAAGTCGGCCAGGCCGGACATGAAGCCGCCCTCGCGGGTGTACGTCTTTCCGGGTTTGCCGGGCTCCGGGTCGTAGATGCTGTCCATGTCCCAGCCCCGGTCGGTCGGCGAGTCGCCGATCGCGTCGGTGCCACTGGAGACCAGTTCCCAGAGGTCCTCCGGCGACCAGACGTCGCCGGGCAAGCGGCACGCCATCGAGACGATGGCGATCGGCTCGGTGTCCTGGGCCTCTCTCTCCGTGATCTTCTTGCGAGCCTGGTAGAGGTCGCTCGTGACCAACTTGAGATACTGGCGAAGCTTGTCCTCGTTCTCCATACGAGCAACCCCATCTGTCTCTGTCTGTTCCAGTGGCCCGGGGGACCCCGGAGTGGTCCGGCATACCCCGGACTTGTCATGCCTGGACACGTGGCAGGCGTCTGCTGAGGCCGGCGGTCCGGCGGTCCGGCGAAGAGCTGCGCCGAAAAGGCTTGGGCGGGAGCACGATCAGAACCGCCTCTGGGCGGTCGCGTGAACAACCATGCTCTTACGTCGTCGTCGCGGGCACCCCCTAACCCCCCTAGTCGCCCTCCCGGTCGGCGCGCGGATTTCCGGGGTGTCGTTGTCGCAGTCGCACTGCGAGCATGAACCGCGAAAGCCAGACCGGTGCGTCTCGCTGGTCGCCCGCAGCGGACGAGCGAAGGGACAGCAGCATGACTGCCGAGGTGTTGGACAACAAGGAGAAGCCGACGGGGACGCCGGCATTCATCTTCCGTCAGACCGCTCCGGGGCCGACACAACCGTGGAGCTGGGCGGAGAATCTGCTGAAGTCCGCGGCCACTTACTGGCTGGTCACCACCAGCCCGGACGGGCACCCGCACAGCAGGCCCCTGTGGGGCATCTGGGAGCAGGACACCTTCTGGTTCTCGAGCCAGAACCGCTCCGGCGAATTCCTGAAGGTCAACCCGCGGGCCTCCGTGAACCTGCAGGTCGGCGAGGACGTCGTGATGATCGAGGGCAGTTGCTCCCGAGTGCTCGGGAACGACGACATCAACGTGCTGGCCGAAGGCGTCGGGGTGAAATACGACTGGGAACTCACGGTGAGCGAGGATCGCGTCCACACGCGTTTCGGCCAGAGCGCTCCGGTGTTCCGGCTGAATCCCGAACGGGTCTACGGGTGGGCGGGAATTGCCGGATGGGAGTCCGCGACGAGGTGGGACTTTCCGCGGTCCTGACCGACTGATGTCGGCCGTCGGGTAATCCGGTCCAAGGCCTATTTCTTGTGCGGGCGGGCCCTCTTGGCGGGCCCTCTTACAACTCACGTTGTCCTCCGACGACTCACGGTGAATGACGCTCGCTGCCGTGGACCTGCAAGACGCGATTCGAACGTGGAAGGGGACGATCCGGGTGGATGTCCGGGCCCAAGACGGCAACATCGCGGTGGTTGGTGCGTCCTGCCGTTTCCCCGGCGCTGACGGGCCTCGGCAACTGTGGCGCCTCCTGGCCGCGGGACGTCACGCGATCACCGAGCGCCCGCCCGGACGACGTGGCCCGAACAGGACGGTCGCGCCCCCCTGGGGCGGGTTCCTCGACGCCGTCGACGAGTTCGATGCCGAGTTCTTCGGCATCTCCGCCCGCGAGGCGGCGTCCGTCGACCCGCAGCAGCGACTCGTGCTGGAGCTGGGGTGGGAGGCGCTGGAGGACGCGGGGATCGTGCCGGACAGCGTGCGCGGCGGCCGACTCGGTGTCTTCGTGGGCGCCTTCGCCGACGACTACGCCCACCTCGTGCACCGCGACGGTGCCACTGCGGCGACCCGGCACACTTACCCCGGCACCGAACGTTCGCTGATCGCCAACCGGCTCTCCCACTTCCTGGACGTGCGCGGGCCCAGTGTGGGCATCGACAGCGGTCAGTCGTCGTCGCTGGTCGCCGTCCACCTCGCCTGCCAGAGTCTGCTCACCGGTGAGTCGGACCTCGTCGTCGCGGGCGGCGTGCAGCTCAACCTGCTGCCGGAGTCCGCGGACATCGCGGACCGTTGGGGTCCGCTGTCACCGGACGGCCGCTGCTACACCTTCGACGCTCGCGCGAACGGTTATGTGCCGGGCGAAGGCGGCGGTCTCGTCGTGCTCAAGAGGCTTGAGGACGCCCTTGCCGACGGTGACACCCCTCAATGCGTGATTCTCGGGAGCGCCGTGAATCACGGCGGCAACGGCCACGCCCTCACCCAGCCCGACGAGCTCGCACAACAAGACGTCCTGCGCCGCGCTCACGAGCGCGCTCGCATCAGTGCCGGACAACTCCAGTATGTCGAGTTGCACGGAACGGGAACACCCGCCGGCGACCCCGTCGAGGCCTCCGCGCTCGGTGCCGTCGTCGGCTCCGCCCGGCCGCGAACGCGACCGCTGCCCGTCGGATCGGTCAAGACGAACCTGGGGCATCTGGGGGCAGCCGCGGGGATCGCCGGCCTCATCAAAGTGGCGATGGCGATCCGCCACCGCGAACTCCCGGCCAGTCTCAACTACGAGCTGGCGAACCCGGAGATCGCGCTGGACGAGCTCAATCTCCGAGTGCAGCAGGACCTCGGTTCGTGGGAATCGGCCGACACCCCTCTGATCGCCGGCGTCAGTTCCTTCGGCATGGGCGGCACGAACTGCCACCTGGTCATCAGCGATGCCCCGCCCGCCTCGACGGCGTCGCGCAGGGAACCTGAGACCGGTGAGGCGGACTCCGGGCAGGCACCGGCGGTGCTGCCGTTTGTGTTGTCGGGGCGTGGGTCTGGGGCGTTGTGTGGTCAGGCTGCTCGGTTGCGGTCGTTTGTGGTGGAGCGGCCGGGTGTGGTGTTGGCGGATGTTGCGTATTCGTTGGCGGTTGGTCGTGCTGTGCATGGGGATCGGGCGGTGGTGGTTGCGTCGGGGCGGGAGGA
>NZ_JOFH01000006.1 GCF_000721235.1 Streptomyces olivaceus
TAGACGTCGCAATCCACACCGAACCGGAAGGCCCTCACCTGTTCAAGCTCCCCCAGCCGAGACCTGGCTCACCTGCCCACAACCTCCCCGGACAGAACAACTAGGGGGCGTCGTTTGGATCTTGCCGGGGGTCGCGGGGTCTGGCAACAAGGTGCCGTTGCCTGATACCGACCAGATCCAAACGACACCCCCTGGAGCAGACCGGCCCCGGGCCACGTCGACGTTGCGGTTGGGGACCGATATGCGGACGAGGTCTTCCGCCGTCTTGACACCGTCACCTACATTTCGTGCGCACTGCACGAGGTGATCAGCGAGGGGACGGAGCCGCCGCATGCCGAAAGAACCGGAAGAGCCGGAAGCGAGCAGAGAGCCGGTGGTGACGCCGGTGCGCGTCGTCATCGGGCTCTGCCTCGTCGCGCCGTTCGTCGCCATGCTGTGGGTGGGTTCGTTCGCGAAGACCGACCCGACCTTCATCGGCATCCCGTTCTTCTACTGGTACCAGATGGCCTGGGTGCCGATCTCCAGCGCGCTCACCGTGACCGCGTACAAGCTGTGGCAGCGGGACCAGCGCGGACGCGCCGCCGCCCACGTGACCGCGAAGGGCGGTGAGCCGCGATGAACGACGGCGTGAACGGCGTCGCGCTCGGCGTCTTCATCTTCTTCTTCGTCCTCGTCACCGCCATGGGCTTCCTCGCCGCCCGCTGGCGCCGGGCCGAGAACGAGCACAGCCTCGACGAGTGGGGCCTGGGCGGGCGCTCGTTCGGCACCTGGGTCACCTGGTTCCTGCTGGGCGGCGACCTGTACACGGCGTACACCTTCGTGGCCGTCCCGGCGGCGATCTACGCGGCCGGCGCGTCCGGCTTCTTCGCGGTGCCGTACACGATCCTGGTCTACCCGCTGATCTTCACCTTCCTGCCCCGCCTGTGGTCGGTCTCGCACAAGCACGGGTACGTGACGACCTCGGACTTCGTGCGCGGCCGGTTCGGCTCCAAGGGCCTGTCGCTGGCCGTTGCCGTCACCGGCATCCTGGCGACCATGCCGTACATCGCGCTGCAACTCGTCGGCATCCAGGCCGTCCTGGACGTGATGGGCGTCGGCGGCGGCGAGGACACCAACTGGTTCATCAAGGACCTGCCGCTGCTGATCGCCTTCGGCGTGCTCGCGGCGTACACCTACTCGTCGGGGCTGCGCGCGCCCGCGCTGATCGCGTTCGTCAAGGACACGCTGATCTACATCGTGATCGCCGTGGCGATCATCTACATCCCGATCAAGCTCGGCGGCTTCGACGACATCTTCGCCGCGGCGAACGACAAGTTCACCTCGGCGGGCAGCGGCGCGCTGACTCCGGACCACGGGGGCCAGTGGACGTACGCGACGCTGGCGCTCGGTTCCGCGCTGGCGCTGTTCATGTACCCGCACTCGATCACCGCGACGCTGTCCTCGCGCAGCCGCGAGGTGATCCGCCGCAACACCACGATCCTGCCGCTGTACTCGCTGATGCTGGGCCTGCTGGCGCTGCTCGGCTTCATGGCGATCGCGGCCGGGGTCAAGGTGGACAACGGCCAGCTCGCGATCCCGCAGCTGTTCGAGAACATGTTCCCGGACTGGTTCGCGGGCGTGGCCTTCGCGGCGATCGGCATCGGCGCCCTGGTCCCGGCGGCGATCATGTCGATCGCGGCCGCGAACCTGTTCACCCGCAACATCTACAAGGACTTCATCAAGCCGGACGCCACGCCGGCGCAGGAGACGAAGGTCTCCAAGCTGGTGTCCCTCCTGGTGAAGGTGGGCGCGCTGATCTTCGTCCTCGGCATGGACAAGACGGTCGCGATCAACTTCCAGCTGCTGGGCGGCATCTGGATCCTGCAGACCTTCCCCGCCCTGGTCGGCGGCCTGTTCACCCGCTGGTTCCACCGCTGGGCCCTGCTCGGCGGCTGGGCGGTCGGCATGGTCTACGGCACGGTCGCCGCCTACGGTGTCGCCTCGCCGACGCAGGCGCACTTCGGCGGCTCCTCCGACGAGATCCCCGGCATCGGCGAGATCGGCTACATCGGTCTCACCGCCATCGTGCTGAACGCGCTGGTCACCGTCGTCCTGACCTTCGTCCTGCGGGCGGTCAAGGCGCCCGACGGCGTCGACGAGACGAGGCCGGCCGACTACACGGCGGACGTCGGCGACCCGGGCGTCCAGGAGGAACTGCCGCCGGCGACGGCGGGCAGCTCGCACTGACCCCCGGTTCACTTGCCGTGCCCGGACGGGCCGTCGGAGAGATCCGGCGGCCCGTTGTCGTACCCGTGGGGCACACTCGGCGTCATGGACTTCGTGATTCGGCGGGCGAACACCGAGGAGTACGCCGCCCTCGGCGAGATCACCGCGCAGGCCTACCTGCGCGACGGCCTCCTCGACTTCGGGGAGAGCGACGCCTACCTCGACAAGCTGCGCGACGTGGGCGAACGGGCCGCGGCGGCCGAGGTGCTGGTCGCCGCCGCGGACGACCTGGTGCTCGGCGGCGTGACCTTCGTGCCGTCCGGCGGCCCGATGGCGGAGATCGCCCGGCCCGGCGAGGCGGAGATACGCATGCTGGCCGTCGCCCGCGAAGCACGCGGCCGGGGCGCCGGCGAGGCGCTCGTGCGGGCCTGCGTCGACCGTGCCCGGTCGGTGCCGGACTGCACGGGCGTCGTGCTGTCGACCCAGCGCACCATGCGCGCCGCCCACCGCATCTACGCCCGCCTGGGCTTCACCCGCGCCCCCGGCCGCGACTGGAACCCGCTGCCGGAGCTGGACGGCATCACGCTCCTCACCTACGAACTGGGGCTCCGAGACCCGGGGCCCGAGGCTCCGGACCCCGCCGGAGAGACCGCCTGACGGCACATCGGGACACAACATCTGGGGGTGCTGGCGCGGCCCGGCACAAGATGTATGCTCGTGCTCGCTGTCGCCGCAGGGGAATCCGGTGCGAATCCGGAACTGTCCCGCAACGGTGTACATGCGTGTCTCCGTACGTCCGCGTACGTCTTCGCACGCATGTCCAGTCCGAACACCTGCCGACGGTGCGCCCGGCCGTCCCGGTCCGGGTGCCTTGACGTCCGGGCCTCGTGGAATGGGCCGGTGGGCGCGACGCCGCGTGCGTTCGTGAGCTGCCTCCTGCCTTCCGCCTGGCCCCGTGCCGAGCGAGGGAGTGCCCCCACGTGACCATCGCGCCAGCCGACCCGGCTTCAGCGACCCCGGTGACGGCCGAAGCCGCCCCGGTGACAGCCGACCCCGCGACCGGGGGTTCCGACGGCCCCGGTGCGGCCCTGCTGCGGACCCTGACGGCGCTGACCGCCGACCTGCCCGACGCGGACCCCGGCCGGGTGGCCGCCGCCGCGCTGCGCGGCCGCTCCGCCCGCGCCGACGAGGCCGAGCTGCGCGAGCTGGCCACGGAGGCGGCCGCCGGGCTGATCTCCGAGGACCCGGTCTACTCCCGGCTGGCCGCCCGGCTGCTGACCCTCGGCATCCGCGCCGAGGCCGCCTCCCAGGGCGTCACCTCGTTCAGCGGCTCGGTCGCCACCGGTCACCGCGAGGGCCTGATCGCCGACCGCACCGCCGCGTTCGTACGGCTGCACACCGGGCGGCTGGACGCCCTGGTCGACCCGGCCGCCGACGACCGCTTCGGGTACTTCGGGCTGCGCACCGTGTACAGCCGCTACCTCCTGCGGCATCCGATCACCCGCAAGGTCGTCGAGACGCCCCAGCACTTCCTGCTCCGCGTGGCCTCGGGACTCGCCGAGGACGACGGCGCCCGCGCCGTCGACGAGGTCGCCGCGCTGTACGGCCTGATGAGCCGCCTCGACTACCTCCCCTCCTCCCCCACCCTCTTCAACTCCGGCACCCGGCACGCCCAGATGTCGTCCTGCTATCTCCTGGACTCCCCCAAGGACGAGCTGGACTCCCTCTACGACCGCCTCCACCAGGTCGCCCGGCTGTCCAAGCACGCCGGCGGCATCGGCATCGCCTACTCCCGCGTCCGCGCCCGGGGTTCGCTGATCCGCGGCACCAACGGGCACTCCAACGGCATCGTGCCGTTCCTGAAGACGCTGGACGCCTCGGTGGCGGCGGTGAACCAGGGCGGCCGGCGCAAGGGCGCGGCGGCGGTCTACCTGGAGACCTGGCACGCGGACGTCGAGGAGTTCCTGGAGCTGCGGGACAACACCGGCGAGGACGCCCGCCGCACGCACAACCTCAACCTGGCGCACTGGATCCCGGACGAGTTCATGCGCCGGGTGGACGCCGACGGGACCTGGTCGCTCTTCTCGCCCGCCGACGTGCCCGAGCTGACCGACCTGTGGGGCGAGGAGTTCGACGAGGCGTACCGCGGGGCGGAGGCGAAGGGGCTGGCCCGCAGGACGCTGCCCGCGCGGGAGCTGTACGGCCGCATGATGCGCACCCTCGCGCAGACCGGCAACGGCTGGATGACCTTCAAGGACACCGCCAACCGCACGGCGAACCAGACGGCCCTCCCCGGCCACGTCGTGCACTCCTCCAACCTCTGCACGGAGATCCTCGAGGTCACCGACGACGGCGAGACGGCGGTCTGCAACCTCGGGTCGGTCAACCTCGGCGCGTTCGTCGACGAGGCGGGCGGCGGCATGGACTGGGAGCGGCTGGACGCCACCGTCCGCACCGCCGTGACCTTCCTGGACCGGGTCGTCGACATCAACTTCTACCCGACCGAGCAGGCGGGCCGCTCCAACGCCCGCTGGCGCCCGGTCGGGCTGGGCGCGATGGGCCTGCAGGACGTCTTCTTCCGGCTGCGCCTGCCCTTCGACTCGCCCGAGGCCAGGGTCCTGTCCACCCGCATCGCCGAGCGGATCATGCTCGCCGCGTACGAGACCTCCGCCGACCTCGCCGAACGCGAGGGGCCCGCGCCGGCCTGGGAGGAGACGCGTACGGCCCGGGGCGTGCTGCACCCGGACCACTACGAAGTGGCGCACACCTGGCCGGAGCGGTGGGCCGCGCTGCGCGAGCGGATGGCGACGACCGGCCTGCGCAACTCCCTGCTCCTCGCCATCGCGCCGACCGCGACCATCGCCTCCATCGCGGGCGCCTACGAGTGCATCGAGCCGCAGGTGTCCAACCTGTTCAAGCGCGAGACGCTGTCCGGCGAGTTCCTCCAGGTCAACTCCTACCTGGTCGACGACCTCAAGCACCTCGGCGTGTGGGACGCCCGCACCCGTGAGGCGCTGCGCGAGGCGAACGGCTCGGTGCAGGGCTTCTCGTGGATCCCCGAGGACGTGCGCGCGCTGTACCGCACCGCCTGGGAGATCCCGCAGCGCGGCCTGATCGACATGGCCGCCGCCCGCACCCCGTACCTCGACCAGGCCCAGTCGCTGAACCTGTTCCTGGAGACGCCGACCATCGGGAAGCTCTCCTCGATGTACGCGTACGCCTGGAAGCAGGGCCTGAAGACGACGTACTACCTGCGCTCGCGCCCGGCGACCCGGATCGCCCGCGCCGCGGCCCGGAGCGCCACCGTCCCCGTGCAGGCCGCCCCGGACCCCGAAGCGGTCGCCTGCTCCCTGGAGAACCCCGAGTCCTGCGAGGCATGCCAGTAATGACCACCGAGATCCCCGCGAACCCCGCGAACCGCGCCGTCAAGAACCTGCTCGACCCGGGCTTCGAGCTGACGCTGCGCCCCATGCGCTACCCGGACTTCTACGAGCGCTACCGGGACGCCATCAAGAACACCTGGCACGTGGAGGAGGTCGACCTCCACTCGGACGTCGCCGACCTCGCGAAGCTCAGCCCCGAGGAGCAGCACCTGATCGGCCGGCTGGTGGCCTTCTTCGCCACCGGCGACTCGATCGTCGCGAACAACCTGGTGCTGACCCTCTACAAGCACATCAACTCCCCCGAGGCGCGGCTGTACCTCTCCCGCCAGCTCTTCGAGGAGGCCGTCCACGTCCAGTTCTACCTGACGCTCCTGGACACCTATCTGCCCGACCCGGACGACCGCGCCGCCGCCTTCGCGGCCGTGGAGAACATCCCGTCCATCAGGGAGAAGGCCGAGTTCTGCTTCAGGTGGATGGACTCGGTCGAGTCGATCGACCGGCTGGAGAGCCGGTCCGACCGGCGCCGCTTCCTGCTCAACCTGATCTGCTTCGCCGCGTGCATCGAGGGCCTGTTCTTCTACGGCGCCTTCGCCTACGTCTACTGGTTCCGCAGCCGGGGGCTCCTGCACGGCCTGGCCACCGGCACCAACTGGGTGTTCCGCGACGAGACCATGCACATGTCCTTCGCGTTCGACGTCGTCGACACCGTGCGCAAGGAGGAGCCGGAGCTGTTCGACGGGGCGCTGGAGCAGCAGGTCACCGACATGCTGCGGGAGGCCGTCGAGGCCGAGCTGCAGTTCGCTCGCGACCTGTGCGGCGACGGCCTCCCGGGCATGAACACCGACTCGATGCGGCAGTACCTGGAGTGCGTGGCCGACCAGCGTCTGACGCGGCTCGGCTTCGCCCCGGTGTACGGCTCCGAGAACCCCTTCTCCTTCATGGAGTTGCAGGGGGTTCAGGAGCTGACCAACTTCTTCGAGCGGCGCCCCTCGGCGTACCAGGTGGCGGTGGAGGGCACCGTCGACCTGTCCGAGGACTTCTGAGCCCGCTTCTCCGCCCTGTGCCCCTTCTCGGCCTCCCTGAGCTGACGGTCGATGCGCCGGTCGCGCACGATGCCGATCACCGAGGGGAGGACCATGAGGACGAGGAGTCCGAAGGTCGCGAGCATTCCGACAAGGCCTTCAATCTGGTTTCCGGTCATGACACCACTGTCGTACCGGAGACTCCTTACCGTCAGTGGCAGGACTGCCGTAGGACCTCGATTTCCTGCCACATCCGAGGCACACTGGCGGCATGCTGCAGAACGTGGCCGCCGTCGTGCTTGACGGGGTGCATCCCTTCGAACTGGGCGTGATCTGCGAGGTCTTCGGCATCGACCGGAGCGACGAGGGCCTTCCCGGGTACGACTTCGCGGTCGTCTCCGCGGAGGGCCCCGCGCTCGGCACGCATGTCGGCGGGCTGACCGTCTCCACGCCGTACGGACTCGACCGGCTGGAGGAGGCCGACCTGATCGCGGTGCCGGCGGGCAGCGACTTCCTCCGCCGCCCGTACCCGCCCGACCTGCTGGCCGCCCTGCGTGAGGCGACCGAGCGGGGCACCCGGGTGCTGAGCGTGTGCTCGGGGGTCTTCGTGCTCGGCGCCGCGGGCCTGCTGGACGGGCGGCGGTGCGCGGTGCACTGGCACCACGCGGCCGAGCTGAGCCGGCTCTATCCGCGGGCCCGGGTCGCGCCGGACGTGCTCTACGTCGACGAGGACCCGGTCATCACCTCCGCCGGAACCGCCGCCGGCATCGACGCCTGCCTGCACATCGTGCGCAAGGAGCAGGGGCCGGAGGTCGCCAACAGGATCGCCCGGCGCATGGTGGTGCCGCCGCACCGGGACGGCGGCCAGGCCCAGTACATCGAACGGCCGCTGCCGCGCTCCTCCTGCGACACCGTCGGCGAGGTGCTGGCCTGGATGGACCAGCACCTCGACGAGGAGGTGACCGTCGAACAGCTCGCGGCCCGGGCGCACATGTCCCCGCGGACCTTCGCCCGCCGCTTCCAGCAGGAGACGGGGACGACCCCCTACCGCTGGCTCCTGCGCCAGCGCGTGCTGCTGGCCCAGCGGCTCCTGGAGGCGACGGACGAGACGATGGACACCATCGCCGGGCGCACCGGTTTCGGCACGGCGGCGGCCCTGCGGCACCAGTTCGTCCGGGCCCTGGGCACCACCCCGTACGCCTACCGGCGCACGTTCCGGGGCCCGGAGGCCGCCGCCTGAGCCGTCGGAACCCCCGGAACCGTCGCCGCCGCCCGAGCCGTCGGCGCCGTCACCGCGCCACCGGCCTGACCAGCAGGTCGTGCGGGCGCAGGGTGATGCCGACCCGGACCGCGTCGTTCGAACCCGCCACCTGCTCGAAGCGGTACCTGGCGGCGAGTGCGGCCGTGATCAGGGTCAGCTGCGCCATCGAGAAGTGATCGCTCGGGCACTTGCGATTGCCCACACTGAACGGCTTCATGGCGTATTTCGGCACATTCTTCGCGCGTTCCGGAAGCCATCGGTCGGGGTCGAACTCCAGGTTGCCGTCGTACGACTTCGGATCGCGTTGGATTGCGTACGGACTGTAGATGATGTCCGCCCCGGCCGGAATGCGATAGCCACCGAGTTCGGTCTCGGCCACCGCGCGCCGGGTCAATACCCATACCGCCGGGCGCAAACGCATGGCCTCGACGATGACATTGCCGGTGTGCGTGAGCCTGCGCACGTCCTCGAATGCCACCGGGCGCCCGCCGGTGACCGCTTCGACTTCGTCGCGTATGCGGTCGGCGTGTTCCGGGTGGTCGGCAAGTGCCTGGAGCAACCACATGATCGTGGAGGCGATGGTTTCACTGCCGGGGGTGAGTATCGCGACGACCTGGTCGTGGATCTCCTGTTCCCCGATCGGGTCGCCATTGTCGTCCTTGGCCTCCAGCAATGCCGTGAGCAAATCGTCCGGCTTCCGACCGGACGCACGGCGCTCGGCGACGATCTCGTCGACCAGCCGATGCAGATCGGCCAACGCGTTGTTGAAGGCGCGGTTGGCCGGCAGGGGCAGCCGGTAGAGCGGCCCGAGGGGGACCACCATCCGCCGGTACATGCCCCGGAAGACGGTGGCGAGCGCGACGCACAGGCGCTCGGCCCGCTCGTCCATGTACTGCCCGCGCAGCAGGCAGCGGGCCGCGACGCGCACGGCGACCCGGAAGGACTCGGAGGTCGCGTCGACGGTCTGCCCCGGCTGCCAGCGCTCGGTGAGCGCGTGGGCCTCCTCCTCCATGATCGGCCCGTAGGCGGGGATGGCGTCGAGCCTGAACGCCGGCTGGATGGTGCGCCGCTGGCGGCGGTGGAGCGGGCCGTTGGCGGTGGCGACGCCCTCCTTGCCGAGCAGGCCCTCCAGCGACTCCCACAGCGGTCCGGCGATGTGGTAGTCGGGGCTCAGGGCGAGGGCGCCGGTCAGCTCCGGGTCGGTGACCGCGTAGACGGTCTTCGGGCCGAGCCTGATGCGTACGACGTCGCCGTGGTCGCGCAGGGCGGCCATGTACGCCAGGGGGTCGCGGGCCAGCCGCCAGCCGTGGCCGAGCAGCGGCACGCCGCCGCCCGCGACCGGCGGCTCGCGCAACTCGGGCTCCGGCCGCGGGCCGGTCCCGGGACGGACGGACTCGACGGTCATTTCTCACCTGCCGTTTCGTTGTTGACGTACGGGGGCGTGGACCGGTCGTCCCAGCTGTCGACCATGTACCGGCCGGACTCGTGGTGGAACCAGTAGACGGAACTGAACCAGTTCCGCATATTGCCGACGTTGGCCCGTACGGCGCCGCTCAGTTCCTTTCCACGTACGGTTCCGTCGGCGAGTGTGTCGGCGAACCGCAGGACGTCCTGTTCCACGGCGAGGAACTCTGCAATGCATTCCTCGACGCGCCGCCTGACTTCTTCGATCGCTTCTTCCAGAGTGAGTGACCGATGGGCGATGAGACTGATTCCGAGATTGTGGACCTCGTCTCCCGCTATTTCCTTGGGCAGCGAGCAGAGGTCGTTGTACCAGGCCGCGAATTCCTGACTCAGCAGCGCCGCCCGGCGATACGACGGGTGTTTTCGGACCGCATCCGGCAATTCACAGCCCGCGCTCGGCTCCAGCAGGTCGGTCCAGATCCAGTGCGCGAAAGTGAGCCGGCGCAGTTCGAGGTACTCCTCGACGCCCGGCACGATCCGGCGGGTGCGGTTGCCGAATTCCCGGTCGTACGCCTCGATCACCGCGTGGAAGTGCCGGGCGAAGCGGGCGTTCCAGGTGGCCGGCAGGAAGCCGTACAGCCGCCGCACGCTGTCGGCGAACGCGGCCACCAGCGCGTCCTCGTGGTGCAGATGGTCCCCGGGAGCGTCGAGAGCCGTGTGCAGTCGGCCGCGCAGTCGCCGCCAGGCGGCGGGACGGCCGTGGACGATGTCCCGGTCGTGCCGGTCGTCCCAGACGAAGAACCAGGCGCTGTAGTCCGCTATCGCCTGCATGACCTCGTCGGGGGCGCCCAGGTAGTACCCCGCCATGAGGTCCGTGTAGCACAGGCCGTCGGCATATTCCGCGACCTTGTCCGCGGGCATGAGCCGCTTTTCGAGCAGCCAGCTCCGGGTGGTCTCCTGGAGCCTCGGCCAATACGGGTGCAGTTGCCGCGGAAATGCCGCCTCGATCACCGGGAGACGAAGCGACGACGGTACTGCGATCGCGGTCGGTGCCGCTGTGGTGCCGTGTGGGAAAGCATGCACGAACAAACCCCTCTCAGCCGCCGGTGGCGCACTCCTCTCGCTCAGCGGGGCGTGCGCCGTTGCGTATCCCCGCACTTCCCATTCAGCACTACAACTGACCGTTCTGGGAACGGATTTGCTCCCTTCACTACCCCTCGATACGACTCGATGCCGGACTTCTCCTGTTGTGTGGCGGCTTCCGGGCAGACGAACGGCGCCCGCTCGGGATGAGACCCGAACGGGCGCCGTGCGTGTGGGAGATGAGGGGAGGGCGGGACGGGTGGCGCGGTGTCAGTCGTTGGCGACGACGGGGTACCGCGGCTCGTTCTCGGCCATCTGCCGCAGCGCGTCCTTGCGTTCGCGCTTGGAGAGCCGGTCGATGTAGAGGTACCCGTACAGGTGGTCCGTCTCGTGCTGCAAACACCGTGCGAAGTAGCCGGTACCGCGCACCCGGACGGCGTTGCCCTTCTCGTCCTGCCCGGTCACCTCGGCGAAGTCGGGGCGGGCGAGCGCCGCGTAGGCGGTCGGCACGGAGAGGCAGCCCTCGTTGCTGTCGTCCAGCCGGCGCCGGTCGGCGGGCAGTTCGACGAGCCGGGGGTTGCAGACCACGCCGACGTGGCGGACGCCGTCGTCGTCGGGGCAGTCGTAGACGAAGACCTTCTTCGAGACGCCGATCTGGTTGGCGGCCAGGCCCACGCCCTCGGCGGTGCGCTGGCTGGCGAACATGTCCGCGACCAGCTGCTGGAATTCCTCGCCGAAGTCGGTGACGTCCTCGCACTCCTTGTGCAGTACCGGGTTGCCCACCACCGTGATGGGGCGGGAGGTGCCGCGCCCGCGCCAGTCGGCCTCGCGCTGCTCGCACTCCTCGGTGTCGACGACGAAGCCCTCGTCGTCCACGGGGAGCACGCCCGTGTGCTGCTGATCGGTGTCCTGCTGGGCCATGACCGACGTATGCCTTCCTCGTACAACCAGGGGTGATGCTGACGGTGACTGCTAGCTGGCGCGTCCCGGCTCCACGGCAAGGACCGCCCCGGCAAAGACTACGGGGCCGCTCAGCAGACCTCTTCCAGGTCCCGCCAGTCACGCGAGTCCGGACTGTCCGCCACCCACCCGTCCAGCAGCCCCTTCACCAGCCCGGCCGGCGCGGCCACCCCGCACTCCCGCTCCGGCACCCACAGCTGCCCGTCGGTGCGGTGGCCCAGGGGCCCCGGATGTCCGGGCTCGCTGTGGTCGTGCGGGTCGAGGTGCTCGCCCTCGCCCTCGTCGGAGGGCATCCGGGACTCCGAGCACATCCGGCACAGCAGCCGGACGGAGGACGACCAGTCCTCGGCGGCGAACCCGGCGTCGGCGGCCAGTTGCTCCAGCGCGTCCCGGTCGGACTCGGTGGCGGCCTCCAGGAGGACCACCCAGGTGGGCACGGGCGAGGGCGCCCACAGCTCGATCTCGTCGAAGACGGGGTAGGAGTGCCCCGCGCCGGTCGTCCGCTCCCCGTGCGGCACCCCGTCGTGCAGGACGACCTCGCCCCAGCGCCGCCCCGAGGACGGCAGCGGGATGGACAGCACCTCGACCCGGGCGGGGTCGAGCCGCCGCCCCCACACGACCTCGGCCTCGCCCTCCGGCGACAGCCGTACGGCCGCGCTGCCGAGGTCCATGCCGAGCGGCTCACCGGCGTCCGTGGCGTCCCCGGGGGTGCGCAGTCCGTAGGCCTGCCAGGCCCGGCGGGCCAGCGGCCAGTCCTGCAGGGCGGTCGCCGCGATGCCGACGTTCCACCAGTCGGGAGCCCCGGTGTCCCGGTCGAGGAGGGCCACAGCCCGGAGGCCGGCCGCCCTGGCCTGCTCCCAGTCGTGCCGGAACTTGTGCAGCAGCGCCAGGTTGAACCAGGACTCCGACAGCCAGGGCTCCAGGTCGGCCGCCCGCGTCAGCAGCGCGCCCGCGTCGTCGTAGCGACCGTCGCCGATCAGCGTGAACGCGCGGTCGGTGGCCTGCCGCCAGGAGGCGGAGGGCCGGTGCCGTGCCTTGCCGAAGATCCTCACGATTCCCGCCTGCCAGTTCCGTTCAGTGGGCTGGCTGTGCCTTTCGCGCCCCCGGACACCCTCTCCTGCGCATCAAACCACGTGCGGCTGCGCAGGCGCTCATTACCCATGGGTTACCCAGCCGGGGGCCCGGTAAGGCTGCCCCGGGCAAGGACGCGGGCCAGCGCTTCCACCACCTCGGGAGCGTAGTCGCCCGCGGCGGCCAGGCGCAGCTCCTCCAGCGCCGCCAGACCGCCGCCGGGACCCGCGTCCCGCGCCTTCTCCTCGTAGGCGTTCACGACCCGCACGATCCGCGCGGCGACCGGCTGCTCCCGGCACGGGTCGGCCTGCCGCTCGACCACCACGGCGACCGCCGCGTCGACGCCGGTCTGGCGGACGACGGCGCCGCCGAGGAGCGCGATCCGGCGTTGCTCGGAGAGGGGCAGCGCGGCGGTGGCTCCCGCCGGGACCGGGTCGACCAGGCTCAGCTGGCCGATGTCGTGCATGAGCGCCGCGTACTCCAGGACGGTCAGCTCGGCGCCGGAGAGCCCGAGGTCGCGGCCGACCGCCACGCCGAGCCGGGCGACGCGGCGGGCGTGCCCGGCCGGGGTGTACCCGGCGATCTCGGTGGCGCGGGCGAGGGAGGCGATGGTCTGCCGGTAGGTGGCGCGGACGGCGGCGTACCGGCGGTAGGACAGCTGGGTGAGCAGCAGCGGCACACAGAAGACGGGGAGCGCCCAGAGTCCCGCGACGGCGACCGCGAGCGCCATGACGGCGCCGGTCGCGCACACCGCGGACGTGATGCCGACCATGCCGCGCAGTTCCTCGCGCAGCAGCGGGCCGAAGGGCCACCCGGTGCGCGCGTGGGCGGGGGCCGCGGCGAGCACGGCGTCGCACAGCGTGGTCAGGGCGAGCACCGCGAGCAGCAGCAGCGCGTAGGCGGGGCCGCTCCAGTCGTCGAAGACGCCCTGGTTGGACAGCGGCCGGAAGCACACGGCGGCGAAGGCGGCGGTGAGCACGCGCCGCGCCAGGTGCTCCGGGACGGCCCCGTCGCCGCGCGCGACGTGGGGCACGCTGCCGAGCAGCGCGGCGGCGGCCACGACGGTCACGGTCTGGGCGACCCCGTGGTGCGCGGGGCGCCCGGCCACGTCCGCGAGCAGCGTGTACGCCAGCGCGCCGGCGGCGCCGAGCGGCGCGGGGTCCCTCGCCCCGGTGCCGGACCTCCGGGCCAGCTCACCGACGGCGACCAGTGCCCCGAAGGCCAGCGCGACGGGGCGCTGCGCGAGCCCGGACCACAGCACGGAGGCGAGCGCGCAGAGCGCCAGGAGCCCGGCGCAGACGGGCACGAGCCGCGTCACCGGGGACGCCGCCGCCCGCGGCCGCCCCGGTCCCGCGCTCACGGGCCGCTCCGGCACGGGCGCTCACCGTCCCGCCCACGCCTCGGACACGCGGCCGCCGCGGACCCGATCAGGTCCACGGCCGTCGACACCGGCCGGCCACCGGTCCCGGCCCCCGTCACGGGGTGCCCCCCGCGCGCCCGTGCACAGCGCACCGCCCCGGTGTCCTCGGGCGCCGGTCCTCGGAACCCGGCCGGCGACCGGCCCCCGCCTCCTCACGAGACCCCCCGGCCCACAGCCCCCTGCCCCACAGCCCGCCGCCCCGCCGCCCGGGCGCGGGGCCGCCGCAACCGACCCGGCCGCCGAACGCCGGCTCCGTCCCGGGACGTCCCCGCACCCCACCGCTCCGGTGCGCCGGCACCGCCGCCGAACGGCAACGCACCCGGTACCCCGTCACGGCACCCGCCGCCCGACACTGTCGCGCGTGTCCTCCCCCTGGCCCGGGACCGGGACCGGGCCGGTGCGCGGAACAGGGGTGCCGTCGGCGGTCACCGAGGGGTGCCAGCCGTGCCGGCCCAGGGCGCGGACCAGCGCCCTCACCATCCGCGGGTCGAACTGCCCCCCGGCGCACCGCTGGAGTTCGCGCACCGCCACCGCGACGGGCCGAGCCCTGCTGTAGGAGCGCGTGGAGGTCATCGCGTCGAAGGCGTCGGCGACGGCCACCACCCGGGCCGACTCGGGGATGCGGTCCCCGGCCAGACCGTAGGGGTAGCCGCTGCCGTCCAGTCGTTCGTGGTGGTGGAGGACGGCGGCCCGCGCCTCCCCGAGGAAGCGGATGCCGCGCACCATCTCGTGCCCGTACTCGGGGTGCAGTTCGATCACGCGCCGCTCCTCGGGCGTCAGCGGCCCGTCCTTGCGCAGCAGCCGGGTGGGCACCCCGAGCTTGCCCACGTCGTGCAGGATGCCGGCGAAGCGCAGTGTCTCGACGCGCTCGTCGTCCATGCCCAGCTCGCGGGCGATCATCACGGAGGCCCGGCCGACGCGCTCGCTGTGCCCGCGCGTGTAGCCGTCCTTGATGTCGACGGCCTGCACCAGGGCGCGGATGGTCGCCTGGTGGGCGGCCCGCTCCCGGTGGTACTGGGCGAACGCCCACCAGGCCACGCACATCGGCAGCAGCACGAGCAGCGCGGCCACCGGTCCGTACGGACTGCGCCACAGGACGGCCATCATCAGCCCGGCGAGCCCGTGCACGGCGACCGGCGCGAGCGAGCGCAGGAAGAGCCCGCGCCACACCCGGCCCGTCGGCAGCCTCCACCGCCGGCCGACGGGCACCCTCGGCGCCGCCACGGCGAGCGTCCGGATGCCGTGGTCCAGCAGGGTGAGGACCAGGCAGAACGCGAGGACCGCCGCACCGGCGGGCACGAGCGCGTACGGGAAGTCGGGCTCGACGACCGCGTCCCGCCCGCCGAGCTGCCAGTGCGTCCGCGCGGCGGCCCACACGGCGAGCGCCAGCTGCGCGGCCCGCCAGATCCTCCGCAGGCCGCGCGGCCGTCGCGTCACGGTCGACAGCAGGGCTCCCGGCAGCGCCACGAGCGCGGCGGCGGGCGGCGGAAGCAGGAAGGCCCCGGCGAGCAGTACGGGGTAGCAGGTGCCGACGGAACGGGACCGCGCGACGAGTTCGGAGCCCGCGTAGACTCCGGCGAGCAGGAGCACCGCCCACCAGGGCGCGTACACCTGGGACACCGGCCACACGCAGAGCAGCGCTGCGACGGCCACACAGACGACGTACACACGCGCGCGTGCCGGTACACCGTCCATGAACCCTCCCCGGCCAGGCCGTCAGGCTCGGAGCCTAGGGCGGCGACAGGGAGGCCGCGGGCAGATAACCCGCGGATTAGCACGTACGAGTGACTCAGGACTCCTGCGGAGCCGACGGCGCGGCGGAGACCTCGTGGTCGGGCACGGACTGCCCGGACCGGATCAGGTCCAGCCGGCCCATGACCTTGGCCCGCAGGTCACCCGGCACGTCGTCCTGACCGCAGCACCGCTTGACCAGCTTCTTCACGACCTGCTCCAGCCCGTACTTCTCCAGGCAGGGCGAGCACTCCTCGAAGTGGTGCTCGAACTTCACGCAGTCCGAGTCCGGCATCTCTTTGTCGAGAAACTCGTAGAGATGATCGAGGATTTCGCTGCATTCCGTGTCGTGCGGCTCTCCGCAGCTCATGACCCCGAGCCTTTCGCTTCGTTTGACTCTCCGGCGCCGGCCGGGACCAGTCCGCGGTCACGGGCGTAGTCCTCCAGCATGCCGCGCAGCTGACGGCGTCCACGGTGCAGCCGGGACATCACCGTACCGATGGGTGTCCCCATGATGTCGGCGATCTCCTTGTAGGCAAACCCCTCGACGTCCGCCAGATACACGGCGATACGGAACTCCTCGGGGATCGCCTGGAGCGCCTGCTTCACGTCCGAGTCCGGCAGGTGGTCCAGCGCCTGCGACTCGGCGGAACGCAGCCCCGTCGACATGTGCGACTCGGCGCGCGCCAGCTGCCAGTCCTCGATCTCCTCGGCCGCACTGCGCTGGGGTTCGCGCTGCTTCTTGCGGTACGAGTTGATGAAGGTGTTCGTGAGGATGCGGTACAGCCACGCCTTGAGGTTGGTGCCCTCGCGGAACTGGTGGAAGGACGCGTACGCCTTGGCGTAGGTCTCCTGCACCAGGTCCTCGGCGTCGGCCGGATTACGCGTCATGCGCAGCGCGGCCGAGTACATCTGGTCGAGGAACTCCAGCGCGTCCCGCTCGAAGCGCGCGCTGCGCTCCGCGGTCGACTCCGCACCCGCACCCCGGCCCTCGGGCGGCTCCGCCTGGCCGTGTTCGGTCCCTGCGTCGGTCCCAGCGACCGGACCCACCTCCTCCAACGACGTCGCGAGGTCGAGACCGGCCCCGCTCGAATCGGAGGATAGACGACCAGCGGTCGGGGCCGCTTGTCCTGTGGTCGGGGGCGCTTGGCGATCCGGTCCGCCCAGCGCCCGAAGAGGGGCGGTCTTCGCCGCGTGCAGCACCGTCCAGTCCAGGTCGGTGCGGCCACTGCGACGAGGGCAGAAGGTCGAACCCATGCGGCGGACTTCCTCTCCTACGGCGTCGGTGCTGAGGTTTCAGCAACGTACGTCCGCCACAACAGTGACCGCCCGCGCCGCATTCCCCGGGGTGTCAGCCGAGTGAGCCGGTCCACTTCACGACGCCGTCGGTGATCACTCCGAGGGCGTGTTCCTGACCGATCGGCGCCCGCTTGGGCACGGCGAAACCGTGGTCCGCGTGTTCCACCTCGACCAGGTCGTAGGTCCCGGCGGGTGCCTCGGGGAACTCCGCCGGTCTGCCGAAGGGGTCGTTGCCGCCCTGGACGACGAGGGTGGGCACGCCGGTGCCGAGCAGCTCGTCGGCGCGGGACTTCTCCGGCCTGCCCGGCGGGTGCAGCGGGAAGCTGAGGGCGAGGACGGCGTGTGCCCCCAGTTCGGCCGCGGTACGGCAGGCGACGCGGGCACCGGCGCTCCGGCCGCCCGCGATCACCGGCAGTCCGGGTGCCGCGAGCGCGGGCCAGACGCCGCGCCAGCCGGTGTCCAGGGTCTTCGGCGCGGGCGCCAGCTTCCTCCCGGCCACCCGCCAGGGCTGCTCCACGAGCGCGACGCTCACCCCGTGGGCGGGCAGCGCGTCCGCCAGTGCCTTCAGGTCGCGCGCCTCGATGCCGCCGCCGGCGCCGTGGCTCACGGCAAGGACGAACCGGGGCTGCTTCGCCCGGTGCCAGGTGATGCGGGCGGGGCCCGCCTCCGTCTCGACGACCTCTGTCACATCCGTTGTCGCATCCGTCACGTCAGAAGAGTGTGCCCTCTTCCGGTGCCTGGAGCTCCCCCAGCAGCTCCGGCCCGTTGTTGCGGACGTTGCTCACGGCGGTGGAGACGGGGAAGGCCCGCATCAGCCCGGCGGGCGGGGGCGCCAGCAGCGAGGTCAGCCCGTCCGGGTCGGTGCGCGCCGGGTCGAGCCAGTCGTCCCAGCGGTCCGGCGTCAGCATCAGCGGCATCCGGGGGTGGATGTCGGCGAGGGAGTGCGGCCCGTCGGCGGGGGCGACCGCGAGCGGGGTGCTCTCGGCCTCGGTGGTGATCACGGAGCAGGTCACCCACCAGGCCTGCGGGTGGTCGTCCGGCAGCGTCCGGTCCCGCCAGAACTCGTAGAGCCCGGCCATGGCGAACACCGACCCGTCGGCCGGCGTGACGAAGTACGGCTGCTTGCGGGGCCGCTTCCTCCGCCCCTCGACCTCCAGGTCCCGCTCCTGCTTTCCGGTGACCCACTCGTAGTAGCCGTCGGCGGGCAGGATGCAGCGCCGGGTGCTGAAGGCGCGGCGGTAGGAGGGCTTCTCGTGGACGGTCTCCGCGCGGGCGTTGATCATCCGGGCGCCGCCCTCGGGCGTCTTGGCCCAGGACGGGACGAGACCCCACTTCAGCTTCCGCAGCTGGCGAACCGGCTTCGGGTCCCCGGCGTCTTTCAGAGGACGGTCCAGGACGGCGTAGACCTCCTTGGTGGGCGCCACGTTGTAATCGGGCTCCAAGCCCTCCTCGGGCTCCCACTTCTCGATCTCAAAGATTCCCGCGAGATCCTCGGGTCGACGACTCGCCGCATACCGTCCGCACATACGTGCCACACTGCCAGACCCCGCGCTAGCACGAGGAGCCCCTCCCCAGACATGGACCACCTCGCATCGGCCTCGCTCACCTCCCTGTGGGACGAGGTCTCCGGCACCCAGCCCGATCCCGACCTGTGGGTGGTGATCGCGACCCTGGTGGTCGCGCTCGCCGTCGTCGTGCCGCACGGGCCGTGGCGGATGGCACGCAACGCGATCACCATCGCCCACGAGGGCGGCCACGGACTCGTGGCGCTGCTCACCGGGCGCACGCTGACCGGGATAACGCTGCATTCGGACACCAGCGGCCTGACCGTGAGCCGCGGCAAGCCGCGCGGCCTCGGGATGGTCCTCACCGCGGTCGCCGGCTACACGGCTCCCCCGCTGCTCGGGCTGGGCGGCTCCGCGCTGCTGGCGGCGGGACGCATCACCCTGCTGCTGTGGCTGGCGACGGCGCTGCTCGTCGCCCTGCTCGTGATGGTCCGCAACGCCTACGGAGTGCTGACGGTGGTCGTCTCCGGCGGCACGTTCGTCCTGGTGTCGTGGCTGGCCGGACCGCAGGTGCAGGCGGCGTTCGCGTACGCCGTGGTGTGGTTCCTGCTCCTCGGCGGCGTGCGCCCGGCCTTCGAACTGCAGACCAAGCGGGCCCGGGGCGGCGCCGGGGACTCGGACGCCGACCAGCTCGCGCGGCTGACGCACGCCCCGGCGGGGGTGTGGTTCTTCCTGTTCCACGCGGTGTCGCTGTGCTCGCTGATAGGCGGAGGGCGCTGGCTGCTGGAGCTGTGACGGGAAGGGCGACCCCCCAGTCCCCCTCCGCCGCACTCCTAGCCGTCGCATATATGCACGGCACGTGCACTGTTGCACTTTCGGTCAGGTTTCGACACTTTTGATCAAGATCCCGGACCGCCTTCAGCCATTAAAGTGGGGTCCATGACCGTGAATCCCGCGCACACCGATCTCTGGCCCGCTCCGCACGCGAGCGGAGCCGTCGACGCGACCGTCCACGTGCCCGGTTCCAAGTCGGTCACCAACCGCGCGCTGGTACTGGCCGCCCTCGCCTCCGAGCCGGGCTGGCTGCGCCGCCCGCTGCGCTCCCGCGACACGCTGCTGATGGCGGGGGCGCTGCGCGCGATGGGCGTCGAGATCGAGGAGGGCGTCGGGCCCGAGGGCACCGGCGAGTTCTGGCGGGTCATCCCGGCCGGCCTGCGCGGCCCCGCCACGGTCGACGTCGGCAACGCCGGCACGGTCATGCGTTTCCTGCCGCCGGTCGCCACGCTCGCCGACGGCCCGGTCCGCTTCGACGGCGACCGGCGGTCGTACGAACGCCCGCTGCACGGCGTGATCGACGCGCTGCGCACCCTGGGCGCCCGGATCGACGACGACGGGCGCGGCGCGCTGCCGCTGACCGTGCACGGCGGCGGTGCCCTGGAGGGCGGCCGGGTCGAGATCGACGCGTCCTCGTCCTCCCAGTTCGTCAGCGCCCTCCTGCTGTCCGGACCGCGCTTCAACCAGGGTGTCGAGGTCCGCCACACCGGCTCGGCCCTGCCGTCCATGCCGCACATCCGCATGACGGTCGACATGCTGCGCTCGGTCGGCGCCCAGGTCGACACCCCCGAGTCGGGCGGCGAGCCGAACGTCTGGCGGGTGACGCCGGGCGCGCTGCTCGGCCGCGACCTGACGGTGGAGCCGGACCTGTCCAACGCCCAGCCGTTCCTGGCGGCGGCCCTGGTGACCGGCGGCAAGATCATGATCCCCGACTGGCCGTCCCGCACCACCCAGCCCGGTGACAGGCTGCGCGAGATCTTCACCGACATGGGCGGTTCCTGTGAACTGACCGACTACGGACTCGTCTTCGCCGGATCGGGCGCGATCCACGGCATCGACGTCGACCTCGGCGAGGTCGGCGAGCTGACCCCGGGCATCGCGGCCGTCGCCGCCCTCGCGGACTCCCCCTCCACCCTGCGCGGGGTGGCGCACCTGCGCCTGCACGAGACGGACCGCCTGGCCGCGCTCACCAAGGAGATCAACGAACTCGGCGGCGACGTCACCGAGACCGCCGACGGTCTGCACATCCGCCCGCGCCCCCTGCACGAAGGCGTCTTCCACACCTACGACGACCACCGCATGGCCACCGCCGGCGCGGTCCTCGGCCTCGCCGTCGAGGACGTACGGATCGAGAACGTGGCGACGACCGCGAAGACCCTGCCCGACTTCCCCGACCTGTGGACCGGGATGCTCGGGGCGTAGGGACGGTTCGCCATGCGGCGCTACGGCAAGCACACCGACGAGGACGACATCCGCACCCGGCCCCACCGCAAGGGCAACCGGCCGCGGACCCATATCCGGCCCAAGCACGAGGACGCCGCCGGCGGCCTGGTCCTCACGGTGGACCGGGGCCGGCTGACCTGCCTGGTCGAGGACCGGGTCGTCATGGCGATGAAGGCCCGTGAACTGGGCCGCAAGGCGGCGGTCGTGGGCGACCGGGTGGCCCTGGTCGGCGACCTCTCGGGCAAGAAGGACACCCTCGCCCGCATCGTGCGCATCGAGGAGCGCACCTCCGTGCTGCGCCGCACGGCGGACGACGACGACCCCTACGAGCGGGTGGTCGTCGCCAACGCCGACCAGCTCGCCGTCGTCACCGCCCTCGCCGACCCCGAGCCGCGCCCGCGCCTCATCGACCGCTGCCTGGTCGCGGCCTTCGACGGGGGCCTCACCCCGCTGCTGGTGATGACCAAGTCGGACCTGGCCCCGCCGGACGAACTCCTGGAGCTCTACGGCGCGCTGGACATCCCGTACGTGGTCACCAGCCGCGAGGGGCTGGAGAACGGCGCCGCGGCGGAACTCGTGCGCGAGCACCTGGACGGGAAGATCACGGCTTTCGTGGGCCACTCCGGTGTCGGCAAGACGACCCTGGTCAACACCCTGGTACCGGAGGACCGCCGCCGGGTGACGGGACACGTCAACGCGGTGACGGGCCGCGGCCGGCACACCACGACCTCCGCCCTCGCGCTGCCGCTCTCCTCCGAGGGGGGCGGCTGGGTCGTCGACACCCCGGGCGTACGGTCGTTCGGCCTCGCGCACATCGACCCGTCCAGGGTGATCAACGCCTTCCCGGACCTGGTGCCCGGCACGGAGGGCTGCCCGCGCGCGTGCAGTCACGACGAGCCCGACTGCGCGCTGGACGCCTGGGTCGAGGAGGGGCACGCCGACCCGGCACGGCTGTACTCGCTGCGCCGGCTGCTGTCGACGCGGGAACGCAGGGAGGGCGACTGACCTCCGCGTTGTTTGCCGTGGCGTGCCACCGGTAAGTGCATAATCGCACCAAGCCGGAACCAAGCCCGAGCAAAGCCGGACGAGTCGCCGGATCGGCGACGACGCAGCGGTCGCGGTACGGAAACTACGGGAGGACAAGCAATGGCGTGGCTGCTGGTCATAGTGGCCGGGGTGCTCGAAACCGGCTTCGCCGTCTGTCTGAAGCTGTCGCACGGCTTCACCCGGCTCTGGCCCACGATCGCCTTCTGCGCCTTCGCGCTGGGCAGCTTCGGTCTGCTGACGATGTCTCTGAAGAAGCTCGACGTCGGTCCGGCGTACGCCGTGTGGACGGGCATCGGCGCGGCGGGCACCGCCATCTACGGCATGATCTTCCTCGGCGACCTGGTCTCGGTTCTCAAGCTCGTCTCGATCAGCCTGGTCATCATCGGTGTGATCGGCCTCCAGCTGTCGGGCTCCGCCCACTAGCCACTGCCGGCCGCTACGCCGTGAGCCGGCGGGGCAGGGCGGTGCGTACGAGGTCGGCGACCCCGCCCTCGGCGGGCGGCGCGGCGACGCAGGACAGGGCGAGCCGCACGGCGAGTTCGCAGGAGCGGGCCAACTCGACGGCGGCCGGCGGCGCGAGCGGGCCCCCGCCGTTCAGGACGGCCACGGCGCGGTCGCGGACGAGGGTCACGAAGTCGCCGGGCGAGGGCAGCGGACCGTCGGCCCGGCGCTGGGCCGGGACTCCGGAGGAGGAGGGCACGGCCGACAGGGCCGGTGCGGGCAGCCGCTCGTTCCAGCAGCCGGTGAGCAGGGCGCGGACCAGCACGTTGTCGTGGGCGGCGGACATCATCCATTCGGCGGTCGCGGTGAGCCGTTCACGCGGGTCGCTGGGGCCCGAGAGCGCGCGCTCCACCCCGGCGAGGTAGCCGTCGGCCTCCCGTCTGACGAGCGCCCGCGCGAGACCGTCCTTGCTGCCGAACTCGTTGTAGAGCGTCTGCCGGGAAACCCCGGCCGACGCGGCCACGTCCACCATCCGCACGGCGGCCCACGGCCGGCGCGCCAGCGCCGTGTAAGCGGCGTCGAGCAGGGACTCCCGGGCTGCAGGCACCCTCGCCTCCCTCGGCCGACCGACCTCGCTGCCCAGATTTGACGCGCCCGACAACACTGTCAAGAGCCCGCGCGCACATCACCACCGCACCGCTGCGGGCAGTCGTGCCGCCCCCAGCTGCGGGCAGTCGTGCCGCTGGGGCGGCACGGGTGGGCGCAGCGGCACCCGGCAGCGCCGGGCAACGCGACCCACCCCGCCCGGCACCAGCCCCGGGTACGGACTGAACGCACCGCACCGCACCGCGCACGCGGCCCGCGGCCCGCCACGCCCGCCAAACCCCTGGTGGCCCCGTACCACCCCCGACAGATACCGTGACCCGCATGCCCGACTACCTCGACGACCTCCGCCTCGCCCACGTTCTCGCCGACGCCGCCGACGCCGCGACGATGGACCGCTTCAAGGCCCTCGACCTCAAGGTCGAGACGAAGCCGGACATGACCCCGGTGAGCGAGGCGGACAAGGCCGCCGAGGAACTCATCCGCGGCCACCTCGCCCGCGCCCGCCCCCGCGACTCGGTCCAGGGCGAGGAGTTCGGCGTGGCGGGCGCCGGCCCCCGCCGCTGGGTGATCGACCCGATCGACGGCACCAAGAACTACGTGCGCGGCGTCCCCGTCTGGGCCACGCTCATCGCCCTCATGGAGGCGGGAGAGGGCGGCTACCAGCCGGTCGTCGGCCTGGTCTCCGCACCCGCGCTCGGCCGCCGCTGGTGGGGGGTGCTGGACCACGGCGCGTTCACCGGCCGCAGTCTGACCTCGGCCTCCCGGCTCCACGTCTCCCAGGTCTCCACGCTCAAGGACGCCTCGTTCGCGTACTCCTCGCTCGGCGGCTGGGAGGAGCAGGGCCGGCTCGACGGCTTCCTCGACCTGACCCGCGAGGTGTGGCGCACCCGCGCGTACGGCGACTTCTGGCCGTACATGATGGTGGCCGAGGGCTCGGTCGACATCTGCGCCGAACCCGAGCTGGCGCTCTGGGACATGGCGGCCGCCTCGGTCATCGTCACGGAGGCGGGCGGCACCTTCACCGGCCTCGACGGCCGTTCCGGCCCGCACAGCGGCAACGCGGCGGCCTCGAACGGCAGGCTCCACGACGAGCTGCTCGGCTACCTCAACCAGCGCTACTGACCGGCCGGGCAGACCGGTCCGGCGCCGCGGAGCGCCGCGCACGCCCTTCACGCCCCGACTTCACCTCCGCGCCCCCTTGTTGACCCGCGCTCTGCCTGCCACTCTGAGGGTTCCCCCACTTGTGAACTTGTGAATCCATGAACACACTCATGGATCACCGGCAGGAGGTGGCTTCACCCCATGCTCGTCCACGAAGTCATGAGCACGGTCGTCCTGACCATCGGCCCCGCCCACACGCTGCGCCAGGCCGCCGCCCTGATGTCGGCCCGCCACGTGGGCGCGGCCGTGGTGCACGACCCGGACGCCGGCGGCATCGGCATCCTCACCGAACGCGACGTCCTGGTCTCCGTCGGGCGGGGCCAGGACCCGGACACCGAGCACGCGCACGCCCACACCACCACCGACGTCGTGTTCGCCGCGCCGACCTGGACGGTGGAGGAGGCCGCCGGGGCGATGACGCACGGCGGCTTCCGGCACCTCATCGTCCTCGACGGGGGCGAGCCCGCCGGCATCGTCTCGGTGCGCGACATCATCCGCTGCTGGGCACCGGCACGCCCGCGGCACAACGCGCCGGCGGTGACCGCTTGAGGGAGTTCCGGTCCCCGCCGTCAGCCCCGTACGCACTGCTCGATCACCGAGGCGACCCGCTCGACCGCCGGTGAGTCGGGGCGGGTCCGGCGGGCCAGGACGAGGTCCACCGGTTCCGGCTCGGCGAGCGGCACGTAGGTCACGCCGTCCAGCCGCAGGCTCCGGACGGACTGCGGGACGAGCGCCACGCCGTGCCCCGCGGCGACGAAGACGACCAGGGTGGCCGTCTCGCCGACCTCGACGAGGGACGAGGGCCGGAACCCGGCCCGGTCGCAGGCGGACAGGACCCGGTCGTACATGGAGGACCGGGGCTGCGAGGAGTGGATGACGAAGGGTTCGTCGGCCAGGTCCCGCAGCGGCAGGACCGGGCGGGCGGCCAGCGGGTGGCGTGCGGGCAGCACGGCCATCAGGGACTCGGTGAGCAGCGGCGCCGTGCGGACCTGCGCGGTTCCGGCCGTGTCGGGCCGGCACACCGCGAGGTCGTACGCGCCGGTGAGCAGGCCGTCGAGGAGCTGCGGGGTGAGCACCTCGCCGTGCAGCTCCAGGGAGATGCCCGGCAACCGGGCCCGCACCGTGCGGGAGACGCGCGGCAGCACGTCGTAGGTGGCCGTGCCGATGAAACCGACGGAGACCCGTCCCGCGCCGCCGCCGGCCAGCTCCGCCATGTGGGCCCGCGCGCGCCGCTCCTCGGCGAGCAGGGTACGGGCGTACCCGACCAGGTCCCGGCCCGCCTCGGTGAGGTCGACATGGCGGGTGGAGCGGTGGAACAGGGCGGTGCCCAGCTCGCGCTCCAACTGCTTGATCTGCTGGGAGAGCGCGGGCTGGGCGACGTGCAGGCGGGCCGCCGCACGGCCGAAGTGGCACTCCTCGGCGAGAGCGAGAAAGTAGCGGACCTGCCGGAGCTCCATGGGGTCACTGTACGGCCTTGATAAGCAGCTCTTCTCAATCGCTCGCCATTAGGTCTTGGACGTGAACAAGCGAGCGCTCCTACCGTGGCGGCGTGACCGACAGTTATCTCTACGCAGCGGCAAGAACACCCTTCGGACGCTTCTCGGGCGCCCTCGCCGGCGTCCGGCCCGACGACCTGGCGGCGCTCGCCGTCAACGGGGTCCTGGCCAAGGTGCCGGAGTTCGCGGCGGGCGACCTCGACGACGTCGTCTGGGGGAACGCCAACGGCGCCGGTGAGGACAACCGCAACGTCGGCAGGATGGCCGTCTTGCTGGCCGGACTGCCCACCAGCGTTCCCGCCACCACCGTCAACCGGCTCTGCGGCTCCTCCCTGGACGCGGCGATCATCGCCTCCCGGGCCATCGAGACCGGGGACGCCGACGTCGTGCTGACGGGCGGGGTGGAGTCGATGTCGCGGGCTCCGTGGGTGCTGCCCAAACCGCACCGCGCCTATCCCGCCGGGGACATGACCGCGGTGTCCACCACCCTGGGCTGGCGGCTGGTCAACGAGCGCATGCCGAAGGAGTGGACGGTCTCCCTGGGCGAGGCCAACGAGCAGCTCGGCGAGCGGTTCCCCATTCCCCGCGAGCGGCAGGACGAGTTCGCCGCGCGGTCGCACCAGCTCGCCGACGCGGCCTGGAACGCCGGCTTCTACGACGACCTGGTGGTGCCGGTTCCGGTGGACGGCAAGGGCGGCACCCTCGGCCGGGACGAGGGCATCCGGCCCGGTTCCACGGCCGACGGGCTCGCCGCGCTGAAGCCCGCCTTCCGCCCGGACGGCGTGATCACCGCGGGCAACGCCTCGCCGCTGAGCGACGGGGCCTCGGCGGTGCTGCTCGGCTCGCGGTCGGCCGCCGCCCGCATCGGTGCCGATCCGCTGGCGCGGGTCGCGGGGCGCGGGGTCTTCGCGCTGGACCCGCAGCTGTTCGGCTTCGCCCCGGTGGAGGCGGCGAACCGGGCACTGCGCGGCGCGGGCATCTCCTGGTCCGACGTCTCCGCGGTCGAACTCAACGAGGCGTTCGCCGTACAGGCGCTGGCCTGCGTGGACGCCTGGGGGATCGATCCCGCGACGGTCAACGCCAAGGGCGGCGCCATCGCCCTCGGCCACCCCCTGGGCGCCTCCGGCGGCCGGCTGCTCGGCACGCTGGCCCACCGGCTGAAGGAGTCCGGCGGGCGATGGGGCCTCGCCGCGATCTGTATCGGAGTGGGCCAGGCACTCGCCGTGGTCCTGGAGAACGTCACGGAGGCGGGCCGATGACCACACAGCTGTGCGCCGACGCCGACGAAGCGGTCGCCGGTGTGGAGGACGGTTCGACCGTGCTCGTCGGCGGCTTCGGGATGGCCGGGATGCCGGTCGCCCTGATCGACGCCCTCATCCGCCAGGGCGCGAAGGACCTGACCGTGGTGTCCAACAACGCCGGCAACGGCGACACGGGGCTGGCCGCGCTGCTCGCCGAGGGCCGGGTCCGCAAGGTGATCTGCTCCTTTCCCCGCCAGACCGACTCCCACGTCTTCGACGGGCTGTACCGGGCCGGCCGGATCGAGCTGGAGGTCGTGCCGCAGGGCAGCCTGGCCGAGCGGATGCGGGCGGCCGGGGCCGGCATCGGCGCCTTCTACTGCCCCACCGGAGCGGGCACCCTGCTGGCCGAGGGCAAGGAGACCCGCGTCATCGACGGCCGCCCGCACGTCCTGGAGTACCCGATCCGGGGCGACGTGGCGCTGATCGGCGCGCACCGGGCCGACCGCATGGGCAACCTCGTCTACCGCAAGACGGCCCGCAACTTCGGGCCGGTCATGGCCACCGCCGCCACGACCGTGGTCGCGCAGGTCCGCGAGATCGTCGAGACCGGTGCGCTCGACCCCGAGACCGTCGTCACGCCGAGCATCTACGTCGACCGAGTGGTGCAGGAGGGGACCGCATGAACACCGACCGACGACCCGCCCCGCAGGAGACACCCGTTCCGGACGTACGCGGTCCGCAGGACGCAGCCGGTCCGCTGGACCAGGACGCCGTCGCCGCCCTCGTCGCCCGCGACATTCCCCACGGCGCCTTCGTCAACCTCGGCATCGGCCGGCCGACCTCGGTCGCCGACCATCTGGCGGCCGACTCCGGTGTCGTGCTGCACACCGAGAACGGCATGCTGAACATGGGGCCCGCGGCCCGCGGCGACGCGGTCGACCCGGACCTCACCAACGCGGGCAAGGTGCCCGTCACCGAGCTGCCGGGGGCGGCGTACTTCCACCACGCGGACTCCTTCGCCATGATGCGCGGCGGCCACCTGGACATCTGCGTCCTGGGCGCCTTCCAGGTCTCCGCGGCCGGCGACCTCGCCAACTGGCACACCGGCGCACCCGACGCCATCCCCGCCGTCGGCGGGGCCATGGACCTGGCGATCGGGGCGAAGCAGGTGTTCGTCATGATGACGCTCTTCACCAGGTCCGGCGCGCCCAAGCTGGTCCCGCGGTGCACCTACCCCCTGACGGGGCAGGGCTGCGCCGACCGCGTCTACACCGACCACGCGGTGTTCGACATCACGCCGGAGGGCGTGGTGGTGCGGGAGACCTTCGGGACCGGCGTCGACGAGCTCGCGGGGCGCCTGGACCTGCCGCTGCTGTCGCCCGGCGGCTGACACCGCGCGGAGGGCGCCCCGTAGAAGGCGTCCCGCTGGGGGCGTCCCGCGGAAGGCGCCCCGCCCGCTGGGGGGCGTCCCGCGGAAGGCGCCCCGCTGAGGGCGTCCCGCAGAAGGTGTCGCGAACGCCGTCCGGCCGTCAGCCCGGGCGGCGTTCGCGCAGGTCGCGGGTCTTGACGCCGACGAGGAGCAGGACGACGGCGAGCAGCACGATGGCGGCGCTGATCTGCAGGCCGAGAGCGAGGCTGCCGGTCCTGGCCTGGATGAAGCCGAGCAGGGACGGGGAGGCCGCGGCGGCGAAGGAACCCATCGAGGTGACGAAGGCGATGCCGGTGGCCGCGGCGCGCTCGCCGAGGTAGATCGAGGGGATCGAGTAGAAGACGGTGAGCCCCGAATAGTGGGCGGCGGCCAGCACGGCCAGCAGGACGACGACCACGACGACGCTCCCCTCGGACAACGAGAGCGCCACCATGGCGCAGGCGGCGACCGTCCAGCTCAGCGCCGCGTGCCAGCGGCGCTCCAGGGTGCGGTCGGAGTGCCGGCCCACGATCTGCATGACGACGATGCCGAGCAGCGGCGGCAGCGCGGAGAAGAAGCCCAGGTTCAGGACGTCGCCCACCCCCGCGTCGGCGATGATGCGCGGGGTCCAGAAGGAGACGGCGTTGGCGAGCGTGTAGGCGCCGCAGGCGCACAGGCCGATGATCCACACCTTGGGGTCGCGCAGCGCGAGCCGCAGTCCTCCGTGCCCCTTCTCCTCCCCGGTCTTGCGCTGCTGGTCGGCGACCAGGTCGGCGCGGACGGCGGTCTTCTGGGCCGGGGAGAGCCAGCGGGCCTGCTCGGGCGCGTCGACGAGCCAGACGAGGACGGCGACGGCGAGCAGGATCGGCGGGATGCCCTCGATGACGAACAGCCACTGCCAGTCGGCGAGGCCGCCGACGCCGCCGAAGGTGTGCATGATCCAGCCGGACATCAGGGAGCCGAGGACCCCGGAGACGGGCACGCCCGCGAAGAACACCGCGGTCATCCGGGTGCGCCGCGCGGAGGGGAACCAGCAGGCCAGGAAGTACAGCGCCCCGGGGAAGAAGCCGGCCTCGGCGACGCCGAGCAGAAACCGGGCGACGTAGAAGGTCACCTCGTCCTGCACGAGGGCGGTGGCGACGGTGACGACGCCCCAGGACGCCATGATGCGGACCAGCGTCCGGCGGGCACCGAACCGGGCGAGCAGGCTCGCGCTCGGCACCTCGAAGACGATGAAGCCGACGAAGAACAGCGTCACGCCGAGGCCGTACACGGCGGAGCCGAAGCCGAGGTCGCGTTCGAGACCCTGCTCGGCGATGCCGATGTTGGTGCGGTCGATGAAGCTGACGACGTAGCACACGACCAGCAGCGGCATCACGCGCCAGGCGATGGTGCGGTAGGTGGCGTCACGGTCGACGGACGCGGCGCCGGCCGCCGGCGGTCCCGGGGACTCCGTGGACGCGGAGGTGGAAGTGGAGGGGTCGACCACGATGTACGACTCCTTGCGTGAAGTGACAGGGTCGCAGAGGGCCGCGACCGGTGCGAGTCTCGACCTGAGGTGTTGATAAAGTCAACACCTTGGAGGGATCGGAGGAAGTCGCCGGCGATACGATGTCCGCCATGCAGAAGCGTGAGGGTGGCTCAGACCTCGTCCCGATCTCGGAGCTGTTGTCCTACCGGCTGTCGCGCACGTCGTCGGCGCTGTCGCGCAGCGCGGCACTGCGCTACCGGCGCGAGTTCGACGTCAGCCTCGGCGAGTGGCGCACCATCGCGCTCATCGCGGCCGACCCGACCCTGACCCTCAACCGGCTCGCCCGTCGCGCCGGGCTGGACAAGGCGCAGATGAGCCGGGTGGTGCGGGGCCTGGTGGAGCGGGACCTGGTCCGCCGCACCGAGGGCTCGGGGCGCACCCGGCAACTGGCCCTGACCGAGGCCGGAGTGGTGCTGTACCGGGGACTGATCGCGGCGGCCAACGAGCGCGACGCCGCGTTCGCGGCCGCCCTCTCGCCCGAGGAGTCGGGCGCGCTGGAGCGGGCCCTGGAGAAGCTGGCCGACCTCGCACTGACCATGGAGCACCAGGAGCGGGACCGCCTCGACGACGCGTGAGGGCGCACGGGACGGCCGCCCAGTGATCGACCAGTGATCGACCAGCGATGGACCAGCGATGGACCGGTGTTGACTTTATCAACACCCGGGGGTGATTCTGGTCGGGTCATCCACGAGGAGGTGGCCCGATGACCGACGCGGTCACGATCTGCGAGTGCTTCGCCCGGGACGGTCTCCAGCACGAACCCGGGTTCGTGCCGACCGATACGAAGATCAGCCTGCTGGAGTCCTTCGCCGCGGCCGGCTTCCGCCGCGTCGAGGCGACGAGCTACAGCCATCCGCGGTGGGTGCCCGCCTTCGCCGACGCCAGTGAGGTGCTGGCGGGCATCACCCACCGCCCCGGCGTGGCGTTCAAGGCGACCTGCCCCAACCCCAGGGCCGTACGACGCGCCCTGGAGGACCTCGACCGGGGCACCGGCGCCGAGGAACTGAGCCTGCTGGTGTCCGCCAGCGAGAGCCACACGCAGCGCAACCTGCGCTCCACCCGCGAGGAGCAGTGGCAGCGGGTGGCGGAGATGACGGAGCTGGCCGGCGGCCGGTTCCGGCTGGTCGGCGTGGTGTCCGTCGCCTTCGGCTGCCCCTTCGAGGGACACGTCGACCCGGGCCGGGTGGCCGAGGACGTCGCCCGCTTCGTCGAGCTGGGCGCGGACGCCGTGACGCTGGGCGACACCACCGGCGTCGCCACGCCCGGCTCCGTCGCCGCGCTGTTCCGCCGGCTGGAGCGGGCCCACCCCGGACTGCCGGTCGTCGCCCACTTCCACAACACGCGCGGTACGGGCATCGCCAACGCGGTCGCCGCCCTGGAGGCGGGCTGCCGGCACTTCGACAGCGCCCTGGGCGGCGTCGGCGGCCATCCGTCGCAGATCGGCTACGGCGCCGGGCTGACCGGCAACGTCTGCACCGAGGACCTCGTCGGCCTCTTCGACGCGATGGGCGTCGAGACCGGCCTCGACCTGGACGCCCTGGCCGCCGCCTCACGGACCTGCGAGGAGGCGCTGGGCCGGCCGCTGCACAGCATGGTGGCGCGGGCCGGCTTCGACCGCTTCCCGGCACCGGCGGCGACCACGGCGGCCTGACCGCCCGCGCACCCGCCCCTCCCCTGCCGCCCCACTTCTCCGGAACGAGGAGATCCCACGTGACCGTCACGACCAGCGGACGGCCGGCCGCCCCGAGCGACCCGGCCGCCGACGTGCTGCTCGTCGAGGACCGCGGCGCCGTCCGCGTCCTGACCCTGCACCGCCCCGACAAGCTCAACGCGCTGAACACCGCCCTGACCCGGGCGCTGAGCGACGCCCTCACCGCGGCCGAGCGGGACGCCGGTGTCCGTGCCGTCGTCCTCACCGGCGCGGGCCGGGCCTTCTGCGCGGGCGCCGACCTCTCCGAGTTCTCCGAGCTCACCCCGGACCAGCCGGACGCCGTACTGGAGCGGGCGGCGCTCACCGCGCGGCTCCAGACACAGATGCAGGACATGGGCACGCCGGTCGTCTCCGCGGTGCGCGGCGCCGCGGTGGGCGGCGGGGCCGGACTGGCGATCGGCGCCGACATGGCCGTGGCCGGGACCGACCTGAAGTTCGGCTATCCGGAGCTGCGGCACTCCATCGTGCCCGCCCTCGTGATGACCGGGCTCCAGCGCCACCTGGGCCGCAAGCTCGCCTTCGAACTGGTCAGCACCGGCCGGCTGCTGAGCGCCGCCGAGGCCGCGGAGCACGGCCTGGTCAACCGGGTGGTCGAGCCGGACGAGGTGGAGGGCGCCGCGCTGGAGATCGCCGAACGGTGGGCCGCCGTCGAACCGCGGGCGATCCGCGCGGCCAAGGACCTCTTCTACCGCGTCGCCGACCTGCCCACCGAGGCCGCCATGCGGGCGGGGCAGGACGTCAACGCGCTGATGCGGGCGTTCCGCCGGTGAGCGCGCCGACCGCGCCGACCGCGCCCCGCCCGCTGGAGGGCGTCACCGTCCTGGACTTCTCCCGGGTGCTGGCGGCCCCGATGGCCACCCAGATCCTCGCCGAGCTCGGCGCCACCGTCGTCAAGGTGGAGCGGCCGGGCGGCGGCGACGAGACCCGCGGCTTCGAGCCCAGGCTGCCGCACGGCGAGAGCGCCTACTTCTTCGCCTTCAACCGGGGCAAGCGCTCCGTCGCCCTCGACCTCAAGGACCCCCGCGGCCGGGACGTCGCCCGCCGGCTCGCCGCCCGCGCGGACGTCGTGGTGGAGAACTTCCTGCCCGGCGCGATGGACCGGCTCGGTCTCGGCTACGACGATCTCGCCGCCGGCAATCCCGGCCTGGTCTACGTCTCCGCGACCGGCTTCGGGCAGAGCGGCCCCGACCGTACCCGCAAGGGCTACGACACCGTCTTCCAGGCGCTGTCCGGCGTGATGGCGATGACCGGCGAACCCGACGGGCCGCCCAGCAAGACGGGCATCCCGGTCGCCGACATGACCTCCGGGCTCTGGGTCGCCATCGCCGTGCTCACCGGCCTCGCCGGGCGCGGCGTCAGCGGCCGGGGCCGCCACTTCGACGTCTCGATGATGGACGTCCAGCTCAGCCTGCACGCCCTCAACGCGGCCCGGCTCTTCGCGTTGGACGAGGACCCCGCGCGCACCGGCACGCAGCACCCCGGCCGGGTGCCCTCCGCGGCGTTCGAGACGGCCGACGGCGGCTGGCTGCACATCAGCGGCAGCGACCAGCACTGGGTGCCGCTGTGCGAGGTCCTCGGTCTCGACGGCCTCGCCGCCGACCCGGAGCTGCGGCACAACGCCGGGCGGGTCGCCCGGCGCGAGGACGTGATGACCGCCCTGCGCGCCGCGATCGCCCGGCGGGAGCGCGACCCGCTGCTGAAGGAGCTGCTCGCCGCCGACGTCCCGGCCGGTGCGGTGCGCGGCGTCCGCGAGGCGCTGGCCGATCCGCACGCGCGGGCCCGCGGCGTCGTCACCGAGTTCGAGCATCCCACCGAGGGCACCTTCCGCGCCCTGCGCACCCCGCTGCGCGAGACCGACGGCGCCCCGCCCGCGGCCGGCGCACCGCCGCTGCTGGGCGCCGACACCGACGCCGTGCTGGCCGATCTGGCCGGTCTCGGCGACGAGGAGATCGACGAGCTGCGGGAAGCGGGGGTGATCCAGGATGGCGGACGCTGAGGCACCGGGCACCGACACACCGGGCGCCGGGACATCGGACGCAGCCACGCCGGGCGCCGGGACACCGGACGCGGCCACACCGGGCGCCGGGACACCGGACGCGGAGACGGTGCGGGTACGGTGCGACGTCGCCGACGGCGTCGCACGCGTGCGGCTCGCCCGGCCGCGCGCCCGCAACGCCGTCGACCTGGAGATGTGCCTGCGGCTGCGGGCCGTCTTCGAGGACCTCGACGCCGACGACGACGTACGGGTCGTCCTGCTGTCCGCCGAGGGCCCGGCGTTCTGCGCGGGGGCCGATCTCAAGGAGCGGGCCGGCCGGGACGCCGCCTGGGTGCGCCGCCGGCGCCAGGCGTCCTTCGCCGCCTACGACGCCGTGGAGCGCTGCCGCCGCCCCGTGGTCGCGCTGGTGCACGGCGCGGTCGTGGGCAGCGGCGGCGAGATCACGCTGGCGGCGGACTTCGCCGTCGCCGCCGAGGACACCACCTTCCGGTTCCCCGAGGCACACTGGGGAACGGTCGGCGCCACCCAGCGCCTGCAGCGCGTCATCGGGCGGCGCCGCGCCAAGGAGCTGCTGTTCACCAACCGGGTCATGCCGGCCGCCGAGGCCGCGGACCTGGGCGTCGTCACCCGGGTCGTGCCGGGCGACCGGCTGGCTCGGGCCGGCGAGGAGATCGCCGCCTCGATCGCCGGGGCACCGCCGCTGGCCATGGCGCTGACCAAGCGCGCCGTCGACCTCGGCGGCGAGACCGACCTCGACCGGGGCATCCGGATCGAGATGGCGGCCATCGAGCAGTGCCTCGCGGACGGCGGCTGGCGCGAAGGTGTCGACCGCTTCGCCCGCCGCCGCGACGGCGGTCGAGGCGGCACCGGCGGCACCAGCGGTCCCGGCGGTACGGACGGTGCCGGAAGTACGGACGGCCACGGTGGTACGGACGGCCACGGCAGTACAGAGGAGGAAGAGAAGTGACGGATCTCGATCTCGCCGCCGCATGCCCCCTGACCGCGCACGCGGCACTGGAGCGTGCCGCCCTGCTCGCCCCCGACGTGGAGGCCGTGGTCACCGCCGCGGAGCGGATCACCTACCGCGACCTCGCCGCCGAGGTCGTCCGCGTCCGGGCGGCGCTGACCGCCGCCGGCATCGGCCGCGGCGACCGGGTCGGCCTCTGCCTGGGCAACGGGCCGCGCTGGGTCGCCCTGTTCGTCGCGCTGGGCTCGGTCGGCGCGGTGACCGTGCCGGTCAACACCCGGTACAGCGCCGACGAGGTCCGGCACACGCTGGCCCACGCCCGGGTCGGCACGCTCTTCGTCGCCGACCGCGTGCTGAACGTCGACTTCCACGCGGTGCTGCGCGAGATCGGCATCGGCGCCGACGCCACGCCCACCTGCCCGGCCCTGCCCTCCCTGGAGCGGGTCGTGGTGTGCGGCGACGCGGTGCCCGGCTGGGCCACGCCGTGGCCGGAGTTCCTGGCCCGGGGCACCGGCGAGGTGCCCGCCACCGGGACCCCGGACGACGTCCTGCTCGTCCAGTACACCTCCGGCACCACCGCACGCCCCAAGGGCGTCCTGCTCACCCACCGCAGCATGTGCGCCGACGGCTTCTTCTCGGGCGCCCGGCTCGGCCTGCGTCCGGGGGACCGCTTCCACAGCGCCCGGCCCTTCTTCCACGTCGCCGGCAGCACCCTGTCCGTGCTCGCCTGCCTCCAGCACGCCACGACGCTGGTGACCATGCCGCGCTTCGAGCCCGCGGAGGCGCTGCGGCTGCTGGAGGAGGAACGCTGCACCCACTTCTCCGGCAACGACACCATCGCCCTGCTGCTGCTCAACCACCCCGACCTCGCCCACCGCACGCTGCGGCTGCGCGGCGCCTGGGTCGCCGCCTCCCCCACCGTGATCCGCCGGGTCATCGACGAGCTGGGCGCGACCGAGTGCGTCGCCGGGTACGGCCTGTCGGAGGCGTCCCCGAACGTCGCCCAGTCCTGCTGGTGGGAGCCGGACGAGGTACGGGCCTCCGGCGCGATGCTGGCGGAACCGGGCGTCGAGGTGCGCATCCGGGCGCTGGACGGCAGCCGCGACTGCGGGCCCGGCGAACCCGGCTCGATCCTGGTCCGCGGCTGGAACGTGATGCAGGGCTACCTCGACGACCCCGCGGCCACCGCCGCCGCCGTCGATCCGGACGGCTGGCTCGCCACCGGTGACATCGGCGTCCTCGACGCGTCCGGCCGGCTGCACTTCACGGGCCGTACCAAGGACATCATCCGGGTCGGCGGCGAGAACGTCGCCCCGGCCGACGTCGAGGACGTCCTGCACCGCCACCCGGGGGTACGGCAGGCGGTGGTGGTCGGCGTGCCCGACGAGCGGCTGATGGAGGTGCCGTTCGCCTTCGTCGTACTCACCGGCCCCGGCCCCTCCGAGCAGGAGCTGATCGACTGGGCCAGGAGCCGCATGGCGGGCTTCAAGGTGCCCAGGCATCTGCGCATCGTGGACGGCTTCGAGGGCATCGGTATGACCGCCAGTTCCAAGGTGCAGAAGAACCGCCTCGCCGCCCACGCCCGCACCCTGCTGGGCCACGACGGCACCGGGGCCGCGGCATGACCCGTATCGCCACGCCCCTCACCGAGCTGCTCGGCATCGACCTGCCCGTCGTGCAGGCCGGCATGTCCTGGGCGTCCTCCAGCTCCGCGCTGCCCCTGGCGGTCAGCCGGGCCGGCGGCCTCGGCGTGGTCGCCGCGGGCCCGATGCGCCTGCCCGACCTCGCCCGCACCCTGGACGAGACGGCCGCCGGCACCGACCGCCCCTGGGCGGTCAACCTGCCCCTCTACCGCGCGGGCGCCGACGAGGTCGTCGAACTGCTGCTGGCCCGGCGTCCGCCGGTGCTGATCGCCTCCCAGGGCGGGCCGCGCCGCTACCTGGACCGCTTCCACGACGTGGGCACCGTCTGCCTGCACGTCGTCGCCGGGGTCGAGCACGCCCGCAAGGCCGCCGACGCCGGAGTGGACGGGCTCGTCGTCGTCGGCGCCGAGGCCGGCGGGCACCCGCCGCCCGCGATGGTCGCCACGCAGGTGCTGGTGCGCGCGGTGGTCTCCGCCGTGCCCGGCGTGCCGGTCGTCGCCTCCGGAGGCGTCGCGGACGGCGCCGGCCTGGCCGCGATGGTAGCCCTCGGCGCGGACGGCGCCCAGTTCGGCACCCGGTTCCTCGCCACCGAGGAGGCCACCGTGCACCCCGGCTACAAGGCGGCCGTCGTCGCCGCCGGAGTCGACTCCACCCGTACGGTCGGCCGCGGCCTCGGCACGATCCGCGCCCTGGACAACGACTTCACCCGCCGGATGACCCGGCTGGAGGAGGACGGGACGGAGCTGGACGTGCGCCGGGGCGCGTTCGCCTCCGCGAGTCTGAAGGACGCCGCGCTGGACGGCCTGGTGGACACCGGCAAGGTGGAGGCGGGCCAGTCCGCGGGCCTGGTCGACGCGGTGCTGCCCGCGCGGGAGGTGGTGGACCGCATCGTCGCCGAGTACCGCCGGGCGGTCACCCGGCTCCCCCTGCCCACCGAGGAACCGCGTCCTGCCCCGGCCGGGACCGCCGGGACCGCCGGGGCGTGACCGGCGCGTGAACGGCCAACGGGCCGGATCCCCGTCCCCCGGGAATCCGGCCCGCCGCTACGGCAAGCGGTCCAGTGCTGGATGTCAGCCGCGCAGGGCCTGGACCGCGGCCTCCAGCCGCTTGCCGAAGTCACCGTCGGCCTGACGGAAGTTGCCGACCGCTCGCTCGACGATCTCGTCGCGCGAGACGCCGGAGAGGGCGCCGGCCAGGTTCTCGATCAGCCGCTCCTTCTCGCCGTCCGTCATCAGCCGGTAGAGGTTGCCCGCCTGGACGAAGTCGTTGTCCTCGGCGTGCGACGGGGCCTCCGTCTCGCCGGTGGCACCGGAGACCGCGACCGGCTGCCACAGGGCCCGGTCCGTCTGGAACGGGCCGCCGAAGCTGTTCGGCTCGTAGTTCTTCGCGCCCTTGTGGCGGCCGTCGTACAGGTAGCCGTCACGGGAGTTGGTGCGGGCCTCGGTGGCGTGCGGGCGGTTCACCGGCAGGTGGTCGGCGTTGATGCCGACGCGGTAGCGGTGGGCGTCGCCGTAGGCGAAGAGGCGGCCCTGGAGCATCTTGTCCGGGGACGGCCCGATGCCGGGCACGAAGTGGGACGGCGAGAAGATCGACTGCTCGACCTCCGCGAAGACGTTCTCCGGGTTCCGGTTGAGCTCCAGCTTGCCGAACCAGACGATCGGGTAGTCCGCGTGCGGCCACACCTTGGTCAGGTCGAACGGGTTGAAGCGGTACTGCGCCGCCTCGGCGACGGGCATGACCTGCACGCCGACGGTCCACGACGGGAAGTCGCCGCGCTCGATGGCCTGCCGCAGGTCGCGCTGGTGGGAGTCGGGGTCCGCACCGGCGAGCTTGTCCGCCTCGGCCTGGGTGAGGGTCTTGATGCCCTGGTCCGTCTTGAAGTGGTACTTGACCCAGAAGGCCTCGCCGGCCGCGTTGCTCCACTGGTAGGTGTGCGAGCCGAAGCCGTCCATGTGGCGGTACGACGCCGGGATGCCGCGGTCGCCGAACAGCCAGGTCACCTGGTGCGTCGACTCCGGCGACAGGCCCCAGAAGTCCCAGACGTTGTCCATCTCCGTGGACCCGGTGTAGGGGTCGCGCTTCTGGGTGTGGATGAAGTCGGGGAACTTGATGGCGTCCTTGATGAAGAACACCGGGGTGTTGTTGCCGACGAGGTCGTAGTTGCCCTCTTCGGTGTAGAACTTCAGCGCGAAGCCGCGCGGGTCGCGGACGGCGTCCGCCGCGCCCAGGTTGCCGGCCACGGTGGAGAAGCGGAGGAAGGTCTCCGTCTCCTTGCCGACCTCGGAGAGGAACGCGGCGCGCGTGTACCGGGTGACATCGGCGGTGACCGTGAAGGTGCCGTAGGCACCGGCGCCGCGCGCGTGCACGACGCGCTCCGGGATGCGCTCACGGTTGAAGTGGGCCAGCTTTTCGAGGAGCAGCTGGTCCTGAACGAGCACGGGGCCGCCGACGCCCGCGGTCTCGCTGTTCTGGTTGTCGGCTACCGGAGCACCGGCCTCCGTAGTGAGCGGTCCCTGAGTCACGTACGCCTCCTGCGCCAATCCTGCGTAAAACCTGTCCCTTGGCTAATGCCGTAGCCGATCCTACAATGGACAATGTCTAAGTCAAGTAAGGCTCCAAAGTCACACCTGTTCGGGACCTGGTCCCCCCTACTGCTAGGCTGGTTCGTATGAGTGACCTACTGGAACGGTTGCGTGGACGCGGATGGCGCATGACCGCGCAGCGACGCGTGGTGGCCGAGGTCCTCGACGGCGAACACGTCCACATGACGGCCGACGAGGTGCACTCCCGGGCCGTGGACAAGCTCCCCGAGATCTCCAGGGCGACGGTCTACAACACCCTGGGCGAGCTGGTCACGCTCGGCGAGGTGCTGGAAGTCGCGACGGACAAGCGCGCCAAGCGGTACGACCCGAACGCGCACCAGCCGCACCACCACCTGGTCTGCGCCCGGTGCGGCGCGATCCGCGACGTCCACCCGACCGGCAACCCGCTGGCCGACCTCCCCGACTCGGAGCGCTTCGGCTTCACCGTCTCGGACGTCGAGGTCACATACCGCGGCACCTGCCCGAACTGCGCGACGGCGTGAGCCCCGGATTTGCTTCTCGCCTTCGGGCTGACGTAGTGTTCTGTTCATCGACGCGGGGTGGAGCAGCTCGGTAGCTCGCTGGGCTCATAACCCAGAGGTCGCAGGTTCAAATCCTGTCCCCGCTACTGAAAGACTGAGGCCGGAATCCTAAGGATTCCGGCCTCAGTCGTATAGCTACGGACAGTCGCGCGCGTAGCTGCGGGCAATCGTGCCGCCAGGGCGGCACGGGTGGGCGCAGCGGCCCCCCTCAGCGCCGGGCCGCGCGCCCCACCCCCGCCCAGCACCCACACCGGGCACCGCACAAGCACCAGGCACCAGGCACCTCACAAAGGCACCCAAGCCCAGCGCAGCGTCACGCCGACAACTCCTGCCGCAGCGCGTCCCGCAACCGCGCCGCCCGCTTGCCCACCTCCACCGGCCCCAGCGACACCGCGAGGTCCGCCCACCGCTGCCCCTCGGCCAGCTCTCCCCGCCGCGCGAACACCAGCGCGAGCCGCAGCGCCGCCCGCCCGTGCCCCGCGTCGGCCGCCCTGCGCCACCACACCACGGCCTCCGGCTCGCTCCCCTCGCGGGCCAGCAGCAGCCCCAGGTTGAACGCGCCGTTGCGAGACCCGGCCTCGGCCGCCTCCCGGTACCACCGGGCCGCCTCCACCACGTCGCCCCGCGCAGCGGCCAGCATCCCGACCCGGACCTGGGCCCGGCGGTGCCCCTGGGAGGCCGCCCGCTCGTACCACTCCTCGCACTCGGACTTCCCCTGCTCCGGCTCGCCCAGTTCGTGTGCGGGCGCGGGCGGTCGGCGCGCGTCGAGGAGCGTCGCGAGCCGGTAGGCGGCCTCCGCGCTGCCGCCCCCCGCCGCACACCGCAGGAACCGCTCCGCGTCGCGCTCGTCACCGGCCCGCAGCCGCGCGATGCCGACCTGCAGCGCCGCCTCCGTGTGCCCGGCCGCCGCGGCCCGCTCGTACCAGCGCAGCGCCACCTTCTCCTCGCCCCGCCCGGCGTGCAGGATCCCGAGGTTGAAGGCAGCGTCGACACTGCCGGCCTCGGCGGCCTTGGAGAACCACGGCTCGGCGCCGGTCCGGTCCCCGGCGCGCAGCAGCAGGACGGCCAGCGCGTTGGAGGCCTCCCGGTGCCCGGCGTACGCGGCCCGCCGGTACCACTGCTCGGCCTGCGCGGTACGGCCCTGCTCGGCGCAGAGCAGCCCGAGGTTGTACGCCCCGTTGTCGTCGCCGGCGTCCATCGCGGCCCGGTACCAGCGCTCGGCGGTCTGGGTCTCGCCGCGCTCGGCGTGCAGTGCGCCCAGGGCGTTGGCGGCGTTGCCGTCGCCGTCCTGGGCGGCGCGCAGCCACCACACGGCGGCGCTCTCGGTGTCCCCGGCGTCCCGCAGCAGGAAGCCGAGCGCGCAGGCGGCACGGGCCTCGCCGTCCTTGGCGGACGTGAGGTACCAGCGGCCGGCCTCCTTGAGTTCGCCCCGCTTCTCCAGGATCGCCCCGAGCTGCAGCGCGGCGCGACGGTGGCCGCGCGCGGCTGCCTGCCGGTACCACTGCTCGACCTCACCGGTCCCGGAGTCGGCGCCGGAGTCACCCGCGGAAGCGCCCGCCCGCCCGCCGTCGCGGCCGCCGTCGCGCCCTTGCCCGGCCCGCCGTCCGGACTGCCCGGCCCGCCCGGCCTCCCCCGCCCGCCGGTCCAGCGTCCGCGCCAGCCGGTACGCGGCCTCCCGGTGGCCGCGCTCGGCCGCGGCCCGCATCCACCGCTCGGCCCCGGTGTCGTCGCCGCGGTGCTCCAGCAGGTCGGCGAGGGCGTAGGCGCCCAGTACGTGGCCCTGTTCGGCGGACTGGCACAGCCAGTACTCGGCGGCCGGCTCGTCCCCGCGCTCGCGGAAGTGCCGGCCCAGCGCGTGGGCGGCCGGTACGGACCCGGCGACGGCGGCGATGCGCCACCAGCCGGCCGCCTCGTCCGCGTAGCCGCGCTGGTGCAGCAGGACACCCAGGTTGTTGGCGGCGGCCCGGTCACCGGCCGCGGTGGCGGCACGCAGATGGGACTCGGCGCCCTCGAAGTCGCCGCGGCGCAGCAGCATCGCGCCGAGGACGCTCATGGCCTCGGCGTCACCGCCGTCGACGGCGAGCCGCAGCCGCACTTCCTCGGCTGCCTCGTCGGCCGCTTCCTGGGCCTCGTCCGTGGCCTCCTCCTGACCGGACGGCTGGGCAAAACGCCCTGTCCCGAACAGATTTGCCATGTCCCCCATAACGTCCATCGTCGCACCACCTGCAACCTCGGTACATCCGGTATACCGCAGTCAGTGAGGTCACTTCAGCGTTTTGTCGACATGCCCACAGGGAGACAAGTCAAACACAGATGAGTCCAACTCCCCCTGGCGGCGCGGCCGTCGGTTCCCCGGTATATGCGTTCGCGCATCACAAAGGCCCGGATCCCTTTCGGAATCCGGGCCTCAGTGGTCGTCGCACACAGCCACGACTTCAGTAGCGGGGACAGGATTTGAACCTGCGACCTCTGGGTTATGAGCCCAGCGAGCTACCGAGCTGCTCCACCCCGCGCCGTTGTGTTCACAACCCTAGCACGGCGCGGGATGGGCCTTGACCAGCCCGAAGGCCGGCCCCTGCGCGACCGGACGGTCAGCCCGTGTCCGATCCGCCGCCGGTGTCACCACCACCGTTCTCGTCACCGTTCTTGCCGGCGTTCCCGTCGCCGTTCTTGCCGGTTCCCTGGTCGGCCTTGGCCTGGGCGTCCTCGGCCCGCTGCAGGGCCTCCTCCAGGTCCTTCTGCGCCTCGGCGTACGCGCCCAGGTCCTTCTGTTCCAGGGCCTTCTGCCCGGCGTCGAAGGCCTTCTGCGCGTCACCCAGCGCTTCCTTGACCGTGGGGTTGGTGGACGTGGGTGGCGGCTCGGTCGTGTCGTCGCCCTCGTCCGGTGGCTGCTCGTTCTCGGCGGCCTGTGCTCCGAAGACCTTGCTGAGGGCCTCGTCGAGCGTGTTCTCGAAGGCCGTGTTGCCTCCGTAACTCACCAGCACCTTGCGCAGCAGCGGGTACTTGAGGTCGCCACCGCGGACGTAGACCGGTTCGACGTACAGCAGTCCGCCGTCGACCGGCACCGTCAGCAGGTTGCCGTACTCGACCTCGGAGTCGCCGCCTCTCAGCAGCCTGATGGTCTCGGCGATGTCCTGCTCGGAGTTCAACTGGCTCTGGACCTGTTTGGGTCCGTTGACGGTCGTACTGGTCGGCAGTTTCAGGATTCTGATCTTGCCGTAGTCGCTGGTACCCGCCTCGGCGTCGACGGCCATGAACGCACTGAGGTTGTCACGTCCGTTGGGTGTGAACGTCGTCGTCAGCGAGAAGGCCTGCTGCTTCTGGTCGGGCATCTTCATGCTCAGGTAGTACGGCGGTACCGAGTCGCTCGACTTGTTCGTCGGGTCGTCCGGGACCTGCCACACCTCGCTGCCGCTGAGGAACGTGTTGGCGTCCTTCACGTGGTAGCGCGTGAGCAGCTCGCGCTGGACCTTGAACAGGTCCTGCGGATAGCGCAGGTGCGCCATCAGCTCCTTGGAGATCTCGCCCTTGCCCTGCACCGTGTCCGGGAACGCCTTCATCCAGGTCTTGAGGACCGGGTCCTTGGTGTCCCACTGGTAGAGCTTGACGTCACCGCTGTAGGCGTCGACGGTCGCCTTGACACTGTTGCGGATGTAGTTGACCTGGTTCTCCTGGGCCACCACCGCGCGCGAGTTGTTGTTCGCCGTCAGCGAGTCGGCGGTCGTGTCGCCCAGCGTCGTGCGGGAGGCGTACGGATAGCCGTTCGTCGTCGTGTAGGCGTCGACGATCCACTGGATCCGGCCGTCCACGACCGCCGGGTAGGCGTCGCCGTCGATGGTCAGCCACGGGGCGACCGCCTCGACGCGCTCCTTGGGCGTGCGGTTGTACAGGATCCGCGAGCCGTCTCCGATCGCGCCGGAGTACAGGATCTGCGGCTCGCCGAACGCCGCCGCGTACGCCGCGCGGTTGACCGCGTTCGACAGGTCGACGCCGCTGTCGCCCTTGTAGCTGAAGGTCTTCTCCCCGGTGTCGTCCGAGTAGTCGATCTCCTTCTGGGGGCCGCCGACGATCGAGTAGGTGGTGGTCTTCTCGCCGTAGTAGACCCGCTGCTCGTACTTTCCGAGGTCTCCCTTGGACGGCAGGTCCGACTCGGTGAAGACCGGACGGCCCTCGGAGTCGACCGCCGTGCCCTTGGCGGCGACCACTCCGTACCCGTGGGTGTAGCGGAAGTGGTTGTTGATCCAGTTCTTCTTCGGAATGCCCGCCAGGTTCAGCTCGCGCAGGCCGATGACGGTGTCCTGGTCCTTGCCGTCCTTCGAGTAGCGGTCCACGTCCAGGTTGGTCGGGAACGCGTAGTAGTTGCGCATCTGCTGGAGCTGCTGGAAGGTCGGCGAGACCACGTTCGGGTCCATGATCCGGATGGACGCCGCGGCGTCCACGTCGCCGCGGAGCTTGGTCTGGTCCTTGGTCTCGCTCTTGCCCGCGTACTCGGTGACCTGGGTGCCCTCGATGCCGTACGCGTCGCGTGTGGCCGCGAGGTTCTTCTCGACGTACGGCGCTTCCTTGGCCTGCTCGTTCGGCTGGACCTGGAACTTCTGGACGAGCGCCGGGTACAGGCCGCCGATGAGGATCGCGGAGAGCACCATCAGGCCGAAGCCGATCACCGGCAGCTGCCAGGTGCGCCGCCACAGGGTGGCGAAGAAGAGCAGCGCGCAGATGACGGCGATGCAGAACAGGATCGTCTTGGCCGGCAGGTAGGCGTTGGCGTCGACGTACCTGAGGCCCGTCCAGTTGTCGGTGGCCTTGAAGTCGCTGGACTTCACGGCCAGGCCGTACCGGTCGAGCCAGTAGGCGACCGCCTTGAGGGCGACGAAGACGCCGATGAGCACCGACAGGTGCCCGGTGGCCGCGGCCGTGGCGCGCGCGCCCGGGCTGGTGACGCGGAGCCCGCCGTACAGGTAGTGGGTGAGCGCGGCGGCGATCACGGAGATGATCACGGCTGCGAACCCGAATCCGAGCAGGAACCGGTACCAGGGCAGGTCGAAGGCGTAGAAGGAGACGTCCAGTTTGAACTGGGGGTCCTTCTGCCCGAAGGGCACGCCGTTGACCCACATCAGCCACGTGCGCCACTGACCGGACGCCGAGGCGCCGGCGATCAGACCGACCAGGGCGGTGATGCCGAGCAGCAGCCACTTCTTGTACGGGGCGATGCCCATGCGGTACCGGTCGAGGTTCTGCTGCTCCATCGACATGGCGCTCAGCGGCGGGCGCAGGCGGTGGGCCAACCAGATGTTGAACCCGACGGCGAGCGCCATCAGCAGGCCGAAGACGAAGAAGAGCCCGATCTTGGTCCACAGGGTCGTCGTGAACACCGACGAGTAGTGGACCGACCGGTACCAGAGCCAGTCCGTCCAGAACCCCGCGAACATGGTGAACGCCATGGCCAGCACGGCCAGGACACCAAGTGTCAGCAGCAGGGTTCGGACGCGCCGGGACGGGCGGCCCACTCTGATCCGCGGCCCCGTCGGGGGGCCTCCGCCGCGGTCCGGCATCTGGAAAGCCAAGGTGCGCACCTCGAAAGTTCGCTGTTGAGACGTCAGGCCCTCGGGTTCGCGGGCCCCCCGTGCGCCCGCGTGATCGTGGGCCCACACTTATGCAACTTACTCAACGTTTACTCGGTTCCCGATTCGGGCCATGAACGAGGCAGGATTGTGACTATGTCCAACACCCCCATGGCGGCGAGCCCCCTCACCCGGGCCGTACTCGAGATCGACGAGTACGTCTCAGGCCTCGGCTGGGACCAGCCCGCACGCCTCTTCGCACTGGTCGACACCGCACGTCTGAGGGCCGATCAGCCCTCGCTCGCGGACCGGCTCGGTCTGCAGGACGAGCCGGAGAGCTCCGGCCTGACCCCGATCGAGCAGGACGAGATTCCAACGGCCCAGCCGCTCGACGAGTTCCTGGGCACCATCGCGTGGCCCGACCCGGTGGTCGGCTGCGCGCTCGCCGTGGAGCGCCTGATGCTGCCGCCGTCCGCCGAGGCCCAGGTTCCGGAGGGTCTGGACGAGACGAAGCTGGCGCGCTGGGTGGCGGAGCACCCGGAGCGGCAGGAGGTCCGGATGACGGTCGCGGTCCTGCGCGACGGCGCCCGGGACTCGGCCCTGCGGCTGCGGGAGAAGGACTCCGCCACGGAGGTCCTCACGGGCTCCGACCTGGTGCCGGGTCTGGCGCAGGCCCTGACGGCGACCTTCGCGGAGTAGCCGGGCCGGACGGCTGCCGGGTGGCTACCCCTTCGTGCACTCCGGCAGGTCGTCGGTCTTCCCGGAGCTGATGTCCTTGAGCGCGCCGAGGGCGTCGTCGATGGTGTCCACCTTCACGAGGCTGAGCCCGTCGGGGGTGTCCTCGGCGGCGGTCGCGCAGTTGTCGGCGGGCGTCAGGAAGTACTGGGCGCCCTTGTCGTGCGCTCCGATGGTCTTCATGCCGATGCCGCCGATCGGGCCGACCTTGCCGGTGTCGTCGATCGTCCCGGTACCGGCGACGAACTTGCCGCCGGTGAGGTCGCCCGGCGTGAGCTTGTCGTAGAGGCCGAGGGCGAACATCAGACCGGCGCTCGGGCCGCCGACGTCGGCCAGCTTGATGTCGATGTCGAACGGGAACGTGTGATCGGTCCCGGCGGAGATCCCCACGATGGCGCGCGCCTCGCCGTCGTCGTCCGAGGTCTCGGTGGTGACCGTGACCTTCTCCGTCTTCGTGGGCGTCCGGCGCTCCTTCTCCGCGGCGGCCTGCTCCTTGGCGGGCACGATGGTGAAGTCGACGTCCTCGCCGGGCTTGTGCTTGGTCACCAGTTCCGAGACGTCGGTGGGCTCCTTGACGGTCGTGCCGTCGACGGCCTTGATCACGTCACCGGCGTGCAGCCGGCCCTGCGAGGGCGAGCCCTTGACGACGGTGGAGACGACCACCCAGGACTTCACCGGGATGTCGAGCGCCTTCAGGGCGGCGACCTTCGCGCTCTCCTGGGACTGGCTGAATTCCTCCGCGTTCTCCTGGGTGGCCTCTTCCTCGGTCTTGCCGTCCGGGTAGAGCGTCTCGTGCTGCACCACGCTGGTGTCGTGCGACAGCCAGCCGTAGACGGCCTCCACGAGGTTCATCTTGTACTCGGCGCTGGTCACCCGGACGGTGGTCATGTTCAGGTGACCACTCGCGTCGTAGGTCTTGTGACCGGTGATCTGCAGCACCGGCTCGCCGTCGTGGTCCCCGAGGGTGTTCACCGTCGGCCCCGGTGACATCTCCGAGTAGGGCACGGGGATGAACACACCCGCGCACAGGAGCGCGATCAGCATCAGGGTGGAGGCGAGCATCGTCGCGGTGCGGCGTGGCATGGCACGACAGTACGGGACGCGGCTGTCAGAGCACCGTCAGGGCGCCGCTCGGCCAGGACGCTCTCCGGACGGGGTGCTTTTCGGTCAGGCGTCGGTGCGGGGCTTCTCCATGGCCGCGCGGAAGCGGGCGTATCCGTCGAGCTCGGGACCGTCGCTGCGGGCCTTGCGGGTGCGGTTGACCCAGCTTCCCCACAGTCCCGCGCCGACGGCGGCCAACAGCGGGATCAGCAACCAGGCGAGAGCTGCCATGTCCGACCTCCCAGGCCCGTGAGCGTCCGCAACTGACTGATCAGAAGATTAACCATCCGCAGTGACAACGCTCACGCCGGGGGGCAGGTTACGCAACCCGAGGCAACCGGGACTCCGGCCGCCTCAGCAGAGGCGCTACGCGCCCACCCATTCGTCGGTGCCGTCCGAGAACGTCTGGTGCTTCCAGATGGGCACCTCGCGCTTCAGGTCGTCTATCAGCTTCCGGCAGGCGTCGAAGGCCTCGCCCCGGTGCGGGCAGGACACGGCGACGACCACGGCGAGGTCCCCGACCTGCAGATCCCCCACGCGGTGGACCGCCGCGAGCGCCCGTACCGGGTACTCGGCGACCACCTTCTCGGCGATCCGCCGCATCTCCGCCTCGGCGCCGGGGTGGCAGGAGTACCCGAGCCGGTCGACGTCGGTGCCGCCGTCGTGGTTGCGCACCGTCCCCACGAACAGGGCGGTGCCGCCGGCCGCGTCCTCCCCGACGGCCCGGAAGACCTCGTCCACGGAAAGGGGCGTCTCGCGGATGCCGATCAGCTTGACGGGGTCCGCGGCGGCCAGCTCGCCGGGGTGATCGTTCGTGGTTGCCATGGGTCCATCGTGCCGCACACCGCCGACAGCCGGGAACGACGTGATCCTCCGGCACGCGCGCGTACCGCCTGGATCCTCCTCCAAACCCCCCGCGGGGCGGCGTCTGCCGGGACCGGGTGTCAGATGCGGCGCCGGGCCTTCCGCGCCCGCCGCACCACCGCCGCGGCGCCCAGCAGCGCCACCGTCGCGCCCGCGGCACCCGCCGCCGTGGCGTCCTTGCGTCCGAGGCGGCGGCCGGCCACCGTGTGCCGCCCGGAGACCTCGTCGAGCAGCTCCGCGAGCACCTCCTCGTTGGTGTACTTCGGCCGCCACCCCGCGTCGTGCAGCCGGCTGCCGCTCACCACCCAGGGGTACATCGTGTACGCCAGGTCCCCGGCCGGGGAGGGCGTCAGCCCGATCCGGTGCAGCCGGGCCGCCGCGCCGAGCGCCACCGCCGAGGGCAGCTCCATGCGCCGGGTCCCGCTCAGCTCCTCGACCTCCTCCTGCTCCAGCCATCCGTCGCACCCGACGGCCAGTTCCCCGTCCGCCTTCTCCAGGACGGCGTACTCCAGGGCGCTGCACAGGTCGTCGACGTGGCAGAACTGCCAGGCGGGCCGCGATCCCGCCACGACCAGCAGCCGGGGCGACTCGAAGTACCTGGTCAGGGCTGTGTCCACACCACCGACCAGGACCGCCGGACGGACCACGGTCACATTGAGGCCGGGGTGTGCCCGCGGCGCGCGCCGGGCGAGCCGTTCGATCTCCAGGAGGTCCCCGACGCCCGTCGCCTCGGCCGTGGCGCGCAGCTCGGCGTCCTCGGACAGCGGCAGCTCGTTGTCCGGCAGCGCGCCGTAGACCATCGCCGAGGTGCACAGCACGACCCGGTGCACACCGGCGGCCGCGGCGGCGGTCAGGACGGTCTGCGTCCCCCGGACGTTGTAAGCCGTCCGCGCGGCCGCGTCGGTCTCCAGGTCGAGGTCGAGCGCGAGGTGCACCACGACGTCCGCGCCCCGGAGCTTCTCGGCGATGGCGGGGTCCCGTACGTCCAGCACGTGCCACCGCGCGGTGTCGCACTCCCCGCGCCGCTCGTCGATGGCCACCACTTCTCCGACCTCGTCCGATGCGGCGAGCCGTGCGGTCAGCAGGGCTCCGACCCCGGTCGCGGCACCGGTGACCGCGACGACGGGTCCGCGCGCGCCGGGGCGGGCGGAACTGGTTGACTGGTTTCGCGCTGCGCGAACCTGTGGATCTGGGGAACTCACCGGACGTCTCCAGAGGTTGTCTTCAGTACGGGCGCGAGCGACGCGTACGTACCAGGTGGCATCCATCCTGCCGCAGGCCGCCGCCCGGCGAAGCACCGAGGCCCGAACGGCCCCGGGTGTCTACCCTGGGTGGTGAAGTCGGGCAGCCGTGCCGCCGGAAAGAACCGGCGGCCCTACCAGCCGAGGAACCCCGTGAGTGACACCCCATTCGGATTCGGCCTTCCGCCGGAGGAGCCGGACGACGGCGACGAGGGCAAGAAGAAGGACCAGCAGAGCGGCGGTGGTCAGGGACCGGCCAACCCGTTCGGATTCGGGACGCCCGGAGCAGGAGGCTTCGGCGGCCCCGGCGCGGACAACCCGTTCGCCGCCATGTTCGGGTCCATGAACCCCAACGACCTGGGCGCCGCGTTCCAGCAGCTCGGCCAGATGCTCTCCTACGAGGGCGGCCCGGTAAACTGGGACATGGCGAAGCAGATCGCCCGCCAGACGGTCTCCCAGGGCACGCCGGACGGCCGCAAGGACGCCAGCGTCGGTCCCGCCGAGCGCAACGCGGTGCAGGAGGCCGTGCGCCTGGCCGACCTGTGGCTGGACGACGCGACCGCCCTGCCCTCGGGCGCCGGCACCGCGGTGGCGTGGAGCCGCGCGGAGTGGGTCGAGGCGACCCTGCCCGCCTGGCGGGAACTGGTCGACCCGGTCGCCGAGCGCGTCGGCAACGCCATGGGCGACGTGCTGCCCGAGGAGATGCAGGCCATGGCCGGCCCGCTGATCGGCATGATGCGGTCCATGGGCGGTGCCATGTTCGGCACGCAGATCGGGCAGGCCGTCGGCGTTCTCGCCGGCGAGGTCGTCGGCTCGACCGACGTGGGCCTGCCGCTCGGCCCGTCCGGCAAGGCCGCGCTGCTGCCGGCCAACATCGAGGCCTTCGGCAAGGACCTGGGTGTGCCGCAGGAGGAGGTGCGGCTGTATCTCGCCCTGCGCGAGGCCGCCCACCAGCGCCTTTTCGCGCACGTGCCGTGGCTGCGCTCGCACCTGTTCGGCGCGGTCGACGGGTACGCGCGGGGCATCAAGGTCGACACCGCGAAGCTCGAGGACGTGGTCGGGCAGTTCGACCCGCAGAACCCCGAGCAGCTGCAGGAGGCTCTTCAGCAGGGCATGTTCCAGCCGGAGGACACGCCGGAGCAGAAGGCGGCGCTGGCCCGGCTGGAGACGGCTCTCGCGCTGGTCGAGGGCTGGGTGGACGCGGTGGTGCACACCGCCGCCAAGCCGCGCCTGTCCTCCGCCGACGCGCTGCGCGAGACGCTGCGCCGCCGGCGTGCCTCAGGCGGTCCGGCAGAGCAGACGTTCGCCACGCTGATCGGCCTGGAGCTGCGGCCGCGCAGGCTGCGCGACGCCTCCCGTCTGTGGGCCTCCCTCACGGACGCGCACGGTGTCGACGGCCGGGACGGTCTGTGGGCCCACCCGGACATGCTGCCGAACGCGTCCGACCTGGACGACCCGGACGGCTTCGTCCATCGTGAGCAGCTCGACTTCTCCGAGCTGGACAAGATGCTCGGCGAGGCGGCGGGCAAGCCCGACCTCGAGAAGAAGGACGACGAGGGCCCGGAGGCCGACGGCCGGGACGGGAGCGACGGCAAGAAGGGCGACGGCACCGAGTGAGCCTCCACGACGACGCGCTCCTGGTCCTGAAGGACCACCGGGGCCAGGACGAGCTGCGTCAGGTCTACCTGGACCATCTGGCGTCGCACCCCGACGGCATGTGGAAGGCCTGCGCGGACGGGCACGTCACGGCGAGCGCGCTGGTGGTCGATCCGTCCCGCGACCGGGTGCTGCTGACGCTGCACAAGAAGATGCGGATGTGGCTGCAGATGGGCGGCCACTGCGAGCCGGTCGACGAGACCCTGGCGCGGGCGGCCCTGCGCGAGGCGACCGAGGAGTCCGGCATCGAGGGCCTGGACCTGCTCCCGGGCGGTCCGGTGCGCCTGGACCGGCACTCCACGCCCTGCGCCTGGCACCTGGACGTCCAGTACGCGGCCCTCGCCCCGGCCGGGGCCGTGGAGACGATCAGCGACGAGTCCCTCGACCTGCGCTGGTTCCCGTACGCGGAGGTCGCGGACGTGACCGACGACTCGGTGGTGCGCCTGCTGGAGGCGACCCTCGCCCGGCTCTGAGCCGGTAAGGGGCGACCGCCGTGGCGGGCACCCCTTACCGGACAGGCTGCGGGCTCAGCTCCAGACGTTGCCCTGGTTCTGACCGCGGGCACCCTGTTGCCCCATGCCGTACTGGGCGGCGAGACCGGATCCGAGCTGGGCGTTCTGCGGGGGCAGCAGCTCGCTGGGCTGGACGAGCGCGAAGCCGCTGCCCATGAAGCTCAGCTCCCAGCCCTCGCCGGTGGTGCCGCGGCGCCGCCACACCCCGGAGGAGTGCGTCTGCGCCTGCATCTGCACCCGCAGCCCGGTGGACCAGGCGACGATCGCGTCGGCGTCGCAGTTGACGTACTTGTCGGGGGTGACCTGCATGAACAGCGGAGCGCCCGAGGTCATCAGGGCGACCTTGCCCCGGCCGGTGATGTTGAGCTGGTACTTCCCCGAGCCGGAGATGCCGTACAGGCTGTCCACCGCGATGACCTCGTGGTGCAGGGACGAGTCCATCGCCAGTACGTAGCTGCTGTCGACGGTGAGACCGTCCTGGTCGACGTCCACCAGGTGGATGCACTGGGCGAGGTTGGCGAAGTAGACCGTGCCCTGCCCGTGGCAGCGCATCAGGTCCAGGCCCTCCCCGGTGCGGGCACGCGCGTGTGCCTGGCTGCCGCCCTGGTACTCGGCGTCGAACTCGACGAGTCCCTGGTAGGCGACCATCGTGCCCTTGCGGGCGAGCACGTCGTCGTGGCCCTCCAGGGCGACGCGGAGCATGTGCTTGTTCTGCAGGCTCCAGGTCTCCTGGGTCTGCTGGTCGTTGAAGGCGAAAAGCGGGCTCTGCATGGTGTTCTGGCTCCCCCTCAGCCCCGGGCCCGCAGGCGGTCGGTGCTGTCCTCGCTGGGCTGGACGACGACGATGCCCTGACCGGAGAAGGCCATCTGGAAGGCCTCGCCGCTGCCGCGGCCGATCAGCGACTGCGCCTTGAAGCTGCGCTTGCCCTTCACCTTGAGGTTCGGGGACCAGGCGACGAGCGCGTCCGGGTCGACGTACGTCTCGTCCTCTCCGCCGCCGCAGTCGACCACGATGGGCTTGCCGCGGGAGGTCAGCGCCACCCAGCCCTGCCCGGAGATCTTCGTGTTCCACAGGCCCTGCCCGGCGAACTTCGCCAGGCCCTTGACCCGCTCGACGCCCCACGTCAGGTGGGCGTCGAAGGCGAGCAGGTTGGTGGCGTTGACGGAGATCCCGTCGCCGTTGAGGTTGATGACGACGACGTTGGCTCCGTAGTCGGCGAGGTAGAGCAGGCCGTCGCCGGAGCACTTCATCAGGGGCGCGCCCTCGCCGGTCATCCAGTCCTTGGCGATCTGGCGGACGGCCGGCGGGTTGGGCTCGTACTGGACGAAGCCTTCGTAGGCCACCATCGAGCCCACGCGCGCGAGGAGGTCGTTCCCGGTCTGCATGGCGACCTTCGCCATGTGGTTGCCGTGGTTCTCCATGCGGGCGGTGACGGGTGCGGGAGCGTAGCCCGCGAGCGGCTGGTTCATGTCGGGCTCTCCCTCAGATCTCGTACGGCTGGACGACGACGAAGTTGCCGGGCGCGGCCCGGAACTGCAGGTTGACGCTCTCGCCGGTGTCGCCCGCGTAGGAGTTGCGGCGCATCCGCACCTGGCTGGAGACGACCACCTGGGCGGCGGCGGACCAGGCGACCACGGCGTTGCAGTCGGCGAACGTCGTGGGCGTGACCGGCAGCACCACGGGCACGCCTCGTGTCTTCACGACGATCGTGCCGGTGCCCTGGAACTGCATCGTGAACAGCGCGCCACCGGGGATGCCGTGCCCCTCGATGCGGCGGACCTCGTACTGGAGGGTCTCGTCGAAGGCGAGGACGTTCTCCGCGGAGACGCAGACGGCGTCGCCCTGGAGTTCGATGGGGTGCAGCATCGCGGAGTCGTCCGCGAGGAACACCTGTCCCTTGCCCGTGCAGCGCATCAGCTGCATCTCCTGGCCGGTCGCGTTGCCCACGACCCGCCCGGCGAATCCGGCGCCCTTGTAGCTGAAGTCGACCTTGCCCTGGTAGAGCACCATGCTGCCCTGTCGGGCCAGCACCGGCTGGCCCTCGGCGCCGAGGTCGACCCGGACCAGCTTCTTGTTCTGCTGGGTCCAGCGCTGGCCGGTCGCGGTCTCCCGGAACTGCTGCAGCGCCGCGGTCACACCGGCGCCCTGGGGCGCGCCCGTGGGCATACCGTTCGGCGCGCCCGGGGGCATGCCCTGCTGCACACCCTGGGGGGCGTGTTGTCCGTAGCCGGGGGGCGGCGGGGGCTGGCCGGGGACCTGGCCGTAGCCGGGAGGCGCGGTCGGCAGGCCGTAGCCCGGCGGCGGGGGCGGGGCCTGCGGAGCCTGGGGATGACCGTAGCCAGGAGGCGGCGGGGCCGTCTGGCCGGGGACCTGGCCGTACGGAGGCGGTTGCTGACCGGGCTGCCCCGGGTGGCCGTACGGTGCCGGGGCCGGGGCCGGGGGCGGCACCGGGGCGCTGCCCGGCGGCGTGTTCATGGGCGCGACGATGGTCTGCGCGGCGTGTACGTCCGGTCCGGGCGCCGGGGCGGGAGAGGGCGCCGGGGCCGGAGCGGGGGCCGTGGGCGCGCCGAAGGCCGGCGGGGCGGTGGCCTGGGCGGGCGGTGCGAACCCCGGAGCGGCTTGGCCCTGCGGCTGCTGAGCCTGCTCCGGCGCGGGCGCCTCGTCCTCGGCGACCTCGCCGCCGAAGTTCTTGAGCAGCGCGTCGAGGCCGCCGTCGAAGCCCTGGCCGACGGCCGCGAAACGCCAGACGTCCTTCAGGTAGAAGTCGCCCAGCATCACCGCTCGCTCGGTCGAGAACTCCGCGCCGCCGAACGGGTACCGCGCCACCTCCTCGCCGCCCGCGACGATCCGGATGTAACCGGGCCCGACTTGCGACATCTGCCCGGCGCCGTCGATCGTCGCGGTGAAGGAGAGCTTCTGGATCTGCTGCGGGATCCGGTCGAGGGTGACCCGGAAGGACTCCGTGTCACCGGCCTGCGCACCCAGCAGCTGGATGGACTCCTCAGGGGTCTTCGGTTGGTTGAAGAACACGAAGTACCGGTCGTCCGACAGCCGCTCCTCCGCGTCGAGTCCGAAGCAGCTGATGTCGAAGGTCAGCCCGGGGCCGGAGATCTGCACGCCTACGTACAGATCCGTGCCCGCCGTCAGATCACTGATCCTGGCCTTGTGGCCGCGTTGAAATTCCCTGGCCATGCGTTACGACCGTCCCCCATCCGAATGCGAGTGCGTCGCGACAGGCTAACGGCAAACACCGACACCCGGAGAATGTCGGTACAGAGCCGGTACGAAACCCGTGCGCGGCTGTACCGGGGCAGGGAACGGCGGTGTACGGCACCGGGGCGGCAGACACTCGCGGCCCACTCCGGCGGGGTCCGACCGGCGGGTCCGTCCGGCGGGATCCGACCTACGGGAACGTCCTGCGGGGTCCGACCTACGGGGCGCGCTACTCGCCGCGCGCGCCGGGCAGATGCGGCAACCGGTCGGCGGCGACCACACCCTCCAGATAGCCACGGGCGCGCTCGGTACGCGGATAGGCCTCCAGCAGCCGCCAGAAGCGGGGCCCGTGCCCGGGGACGAGCAGGTGCGCCAGTTCATGGAGGAGTACGTAGTCGACCACGTACTCGGGCATGCCCTGGAGCCGGTGCGACAGCCGGATGCTTCCCTCGGAGGGGGTGCACGAGCCCCAACGGGTGTTCTGGTTGGTGACCCAGCGGACCGAGGTGGGCCGGGCGCGCCCCTCGAAGTACTGGCCCGACAGCCGCCCGGCGCGCTCGGCCAGCTCGGCGTCGCCCAGGACGCGTTTGCTCTCCTGGGCGGCCAGCTTGTCCAGCATGACGCTCACCCAGCGTCGCTCCTCCGCCTCGGACATCCGGGCGGGGATCAGCACGACGGTGCGATCGCCCTCGCGGTACGCGGAGACGGTCCGGCGGCGCCGGGTGCTCCTGCGGACCTCGATCGCGCTCGTCCCCGAGCCGTTCGGCGGCGGATTCGTCGGTGTGCGCTGGGACGCCCCGGCGCGGTGCAGTGGGTCGGCGGACACGCCACGACGTTACCCGCTGCACACGGGGAAGTCCCGGCTCCGGGACGCTTCCGTGCCGAACCGCCACCTCTCCGTTGTGATACCCCACTGATTCGTATGACGATCATCCACCGCCTGTGGACAACTTTCGACGCTCTGTCGCGCGTCCGGGCATGCTGGCACTCGCCGGCGCATGCACGACCGCACGCACTTCGGGACCGCACGACCTCGGGACCGCACGACGGTCTCCGTCCTTGGACTGTGCGGCCGACCATCGCCGGCTGCACGGGGACGTCCGGCCGCTCTCGGCGGTCGGCGACTTTCGACCACGTACGGGGGACCTGTCATGCATCCGATGGTGAAGCCCGCGCTCAGGCGCGGCTGGCGCGATCTGAACACGGTGCAGTTCGGTATGACGCCGGCGCACGCGCTCACGCTCGCCCCGGTGGACACGGCGACGGGCGGCTTCCTCGAACTGCTCAACGGCACCCGCGGCCCGGCGCTCCTGCGTGAGGAGGGCCACCGCATGGACCTGCCGGAAGGACACGTCGACCGGGTGGTGGAGCGACTCGCGGGGGCCGGCCTGCTCGACGACTCCCGGGGCGGCGGGCCGGCCGCCGAGGCCCTGCGGGAGAAGAAGGACGTCCTCGACCGGCTCCGTCCCGACCTGGCCACACTGTCGCTGACCACCTCCGCGCCGGGCGACGCGATCAGACACCTGGCGGCCCGGCGCGCCCTGCGGGTGGGGGTGCGGGGAGCGGGACGGGTGGGCGCGGCGCTGGCCGGCCTGCTGTCCGGCGCGGGTGTCGGCGAGGTCGACGTGCGCGACGGCGGGTGTGTCGAGCCGTGGGACGTCGCCCCGGGCGGCCTGCCCGCCCGGTCCGTCGGCGACCGCCGGGACGCGGCGGCCCGCCGGGTCGTCCGCGCGGCCGCCCCGGGCGGGCCGCCGCGCCGCAGCCCGGCGGCGCCGCCCGACGGGAACGGCCCGGGCCTCTCCCTCGTGGTCGTCGCTCCGCGCGACGACGTCGCGGTGCACACCCCCGACCCCGCCTCGGTGGAATCCCTGATGGCCTCCGGGACGCCCCACCTGTACGCGGGTGTCGTCGAAGGCACCGGCGTCGTCGGCCCGCTCGTACTCCCCGGGGAGACCGGGTGCGCCGGCTGCCTGTACGCGGACCGCACCGACCGCGATCCGGCCTGGCCCCGCCTGGTGGCGCAGTGGCGCTCCGGCCGGCCGCGCCCGGTGCCGCCCTGCGACCTCACCCTCGCGGCGACCGTCGCCGGGTTCGCGGCGGCGCACGCCCTCGCCTTCCTGGACGGCGGCACGCCCGCCGGCACCGGCGTCCGCTGGGAGGTCTCGCTGCCGGCTCTGCGGTGGCACGCGCGACCGGTCGCCGCACATCCGGCCTGCCCGTGCGGGGCCGCCGCGGAAGGTAAGCAGGAACACATCGCCGAGGACGGGGCCAGGGGAGCGACAATGGCTGGGCAAGGGCCGCCGTCGGCAGCACGCCACGGAGTGGGACCGACGCGGCCGGCTGGGACTTGGAGGGCGCATGTCTGATCTTCCGCGCAAGGCGGTCACCCGGACCGCCAAGCTCGCCGCGCTCCCGCTCGGCTTCGCCGGGCGGGCCACCTGGGGGCTCGGCAAGCGGATCGTGGGCGAGTCCGCGGAGATCGTCGGCCAGCAGTTGCAGCAGCGGACCGCCGAGCAGTTGTTCAAGGTCCTGGGCGAGCTCAAGGGCGGCGCGATGAAGTTCGGGCAGGCCCTGTCCGTCTTCGAGTCGGCACTGCCCGAGGAGGTCGCCGGTCCCTACCGGGCCGCGCTGACCAAGCTGCAGGAGGCCGCGCCGCCGATGCCGACGCGCACGGTGCACGCCGTGCTCGCGGAGCGGCTCGGCGAGGACTGGCAGGAGCTGTTCCTGGAGTTCGAGGACAAGCCGTCCGCGGCAGCCTCGATCGGCCAGGTGCACCGGGGGGTGTGGCACGACGGCCGCGAGGTGGCGGTCAAGGTGCAGTACCCCGGCGCCGGCGAGGCGCTGCTCTCGGACCTGAACCAGCTCAGCCGCTTCGCCCGCCTGCTCGGCCCACTGGTCCCCGGCATGGACGTCAAGCCGCTGATCACCGAGCTGAAGGACCGGGTCTCGGAGGAACTGGACTACGACCTGGAGGCCGATGCCCAGCGGACCCACGCCGAGGAGTTCGCCGACGATCCGGACATTCTGGTCCCGGACGTGGTCCACCAGTGCGAGCAGGTGCTGATCACCGAGTGGATCGACGGCACACCGCTCTCGGAGATCATCACGGACGGCACCCGGGAACAGCGCGACCGGGCCGGTCAGCTGCTGGCCCACTTCCTCTTCTCGGGCCCGGCACGCACCGGGCTCCTGCACGCCGACCCGCACCCGGGCAACTTCCGCCTGCTGCCCGGCGGGCCGGACGGTGAGGACGACTGGCGCCTGGGTGTCCTCGACTTCGGCACGGTCGACCGCCTCCCGGGCGGCCTGCCCGAGCCCATCGGCGAGGCCCTGCGCATGACCCTGGACGGCGAGGCGGAGGCGGTGTACGAGATGCTCTGCACGGAGGGTTTCGTCAGGGACTCGATAGAGCTGGACCCCGACGCCGTCCTCGAGTACCTCCTGCCGATCATCGAGCCGGCCCGGGCCGAGGAGTTCACCTTCACCCGGGGCTGGATGCGCAGCCAGGCCGCCCGCATCGGCGACCCCCGCTCCCCCGCGTACCAACTGGCCAAGCAGCTCAACCTGCCGCCCTCCTACCTCCTGATCCACCGGGTGACCCTGAGCACGATCGGCGTGCTGTGCCAGTTGGGCGCGACGGTCCGGCTGCGCGACGAACTGGCGGAGTGGCTGACCGGTTTCGTCCCGGAGCGGGAGGCCGACGAAGCGGCAGACGATGCGGCAGACGAACCGGAGCGGAAGGCTGGACCGCGGCAGAGTGCCGGGGCGAGGCCGAGTGAGGCGGAATCCGGGTCCGGCGAGGACGGGCACGCGGTGGAGGAGACCGCCGCGGAGGCCTGAGTTCACCGGCACCGGACGGACCCGGACGGCCCGTGGGGGCCGGTCCGCACGGACCGGCCCCCCGGGCGAAGCTTCGTCTCCCGGACCGGGAGACCACCGCTTCGGGTGTCTCGGTTACGCATGACCGCCACTACCGCATTGCCGTCACTACCGCATGACCGCCACTACCGCATTGCCGTCACTACTGCATGACCGCCATGGCGAGCGCGCGGCGAGCGCGCATCGAGGCGCGTTCCGCCCGGCGCTGCATCCGGCGGGCGGTCGCCAGGCTCAGCGCCCGGCGTTCCTGCTCCGCCTCCTGCAGGCGGTCGTGCATATGCGCACGCGCCAGGGCTTCTGGGATGAGTTGCATCTCGCGGGTCCTGTTCTGGCGCGAGTCCTTCGCGCCGGTGGTGGTGAGGTCTTCAGGCGCGGAGCCTGCGATGTCGTGGGTGGACGGCTTCATCGGGGCCTGCTTCTGGGGGTCGTACGTGAGGGGACGGTCGATCGTTCCTGCGATGTTCATGCCGAAACCGGGTTCTTGCGCGGGCGGCCGCGGGGCCGCTTCCGGGCGACGACGACACCCTGGACGAACAGCTCGCCACCCCAGACGCCCCAAGGCTCGCGCCGCTCCTTGGCGCCGGCGAGGCAGGCCTCGATCAGCGGGCAGGTGCGGCAGAGGGACTTGGCGTACTCGACGTCCGCCGGCGACTCGGCGAAGAAGACCTCCGGGTCGTAGGAACGGCACGGGACGGGCACGCCGAGGTTCTCGATGGCGTCGTCGAGCGCGGTGAGCGCGGTGAGCGGGGTCAAGGCGGAGTCCTCCGTGGAACAGGGCTTGGGGATCGTGTCGGAAGGCGGTACGGACGGGGCGTGCGCTTCGAGTTGCACGGGTGGTCTTCCTCGTCTGGTCGTGCCGGCCGGTTGGCCGGTTGGCGGCTTGGTACCGGGTTCTTTTCTTGTCCCGAGGCTCCTTCGTGCCGTCGTCCCCGTTCGGGGACAAACAGAAGGGCCGCGGATCCCGGGTGGGGTTCCGCGGCCCTGAAGGCGCCGGCCTGATCGGCGATCAGGCTGGATCACTCCAGGGTTCTGGCCCACGGAAGGCCCACATCAGGTGGTGCTGCGTCGTCTGCTTCCGGATTCCGGCACCGGTCGCGGTAAAGGCATAGGCCTGCGCCTGTGCCGCTACTGCTGCTTCCAGTGCCTTGGTCGGTCGCTCATTGCGCTCGCGGACGGGAAGGCCCGCGGGAGCAACGGAGGAGGCGGCCGGACGCACGGCACGGATGCCGGACAGACCGGTGCCCGGGTTGGAGGCGCCGAGCACGCACAGGGAGACGGCCGAGCGATCGGTCATTTTGGCGGTGAAGCCGGCGCTGGAGCTGTGGTTGATGCTGATCACTGGACTCGCCTCCTCTCGGCGTCTCGGGGGACTGGGACGAACCAGTCCACGGATATGCAAGTACAACACGGATTCAGGGCCTCCGGGAAGGCCGCTGTTCCCGTGACCAAGAACCTATGGGGATTCCCGGGGCATGCGCAAACTATTTTTTCGACGAGTTCGTATCAGTCGTCCCCGTCAAGCCCGACTCCCTCCTGGCCTGCGCAGATGGCCAGCACCTCGGCTCCGTAACGGTTGAGCTTGCGGGCTCCGACCCCCGGGATCCGGGCCAGTTCACGCTCGTCCTCCGGCACGGACTCCGCGATCGCCATGAGCGTCTTGTCGGTGAAAACGCAGAACGCCGGCTGCCCGCTGCGTCCCGCCTGCACCGCCCGCCACTCGTGCAACCGCTCGTACACCCCTTCGTCCATGTCGGACGGGCAGTCCTCGCAGCGCATCAGCTTCATCTCGCCGGCATCGGTGAGCGAGCGTCCGCAGACCCGGCAGCGAGCCGGTGTGCGCGCGGTGCGCCGCGGGACGGCGGGCGCGGTACCGCCCCTTCCGGATCCGCGTTCCACTCCCCCGGGGCCCCCGGCCGCCGCCCGGCCGCCCGCCGTGCCCGAGCCGGGCCGCAGTCCCTTGAGGAAACGGCTCGGACGGCGGCTCGGACGGCCACCGGGCGAGCGGGCGAGCGCCCAGGACAGGTGCAGGCGCTCACGGGCCCGGGTGACCCCGACGTAGAGAAGGCGGCGCTCCTCCTCGATCTGCTCGTCGGTCTTTGCGTAGGTGATCGGCATCATGCCCTCGGCCACACCCACCAGGAAGACGACGTCCCACTCCAGGCCCTTCGCCGAGTGCAGCGAGGCGAGGGTGACGCCCTGCACGGTGGGAGCGTGCTGGGCGCCCGCCCGCTCGTCGAGCTCCACGACGAGGTCACTCAGCGTGGCGCCCGCCCGGGCGGCGGCGAAGTCCTGCGCCAGACCCACCAGGGCGGCCAGCGACTCCCAGCGCTCCCGCACCGCGCCCGACCCGGCCGGCGGCTCGGGGAGCCAGCCTTCCCCGGACAGCACCGCGCGCACCTGCGAGGGCAGGTCGACGGCGTCGTCGAGGAGGGAGTCGTTGCCGCCGAAGCGCGCCGCGGCCCGCAGGGCGCTGTTGGCCTTGCGCACCTCGGGGCGGTCGAAGAAGCGCTCCGCACCCCGCAGCTGGTAGGGGACACCGGCGTCGGCGAGCGCCTGCTCGTAGGTCTCGGACTGGGAGTTGGTCCGGAACAGGACGGCGATCTCGGCGGCCGGAACGCCCGAGTCGACGAGTTCGCGGATGCGGCGGGCCGCGCCCTCGGCCTCGGCCGGTTCGTCGGTGTACTCGGTGTAGACGGGATCGGGGCCGGTGGGCCGCTGGGAGACCAGCTCCAGACGGTGATCGGCCGCCCGGCCCCTGGCCTGGGCGAGCAGACCGTTGGCGAGGTGGACGACCTGCGGGGTGGAGCGGTAGTCCCGGACCAGCTTGACGACGGTGGCGCCCGGGTGGCGGCCGCGGAAGTCGAGCAGGTGGTCCGGGGTTGCTCCCGTGAACGAGTAGATGGTCTGGCTGGCGTCGCCGACGACGCACAGGTCGTCGCGGTCCCCGAGCCACAGCTCCAGCAGGCGTTGCTGGAGCGGGCTGACGTCCTGGTACTCGTCGACCACGAAGTGCTGGTACTGGGCGCGGACCTGCTCGGCGACGTCGTGCCGGTCCTGGAGGACCGCCACCGTCAGCAGCAGCACGTCCTCGAAGTCGATGACACCGCGTCCGCGCTTGAGGTCCTCGTAGGCGGCGTAGAGCTGGGCGATCTCCGCGGGGTCGCGCGGCGCCTGGCGGCCGGCCCCGGCCGCCGCGGCGGCGTAGTCGGCGGGGACGGTCTGGGTCACCTTGGACCACTCGATCTCCGCGGCGGCGTCGCGCAGCTCGCCCCGGTCGAGGCGGATGCGGCAGGCGGCGGCCGCGTCGGCGACGAGCTGGATCTTGCGGTCGACCAGCCGGGGCAGGGAGCCGCCGATCGCTTTCGGCCAGAAGTACTGGAGCTGGCGCAGCGCCGCCGAGTGGAACGTGCGGGCCTGGACCCCGGAGGCGCCGAGCTGGCGCAGCCGGCCCCGCATCTCCCCGGCGGCGCGGTTGGTGAAGGTCACGGCGAGCACACTGGTGGGCTGGAGCATCCCGGCGCGCACCCCGTAGGCGATGCGGTGGGTGATCGCCCGGGTCTTGCCCGTGCCGGCTCCCGCCAGCACGCACACCGGTCCGCGCAGGGCGGTGGCCACCTCGCGCTGCTCGGGGTCGAGCCCGTCGAGCACCGCGTCGGCCGAGTCCGGTACCTGCGGGAAGAGGGTGGAGTGCGTTGCTGCTGTCACACCGCCATGCTGCCAGGTCTCAGGAGACGCGTGAGTCGGTTGTCCACAGGCACGCACTGACAGTCGTACAAATACGACGGGCGTCGCCCGGTACTCGCGACGGGCGCCGCGCGGAGGGGAACGCGCAGGAGGACGCGGAGGGGAATGGTGACGCCGTCGTGGACGTTCTCCTCGTGCGGCCGTTTCCCGGCCGCCGCTTTCCCGAGTCGCCGAAGGAGCACGAGAGACATGTCGGGCACTGTGACGATGTACAGCACCACATGGTGCGGCTACTGCCGTCGGCTGAAGGGCCAGATGGACCGCGAGGGCATCGCGTACACCGAGGTCAACATCGAGCGGGACCCGGAGTCCGCCGCGTTCGTGGAGAAGGCCAATGGCGGAAACCAGACGGTGCCGACCGTGCTGTTCCCCGACGGCTCGACGCTGACCAACCCGTCGCTGGCGCAGGTGAAGCAGAAGATCGGCGCGTAGCCGGGACGCCCCCCGGACACGCCGAAGGGGCGGCCCTCCACTGTGGAGGGCCGCCCCTTCGGCGTGTCCGGGCCGAGCCGGGGCGCCGGGCTCCGGCTCAGAAGGCGCTGCGCGTCGGCAGCGGCTTGCCGTACCAGAGCTCGATGAGGCGGGCCGCGATCGAGATGCCGTAGGGCGGCAGCACCTCGCCGGACTCGAAGGCGGCGCCGAGCTCTTCGCGGGAGAACCAGCGGGCCTCGTGGATCTCGTCGCCGTCGACGTCGATCTCGGTCGAGGTGGCCCGGGCCATGAAGCCCAGCATCAGGCTGGACGGGAAGGGCCAGGGCTGGCTGGCGACGTACTCGACGGGGCCCACGGTGATCCCGGCCTCCTCCTGGACCTCGCGGCGCACCGACTGCTCGATGGACTCGCCGGGCTCGACGAAGCCGGCGAGGGTGGAGAAGCGGCCCTCGGGCCAGTGCACCTGGCGGCCGAGGAGGATGCGGTCCTCCTCGTCCGTGACGGCCATGATCACCGCGGGGTCGGTGCGCGGGTAGTGCTCGGCACCGCAGGCGGGGCAGCGGCGGATGTGGCCGGCCGCGGCGATGACGGTGCGTTCTCCGCAGCGGGAGCAGAACCGGTGCAGCCGCTGCCAGTTCTCCAGGGCCACCGCGTGGACCAGCAGGCCCGCGTCGCGCGGTGACAGCAGCAGGCCGGCCTCCCGCAGGCCCGCCGGGCGCGCCGACTGGTCCATGCGGCCCGGCAGGGAGTCCTTCTGGAGGGCGAAGTAGCTGACCCCGTCCTCGTCGGTGCCGAGGAAGTAGCGGTGCGCCTCGGTGAGCGGGGCCTCGAAGGACGGGGTCATGACGAGTTCGGTGCGCCCGTCGGTCGTCTCGTCGATGAGGGCCTGACCGCCGGAGACCACGAAGCAGCGCGTCGAGGGGTGGCTCCACGCCGCCGCGAGCCAGGCCTCGTCGAGGCGGTGGTGGGCGGCCCGGTCGATGCCGCCGGGCGCGGTGAGCGAAATGGGACGGTCGGCGGTCTGGTCGGTCCAGGTGGTCACGGGTGCTTCCAACTCCCCCGGTGAGCGGTTCGGTTCGGCAGGCGGTTCGGCGGGTCGTGCGGCGGGGGCGCCCGGGGCCCGGAGGCTCGGCGGTGCGCGGCGGTCTCTCCAGTGTGCCGTGCGTGTTCGCCGTTCCGGGGCCGGTGCGTGCGGGGCCTCAGGGGACGTGGCTCCAGTGCTCCGCCAGGTCTCCCCAGAGGTGGGCGGAGGTCTCGGCGCCCTTGAGGAGGAGGTCCAGCTCCACCTTCTCGTCGGGGGCGTGCCAGCCGTCGGACGGGACGGAGATGCCGAGGAACAGCACCGGAGCGCCGAGGACCTCCTGGAGGTCGGCGGCCGGGCCGGAGCCGCCCTCGCGGGTGAAGCGGACCGGTGCGCCGAAGGCCCGGCCCATCGCGCGGGCCACCGACCGGAGCGCCGGATGGTCCAGCGGTGTCAGGCACGGGCGGGTGGCGGGGGCGAAGGCGATCTCGCAGCGGACCCCCTGGGGCACCTGCTCGGTGACCCAGGCGCGGACGGCCTTCTCCACGTGGTCCGGGTCCTGTCCGGCCACCAGGCGGAAGGAGAGCTTGACCATGGCGGAGGACGGGACGATCGTCTTGCTGCCCGGGCCCTGGTAGCCGCCGCCGATGCCGTTCACCTCGGCGGTGGGGCGGGCCCAGACGCGCTCCAGAGTGGTGTACCCGGCCTCGCCGTGGGCTGCGTACGACTGGGCGGTCCGCAGCCACTGCCGCTCGTCGAAGGGCAGCTCGGCGAAGAGTTCGCGTTCCCGGTCGGTGAGTTCGACCACTCCGTCGTAGAAGCCCGGGACCGTCACGCGCGCGTGCTCGTCGTGGAGGGCGGACACCAGGCGGGCGACCGCGGTCGCCGGATTGGGGACCGCGCCGCCGAAGGAGCCGGAGTGGATGTCCTGGTCGGGTCCGTGCAGCCGGATCTCGCACTCGGCGAGACCGCGCATGCCGGTGCACACCGTGGGGGTGTCCGCGGACCACATGCCGGTGTCGGAGACGATCACCGCGTCGGCGGCGAGCCGGCCGGCGCGTTCCTCGACGAGGGCGCGGAAGTGCGGGGAGCCGGATTCCTCCTCGCCCTCGATCAGCAGCTTGAGGTTCACGGCGGGGGCGCTGCGGCCGGTGGCGGCGAGGTGGGCGCGGACACCGAGTGTGTGGAAGAACACCTGCCCCTTGTCGTCGGCCGCCCCGCGCGCGTAGAGGCGGTTTTCCCGGACGACGGGCTCGAAGGGCTCGCTGCTCCAGCCGTCCTCGCGGGCGGCGGGCTGCACGTCGTGGTGGCCGTAGACGAGGACCGTGGGCGCCTGCGGGTCCCCGGAGGGCCACTCCGCGAAGACGGCCGGGGCGCCCGGGGTCGGCCAGACCTCCACGGTCGGGAAGCCGGTCTCCTTCAGCTCGGCGGCGAGCCAGTCGGCGCTGCGGCGCACATCGGACGCGTGCTCGGGCTGCGCCGACACGGACGGTATGCGCAGCCAGTCGACGAGGTCGTCGAGGAAGGCGGCGCGGTGCTGCTCGATGTACGTACGGACAGCGCTGACAGCATTGTCAACGGAGTGGCTCATGCTCACGAGCCTATCGGCCCGAAGGGACTCCCCGATCGTGCGGTTCGTCACCGACCGGTCCGGCCAGCAGCAGGTTCTCCAGCGCGGCGCGGTCCGGGAGGCCCTCGGGCCGTACGACGTCGCCGGTGCGTACGTAGAGGAAGGCGGCGGTCACCGATTCAAGCGGTACGTGCTGCTGCTCGGCCCAGGCGAGGCGGTAGAGCGCGAGCTGGAGCGGGTCCGCGGTGGCGGCGCGGTTGGTCTTCCAGTCGACGATCTCGTACGTCGCCGTCCTGCCGTCGCCCGCCTTGTAGACCGCGTCGATGCGGCCGCGTACGACACGGCCGGCGAGCGACAACTGGAAGGGCGTCTCGACGCGGTAGGGGGCGCGCTGGGCGTACTCGGTGCGTTCGAAGGCGTCCTTGAGGAACTCGAGGTCCTGTTCGTCGGCGATCTCGGCGTCGCCGCCGGGCAGCTCCTCCGGTTCAAGGAGGGGCAGTGTCAGTGGTTCGAAGCGGGCCTCGACCCAGGCGTGGAAACGGGTGCCGCGGCGCGCGGCGGGCCGGGGCGGGCGGGGCATGGGCCGGGCCAGTTCCTGGGCGAAGCCGTCCGGGTCGGCGGCCAGGCTCAGCAGTTGGGAGGCGGTCAGCGATACCGGGAGGGGTACTTCGGTGACGCTCTCCCGGGCGCGGAGCAGTTCGCCGGTGAGCGCGTCGAGGTCGCGGTCCCAGGAGGCCACGGTGCGTGCTTCCTCCGGCGTGAGGCGGTCGGGGACGCTGGCGTCGGGTCGGTCGGGAGGGGGCGCCTGCGCCTGGCGCGGGACGGTGGGGCGGTCCGGCGGGATGGCCGGGTGATCCGGCGCGGTGGCGGGGCGGTCCGTGGCCCAGGAGTCCCAGTCGGCGGGGTCCTCGGTCGGATTATCGGCGGGGTCCTCGATGGAGTACTCGGTGGGGTCCCCGGCCCAGCCGGGCGCCTCCCGCGCCTGGAGGGCGTCGTCGTCCTCGGGCGGCGGCGGCCAGTCCGGGTCGGCGTGTGCGTCCGGGCCGGGCGAGGGGAGCGCTGCCTCCGGGGCGGAGAGGCCGTCCAGGTGGGCGAGGACCGTCTCGGCGGCGGCCCGGCGACGGGCGAGCGCCTCGTCGTCCAGGGGCAGCGGCCAGACCTGGTCGTCCGCCGCGCGGTGCAGGGCCGGGTTCTCCTCGCCCTCGGCGGGTGCGTCCGCCCAGGCCTCGATCTCGCCGTGTCCTGCCACGCAGTGCTCGTACAGGGCCGTGAGGAAGTCGGACGGCCCGCGGGGCTTCTTCTGGCTGGGCCCCCACCAGTGGCCGGAGCCGAGGAGCAGGGAGCGCGGGCGGGTGAAGGTGACGTAGCCGAGGCGCAGCTCCTCGGTGTGCTGGTGTTCCTTCATCGCCGCGTGGAAGGCCTTCAGCCCCCGGGAGTCCCAGGCCGGCACCTCGGGCAGGGTGTCGGCGTCGCCGCGCAGGCCGTGCGGCAGCACCTTGCCCTGCGCGGTCCACTTCTCCCGGCCCTGGCCGCTGGGGAAGGTGCCGGTGACCAGGCCGGGCACGGCGACGACGTCCCACTCCAAGCCCTTGGACTTGTGGGCGGTGAGCACCTTGACGGTGTTCTCCCCGCCGGGCAGCGCGTTGTCGAGACCCTTCTCGTACTGGGCGGCGGTGCGCAGAAATCCCAGGAAGGCGAGGAGCGTGGCCTCGCCGTCGGTCGCGGCGAAGGACGCGGCGACGTCCAGGAAGTTCGAGAGGGTCTCGCGGCGGCGGGCGGCCAGCGCGTGCGGCGAGGCCGACAGCTCGACCTCCAGACCGGTGACGGCGAGGACGCGGTGCAGGACGTCCATGAGCGGGTCGGACAGTGCCCTGCGCAGTTCCCGCAGTTCGGCGGCCAGTCGGGCGAAGCGCACGCGCGCGTCCGGCGAGAAGGGCAGCCCGTCGTCGTCCCCGGTGCCGTCCAGCGGCGTCTCCAGGAAGGTGTCCAGTGCGTCCGCGAGCGATATCACCTCCGACGGGTCGACCCCCTCGACGGCCTCGGCGAGCCTCCGGTCGGGGTCGTCGTCGCCCGCCACGCGCGCGTGGCTCACGAGCAGCCGGGCGCGGCGGCCCAGCAGGGCGAGGTCTCGCGCGCCGATGCGCCAGCGCGGACCGGTGAGCAGGCGGACCAGGGAGGCGTTGGCGCCCGGGTCCTGAAGCACCTCGCAGACGGCGACCAGGTCGGCCACCTCGGGCAGGTGCAGCAGCCCGGAGAGGCCCACGACCTCGACGGGCACGTCGCGCGCCACCAGGGCCCCCTGGATCTGGGCGAAGTCCGTCGCCGTGCGGCACAGGACGGCGATCTCCCCGGGCGCCGTGCCGGTGCGCACGAGGTGGGCGACGGAGTCGGCGATCCAGTCCATCTCCTCGGCGTGGGTGCGCAGCAGGGCGCAGCGGACGGTGCCGTCGTGTTCGGCGCCGGGTGCGGGGCGCAGCGCCTCCACGCCCGCGTGCATGGCGCGCAGGGGCTCGGCGAGGCCGTTGGCGAGGTCGAGGAGGCGGCCGCCGCTGCGGCGGTTCTCGCTGAGGGACTGCCGGGCGGCGGGGCGGCCGTCCGCCCGCTCGAAGTGCTCGGGGAAGTCGTCGAGGTTGGCGACCGAGGCGCCGCGCCAGCCGTAGATCGCCTGGCAGGGGTCGCCCACGGCGGTCACGGGGTGGCCGGTGCCGCTGCCGAACAGGCCCGCCAGGAGCACGCGCTGGGCCACCGACGTGTCCTGGTACTCGTCGAGCAGCACCACCCGGAACTCTTCGCGCAGGACGCGGCCCACCTCGGGCAGCCCGGCGAGCCGCGCGGACAGGGCGATCTGGTCGCCGAAGTCGAGCAGGTCCCGTTCGCGTTTGGCCGACCGGTAGCGGATCACCAGGTCCGCCAGTTCGCGGCGGGCGGCGGCAGCCTCGGGGACCTTGCGCAGGTCGGCGTTGCCGAGCCGGACCCCTGCCAGGGAGTCGAGGAGGCCGGCGTCCCAGGTGCGCAGGTCCTCGGGGCGTACGAGGTGCTCGGCGAGCTCGGCGTCGAGGGCGAGGAGGTCCCCGACCAGGTCGGGGAAGGAGCGGGTGAGCGCCGGATAGGGCCCGGGCGCCTCGCGCAGCACCCGCGCGGCGAGCTGATAGCGGGTGGCGTCGGCCAGCAGCCGGGAGGTCGGCTCCAGCCCGACCCGCAGCCCGTGGTCGGTCAGCAGCCGGCCCGCGAAGGCGTGGTACGTCGAGATCACCGGCTCGCCCGGCGGGTGGTCCGGGTCGAGCACGTCGGGGTCGGTGACGCCCGCGCGGACGAGGGCCTTGCGGACGCGTTCGGCGAGTTCACCGGCCGCCTTGTTGGTGAAGGTGAGGCCGAGGACCTGTTCCGGGGCGACCTGGCCGGTGCCGACCAGCCACACCACACGGGCCGCCATCACCGTGGTCTTGCCCGACCCGGCTCCGGCCACGATCACCTGCGGGGCGGGCGGCGCGACGATGCAGGCCGTCTGCTCCGGGGTGAAGGGGATGCCGAGGAGCTCTTTGAGCTGCTCGGGATCGGTGATGTGGGCGGGCACGTCCAAGAGGCTAGCGGCGGCCACCGACAACGGAGGCCGCAGTGCCCCGGCGGCCCGGAGATGTGCTGGTCAGCACCTGTGGTGCAGCTCGTCACACCGGGCACGGCCGCTCACTCCACGACCTGCCGTCCCTCGGGCCGCGCGCTGCACGAGGCGCGGAAGGCGCAGTGGGTGCAGTGCTGGCCGGCGGTGGGGGTGAAGCGCTCGTCCAGGACCTTGCCGGCGGCCGTGGCCAGCAGGTCGCCGACCCACTCGCCCGACTCCCCCTCCGGGGCCTCCTGCGCCTGAACCTTGGGCAGGGTCTCGCCGCCGTCCCGCTGGGGCGCCCCCTGGCGCAGCTGGACGAGTTCGGCACCGCCGGGTTCGGGGCGTACGCCGTCGAAGGCGTCGTCGACGGCGCCCTCCCGGACGGCGAGCTGGTAGACCGCGAGCTGGGGATGGCGGGCGACCTCGGCGGAGGTGGGCGCCTGTTTGCCGGTCTTGAAGTCGACGACGTACGCGCGGCCGTCGCCGTCGGTCTCGACGCGGTCCATCTGGCCGCGGATGCGCACCTCGTAGTCGCCTGCCTCCAGGGTCACGTCGAAGTCGTGCTCGCTGGCCACCGGCGTGCGTCCGGCGCGGTCCATGACGTGCCACTTCAGGAAGCGTTCGAGCGCCGCGCGCGCGTTGGCCTTCTCCTGCTGGGACTTCCACGGCGCGTCGAAGGCGAGCGCGTTCCACACGGAGTCCAGGCGTTCCATGAGGACGGCGAGGTCGGCCGGGGTGTGCCCGGAGGCCACCTCGTCGGCGAGCACGTGCACCACGTTGCCGAAGCCCTGGGCCGCGCTCGCGGGTGCGTCGGCCTTCACCTCGCGGCCCAGGAACCACTGCAGGGCGCAGGTGTTGGCCAGCTGGTCCAGGGCGCTGCCCGAGAGGGTGACGGGCTGGTCGCGGTCGCGCAGGGGCACCTTGCTCTCGGTCCGGTCCCACATGCCCCACCAGCGGTAGGGGTGGGCGGACGGCACGAGGGGGCGACCGCCCTCGTCGGTGAGGGCGGCGAGGCGGGCCAGCCGGCGGGCGGCGGCCTCCCTGAGAGGTTCGGAGACGCGTGGATCGACGGTCGTGGCGCGCAGTTCGGCGACGAGCGCCGCGACGGCGAGGGGGCGGCGCGGACGACCCGTGACGTCGACGGGTTCCACGCCGAGTTCGGACAGGAACCGGGAGGGCTGGTCGCCGTCGTCGGCCGGTGCCTTCACGGCGGTGACGACGAGACGGTCCCGCGCGCGCGTGGCGGCCACGTAGAACAGGCGGCGTTCCTCGGCGAGCAGCGCGCCCGGCGTCAGCGGTTCGGCCAGCCCGTCGCGCCCGATCCGGTCGGCCTCCAGCAGCGAGCCGCGGCGGCGCAGGTCGGGCCAGAGGCCTTCCTGGACGCCCGCGACGACGACCAGCCGCCACTCCAGGCCCTTCGCGCGGTGCGCGGTCATCAGGCGGACGGCGTCGGGGCGTACGGCACGCCGGGTGAGGGTGTCGGCGGCGATGTCCTCGGAGTCGACCTCCTCCAGGAAGTTCAGCGCGCCCCGCCCGCCGGTGCGCTCCTCCGCGCGGGCGGCGGTCGCGAACAGCGCGCACACGGCGTCGAGGTCACGGTCTGCGTTGCGTCCTGCGGCGCCGCCACGCCGGGCGGAGCGTTCCAGCCGGGTGGGCCAGGGGGTGCCCTCCCACAGGTCCCACAGCGCCTCCTCGGCGCTGCCGCCGCCCGCCAGCCGCGCACGGGCCCTGTGGAGCAGCGCACCGAGCCGCTGGGCGCCGCGCGCGTAGGCGGGGTCGTGCACGACGAGCCGCTCCGGCTCGGCCAGCGCCCGCGCGAGAAGTTCGTCCGAGGGCGGCGGCAGCGCGTTGCCTGCGGCACGCTCCTCGTCCCTCAGGGCGCGTCCCAGACGGCGCAGGTCGGCGGCGTCCATGCCGGCGAGGGGCGAGGTGAGCAGGGTGAGGGCGGTCTCGGTGGGGAGCCACCGGGGGGCGGCCTCCGCGCGGGGGGCGTTTTCGTCGTCCGCGCGGGAGTCGCCGTCGGCGGTCGCGGGGGGAGCGTCCTCGGCGGCCGCCAGGACGGCCTCACTCGATACCCCCGCCTCGATACCGACTCGGACACCGACACTGGCGTCGGCGTCCGAGTCGGCCGCGTCACCGGCACCGGCACCATCGGCGCCGCCACCACGCGGGCCGGTCTCCGTCCTCTCGGCGTCCTTCCCGGGCCGCTCCCCCGCCCCCGGCCCCGCCCCCGTCTCCGCCTCCGCGACCGCCCGCAGTGCCGTCAGGAGCGGCGCCACCGCCGGTTCGTGGCGCAGGGGAAGGTCGTCGCCGTCGATGTCCAGGGGAACACCGGCCGCGGTGAGGGCCCGGCGGAGCGTGGGGATGGAGCGTGACCCGGCGCGGACCAGGACGGCCATGTCGCTCCAGGGGACGCCGTCCTCCAGGTGGGCCCTGCGCAGGATGTCCGCGATGTTGTCCAGCTCGGTGCCGGAGGTCGGGTACGTGTACGCCTCGACGCGTCCGCCGTCCCGTACGGGTACCGGCTCGCGATGGGCGCGGACCCGGTCGGCGGGGAGGCGGGTCAGAGGCATGCGCCGGGTCAGCAGCCGGGTGGCGGCCAGCAGGGCGGTCCCGGAGCGGCGCGAGGTCCGCAGCACCTCGACCGGCGCCGGACGGCCGTCCGCGCGCGGGAAGGCGGCCGGGAAGTCGAGGATGCCGTTCACGTCCGCGCCCCGGAAGGCGTAGATCGACTGGTCCGGGTCCCCGAACGCGACCAGGGTGCGTCCGCCGCCGGCCAGGGCGTGCAGCAGCCGTACCTGGGCCGGGTCGGTGTCCTGGTACTCGTCGACGTAGACCGCGTCGTACCGTGCGGCCAGGTGCGCGGCGACCTCCGGGCGGCCGGCGAGGAGCACCGCGCGGTGGACCAGTTCCGCGTAGTCGAGCACCCCCTGGAGGTCGAGCACGTCGAGGTACTCGGCGAGGAAGACGGCGGCGGCACGCCAGTCGGGGCGGCCGGTGCGCCTCGCGAAGGCACCCAGGGCGTCCGGTCCGAGACCCAGTTCACGGCTGCGGGCGAGCACCGCACGGACCTCGTCGGCGAAGCCGCGGGTGGTCAGGCAGGCGCGCAGTTCGTCCGGCCAGCGCACGTGGGCCAGCCCGAGCCCCTCCAGGTCCACCTGGCCGGCGAGCAGCTCGCGCACCGTCACGTCCTGCTCGGGTCCGGACAGCAGCCGCAGCGGCTCCACGAAGAGTTCGCTGTCCTGGTGGGCGCGGACCAGGGCGTAGCCGAACGAGTGAAAGGTCGTCGCCCGGGGAGCGCGCGTGGCGCCCATGCGCAGCGCCATCCGGTCGCGCAGTTCGACGGCGGCCTTCCGGCTGAAGGTCAGCACCAGGATGCGTTCCGGGTCACCGCCCCGGGCGACCCGGTCCGCCACCGACTCCACCAGCGTGGTGGTCTTGCCGGTGCCGGGACCGGCCAGCACGAGCAGCGGTCCGCTTGGGTGGTCAACCACCGAGCGCTGTGCGGCGTCCAGATGAGGGGGGTCCATGCGTGCCGGCGGGGTACGCACCAGTCGGTAGGCGCCACGGCTCCCCCGCCGCGCCCGGGGGCGCTGCGGGGGTCCGGTGGAGGAAGAGGAGCTCACGTGGTTCGCCGGTCCTGGTGGGTGTGCTGGTGGGCCGTCCGCGGTGCGGGTACGGCGGTGGCCGCCGGATGAGGGGGACGCGTGCGGCCGGCGCCCCGCCCACGGACGAGACGGAAGCGGGGCTTCCCCTTCTCTCCCCGGGTCGCTCGCGGCACGCGCGTCCTCCGCACCACGAACGTACGTCATGCGACGGACATGCCCTAAGTGCTCCGTGTCCCCCGGACGGATCACGGGTCGCACGTCGGCCGTCCCCATGGCGGAAGCTGTCAGGTGTGACCCTCCGCGCGTCCGCCGCCGTCCCACCTGGCCCGCTTGAGGTCGACGCGCGGCAGGTGCCCCTCCGCGGCTCTGCTCGCCTCCTTCAGGGGCGTGCCCTCCTCCCGGTAGCGGTCGAGGGCCTCCAGCTCCTGCCCGGCGAGCAGGACGCCGTCCGCGCGGACGATGCGCCACCAGGGGACGCCGCCGCCGTAGAGGGACATCACACGGCCGACCTGGCGGGGTCCCCCCTCCTCCAGGTACTCCGCGACGTCCCCGTATGTCATGACACGGCCCGGCGGGATCACCTCGGTCACGTCGAGGACCCGCTCGGCGTACTCGGGCAGCGCGTCCGCGCGCTCCGCGCGGGCGTCGTCCGGAAGGCTCTGCTCGCTCATCCGACCCATCCTGCCGCACTCCACCGACAGCACGGCGCGCTCCGGACGGTGCGCGTCCCTCGCCCGCGAGCGGCGCTTCGGGCAGACTGTGCGGCCCGCACGGGCACCCTGATGCCTGCCGGGACCGGCACGGCATGCCACCATCGTGCGGGCGGTGACCAGTGATACGAGAGCAAGAAGAGGCGATGAAGCAGCAGGGTGCGCACCCCGAGGACGCCGAGGGCACCTCTGACGCTGCGTCGCGCCCAGACACCGCGGACGACGGCGGCGGGAAGACCGGCGGGCGGTCGCCGGAGAGCCGCTCGGCGACCGCCGCCGACCCCGACGACGTGGCCCACATCGACGAGGTGGAGGGCGACGAACCGCTGCTCCCCGCGCGCGTGCACCGTCCGTCCGACCTCATGCGGCTCCTGGTGGGCGTCCTCGCCGTGGCGGTGCTCCTCGCCGTCGCCGCCTTCGCGCACGGCACCACCTCGGGTCTCGAACAGGACATCAACAAGGGCACCGGGCAGGCTCCGGACCTGCTCATCAAGATCGCGGGGCTGGCGTCCAGCATCGCGATCCTCCTGGTGCCGGTCGCCTTCGCGATCGAGCGGCTGATCAAACGGGACGGACTGCGGATCGCCGACGGCGTACTGGCGGCCGTCCTCGCGCACGGGGTGACCCTCGCCACGGACCTGTGGGTCGCCCGGGCCGCCCCCGGCTCGATCCAGGACGCGCTCACCCAGCCGTCGCCCGGCGACATCCACGCACTGACCGACCCCGTGCACGGCTACCTGGCTCCGGTCATCGCGTACATGACGGCCGTCGGCATGTCGCGCCGTCCCCGGTGGCGCGCGGTGCTGTGGATCGTGCTGCTGCTCGACGCCTTCTCGATGCTCGTCACCGGCTACACGACACCGTTCTCGATCATCCTCACGGTCCTGATCGGCTGGACCGTGGCCTACGGCACGTTGTACGCGGTCGGTTCCCCCAACGTCCGGCCCACCGGCCGGACGCTGATGGCGGGTCTGCGGCACGTGGGCTTCCACCCGGTGACCGCCGCCCGTCAGGAGGCGCCGTCGGACACCACGGAGACCGGCGACCGCGGCCGCCGCTACTTCGTCACCCTGGAGGACGGCCGGCCGCTCGACGTGACCGTGGTGGACCGGGAGCAGCAGGCGCAGGGCTTCTTCTACCGCGCCTGGCGCAATCTGACCCTGCGCGGCTTCGCCACCCGCAGCAGCCTCCCGTCACTGCGGCAGGCGCTGGAGCAGGAGGCGCTGCTCGCGTACGCGGCGATCGCGGCCGGCGCCAACGCGCCCAAGCTGATCGCGACGTCCGAGCTGGGCCCCGACGCCGTGATCCTCGTCTACGAGCACACCGGCGGGCGCACTCTGGACTCCCTCCCGGACGAGGAGATCACGGACGACCTGCTGCGCGGCACCTGGGAGCAGGTGCAGGCCCTGCAGTCGCGGCGCATCGCGCACCGCAGGCTGGTGGGCGACGCGATCCTGGTGGACCGTTCCGGCACGGTGATCCTCACCGACCTGCGCATCGGCGAGATCGCGGCCGGCGACCTGCTGCTGCGGATGGACATCTCGCAGCTCCTGGTGACACTCGGCCTGCGGGTGGGCGCGGAACGCGCGGTCGCCTCGGCGGTGGAGGTGCTCGGCCCCGACGCCGTGGCGGACTGTCTGCCGATGCTCCAGCCCATCGCGCTGAGCCGCTCCACGCGCGCGACTCTGCGCAAACTGGCCCGGGAGCGGGCACAGCGCGAGCGCGAGGCGGTCCTGGAGTCCTCCCGGCAGGCGAAGCTCGCCCGCGCGGAGGCGGCCGGCGACAGGCCGGACACCGCCACCGAGCAGGACGGCACAGCCGCAAGGACGGACAAGAGCGCGAAGCCCGACAAGCCGGACAAGAAGGCCGTACGGGCGGAGCAGCGGGCCGAGAAACGGGCCGTCGACGAGGCTCTGGAGGAGGCGCGCGAGGAGGACCTGCTCACCCAGATCCGCCACGCGGTGCTGCGCATCCGGCCGCAGGCCCCCGTCGAGCCCGCCCGGCTGGAACGGGTGCGGCCGCGCACGCTGATCAGCTTCATCGCCGGGGCGATCGGCGCCTACTTCCTGCTGACGCAGCTCACCCACATCGAGTTCGGGCCGCTGATCTCCAACGCGGAGTGGGGCTGGGTGGCCGCGGCGGTGCTGTTCTCGGCCGCGAGCTACGTGGCGGCGGCGATGTCCCTGCTGGGCTTCGTGCCGGAGCGGGTGCCGTTCCTGCGGACCGTGGCGGCGCAGGTCGCGGGATCGTTCGTGAAGATCGTCGCGCCCGCGGCGGTCGGCGGCGTGGCCCTGAACACCCGTTTCCTGCAGCGGGCGGGCGTACGCCCGGGGCTCGCGGTGGCGAGCGTCGGCGCGTCCCAGCTGTTCGGACTCGGCTGCCACATCCTGATGCTGCTCTCCTTCGGCTACCTGACGGGGACCGAGAAGACGCCGTCGCTGTCGCCGTCCCGGACGGTCATCGCGGGCCTGCTGACCGTGGCGGTCCTCGTGCTGGTGGTGACGTCGGTGCCGTTCCTGCGCAAATTCGTCGTCACGCGCGTGCGGTCGCTTTTCGCCGGCGTCGTACCGCGCATGCTCGACATCCTGCAGCGGCCGCAGAAACTGATCACCGGTATCGGCGGCATGCTGCTGCTCACCGCGTGCTTCGTGATGTGCCTGGACGCCTCGATCCGCGCCTTCGGCGACGAGTCGACGTCCATCAGTCTGGCGAGCGTCGCGGTCGTCTTCCTCGCGGGCAACGCCCTGGGGTCCGCCGCGCCGACGCCCGGCGGTGTGGGCGCCGTGGAGGCCACGCTGACGGTCGGTCTGATCGCCGTCGGCCTGCCCAAGGAGGTCGCCGCCCCCGCGGTGCTGCTGTTCCGGCTGCTCACCCTGTGGCTGCCGGTCCTGCCGGGCTGGCTGGTCTTCAACCACCTGACCCGGAAAGAAGCCCTGTAGCGGCTGTCCCGGAAAGAGGCCCTGCAGCGGCCTTACGAGGCCCTGCGGCGACTGTAGGCGGCCCTGTAGCGCCCTTCGGCCCGACCGCGCCGTACGCCTCGCGTACCTCGTACGGCCGCCGCCCCGAGCGCCCGGCCGCCCGCGCCCGCACGATGGACGCATGCCGCACTCCCTCCGGCTGCGCGCCGGCGTCCTGACCGCCGTCACCGCCGTGGTGCTGTCCGCGTCGGCGGGTTGCAGCGACGGCTCCGGAGGAGACTCCGGCGGGGAGGAGGACCTGACCGCCCAGAAGCTCGACTGGAAGGACTGCCCCGCTCCCTCCGGGGCCGAGGGCGGCGGCGCCGCTCCTTCCCCGCTGCCGGACGGCGACGAGTGGCAGTGCGCCACCATGAAGGCACCGCTCGACTGGGACGACCCCCGGGGCGACACGATCGGCGTCGCGCTGATCCGGGTCGAGTCCAGCGGGGCGGCGGACCGGCGGATCGGCTCCCTCGTCTTCAACTTCGGCGGTCCGGGCGGATCGGGCGTCAGCACGCTGCCCGCCTTCGGCCAGGACTACGCGAAGCTGCGCACCCGCTACGACCTGGTCAGCTTCGATCCGCGCGGAGTCGGCCGCAGCGACCCCGTCCAGTGCCTGGACGACAAGCAGCTCGACGCCTACTTCCAGCAGGACGCCACCCCCGACGACCAGGCCGAGCGCACCGAGCTGCTGGACAACACGGAGGAGTTCAACGCCGCCTGCGAGAAGAACTCGAAGAAGATCCTTCCGCATGTGCGCACCACCGACGCGGCCCGCGACATGGACCTGATGCGCCAGGTGCTGGGCGACGAGAAGCTGCACTACTTCGGCATCTCCTACGGCACCGAACTCGGCGGCGTCTACGCCCATCTGTTCCCCAGGAAGGTGGGCCGCGCCGTCTTCGACGCGGTCGTCGACCCGACGCAGACCGGAGAGCAGAGTGCGCTCGGCCAGGCGAAGGGCTTCCAGCTCGCGCTCGACAACTTCGCCGAGGACTGCGTCTCCAAGACCGAGGACTGCCCCATCGGGGAGACCGCGGAGGACGTCAAGTCCCGTATCGCCAAGTTGCTCAAGGACCTCGACCGCAGGCCGATCCCGGGCATCCTCCCCCGCAAGCTCACCGAGACCGCCGCGACCGGCGGCATCGCGCAGTCGCTCTACTCGAAGGACTTCTGGGAGTACCTCACCGAGGGCCTGGAGCAGGCGTACGACGGTGACGGCCGCCTTCTGATGGCGCTGTCGGACTCGTTGAACGGGCGCGACGAGAACGGCCGGTACAGCAACATCGGCGCGGCCAACACCGCCATCAGCTGCGCCGACGACAAGGCGCGGTACGACTCGGCCGACGTGGAGGGCAGGCTGCCCGAGTTCCGCAAGGCCTCGCCCGTGTTCGGCGACTACCTCGCCTGGTCCATGGTGAGTTGCACCGACTGGGCGGTGCCCGGCGCCGCCGGCCATCCCGACGTCGGCGCACCGGGTGCCCCGCCGATCCTGGTGATCGGCAACACCGGGGACCCGGCGACGCCCTACGAGGGTGCCGGAAAGATGGCCGAGGCGCTGGGGAAGGGCGTCGGCGTGGAGCTGACGTTCAAGGGCCAGGGGCACGGGGCCTACGACAGCAAGAACAAGTGCGTACGGGGCGCGGTGGACGGCTATCTCCTGAACGGGAAGGTGCCCGCGGCCGGAACCGTCTGCTCCTGACCATCGCACCCCGATGATCATCGACGCTCGCCCGAACCAGCAGGTCAGAGCGTTATCCACAGGAGTCGGCGGCTGCCGCGGCATCCGCCTACCATGGCATCACCGCCATCCGCTGCACGGGCGCGGACGGCTTGCCAGGGGGGAGAGGACATGGCGCGACTCGTACGGTGGACGGCTCTGACGGCCGCCGCCGCACTGCTGACGGCGGGCTGCAGCGGCGGCTCGTCCGGCGACGACCGGGGGGACGGGGACAGGAGCAGCGCGGGCCCGTCGGCGGCGGCGCCGTCGGGGGTGCCCGAAGCCCTCGCGTCCCAGGCACTGGACTGGGGCCGCTGCAAGGGCACGGCCGACTCCCCCGCGCCGGGCGACGACTGGCAGTGCGCCACGCTCAAGGCGCCGCTGGACTGGTCCGACCCGGACGGGGAGACCATCGGCCTGGCACTGATCCGGGCCAAGGCCACCGGAGACGACCGCATCGGTTCGCTGCTGTTCAACTTCGGCGGACCCGGCGGCTCAGGCGTCTCCATGATGCCGTCCTACGCCGACACCGTCTCCTCCCTGCACAAGCGGTACGACCTGGTGAGCTGGGACCCGCGCGGCGTGGCGGCCAGTGAGGGCGTCCGCTGCCGCAGCGACGAGGCGATGGCGGACGCCGAGTCGGTGGACTCGACGCCGGACACACCGGCCGAGGAGCAGGCGTACCTGGAGAACGCGGCCGACTTCGGCAAGGGTTGCCAGAAGGCCGCCGGCAAGCTGATGGCGCACGTCTCGACCACCGACACCGCCCGCGACATGGACCTGATGCGGCACGTGCTGGGTGACGAGAGGATGCATTACTTCGGCATCTCCTACGGCACCGAACTCGGCGGCGTCTACGCCCATCTCTTCCCCGAGCACGTGGGGCGAGTGATCCTCGACGCCGTGGTGGACCCGGCCGCGGACACGATGGGCCACGCGGAGAACCAGGCGAGGGGCTTCCAGCGCGCGCTGGACGACTACCTGGAGTCGACCGGGCAGGAACCCGGGAAGGGGTCGCGGAAGATCGCCGACCTGCTGGAGCGGCTGGACGCGGAGCCGCTGCCGACGTCCTCCCCGGACCGGAGACTGACGCAGACACTCGCGCTCACCGGGATCGTGCTGCCGCTCTACAGCGAGAGCGGCTGGCCGTCCCTCACCAGCGCGCTGGAGGCCGCGGAGCAGGGCGACGGCTCCGAGTTGCTGGCTCTCGCCGACGGCTACAACGAGCGGGACGACTCGGGTCGCTACGGCACGACGACCCACTCGCAACGGCTCATATCCTGCCTGGACGACAAGCAGCGGCCGACGCTGGAGGAGACGAAGAAGCTGCTCCCGAAGTTCGAGGAGGTCTCGCCCGTCTTCGGCGCCTTCCTCGGCTGGGACACCGCCGGGTGGTGCCACGACTGGCCGGTGGCCGGTCAGCACGAGACTCCGGAGGTGAGCGCGCCCGGCGCGGACCCCATCCTGGTGGTCGGCAACACGGGCGACCCGGCCACGCCCTACGAGGGCGCCCGCAGGATGGCGGACGAGCTGGGCAAGGACGTCGGTGTGGTGCTGACCTGGAAGGGCGAGGGGCACGGGGCGTACGGCAGCGGGAGCGACTGTGTCGACTCCGCGGTGGACACCTACCTCCTGAAGGGGACGGTGCCCGAGGACGGCAAGGTCTGCTCCTGACGACGGCGGGGGCCCCGAGCGCCCACGGCGCCCGAAGCCCCCGCCGTCCCGGGAGGCGGACCGGGGTCCGGTCAGTAGACGGGCTTGTCCGGCTCGATCTGGTTGACCCAGCCGATCACGCCGCCGCCGACGTGGACGGCGTCCGAGAAGCCGGCGGACTTGAGGACCGCGAGGACTTCCGCACTGCGGACACCCGTCTTGCAGTTCAAGACGATCTTCTTGTCCTGCGGCAGGCTCTCCAGGGCGGAGCCCATGAGGAACTCGTTCTTCGGGATCAGCGTGGCGCCCGGGATGGAGACGATCTCGAACTCGTTCGGCTCGCGGACGTCGATGAGCTCGATGTTCTCGCCGTCGTCCATCCACTCCTTGAGCTGCTTGGGAGTGATGGTGGAGTCGGCGGCGGCCGCCTGGGCCTCGTCAGAGACGACGCCGCAGAAGGCCTCGTAGTCGATGAGCTCGGTGACGGTCGGGTTCTCACCGCAGACCGCGCAGTCGGGGTCCTTGCGGACCTTGACCTGGCGGTACGTCATCTCCAGGGCGTCGTAGATCATCAGGCGGCCGAGCAGCGGCTCGCCGATGCCCTGGAGGAGCTTGATGGCCTCGTTGGTCTGGATGGAGCCGATGGAGGCGCACAGGACGCCCAGGACGCCGCCCTCGGCACAGGAGGGGACCATGCCGGGGGGCGGGGGCTCCGGGTAGAGGCAGCGGTAGCAGGGGCCGTGCTCGGACCAGAAGACGGAGGCCTGGCCGTCGAAGCGGTAGATCGAACCCCAGATGTAGGGCTTGTTCAGCAGCACGCAGGCGTCGTTGACGAGGTAACGGGTCGCGAAGTTGTCCGTACCGTCGACGATCAGGTCGTACTGGCTGAAGATGTCCATCACGTTGTCGGCCTCGAGCCGCTCCTGGTGAAGGATCACGTCCACGTACGGGTTGATGCCCTTGATGGTGTCGCGGGCGGACTCCGCCTTGGGCCGGCCGATGTCGGCCTGGCTGTGGATGACCTGACGCTGCAGGTTGGACTCGTCGACCTCGTCGAACTCGATGATGCCGAGCGTGCCGACACCGGCTGCCGCCAGGTACATCAGGGTCGGCGAACCGAGGCCGCCCGCGCCCACGGCGAGCACCTTGGCGTTCTTCAGCCGCTTCTGCCCGTCCATCCCCACATCGGGGATGATCAGGTGGCGGGAGTACCTGCGGACCTCGTCTACGGTGAGCTCGGCGGCCGGCTCGACCAGGGGTGGCAGCGACACGGGGACTCCGTTGGTCGGTCAGTGATTACGGTTGCTCTGCCAGTAACACTGCCACGGCCTTTTTCATTCCGAGACACCCGTCCCGACCCGCGAGACGATCTCGTCCCAGTAGCCGGGCATGGTCTCCCAGGGGTCGACACGGCCGCCGTGGTCCGTGCGGTCGGTGAAGTAGATCGTCGCGGCTCCCTGCCAGCGCGCGAGGCGCAGTGCTTCTTCGAGATGCCCGTGCGGCACGCCGTGGACGAAGTGGCAGAAGCGTTCGGGGGGATGGTCGGCGCTCCACTCGGGGGCCTGGGACCAGCGGTAGTCGGCCCAGGAGCCCGAGAAGGTGACGAGCTGGTCGGCGTGCTCGGCGTAGCGGGGATGGGGATGGGTCCCGTGGCCGAGCACTATGTGGGCATCGTCACGGATCACCCGGAGCGTGGTGACGGTGCGGCGGATCTCGGGGAGCGCCGCCCGCTCCGAGGGGCAGCGGTCGAGGAGGAAGCCGTCGACCTGGTACCAGTCGAGATAGCGGTGGGCGTCGGAGATCATTGCGCCGAGGCTGCGCGCTCCGTGGAGGGCATCGAGATGGCCGAGCACACGGACGCCCGCGTTGCGCAGCCGGCCGGCGACCGCCAGGCAGCGCGGGTCGGGGTGGGCGCCGGGACCGTCGGCGATGTTGAGGACGACCCAGTGCAGCGGGGTGCCCGGACGGGTGAGGTCCTCCCACTCACCTGGGGCGACGAGCGGATGGGCAAGGCCCGGGACGCCCAGGCCGGTGCGGACGTCGGTGCTCGCCGTGCCCGCCCGGGTGCTGGTCAGATACGGCATGCCGCCTCCATCCAGATGTCGGCGAGGGACTCCTCGAGGGCGATGCGGGGCCGCCAGCCGAGCCGGTCGCGTGCGGTGCGCACGTCTGCCTGCTGCCAGCTGCCGCAGCCGTCCGGGTAGGGGTAGGCGACCGGTGCCGGGTGCTCGCCGTCGGTGCGGTCGCCGCGGTGCCCGAGGGGGTCCGGGCGGTGATGGCCGAGAGCTTCGGCGCGGTGGTGGCCGAGGGCGTCGGCGCGGTGTCCGAGGACCTCGCCGCGAGGATGGCCGATGGTGGGCCGAAGGGCGCCGGGCGGTGCGTCGAGTTCGTGCAGGGCGCCGCCGTAGCCGGCCACACGGGCGAGGGTGGCGGCGGCGTCGCGCAGCCGGACGGCACGGCCGGAGCCGATGTTGATGACGCCCTGCGCGGCGGAGAGGGAGGCGGCGTGGACGGCTCGGGCGACATCGCGGACGTCGATGAAGTCGCGCTGGGCACCGAGGCCGCCGAGCCGCAGCTCACCGTCGCCGGACTGCATGGCGCGGCGCATCGCCTCGGCGAGCCGGCCCAGCGGGGAGCCGGCCGGGGTGCCGGGCCCGGCGGGCGAGAAGACGCGGAGCACCACGGCGTCCAGGCCGGAGCCGAGCACCAGCTCGGTCGCGGCGAGTTTGCTGACGCCGTAGGGACCGCCGGGGCGGGGCACCGCGTCCTCCGCGGTGGAGGAGCCGGGCTGGCTGGGGCCGTACTCGGCGCTGCAGCCGACCTGCACCAGGCGGGCGCCGCACCCGCTGCGACGCAGGGCCTCGCAGACGGTGGCGACGGCCACGGTGTTGTGCCGGGTGAGTTCGCGGGCGCCGCCCCGGGTGGTGCCCGCGCAGTTGACCACGACACCGGGATGCACCGCGTCGAGGAAGCGGGTGAGGGCGCCGGGGCTTCCGGTGGCGAGGTCGAAGCGGACGTCGGCGTCGTCGCCCCGGCCGAGAGCGGTGAGCTGGACGGCGGGGTCGGCGAGCAGCCGGTCGGCGACGAAGCGGCCGAGGTATCCGTTGGATCCGATCAGCAGGACTCTCATCGCACGGCTCCCCGTGCCGGGGCGTCGGGTCGGGAAGTGATCATCTGGGGCTCCTTCGAGGCAATTGCGGGGGGAATTCGGGGGAATCTTGGGAGGGGACGCGGGTGGGTGGAGGGCTGTCTGTGCGGGGAAGCGCGGTCACCTCGGCCGTGACGCCGTCACCCGGGCCTGGCCGTGCGCGTGGGCGTGCGCCGAGGCCCTGGTCAGGCGGCGGGTCGCGTGCGCCAGGAGGGTCAGGGCGCCGACGCCGCAAGCCGCCGTCGGTACGCCTGCCGGGCCGCACACGGCGACCAGGGCCTCCACGGGTGCGGCCAGGAACCCGCAGCCGGGGAGGCGGCCTGCGAAGACCGTGGCCAGGGCGGTCGCCTCGGCGGCGGCCGCGGCGGTGAGGACGAGGGTGGCGGCGTGGGCGTGACCGTGCACGGTGAGCAGCCGGGCGAGCAGGAGCAGCGCGCCCAGGGTGAGGGCCTGCGGGTACGCGGCGGGCTCGCCGAGTACCGCGCCGGTCAGCGCGAGCAGGACCGCCAGAGCGCCGGTGTACAGCGCGAACACGCCCAGCAGCAGGGGGCGTACGGAGGCCGAGAAGTCGGCCAGGCCCCGGCTGGACGTCAGTCGGCGGCGGGCGCGTGTCGTGAAGAGGTGGGCGCCGACGGCCGCGGGCACGCAGGACAGGGCGAGCGCCACAACGGGGGCGGCGGCGACGGGCCACGGGCCACCGGCGGTGCCGTCGGGCAGGGCGTCGGGGCCACCGGTGAGAGCGGTGTGCAGGAGGCCGTCGCCGAGCAGGGCGTAGCCGACGAGCCAGCAGGTCCAGGTGCCGGAGGTGCGCGCAGCGGCGCGCAGCGGACCGCGGCGCAGGACCGCGCGCAGGGCCAGGGCCACCGCGAGGGCGCCGACCGCGGCGGCGATCAGCCGGGGCCGGCCCTCGGTGAGGCGCAGGCCCGCCACCGCGGCGGCGCACAGCACGCCGGGCAGCGGGGCGAGGACGATCCAGGCCGCACGGGCCGCGCGGGGCGCCGACGGTTCCGTGGGACGCGGTGGAGCGTCGCCGTCCCGCGGGATGCGGGCGTACATCTCCTCCGCGAGGGAGAAGACGTCCCGATGGCGGAAGCGTGCGGCGGTCCGGTCGGTGACGCCGTGCGCCTCCAGGCCCGCGGCGATCTCCAGGGGGTCCACGGCGCGTTCGCACAGGTCGCGGTGGCGGTGCATCAGGGCCTTCACCGGGTCGGCGGCGGCCCGGCGCACGGTGGACGGCGGCTGTGCGCCGCCGCGGGCGGCTCCTCCGTCGCCGGACGACGGTGCGGCAGCGTCTCCGGGACCCGGGGCGCGGTCGGTGAGGGACTTCCGCGAGCGTTCGTCCCAGGCGCCCGGGCTGCGGGGGGTCTCGGGCCGGTCCAGCTCGCCGAGGCCGCTCATCGGGCTGCTCCCTCGGTCACGGAAACAGGGGCCGTGACACGGGCGGTGGCGGCCCGTTCGGTCGCGCGGAGTTCGGTCCCCCCGCGTTCGGTCCCACCGCGGACCTTCGCACCCCCGGCGGTCGAGGCACCGGCAGTCGAGGCACCGGCAGTCGCCGTGTCTGCGCTCACGGTGCCCGCGTTCCCGGTGCCCGCCCGCATGGTGTCTGCGGTCGCGGTCCGGGCGGGTGTGGCCCGGGCGTCCGTCGTCCGGGCCGGTGTGTCCGTGGCCCAGCCGGGGCCACTGCGGGCCGCGACGCGGGCGGGATCGGACCAGCGTCCGGGGACGTGGGCCTCGGCCGGCGCGGCGAACGGCAGAGGTTCCCCGGTGTCGTCGAGCAGGACCCGGCGTACCGGCGTGCGCAAGAGGATCTCCAGGTAAATGCCGTGAAATGCCGTGACGTTCTGCTCGACGGTGAACAACTCCAGTGCGCGGGCGCGCGCGGCGGCGCCGAGGCGCTCACGGCGCTCGGGGTCGCGCAGCAGCGCGACGCACGCCTCGGCGAGCGCCCGCGGGTTGCGCGGGGGCACGACGAGCCCCGTACCGCCGATGGCCTCCACCACCGCGCCGACGTCGGTGGACACCGTCGCGCGGCCGCAGAACATGGCCTCGACGAGCCCGGACGGGAATCCCTCGACGACGCTGGAGAGCACCACCACGGCGCCCGCGGTGTAGGCGTCCGCGCGGGACGGCAGCTCCGGGCCGCCGATCTCCTCGAAGGACACCGGGTTGCGGCCGACGGCGTGCGGGCCGTCGGCCTCGTCGGGGAAGAGCTGCGCGGCCAGGCCCTTGCAGTGGGCGAGGTAGGCCGCACCCTCGGGGCCGGACGGCGCGCCCACGATCCGCAGGCGCGCCCCGGGCTCCGCCCTGCGGATCTCCGCGAAGGCGTGCAGCAGCGACACCAGGTCCTTGGCCGGTTCGATTCGGCCGACCCAGACGAGGGTCTGCGGGTCGGCGTACTCCGGTGCCTCTCCCGCCTCGGCGAAGGGCGCCGCGTCCATGCCCGGGTGGACCGTGCGGAGCTTGGCGCGCTCGGCCCCGCAGCGTTCCTGCCACCGGCGGGCGTGCGCGTTGCCCGGCGTGATCACGGATGCGTGCCGGTAGGTCTCGGCGGCCAGCCGGCCGTGGAAGGCGGCCAGCAGGGACCGTATCGCCGGTGGGGAGTCGGGCTCCGTGAGGTAGTGCGTCCGAAGCCGCACGCCGTACTCGGTGACCAGCAGCGGTACGTCGCAGAAGTGCTGGGCGAGCAGGCCCGGGAGGGCGGCCGGGCCGCCGGAGGCAGCGTGGCACAGGTCCACCGCGCCGAGTCCGTCGTCCTCGTACCAGTCGAGCGACAGGGGGCGCAGAGCGTGTTCGAGGCGCGCGGCGACCGTCAGCAGATCGGGGACGCGCGCCTCGCGGGCGGCTCGGTGGGCGCCGGGCGTGCGACAGGCGCGTTCCAGGGCGCGCACCGCGGTCTCGGAGCGCAGTGCCGTGGTCAGTCCGCCTTCGTCCCGGGCGAGGTCGGCGAGGCCGTACAACGCGTAGGCGAAACGGTCCGCCTGAAGGGTCGAACCGTCCTCCGCCGCACCGGCCGGGTCACCGGGAGCGCCCGTGCACAGGGCCGCGGCCAGTTCGCCGTAGCACTCGGCGAAGCGCCGGCGCGCACGCCGGCCGTACGCGACCCCGTCGTCCTCGTGGTCCCACAGCGACGCGGTGCGCACCCGTCCGACCTGCGGCGGCAACGGCACCCACCCCTCGGCCTCCTGGTGCTCGCTGTGGCTGAGCGCGTAGACGTCGAACTCGTGCTGCGCCAGCCCGCGCACCAGCCGGTCGCACCAGAGCACGGCCTCACCGCCCACGTACGGATAGCCGCCCTCCGTAAGCAGTCCGATGCGCACGCGCGCACCCCCGATCCTCCTTTTGGGGAGCCGCCGTTGGCCCGGCGGCTCGCAGCGGGACGAACGTATGCGGACAAGGCAGTGGCGCGATGGACGGTTGTCCATCGCGCCACCAAAAGGGGTGAACGGTCGTAACTTTCCCGCACGGGGCGCGTTCTGTCGCGCTAAGAGATCATGCGATTACCGTGTGCCATCCCAAGGGCCCGGCCTGACGGCCAGTCAGTCGTTCGGATAGGCCCAGGGGTTGGGTCGGCAGTGGATCCCGTCATGGTCGAGGAACTTGGTCTGCTGCTGCATGACCGGGGCGAGTTCGCCGTCCTTGTCGCAGGTGACGTGGTTGTGGCCGAGACGGTGTCCGACCTCGTGGTTGATGAGCATCTGCCGGTACGGGAGGATCGCGTCGCCGTAGGGCTCCGCCCCCTGCGCCCAGCGGTACGCGTTGATCATCACGCGCTCGGTGGCGGCCGAGTCGCACGAGACGTTGTCCTCGGTGGTGTCCAGCCCCGACTTGGCGCACCACTCGGCGGTGGTACCGGGGCTGGCCAGCGTGATCACGAAGTCGGGCTGTCCGGAGTGGATGCGTTCGAAGGTGCGGGCGCCGTTGTGCGCCCAGCTGCGTTGGTCGTTGAGCGTCTTCTGCACGGCATCGGCGAAGAGTTCGCCGTCGAGACCGAGCCCCTGCTCCACGTCCACTCGGTAGGTGTACTTCTGTCCCGCCCCGGGTGCCTTCGCGATGCCCGGGATCGCGTCGAACTTCCCCGACCCCTTGAGGTCGGCGCCGAGCGGGTACCTCTTGCCGAGTTTCTGTTCGTACGTCAGGGGCGGGGCGGGGGCGGAGGGAGTGGCGCGTTCGTCCGCCCGGGACGAGGAGCCGTGCGCGTCGCGGGCCTGGCCCGCGGCGGACTGCGACGTGGTGCCGCCCGCGTCCGACCCGTCGGCCACCTGACCCGCCACGACGACCGCCAGCACGGTGGTGACGGCGGCCGCCGCGACGCCGGTGAAGGCCCTGCCCTTGCCGCCCTTGGCCGAGACGGGCTCGCCGGTGGGCGGAGCGTCGTCGCCGTCGTCGCCGCCCGCGGCCGACGCGAGGGTGTTGCCGGCGCCGTCGTCCGCGCTCCAGTCGGTGACCGAGGAGTACGGGTCGGCGGACCGCGCGGGGGCGGCCGTACGGTGCGGAGCGCGGGCCGCGAAGACGTCGTCGTCCCCGGCGAAGGCGTCCAGGTACTCCTGCCGGGGGCCTTGCCCGGGATCTTGCCGACGCCCTTGCGGAGCTTCCTGCGGCGGTCCCTGAGGTGGTCCCTGCCGTTGCCGCGGCAGGGGCGGCCCCGGTCGGGTGGGCTGCCCCGGGGGCGCGGTCCGGCCGCCCAGCTCGCCCCAGCCGCCGCCGGTTTCACGCTGCTCGGGATGACCGCCCCGCACCCGCGGCACCCCGTGCGCCGGAGTGCCGTCGGTGAACTGCGGTACGCCGCGCGCCGGAGTGCCGTCGGCGAGCCCCGGTACGCCATGGGCCGGCGTGCCGTCCGGGCCGCCCGGGAATCCTCGTGCCGGGACACCGCCCGGAAGCGTCGGAAAGCCGTGGGCCGGAGTCCCGTCGGGGAACCGCCCGTCCGGGAAGCGCTGCCCCCGTCCCTGCTCCTGCCCCGGCGGAGCCGCCCCCTGGGGCCCGGCCCAGGGCCCCCCGGGTGCCGTACGCGGTGCGTTGCCGGGCGGCCTGGGCCCCGTCGGCGGGGTTCGCTGCCCCGGCGGCGGCCCGGCCGCGCGGCGACCCGGTACTCCGGGCCGGTCCTTCCGCGGGGTGGCGGGATCCGCGGCGTCGGCCCTGGGGGCGGGTCCCCGGCGGCTGTGGCGTCCCACGTCGCGCCTCAGCCTCCTGTGGTCTGGTTGGCGGGCTCGTCCTCGACGACCCCGTCGGTCCTCTCGCCGGCCGCCGGCCCCTCGGTGTCCGCGAGGAGTTCACGGAACGCGGTGGCCACGGCGTCCGGATATTCCATCATCGCCACGTGTCCCGCGTCCGGCAGCGTCAGCAGCCGGGAGTCGCGGAAGGCACGGGTGGCCCGCGCGGCCATGCGGTAGCCGACGAGTCTGTCGCGACCACCGTAGACCAGGAGCGTGGGTGCGAGAACCCGCTCCGCCTGTCGCCACAGTCCGTACTGGCCGCCCACCGTATAGGAGTTGACGATGCCTCGGGCGGAGCGCGCCATCGCGTCCCAGAAGTACGGCAGCCGCAGTCGCCGCTCCATCTCCTCCACCGCGTTGCGGAACCCCTCCGGCGAGACCCGGTCCGGATCGCCGTAGCAGAGCGCCGTCACCCCGCGGACCCGCTGCTCGGCGGTCCAGTCCCGGCTGACCCGGGTGAAGAGCGACGCCACTCCCGGCACCGCCAGCAGACCGGTGGGCACCGCGCTGCGCTGCACGCGCAGCTCCGGCAGCGCGGGCGAGACGAGGGTGAGCGTGCGCACCAGGTCGGGCCGCGCCGCGGCGATGCGGGTGGCCACGGCGCCGCCGAGCGAGTTGCCGAAGAGGTGCACGGGGCCGCGCCGGGAGGCGTCGAGGCGGCGGACGACCGCGCGGGCGTGCCCCGTGATCGAGTAGTCGCCGTCGTCCGGCGGCGGGGAGTCGCCGAACCCCGGCAGGTCGAGGGCCTCGCTCTCGACGACGCCGTCCAGCAGCGGCATCAACGCCGACCAGTTCTGGGAGGAACCGCCGAGGCCGTGGATGTACAGGGCGGGCGGCAGTCCCTCGCGCTGCGGGGGTCTCGACCGCACCGTGAGGGTGACGCCCGGAAGCCGGACCGACCCGAGCCGCTCGCCGTCGGCGGCCCTGACCGCCGCGACCCTCGGCAGCACGTTGGCGGGCGGCACGGATGGCGGCTCGATCGAAGGCATGCGGCAATGTTACGAGACGATCACGCAATGGCTCACGTGTTCGCCATCACAAGCAGGGAGCGCGGTCCGACACGTGGCGCCCGTTTCGGGTGTCTCCTAGGCTCGTGGAATGGGCACCCGCGTGTGGCCCCTGACCCCACAGGGACGTTCGCAGGAAGGGAGTCCAGCATGACCGTCGACCCGACCGACCCCGAGACCTTCGACGAGTCCGCCGGCACCGGGGCACCGGACCCGGAGGAACGCGACGTGGAAGCGCCCGACGCCGACACGGCCGAGCAGCGGACGGATGTCGTACCGGAGCGCGACGACCCGCTGAACGACGCCGACGCCGACCGCGCCGACGAGGCCGACCTGGCGGAACAGGCCCGGGTCGTCTCCCACGACGAGGACGACTACCGCTGACGTCCGGAGCCGCGAACGGAGGCCGATCTCTGCCCGGCCTGAGGTCTTTTGAAACCTGTTGTGCGGCTTTCGCCGCCGTCCGGTCCGTGAAATTCTGCGCCCGCAGCACACACACCACGGTTACCGAAAAGTACGATGACAGCGCGGCGCACACCGCACGAGGACGACTATGGGAGGCGGCGTGACAGCCATCGAGCAGACAGAGGCGGTACGCCCGCGGGGCACACGCCTTCCCCGCCGAGCCCGACGCAACCAGTTGCTGGGCGCCGCACAGGAAGTATTCGTGGCCCAGGGGTACCACTCGGCCGCGATGGACGACATCGCCGAGCGCGCCGGCGTCAGCAAGCCCGTGCTCTACCAGCACTTCCCGGGCAAGCTCGACCTCTACCTGGCACTGCTGGACCAGCACTGCGAGGCGCTGATCCAGTCCGTGCGCAGCGCGCTCGCCTCTACGACCGACAACAAGCAGCGCGTCCGCGCGACCATGGACGCCTACTTCGCGTACGTCGAGGACGACGGCGGCGCCTTCCGGCTGGTCTTCGAGTCGGACCTGACCAACGAGCCCGCCGTGCGCGAGCGCGTGGACAAGGTCACGAACGAGTGCGCCGAGGCGATCTGCGACGTCATCGCCGAGGACACCGGCCTCTCGCGCGCGGAGTCGATGCTGCTGGCGTCCGGTCTGGGCGGCCTCGCCCAGGTGGTGGCCCGGTCCTGGCTGCACAGCGACCGCAGCGTGCCGCGCGACCAGGCGGTCCAGCTGCTGACGTCGCTGGCCTGGCGGGGCATCGCGGGCTTCCCGCTGCACGGCACCGATCAGCACTGAGGGGCACCGACAGGCGCCGACCGGCACCGCGCGGCGGGTGTGAGGGCGGCTCCGTTCCGGCCCTCCTCCCGTTCTGTTCCCGTCGGCTGTTCGCTCCTGGCGTTCTCGGACGCACCGTGTACGTCCCCTCACCGGGCTAATGTGTGCGGGGTACGGCGCGGATGATCGCGCACTTCACTGACCGTCGGAGGGACATAGCCGTGGAGGTCAAGATCGGCGTGCAGCACGCGCCCCGCGAGATCGTTCTGGAGAGCGGTCAGAGCGCCGAAGACGTCGAGCGCGTGGTGGGCGAGGCACTGGCGGGCAAGTCGCAGCTGCTGAGCCTCGTGGACGAACACGGCCGCAAGATCCTGGTGCCGGCCGACCGTCTCGCCTACGTCGAGATCGGTGAGCCGGCCCCGCGCAAGGTGGGCTTCGGCGCGCTGTAGCCGGGACGACGGACGAAGTAACGGAAGGGGCCCGGCGGTGCGAGTCACCGCCGGGCCCCTTTCGTGCGCGTGTCCACGGGTTCGTACGCGCGTCCACGGGCGGCCCCCGGGTACGAAAGCGCGTTCACGGACGGGCCACAGTTCACCCACAGGGGGAGGGTTGTATTCCGCAGGTCAGGGGTAAGACGGGTGTGACCGTTGCGGGCAGGCCGGCCATCTGGGAGGGACCCCGACATGCTCTTCGAAGCGATCAGCGCCGCGATCCTCGGACTCGCTCTGGCGTGGGCCGCGGCCCACCGGCTGCCGCACCGTCTTCCCGCCCGCATCCTGGTGCTGCCGACGGGCGCGGCGGGGGCGCTGTTCGGGGCGTTCGTGACGCACACCGCACTGGGCGCGGCCAGTCTGCCCCTGGTGCTCCTCGGCTCGGCCACGCTCGCCGCGGCCGCCCTGTCACTGCTGCTGCGCCCCGCGGGAGCGGGAGCCCTCCGCGGCAGCTCGGCGCCGGCCTGACACCACCGTTCCACCGGTCGCCGTGCCGGCCGGGCCTCGCCGGCCGGCCGTGCTCAGGCGGCCAGCCCCAGCGCCGCCATCCGCTTGGTGTGCGCCTCGGTGATCCGGGAGAACATCCTCCCGACCTCGGCCAGGTCGAAGCCGTCCGCGACGCCGCCCACCAGCATCGTCGACAGCGCGTCCCGGTCGGCCACCACCCGCTGGGACTGCGACAGCGCCTCCCCCATCAGCCGCCGCGCCCACAGCGCGAGCCGGCCCCCCACCCGCGGGTCGGCGTCGATCGCCGCGCGCACCTTCTCCACGGCGAAACCGGCGTGCCCGGTGTCGTCGAGCACGGCCAGCACCAGCTCCCGGGTGTCCGTGTCGATGCGGGCCGCGACCTCGCGGTAGAAGTCACTGGCGATGGAGTCGCCGACGTACGCCTTGACGAGCCCCTCCAGCCAGTCGGAGGGATCGGTCTGCTTGTGGAAGCCGGCGAAGGCGGCCACGAACGGTTCCATGGCCCCCGTCGGCTCCTCGCCGATCTCGGCGAGCCGGTCGCGCAGCCGCTCGAAGTGGTGGAACTCCGCAGACGCCATCTTCGCCAGCTCCGCCTTGTCCGCCAGCGTGGGCGCCAGCTTGGCGTCCTCGGCGAGCCGCTCGAACGCCGCCAGCTCGCCGTACGCGAGCGCGCCGAGCAGGTCCACGACCGCGGCGCGGTACTGCGGATCGGCCGCGGCCGTCGCCCAGTCCCGGGCGGCGATCGAGGTGGATCCGGCGGTTTCGGCGGATGCGGGGGATGCAGCGGGGGCGTCTGCGGCGGTGCCAGGCTTGTCAGAGCTCGTCATGCAGCGCACAATAGCCCGCTCTTCGACAGCGGGAAGGCCCTGGTCAGTGAGTGTGACGACGACTACGTGACCAATTCGGCCATCGCGTGTGCGCGAATCCGGGGTATGGTGGTAATGCGCCTGCCGAGTATGTGACGTACGGGTACGTGACATCGCCGTCGGGCCGCACGCATGAGGATGCCCGGTCGGTGGCCCGATCGGCTCCGACCCGACAGCCCTCCCTGCTGTGCGCCACGCTGCGTACGGATTCCGGAGGGGGACCCTCAGTGGTACGAGCGCTGGAGCGTCGACAGAGGTCCCGTGTCCTACGGCTCACCCGTAAGGCAGCCGACGTCCCCGACACGGTCCGGCACGACCCGCGCGCTCGCCTCGCACCACGTACACAGAAGAGGCAGCACCCTGACTACGACGTTCCGATCCCTCGGGATCCTCCCCGAGACCGCCGAAGCCCTCGAAGCCGTCGGCATCATCACCCCTTTCCCGATCCAGGAGCTGACGCTCCCCGTGGCCCTCTCGGGCACGGACGTGATCGGCCAGGCCAAGACCGGCACCGGCAAGACGCTGGGCTTCGGCCTCCCGCTCCTCGAGCGCGTCACCGTCCCCGCCGACGTCGAGGCGGGCCGCGCCGCGCCCGAGTCCCTGACCGACGCCCCGCAGGCCCTCGTCGTCGTTCCGACGCGTGAGCTGTGCCAGCAGGTCACCAACGACCTCCTGACCGCCGGCAAGGCCCGCAACGTGCGCGTCCTCGCCATCTACGGCGGCCGGGCCTACGAGCCGCAGGTGGAGGCCCTGAAGAAGGGCGTCGACGTGATCGTCGGCACCCCGGGCCGCCTGCTGGACCTCGCGGGCCAGAAGAAGCTGAGCCTCAAGCACGTCAGGTGCCTGGTCCTCGACGAGGCCGACGAGATGCTCGACCTGGGCTTCCTGCCCGACGTCGAGAAGATCATCAACATGCTGCCGGCCCGGCGCCAGACCATGCTGTTCTCGGCCACCATGCCGGGCGCGGTCATCGGACTGGCCCGCCGCTACATGTCGCAGCCCACGCACATCCGCGCCACCTCGCCGGACGACGAGGGCGCGACGGTCGCGAACACGAAGCAGTACATCTACCGCGCGCACAACATGGACAAGCCCGAGATGGTGGCGCGCATACTGCAGGCCGAGGGCCGCGGACTGGCCATGGTCTTCTGCCGCACCAAGCGCACGGCGGCCGACCTGGCCGACCAGCTCAAGCAGCGCGGCTTCGCCTCCGGCGCGGTCCACGGCGACCTCGGCCAGGGCGCCCGCGAGCAGGCCCTGCGCGCCTTCCGCAACGGCAAGGTGGACGTCCTCGTCTGCACCGACGTCGCCGCCCGCGGCATCGACGTCGAGGGCGTGACGCACGTCATCAACTACCAGTCGCCGGAAGAGGAGAAGACGTACCTGCACCGCATCGGCCGTACGGGCCGCGCGGGCGCGAAGGGTACGGCGATCACGCTGGTCGACTGGGACGACATCCCGCGCTGGCAGCTGATCAACAAGGCGTTGCAGCTGGGCTTCAACGACCCGCCGGAGACGTACTCCACCTCCCCGCACCTGTACACCGACCTCGGCATCCCCGAGGGCATCAAGGGCGTCCTGCCGCGCTCGGAGCGCACGCGCGCCGGGCTCGACGCGGAGGAGCTGGAGGACTTGGGCGAGCCGGCCGGCCGCGGTGGCCGCACGCGCGGTGGCCGCGGGGGCCGGGACGAGTCCCGCTCCGGCGACCGCGAGCGTTCGTCGCGTACGACGCCGCGTCGCCGTCGCCGGATGCGCGGCGGGGCACCGGTGGACGCGGAGGCCTCCGCGGGCTCCGCGCCCGAGGCCGCCCCCGGCGGTGCCGAGGCCGCGCGGGACGCGGAGCAGGCGCCGCGCACGCTGCGCCGCCGGCGGCGTACGCGGAACGGCGAGCCGTCGCGGCAGCCGGCGGTGGCCACGACGGCGGAGGCCGTCGCGGCGAGCGCGGTCGCGGCGCCCGAGGTCCCCGAGGTCAAGGACGTCGCCGAGGCCGTGGACGCGGTCCAGGTCGTGGACGCCGTCGACGCCCCCGCGAAGCCGCGCCGCCGCCGCACCCGCAAGACGGCGGAGGCACCGGTGGCAGCGGAGGCACCCGCGGTGGTCGAGGCCCCGGTGACCGTGGAGACCCCAGCCGTGGAGACCCCGGCCGCCGAGAAGCCGCGCCGCCGCACCCGCAAGGCCACGGCGCCCGCCGCCGAGGGAGCGGTCGAGCCGGCGGTGACCAAGCCGCGCCGCACCCGCAAGGCCGCACAGGCCACCGAATCGGGCATCGCGGAGGCAGCCACGGCGGAAGCCGCCGAGGCCAAGCCCCGACGCACCCGCAAGGCCGCCACCGCGAAGACGGCCGCCGACACCGACGCCGCTGCGGAACCCACCGAGGCCAAGCCGCGCCGCACCCGGAAGACGGCCGAGGGCACGGAAGAGGCCAAGCCCCGGCGGCCGCACCGCGCCGCCGTACCCGCAAGGCGGCGGCCGCCGTCGAGGCGCCGGCCGAGGAGGCGAAGCCGAAGGCCCGCCGTACCCGCAAGGCGGCCACGGCCGCCACGCAGGCCGCGGAGCCCGCCGAGAGCTGATCCGCACCGCCCGGCAACGCCGTCGGCCCGGTCCCGCCACCCTGGTGGGGCCGGGCCGACGGCGTTGCCGGGCAACCTCCCGCCGAGCCCACGTGTCCCGCCGCCCGCGCCTCCCGCGCCCACCGGCGCTCCCTCCCCTTCCGACACCTGCCGCCGAACCCCGGGCCGCCCAGGACCCCGGCGGCCCCTCGACCACGCGGCCCCTCGGCCCCTCGGCCACGGCGGCCCCCTCCCCCGCCGTTCGACGGCCTCGTCCCGATAGCCTCTGCCCGTGAGCAGGAACGCCGCCTTCAGCCCGCCCCCGGGCGCCCGCACGTACCGGATGCGTACCGCGCGCGGTGAGTTCGCCGTCGTGGACTCGCCCGTGCCCGGCCGCGCCGACCCGAGGGGGACGGTGCTGATGCTGCCCGGCTTCACGGGGAGCAAGGAGGACTTCACGCTGCTGCACGAACCGCTCGGGGCGCGCGGTTACCGCACGGTCGCCGTGGACGGGCGGGGGCAGTACGAGTCGGACGGGCCCGAGCACGACGAGGCCCGCTACGCGCAGCCCGAGCTGGCCCGCGACGTCCTCGCGCAGGTCGCGGCGCTGGGTGGCCCTGTGCATCTCGTCGGGCACTCCCTCGGCGGCCAGATCGCGCGGGCCGCCGTGCTGCTCGACCACGCCCCGTTCCTGTCCCTCACCCTGATGTCGTCGGGCCCGGCCCGGATCTCCGAGTCCCAGCGGCAGCGCGTGAAACTGCTGCGCGACGCGCTGGACACGATGACGATGGCCGAGGTCTGGGACGTCATGCGGGCGATCGGGCCGCCGGAGGAGGCCGGGGCGCCGGCCCCCGCCCACGGTCCGGAGGAGCCCGGCCCGCTGCGGGCCCGCTGGCTGGGCACCAGGCCGGCCCAGCTGCGAGCGACGGGGCGCCAGCTGTGCACCGAGCCGGACCGGGTCGGCGAGCTGGCCCGTCTGCCGCTGCCGTGCCACGTCCTGTCGGGCGCCTACGACGACACGTGGCCCGTGCCCCTGCTGGACGAGATGGCCGAACGGCTGGGCGCGCACCGCACCGTCGTCACCGGCGCCGAGCACTCCCCGAACACCGACCGGCCGCTGCCCACGGCCCGCGCACTCGCCGACTTCTGGGACGCACTGGGCCGAGCGGAGCCGGGCGGTTCCTAGTACTGCGCCCGCAGGTGCTCCCAGAAGCCGTCCCGCAGGGCACGGCGCAGGTCGGCCTGGCCGCGCAGGGAGTACTGCAGCAGGCCCTCGGCCTCGACCAGCAGGTCCTGGTCGACCGAACCGGGCAGGTAGGGATGGCTGGGGAGGAGTTCGAGCAGGGTGCCGCGGCCCCGGGCCGCCAGCCACTTCGCGGCGATCTGCGCGCCCACGAAACGGACGTCCTCCCTGGCAGGCCGCCCGGCCCCCGTTGCGTCGAGGGGCTGGACGGCCGTCCGTCTGGAGACGTACGGCTTGAAGAAGTCCAGGTCGAAGGAGCGCTGGCTGTCGACCTCCCAGAGCAGCGGGTCGGCCTGGTTGCGGCCATCGGGCGCCTCGATGCCCCACAGGTGGACGCGGGCCCCGTACCCCTGCGCGGCCTCGACGGCGGAGACCAGGTCCTCGTCGCCGCCGAGCAGGGCGGCGTCGCTGAGGGCGCGGTACCGGGCGAGGGACTCCAGGTCGGAGCGGATGAGGGAGTCGACGCCCTTCTGCTGGTTGTTGGCATTGAGGTTGCCCAGGCGCACCTTGACGTCCGGCAGCTCGGCGATGCACTGCTGCTCGGCGGTGTGGATGCGGCGGCGGGCGCCGTCGTACCAGTACACGCGCAGCAGGCGGCTGTCCGCGAAGATGGTGCGCGCCGTGTCGATGAGCGCCTCGATCAGTCCCTCGGCGTCCAGGTCGAAGGCCCGGCGGTCCTCGGTCCCGGCCACCAGCCGCCCCGCCGCCGCGTAGAGGTATCCGGCGTCGACGAAGATCGCGTGCGTCGAGGGCGTCTTGGCCACCTCGGCGAGCATGCGCTGGAGCAGCTCGTTGGTGCGATCGATGCGAGCGTTCAGGGACGCGAGGTCGTCGTTCATCGCCTCTATTGTCCCGGCGGTCACGCTACGAATACAACCGGTCCCGGTCAGTCTGTATCGGACACCTGTCACTCCGTAACAAGCGACTTACCTGTCAGTAATTAGCCGTTCGAAAAATTTCCTTAGCGTAGGGAATGTTTGCAGAGGGCATGTCGTTGGACCTTTCGGAAGCCCGGGCACCGACGACCCAGGAGCCACACCAGTAGTTCTCCTCAGGAGGATGACCAGATCAAGGGAGAGGCCATGCGCTTTGAAGTCATGCGACTCGACGACGTCGACGGGACCCCCGTGGACACGACTGTCGTGGACGCCGCCTCCGTGAATCGCATCGTTCAGCAGGCCGCCGCCATAGGGCAGCGGCTGTGGATCCGCCCCGCCGAGACCTCGGCCTCGTAGCGCGGACAGCACGCCCCTGGGGCCTCCGCGCGGCGCCGTGCCGCGCGGGGGCCCTTTGCGTGTGCTCACGCGCCCCGGACCGCGGCGCTCGGCGCTCAGGCGCCCTGGATCACCTGCGTGACGCCGTTGATGATCTGCTGCACGGCGATCGCGGAGAGCATCATGCCGGCGAGGCGGGTCACCAGGACCACGCCGCCGTCCTTGATGACCCGGATGATCAGCAGCGAGTACCGCATCACCAGCCACAGCACCACGTGGATCGCCAGGATCGCCGCCCACACGGAGACCTGCGTGGTCACGCTGTCCGCCTTCTGCACGGCCAGGATGACCGACACGATCGCGCCGGGCCCGGCGAGCAGCGGCATGCCCAGCGGTACGAGGGCGACGTTGACGTCCTTGGTCTGCTTCGGCTCGTCGGTCTTCCCGGTGAGCAGGTCGAGCGCGATCAGCAGGAGCAGCAGCCCGCCCGCGATCATGAGGGCGGGCACGGACACGTGCAGGTAGTCCAGGATCTGATGCCCGAGCAGACCGAACACCGTGATCACGCCGCCGGCGACGCAGACGGCCTGGAGGGCCATCCGCCGCTGCACCTTGGCGGGGCGGCCGGAGGTCAGCGCGAGGAAGATCGGGGTGATCCCTGGGGGATCCATGATGACGAAAAGGGTCAGGAAGAGGGAGCCGAAGACGGCGACGTCGAACATGGGTGAGCTACTGGCCTTGCGGGAGTGCGGAAGTGGACGGTCGGGAGGGGAGGCTCAGGCCCCGCCCGCGCCCGGCACGGGGAACGCCCCGAACGCCCGTCGCGTGATCTCCCCGTACACCTCGGGGTCCGTCGTGTACTCGCCGAGCACACAGGTCTTCCGGCTGCCGTGGTAGTCGCTGGACCCGGTCGTCAGGAGCCCCAGCTCCTTCGCGAGGCCCCGCAGCCGGGCGCGCGTGTCCTCGTCGTGGTCCATGTGGTCGACCTCGATGCCGTCGAGCCCGGCCGCGGCCAGGTCGGCGATGGACGCCTCCTGCACCGTGCGGCCCCGCTTGGCGGCGGCGGGGTGCGCGAAGACGGCGACGCCGCCCGCGCCCTTGATCAGCCGGAGCGCCTCGAAGGGGTCGGTCTCGTGCTTCTCCACGAAGCCACGGCCGCCGTCGGCCAGCCAGTCCTGGGTGAAGGCGTCGCTCACGGTCGGCACGACGCCGAGTTCGACGAGCGCGGAGGCCACGTGCGGCCGGCCGACGGACCCGTCGCCGGCGATCCGGGCGACCTGCTCCCAGGTGACGGGCACGCCCAGCTCGTTGAGCCTGGCGACCATGGCCCGCGCCCGCGGCACGCGGTCGTCCCGGACCAGCTCGCGCTCGGCGAGCAGGGCGGGCTCCTCGGGATCGAAGAGGTAGGCCAGCATGTGCATGCTGACGCCGTCGAGGCGGCAGGAGAGTTCGGCGCCGGTGACCAGCGTGAGCCCCTCGGGGAGCGCGGCGACGGCCGCCGCGTGCCCGCGCGTGGTGTCGTGGTCGGTCAGCGCGACGACGTCGAGACCGGCAGCGGCGGCGTTGCGCACCAGCTCGGCCGGGGTGTCCGTGCCGTCGGACGCGGTGGAGTGGGCGTGCAGATCGATGCGCACGACGCTGCCTCCAAGCGGTGACGGGACGGACGGGGACGCTCAAGGATAACCGGAACCCGACCCGCCTCTGTCACACCCGCAGCACCCGTCCACCCCCTACACGGCGGCCTCCGGCGCACGGCCACCGACACACGACCTCCGGCACACGACCTCCGGCGCACGGCCACCGGTACACGACCACCGGCGCACGACCAGCCGGACGACGCGGCTAAGGCGCGGTCGGCCGCATGAGCCGCGGCGACAGCGCGCCGCACGGCACCAGGTCCACCTCGGCGCCCGCGTCCCGCAGGTCGGTCAGCACCAGCTCCTCGTACATCAGCAGCGCCGCCTGCTCGGGCCACGCGACGGCCCACAGCCACAGGCCGAGCGCCTCCCCGGCGAAGACGGCCCGGTCGACGGGTGCGCCGGGGACGTGCCAGAGAGGGGTCGGCCGGCCGGCGGCCAGGACCTTGGCCTGGGGCGGCTTCTCCACGTCCAGGTACGGACCGGGGTCCGGGGCGTCGAGCCCCGCGTAGTGGGCACCGAGGCCGACGCCCAGCTCCTCGGCGACCAGGATCAGCTCCCCGACACCGCCGAGCGGGCTCGGTCCCGAGCAGGCCAGCGCGGTCGCCCGGCCGCCGCTGCGGTCGTCGCCCGCGCAGGCCACACCGGTGAACAGCCAGCCGACCGGCAGCGGCCAGGGCATCCACAACGGCACCTGCGTGCGGTCCACCACCACGCCGAGCGCCTCGACGCTGGGCGGGAGAACGGGCTGCAGCGGATGCACCGTGCCGTGCAGGTCGCACTGCCAGGTGTCGGCGAAGAGGCCGGGAGCCCTGACCCGGCCACCGCACTTCGGGCAACTGGGTTCGCCCCTCATACAGCCCCACGGTCCTACCCCCGCTCCCCCGCGTCAAGGACGATCACCCGTCCGAACGGGGAGGTCGCGGGGCGGCCTGACCGGCGAAAACTAGGTGTACTTTGCATCAATTAGCTGAGCTAACTTACTATGTGTATACACCAACCATTTCCATCCTCTCCCGTCGGGCATTGGAGCACTGCATGGACACCTTCGACGCGGGTGCGGGCAGCATCCTGCGGCAGCCCAAGGCGGTGTGGGCGACCGCCGGCGCGTCCGTCGTGGCCTTCATGGGCATCGGACTCGTCGACCCGATCCTGCCGTCCATCGCCAAGGGCCTGGACGCGAACGCCAGCCAGGTCTCCCTCCTGTTCACCTCGTACTTCCTGATCACCGCCCTCGCGATGCTGGTCACCGGCTTCGTCTCCAGCCGGATCGGCGGGCGCAAGACCCTGCTGCTCGGCCTCGCCTTCGTCGTGGTCTTCGCGGGCCTCGCGGGCACCTCCGACACCGTCGGCCAGCTCGTCGGCTACCGGGCCGGCTGGGGCCTGGGCAACGCGCTGTTCGTCTCGACGGCCCTCGCGGTCATCGTCGGCGCCGCGGCAGGCGGCAGCGCCGCCGCGATCCTGCTCTACGAGTCCGCCCTCGGCCTCGGCATGGCGTGCGGCCCGCTGGTGGGCGCGCTGCTCGGCGACGCGAGCTGGCGCTACCCGTTCTTCGGCACGGCCTTCCTGATGGCCATCGGCTTCCTGTGCATCGCGGTGTTCCTCAAGGAGCAGCCGAAGCCGGCCCGCAGGACCTCGCTGCTCGACCCGGTCAGGGCACTGGGCCACGGCGGCCTGGCCTCCGCCGCGGTCTCGGCGTTCTTCTACAACTACACGTTCTTCACCGTGCTGGCCTTCACCCCCTTCGTACTGAACATGACCCCGTACAAGTCGGGTGCCGTGTTCTTCGCCTGGGGTGTGCTGCTCGCCGTCTTCTCGGTCCTGGTGGCTCCGCGCATGCAGCGGCGCTTCGGCTCGCTGAAGGTGCTCGGCGGCTCACTGGTGCTGCTCGCGGCCGACGTGCTCGTCCTCGGCTACGGCGACCACACCACGGCGATCGTCTGCACCGTCCTGTCCGGCGCGTTCATCGGCGTGAACAACACCGTCTACACCGAGCTGGCCCTCGGTGTGTCGGACGCCCCGCGGCCGGTGGCCAGCGCGGGCTACAACTTCGTGCGCTGGTTCGCCGCGGCCGCTGCGCCGTACTTCGCGCCGAAGATCGAGGAGTGGACCGACATCCACGTCCCCTTCGTGGTGGCGGCGGTCACCGCCGTGCTGGGCGCGGTCGTGGTCCTCGTACGGCGCCGGGCGCTCACCCACCGGGCGCAGGAGCTGGAGCCCGCCCACGCGACCGAGGACTCGGTCGCGGTCTTCGCCGACTGACGCCCGGTGACCGGACAGCGCGAGTGAGCGCGTCAGTCCAGTGGGACGGACCTGCGGGACGGATCGCGCAGGTCCGTCCCCTGCGTCAGCCAGCGCTCCTGGAGCGCCTGCGCCCCGTGCACGCGCTTCCAGGCGGCCTCGTTCGGCGTCATCGGCAGCAGCGGCAGGAACCGCACGGCCTCCAGCGGCGCGTCCAGCTCCAGATCCTCGACGAGGCCGCCCGGCTCGGCGACCAGGACCGAGGTGAACGGCGCCCCGGGCCACAGCGGCTCGCCCACGTCCAGCGAGGCACCGGGCGCCACGATCACGCCCTCCACCTGGGGAGAGGCGGCCAGCACGGCGAGCGGACGCAGCACCTTGCCGGTGTCGGCCGCCCCGGCGCGCACCGAGAGCACCAGCTCGGCGCGGGGGCCCCGGTCCGGGTCGGCGAGCGTCGCCGTGGGGTCCGCCATGGGCTGCGCCGACATGCCGAGCGTGGCGTAGCGGACGATCTCGCCCTCCTGGCCGGCGGCGGGGAAACGCAGCACCTCGATGCGGTCGGTGCCCAGGAAGGTGACCGCCGCCCGGGCGTCCGGCTCGCCCAGCGCGCTGCGCAGCCGGGCCTCGACCAGTGGAAGAACATCAGCCATGCGGCGAGCATAGAACTCGTCGGGAAGCGGCAAAGCGGCACCTTGACACGTCGCGTGACTGGTACTCTGGGTCAGCGGTTCGGGGCAGCACGCAGGGCATCGCGGCCACACCCCGACGCCGTGAACACTCCCCTACGGGGAACCCCCTCAAACAAGGGGAATGGATCGTCCCTCACGAGGGACCGGCCGGAGGAGGTGGGCGGCATGGACCGAAGTCGACCGTGCAGTACCACCCGCTCTTCCCGCCGCTGACGCAGCCGCCCCGGTTCTTCCGGCCGCCGCTTCCCGTCGCACGATCCCTCGCGGAAGAGCACTTCGTCTCGTTGTGCCTGATCCGTTCCGTCAATTCCCGCTCGTCCGACGTGTGACTCGTCCGACCCGTGGCCCGCCGGTCCGATCAGCAGCTGAACCAGCGGCGAAACCGGCCACCGCGACGGTGCGGTGCCCCCCGCTTTGTGGACGCGCCGAACACGCGTGGTCAGGACGTCCTCATTCCGGGTGGTTCCATCCGTCACGGCCCCGTTCGCCGCCCGTAGCGAAGGAGCCTGCCATGTCGATGATCCGTGACCTGCGCGCCGCGGTCCGCCCCTCCCGCGTCGTCTCCCTGCGCAAGGACAACAGCGCCTACGACACCACCCGCGACCCGGCGACGCCGTCCGCCGTCGTCGACTGCGCCGTCTACCGCGACGGCGCCCGCGTCGAGACCGACGTGCCGCTGACCCCGCACACGGCGATGCGCCAGGTGCGCCGCGACGGCGGCTTCGTGTGGATCGGCCTGCACGAGCCCACCGAGGACGAGTTCGCCGGTATCGCCCGGGAGTTCGGGCTGCACCCGCTGGCCGTGGAGGACGCCGTCCAGGCCCATCAGCGGCCCAAGCTGGAGCGCTACGACGACTCCCTGTTCACCGTCTTCAAGACCATCCACTACGTCGACCACGACGAGCTGACCGCCAGCAGCGAGGTCGTCGAGACCGGCGAGGTCATGTGCTTCACGGGGCGGGACTTCTTCATCACCGTCCGGCACGGCGGCCAGGGCTCGCTGCGCGCGCTGCGCCACCGGCTCCAGGAGGACCCCGAGCTGCTGGCCAAGGGCCCCTCGGCGGTGCTGCACGCCATCGCCGACCACGTCGTCGACGGCTACCTCGCGGTCGCCGACGCGGTGCAGGACGACATCGACGAGGTCGAGACCGAGGTGTTCTCGCCGGGCCGCAAGGGCACCTCGCGCGGCACGGACGCCGGACGGATCTACCAACTCAAGCGCGAGGTGCTGGAGTTCAAGCGGGCGGTGGCGCCGCTGCTGCGTCCCATGCAGCTGCTCAGCGAGCGGCCGATGCGACTGGTCGACCCGGAGATCCAGAAGTACTTCCGCGACGTCGCCGACCACGTGGCGCGGGTGCAGGAGCAGGTCGTCGGCTTCGACGAGCTGCTCAACTCCATCCTCCAGGCCAACCTCGCCCAGGCGTCCGTCGCGCAGAACGAGGACATGCGCAAGATCACCTCGTGGGCCGCGATCGTCGCCGTACCGACGATGGTCTGCGGTGTGTACGGCATGAACTTCGACTACATGCCGGAGACGCACTGGAAGTTCGGCTACCCGCTGGTGCTGTCGGTCACGGTCGTCATCTGCCTGGGCATCCACCGCACCCTCAAGCGCAACGGCTGGCTCTGAACCGGCCCCCGGGGTCCTGGATAGGCTGACCGCATGACAAGCGAGCTGCTCGGCCAGGCCCTCGTCGAGGAGGCCACCAAGAAGTCCGGCCTCATCTGGGCCAAGGGGCCCGGCGTGCCCGCCCGTCCCCTGTGGCACGTGTGGCACGAGGGCGCCGCCTGCGTCGTCGGCGACGGGCCCGGCGAGCAGCCGCTGCCGGCCCTGGCCGACGGGGGCACGGCGGAGGTGACGGTGCGCAGCAAGGACAAGGGCGGCCGGGTGGTCTGCTGGTCCGCGCGGGTCGTGGAGCTTGCGCCCGGTTCCGAGGCGTGGCAGGAGGCGGTCGCCGCCCTGAAGGGCAAGCGGCTCAACGCACCGGACGGCGAGGCCATGACCGACCGCTGGGCCCGCGAGTGCCGGGTGCTGCGCCTGGAGCCGACCGGGTCGACGGCGCCGCTGCCCGACGGCGCGCTGGCCGAGGCCCCGCTGCCGAGCCCGGCGACGACCCGGCAGCCGGCGCCGGCGGGGCTGCCCCGGCTGCTGCTGAAGCGGCGCCGCCGGTAGCGGCCTCCGGACGCCGCACGCCCGCGGTGGCGCCTCAGGACGTCGGCAGCTGCTTGCCGTAGTCCAGGGTGTCGTCCTTCGGCGGCTGCTCCAGGGCGAAGTCCTTGTTCCAGTCGGAGAAGTCCAGCGTGCCGGCGCTGCCCGCCCGCACCAGGCGCAGCGGGTACGGCGTGCCCTCCAGCGAGACGTCCAGCGAACCGCCGTCGCCCTCGTCGCCGGTGATCCGGATGGTGCGCACGCCCGCCTGCTCGTGGCGGCCGTCCGTCTGGACCGTGCCGTGCAGGGTCAGCAGACCGCCGAGGAGGACGTCCTTGTCCGTGAAGCCGCTGAACTTCTTGTACACGGGGTCGCTCTGCGGCACCTTCACGTACTTGTCGGCCAGCTTGCCGGCGGCCTTGGCGTCGCCGCCGTCGTGGCTCCAGAAACCGGAGTCGGCCTTGAGGAAGAGCTGCTCGCCGACGCGCAGCAGCCCGAACGTCGTCCCCTGGGCGGCGACCGACCCGGTCCCTCCGTCGGCCTTCAGCCGCATGTCGAGGGTGTACCTGTTGCCGCCCGCCTCCACCGTGCCGTGCAGACGGACCGTGTCGGCCGCCTGAGCGGTCGTACGGGCCTTGGCCTGGATCTTGTCGGCCGGGAGCTTCCCGAGGCCGTTGGTGCCCGCGTCGGGGTCCTCGCTGCCGCATCCCGTCAGCCCGGCTCCCGTCACCACCAGGGCGCACGCCGCGCCCACCAGAGCGGCTCTGCGGATTCGGCGCCGGGGAGTCACAGACACAGGTGGGGCCGCCTTTCTCGGGGGACTGGCACGGGCCGACGGACGTCGGCGGTGAGCCGACCGGGCCAGGGCGCAGCGTACCGGGGCGCCGCGCGGCCGGCGGAGCCAGTCCGTCCGGACCGGCCGCCGGGGCGAGGCCGATCGGGACGGGCTAGCCTGAAGCCCGTCCGAGCGGGCAATTCGGAAAAGAGACACCGTACGAACCAGCTTTCACGCACGCACGCTCACTCCTCCGCGCAGGGGTGAGGAAAGGAGCCGCGGCCATGGCAGCGGGCGCCCCCCGGATCTTCGTCTCCCACCTCTCCGGCATCGCCGTGTTCGACCCGGCCGGCGACCAGGTGGGACGGGTCCGCGATCTGGTCGTCATGCTCCGCGTCGCCCGCAAACCCCCGCGCGTGCTCGGGCTCGTCGTCGAACTCACCACCCGCCGCCGCATCTTCCTGCCCATGACCCGGGTCACCGGCATCGAGTCGGGCCAGGTCATCACCACCGGCGTGCTCAACGTCCGCCGTTTCGAGCAGCGGCCCACCGAGCGCCTCGTCTTCGGCGAACTGCTCGACCGGCGGGTCACTCTCACCGAGACGGACGAGGAGGTCACGGTGCTCGACCTGTCGGTGCAGCAGCTGCCCGCCCGCCGGGACTGGGAGATCGACAAGGTCTTCGTCCGCAAGGGCCGCAAGGGCGGCGCGTTCCGGCGGGCCAAGGGCGAGAAGCTGACCGTCGAGTGGTCCGGCGTCACCGGCTTCTCCGTGGAGGAGCAGGGGCAGGGCGCGGAGAACCTGCTGGCCACGTTCGAGCAGCTGCGCCCCGCCGACCTCGCCAACGTCCTGCACCACCTGTCGGCCAAGCGCCGCGCGGAGGTCGCCGCGGCCCTCGACGACGACCGCCTGGCCGACGTGCTGGAGGAGCTGCCGGAGGACGACCAGATCGAGATCCTCGGCAAGCTCAAGGAGGAGCGCGCCGCGGACGTCCTGGAGGCGATGGACCCGGACGACGCGGCCGACCTGCTGGGCGAGCTGCCCGAGGCGGACAAGGAGCGGCTGCTGAGCCTGATGCAGCCCTCCGACGCGGCGGACATGCGGCGGCTGATGGCGTACGAGGAGCACACGGCCGGCGGTCTGATGACGACCGAGCCGATCGTGCTGCGGCCCGACGCGACCGTCGCCGACGCCCTGGCCCGCATCCGCAACCCCGACCTGTCCCCCGCGCACGCCGCCCAGGTCTACGTCTGCCGGCCGCCGGAGGAGACCCCGACCGGCAAGTACCTGGGCACCGTCCATTTCCAGCGCCTGCTGCGCGACCCCCCGTACACGCTGGTCGGCTCGATCCTCGACGACGACCTGCAGCCCCTGGAGCCGGAGGCCGCACTGCCCGTGGTGGCCGGTTTCTTCGCCGCGTACGACATGGTCGCGGCGCCGGTCGTCGACGACTCCGGGTCGCTGCTCGGCGCGGTCACCGTGGACGACGTACTGGACCACATGCTGCCCGACGACTGGCGGGAGACCGAGTACCACCTGGACGAGACGGCGGGGGAGGCGAACCGCGATGGTGCCTGAGCGCGAGACGACGGCCCGCGAGCGCGCCGCCTCGGGAGCCACGGCGGCCTCCCGGGCCCGGACCCGCCTGGACCAGCCCCGCCCGCCGCGCCGCCGGCTGCTGCCCGAGTGGGACCCGGAGTCCTTCGGCCGGCTGTCGGAGCGCGTCGCGCGCTTCCTGGGCACCGGGCGGTTCATCGTCTGGATGACGGTCGTCATCATCCTGTGGGTGGTGTGGAACATCGCGGCGCCGAGCAGTCTTCGGTTCGACGAGTACCCGTTCATCTTCCTGACGCTGGCCCTGTCGCTGCAGGCCTCCTACGCCGCCCCGCTGATCCTGCTGGCGCAGAACCGGCAGGACGACCGGGACCGGGTCAACCTGGAGCAGGACCGCAAGCAGAACGAGCGGTCGATCGCGGACACCGAGTACCTGACCCGGGAGATCGCCGCCCTGCGCATCGGGCTCGGCGAGGTCGCGACGCGGGACTGGATCCGCTCCGAGCTGCAGGACGCGCTCAAGGAGCTGGAGGAGCGGCAGAACGGCCACCGTGCCGATCGCGGGGTATTCCCGGCGGATCGGCCCGCGGGGCGTGACGTACACGACCGGTGACGGGGCTTTCCGCGCCCCGTGGGCGGCGCCGTACCATCGTCGTATGGCTACGGAAGACGCGGTGCGCGAGGCACTGGCGACGGTGAACGACCCCGAGATCAACCGGCCCATCACCGAACTCGGGATGGTCAAGTCGGTGCAGATCGGCGCGGACGGAGCGGTCGCGGTCGCGGTGTACCTGACGGTCTCCGGCTGCCCCATGCGGGACACCATCACGCAGCGCGTGACGGACGCGGTCTCGGGCGTGGAGGGCGTCACGCGCGTCGACGTCGAGCTGGACGTGATGAGCGACGAGCAGCGCAAGGAGCTGGCCACCGCTCTGCGCGGCGGGCAGACCGAGCGCGAGGTGCCCTTCGCCAAGCCGGGCAGCCTGACCCGGGTGTACGCGGTGGCGTCCGGCAAGGGCGGCGTCGGCAAGTCGTCGGTGACGGTGAACCTGGCGGCGGCGATGGCGGCCGACGGACTCAAGGTCGGCGTCGTCGACGCGGACATCTACGGCCACTCCGTGCCGCGCATGCTGGGCGCCGAGGGGCGTCCCACCCAGGTCGAGAACATGATCATGCCGCCGTCGGCGAACGGCGTGAAGGTCATCTCCATCGGCATGTTCACCCCGGGCAACGCGCCGGTCGTCTGGCGCGGCCCGATGCTGCACCGCGCGCTCCAGCAGTTCCTGGCCGACGTGTACTGGGGCGACCTGGACGTCCTGCTGCTCGACCTGCCGCCCGGCACCGGCGACATCGCGATCTCCGTCGCCCAGCTCGTGCCGAACGCCGAGATCCTGGTCGTGACGACCCCTCAGCAGGCCGCCGCCGAGGTGGCGGAGCGGGCCGGCGCCATCGCCGTGCAGACCCACCAGAAGATCGTGGGCGTGGTCGAGAACATGTCCGGCCTGCCCTGCCCGCACTGCGGCGAGATGGTCGACGTCTTCGGCACCGGCGGCGGCCAGTCGGTCGCCGACGGCCTCACCCGCACGACCGGCGCCTCGGTGCCGGTGCTCGGTTCCATCCCGATCGACGTGCGCCTGCGCGAGGGCGGCGACGACGGCAGGCCGGTCGTCCTGACCGACCCGGACTCCCCGGCGGGCGCGGCCCTGCGCTCGATCGCGGGCAAGCTCGGGGGGCGGCAGCGGGGCCTGTCGGGGCTGTCGCTGGGGATCACGCCGAAGAACAAGTTCTGACGACGTTCCGTACGGGCCACGAGGTTCCGTACGGGAGTGGGGCGCTGTCCGCGAGGACGGCGCCCCTCGTCGTACACACGGCCGACGGCCGGCCCCCGGGCCCAGGGGACTACGGGGCCGAGGGGGCTTGGAGGGCCGAGGAGTCCTGGAGGCCTAGGGGGCGTACGCCCCGATGTCCTTCACCACGGAGAAGGCGAGACCGTAGGCGCTCATGCCCCGTCCGTAGGCGCCCAGGTGCACGCCCTGCTGGGTGGAGCCGGCCAGCACCCAGCCGAACTCGGACTCCCGGTAGTGGAACGGCGTCGGCACGCCGTCCACGGGGAGCGACAGCGCGGTCCAGTCCTCGCCCTCCAGGTCGTCCGCCAGGACCCACGCCGTCTCCGTCTGCTGTTCCAGCCAGTCGTCGCGGAGCGAGTGGTCCATCTGGCCCGGCCAGGTGAAGGACAGCAGCCCCACACCGGCCAGCCAGGCCGCCGAGGAGACCGAGGTGGCCTCCAGCAGGCCGGTGCCGTCGGCGCTGCGCCGGTCCGGGTTGGCCGCGACGGTCACGACGACCGCGAACTTCTCCTTGGCGTCCTTCTCCTCGCCAGCCACGTGCTCGTTGCGCACGGACGGTTCGTCCCCGTGCCCGATGGAGCCGTGCTCCACGGCCCCGTCGGCCGCCGTACCGATCTGCATCAGCCAGCGCCGCCCCGTGAAGGCCTCGTCGAGGCCGTACCACGGGAAGGGCGCACGCAGGTAGCCGTCGACCGTACGCCGGCCTTCGGGGGACTCTGGTCCGCCCTCCGCGGCCGGCGTCTGCGCGACTGCCCGACTCGTCGTCTCCATGTGCCCGGACGCCTCCTCGCTCTCGTCGGAACGGAAGCCCGCCCCCCTTCGGGCGCACTCGTCCGGTCCGCACAACAACTCGGGCAGCATAGCCACACCTCTGGCGGCAGCCGGGAAACCGCCCGGCGCGTGGGCCGCCCGGGCGGCGCGTTCGGGTCGTGGGCGCCCCGTCCGGAGTATGAGACGCGTCACACGCACGGGCCGACGGCGGGCCCGGGGGCGCATCGGGGCGAGGCGTGGGGCTCAGGTGGCGTCGACGTCGAAGGGCGGCCGGTCGTCGGCGGCGGGCTTCTCGGCCTTCTCCGGCCTCTTCGACAGGTCGGCCTTCTTCGACATGTCGATACGCCCGCCGGAGGAGGACGCGGCGGCGGACGACGCGGACGAGGCCTCCGTGTCGCGGCCGTGCACCGCGTCGGTGACCTCGGCCATCTCCTTCTTCAGGTCGAAGCCGCTGCGGAGCTCCTTGAGGCCCAGCTCGTCGTTGTCCAGCTGCTTGCGGATGAACGTCTTGGGGTTCAGGTCCTCGAACTCGAAGTCCTTGAACTCGGGGCCCAGCTCGTCCCGGATGTCCTGCTTGGCGCTGTCCGAGAACTCGCGGATCTTCCGGATGGTGCGCGTCACGTCCTGGATGACCTTGGGGAGCTTGTCCGGACCGAAGACGAGCACGGCGAGGACGACGAGCGTCACCAGCTCTAGTGCGCCTATGTCATTGAACACCTGAAGCTCCTTGGGATGTCCGGGCCGCCACCACGGTACCCGGCGATCCCGTCCGACCGGTACCGTCCCGTGAGCCCCGAGTGCGTGTATACGAGCGCTTTCCGAATTGTTTGCCTTTCCGGCCCCCGGCCTGCTCAGTCCCCGTCCGAGGAGCCGAGCACCAGGGAGACCTTCGTCTCCTCGCCGTCCCGCTCCAGGGTCAGCTCCAGACGGTCGCCCGGGCGCTGGGCGCGGGTCTTGACGATGAGCTCCTCGCCGGAGTGCACCCGCTGTCCGTCGACCGCGGTGATCACGTCGCCCGGCTTGATCCCGGCCCTGGCACCGGGCCCGCCCGAGGTGACCGCCGGTCCCCCGTCGCTCGCCTTGGCGCCGACGCGGGCGCCGTCCCCCGCGTAGTTCATGTCGAGGGTGACGCCGATGACCGGGTGGGCGGCCTTCCCGGTGTTGATCAGCTCCTCGGCCACGCGTTTGCCCTGGTTGATGGGGATGGCGAAGCCGAGCCCTATCGAACCGGCCTGGCCGCCGTCCGACTCGGCGCTGCCGTTGTCGGCGGAGCGGATGGCGGAGTTGATGCCGATGGCCCGGCCCTGGGCGTCGAGCAGCGGGCCGCCGGAATTGCCCGGGTTGATGGGCGCGTCGGTCTGCAGGGCGTCGACGTACGACACGTCGCTGCCGTCGACCTCCTCACCGCCCGCGGTGATGGGCCGTTCCTTGGCGCTGATGATGCCGGAGGTGACCGTGCCGGCCAGGTCGAAGGGGGCGCCGATGGCGACGACGGGGTCGCCGACCCGCACGTTGTCGGAGTTGCCGAGGGGCATGGGCGTGAGGCCGCTGACACCCTTGACCTCCACCACGGCCAGGTCGTACCCGCCGTCGCGGCCGACGACCTCGGCCTCGGCGGTGTCGCCGCTGTTGAAGGTCACGGTGATGTCGCCGCCGGAGCCGGCGGGCTCCACGACGTGGTTGTTGGTCAGGATGTGGCCGCGGTCGTCGAGTACGAACCCGGTGCCGGTGCCCGCGGCGTCGCTGCCGCTCACGTGCAGGGTCACCACGCTGGGCAGGGCCCGGGCGGCTATGCCGGCGACGGTGTCGGGGGCCCGCTCGGCGGACTCGGCCCCGGCCTGCGGGAGGTCCACCGTGCCGACGCCGCCGTTGCGCTCCAGGTACGTGCCGAGGGCGCCGCCGACGCCGCCGGAGACCAGGGCGATGAGCAGCGCCCCGCCGACGAGCGCCCTGCGCCGGCGCCCGCGCCGCTCCTTCGGCGTCCAGGTGTCCGAGCCGTCGTGCTGGAGGGGCGCGGCGGCCGGGACGGCCCAGGGGTCGTAACGCCCCCAGGGGTCGAGTGCCGGTTCGCCGCCCGGCTCGGCGGCGGGCGTCGCCTCGGCCTGCGGGGGCGGTGCGTCCGCCGACGCCGGGACGGAGGTCAGGGGGGACGCCGGGGGCGGGGGCGTCGGATGGGTCTGGTGCGTCGGGGGCGTCGGGTGCGTGGACGTCGGGTGCGGCGGGGGCGGGGCGTCGGCGAACGCCGGGTCGGGCAGCGCGCCCGGCGGCGGGGACACCGGCGGCGCCCCGTGCGGGGCGGTTCCGTGCGGGAGCGGTGGCTGTGGTGCGGGCCCGGGTGCGGCGGGGGCGTGCGGGGCGGGTGCGGGCGAGGAGACGGCCGCCGTGCCGTGCGCCGGTGTGGCCGCCGGGTGCTGGACGGGCGGGGCGGGGGCCCACGGGCCCGGTTCGCCGTAGGGCGGGGTGCTGTACGGGTCGGGTTCGTGCAGCGGCTTGGGACGCTCGGCGGCGGGGGCGGAGGGGGATGCCTCCCCGGTGTCGGCATCGGCCACGGGTGCAGCTCCAGGCGCCCGGGCGGGCGCGGGGACGGCATCCGAGGCCGGGACGGCGTCGGATGCCGGAGAGGTGTCCGGCGCCGAAGGGATGCCGGTCGCGGGACCGGCGTCAGTGACCGGGGCGGGTTCGGCGTACCGGGTCCCCTCGGCCCTCGGCGTCGGGAGGTCCAGCTCGTAGTCGCCGTCGCCGGCCTCGTCCCCGGCGGCACCGTCGCCGTTCCCACCCGGGACGCCCGCCGGGGTGCCGGGCGGCAGCGGCCGTTCCAGCTCGAAGTCGCCGCCCTGCGCCTCGTCACCCGCTCCGGTGCCCGGACCGGGGCGCTCCAGCTCGAAGTCGCCGTCGGTCGTCTCTCCTGACGGGCGGGGACGACTCCACCACTTCGTCCTCGTGGGCTTCGCCTCGTTCATCTTCTCCCCCGCAGCTGGCCGCAGATCTCGGCTCCAAGGGCTCTGGCGCCACCCGGATTCAATCAGGTTCGCGGCCCGGCGCGCAGAGCCCGGTCAGCGAACCGGACGGGCCGAGGCGGCCGGTGAGGCCGCGGGGTAAGGAGACGGAACCGGCTCGGGGGCGGCGAACAGCCCGGGCGGCCTGACCTCCGGGGCCTTGGACCAGGAGGACAGGGCGAGCGGGGGCACCGCTTCGAGCGGCCGTATCAACGGGGACATGACGGCGGCACCGGCCGTGACCGGCGTGGTCAGCGCGCGCACGGCCTGCTGTCGCACGTCGGCGCCGGCCGGGGCGGGCAGGCCGGGCAGCAGCGGCGCGGAGACGCCGGTGGGCGCGACGGGGGTGTCACCGAGCGAGCGCTGCCCCTGGGACTGCCCGAGGAGCGGGGCGCCCGTACGGCGACGCTGGCTCTCGGAGGTGCCGGCCGCTCCCGTGCCCTGGGTGCGGGCCGGTGTCACGTTGCTGCCGCTGCCCGCGCCGCGGGCGTCCGTGGTGGTGTCCGGGACGCCGAAGGTGACACCGCCCAGCGCGATGGCGGCCAGCGACACCGCCCCGGCGGCGGCGAAGGCGAACCGCCTGCCGCGCGAGGCGGAGCGCTCGTTCTCCGACCGGTTCACGTCGTGGATCCGGAAGCCGCCCCGCCCGGGCGCGGAGGGCGGCAGGAGGGGGGTGTGCGGCCGGGCGGGCACGTAGTCGAACGCGAACCGGTCGCCCCGCTTGGCACCGAAGGCGCCGGAGGCCGCGGCGGTCGGGAACCTGCCGGGCAGCCCGGCCAGGCCGTCGGAGAAACCTCCGCCGCCCGGCGGCGGGCCGTCACCGTCCGTGTCACCTCCCGCGGGAAGCCCCTGGAGGCGGGCCAGGAAGCTCTCGGAGGGGGGCGGCGGGGCCGCCTGCGCGAAGACGTCCTTCAACCGGCGCTGCACGTCGACCTCCGCCTTGCACTTCGCACAGGTGGCCACGTGCGCCAGTACGCGCTCACGCGCGTCATGACCGAGCTCGCCGTCCACCAGGGCGGAGAGTCGGTCTCCCAGATGCTGCTCTGCGAGATGTCCCTCGGACTCAGGCCGTGACCCACTCACGCGCTCGTGCCCCCTCCTCCCAGAGCGGGCACACCGGCCACGAAGGAGCGGCGCTCGGCGCGCGCCTTGGGCGAGCGGTGGGCCAGCGCCTTGCGCAGCTGGGAGCGGCCGCGGTGGATACGGGAGCGCACCGTGCCGAGCTTGACGCCCAGGGTCGCGGCGATCTCCTCGTACGACAGTCCCTCGATGTCGCACAGGACGACGGCGGCCCGGAACTCGGGCGCGAGGGTGTCCAGCGCCTGCTGGACGTCCGCGTCGAAGTGGGCGTCGTGGAAGACCTGCTGCGGGGAGGGCTCCTTGCTGGGCAGCCGCTCGGCCGCGTCGTCGCCGAGCGCGTCGAACCGGATGCGCTGCTTGCGGCGGACCATGTCCAGGAAGAGGTTGGTCGTGATGCGGTGCAGCCAGCCCTCGAAGGTGCCCGGCGTGTAGGTCGACAGGGAGCGGAAGACGCGGACGAAGACCTCCTGGGTGAGGTCCTCGGCGTCGTGCTGGTTGCCGGTGAGGCGGTAGGCGAGGCGGTAGACCCGGCCGCTGTGGGTGCTGACGATCTCCTCCCAGGTGGGCGGAGTCCACGCCTGCCCGTCCGCGTCGCCGGAGAAGGTCGCGGTCTGGGCGTGCCCCGTCGTGGGACGGTCGGCGTGGCTGTGGTCAGCAGCGGTGTCGTTCACGGATTTCGGCCTGCCTGCCGATCCGAGGAAGCGCCGCAGCACTCCGCCCCGATCCGCGGGTACGGCCGCACCTCCCCTGTCGGCTCTGGTGGTGTCCAGTGGAGCCCCTACCATAGCCACCTCGCCCGTTAGCTCCGGATAAGCGGTTTTACGAGAATTTGATCTGCGCCGGTCCGGGCCGCACGGCCGTGTGAGCACCTGCTCGCCACCCTGGTCCATCGGCCGCCCCCGTCCCGGTCACAGCCTCTCGGCCGCCTCTTCGCTCTCCCCTTTGAACGACCGGTCCCATCTGCGGGTTCCCGACGCCAACGGATACAGTCACGCCGAGGCAACAACGGGGACAGGAGAGGGCCATTACCGGCAACCGGCAGACGAGCTGGGCGTTCGCCGACGCCTATGTCGCCGAGGACGACGCGCTGCTCTGGGCACGCGAGCGGGCCCGCGAGGCGGGCCTGCGCTCGGTGACCCCGGGGACGGGGTCGGCCCTGGGGTTGCTCGCCGCTGCCGTGGACGCCAAGGCGGTCGCCGAGATCGGCACCGGCTGCGGAGTCTCCGGGATCCATCTGCTGCGCGGGATGCGACCGGACGGCGTGCTGACCACGGTCGACCCCGAGCCGGAGCACCAGCAGTTCGCGCGGCAGGCCTTCCGGGCCTCGGGCTTCGCCAGCAACCGGGCCCGGTTCATTCCCGGGAGCGCCCTGGATGTACTGCCCCGGCTCGCGGACGCCGGTTACGACCTGGTCTTCTGCGACGGCGACCGGCTCGAGTACCCCGACTATCTCGCCGAATCGCTGCGGCTTCTGCGTCCCGGGGGTCTCGTCGCCTTCGAGGGCGTCTTCGGCGCGGGCCGGACGGTCGACTCCGGACCGCAGCCCACCGAGGTGCTGCGGCTGCGGGAGGTCCTGCGCGCGGTCCGGGAGAGCGAGGAACTGGTGCCCTCGCTGCTTCCGATGGGCGACGGACTGCTCTGCGCCGTCAAGCGCTGAATGCCGTAGCGAAGCAGTAGCGAAGCACCGGAACAGCAATCACCCCGGCACCGCATGCGGCACCGGGGCGACTGATTGGGTATGGTCGCTCGCGCGTCAGCCGACGACCTTCTTGAGGGCGTCGCCGAGCGCGTCGGCCTCGTCGGGGGTCAGCTCGACGACGAGTCGACCGCCGCCTTCGAGCGGAACGCGCATGACGATGCCCCGCCCCTCCTTGGTCACCTCGAGCGGGCCGTCACCCGTCCGCGGCTTCATGGCCGCCATGCTCGTTCCCCTTCCTGATACCAGCTCACCGTCACCGCCGAGGCCCGTGAGGGCACGCGCAGTCCGGACCGGACACGCGACACCGGCATCGAACACATTCCTTCCCGGCCATTATCCCGCATCCCAGGACCCGATGACCAACATCGGTCGGCATCGCTTGGGCAACGCGCGCGAGCAAAACCACTCAATTCGGCGATGTGACTGCGATACTGCGCGCCCCCGGCCCCTTCCTCCGAATGGATTCGGACCGGAATTCTTTGACGCAGGTCACATCTCCCGATCGATCCGTTGCCGTCGATCTCCGTCATGCTGTCTGACGGACGCACGCGACGACGCGGAGGGGATTTCCATGGCCGACACCGTTCTCTACGAGGTGGGCGACGGGCTCGCGACGATCACGCTGAACCGCCCCGAGGCGATGAACGCGCTGAATGTCGAGACCAAGGTCGCGCTCCGGGAGGCGGTGCGCTCCGCGGCCGCGGACGACGCCGTGCGGGCGGTGCTGCTGACCGCGGCCGGCGAGCGGGCGTTCTGCGTCGGCCAGGACCTGAAGGAGCACATCGGGCTGCTGGCGGCCGACCGGGAGGCCGGTTCGGGGCAGGCTTCGGGTCAGACGATGAGCACGGTGCGCGAGCACTACAACCCGATCGTGCGCGCCCTCGCCGGGGCCCGGAAGCCGGTGGTCGCCGCCGTGAACGGCGTGGCGGCCGGGGCCGGCCTCGGTTTCGCCCTCGCCGCGGACTACCGGATCGTCGCGGACACGGCGTCCTTCAACACGTCCTTCGCGGGGGTGGCGCTCACCGCGGACTCGGGGATCTCCTGGACCCTGCCGCGTGTCGTCGGCCCCGGACGCGCCGCCGACCTGCTGCTCTTCCCGCGCAGCATCGCCGCCCGGGAGGCGTACGAACTGGGCATCGCCAGCCGGGTCGTCCCCGCCGCCGAGCTGCGCGCGGAGGCCGAGAAGACGGCGCGGGCGCTGGCCGAGGGGCCGACGGTGGCGTACGCGGCGCTGAAGGAGGCCACGGCGTACGGGCTGACACACTCGCTCTCCGAGACGCTGGACAAGGAGGACGAGCTGCAGTCGCGCGCGGGGGCCTCCGAGGACCATGCGATCGCGGTGCGGGCCTTCGTCGAGAAGGAGAAGCCCAGGTATCTGGGCCGGTAGGCGGCTGCCTTGCGGGCGGGAGGCGGCTGCCGCCTCCCGCCCCGAAGCTCAGGACCGGCGGGCCACGCACGCCGCCAGGTGGTCGTCCACCAGGCCGCAGGCCTGCATCAGGGCGTACGCCGTGGTCGGGCCGACGAAGCGCAGACCCCGCTTCTTCAGGGCCTTCGACAACGCCGTGGACTCCGGGGTGACGGCCGGGACGTCGGCGAGGGTCTTCGGGACCGGGCGGCCGGCCGGGTCCGGGGCGTGGGACCAGATCAGCTCGTCGAGCTCGCCCGGCTCCCACCCGGCCAGGACGCGGGCGTTGGCGAGGGTGGCGTCGACCTTGGCGCGGTTGCGGATGATGCCCGGGTCGGCGAGCAGGCGCTCGCGGTCCTCGTCGGTGAAGGCGGCCACCTCGGCGATGGCGAAGCCGGCGAAGGCGGCCCGGAAACCGGTGCGGCGGCGCAGGATGGTGATCCAGGACAGGCCGGACTGGAAGGCCTCCAGGCTGAGCCGCTCGTACAGGGCGTCGTCGCCGTGGACCGGGCGGCCCCACTCCTCGTCGTGGTACGTCACGTAGTCCGCGGTGGACAGGGCCCAGGGGCAGCGCGCCGCGCCGTCCGGGCCCGCGACGGCCTCTCCGGCGCTCACCGGTGCTCCTCCCCGGTGGGCTTGTCCATGGCGACGTGCTGGTGGACGGCGGCGGACCGGGCCCCGGCCAGGGCCGACTCCAGGTCGGCGATGCGGGCGTCGCGCTCGGCCAGTTCGGCACCGAGGCGGCCCAGGGCGTCGTCGACCTCCGCCATGCGGTAGCCGCGGGCGACCAGCGGGAAGCGGAGCCGCTCCACGTCGCCGCGGGCCACCGGGCGGTCCGGCGGCAGCGCGTCCCGGACGCGCTCGGGGGCGGCGTCGGGCAGCGGCCCGCTGTCGCCGCCGCTCACCACGGCGAGGGTCACCGCGGCCACGACGACGGCCAGCGCGATGACGAGGAACAGGAACATGACCATCGCTGGTGCCCCCATGGTCGGTCGGGACGGTCGGAGTCGGAAGTCGGTACTGCGTGAGTCGGTACTGCGGGCGTCGGTCGTGCGGGAGTCGGTTGTGTCGGGTCCGATCGTGCCATGCGAGTCTGACAGCCGGTGCCGCGGTCGGCGAAGGACCGCGCGACCGAGGTCGAGAGCGGGACGAGAGAACGGTATGGACGAGACGATGTCGCAGGGGACGCTCAGGCTGGGCAGGCGGGAATTCGGACCGCACGAGCCGGTGATCATGGCGATCGTGAACCGGACCCCGGACTCCTTCTACGACCAGGGGGCCACCTTCCGCGACGAACCCGCTCTCGCGCGCGTGGAGGAGGCGGTGGCCGGCGGCGCCGCGATCATCGACGTCGGCGGGGTGAAGGCCGGCCCGGGGGACGAGGTGTCCGCCGAGGAGGAGGCGCGGCGGACGGTGGGGTTCGTCGCGGAGGTGCGGCGGCGGTTCCCGGACGTGGTGATCAGCGTGGACACCTGGCGGCACGATGTCGGCGAGGCCGTCTGCGAGGCCGGGGCCGACCTGCTGAACGACGCGTGGGGCGGCGTCGACCCGAGGCTCGCGGAGGTCGCGGCGCGCTACCGGGCGGGGCTGGTCTGCACGCATGCGGGCGGCGCCGAGCCGCGGACGCGGCCGCACCGGGTGGCGTACGACGACGTCGTGGCCGACATCCTGCGGGTGACGCTGGGACTGGCCGAGCGGGCGGTGGCGCTGGGGGTGCCGCGGGAGTCGGTGCTGATCGATCCCGGGCACGACTTCGGGAAGAACACGCGGCACAGCCTGGAGGCGACGCGGCGGCTCGGGGAGATGGTGGAGACGGGGTGGCCGGTGCTGGTGTCCCTGTCCAACAAGGACTTCGTCGGGGAGACGCTGGACCGGCCGGTGAAGGAGCGGCTGATCGGCACGCTCGCGACCACGGCGGTGTCGGCGTGGCTGGGGGCGCGGGTGTACCGGGTGCACGAGGTGGCGGAGACGCGGCAGGTGCTGGACATGGTGGCGACGATCGCGGGCCACCGGGTGCCGGCGGTGGCTCGGCGGGGGTTGGCGTAGCGGGAGGGGATGGGGGGGATCCACCCCCGGACCCCGACGGGGACCGCGTCCCCCGCACCCCTGCGCGCCGTCCCCCAGCTCTCCGCGAGCGTGCCGTCCCGCAGTCGTCCGCGGGCGGGGTCCGCTAGCGGCCCGCCTCCTTGGAGACCAGGGCCACCGCCTCGTCGACGTCGTCCGTGACGTGGAAGAGGAGGAGGTCCTTCTCCGCCGCCTTGCCCTGGGCCACCAGGGTTCCGCGGAGCCAGTCGACCAGGCCGCCCCAGTACTCGGAGCCGAAGAGGACGATGGGGAAACGGGTCACCTTCTGGGTCTGGACCAGGGTGAGGGCCTCGAAGAGTTCGTCGAGGGTGCCGAGGCCGCCCGGCAGGACGACGAATCCCTGCGCGTACTTCACGAACATCATCTTGCGGACGAAGAAGTAGCGGAAGTTGAGGCCGATGTCGACATAGGGGTTGAGCCCCTGCTCGAACGGCAGCTCGATGCCGAGGCCGACCGACGTGCCCTTCGCCTCCAGGGCGCCCTTGTTGGCCGCCTCCATGGCGCCGGGGCCGCCGCCGGTGATGACCGCGAAGCCCGCCTCCACCAGGCCGCGGCCCAGCCGCACCCCCGCCTCGTACTCCGGCGAGTCGGCCGGGGTCCGGGCGGAGCCGAAGACGCTGATGGCGGGCGGCAGTTCGGCGAGCGTGCCGAAGCCCTCGATGAACTCCGACTGGATGCGCAGGACGCGCCAGGGGTCGGTGTGCACCCAGTCGGTCGGGGCGCGCTCGTCCAGCAGCCGCTGGTCGGTGGTGCTCCGCTGCACCTGGTCCCCCCTCCGGAGGACCGGGCCCAGGCGCTGTTCCTCCGGTGGCTGCTTCTTGCCCTCGGGGTTGCCGGTAGGCATGGGCGCTCCCTCCAGTCGCAGGTTGTTCCACCTCAGCGTAGATCTACGCGGGTTACGTACGAGGGACCTCAGCATGTCCGCCACGCAGCGACGTAAACCCGCGCGGGCCCGCGGTGGATCAGGCGGTCAGCCAGGAGCGCAGGCGCTCCTCCCCCGCGAGGACCTTCGCCACCTCGACCCGCTCGTCGCGCTTGTGCGCCAGGTGCGGGTTGCCCGGTCCGTAGTTGACGGCCGGGACGCCGAGCGCGGAGAAGCGCGACACGTCCGTCCAGCCGTACTTGGGCTGCGGGGTGCCGCCCACGGCCTCGATGAAGGCCGCCGCGGCCGGGTGGGAGAGGCCGGGCAGGGCCGCGCCGCTGTGGTCGTCGACCACGAACTCCGCGACCCCGCAGTCCGCGAAGACCTCGCGCACGTGGGCGAGGGCGTCCTCGGGGCTGCGGTCGGGCGCGTAGCGGAAGTTGACGGTGACGACGCACTCGTCGGGGATGACGTTGCCCGCCACCCCGCCCGTGATGCCGACCGCGTTGAGGCCCTCGCGGTACTCCAGGCCGTCGATGACCGGGTAGCGCGGCTCGTACGCCGCCAGGCGGGCGAGGATCGGGGCGGCGGCGTGGATCGCGTTGGCGCCCATCCAGCTCCGCGCGGAGTGCGCCCGCTCCCCCGCCGTCTTCAGCAGCACCCGCAGCGTCCCCTGGCAGCCGCCCTCCACCTGGCCGTCGGACGGCTCCAGGAGCACCGCGAAGTCGCCCTCCAGCCACTCCGGACGGGCCTCGGCGACGTGCTTCAGGCCGTTCAGGTCGGCGGCGACCTCCTCGTTGTCGTAGAACACGAAGGTGAGGTCCCGATTGGGCTCCGGGACGGTCGCCGCGATGCGCAGCTGCACGGCGACCCCGGCCTTCATGTCGCAGGTGCCGCAGCCCCACAGCACCCCGTCCTCGTCGAGGCGCGAGGGGACGTTGCCCGCGATCGGCACCGTGTCGATGTGACCGGCGAGGATCACCCGCTCCGGGCGGCCCAGCTCCGTGCGCGCGACGATGTTGTTGCCGTACCGCTCGACCGTCAGGTGGGGCAGCGCGCGCAGGGCGCCCTCGACCGCGTCCGCCAGCGGCTTCTCGGTGCCGCTCTCGGACGGGAAGTCGACGAGCCGCGCGGTAAGCTCCGCGGCGTCCAGTGTGAGGTCAAGCGGGGTGTCGGCCATGGCCCGACCCTAACGTGCGTGCCCCTTGGGGCACTGTCCGTACCCGGCGTACACCGGGCCCTACCCTCCAGTACCTTGTACGCGTGCTCCCGCCCTCGCCGCCTCCAAGACGCCGTGGCCGCCTCCTGCGTGCCGGCGCCGCCTCCGTGGTCCTGCTCGCCCTCGCCGGGTATGTGACGGCGCAGTACGTCACCGGCGGCCCCGGCGACCCGAAGTGCACGGTGGTGTCCGGCAAGGACGACGGGGCGTTCTACGAGTTCACGCCGGAGCAGGCGGTGAACGCGGCGACGATCACCGCCGTGGCCACCGCCCGCGAGCTGCCCGAGCGGGCCGCGGCGATCGCGCTGACGACGGCGTTGCAGGAGTCGGCGCTGCGCAACCTCGACCACGGCGACAAGGACTCGCTCGGCCTGTTCCAGCAGCGGCCCATGTGGGGCTGGGGCACACCGGCGCAGATCATGGACCCGGCGTACTCGGCGGGCCAGTTCTACGACCACCTGGTCAAGGTGCCCGACTACCTGGACCTGTCGCTGAACGACGCCGCCCAGCGCGTGCAGCGCAGCGGGCACCCGTACGCCTACGCCAAGCACGAGGCGGACGCCCTGCTGCTCGCCGGCGCCCTGACCGGCCGGTCCGCCGCGACGCTGACCTGCGACGGGCCGCCCGAGACGAACCGGGTGAAGGGGCCGGACGCGGTCCGTGCGGCGCTGGTGCGGGACTTCGGGCCCGCGGTGCTCCAGCCGGCCGCCGCGGAGGTGGCCGACGCCTCGGCGGCACCCGCGGACTCGCCCTCGCCCACCGCGGACGCGCCGGGCGCCGGGGGCGGTTCGGACGAGCGGACCGTGACCCTGCCCGTGACCGCGGACAGCGGTTCGTCGCCGGAGGAGCGCACGCGGCGCGGCTGGCAGCTGGCCCACTGGGCGGTGGCCAACGCGTCCGCCCTGCGCATCCAGAACGTCTCGTACGCGGGCCGGGTGTGGACCGCGGGCAACACCGACAGCAAGTGGCGTCCGGCGGGTACGGGCGCCAAGGGCGCCGAGCGGGCCGGTGGTTCGGTGCGGATCACGACCGCGCGGTAGCGGATCACGACCGCGGGGTAGCGGATCACGGCCGCACGACACGAGTCGGCGACGGGGCCGGGGGCGGCCGCGGTGCGGCGGTCGCCCGTGCGAGGCGTCACCCTTGCGCGTTACCCGTACGGGCGGGAGGGCGACGCGCGGCGCGGGTTTCCCCGATGCCCGTCCCGGGTCCGTCGGAGCCCGGAGAAATCAAGGGCCGTAAGGATTCGGCGGACTTTCCTACCGGCACCCTTTTGCCCGTTTTTCTGTGCACCTGATAATGCGACGCATTACCAACTCTTTACGTCGCCTCGCCGCAACCTTCGTGGCCTTCGAGCGGTAGTCACTGCGTCCGAGCCCGGTCGATGACTCGCCGGGCACGGTGGGATTCCTCATCCTGACCGCTTTTGAACATCGTTGACTTCCGTCGAAGGAGCATCATGTCCCTCCCCCTGACCCGCCGGATCGCCCGTGCCGCGCTGCTCGTCGCCGCGGGAGCGGCTGCCGGGGTCGGTGCGGCCGGCTCCGCCGGCGCGGCTCCCGCACTGCCCGCCACCCCGGACCTCGGGGGCCTGACCGCCCTGGACGGGGCGAACGTCGGCAACAGCGTCGACTCGGCGGCGCAGAGCGTCACCAGGACCGCGGGCGAGACCGGCGGCGAGGCCGTGAAGACGGCCGTGCCGATGGCCGGCAAGACCGGCGGCTCGGTCGTCAAGAAGGCCACGCCGGTCGCGCAGAACGCCGCGGGCAGCGCGGCGGGCGCCGCCGGGGAGATCGTCGGTGACACCGCCGGGACCGCCACGGAGGGCGGCCTGCCGACGGACGCGCTGGGCGGCGGACTGCCGGTGCAGGGGCTGCCGCTCGGCTGAGCACCGCCGACTCTGCTGCGCCGGGACCCGGGGTTCTCCCCGGGTCCCGGCCTTTTGCGCACAGGTCATGCGGCCAGGCGCTGAACCGCCGCCCGGACGCGTTCGTCCGTCGCGGTCAGGGCCACGCGGACGAACCGGTCGCCGGCCGGGCCGTAGAAGTCGCCCGGGGCCACCAGGATGCCCTGGTCGGCCAGATGGGCCACCGTGGTCCAGCAGGACTCGTCACGGGTGGCCCACAGGTAGAGGCTGGCCTCGCTGTGCTCGATGCGGAAACCGTGGCCCAGCAGGGCGTCGCGCAGGACCGTGCGGCGGGCCGCATAGCGTTCGCGCTGGACGCGGACGTGCTCGTCGTCGCCGAGGGCCGCCACCACGGCCGCCTGGGTCGGCGCGGACGTCATCATGCCGCCGTGCTTGCGGATCTCCAGAAGCGGGCCCAGGACCGCCGGGTCGCCGGCCAGGAAGGCCGCGCGGTAGCCCGCGAGGTTGGAACGCTTGGACAGGGAGTGGACGGCGACCAGGCCGTCGTACGAGCCGCCGTTGACGTCCGGGTGCAGGACGGAGACAGGGGCGGCCTCCCAGCCCAGCTCCAGGTAGCACTCGTCGGAGACGACGAGGACGCCGTGCTCGCGCGCCCAGGCCACGATGCGGGTCAGGTCGGCCTTGGACAGGACCTCGCCGGTCGGGTTGGACGGGGAGTTGAGCCACAGGAGCCTCAGGCCCGCGGGGTCCAGGTCGATCGGGCCCGGCGCGTCAGCGCCTCGGGTCACCGTGTACGCCTCGTGCTCCGCGCGGGCGAGGCGCGCGCCGACCTCGTACGTCGGGTAGGCCAGGCGCGGGAAGGCCACCCGGTCGCCGGGGCCGAGGCCCAGCTGGGTCGGGAGCCAGGCGACGAGTTCCTTGGAGCCGACGATCGGCAGCACGTGGCGGTGGGTGATGCCGCGGGCGCCCAGGCGGCGCTCCACCCAGCCGGTGATCGCGTCGCGCAGCGCGGGCGTGCCCCAGACGGTCGGATAGCCCGGGGAGTCCGCCGCGTCGACCAGGGCCTTCTGGATCAGCTCGGGCACCGGGTCGACCGGGGTGCCGACGGAGAGGTCGACGATGCCGTCGGGGTGCGCCGCGGCCGTCTTCTTGTACGGCTCCAGCTTGTCCCACGGGAAGGCGGGAAGGCGGTCGGAGACTGCGGACACGGGGTGGCTCCCTTTCCTCGTGCGCGCCCGGCACGGCAAACGCCTCGGCCCCGTCCGGCGCCGGTCCGGAGACCGGGCCGCACGGGACCGAGGCGGCGCGTGTGCGGGCCGCTCTTACTGGTTCTGCGGCGGCAGCGCGGCGACGAAGGGGTGGTCGCGCTCGATCAGCCCCAGCTTGCTGGCGCCGCCCGGCGAACCGAGTTCGTCGAAGAACTCGACGTTCGCCTTGTAGTAGTCCTTCCACTCCTCGGGAGTGTCGTCCTCGTAGAAGATCGCCTCGACCGGGCAGACCGGCTCACAGGCACCACAGTCGACGCATTCGTCCGGGTGGATGTACAAGGACCGCTGGCCCTCGTAGATGCAGTCGACCGGGCACTCCTCGATGCACGCCTTGTCCTTCACGTCGACACAAGGCTGCGCGATGACGTAGGTCACGCTGTCGTTCCTCCTAGATAGGGCGCTGGCGGGCCTCCCCAGGCTCCGCCGCCTGGCGCGCGGGAGCGCGGCGTCGTCGATGCCCGCCCCTAGTATCTCCGTTCTTGGACGTGATCCGAACAGGAGGGGTGGACCGACCCGTGGAAATCTCGGCCGCTGGGCGTCTTGAGGTCCGTATCACCGTTGCTGACGTGGGCAAACGAGTCTCCGTGCGGCGGTTGAGGGAACCCGGTGTTACGGATGAGATGTTCACCGACACGGTGGGTGTTCTCACATCATGGACTGACGGTGTGTTGCTGATCACACGGAAGAGCGGTGAGTCGGTCCGTGTCGCGGAGTCCTCGCTCGTCGCCGGGAAGGTCGTGCCGTCCGCGCCCGCGCGCCGGCGCGGGCCCGCCGCGTCCTTCCGGGAACTGACCCGGACCACGGCGCGCGCCTGGCGTCCGGTGGAGAGCGAGTGGCTGGGCGAGTGGGAGCTGCGCGCCGCCGCCGGGTTCACGCGGCGGGCCAACTCCGTACTGCCGCTGGGCGATCCGGGGCTGCCGCTCGACGAGGCGCTGACGGCCGTACGACGCTGGTACGGGGAGCGCGGGCTGCCCGCGTACGTCCAGACCGCCACCGGCGCCGAGGGCACGCAGGAAGCGCTGTGCGCGGAGCTGGAGCGGCGGGGCTGGGTGCGCGAGGTGACGGCCGAGGTGTGGACGGGCCCGCTCGCGCCGGTCGCCGACCTGGCCGAGGGCGCCGGGGTGGAGCTGTCCCGGACGGCGGACGAGGCGTGGCTGGCGCGGTACCAGCGCAAGGGCGTGAGCGAGGTGGCCCTGCGGGTGCTGGGCAGCGGTCCGTCGGTGTGGTTCGCGACGGTGCCCGGTGCCGAGGCCGGGGCTCCGGCGGCGATCGGGCGGTGCGTCGTGGACGGGCGGTGGGCCTCCTTCGCGGCCGTCGAGGTCGACCCCGCGTACCGGCGCCGGGGGCTCGCGACCACCGTGCTGGCCGCGCTGGCCCGGCGGGCGCTGGAGGAGGGCGCGTCGGCGGCGTGGCTCCAGGTCGAGACGGACAACGCGGGTGCGCGGGCCCTGTACGCCGGGATGGGCTTCGCGGCGCACCACGCGTACCACCACTACCGGGAGCCGGCCGGCGCCGGGACGGAGCGGTAGGGGCGGGAGCCGGAAGGGCGCCGAGGGCCGGGAGATCCGGCAGGGCCGGGAGAGCCGGTGATCGATCGTTGTGAAAGCCGCCGTGAAAGGGCACGAGCCAGCCATGCGCCACCCACGTCCCCCGCAGCCCCCGTCGCCGGAACGCTCCGCCGAACTGCGCCGCCGTTTCGCCGAGGAGGTCCGCTCCGAGCGGCCCGACCTGTCCGCGCTGTGCCTGCTGGTGGGCGCGGAGGGCGACGGCTCGCTGGACGAGGCGGGCCTGGGCGCCGCGCAGGTGGAGCTGGACCGGCTGGCCGGGGAGCTGCCGTTCCGGCCGGGTACGCCGCGGGCCTGGGCCGAGGCGCTGCGGGACCTGCTCGGTGAGCGGTACGGGTTCCACGGGGTCGGCGCGGACTACCGGCGGCTGGAGTCGTCGTTGCTGCACGCGGTGCTGCGGCGCCGGCGCGGGCTGCCGATCCTGCTGTCGGTGGTGTGGATGGAGGTGGCGCGGCGGGCGGGGGCGCCGGTGTACGGGGTCGCGCTGCCGGGGCACTTCGTGGTCGGGTTCGGGGCCGAGCCGGGGCTCGCGGGCGGCTCCGCGGGCGGGGTGGAGGAGCGGGTGCTCGTCGATCCGTTCGACGGGGGGCGGCTGCTCAGCGGCGACGACGCGGAGGCGCTGGTCGCCGGGGCGACCGGGGCGGCGGGACTGACGCCGTCGATGCTGGAGCCCGCGGCGCCGTTGGACGTGGTGACGCGGGTGCTGAACAACGTCCGGGCGTGGGCTGCGGGGCGGCCGGAGCAGTCCGCGGTGGGGCTGTGGGCGATCGAACTGGCGCTGCTGCTGCCGTCGCACGCGGCGCGGCTGCGGTACGAGCGGGCGCGGCTGCTGGTGGAGCGGGGGGAGTTCCTGGCGGGGGCCGGGGAGTTGGAGGCGTACGCGGAGGTGGTGGGGGCCGTGGACGAGGCGGGCGCGGAACGCGTGCGGGGGGAGGCTCGGTCGGCTCGGGCGATGTTGAACTGACCGGTGGCCGGTGGCCGGTGGCCGGGGGCCGGGGGCCGGGGGCCGGCATCGGACCGGCGGTCGAGGTGGGCCGGGGGTGGGTCGCGCGGCCCGGCGCTTGCGGGGTGCCGCCGCGCCCACCCGTGCCGCCCCGCGAGGTCCTGTGCGTGCGGGGCGCGACTGTGTCCGACCGGCTCCCCCGGGGCAGCGTACGCGCGGGAGGGGCGCCCGGCGGGTGCCGGGCGCCCCTCTCGTCGTCCGGCGTCAGCTGGGGTTGGTGTCGATGACGGCTACGCGGTCGGTCTTGCTCTTCAGGGCCTCGCGCAGGGCGCCGTAGACGTCCTCGGGGGTGACCGGCGTCTTCTCGCCGTTCCCGCGGGTGATGAGCACGCCGTCGAACGCCTGGCCGTACAGCTCCTTGAGGGCGTTCAGGTCGGGCTTGTCGACCAGCTTGCCGTCGACGGCCGTGACCCCGAGGAACTTCCAGAGGGACTTCTCCGGGCTCATCGGAACGGAGTGCGCGGCGTCGGTCTGGACGGTCACCTGCGCGGCCATCGCCGGCTGGGCGAACTCCTTCAGCATCCGGTCGACCTCGGCCTTGGGGACCGTCGGCTGCTGCTCGGTCGTCGGGACGTTCACCGCGGCGGCGTTGCCGGTCTCCACCTGGGTGCGGTACGCCGCCTGCACGGCCTCGGTCGACTTGTCGACGTCGATGCCCTTGCCCGCCTTGCCGTACACCGGGACGGCCTTGCCCGGCTTGAACTCGACCGTGCCCTCGGTGACCGATCCGGCTCCGCCGGCCGCGTCCGCCAGGGCGGCGTGCAGCTTCTCCTCGTCGACGGGCATGGACGGTTCGACCACCCGCTTCTGCCCGAAGAGCGAGCCGATCACGGACATCGGGTTGTAGTCGCTCGTCGCCGCGGCGCTGGCGGTGGCCTGCGTGTCGAACTGGAGGCCCGCCTGGTCCGGCTTCAGGGAGACGGTCTCGCCGTCCACCGTGAGCTTGAGCGGCTTGCCCGCGCGGTCGGCGAGCGCCTTGTCCAGCTTCTCGACGGCGTCGTCCCGGGTGCTGCCGCCGATGTCGATGCCGAGCACGGTGGTGCCCTTGGGGACGTCGGAGCGGTTCATCAGCAGGCCGGCGCCGTAGGTGACACCGGCGACGACGACCAGGCCGCCGACGAGCAGCGGGAGCTTGCCGCGCCCCTTCTTCTTGGCGGGCTTGGCGGAGCTCGCCGGGGGCGTGGAGACCGGCTCGGGCAGCTTGGGCGGCGTGTGCGCGAGCGGTCCGTCGCCGGACGGGCCGGGCGGGAAGGGCGCGTTGTGGTCTCCCGGTACGACGGGGATGCCGCTGGTGACGGTGTTGCCGGAGATGTTGTCCGGGTTGCCGTAGCCGGGGGCGCCGGGCTCGGAGACCTGCTTCTGCGGGGTGAGGATCGCGGTGTCGTCGCTGAGGCCGCCGCCGGGGCCGGGGCGGGCGGCGTCCCGGCCGGGGCCCTGCGGGGCGCCGGGACCGCGCGGTCCGGGGGCGGCGAAGTCCTCCGCAGGGGGCGGCGACAGCCGGCTGTCGCCGGTGACCGGGCCGCCGGTGGGGCCTGCCGGGCCGCGGGTGTCGCCGTACGGGGACTGGCCGCCGGGACCGTTCTGCCCGTTCGGGCCGGGGCCCTGCGCGTCCGGCCCGTCGCCCGAGAAGTACGGCAGATCGTCGCGGCGCGGCTCGGCACCGCTGCCGCCGCTCGGCCGGGAGCCGTTGCCGAGCGGCCCCGCCGCCAGCGCCTCGGTCACGTCGAAGGACCCGGTGCCGCCGCCGTGACCGGGAGCCACCGGTCCGCCGGTCGCGCCGGGCAGGCCCGCGCCGTTGGTGGACCCGGCGCCGGAGCCGGGCCGGGAACCGCCGGGCGCGTTCATGGAGCCGACGACGCCACCGGGACGGCCACTCCCGCCGCCCGGCCGCGCACCGGCACCGGACGCGGGGCCGCCGGTGCCGGGAGCACCGGACGCGGGGCCCGAACCACCGGGCAGACCGGCGCCGTTGGTGGCGCCGCCGCCCTGAGTGCCCTTGCCCGGCCCGGACTTGCGGGGCGCGAACCAGTCGCTGGTCGGCTTGTCCCCGGCGGGCGCCGCGGGCTCGGCCGGGACCTCGGGGGCGGGGGCGGCCGCGGGCGCGGCGGCGCTCGGCGCCGTGTCGGGCCGCTCGGCACCCTTCGTCTCCCGGCCGTCGTCGGCGGCGCCCTCGGCGTCCCCGACGGGCTTGCGCACGACGACCGGCGGAATGGGCCGCGAACCCGGGATGTTGATCCGGATACGGGTCGTCAGCGTCGTCTCGGTCTTGCGCTCCTCCGGTCGCGCGGCCGAACGGCCCGCGTCGGCACCGGCGTCGGAAGCCGTGGGTGTCCCGTAGGGCGGGGTGCCCGAGGGGTATGCGGCTCCGCCGCGCCCGTGGGGCCCGGAGGACGGACTGTCAGTTTCACGACTCAAGGCAGGTTCTCCCGGTTGGCTCCGCCGCCCGTCACACCTTCAAAGCGGGCGGCTCGGCGGCGCGCACCACCATACTGGCCACTTCTCGCGTGTATCCCCTGACCGCCGGGGAAACCCACACGGGACTCGCACGCGCGTGGCACGGCGAAGCGGTACGTCACTTGCGAAGTCGGGCAGGGCCGCCGTCCGGTTGCCGAACCGGCGCGAGGGTGGCGCAGATCACAGCGACGGCGATCCCGCCGAGCAGGAAGAGATAGGAGCCGCTGCCGGCGGCGAAGAGGAAGTCGCCCTCCGGACGGCTGGTGGTGAGCAGCACCACCGCGAGCGCCCAGCCTGCGGCGGGCGCGACGGCTCCACCCCGGCGCCCCACGGCACGGCCCGCGCCGACGCACAGGCCCGCCTCGGCGGCCAGCGCGAGGAGCAGTCCGCCGGGGAACCACGCCGGTTGCAGCAGCGCACCCGCGACCCCGACGACGGCGCCGAGCACGAAGAGCCCCACGTACAGGGCGGCCCGGCCGGGCGAGGGCGGACGCAGGGGCTGGGCCAGAGCGGAGGTGACCGCCGGCTCGTTGCGCTTGCTCACGGCGCCTCCTCGGTCGCGTCGCCCCCGCCGATCCCGGCGAAGAGATCATGCTCACGCCCGCCGCCTCCGCCCCGCTCACCGCGCACCAGTTCGTAGTACTCGGTGGTGATGATCGGCTGGGCCAGGTCGTTGGAGAGGACGAAGTACGGTTCGGCGACCGTGACCTGCGTGGCGTGGGCCCGCATCGCGGCGGCCTTGGCGGCGGCGTACGGGGTGCCCTCGCCGTGGATCTCGGTCGTGATCCGCTCGTCGTCGACGACACCCGGCACGTCCTCGACACCGGCCGCCTTCTCGAACGGCAGCCCCGGCAGCTCGTCCCGGAGCCGGGCGAAGGCGGCGTCGGCCCAGGAGCGCGGCACGCGGTTCCAGTAGACCTTGGCGACCGGGCACCCGGCCTCGGCCGCCAGCTCCACCGCGCGCATGGCGACGCGGTGGGCCTGGATGTGGTCGGGGTGGCCGTAACCGCCGTCGGGGTCGTAGGTGACGAGCACCTGGGGCCGGACCTCGCGGATCACGTCGACGAGGAGCGCCGCGGCCGCGTCGACGTCGGCCTGCCAGAGACAGCCGGGGTCGTCGTTGTCGCCCAGGCCCATCATCCCCGAGTCGGAGAACCGCCCGGGCCCGCCCAGCAGCCGGAAGTCGCCGACGCCGAGCGCGCGCATCGCCTCCGCCAGCTCACCCCTGCGGTGGCCGCCGAGAGCGGCGCCGGACAGATGGGCCAGCTCGGGCGGGATGACCTCGCCCCGCTCTCCGAGGGTGCAGGTCACCAGCGTCACGTGCGCGCCCTCGGCCGCGTACCGGGCCATGGTGACGCCATTGTTGATCGACTCGTCGTCCGGGTGCGCGTGCACCAGCAGCAGACGCCGGCCGGGCAGTTCCGTCATGGGCTCCACCCTATGAGTACCGGGGAGCGGGCGGGCCGCCTCCCCTGCGCAAAGGGTCCGGATGCGACGAGCGGGACCACTTCCGGGCGAAGTGGTCCCGCCGCTCGGTGCCGGTCGAGCCCGGCGGCCGGCGAGGTCCGGGGTCAGGGCCGGTGCGCGTGGCCGGGCAGGGCCTGCCAGGGGCCGGCGGGCGCCCGCTGCTCGCGCCCCGGCCGGCTCCAGTCGCAGACGCCCGAGGGGAACGCGGCACGCAGGGCGCGCAGCTCGGCCCGGGTGAAGTCGACCGCGTAGTCCTCCGGGTCGAGCGGCCGCAGTCGGCAGGCGATCACGTCGTCCGCGAGTGGTGCGCCGGCCGCGAGGCGCGGGGTCTCGTACGCCGGGTAGAGCGCGCCGCACTCCCCCCGGTTGTCCTGGTCCAGCCGCTGCTCGATCTTGCGGGGCTCGGCGTCCCGGGTCCAGCAGGCGTCGGTCAGAGCGGCCGGTTTGCGGGCGATCACCTCGCGTGCGGAGGGCCGCGCGGCCCCCGTCGTCCACTCCGCCCGGCCGTCCTCGGTGAGCGAGGTCAGCCAGGCGTCCATCTCCGTCAGCGCGTGCCGCAGCGCGGGGCTGCGCAGACTGAAGCCGTACCGGTTGTCCTCCTCCAGCATGACCTGGTTGGCGGCGGTTCCGTTCGCCGCGATCAGCCGGGCCCGGGTCGAGAACCCGTGTACGGCCATGTGGATGTCGCCGCCGGGCAGGTCGTCCGTGTAGGAGCGGTGGTCGATGATCGGCGTGCTGGCGAGACCGCCGCCGCCCCACAGGACGCGGCCCGTGCGGTAGGCCGCGCTCGTCGCCGAGGCGTCCGCGTGCACCCGGCCGGCGGTGAAGCCGGCGTCGCGGTCGATGCCTCCGATCCGGGTGTTGAGGTCGATGAACTGCGCCTTGCCGATCTCTCCCGCGTTGAGGGCGTCGAGACCGTACTGCACGCCGACGTTGTCCAGGGGGCGCAGCGCGGCTCCGGTGCGCGGGTCGGTGCCGTACACGTTCACCGTGTGGTCGAAGACCGTGCCGCGCGCACCGCCGGGGTTGGTCCGGGCGTCGTAGCGCTGGTCCGCGGGGAGGTTGGCCGGGAACTCCGCGTCGGGGTCGAGGCGTTTGGCGCCGTCGCTGAGGTTGGCGATGCTCGCGTGCTCCCGGAACCCGGAGACGGCGCGTTGCTGTTCGCGCGTGAACGGTCGCGGGGTGGTGGCGGAGCCGTCGGTCCGGGTGAAGTAGTGGTCCAGCAGCCGGGAGTCGAGAAGGGTGAGGTTCGTGGCCGAGGTGACGTCCGGGAAGCTGCACCCGACGATGATCCCGTCGAGCAGGCCGGGGTAGTTGTCGGCGATCTGGTGGCTCTGGTACGAGCCTCCCGAGCAGCCCCAGCCGATGGTGAACCGCGGCGCTCCGTAGCGTTCGGCGAAGTGCTCCTTGACCATCATCGTGGTCTCGGAGGCCAGCAGGTCGTTGCAGTTGTTACCGAAGACGTTGAGCGACGACGACGCGACGGCGTAGCCGCGGCCGAGCATCTCGGTGTCCAGGACCCCGCCGGTGCCGGAGCCCTGCGTGTACCAGCCGCCGCGGCAGCCACCGCCGAAGGTGTAGATCAGCCGGTCGTTCCAGCCCGGGCTGCGGCTGTCGCGGTCCGGCGCCGGTGCGGCCGGGTCCGCCAGCATGGAGATCTGGTAGACGGCGCGGTTCAGGGTGCCGGTCTCGACGCGGATGAGGAAGGGCACGCGCCGCCCGGCGGTGGTGGTGGTCGTGGCCAGGTCGGCGGGCTCGGCCGCCGGATCTGCGAGTGGCTTCACCGAGCCGTCCGTCGACCGGTACGCGTAGTCGACGCGGGTGCGGATCGAGCAGTCCCGGTCGAGGGGGGCGCCGAGGGTCGAGCCGTCGACGAGTTCGAAGTCCTCGGTGGAGCAGGCGAAGGGCTGCTCGTGCGGTCCGCTGATCACGGGGCCGGTCGAGGGGTGGTTCGTCACCCGCAGGGACGCCGGCCTGGTGTGCGCCCCCGCGACGGCGGCCGTGATCCGGTTCGCGCCGGTGCGCAGTCCGGTGACCAGACCCGTGAGGGTGCGCGGGTTGCCGTCCGGTGCCGAGAAGGCGCCGGTCACGTCCACGCCGTCCCGGGCGACCCGGACCCGCCCGGGGTCCACGCCGTCCGGGACGCCGACCCGGAGGAGCACGTCGCCGCCGGTGACCGTGTCGGCCCGTGCGGAGACGGTGCCGAGGGAGGGTCCGCGGCCCGGCGCCCCGGTACCGGCGTCGGACGCGTTGGGCAGCAGCACCACCAGAAGTGCCCCTGCCAGCAGTGCCGTGGCCGGAGTGTCGCGCCGGCGCACGAGCACGGCCAGGGGCCGGAATGACCGCACGCGGAGCGCAACTGCGCGTATTCGTCGCGATCTTGACAACCTTGCAGCGCTTTCATGAACGCTTCTTCTCATGGTCGATTTCTTCCCCGGCCGCACGAGGGAGACCCTCACCACCGTCGGCCCCGTACTTCACAGCCCGCACACAGTCGGCGCCGAGCCGGTTCACGGGTTGGGTTGCCAGGCTCGCCTCCATGCGCAAGCCAAAAGCCAACGAGACCCCCGACGGCCCCACCTACCAGGGACGTCTGCTCCCCCACCCCGAGGAGGAGGTCGTCGACCAGGGGCTGGGGTTCGACCTCGGCACGCTCGTCTCGCGCAGGCGGGCCCTGTCCTTCCTGGGCGGCGTCGGCGGCATGGCCGCACTCGCGGCGTGCGGATCGGGCGGCAGCGCCTCGGGGAAGGCCACCGCCTCCGCGTCGTCCTCTTCCTCGTCCGACCTCACCGAGATTCCGGACGAGACCAACGGCCCCTACCCCGCGGACGGCACCAACGGGGTCCAGGTCCTGGACCAGGACGGCATCGTCCGCCAGGACATCCGCTCCAGCTTCGGCGACTCGACCACCACCGCGCCGGGCGTCCCCCTCACCTTCGAGTTCACCCTGCTGGACATCGTCGAGGACGGCCGACCGCTCGCCGGAGCCGCCGTCTACGCCTGGCAGTGCGACCGGGACGGCAACTACTCCCTGTACTCCAGCGGGATCGAGGACGAGAACTACCTGCGCGGCGTCCAGGTCGCCGACGACGACGGCCGGGTGAAGTTCGTCAGCATCTTCCCCGCCTGCTATCCGGGCCGCTGGCCCCACATCCACTTCGAGGTCTACCCCGACCTGGACTCCATCACCGACTACGACAAGCGGCTGTCGACCTCCCAGCTGGCCCTTCCCAAGAGCGACTGCGAAACCGTCTTCGCCACCGACGGGTACGAGTCCTCCGTCGACAACCTGGCCAAGCTCACCCTCAAGACGGACAACGTCTTCGGCGACGACGGCGGCGTCCATCAACTGGCGGCCATGAGCGGATCGGTGCGGGCCGGCTACACGGCGAAGCTGACCGTCCCCATCGACACCAGCACCGAACCCACCGGCGGCAACGCCCCCGGCGACGGTGGCGGCGCCCCGGAGGGCGGCGGTCCGCCGAGCGGAGCCCCGACCGGCGCACCGCCCAGCGGCGCCCCCTCGGGCGGACCGGGCAACTGACCTCCGCCGATCACCACGACACCGAAGCATCCTTCTCGCGCCGGCTTCGGCCTCCCGGTCACGCCCCCGTCCGAAGTCGGGGCCACGGGTCACCGCCCGGTGAAGTCACTTCTTTCCGTCGAGCACATGTGCGATGGCAAGGGCGATGCGCTCGATCCAGTCGATGGCGTCCGTCACCTCGTTCGCGTCGATGGACCGGCGCTTCTTGAGGTCGCCGTCCACCAGGTCGGCGTCGTGGGCGATGCGGTTCCTGCGCTGCGTGATCTCCAGGTAGCGGCTGCGGAGCGTCTTCTCGTTGAACGTGGTCCGCCCCTGGAAGAAGTGCTCGTTGATACAGCCCGCGGCCTCGTACCAGACCTTCCTCTCGGTGACGAGCTTGAGCACCTCGGAGATCTTCCCGGGGTGCTGGAGCGCCTGCACGGCGAGTTTCTCGCGCAGATGCTCCACGACGGCCTCGGAGAGATCGACCTCGCCCCGCCGTACCGCCTCGACGCGGTGCAGCGGCAGTTCGTAGCGGCGCAGTTGCGGGGGCATCTCGGGACTGTCCCTGGCCGTCAGCTCGGCCACCCTTCGCAGTACTTCCTCGTGCAGCCAGTGGTCGATCGCGGCGACGGCCTGGACCCAGGCCGCCCGGTAGAAGTCGTCGATGTCGATCGTGGGTGACCGGAACGGCGTCAGCATCCCTCCCGTCTTCACCATGCGGCGTGCGTAGGACAGGTTGGTCTGGAACGCCTCGAACTGACGCGTATGCGGTGCGGAAACAGCCATCTGCGACCCCGTGCTCACTCTTCGCCACGATCTTTGTGAGCACCCTTCCGGAGACGACGGGGGGTCGGTCAAGCCGGTGAGCGTTGTTCGGGCAAAGGTGACCGAATCCGCTCCCCGTGTTTCCGGATCGGGCCGCTACGAAGCCGTGGCTTCAGCGAAGTGCGGGAGCGATGCGGCTCCCGGTCGTCAGAGCGGTCCGCCTCGTGGCGAAGGGTGACGCACGGCCCAATGCCGTCGTTCACCCGCTCCAGGGGACGCGGGCCAGGACGAGACCGCGTACGTCGGCGGCTCCGGTCGCCCGGAGCCGGAGCGCGACCTGCTGGAGCTGCGAACCGCTGGTGAACACGTCGTCGACGAGCAGGACCGTGGCTCCCCTGATGTCGCTCTTGTCCCCGGTCCAGCTCAGAGCGGCTGCGTGGGTGGTCGCAGCCGCACGCTTCTCGCTCAGGCTCCGGGTCGCGGACCGGGGCGTCTCGGCTCCCTTGACCAAGCGGTGTGCGCCCGGCGGACTGAGAGGGAATCTGCGGGTGGCGTCTTCGGCGTACGCGGCGTCCATGATCGCTTCGATGTGCTGGATCGGCTGCCGACCGGCGTGGGTGGGGTTGCCGATGACGTGGTCGACGCCGCTCATCTGCTCGGCGTGGCTCTCCATCCAACCGACGAGGAGACGTCCGAAGATCATCGCCCAGCCGCTTCTCCCCTCGTACTTCAGCTTGCGGATCTTGTCGCGCAGGTCTCCTGAGTACACGGCCACCGCGTCGACACGTGAGAATCCCCGCTGCGCCTCGGGTAACGCGCACAGGCGATTGACACATCGGCTGTCGGACGCGACGGCCTGGGAACAGACCGGGCAGTGGGAGTCGGCGATGGGCTGGAGCGTGCGCCCGGCGCAGTCCGAACACAGCCGGGCGGTGCCCGTGAGGACGTAGGCGCACACCGGACAGCCGGGGAAGCCTGCGGGATCGGGAAGACCTACGGTCACAGGCCGACCAGAGCCAGCTGCTGGCGCTGCTGTCCGGCGCGCTGGATGTCGGCAGCCTGAGCGAGGCGGCCCGTGATGTCGCTGGACGCGGTGACCAGGATCGCCCGGTGCTCCTCGATCATCTTCCTGGCCCAGAGCTGACTGTCCGTGAGGGACCGGATCAGGAAGACGAGCTTGCCGTGCTCCGCGGCCAGACGGGCCTGCATCTTGGCACCGGACGTACTGGAGGCCTCGATGACGACGCTGCCCAGGGTGGTACCGCTCGTCACGACGTTGCGGCGAGGAAAGGTGTACCTCGCCGGGGGACTGGTGGGCCAGAACTGGCTCAGCAGCGCTCCACCGGCCGTGAGGATCGCCTTGGCGAGCGGCCGGTTCTCCGCCGGGTAGAGGGGCGCGGCGATGCCGGTGCCCATGACGGCGAAGGTCCGTCCGCCCGCGTCGAGGGTGGCCTGATGGGCAGCGGCATCGATGCCCTTGGCGAGGCCGCTGGCGATCACGACGTCGTGCTCGACGAGCTCACGTGCCATCCGGGCAGCCCGGCGGGTGCCCTCCTCGGAGGCTTCACGGGTGCCGACGACGGCGATGGAGCGGGCGTCACGCCGGTCGAGTTCGCCGAGGTGGAAGAGGAACGGCGGGAGGTTGCCGATCATGCGCAGGTTCGCGGGGTAGTCCTCGTCGAGGACGGTGACCAGACGGGCACCGACCCTGTCGGCCGCTGCCAGCTCCTCGTCCACGCGGGCGCGAGCGGCGTCGAGGCCGGTGGCCAGCCCTTGCTGCAGCTTGGGCCGGTTCCTGGTGGCGGCGCGCGAGTCCTCGCGCAGTTGCCCGTCCAGGAGGGCGGCCAGGCCCTCGGGGCTCTGGGCGCTGCGGGCGAGCAGGCTCCAGTCCAGGGTGGCGTCACCGATCCGCAAGGCGCACAGGCTCAGCAGTCTGTGCTGGTCAGCACTGACGTCGAGTTTCATATCAGAGCGTCCTTCTACTCTCGGCCCCGGGATGTTCGAAGGATGAGGCAGGGTGCTTGGGCCATCTCCATCATGGCGCACACGGCACCCGTACGGGCAGGGGGCCGGACAACACGGCCGATGTCTCAGACCTACGGCCACGGCACGACAGACGCGACGGCTGTGGTGGCTTTCGCTCGGCACTCGCGGCAGAGGCCCGGTTCGGCGGCGCGGAAGCCCCGGTCGCAGCCGTCGCAGTTCCGTACGGGGTGCCGTACGGGCGCGGGGTCCGCGGACGCGCGGAACGGGGGCGGGGGTGGCAGCTGGGCGGTGAGCCGTTGGGCGAAGAACGCGGCGGGGCGACGCAGGCCCTCGGCCGGCAGGTCGGTGATGAGCGCGTGGCGTACGGCGGCCGGGCTGACCTCGCGCTCCAGCCACGCGACGACGCCCGGGGCGAGATGCGCCGTGTCGGCGGCGGAGAGCAGCAGGTGGGGATCGTGGCGCCGGAGGCCGGAGAGGAGGTCGACGGCGTCCTGGAGCGCGGCGGGGGCGGGACACGCCGGGCGGGGTACGTCGGGCAGCGCCCTGCGTGGCGGACGAGGCTCGCGGGAATCACGGCGGCTCTCGGGGGCGGCGGGCGGCTCGGGACACTGCGGCGCCCTCGGAGCAGCCGCCGGCACGGGTGGCACGGGGTGGTCCTCGACAGCACGCCCAGGCGCAGCGGGCTGGTTGCACGAGGTCGTACGGGTGACGATGCGGCCGGAGGGCGTGCGGTGGCGGTCGCGGCGCAGGTAACCGTGCGCCTCCAGCTCGCGCAGGGCGGCGGCGATACGGGTCGTGCCTTCGGGGAACCGGCCGGCGAGGCTCTTGATGTCGGCGCGGGCGCCCTTCGGCAGCGACTGGAGGTGCGTACCGAGACCGATGGCCAGCAGGGAGAGCTCGCGGTGCTGGGCGAGGTGGTTGCCGATCACTGTGAAGCGGGTGGTGTGGCGGGTGTTGTGGTGCTGCAACCCACCCGGGTACGGGGCCGTGCCGGGGCGCCGGTTCGGGTGTTTGTCGCCCGTGGGACGGGCGTGGGCGCGCGGGGGCACGTTAGGGTTCTGGACAGCCATTGGGAAGCGCTTCTTCCTCTGTGGTCAGGCCCTCGCTTTGGGATTGCCGTCCCGGCGGGGGCCGTCTCATGTCTGCAGTCTCGGTCTTTGGTCCTGGTGGTGCGTTGCCCTGAGCGTCGGGCCTCCGGCGTCCGGAAATCCAGCTGGACAGGAGATGTTCACCCGCCCGAGTGAGCCCCCGAGGTTGCGCGGTCACGGACGGAAGGGTCGGGTTTGGTGGGTTGCTTTCTCCCGAGTCTTTTGTCTTTCAGTCGCCGACGGCACCGGAGCGCGGGGAAGCGGGTTCCGGCACACGATGACACAGAGGCAGGCGTACGGGAGTGCGTCCTCCCGGGATTGAATGTGGGATGTGCTGCTCGTGTGCAAGCCTCGGACGCATGAGTGCCGAGGACCTGCGATACACGGAGGCAGCCGAGCCGTCCGTGCTCCGCGCCGCCGCCTGACCGGCCGCCGAAGGAAGAGACCGCTCCTCATGACCACCGCATCCCCGAACAGCGGATCGTCCGTCCCCTCCATGCCCGAGCGGACCCCGAAGGCACTGCGGGCCGCCATCGCGCAGCACGCGCCGCAGCTCCTCGTCGACTTCGACCGGCACTGGCGCCGCGACATCGCCGACGCCTACGACCTGGCCCCCGTCCCCGCCTTCATGGCCCGCTGGTGGGGCGAGTACGCCCTTAGCCGCGATTCCGCGCTGGAGGCGCGCGTCCACCGGCTGGAGGACGACGCGGCACAGGAACCCGACTACACCCGCGCGAAGGCGATGATCGAGGAAGCCGGACGCATCCGCCGCGCTGCCGCCAAGGCGGAACCCGGCCAGTGACCGACGACTTCATGGGCCCGCCCCGGCAGGCTGACTGGACCCGGGAAGTCAAGGACACGAAGTTCCTTGGTCATCAGCCGCCACCGAGACCGGAGCGCGAGGATTCGGGTTCCGGTGGCGCGTAGCGCAGTTCCGCCCAGACGGTCTTGTGCGGGAACCGCCCCTCGACGACGCCCCAGCGGTCGGCCAGCGCCTCGACGAGCAGCAGGCCCCGCCCCGACTCACCCGCCGCCTCGGGCACTTGCGGCACGGGCATCCGGTCACCACGCGTGTCGGTGACCTCGATGCGGAGCGTGTCACCGACGACCAGGAGCGTGAGGCGGAAGCTGCGTCCGGGGAGCCGGCCGTGGGTGGCCGCGTTGGCCGCCAGCTCGGCGACGACGTGGCTCGCCGCCTCGTCGGGCATGCCCCAGTTCCGCAGCGCGTTCACCGTGAGCAGGCGTGCGAGGCGGGCGCCGCGCGGAGTGGACGACAGCAGCATGGAGAAGTCGCGGCCCGTGCACTCGACTTCCTGAGTTTCCTGATTCACGTCACTCAGCGTGGCGGCTCGGACGTACCGTGACGAGTGATTGCCCTGTTACGTAGAGCCACGGTCCAACGCTTGTCCAACGCTGTCCGGACTGTAGACACGGCTCCCCCAGCGCAGGGTTCGGCACTACGGAGGGGCACGCATGTCGGTGAGCGACGAGGCGGCGCAGGCCGGGACCGAGACGGACGAGCCCGGCTGGGAGGTGGACCAGGACGACGACTGGGCGCTGGCCGTGATCACCACGGTGGGCCGCCAGTTGAGGCTCCGCCGGGAAGCCGCCGAGATGCGGGTCGGTGACTTCGCCCAGGCCGTCGGGTACGGCGAGGACCTCGTGTACAAGATCGAGAGCGGGAAGCGCATCCCCCGGCCCGAGTACCTGGACATGGCGGACGAGGTGCTGAACGCCGGTGGACTCATCGCCGCGATGAAGGAGGACGTGAAGAAGGTCCGGTATCCGAAGAAGGTTCGGGATCTCGCGCAGATGGAGGCTCGGGCGGTGGAGATCGGAGTCTACGAGTGCAGCAGCATCGCGGGGTTGTTGCAGACGCCCGCGTATGCACGCGCTCTGTTCGAGGTCCGGCAACCCCCGTATTCAGTCGATGAGGTGGATCGCCTGGTGGCCGCTCGCATGGCACGCCTGTCCATTTTCGATCGTTCACCGGCGCCTTCCCTGAGTTTCGTCGTCGAGGAGGCGGTCCTCCGCCGACGAGTTGGGGGCACAATGGAACGGAAGCAGCAGTTCGAACGCCTGCTGGAGGTGGGGCGATTGAACAACGTAGCGCTTCAAGTCATGCCGCTGAGCAGCGTCGCTCACCCGGGCATGAGCGGCAGGATCGAACTACTGAAGTTCGAGGACGGTACCGCTGTGGGCCGCTCTGACGGCGCGTTCAACGGCCGTCCGACGTCTGATCCAAGGCAGCTGCGGATTCTCGATCTTCGGTATGGCACGATCCGGGCGCAGGCTCTTCCGCCCGGGGAGACACTCGCCCTCATCGAGAAACTGCTTGGAGAGACATGATCCACGAGGCACCCAACAGGGCCACGATCGCTCTGGACTGGTTCAAGAGCAGCTACAGCAGCGGCCCTGAGGGCGATTCCTGCGTCGAGATCGCCACCGTGCCCGGCACTGTGCACGTCCGTGACTCGAAGGACGTCGAGGGGCCCCGGCTGGCCTTCGCCCCCGCCGCGTGGGCCGGCTTCGTGCCGTACGCGGCCGGGGGCTGATCCGGCACCTACTCGACCTCGACCTCCGGTACGTCCACGTCGCCGCCCAGGGAGCGGGCGATGGCGGTGAACTCGTTCAGGGCGGACTGTAGGTCACGGACGATCTCCTCGGCGATCACCTCGGGCGGCAGGCCGCTGTCGGCGTCCTCGAGGGTGGGGTCCTTCATCCACTTGATGTCGAGGTTGACCTTGTCGATGGCGAGCAGCTCGTCGTAGGTGAACTTCTTGAAGGGGCCATTCTCGTCCTCGGACTCGACGCGGGAGGAGACGGGCTCACCCGCACGGTAGGCCGCGACGAAGTCGTCCAGATGAGCACGCGTGAGCGGGCGCCGTTTGAGCGTGAAGTGCTGGCCCGTGCGGAAGTCGTACACCCACGTTTCGGAGGTGTGGGGCTTGCCGTCTGCGCGGGGGGCCTTCTTGTCGAAGAAGAGGACGTTGGCCTTGACGCCGTCCGCGTAGAAGATGCCCGTGGGCAGCCGCAGGATGGTGTGGAGGTCGAACTCGTCGAGCAGCTTGCGGCGGATCTTCTCACCCGCGCCGCCTTCGAAGAGGATGTTGTCGGGCAGGACGACGGCAGCGCGTCCGCCGACGGCCGTGAGCGACATGATGTGCTGGAGGAAGTTGAGCTGCTTGTTGGTGGTCGTGGCGGTGAAGTCGTCGCGGTCGTACTCGGTCTCCTGCTTGCTCGCCTCGCCGTCCTGACCGATGACGGTGATCGCGGACTTGCGTCCGAAGGGCGGGTTCGCGAGGACGAGCGTCGCGTGCTTGCCGCTGGGCTTGTCGGCGAGGGCGTCTCCGACGGTGATCAGGCTCGGCCCGTCGCTGGTACCGATGCCGTGGAGCAGCATGTTCATCGCGGCGAGGCGGGCGGTGCCGGTGACGAGTTCGTTGCCCCAGATCTTGCGGCCCTCGTCGTACGCCTTCCGCTCGTCGAGCGACATGGTGCCCATGTGGTGTTCGCGGATGTAGGCGTGGGCGGCGATCAGGAAGCCGCCAGTACCGCAGGCGGGGTCGGTGATGGTGTCCTCCGGCCCGGGGCGCATGACGTCGACCATGGCGTCGATGAGCGGGCGGGGGGTGAAGTACTGACCGGCGCCGGTCTTGGTGTCCGAGGCACCCTTGTTCAGGAGGCCCTCGTAGGCGTCGCCCTTGAGGTCGACGCCGGTCATCGCCCAGTCTTCGCGGCCGATCAGCTCGACGACGAGCTTTTCGAGGAGGGCAGGCTTGGTGATGCGGTTCTGGGCCTCGTCGAAGATCGTCCCGATGGTGGTCTCGGGACGGCTGCCCAGGTTTTCGAGGACGGCTCGGTAGTGCTTCTCCAGCTCGACGCCGCGCTTGCCTACGAGGGACTTCCAGTTGTACTCGGCAGGGACGACGGCGCTCATGTCGCGCCCCTCCCACGGGTCGTTCTCGCTCTCGTCGACCATCTTGAGGAAGAGCAGGTAGGAGAGCTGCTCGACGTACTCGATGGTGGACATGCCGTTGTCGCGGAGGACGTTGCAGTAGTTCCAGAGCTTGGCGACGAGGGTGTTCGTCTGGGCGACGGCCTGCGCCGTCTTGGCGGGCTCGGGCTGCTGGGCTTCTACGGGGGCGGCGGTCACAGCTCGAACTCCTGCTGTACGGCGAGGGCGGGGGCAGTGGTCGGTTCAGGGGCGGTCACATCGGCGACGCGCTGAGCGGGCGGCTTGGCCGCGGTCTTACGGGCCCGCTTGGGCTTGGGTTGCGCGGCGCGCTCGGCTGCGATGCGGGCGAGCAGCCGGGGGGCTGGCTCGTCTTTTGAATCCTGCGGCACCAGGCATCCGTTGAAGGCGGTGCGCAGGAGTGCGCGACGAAGCCCGTCCGACCGCTTCCTCGCACGGTCCAGCTCCGCAGAGAGACGGGAGACTCGGTCGAACTGCTCCTGCACTTCAGCGACGACCCGCTTCTGAGCGTCCAGGGACGGAACGGGGATTCGGAAGTTTTCAATCGCCGATTGATCGATTTTCGGCATGGAACCGGCGAGCCCTTTAGCACGAGACTTGAAGTACGAACGCCCATCGCGACTCTGTAGAACCAGAGTCGCGTACTCGGGGAGAACGCCCTCGCATACTCGAACACGGATCAGCAAGTCCGGAAAAATGGCCCACCCGTTATCCCCGGCATACATAGCGGCTGTTCCGACCAGGTCTGGTGTATTCGACCTCTGGACGAGAATGTCCCCCCTGGTCAGCCACAAGTCACGCACTCGATGCGGGTCGGCGACCGTCAGCTTCGTGTTCTCGTCGCTGAAGTCTCCCTGTGTAACGGCTGTCAGGTTGAGTGTGCGAATCCCGCCCGGGTCTGTGGTCGCCTTCGCCGAATGCCCATTGCGCAGCGGCTCTTTCAGAACATCAGCGAGCCGCCTGACGGGCGAATCGCCGACGCTCTCCAGCGCTGCCGACAGGGCCGCCGCCCTCAGTCCTCGCACACGCCGAGAACTGGCTTCGACACTGACGACAGCGGCGTCCAAGCGCGACAACTGCTCTTCCAACATCTCAACGATCCGCCACTGCTCTGCGAGCGGGGGCACGGGAACAGGGATCGACCGCATCGCCGCCAGCCCCAGACGGGGCCTACCCACGCCCTTGATCAGCGCACTTGTACGAACCTGCGTCTGCGGCGCGCGCAGCGCATAGTAGACCCACTTGGTCACCACCGCAGGGTGCAGTCTCGCCCGAATCACGTCCGCCTTGACGATGGCCGGCTCATCTAGTTTCGGAAGGATCGCTACACGAGGCAGCGTCTCCCCCAGCGATGCGAGAAGCAGATCTCCCTCAGCGGCTTCGTGAGCCCGAAGACTCTCGAAGTGGGCAAGATTGATATAGGCCCGCTCATCTCGGAACTGGCCGTCACCGATGTTCTGAAGCCGGAGGACGCGCGCACCGCTATCCGTATAGTGAGCGGATTTCAGGTTGGAGCCGAACGGGCCATCCGTTATGGCACGTGGCTCACACGCCAGGAGGTCCTCCAACGTGCTCCAAACCCACCCCGCCGGAAGATCCCTCTCCCCGTCCACGTCACCGCTCTCGCTCAAGCCAGTTCCTGATTCAGCTCATCCAACAGTTCCAACGCCCGGTCCTTGTCGCCGAAGGCCTTCATGAACCCCCGACCACCACCCCGCTCCGAGAACGGGGCCACGGAGAACTCACCGGGCTCCATACCGACGTCGGCCGCGATGGCGTTCTTTATGCGCTCCAGCCACCACAGCTGGTCCTCGGTGAACAGCACGCCCGCCTGCCGCTGCCGGAGCAGCCAGCCCTCGAAGCGCTCCTCGACCACCGTACGGTACGGCGTCAGCTCGTCGTCCGCGCCGAGCTCGAAGCGGATGATCCGGATGAGGTCGCCCAGCCCCGCTTCCTTGCCGGGGCCGGCCGTGGCCCTGCCGAGCTCTGTGTAGTGGTCCCACAGGACACCCGTCGTCCAGGAACGGTTCGTCGCGCGGATACGGCCGGCCAGTTCGCGCAGGGCGGCCCTCGCCTCGCTCGGCGCGAGCCGGACCCCGCTGCCGAGGGCGACCTGGATCGCGGCGTTCTGGTCCCGCTGCTCCTTCTCCAGCAGTGAGTTCCAGTCGGCGAGTTCCTTGGCCGCGCGCTCCTCCCTGGGGATCTCGCGCAGCTCGGTGATCTTCACCTCGGTCGTCTCGTCGTAGGTGAGATCCTGCTGGTGGCGGATCTCCAGGATCAGCTTGCGCAGTTCGGGGCGGGCGGTGAGCGGGGCGATCGCGTCGTGGACGAGTTGCCGGGCCTGCTCGGGGCCGCCCTCGTGCCGGGCCTGGTCCTGGGTGTCGACGTCCACCGCGTCGGTGATGCGGCGGGCCAGGTCGGCCAGGCTCGTACCGCCGGACGCCTCGGCGATGAGGGACCGTTCCTCCGTGCCGAGCTGGCGGTCGATGCGGGCCAGGCGGCGGGCCAGGGTCTCCGCCTCGTCGGCGGTCAGGGAACGGGTGCCGGCCTTGTCGAGGAGCTTGGCGAGGGGGATGCCGCGCTGGGCGCCGGCCGGAATCAGCGGGCGGGCGTCGACGAGCGGGGAGTCGGTGACGCCGACCGCGTCGATGACGACGAAACGGTCCTTCCTGAGGTCGGCCGCCGCCTCCGGGGTGACCGCCTTCAGCTCGTCCGCGTCGATGGAACGGGCCCCTCTGCCCTTCATCTGCTCGAACATGACGGGGCTCTTCACCGACCGCAGGAAGATCACGCACTCCAGCGGCTTCACGTCCGTGCCGGTGGCGATCATGTCGACGGTGACGGCGATCCGCAGCCGGGGCGAGTTGCGGAGGTCGTTGATCAGGGCCTCCGGGTCGTCGCCGTTGTCCCGGGACCGGTAGGTGATCTTCTTGGCGAACTCGTCGCCCCGGCCGAAGACCTCCTTGGCCTGCTTGAGGACCTCGTCGGCGTGGTCGTCGTAGGGCCCGGCGAAGACCAGGGTCTTCGGGAGGTCGGCGCGGCCCGGGAACCAGCGCCGCCAGTTGTCCCGGTAGAGGGTCAGGACGGCGCGGACCTCGTCCTCGGTGATGACCGTGCGGCCGATCTGCGGGGCGGTGTAGGTGAAGTCCTCGTCGAGTTCCTCGTAGCGCTGGTCGCGGGTCTCCCGGTCGCGGATGCGGACCGTGGTACCGGCCTCGATGGTCGCGACGGCGCCCTCGTCCCGCAGGTCGGTCTTGACCCGTACGACGTCGAAGTCGACGTTGACGCCGTCGGCGACGGCCTGCTGGAAGGTGTAGCGGGAGACCTCGTTGTGGTCGAAGAAGCCCTTGGTCTGCCGGGTGGGCGTGGCGGTGAGGCCGACGAGGTGGGCGTCGAAGTAGTCCAGGACGCCCCGCCACAGGCCGTAGATGGAGCGGTGGCACTCGTCGACGACGATGACGTCGAAGGACTCGACGGGGACGTCCGGGTTGTACCCGACCGTGATCGGCTTGTCCGTCACGTAGGCGTTGTTGAGGGGTGAGGACCTCTTGTCCTCCTGGTCCTCAGCCGCCGGGGAGTCGTCCAGGGGGTCACCCTTGAGGAGGGCGTACATGCGCTGGACCGTCGAGATGACGACGGAAGAGGTCTCCTGGAGGCCGCCGCGGCCCAGCATGTCGACGTTGTAGAGGTCGGTGAGCTTCCGGTTCTCGTCCGGGGTGCGGTACTTGTCGAACTCCGCGCGGGCCTGGCGGCCGAGGTTGTTGCGGTCGACGAGGAACAGGATCCGGCGGGCCCCGGCGTGGCGGAGCAGGCGGTAGGTCTCGGTGACGGCCGTGAAGGTCTTCCCGGCCCCGGTGGCCATCTGGATCAGGGCGCGCGGCCGGTCGGCGGCGAGCGAGCTCTCCAGGCCGGTGATCGCCTCGACCTGGGCCATCCGCAGACCGTGGGTCTCCAGCAGCGGCATCGCGGTGCGCAGGGCGGCGCGGAAGGTCGGAGCGTCCGGGTGCTCGTCGGCGTACCGCATCCACGCCGCGAGGGTCTCGGGGCGGTGGAAGGCGAAGACCTCGCGTGAGCGGGCGTCCGGATCGGTGCGGTTGAGAAAGTAGGTCTCGATGCCGGTCGTGGCGTAGCGGAAGGCGAAGGGCTCGTCGCGACGCCACACGGCCATCGCGTGCTCTTTGAGTACGCCCGCCGCGTACCGCTCGTTCTGCGCGAGAGCCCCGGCGAGCGGGGTTCCCTCGCGCTTGGCCTCGATGACGCCGGCGATCCTTCCGTCGACGTAGAGGACGTAGTCGGCGCGGCCGGTGGCGAGGGTGAACTCCCGCACCGCCACGCCCGTGCCCGCCAGCGGGTTGGCGTCGGCCTTGTCCTGGACGTGCCAGCCGGCGCCGGTGAGCATCGCGTCGATCTTCTCGCGGGCCTGCACCTCGTTGAGCGGGGCGGGGCGCTGGGCCCGCTCCACGATGATGTCGCGGGTGGCGGTGGCGACGGGGCGGGGCCTGAGCCGCTCACGGTCGTACCGCTGCTGGTGTGCCGCGCGCAGATCGGTGATCTTGGCGCGCAGTTCGTCGAGCTGGGCGGCGTACGAGGCCTTGGCCTGCTCCGCGTTGGCGATGATGCGCTCGGCCTCCGCGCGGGCCCGGCGCTCGGCCTCCAGGCGGTCGCCGACCTCCGAGAGCTTCACGCGGGACTGGGCGAGGGTGCGCTGATGCCCCGCCAGCGCCTCGCGCAGCTCCGCGATCTCCTCGGGGTCGGTCTCCGGAGTCGGGGCGGGGAGCGTGGGCGGGACGAAGGCGGTCACGGCGCGGGTGCCGCCCATGGCCCGGTCGAAGAGGTCGCCCAGCTGCCAGCACAGCTTGAGGGCCTCCAGGGCCATGGTGGTGTCGAAGAGATGCTGGTGCGCGGCCTCGTTGCGGCCCCGGCGGAGCTGGTGGAAGGCGTCGCGGCTCCAGCCGCCGAGGACGTCCGCCCGGGTGAGCGCCTCGATGCGGTCGATCTGACGGGTGCCCGAGACACGCGTGCCCGTGCGGGTGACGAACTCCTCGGCCAGCACCTCGCCGAACTGCCCGGCGCTGACGTAGGCGGCGTTCGGGTTGGTCAGGACGGTCAGCTCGGCCTGGGAACCGTAGATGGCGAGCAGCGCCTGATACTCGTACAGGCGGCCGAAGTTGGGGGAGGCTTTCGCCAGTTCCCGGAGTCTTCTGTCCACACTGTCGTCGTCCACGCCCGCCCCTGGATCCTCGCCGCTCCCGATGGCCTCACTCTACGGAGCCTTGGCGCGGCGGGGCAGCAGAACAGGCCGACAGAGGCGCTACCGCCGCGTCCACGCCTGGCCCGGGGCCGTCAACCCGTCACCCCGATCACCACGCCGAGCCCCAGGAAGAGCAGGCCCATGGCCACGATGAAGAGGACGGGGCCGGTCATGTGGCGGCGGGTGAAGACGCGGGCCGCCTGGGGGTTGTGGGGGAGGTAGACCACGGGGACCTGGCGGCCGGTCGGCAGGCCCATCCCGGCGCCGCGCATGCTCGGCGTGAACTCCACGCGGTAGCCGTGCTGGTCGGCGAAGGCGATGACCGGCGCCCAGCTGGGGCTGCTGCTCCTGGGCTCCTGCACCCGGACGTTGTCGACCACCATGCCGGTGGTGCGGATTCCGTGGCGGCGCAGCCGGCGTACCCGGGCCGCGTCGTACAGTCCGGCCCACAGGAGCAGTACGCCGACCACGCTGCAGACCAGGGCGCCCATCACGGCGCCATCACGGTTTTCGGCATGTCTCGGTGCCTCCGTCTCCCCGGGATGCTTCGTGTCCGGGGAGAGGGACGACGCCGACGTGCCGGTCGGTTGCGGACGCGGAGATCAGAAGCTGATGCTGCCGATCATCCCCGCGATGTTCGTCGTGACCTCGCTGATCGTGGGAGCGATCGTCGAGGAGGCCAGGTAGAAGCCGAGAAGCATGCACACCACCGCGTGGCCCGTCTTCAAGCCTGATTTCTTCACCAGCAGGAAGACGATGATCGCCAGCAGCACAACCGCCGAAATCGAGAGTGCCACGGCGGCTCACCTCCAATGGGCCCAGGGACATGGGGGGGTCGGTCGCAGTCAGAGCTTGGGGCAGGCAAATCCGCAGAGCGAGCACCTGGTTGATACCCACCATGCGTCAGTGATCATAACTATCCGCACGCGCGCATCTCTCGGCGCACGGCCGCACAAGGGGGCGCATGGCCAATATGGTCGAGGTATGACGACCGAGTCCGACTCCTTCCCCAAACGGCACGCGCGCACCCAGCGGTTCACGCTCGGCGCGCCGCGTTCGTTCACCGTGGCACCCGACGGTTCACGGGTCGCCTTCCTGCGCTCCGGCACCGGTACGGACCGGGCCAACTCCCTCTGGGTGCTCGACGTCGAGGAGGGGGCCGAGCGCGTCGCCGCCGACCCGCGGGCCCTCCTGGGAGGCGCCGAGGAGCGCCTGTCGCCCGAAGAGCGGGCGCGGCGCGAACGCAGCCGTGAGGGCGGTGCCGGCATCGTCGGCTACGCCACCGACGCGGCGGTCGAGCTGGCCGCCTTCGCGCTGTCGGGGCGGCTGTACGCGGCGGAGCTGGGCTCCGGCAGCGTGCGTGAACTGGCCGCGCCCGGACCGGTGATCGACCCCCGCCCCGCCCCCGACGGGCGGCACGTCGCCTACGTCGCCCGGGGCGCCCTCCGGGTCGTGGGCGCCGAGGGGGACGGGGACAGGGCCCTGGCCGAGGCGGACGGCGAGGGCGTCGCGTACGGGCTCGCGGAGTTCGTCGCGGCCGAGGAGATGGGCCGCAACCGGGGCTTCTGGTGGAGCCCGGAGTCGGACCGGCTGCTGGTCGCGCGGGTGGACGACACGCCGGTCCAGCGCTGGTGGATCTCCGACCCGGCCCGTCCCGAACGTGATCCGCAGCGCGTGCCGTACCCGGCGGCGGGCACCCCCAACGCGGACGTACGGCTGTTCCTCGTCGGTCTCGACGGGGAGCGCACGGAGGTCCGCTGGGACCGGGCGCGGTACCCGTACCTGGCGCGCGTGCACTGGTCGTCGGCGGGCGCGCCGCTCCTCCTCGTACAAGCGCGCGACCAGCGCAGCCAGTTGTTCCTGGCCGTGGACACCGAGTCCGGGTCGACCCGGATGGTGCACGCCGACGAAGATCCAATTTGGCTGGAACTCTTCCCCGGCGCGCCCTGCTGGAGTCCGTCCGGGCAGTTGGTGCGGATCGCCGACGAGGGCGGGGCGCGCGTGCTCGCGGTCGGTGAACGTCCGCTCACCGGAGCCCAGTTGCATCTGCGGGCGGTGCTGGACGTCGGCGCCGACGACGTGCTGGTCTCCGCGTCGGCGGGCGAGGAGGCGGCCGAGGCGGAGCCGGGCGAGGTGCACGTCTACCGGGTCAACGAACTCGGCGTGGAGCGCGTCTCCCAGGAGCCCGGCGTGCACACGGCGGCCCGCGCGGGAGGCGTGACCGTGCTGGTCTCCGCGACGCTCGACCGGCCCGGGGCCCGGGCCCACGTGCTGCGGGACGGGAAGCAGACGGCGACCGTCGCCTCGTACGCCGAAGACCCCGGTCTGACCCCGCGCGTGACGCTCACCCAGGGGGGCGCACGCCGCGTCCCGTGCGCCGTGCTTATGCCGACGGACTACCACGGTGACACCCCCCTTCCCGTACTCCTGGACCCCTACGGTGGCCCGCACGGTCAGCGGGTGGTCGCCGCGCACAACGCCCACCTCACCTCGCAGTGGTTCGCCGACCAGGGGTTCGCGGTGGTCGTCGCCGACGGGCGCGGCACTCCCGGGCGCTCCCCCGCCTGGGAGAAGTCCGTCAGGGACGACATCGCCGCCGTCGTGCTCCAGGACCAGGTGGACGCGCTGCACGCGCTCGCCGCCGACTTCCCGCTGGATCTGGACCGGGTCGCGATCCGGGGCTGGTCCTTCGGGGGCTATCTGGCCGCCCTGGCGGCGCTGCGCCGGCCGGACGTCTTCCACGCCGCCGTCGTCGGCGCTCCGGTCACCGACCTGCGGCTCTACGACACCCACTACCAGGAGCGGTATCTCGGCGACCCCGCCGAGCGGCCCGAGGTCTACCGCCGGAACTCGGTGATCGACGACGCGGGCCTGGTCGACGCGGCCGAGCCGCACCGGCCCATGATGGTGATCCACGGGCTGGCCGACGACAACGTGGTGGTCGCGCACTCCCTGCGGCTGTCCTCGGCCCTGCTCGCGGCCGGCCGCCCGCACGAGGTGCTGCCGCTGTCCGGCGTCACCCACATGACCCCGCAGGAGTCGGTCGCCGAGAACCTGCTGCGGCTGCAGGTGGACTTCCTCAAGCGGTCGCTGCCGGCACCGAAGCGGTAGCGGCCCCGCTCCGAAGCGGGACCCCGTGCGGGCCTGCGCGTCACCCGTACGGCAACGGGCTTAACACGCGGGCAACTTCGGCGAAGCCGCTCCGATATACGGACGCGTGAGGCTGTTCCGCGTACGGCCGTGCGGGTGCCGTAAGCGGGCCGGGGAACCTGTCTCCCCGGCCCGCTCATTTTCCGAAGCGGTCCCCGGACGACCGATGGGGACCCTCGCCGGGCTCCTCCGGCGGGACCACCTGCTTCTCCTCGGCGAAGTGGCAGGCCGAGTCGTGGGCCGCGGGGCCGGAGACGGAGCGGAACTCGGCGGGGACCGCCAGGGCCGGCACCTCCAGGGCGCACCGCTCCCGCGCCTTCCAGCACCGGGTGCGGAAGCGGCAGCCGGAGGGGATGTTGGTCGGGGAGGGGACGTCACCGGCCAGGATGATCCGCTCGCGGTGCTCCCGGGCCTGCGGGTCGGGCACCGGCACGGCGGAGAGCAGCGCCTGCGTGTAGGGGTGGGTCGGGTGGTCGTAGATCTCCGCGTCCCGGCCCGTCTCCACGATGCGCCCCAGGTACATCACGCCGACCCGGTCCGAGATGTGCCGGACGATCGAGAGGTCGTGGGCGATGAAGATGTAGGACAGGTCGAACTCGCTCTGGAGGCGGGCGAGGAGGTTGATGACCTGGGCCTGGACCGAGACGTCGAGGGCGGAGACCGGCTCGTCGGCGACGATGATCTCCGGGCGCAGCGCCAGGCCCCGCGCGATGCCGATGCGCTGGCGCTGGCCGCCGGAGAACTGGTGGGGGTAGCGGTTGATGTACTCCGGGTTCAGGCCGACCACGTCCAGCAGGTCCTGGACCCGCCCCCGCCGGTCGCCCTTCGGGGCCACCTCGGGGTGGATGTCGTACGCCTCGCCGATGATGTCGCCGACGGTCATGCGGGGGTTGAGGGAGGTGTAGGGGTCCTGGAAGACCATCTGGATGTTGCGGCGCACGGACTTCAGCGCCCGCCCCGACAGGCGGGTGATGTCCTCGCCCCGGTAGCGGATCTCGCCCGCCGTCGGCCGTTCCAGGTTGACCAGCATCTTGGCGACCGTGGACTTGCCGCAGCCGGACTCGCCGACGATGCCGAGGGTCTCGCCGCGGGCCAGTTCGAAGTCCACGCCGTCGACGGCCTTCACCGCGCCGACCTGCTTCTTGAGGAGGATGCCGGAGGTCAGCGGGTAGTGCTTGACCAGACCGCGGACTTCGAGGAGTGGCTCGGTGGTCTCAGGCATGCAGGCACTCCCTCCAGAAGTGGCAGGCGCTGCCTCGCTCCGCGTCGGACTCCGTGACGTCGTAGAGCGGGGGTACGTCGGTGCGGCAGACGTCCTGGGCCATGGGGCAGCGGGGGTGGAAGGCGCAGCCGGGCGGGATGCGGGTGAGGTTGGGCGGCAGGCCCTTGATGGCGTACAGCTCCTGGCCCTTCTGGTCCAGGCGCGGGATGGATTCCAGCAGGCCGCGGGTGTAGGGGTGGGCCGGGGCCTTGTAGATGTCGTGGACGGGTGCCGCCTCCACGATCCGGCCCGCGTACATGACGGCGATCTTGTCGGCGACGTCGGCGACCACCCCGAGGTCGTGGGTGATGAGGATCAGGCCCATCCGCAGTTCGCGCTGGAGCTCCGCGAGCAGGTCCATGACCTGCGCCTGGACGGTGACGTCGAGGGCGGTGGTCGGTTCGTCGGCGATGATCAGCTTGGGCTCCAGGGCCATCGCCATGGCGATCATGATGCGCTGGCGCATGCCGCCGGAGAACTGGTGCGGATACTGCCGCACCCGCTCCCTGGCCGCCGGGATCCGCACCCGGTCCATCAGCTCGACGGCCTTGGCGTGGGCGTCCTTGCGGGACATGCCGCGGTGCACGGTGAACATCTCGGCGAGCTGGGCGCCGACGGTCAGCACGGGGTTCAGGGCCGACAGCGCGTCCTGGAAGATCATCGCCATCTCGGCACCGCGGACCTTCCGGCGTTCCTCCTCCTTCAGCTTCAGCAGGTCCCGGCCCTCGAAGAGGATCTCCCCCGCGGTGATCCGGCCCGGCGGGACGTCGAGGATGCCCATGACCGTCTGGGCGGTGACGGACTTGCCGGAGCCGGACTCCCCGAGGACGGCGAGGGTCTCGCCCGCGTCCACGCCGTAGCTGACGCCGTTGACGGCCTTGGCCACACCGTCGCGGGTGTGGAACTCCACGTGCAGGTCGCGCACTTCGAGCAGCATGCGGCGGCTCACCTCAGCTTCGGGTCGAGGGCGTCGCGCACCGCGTCGCCGAGCATGATGAACGCGAGGACCGTGACGGCGAGCGCGCCCGAGGGCCACAGCAGCGCGTGCGGGGCGTTGCGGACGTAGGGAGCGGCGGCCGAGATGTCGATGCCCCAGGAGACGCTGGGCGGCTTGAGGCCGACGCCGAGGAAGGACAGGGTCGCCTCCAGGGAGATGTACGTGCCGAGCGCGATGGTGGCCACGACGATCACGGGGGCGATCGCGTTGGGCGCGATGTGGCGGAGCAGGAGGCGGGAGTTGGAGGCTCCCAGCGCCCGCGCCGCCTGGACGTAGTCGTTCTGCTTGGCGGTGATGACGGAGCCGCGGGCGATGCGGGAGATCTGCGGCCAGCCGAGCAGCACGATGAAGCCGATCACCGGCCAGACGGTGTTGCTGGTGATGACGGAGAGCAGCACGAGGCCGCCGAGGACGACTGGGATCGCGAAGAAGACGTCGGTGATCCGGGAGAGGACCGCGTCCCCCGCGCCGCCGAAGAACCCGGCGAGCCCGCCGAGGACGCTGCCGAGGAGGGCGACGCCGAGGGTGGCGAGGATGCCGACGGCCACCGAGGTGCGGGCGCCGTAGACGGTGCGGGTGTAGACGTCGCAGCCCTGGCCGTTGAAGCCGAAGGGGTGGCCCGGCTGGGAGCCCTCCTGGGCCTTGGCCAGGTCGCACTTGAGGGGGCTCCCGGAGGCGATCAGGGACGGCCACAGGGAGATGACGACCAGGAAGAGGATCACCAGCGCCGAGATGATGAAGACGGGGTTGCGGCGCAGGTCGTGCCAGGCGTCGGTCCAGAGGCTGCGGGGCCGCTCGTGCGGGTTCGTCCCGTCCGGCCCCGGCGGCTGCTCCAGCGTGGCCGCCTCGCTGGTGCCGAGGTCCATCGTGGCGCCCATGCCGGTGCCGGCTACCGCCCGCTCGGGCTCGTGGGGCTCCTGCCGCGGTTCAGGCATAGCGGATCCTCGGGTCGAGTACGGCGTACAGGAGGTCGACGACGAGGTTGGCGACCAGGAAGACCAGCACGAGGACGGTGACGAAGCCGACCACCGTCTGCGTGTTCTGGCGCAGGATGCCCTGGTAGAGCTGGTAGCCGACGCCGTGGATGTTGAAGATCCGCTCGGTGACGATGGCGCCGCCCATCAGGGCGCCGATGTCGGTGCCGATGAAGGTGACGACGGGGATGAGGGAGTTGCGCAGCAGGTGCCGGGTGATGACCCGGTGGCGCGGCAGGCCCTTGGCGATGGCGGTGCGGACGTAGTCGGAACGCCGGTTCTCCGCGATGGACGTACGGGTCAGCCGGGTGACGTACGCCAGGGAGACCGACGCGAGGACCAGGCCGGGGACGATCAGCTCGTCCAGGGGTGCCGCGGAGGAGACGGCCGGGTTGATCCAGCCCCACTTGACGCCGAGCAGCAGCTGGAGCAGCAGGCCGGTGACGAAGGTGGGCACGGAGATGACGACCAGGGTGAGCAGCAGCACCCCGGTGTCGACGGGGCGGCCGCGGCGCAGGCCGGTGACGACGCCGAGGACGATGCCGACGACGATCTCGAAGACGATCGCCACGACGGTCAGCCGGATGGTGACCGGGAACGCCGTGCCCATCAGCTCGGTCACCGGCTGGCCGTTGAAGGCGGTGCCGAAGTCGCCGGTGAAGACGTTGCCCATGTAGGTGACGTACTGCCGCCACACGGGCTGGTCGAGGCCGAACTCGTGCCGCAGCTGCGCGGCCGTCGCGGGGTCGCACTCCCGGTCGCCGCACAGGCCCGCGATGGGGTCGCCCATCACGTTGACCATGAGGAAGATCAGCAGCGTGGCCCCGATGAAGACCGGGATCATCTGGAGCAGCCGCCGGACGACGTAGCGTCCCATGGCGCCCCCTCAGCCGACCTTGATCTCGTTGTAGACCGGGACGCTGAACGGGTTGAGCTTGACGTTCGAGAGCCGGTCGGAGTAGCCGGCGCTGCCGTTCTGGTACCAGAGCGGGATGGCCCCCATGTCGTCCCTCAGGACCTCCTCGGCCTGCTGGAACGACTTGATGGCCGCCGCGGTGTCGGTCTCCCCGTTGGCCTTGTCGATCAGGTCGTCGAACTTCTGGCTGGAGTACTCGCCGTCGTTGGAGGAGGCGTTGGTGTAGTAGAGCGGCTGGAGGAAGTTCTGGATGAGCGGGTAGTCCATCTGCCAGCCGGAGCGGAAGGGGCCGCTCATCTTCCGGTCGGTGATCTGGTTGCGGAAGTCGGCGAAGGTGCCGACCGGGTTGCCGACGCAGGCCTTGTCGTTGTCCAGGGCGTTGTTGATCGAGTTGCAGACCGCGTCCACCCACTGCTTGTGGGAGCCGGTGTCGGCGTTGTACGTGATCTTCACCTGGCCGCCGGGCAGCCCGCCGCCCTCCTTGACCAGTTTCTTCGCCTCTTCGGCGTTGTACTCGCAGGCCTCGCCGCACAGACCGGCCTTGTAGCCGCCGTCCTCGCCGAGGACCGGCGAGGTCCAGTCGGTGGCCGGGGTGCGGGTCTGCTGGAAGATCGTGTCGGTGATCTGCTTGCGGTTGATCGCCATGGACAGGCCCTTGCGGACCTTCTCGGAGCCGGACTTGTTCCAGGCGTCGTCGTAGTACGGGAAGGCGAGGGTCTGGATGATGCCGGCCGGGGTGTTGATGTACCGGTCGCCGAGGTCGTTCTTGACGTTCTTGAGCTGGGCGGCGGGCACGTCGTCGACGAGGTCGAGGTTGCCGGCCATCAGGTCGGTGTAGGCCGTGTTGTTGTCGGTGTAGACCTTGAGGTCGACGCCGCCGTTCTGGGCCTTGTCGTCGCCGGGGTACTGCTCCCACTTGCGCAGCGACATCTGGGAGCCGCGGGTGTAGTTGTCGACCTGGTAGGGGCCGTTGCCGACGGGCTTCTTCAGCCAGGCGTCGTGGTCGTCGAAGAACGCCTTGGGCAGCGGCGCGAAGGCCGGGTAGCCGAGGGTGTCGGGGAACGTCGAGAACTTCTGGCTGAGCTTGATCGTGAAGGTGCGCGCTCCGGTGACCTTCAGCCCGGAGAGGGTGTCGGCGCTCTGCTTGCCACCGTCTTCGGGGTGCGCCTTTTCGTAGCCGTCGATGTAGGCGAAGAAGTAGGCGTTGCGCTGGTTGTTCTTCAGGCTCGCGCCGTAGTTCCAGGCGTCCACGAAGGACTGGGCGGTGACCTTCTCGCCGTTGCTGAAGGTCCAGCCGTCCTTGACGGTGACGGTGAAGTTCTGCGAGTCGGAGGTCTCGATCTTCTCGGCGAGCATGTTCTGCGCCTCGCCGGACTCGGGGTCGTACCTCTTGAGCCCCCGGAAGATCATGTCGAGGACCTTGCCGCCCTGGACCTCGTTGGTGTTGGCCGGCTCCAGCGGGTTCTGGGGGTCGCCCCAGGAGGAGCTGAGTACGGCACCGCTGTCTCCGCCGCCGTTGCCTCCCCCGCCCCCGCCTCCGCAGGCCGTCGCCGCGAGGGCTGCCGCCGCCGCGCAAGCGGCCCATTTGGCGTGCGTGGCTCCGCGCATGGAGTGCCTCCTCGTGCCCTGACTCGTCCGCCGGTGCGTTTCGGTCAGCTTCGGGGCGAGGTCCGCTCGGCGCACATTCGTGCCGTCCGGACGGGTGGCGGGGGTACGCCGAACGGGCGGCACGAGGGAGCGCGGGCACTGACCGCCGCGTACCTGTGCGCCCTCGTCCTGGGCTGTCCCCGCCGCCGCGCACCGGCCACGGCGGCGCCCGCGGGCCCGGGGGCGACGGAGACGCCCGGGTGCCGCGCGTGGCGGCGGAGGGCTCACTCGGCCGCGGCGGCGGATCACCTGCCGCGCGCACGGGAGTCCGTTGCCGCTCTGGAGTGCACGGCGGCGCGGCTACGCCGGTCTCAGCCTCCGGCGAGCAGGACCGGGGTGCGGCGGAAACCGCCGGGGGACGTCCCGTGCTCGCGGCGGAACGCGGCGGAGAAGGCGAACTCGCTGGTGTAGCCGACCTGACGCGCGATCGCCGCGAGCGGGGCGTCCGACTCGCGCAGCAGGCGCGCCGCGCGGCCGAGGCGCCACGTCGTCAGGTACTTCATCGGCGGCATGCCGATCACCGCGGTGAACCGGCGCGTGAACGCGGTGCGCGGCATGGCCGCCGCCGAGCTCAGCTGATCCATCGTCCACGCCCGCTGCGGGTTCTCGTGGATCTCGCGCAGCGCCGCGGCGATTCCGGGGTCGTCGGCGCGCGGCCGGCCGGAGGTGTCCTGCTCGTCGTGCCACTGGCGCAGCACCTCGGCGAGGACCAGGTCGAGGAGTGCGGGCAGGGTCGCGCCGGTGCCCGGGCCGGTTCCGGCAGCGATGTCCGCCGCGAGGAGGTCCATCAGCGCGCGCAGCCGCGGGAGGCGCTCGTACTCCGGTGACACCGCGATGAGGTCCGGCAGCGCGCGCAGGTACTGCGGGGCGCTGCCGTGCTCGAACCGGTAGGCACCGCACAGGAACTCGAAGTCCGCCGGCCCCGGTTCCGGCGGGACGGGACCCATCACGCACTCCGGCAGGTCCGCCAGCGCGCGCGGGGTGGCGGACAGTCCGTGCGCGGCGCCGGACGAGCTGAGCACGACGTCGCCGGGCCCGAGCCGGACCGGCTCGCCGTGCTCGGTGATCAGCCAGCAGGTGCCGCGCCGCACGATGTGGAACCCGCTGCCGGTGAACGCCGAGAACCGCAGGCCCCGCGGGTCGGTCTGCCGGATCAGCCGGGCGCCCGCACTGCCGACGCGCACGGTGCGGATCACCTCGCTGATCAGGTCCATGCGGCCGATCGTAGCAACGCGCACAGGCGCGTATGGACCGGCGGCGTCCGCGTATGGCCGCCGGTGCGAAACCGGTGCTTGGGTCGATGGCGTGATCAACGACGCTGGCACGACGCGCGACGTTCTGCGCGCTCACGCCGAGAAGACCGAACAGAACGAACGCCCGGCACCGGAGAGCCTGGAGGCGATGCGAGAGGCCGGGGACTTCGCGTTGCGGACACCCCGGGAGCACGGGGGAACGGGGGCGGGCGCCGAGGCCGTGGCCCGTCGCCTGACCGCGCTGGGGCAGGCCTGCCCGTCGTCGGCGTGGGTCGCCGGAACGTGCGCGACGGGCAAGAGTCTCGCGGCCGCGGCCTTCCCGGGCTCCGAAGAGCTGTTCGCCGACCCCGACGCGGTCTTCTGCGGTTCGGGTGTGCCCGGAGCGCGGGGCGTCCGGGACGCTGACGGGGTGCGGGTGACCGGCCGCTGGCCGAACGTGTCGGGTTGCGAGGACGCGTCCTGGGCCTCGCTCGCGGTGGTGGTGGACGGCACGTTCTGCTTCGCCGTGATCCCGGTGGCGGATCTGACGGTCGACCGGACCTGGCAGATGGCCGGGATGCGCGGCACCGGCAGCCACACGCTCGTCGCCGAGGACCTGCCGGTACCCGCGTCGCGGGTCGTGGCGGCGGCCCCGTTCGGACTGAACGACCTGATGCTGTACTCGATGACGGTGCTCGCCCCGGTGATCGGCGGTGCGCGGGGCGCCCTCGACGCCACCCACGCGATGTTCGCCTCGGACCGCAAGCCGTTCATGAGCGCGTACACGTCGATGAGGGAGTCGCCGGGCGCGCGGCACTGGCTCGCGGAGGCGGCGCACCTGGTGGACCGGGCCGAGGCGACGATGCTGTCGGTCGCACGGGAGTCCGACACGCGCGCACTGTCCGAAGCGGACGGCGCGCGGCTGCGCATGGCACTGGCGGACGCGGGCCGGGACGCCCGTACCGCCGTTGACCGGCTACTCGATCTCGGCGGCGCCGGCGGCTTCCGCACGGCGAACGTGCTGCAGCGCTTCTGGCGGGACGTGTCCGTCGGCAGCCGCCATCCGCACCTGAACCCGTATCTGGCGGTGGAGCGCTACGGGAGCGCACTGGCGGATGCCTGAGAGTCGATGAGCCCGTACCCGGGTCGGGGTACGGGTGCGTGGCGGTGCCCGGCGCGGGCGGGCGCCCCCGGCGTGGGTGTCGGCCGGGGGCGGGTGCGCCGGCCGGGTGCCGCTGCGCCCACCCGCCCCGCCCCGCTCCAGCGGCACGACTGCCCGGGGCGGCGGGGCGGAACCGGCGTCAGGCGTCCGTGTTCGCTTCCAGGGCCTTCAGGCCCGGGTCCATGACGACGTCCTCGGCCCTGGCCTCCGTCGTGCCCTCCTCGGGGAAGTGGCAGGCCGTCAGGTGGCCCTCGCGGTTGCCGGAGATCTGCACGAGCGGCGGCTCCTCGGTCGCGCACTTGTCCTGCGCCTTCCAGCACCGGGTGCGGAAGCGGCAGCCGGACGGCGGGGAGATCGGCGACGGGACGTCGCCCTCCAGCCGGATGCGTTCCCGCTTCTCGGCGTCGAGGTCCGCCTCGGGCACGGCCGACAGGAGCGCGTGCGTGTACGGGTGGCGGGGGCGGTTGTAGAGCGAGTCGCGGTCCGCGATCTCCACGACCTTGCCCAGGTACATCACTGCGACACGCTGCGAGAAGTGCCGCACGATCGCCAGGTCGTGGGCGATGAAGACGAACGCGATCCCCATCTCCCGCTGCACCTCCTGGAGGAGGTTCACCACCTGGGCCTGGATCGAGACGTCCAGGGCGGAGACCGGCTCGTCGGCGACGATGAGCTTCGGCTGCAGGGCGACGGCGCGCGCCACGCCGATGCGCTGGCGCTGGCCGCCGGAGAACTCGTGCGGGAAGCGGTTGTAGTGCTCCGGGTTGAGACCCACGATCTCCAGGAGCTCGCGGACCCGCTTCTCCCGGCCGCCGGGCGGGTTGATCCCGTTGATCTCCATCGGGCCCGAGATGATCGTGCCGACGGTCTGCCGCGGGTTCAGCGACGCGTACGGGTCCTGGAAGATCATCTGGATCTCGGACCGGATCGGCGCCAGTTCCCGCCGGTTGGCCCGGGAGATGTCCTTGCCGCGGTACTCGATGGTGCCCTGCGTGGGCTCGTACAGCCGGGTCAGCAGCCGCCCCGTGGTCGACTTGCCGCAGCCGGACTCCCCGACGAGGCCCAGGCTCTCGCCCGGGAAGACCTCGAAGTCGACGCCGTCGACGGCCTTGACGTGGCCGACGGTGCGCTTGATCGGGAAGCCGCCCTTGATCGGGAAGTACTTCGAGAGGCCGCTGACCTTGAGCAGCGGCGCGGTGTCGCCGTCCCGCTGCTGCGGGAAGGTGTCGGCCACCGCTGTGGTCGTCTTGGTGTTGTCGCTCATGGTGATGCCCCAGTCGCCGGTTTCCGCTCAGCCCAGCCGGGGCTGAATCTTCTCGATGAACACCTGCTGCCGCTGGTCGCCCGTCAGGTGGCAGGCGGCGCCGCGGCCCAGGTCGAGCGTCGGACGCTCCCCCGAACACCGCTCGCCGGTGACCAGGTCGGTGAAGCCGCACCGCGGGTGGAACGCGCAGCCCGAGGGCGGGTTCATCAGCGAGGGCGGCGACCCCGGGATCGGCATCAGCGGCTCGTTGACGTCGGACGTGAGGTTCGGCATCGAGCCCAGCAGGCCCCAGGCGTACGGGTGCTGCGGCGACTTGAGGACCTCGCGCACCGTGCCGCGCTCCACGGCCCGGCCCGCGTACATGACCAGGATGTCGTCGGCCATGTTGCCGACCACGCCCAGGTCGTGGGTGATCATGATGATCGCGGAGCCGAACTCCTGCTGGAGGTCCTTGAGCAGGTCGAGGATCTGCGCCTGCACCGTCACGTCGAGCGCCGTGGTCGGCTCGTCCGCGATGAGCAGGTCGGGGTTGCAGGAGAGGGCCATGGCGATCATGGCGCGCTGGCGCATGCCGCCGGAGAACTGATGCGGGTAGTCGTCGACCCGCTTCTGCGGGTGCGGGATGCCGACCTTCTGCAGCAGGTCGATGGCGCGCACCCGGGCGTCCTTCTTGGACGCGCCGTTGTGCTTCATGAACGGCTCGCCGATCTGCCGGCCGACCGTGTAGTACGGCGACAGCGCGGTGAGCGCGTCCTGGAAGATCATCGCCATCTTCTTGCCGCGCAGCGTCTCCAGCTGCTTCTCACTGGCGTCGGTCAGCTCCTGGCCGTCCAGGGTGATCGAGCCGTCGATCGCGGTCTTGCGGCGGTCGTGCAGGCCGAGGACGGCCAGGTTGGTCACCGACTTGCCGGAGCCGGACTCGCCGACGATGCCGAGGGTCTTGCCCCGCTCCAGGTCGAAGGAGAGACCGTCCACCGCCTTGACGACGCCGCCCTCGGTGGAGAAGTGGACCTTGAGGTCGCGCACCGAGAGAAACGCGTTCCCCGCGGCGGCGGCCGGGGCCTCTTCGGGCTTGGTCTGAGTGGTCACGGTGGTTCTCCTAGGACAGGCGCACGCGCGGGTCGATGACGGCGTACATGGCGTCCACGATCAGGTTGAAGACGATGATGAGCGCTGCGCTGACCAGCATGACGCCCATCAGCATCGGCAGGTCCTTGTTGGTGACGGACTCCAGCGCCAGCCGGCCGACCCCGGCCAGGCCGAACGTCAGCTCGGTCACCATGCCGCCGCCCATGAGGGAGGACAGGTCGATGCCGAGGATGGTGACGATGGGGACGAGCGAGCCGCGCCACGCGTACCGGAAGAAGGTGTAGTTGCCCGACATGCCCTTGGCGCGGGCCGCTCTCACATGCTCTTCCTGTAGTTGCTCGATCATCGACGACCGGCTCATACGCGTGTAGTTGGCCGTGAAGATGGTCGCCATGACGAGCCAGGGGATCAGCAGGCCCGCGAACCAGCCGCCGAGGTTCTCGGAGAACGGCACGTACTTCGGCTTCGAGAGCCAACCGGTGCTGTAGACGAGCGCCAGCATCACGAGCGGGCCGAGGAAGTAGATCTGCAGGGAGCTGATGACCAGCGAACCGGAACTGAAGACCTTGTCGATCCAGGTGCCGCGGTTGCGCGCGGCCAGCAGGCCGGCGCCGAGGCCGACGATGAGGAAGACCACGAGGCTGCCGACGGTCAGCGAGACCGTCAGCGGGAACCGGTCCATGATCGTGTCCCAGACGTTCTGGTTGTTCGCGAAGGAGACACCGAAGCAGGGGGCGGCGCAGTGGCCGACGGCGAAGTCGCGCCCGGCGAAGATGCCGATCAGGAAGTTCCAGTACTGGACCGTGACCGGCTTGTCGAGGCCCAGGTTCTTGTGGATGATCTCCAGCGCGTCCGGAGTGCAGTTCTTGCCACAGGCCAGCATGGCCGGGTCCTGCGGGATCGCGAAGAACATGAAGAAGGTGAAGGCACTGATCAACACCAGGATCAGCACCGCGCCGAGGGACCGGCGAATGAGGAATTGAAGCATGGCAGACAGCTGCTCTCAGGACTGCGGCAGGGGGATGGGGAGGGCCGGAGGGGAACCGGGCCCGGTGGCGGGCGCGCTGCGCAGCGCGCCCGCCACCGGCTTCCCGGCCCAACGGGTTACTTCTTGAGGAAGACCCGGGTCACGTCCACGTAGCTCGAGTCCGAGCTGTAGCGGATGCCGCCGATGTTCGAACCGAAGATCTGGAAGACCTTGGTGTAGTAGATCGGGGCGGCCGGGTTCACTTCCTTGGAGATGTACTCGTTCAGCTCGGCCCAGGCCTTGGTGGCCTCGTCCGTGTCCGTGATCTTCTGGATGCGCTTGATCTCGGAGTTGACGTGGTCGTCGTTGATGTGCGAGTAGTTCGACGCGCCGTCCTGGATCTGCGTGCCGTCGTAGACCGGCGGGAAGACCGTGGAGGCGGACGGCCAGTCCTGGCCCCAGCCGGTCATGTACAGGTCGTAGCCGTTCTTGACCTTGCCGACCTGCTCGTACCAGGTGGCGGAGTCGATCTCCTTCTTCTGGATGTCGAGGCCGATCTTCTCCAGCGCGGTGGCGATCAGGACGGCCTGCTTCTGGCGCTCCGGCGTGTTGCCGTAGGCGTAGACGAGGCTCTTGCCCTCGAAGCCGCCCTCCTTGATCAGCTTCTTGGCGGCCTCGACGTCGCCGTTCGGCTTCTTCTCCCGGTTGAACGGGTCGAACTTCTCGTCGTAGCCCGGAGTCGTGGGCGACATCAGCGAGTTGGCGACCTCACCGCCGTAGGCACCGCCGTCGGCCTTGAAGACCGCGTCCGAGGGCAGGGCCAGGCTGATCGCGTCACGGAGCTTCTTGTCCTTGATGCGGTCCATGTTGAAGTTGAGCTGCCACACGTAGGGGGCGTAGCCCTGGATCGTGCGGTTCTCCATCGCCTGCTTGTCGCCGACGACCTTCTGGAGCTGGGTGGTGGCGACCTGGCCCGTGAACATCATGGCGTTCTTGGCCTCGCCCTGGTCGGCGAGGAGGGTCTTGGTCTGGTCCTCGTCGTCGTGGTTCATCGAGATGTTGAACCCGTCGAGGTACTGGTGGCGCACCGAGTCGGACTTGGGGTCCCACTGGGTGTTCTTGACCAGCGTCATGGACTTGCCCGGCTTGAAGTCGGAGATCTTGTACGGGCCGACCGAGACGGGGGCGGAGTCGTACTTCTCCTTGGTGTCCGTCTCCTCCGGGACCAGCTGGTAGCCGGGCATGGTCAGCATCTGCGGCAGGTCGGGCCGCGGGGTGTCGAAGTGGAAGACGATCGTCTTGTCGTCCGGCGTCTCCAGCACGTCGTCGGGCAGGTGCTTGCCCTTGTCCGGGCCCTGGTAGGCGTCGCGGTAGGTCGTGCCGTCACCGGACAGCCACTGCTGCAGGAACGTCGGGCCATCGGTGATGTAGTTGGAGTACAGGCGCTCGACGGTGTTGCGGAAGTCCGCCGAGTTGATCGGGTTCCCGTTCTCGTCCTTCAGGTTGTCCTTGAGGGTGTACGTCCAGGTCTTGCCGCCGTCGGACTCCTTGCCCGCGTCGGTGGCGAGGTCGCCCACGACGGTCAGGTTGCCGTTCTCGTCCTCGTCGTACTGGGTCAGACCGCGGAAGATGAGGCGGCTGAGCAGCTTGCCGTCCGAGACGTAGATCTGGCCCGGGTCCAGGTGGGAGAAGTCCGTGGCCTGGTAGACGGTCGCGACGCCACCCGACTTGGCGCCCTCGACGTCGGGCGCCGGGCCGGTGGACGCCTGCGCGTCGCCGATCTGGACCGGCTTCGACTGCGACTTGGCGTCTTCCTTCTGCTTGCTGTTGTCCTTGGAGGAGCTGTCGCTGTCGCCACCACCGCAGGCGGTGAGGGTCAGGGCGCCGGCAGCGACCGCGACTATCGCGGCCGTCGCGGTGCGGTTACGGAGAATGCTCATAGGGACGAGTCCACCTGCCTGTGAGTAGTGAGCGCTGCTGGTACAAGGCCGGGACCGGGCTGGGCGGCGCCGAACCGGCCGGGCGAGGATGTGGGGGGATTTCCCCTGGGCCTCAGCGGTTTCCCTTGGGATCGAAGGCGTCCCGCACCGAGTCACCGAGGAGGTTGAAGGCCACAATGAAGATCACCATGGCCACGCCGGGGAAGAGCATGTAGTACGGGTCCTGCTCGATGATCTCGGCGCCGATCTTGAACATCCGCCCCCAGTCCGGCGTGGGCTCGACGTACCCCACGCCCACAAAGGACAGGAAGGCGATGCTGAGGATGGTGCTCGGCAGCGTCAGCGTCGCCTGTACCAGCGTAGGAGTGACGATGTTGGGCAGCAGTTCCTTGCGGAGGATGCGCCAGGGCGAGGCCCCGGAGATGCGGGCCGCCTCGATGAACTCCCGGTCGCGCAGGGACATCGTGGCGCCGCGGACGATGCGCGCCATGCTCATCCAGCCCAGGAAGGACAGCACGATGATGATCGCGGCGGCGCGCACATAGGTGGGCGTCTCCTTGTCCGGGGCGACGAACACGGTGGTGATGACGGGCATCGCGGCGACGAAGAAGAGCTGGCTGGGCAGGGCCATGAAGAAGTCGGTGATCCGGCCGAGCCAGTAGTCGATCCTCCCGCCGAAGTAGCCGCCGGCCAGGCCGATCAGGACACCCAGGAACGTCATGATGAGGGTCGCCGCCAGCGCGGTGGCCATCGAGTTGCGCATCCCGTAGAGCAGCTGCGTGAACACGTCGCGGCCCAGGCCCGGTTCGATGCCGAACCAGAAGTCGCCGTCGATGCCGCCGAACGGTGCGGCGGGCATGGTGAACATGTCCAGGAGGTCGGGGTTGTCCTGCCCGTACAGCGTGTACGGGTCCTTGCCGTAGACCTTCGAGATCAGCGGCGCCGCCGCCGCGATCACGAAGAAGAACAGGACGACGAAGGCAGAGATCACGCCGGCCCGGTCGCGCTTGAAGCGCGCCCACATCAACTGGCCGGGCTTGCGCCCTTCCGGCTCCTTGGGCTTCGGGGCGTCACCCTGCGGCGCGCTCTCTTTGTCCAAGACGGGAGAGGCTTCAGCACCCTCAATCTCGATTGGACTCGTCATGATTCGTCCATTTCACAGGTTGGAGGTCGTCGGGGGTATGGGGGTCCGACGGCCTTCGCACGGCGTATGTCAGGCGCAGCGCGCGAGGGGAACAACGACGGAGGGGCGACATCACCCCTGGAGAACCCTGGCTCGCGACCGGTGGCACCGGCCGACGGCACGCGTCGTCAGGGAAGTTCGCGACGCCTCGCCGCGGCCGTATCGACCTGGACGACACGGAACGCACCCGCGGGGCCTGCACCTGCCATCGGGAACGATGCGACCCATATGGCGCTTGTGGCACCTCGCATGGGTTCCTCCTCATGAATCCGCTGGTTCACCGCAAAGAGGAGCACCCGACACACACCGGCCACTGACCGGTGATGAGATCGTCGGGCACCCTCACGCTCGCGAGCCTGCGCCCCGTCAGCGCGTGACCCGTTTATCCGAGCTCTACGCGCCTAACTATCTGCCATCCTCCGGGGAACGAACCACAGGTTCGAGGTCTCGGTTCGATCACAGATAGGGGCCAGACCTTTCAAAATCCGGACAAAGGGTTTGGTGCGAGATCGCTGCGAAACGGACTTGTTACACATCTAACGGGGGTGACTGTCCGCATAGCGGACACACGTGACGCAGAAAATGATTGCGCGTGACGCTCGGAGAGTGCAGGCTGACAGACAGCTCTGTCTCGCGCCGGGTACGACCGCCGTCATCGACGGCGGGGCCCTCGCGTGCTTCCGCGCAGGTTAGTGGCTGCGGGACCGTCCGACGCGGCCCCGTCGGGAAGTCGAGGGTTTTCCCTACGTGGCCGTGTGCGACGTTGCCGTGCGCGACGTTGCCGTGCGCGACGTTGCCGTGCGCGACGTGGCCGCGTGCACCCACGAAAGGGCACCGGGCGCCACGTCGGCCGTGGTGCCCGGTGCCCCCTGTGTCAGCTGCTCCGGCGTTCTGAAGTCCCGGCGGGTCAGCCGTGCTTGGCGCGGCTCGCGGCGCGGGCGCGCTCGCGGGCGTCCAGGTTCACCTTGCGGATGCGGACGGCCTCCGGGGTCACCTCGACGCACTCGTCGTCGCGGCAGAACTCCAGCGACTGCTCGAGCGACAGCTTGCGCGGCGGGACGATCGCCTCGAACGAATCGGCCGACGACGACCGCATGTTGGTGAGCTTCTTCTCCTTGGTGATGTTGACGTCCATGTCGTCGGCGCGGGAGTTCTCGCCGACGATCATGCCCTCGTACACCTCGGTGCCCGGGTCCGTGAAGAGGACACCGCGCTCCTGGAGGTTGGTCATCGCGAACGCGGTGACGGCACCGGAGCGGTCGGCGACCAGCGAGCCGTTGTTGCGGGTCGTGAGGGTGCCGAACCAGGGCTCGTGGCCCTCGTGGATGGAGTGGGCGATGCCGGTGCCGCGGGTCTGGGTGAGGAACTCCGTACGGAATCCGATCAGACCGCGGGACGGCACCACGAACTCCATGCGGACCCAGCCGGAGCCGTGGTTGGACATGTTGTCCATCCGGCCCTTGCGCACGCCCATGACCTGCGTGACCGCGCCCATGTGCTCCTCGGGCACGTCGACCGTCATGCGCTCGACGGGCTCGTACGTCTTGCCCTCGACCTCCTTGGTGACCACCTGCGGCTTGCCGATGGTCAGCTCGAAGCCCTCGCGGCGCATCTGCTCGACCAGGATGGCGAGCGCCAGCTCACCGCGGCCCTGCACCTCCCAGGCGTCCGGCCGTCCGGTGTCCAGGACGCGGAGCGAGACGTTGCCGATCAGCTCGCGGTCCAGGCGGTCCTTGACCTGGCGGGCGGTGACCTTGCGGTCCTTGACGGCCGCCTTGTTGTCCGCGCCCTTGCCGGTGGCGCCGCGGCCGACCAGCGGGGAGGTGTTGGTGCCGATGGTCATGGAGATCGCGGGCTCGTCCACCGTGATCAGCGGCAGCGGGACCGGGTTCTCCTGGTCGGCCAGGGTCTCGCCGATCATGATGTCCGGGATGCCCGCGACGGCGCAGATGTCACCGGGGCCGGCCTTCTCGGCGGGCTTGCGGGTGAGCGCCTCGGTCATCATCAGCTCGGAGATGCGGACGTTCTGCACGGAGCCGTCGCGCTTCATCCAGGCGACGGTCTGCCCCTTCTTCAGCTCGCCCTGGTGCACGCGGAGCAGCGCGATGCGGCCGAGGAAGTTGTCGGCGTCCAGGTTGGTCACGTGCGCCTGGAGGGGGGCGTCCTCCTCGTACGTCGGCGCCGGGATGTAGTCCAGGATCGTCGAGAAGAACGGCTCCAGGCTGGTGGAGTCGGTGGGGACCGTGCCGTCCTCGGGCTTGGTGAGGGAGGCGACGCCGTCCCGGCCGCAGGCGTAGACGATCGGGAACTCGATCTGCTCCTCGTCGGCGTCGAGGTCCAGGAAGAGGTCGTACGTCTCGTTGACGACCTCGTCGATCCGGGCGTCCGGGCGGTCCGTCTTGTTGATGCAGAGGATGATCGGCAGCCGCTGGGCGAGCGCCTTGCGCAGCACGAAGCGGGTCTGCGGCAGCGGGCCCTCGGAGGCGTCGACGAGCAGCACGACGCCGTCCACCATCGACAGACCGCGCTCGACCTCGCCGCCGAAGTCGGCGTGGCCGGGGGTGTCGATGATGTTGATGGTGATGACGTCCCCCCCGGCCTTCGGGTGGTACTTCACCGCCGTGTTCTTGGCGAGGATCGTGATGCCCTTCTCACGCTCCAGGTCGTTCGAGTCCATCATGCGGTCGTCGACGCCCTCGAGCTGGTGGGCGGCGAAGGCACCGGCCTGCTTCAGCATGCCGTCGACGATGGTGGTCTTGCCGTGGTCGACGTGGGCGACGATGGCGACGTTGCGAATGTCGTGACGCGTGGTAGACGCGGCCATAAGTGGCTTACTCCCGGAGGGTGTGAGGACGGCCCTCGCGGACGTCCGTGTCACGCGGGCCTGCCGGGCGGTACATGCCACGGCCTCACCCAATGGTACGGGGCCCCGGGGGCTGCGGCTTGCCGGGAGGGGTGGGCCGGGTCTCAGGACGAGGGCGAGGCGGCGGGCCGGGGGCCCTGGGCGCCCTTCTTCAGGAAGCCCATGTCCTCGTAGACCGGCGTCTCGAAACCGAACGCGCCCGCGTTGGCGAGGCCCTTGCGGGCCGCCGTCAGCTGGGGGCGCTGGTAGAGGGGAACGGAGCCGGCCGCCGCCCAGATCCGGGAGTCGGCCTTGCGCAGCAGGTCCCGGGCCTCCTTGCGGTCCAGCGTCGACATCGCGCGGTCGAAGAGCTGGTCGACCTGGTCGGTGCCGACCCGGGTGTAGTTCTGCGCGACGTTCAGGGAGCCGTCGGCGGCCGGGACGGGCTTGGCGTAGACGGGGCGGGCGTCGGTGGCGGGGAAGGCGGTGGCGGGCCAGGAGTAGAGCGCGAGGTCGTACGCGCCCGAAGCGATGTGGTCCTTGAAGTAGCTCTCGTCCGGCACCTTCGTGATGGCGGTGTCGATGCCGATCTCGTCCAGCATGTCCGAGACCCGGCCGGCGACGGTGCGCAGCGCCTCGGAGCCGGGGCCCGAGGGGAGCACGAAGCGGAGGGTGAGCGCCTTGCCGTCCTTGGCGACGGGGGCCGCCGCGGCGGCCGGGGCGGCCGTGCCCTTGGGGGCGTAGGCGCCGGGGGCGCCGCCCTGCGCGGTGTTCTTGCCGCTGCTGTGCTTCTCGCCGCTCTCGGCGTCGCCGGCCTTCGCCCCTCCCTCGCCGTTCTCGCCGTCACCGCTGTCGCCGCCGTCGCCGGGGTTCTTGCCGTCCTCGCCGACGATGTACGTCCCGTCGTCGCCGTCGTCGCCGTCCTCGGACTTCTTCCCGTCCTTCTCCTTCTCCCCGTCCCCCTCGGCGCCGGCCGCCTTCTCGCCCTTCTCGGTCTTCTTCACCGGCCCGCCGGGCACCCACCCGGCGTCCGCGAGCAGGGCGCGGGCCTCCTTGGCGTTCTGGTCGCCGAGTGCGCCGCTGCCGTCGGCGTAGGCGGGCTGGCCGGCCAGCGCGACATGGCTGCCCACGGGCTCGGCGGGCAGGCCGAGCGGCTTCAGCACCGCCTCGGCCAGCTTCTTCCGGTCCAGGGCCCGGGCCACGGCCCTGCGGACGCGTTCGTCGGCGAGCGGGCCGTCGGCGCCGTTGAGGGCGAGCTGGGTGTAGGCGGGCTCCAGCGACTTGCGCACCTCGAAGCCGCTCAGGGCCCGCTGCCGGCGCTGGGCCTTCGCCTCGGTCTCGCGCCGCTCCTCGCGGGCGAGGACCTCCTCCTCGGCGGCCTCCTCGTCGGAGCCGTTGGCCAGGGCCCAGGAGCGCAGCGCCTGCGCGGCGGACCTGCCCCGGTCTCCGGCGAGCGGGGAGCCGGGGGCGCCCGCGGCCGGGGTGCCCTGCGGTCCCATCAGCGGAGTGCCGGTGCCGGCGTCGCGCGGGCCGGCGGCCAGGCCGACCTCGTCGGCGGTCTCCGGGTCGACCTCCGCGAGGTCGAGCTTCCCGGCGACCAGCTCGGAGACGCGCTTGTCGCGGGGGACGGCGCGCAGCACGATCTGCTCCAGCTTGGCCGGCTCGCCCCACCAGCGCGGATTGCCGGCGAGCACGACCTCGTCGTCCTTGGTGTCGACCTTCTGGACCGCGAAGGGACCGGCGGTGACCTTGAGCTCCCGCCGCGCGCCGTCGTTGAAGGCGTCCGGGGTGCCCGTGACGTCCTTCGGGTACAGCGGCGTGAACAGGGACTGCCAGTCGGCGTAGGGCCGGCTGAAGGTGACCTTGACCTCCAGGTCGCCGGCGCCGCGCTCGACCTTCTCGATGCGGTCGTAGCCGGCGTTGCGCGCGGTCCAGTAGGCGCTGTCCTTGCCGGACAGGGCGCGCCACTGGGCGGCGAAGTCGGCGGCGCCGATCTCCCGGCCGTCGCTCCAGACGGCCTGCTGGTTCAGCTTGTAGACGACGACCTGTTTGGGCTCGGTGTCGACGACCTCGGCCGACTCCAGGTAGTCGGGGTTGCGCGCCGGGCGGCCGGTGTCGTCCGTCCGGTACATCGAGGGGAGTACGGCCTGGGCGACGCGGTTCGTGGTGTCGTCGGCGTCCGCCTGGAAGGTGTTCAGCGTCTCCGGTACGGAGTCCACGGCCCAGCGCAGGGTGCCGCCGTCGGCGACCCGGGAGCGCGGGGCGGCGGCGACGTCCTGTGCGGCGAGCGGCTTGCCGGCCGGTTCGTCGGAGGTGCAGCCGGCCAGCGCGGGGACCGCGAGGACACCCGCGGTGAGGAAGGCGACCGAGCGCGTGACGGCGCGCGGTCCGACGCGGACGTGGGACATCTCTGCTACCTCCGGAAGGCCGCGGCCGTGGTGATCGCTCGGGACGGTGCACGCGCGATGCACCGTGTGTCGCAGTACGCCTTATTTGCGGTATTCAAGTTGATCATTTGTATCCGGACGGGGATGCGGCCACTGAAGAGGAAACGGTTCGGCCGTGCGCGGAGACACGGCGACAGCGGTACGCAACGCCACTCGTGCGGCGCAATGCCGCCCGTGGTGCACCGGCGCGCTCCGGCCAATCGCTGCACATCCCTTCCCAGCGGCGGGTGTGACGCGCGACACTCGCAGGCGCATGAGCGTCGCCACCCAAGGCCGGTCCCTGCCGTGTGCCCTGCGGACGTCCGGCGGAAGTTCCGGCGGAAGTGAGGTCACGTCATGTCCGTGCACGACGACCTGTCATCGATCCAGCGCAGTCTCGACGAACTGGCCCGGTCGGTGACCCGGCTGGAACAGCAGGTGGGCAGCGGCGGCCTGGAGGTCCGCCGGGTCCGCACCGACGCCGACCACCTGCGCGAGAGCGTCGCGCTGCTGCGGGCGGCGACCGCGGCGCCGGACGCACCGCACCGTCCCGACCTCGTCACGATCCCCGACACGCCGTACGACGGCTCGCTGTGGACGGACTCGGACGACGAGGGCCTCGGCGCCCGCGACCGCCGCGCCCCCTAGGGCCTGTGCCGGGGGACACGAGAAAGGCCCGCAACCAGACCCGACCGACCGGAGTCGCCCAGTGGCCACTGGTACGGAACCGCCAGCCACCGAGGACCATCCCCCGGGCGGCGGCGTCCACTCCCGGACGCGCGCCGCCATCCGCGCCCCGCACCTGCGCACCGACCGCTGGTGGCTGGCACCGGCCGCCACCGCCGCGGGCCTGCTGGCCTTCGTCGTCTACTCCACCTGGCGGGCCTTCGCGAACGCGGACTACTACGCGGCCCCCTACGTCTCGCCCTTCTACTCCCCCTGCCTGGCGGAGAGCTGCGAGCCGATGCGCTCGGGGCCCAACTGGGAACTCTTCGGCACCTGGTGGGGCGTCTCCCCCGCGATCATCATCCTGATCTTCCCGCTCGGCTTCCGCCTGACCTGCTACTACTACCGCAAGGCCTACTACCGGGGCTTCTGGGCCTCCCCGCCGGCCTGCGCGGTGGCCGAGCCGCACAAGAAGTACACCGGCGAGACCCGCTTCCCGCTGATCCTCCAGAACATCCACCGCTACTTCTTCTACGCGGCGCTCCTCGTCGCGCTGATCCTCACCTACGACACCGTGCTCGCCTTCCGCGACGAGCACTACGCCTGGGGCCACATGGGGCTCGGCACCCTCATCTTCCTGGCCAACATCGCGCTGATCTGGGCGTACACCCTCTCCTGCCACTCCTGCCGGCACATCGTCGGGGGCAAGCTCAAGCACTTCTCCCGGCATCCCGTGCGCTACCGGATGTGGCGGGTGGTCGGCAGGCTCAACGCCCGGCACATGCAGCTCGCCTGGGCGTCGCTGGTGAGCGTGGCGCTCGCCGACTTCTACGTGTATCTCGTCGCGTCCGGCGTCTTCGACGATCCGAGGTTGTTCTGATGTCCGTGGTCGACCGGCAGGAATGGGACGTGGTCGTGGTGGGCGCGGGCGGCGCCGGACTGCGCGCCGCCGTCGAGGCCCGCGAGCGCGGCGCCCGTACGGCCGTGATCTGCAAGTCGCTGTTCGGCAAGGCGCACACGGTGATGGCCGAGGGCGGCATCGCCGCCGCCATGGGCAACGTCAACTCCGGCGACGACTGGCAGGTCCACTTCCGCGACACCCTGCGCGGCGGCAAGTTCCTCAACCAGTGGCGGATGGCCGAACTGCACGCCCAGGAGGCCCCGCAGCGGGTGTGGGAGCTGGAGACCTGGGGGGCGCTGTTCGACCGGACGAAGGACGGCCGCATCTCGCAGCGCAACTTCGGCGGCCACGAGTACCCGCGCCTCGCCCACGTCGGCGACCGTACGGGTCTCGAACTGATCCGCACCCTGCAGCAGAAGATCGTCTCGCTCCAGCAGGAGGACTTCCGCGAGACCGGCGACCACGAGTCCCGCCTGAAGGTCTTCCAGGAGTGCACGGTCACCCGCGTCCTCAAGGACGGCCGGAACGTGTCGGGCGTCTTCGGCTACGAGCGCGAGAGCGGCCGCTTCTTCGTCCTCCAGGCGCCCTCCGTGGTGCTCGCCACGGGCGGCATCGGCAAGTCGTTCAAGGTGACGTCGAACTCGTGGGAGTACACCGGCGACGGCCACGCCCTGGCGCTGCTGGCCGGGGCGCCGCTGCTGAACATGGAGTTCGTGCAGTTCCACCCGACGGGCATGGTCTGGCCGCCGTCGGTCAAGGGCATCCTCGTCACCGAGTCGGTGCGCGGCGACGGCGGCGTGCTCAGGAACTCGGATGGCAGGCGGTTCATGTTCGACTACGTCCCCGACGTCTTCAAGGAGAAGTACGCCGAGTCGGAGGCGGAGGGGGACCGCTGGTACGACGACCCCGACCACAACCGGCGCCCGCCCGAGCTGCTGCCGCGCGACGAGGTGGCCCGCGCGATCAACGCCGAGGTGAAGGAGGGCCGGGGCTCGCCGCACGGCGGGGTCTTCCTCGACGTGTCGACCCGGATGTCCGCCGAGGTGATCCGGCGCCGGCTGCCCTCCATGTACCACCAGTTCAAGGAGCTGGCCGACGTCGACATCACGGCGGAGGCCATGGAGGTCGGGCCCACCTGCCACTACGTGATGGGCGGCATCGCCGTCGACTCCGACACGGCCGCGGCGCGCGGGGTGCCGGGGCTGTACGCGGCCGGTGAGGTGGCCGGCGGCATGCACGGCTCCAACCGGCTGGGCGGCAACTCGCTCTCCGACCTGCTGGTGTTCGGGCGCCGTGCGGGCCGGTACGCGGCCGAGTACGCGGCGGCGCGATCCGGCGACGGGGGTGACGGGGCCCGCGTCCCGGTCGAGGACGCCCAGGTCGACGCGGCCGCCGCGGAGGCGCTGCGGCCGTTCTCCGCCGAGACGCAGGAGCCCGCCGAGGGCCCGCCGGAGAACCCGTACACCCTCCACCAGGAACTGCAGCAGACCATGAACGACCTGGTCGGGATCATCCGCCGCGAGCCGGAGATGAAGCAGGCCCTGGAGAAACTGGCCGAGCTGCGGGTGCGCGCCCGCCGGGCCGGGGTGGAGGGGCACCGGCAGTTCAACCCGGGCTGGCACCTCGCCCTGGACCTGCGGAACATGCTGCTGGTCAGCGAGTGCGTGGCGCGGGCGGCGCTGGAACGCACCGAGTCGCGCGGGGGGCACACCCGCGAGGACCACCCGTCGATGGACCGGCGCTGGCGTCCGGCCAACCTGCTGTGCTCGCTGGCCGACCCGTCGGTCGAGCCCGCGGCGGCCGACCCCGAGCGCGGCCGGATCGCCCTGGTGCGGGAGGCCACCGAGCCCGTCCGGCCCGATCTGCTCGCCCTCTTCGAGAAGGAGGAGCTGGTGAAGTACCTCGCCGACGACGAACTGGAGGGCCTGGGCGGATGACCGGCTACGAGGCCCGCTTCAAGGTGTGGCGCGGTGACGTGGAGGGCGGCGGCCTGGCGGACTTCACGGTCGAGGTCAACGAGGGCGAGGTGGTCCTCGACATCATCCACCGCCTCCAGGCCACCCAGGCCCCCGACCTCGCCGTGCGCTGGAACTGCAAGGCCGGCAAGTGCGGTTCGTGCTCGGCGGAGATCAACGGGCGTCCCCGGCTGCTCTGCATGACCCGCATGTCCGTCTTCACCCGCGAGGAGACGATCACCGTCACGCCGCTGCGCGCCTTCCCGGTGATCCGGGACCTGGTGACGGACGTCGGCTTCAACTACACCAAGGCGCGGGAGGTCCCGGCCTTCGTGCCGCCCGCCGAACTCGGGCCGGGCGAGTACCGGATGATGCAGGAGGACGTGGAACGGTCGCAGGAGTTCCGCAAGTGCATCGAGTGCTTCCTCTGCCAGGACACCTGCCACGTGGTGCGCGACCACGAGGAGAACAAGCCGGCCTTCGCGGGACCGCGGTTCCTGATGCGGGTCGCCGAGCTGGACATGCACCCGCTGGACGCGGCCGGGGACACCGGCCTGGACCGCGGACGCGCGGCCCAGGACGAGCACGGCCTCGGCTACTGCAACATCACCAAGTGCTGCACGGAGGTCTGCCCCGAGGGCATCCGGATCACGGACAACGCGCTGATCCCGCTGAAGGAACGGGCCGTGGACCGCAAGTACGACCCGCTGGTGTGGCTGGGTTCGAAGATCGGCCGCCGGACCCGGGACCGGGGCACCCCTTAGGCCCTAACCGACCCAGCCCGACCGGTACGACGCCCAGTCCTCGTCCGTCGCCGCGAAGTCGATGTACGCGGCGACACCGAACCGCTCGCGGTCGGCGTCCGTACGGGACAGTCCGAGGCGGACACCGCGGACGGCGGCGGCGACGGTCTCGGCGTGCGCCCAGTGGCCGAAGCGGTTCTCCTGGTAGAAGGGCAGGCCCATCAGGAGGTGGGTCGTGGGCGGCGTGACCTCCAGCGCCAGCGAGGTCTGCTGCGCTACGTAGCCGCCGTACAGGCTCTCCAGCGGCTGCATCGTGTCGTACGACATGACGGCGATCTGGTCGACGCGGCGGGCCACCCGGCCGAAGAACTCCTGCGACCACCATTTGGGGTGCCCGGCGACCGTGCCCCAGAAGGAGTGGAAGCCCGGGAGCGGGTCGATCTGGTGGGCGGCGACGGAGAGCTGCGCGCCGCGCGGGCGGGTGACGGCGCGGACGTCGTCCAGGAGGGAGAGGTAGTCCCGGTCGCCCGAGTGCAGCGGCTCCAGGTCGAGGTGGACGCCGTCGTAGCCGACGTCCAGGACCTGGCGGGCCGAGTCGACGACGGCGGCACGGGTGGCGGCCTGCTCCAGCCGCATGCCGTCGGGGCTCTCGGTGGCGAGGACGTCGCCGAGGAAGGCCTGGACGCGGACGCCGGGCAGTTCCCGGTGCACGCCGTCGATCAGCCAGTGGGCCTTGGGGTAGAGGGCCTCGGGCAGCGTGCCGTCGTGCTCCATCGGGCCGGTGTGGACGTACAGGTCCCGGATGCCGGTGGTCTTCAGGTTGCGGGCCAGCGCGGTGAGGTCGGCCTCCGTCTTGCGGCCGTCGACCCAGGCGTGGCCGAGCCAGAGCGCGTCGCGGCCGCGGGTGCGGGTGCCGTCGGCGGGGTCGCCCAGGTAGTTGACGCGCAGGGCCGTCTCTGCGACGAGCAGGGGGAGGAGCAGGACGAGGAGGACGGCGAGGGCGGTTCGCTTGCGGCGGATGCGGGGTCTTTTGCGTGGGGTGGCCTTGGCCTCGGCTTCGGCGTCTTTGTTCCCACCCGCACCAACCGTGCGGCTCTCGTCGTCGGGTGCGGGTGGGACCGGTGGGAGCTGATCGGTGTCGGCGGGGGCTGGTGGGCCCGGTGGGGGCGAATCACCGTCGGCGGGTGCCGGTGGGACCGGCGAAGGCCGACCGGCGTCGGCGGGTGCCGGTGGGCCCGGCGGGGGCTGATCTGTGTCGGCGGGGGCTGGTGGGCCCGGCGGGGGCGAATCGGTGTCGGCGGGTGCCGGTTCGGTGCGTCTCGGTTCGGTGGGTCTCGGTTCCGTGTCCTCCACGGTGTCCCCTCCCTGTGGCCCGGTCCCGGTCGCGGTGGCCGGTCGCCGCGCGTACGCTCCGAGCGTGTTGCCAACGGGGACGACTCGAACCGGTGTTCCGGTTCCGGTCGGGGGTGCATCGCGATGATCTCCGCCGACCTGGTGCCGCCCCTGGTCACGGCCGGGGCGGCCCTGCTGCTGGCCGGGTGCGGCCACGTACGCCGCACCCGGCGGGCCCGCACCCGGACGACGCCGGGGCGTGCCGCCGGAGGCGTCAGAAGAGGCTGAGCAGCGCCTCCGCCGGGTCGGTGAGCTGGGTGTCGGCGCCCGGCAGGGGCAGTTCGAACCAGACGGTCTTGCCGCGCGGCGTACGGCGTGAGCCCCAGGCCGCGCTGAGCAGGCCGACCAGTTGCAGGCCGCGGCCGCCCTCGTCGGTGGCGCGGGCCCGGCGCCTGCGGGGCTGGACCAGGCCGGAGTCCCAGACCTCGCAGACCAGGGTGCGGTCGAGGAGGAGGCGGAGCCTGATCTCGCCCTCGCCGTACCGCAGCGCGTTGGTGACGAGTTCGCTGACGAGCAGCTCCGTCGTGTCGACCAGCGGTTCCATGTCCCAGTCGAGCAGCTGGGCGCGGGCCAGCTCGCGGGCCCGGCCGACGCTGCGCGGCTCGCGGGGCAGCGTCCAGTCGCCGACCGAGTCGCTGGGCAGCCCCTGGACACGGGCCATCAGCAGCGCGATGTCGTCCTCGCCGTGGTGGCTGTCCAGCGTGTTGAGGACGTGGTCGCAGACGTCCTCCAGGGGCTGGGCGGGGTCGGTGAGAGCGCCCACGAAGGCCTGGAGCCCCTCGTCGAGGGGGTGGTCGCGGCTCTCGACCAGTCCGTCGGTGTAGAGGGCCAGCAGGGCGCCCTCGGGCAGTTCGACCTCCACCTCCTCGAAGGGCTCCCCGCCCACCCCGAGCGGCAGGCCGGGCGGCACGTCCAGCATCAGCGCGGTCTCCCCGGGCTCGACCAGGACGGGCGGCAGGTGGCCCGCGTTGGCGAAGGTGCAGCGCCTGGTCACCGAGTCGTAGACGGCGTACACGCAGGTCGCCAGGTAGACCTCGGACAGGTCGGCCTCGCGTGGACGGCGGGCGGACCGGGTGGCCTGCTGGACGCCCGAGGGGGCGCCGAGGCCCCGGGCGATCTCGTCCAGCTGGGCGAGCACCTCGGCCGGTTCGAGGTCGAGCTGGGCCAGGGTGCGTACGGCGGTGCGCAGTTCGCCCATCGCGACCGCGGCGCGCAGGCCGCGGCCCATGACGTCGCCGACGACCAGGGCGGTGCGGTGGCCGGGCAGCTCGATGACGTCGAACCAGTCGCCGCCGACCTCGCTGGCCCGGCCGGTGGCCGCGTTGCCCGGCAGGTACCGGCAGGCGATGTCGAGGCCGGACGCCTCGGGGTCGCCGGGCGGGAGCAGGGAGCGCTGCAGGATGAGCGCGCGTTCGTGCTCGCGCCGGTAGAGGCGGGCGTTGTCGATGCAGACGGCGGCGCGGGCGGCCAGCTCCACGGCGAGGTCGCGGTCGCGGTCGCCGAAGGGCTCGCTGCCCTTGGTCCGGGCGAACTGGGCGAGTCCCACGACCGTGTCGTGGGCGACCATCGGCACGGCGAGGGTGGACTGCACGAGGCCGCCCTCCTCCGCAGGCACACTGCGCGGGCGGGCGGTGCGCAGGGCGTCCGCACAGGGCGAGTTGAACGGGTAGTGGTGGACGGCGCCGAGCTTGACCCGCTCGCCGGTGCCGAGGAAGGGGGCGTCGGAGACGGCACTGGAGAAGGCCACGCGGCGCAGCTCCGCGCTGCCGTCGGCGAGGCCGGGCGGGGTCTCGTCGCCCGCCAGCAGACCCTGGTAGAGGTCGACGGTGGCCAGGTCGCAGAAGCCGGGGACGACGACGTCGAGGAGTTCGCGGGCGGTGGTCTCCAGGTCGAGGGAGTTGCCGATGCGGGCGCCGGCGTCGTTGAGCAGGGCGAGGTTGCGGCGGGCGGCGGCGGCCTCGCGGGCGGCCTGGCGGCGGGAGGTGATGTCGGTTCCCAGCCAGGCGACGCCGATGGGCCGGCCGGAACCGCTGTGCACGCGGTAGAGGTTGACGGACCAGTGGCGGCGCCCCTCCGAGCCCGGCACGAAGCCCGTGACGTGCATGTCCGTGATGGAGTTGCCGGTTTCGAGGACCCGGCGCAGGGTCGCGGAGACGCGGTCGGCCTCGGCCCGCGGCAGGTAGTCGTGGACGGTCTTGCCGCGGTGGCTGTCGGGCGTGCCGCCGAAGATGGAGGCGAACCGGTGGTTGGCGCGGCGCACCCGCAGGTCCGGGTCGATCAGCAGGAAGCCGAACGGGGACTGGCCGAAGATGGCCTGCGAGGCGGCGAGGTCGGTCTCGATGCTGCGCAGGACGCGTACGTCGACGACGATGCAGACGGCGGCCTTCTCCCCGTCCTCGGTGCGGGTCGGCATGACGTACACCTCGGCGAGGCCGCGCCTCCCGCGCCCGCGTTCGCCGTCCCGGTCCGGGTCACCGGGGACGTCCGGTACGGGGGACCCGGGGGCGTCCGGTGTGCGGAAGGGGACCACGCCGGTCCACTCCCGGCCGTCGAGGATTTCGGCCATCTTGCGCTGGCCGCGCTCGCGCAGCTCGGGGTCGACGAAGGCGTCGATGGGATCGGTGCCCACGGCGTGTTCGGCGGGGATGCCGAGCAACTGCTCCGCGCGCAGGCTCCACTGGTCGACGAGGCCGTCGGGACCGATGGAGAAGGACGCGACCTTGATGTAGTCGTAGATGGAGCCGGGTGGGTTGCTCTGCCACACCGCGTCACCGAGTGGCGCGCCGTGCGACGGCCTCTCGGTCTCCTTGGACTCCTTGGACTCCGCGGACTCCTTGGCCCTCGCTGGTATCTCGCTCACGCGAACCGTCCCCTCCAGCTCACCGCGTCCGGCACCGGTCACCGGAGGCGGCTGCCCGCAGTATCCAGCACTACGGCGCCGCACGACACGGTGTTCACGATCACAGCACGGTCCCGATGGTTTTCGGTCCGGACCGTGACAACACTTCCAGTCTTCTAACCAGCGGACACGGCATCGAATCCCGCAGTTCCACAACTGCCTCCGGCCCGGTCACGACGGCCCCCGGGAACAGGGGCGTTGCGGGGCCGCTTCGGCGCGGTGCCGGGGCGTTCGGACGCGGTGGCGAGGGCGGATCACCGCTGCCTCGCGGTGACGGTGCGTCACGACTGCCGCGTGGTGTGGTGCGGCGGCGGCTGCCGCGTGGCGCGGTGCGGCGGCGGCTGCCGCGTGGCGCGGTGCGGCGGCGGCTGCCGCGTGGCGCGGTGCGGTGGCGGCTGCCGCGTGGCGCGGTGGTGAGTCGCGGTGGTGAGTCGCGACTGCCGCGCGGTGCCGTGGTCACGGCTGTGGCGGCACCGTGAGTTCGAACCACACCGTCTTGCCCGTTCCGCCGGACCGGGTGCCCCACCGGCGTGCGGTCGACGCCACCAGCTGCAACCCCCGGCCGTCCTCGTCGTCGGGCCGGGCGACGCGCTCCCGGGGCAGGTCAGGGAGCGGGTCGGAGACCTCCACCAGCAGGACTCCGGCGGCCCCGCCGGGGCCGCGCTCCAGGCGGACGCCGATGGGGCCGGCGGCGTGCCGCAGGGCGTTGGTGGCCAACTCGCTGACCAGCAGGGCGGCGAGGTCGCCGACGCTGCCGAGCCGCCACTCCTCCAGCGTGCGGCGGACCACCGAGCGGGCGGTGCGCACGGCGTCGGGTGCCGCGGGGAAGACCCACTCGGCACAACCGCCCTCGCTGTCGTCCACGCCGCTCACATCCCCGGCCGGCGTCCCCCACCTGCGTCCGCTTCCGTCGGGTTGATAGGCACGTACCCTCTATTCAGGCGCTGTACCGCCGGGAGAACGCACCGCGTCGAGCCCCAGGTGGGCGATCACCCGCTCGACGGCCGGCACGTCCTGGTCGAGCCAGGGCACGTCCCAGATCCGGTCGGGGGCGAGCCAGCGCAGGGCGTCGTGGTCCTCGAGGGGCTCGGGAGCGGCGGAGCCGGGGAGCAGCCGCGCGGTCCACACGTGCAGGACGAACGGCGCCCTCAGGGGCCACCGCCCGGGGACACGCTCTCCTGGCTCGGCGGCCACGCCCAGTTCCTCGTGCAGTTCGCGCACGAGGGCCGCCTCGGGGCTCTCGCCCGCCTCGACCTTGCCGCCGGGCAGTTCCCAGCGTCCGGCCAGGTCGGCCGGTGCGCTGCGGCGCGCGGCCAGAAGACGTCCGCCGTCGACGAGGGCCGCGGCCACCACGATCCGTTCGCTCATGCGCCGGATCCTACGGCCTGTCCCGGTCCGCACCCCCGGCCCGCCCACCGCGGCGGGCCGCCGACCGCCGGGTCGGCCGTGAGGTCAGTCTCCCGCGCCCTTGGCGCCGAGCTTCTCGACCCAGTAGAGCTGCTGGTGCCCGCGGTCGTGCAGGGTGTCCGCGATCTTCTGGGCCTCGTCCCGGGTCGCGTACCGGCCCACGCGATAGCGATTGCCGTTGTCGTCCTGCCGGAAGACCAGCCAGGGAAGAGTGACCGTGCCGTCGTTCATCGCGCCTCTCCACTTCCCGCCCGCGGCCCGCGCCGCGCCCCGCCCGGTAAGGAAACCCCGATCCGCATATGCCCGAGCCTACGCCCAACCTTTACTCAGCGAATACGGCTTTACACAAAGAGGTACGCAACCAGCCAGAACGCAGGGGGCGCACGAGAAGGAACGCGCCGTCCGGGCGCGCCAACGCTTCCGGTCGGAGGCATGGCAGGAGCGACGGAGACGACCTGCGGGAACGACCGGATTCCGGCGCCGCGCGGACGGTGACGGACCGTGCCGGACGGGCGTGCGGGCAGGACTGAGGGGCGCGAGAGGCGCACGGGAGGCGTGCGCCATCTCACACCACGGGAGCGAGCCTGAAGTCTCCCGGCGCCGCCGCTACTTGACGGGGAGGTGGTACGCCACCCGGTACCGGTCGGCGGGGACGACCACGTCGGCCGTCTCGACCGCCCGGCCCGAGGCGTAGAAGGTGCGGTGGACGACCAGGACCACGTGGCCCGGGACGCCGCCGAGGGCGAGCAGTTCCTCGGCGAGGCCGGGGCGGGCGCCGACCTCCTCGGTGACGTTGTCGACGACGACGTCGATGGCGGCCATGCGCTCCACGACGCCCATGCCGCCGAGCGGCCCCTCCTCGGGCAGCATCACGGGGGTGCGGCCGGTGAGGTCGAGCGGCTCCCAGGAGGTGGAGAGCATCACGGCCTCGCCGGCCTCCCGGAAGACGTACCGCGTGCACATGACCCGGTCGCCGGACTTGATGCCCAGCCGCTCGGCCACGGCACCACTCGCCTCGGCCTGCTCGCTGCGCGACTCCCAGGTGCCGTGCGCCTCGCCGTCGGCCTGCTCCTGGCGGAAGGGGGTGGCACCGCCCGCCGGCCGGTAGCCGGAGCGGGCGATGCGCCGGGGCACGGGCCGCGCGCGCACATAGGTCCCGGAGCCGGAGCGGCCCTCGACCAGCCCCTCCGCCATCAGCACCTTGCGCGCTTCGAGCGCGACGGTGTCCGAGACCCCGTACTCCTCGCGGATCCGCGCCTGGGACGGCAGGCGGGTATGGGGCGGCAGCAGGCCGTCGGCGATCTTCTTGCGGAGATCACCCGCGACACGCAGATACGCCGGCTGCTCACCGAATGTCACTGGCCGCTCCCATCAGGTTGTACAGACAGCAACAGCGTGGCAACCGTAGGTTGAGCCAGGCAAGCAAAGGCCAGAGAATCACTCGAAGTGATGACTTGTGGCAGCCGGGGGCTTTACCCAGGCACTTCCTCCCGCTATGGCGCGCGCCTCACACCTTCAGGCCGGGGTCGTCCCCGCCACCGCCGTCCTCGCCGCCCGCCTCGTGGTCGGGCGGCGTCGTGGCCAGTCCCAGGGCCTCGCGGGCGGTGACCGTGGTGTCGGCCGCGAGCAGGTCGTAGCCCTTGCCGTAGTGCGCGTAGTAGGTGTCCGCGTCGGTCGCCTTCGCCGCCAGGCCCCACTCGTCGCGCGCCGTCTCCAGGTCCCGGACCAGTTCGGTGACGGGGCGCTCGGCACCGCCCGGCCAGCGGTGCCGGTCCAGCATCGTGGTCTCGGCCCGGAGCGCCTCCGCCACCTGTCCCGCCCAGATCCGGTAGGCCGCAAGGTCGTCCTCGACGGCCGCCGCCCCGGGCATCCGGTCCATGGCGCGGTTGAGGTGACCCTCCGCCAGCAGATAGGTGTGCTGGTCCGCGTCGAGCCGCGCACCGTCGTTGCGGAGCGAGCCGGTCAGGTCGGCCCGCTCGTCGGTGTTGCCGAACAGGCAGGTGATCTCCCGGTCGCCGGTCCGCCAACTGCCGGAGGTCGGGGTCAGGTAGTACACGTCGACGTCGGCCGGCAGCGCCCACCGGTCCATGGCGTAGCCGTCCTGCAGGGCGTAGCAGCGGTCGTCGGCGGCCCGGCTGATCTCCGTGTCGCCGGGGAAGGAGCCGCGCGGCAGTTCGAAGGAGGCGAAGACCTCGCCGTCGTGCTGCTGCGCGCAGGGCACCTCGTCGACGTCGTACGTCACTCCCTGCAGGGAGCCGCTGGGGGTGGTGAAGCACTGGCCCTTCTCCAGCGCGTACGCGGTGCCCTCGCCCCGCGCGGCGTCGCGGAAGCCGTCCCAGAAGTCGCCGGCGGCTCCCGTGGAGAGCAACGCCGCCCACAGCGCCAGCCCCACGCAGGACAGCAATGACCCGGCCACCGCGAACCCCTTGCCCCGTTCGCCGCGCTTCCTGATGCGCGCCAGCGCGACCAGCCCGAGCACCAGCCCGACCGCCGGCACGAAGCACAGGATCCCGAGCACGAACGCGGCGACGGCGAGTCCGCTGAGCCGCGCCTCTCCGGGCCGCCCCCCGTGACCGCCGTAGGGCTGCCCCCAGGGACCCGGCTGCGGATACGCGTACGGATACGGCTGCGACGGCAGGTGGGGGTGCTCGGGCTGCGGCTGCGGCGGGTGGTGGTGCTGCCCGGCCGGATGCGGTCCCTGGGCGTGGGGCCCCTGGGGCCCGGGCTGCGGCGGTGTGGACACGTGTGCCGTGCTCCTGTTTCGGGCGGTGACGCGGAGGCGCCGCGGGACGCCGGCCGCGGTCTCGGGTGGCCGGCCGGTCACTGAGCGCATGGTAGGCACGGGCGGGAGGTGGACGGTACGCGGGTCACGGACACGACGGACCGGGCCCCACCCTCGCCGCGAGGGCGACGGCGTGAGCGGCGGCGGCCGTTCCGCTCAGTCGCCGCGCACGTGTGTCCGCACCCCTTGCAGGCCGAACAGGACGAGCAGTTCGACCGCGCCGCCGTCGGCGCTGCCCAGCCAGTGCGGCAGGGACGTCTCGAACTCGGCCGCCTCGCCGGGCGACAGCACGAGGTCGCGCTCCCCGACCAGCAGCCGGAGCCTGCCGCTGAGCACGTACAGCCATTCCGAGCCCTCGTGGGTCTGCGGGGTGGGTTCGAGCGGCGCCGGCCGGCTCGGAATGATCATTTTGAAGGCCTGCGTCCCGCCCGGCCGCCGGGACAGGGGCACGAAGACCATCCCGAAGCGCCGGACCGGCTTCAGATGGATCCGCGGGTCGCCGGTGCGCGGCGCCCCGACGAGGTCGTCCAGCGGGACGTCGTAGATCCGGGCGAGCGGCAGCAGCAGTTCCAGGGTGGCCCGGCGCTGCCCGCTCTCCAGCCGGGACAGGGTGCTCTCGGACACACCGGTCGCCGCCGAGAGGTGGGCGAGGGTGATGCCCCGCTCGCGGCGCAGCGTCCGCAGCCGCGGGCCCACGGCATCGAGTACGTCGTCCGTTCCGGCGTCCATCGGGTCACCTTGCCACAACGGCAAGTTTCCGTGCCAGGACCGGGCGGCGCTGCCGAGACTGGCCGCATCGGGCCCTCCCGGGCCGTCCGACGACTTACGGAGCTTCGATGAACACCACCGATCCGGTCGCGTTCTGGGACGGCGTCCACGCGTCCCACCCCGCGACGGGCGACCCGCGGCCCAACGCCCGCCTCGTCGAGACGGTCACCGACCTGCCTCCCGGCGACGCGCTCGACCTCGGGCTCGGCAGCGGCGGCGACGCGCTGTGGCTGGCCCGCCGGGGCTGGCGGGTCACCGCCGTGGACATCTCCGGCGTGGCGGCCGAACGGCTCACCGGGCACGCCCGCGCCCACGGCCTCGGCGATCTGGTCGACGCCCGACGGCACGACCTGGGGGTCTCCTTCCCCGAGGGCCTCTTCGACCTGGTCACCGCGCACTACTTCCACACCCCCTTCGAGATGGACCGGTCGGCGGTCCTGCGGACGGCCGCGCAGGCCCTGCGTCCGGGCGGGCGGCTGCTGGTCGTCGACCACGGCTCGACTGCGCCGTGGTCGTGGAACCAGGACCCCGACGTCCACCACCCGACGCCCGACGAGGTCGCCGCGGGTCTCGCCCTCGACCCGTCGACGTGGCGGGTCGAACGCGCGGACGCGCCGCGCCGGATCGCGACCGGCCCGGACGGCAGCACCGCCGAGGTCGTCGACCACGTCCTGCTGATCCGCCGCGAGGACTGACGGACCGTACGCCGCCCCGGCCCCGCAGGGCCACCCCGACTGCACGGGACCGGCACGCCCCCGCAGCACCGGGCGCCTTGCGGTACCGGCCGGTCCACCTCGGTACAAGCCGGACTACCTCGACACGCCCGGTCCACCTCGGTAACACCCGGTCCACCTCGGTACGACCGGCCTACCTCGGTACGACCGGCCTACCTCGGCGCGCCCGGTCCACCCCCGGCACAACCGGTCCACTCCGGCACAGCCGGTCCGCCGTGATACGCCCGCCCCACCGTGATACGGCCGCCCCACCCACAAGGAGGTCCCCATGCACACGCCTGCCGCCGTCCGCCGCGGTTCGCGCCGGGACACCCCGCCGCCGCGCACTCGCGACAGCGAGGCCGAGACCCTGCGCGGCTTCCTCGACTACCTCAGGGCCTCGATCGCCGACAAGGTCGACGGCGCCCCCGAACCGCAGGTCCGCACGGCCGCGGTGGCGTCCGGCACGAACCTGCTCGGCCTCCTCAACCACCTGGTCCACGTCGAGCGCGCGCTCTTCCTCGGGGAGGAGGTGCGGAACTGGCCGGCGACGTTCCGGGCCGCGCCCGAGGACGGCGTGGCCGACGTCGTCGCCCGCTACCGGGAGACCGTCGCGCGCGCCAACCGGATGCTCGACACGTGCACCGACCTCGGCGCCCCACTCCCCCGGCCCCGCCCGGACCGCCCCGCGCCCAGCGTCCGCTGGGCCCTGGTCCACATGGTCGAGGAGACGGGCCGCCACGCCGGGCACGCGGACATCCTGCGCGAACTGATCGACGGCTCGACGGGGCGCTGACCCGGCCGGGAGTACGACGGAGGGGTCAACGACCGGCCGGCCGGCCTCCCGGGCGGGGCGGGCGCACGGCGGCGCTCACGCGCCTCGGGACCGCACGACGTCCTCGACGCCGCGCAGGAAGGTCTCGCAGACCAGCTCCGGGTCGAAGAGGCAGCCGGCCGCCATCGCGCCGTCCCTCAGCATGACGAGGTGCCGGCCGTCGCCGTCGGCGGGCGCGTCGCCGATCCGGGCCAGCAACTCCGTGACGGTGTCCAGGAACCACTGCCGGTGCGCCAGGACGGCACGGTGGACCGGGTGCGCGGGGTCGGGGTATTCGGCCACCGCGTTGAGGAAGGCGCAGCCTCGGAAGCCGGGCGACCGGATGCCGTCGGCGATGGAACGGGCGACGGCGCGGACCTCGCCGGCGGCCGTCTCCTCGCCCGCCCGCGCGGCCTCGACCTGGGCCCGGATCCCCAGGTCCGCCTGACCGAGGTAGGCGAGGACCAGCTCCTCCTTGCCCGTGAAGTGCCGGTACAGCGTGGCGCGGGTGACCTGCGCCTCCGCGATGATCCGGTCGACGCCGACGGAGTGGATCCCCTCCGCGTAGAAAATCCTGGTCGCCGTGGTGAGCAGCCTCGACCGAGCCGCCGACGTGCTGCCGCCTCCTCCTGTGTCCCGACTCATGGATCCACCGTACCAAGCAGGGGAGGGAGAACGTTCGGTCTTGACAGGGAGCACTCTCGCCCTCTTGGATACAAAAAGAGACCGAACGTTCTCCCTCACTCTTCGATCGGAAGGCATCCCATGGACACCCTCGCCGCCACCGCTCCCACCGGCGTCACCACGGCCCTGAGCAGGCTGTACTTCCTGCGCTTCGCGTTCGCCGCCGTGTGGGCGGCCCTGCTGTTCACCACCGCCGACTCCCTCGGCCCGGTGAGCGTGACGCTGCTGGTCGTCTATCCCCTGTTCGACGTGGCGTGCGCGGTCGCCGACGTCCGGTCCGCGCGGGCGGACGGCGGCCCGGTCCGGGGCCTGTACGCGAACATCGCGCTCAGCACCCTCACCGGCGTCGGCCTGGCCGTCGCCGCAGCGTCCGGCATCCCGGACGTCCTGCGCGTCTGGGGCGCCTGGGCCGTCACCGCCGGCATCGTCCAGCTCGTCGTCGGTGCGCTCCGCCGCCGACTGGGTGGCCAGTGGGCCATGATCGCCAGTGGCGCCATCTCCACCCTCGCCGGCGCGTCGTTCTTCGCGCAGGCCGGCAAGGACGGCGCCTCCCTCAGCAACCTCGCCGGTTACGCCTTCCTCGGCGGCGTCTTCTTCCTCGTCTCCGCCCTCCGCCTCAAGCGCGCCGCCCGGGACCCGCGCTGAGCGGGCCGCTGCGGGGTCCGGCGGGGGCGACGAGGGCATGGCCGTACGTCGACGCCGCGCTGATCGCGGTCCCGCCCACCGCGGGCACGGCATCAGACGCCGGCCGGCAGCGGAGCGGCAGGTCCGTCAGTCCCAGACCTCGCGTTCCCGGGCGCGGGGGTCGTCGATCTGGGTCCACTCGGTGTCGATGCGCATGGTGGCCCGGCGGTCGGTGTCGTACGGCTCCCAGCCGGGGTCGCCGGTCCTGGCGAACCGGATCCAGGTCGCGTGTACGCGGTCCGCGAGGTCCGCGGGGGGCCTGCCGGGGCCGAGCAGGGCGCCCGGGCCGTTGAGTCCCGGCTGGTCCGCGAGGCCGAAGACGAAGGGCAGCTCGACCGCGTGGGCCGCGCCCAGCTCCCCGTCCAGGGCCGGGGAGCGCCAGGCGAACTCGTACGCGTGGGTGGCGGACTCCGGGTACGCGGCGTGGGCCCCGGCCAGGGCGCGGCTGCCCGCGCCGAACAGGGCGTCGGTCATGAGGGCGGAACGCAGCTGCGCGGAGGACGCCCCGGGGCGCGACGCGCGGTAGGCCTCGACGAGCCGCGCCGGGTCGGGGTGCGAGCGCTCGGCCGTCGCGTCGACGTCGGCGGCGGACGAGCCGGCGTACGTACCCACCGGGACCAGGTAGAGGTTGCCCTCTTCGGAGTTGGTGCCGACGAGGAGGTCGACGTCGGCGGCGAGGCCGGCGACGACGGCCTCGGCGGGCTGGGTGTCGAGGACGAGGCTGAAGGGGCTGAGGCCGAGCAGCGGGTCGTGGTGGGTCGCGGTCCGCAGGTCGATGCCGGCGAGCCGGGAAGCGGTCTCGACCAGCTGTGCGTCGGGAACGGCGGCGAAGGCGTCGACGTGGGGCTCGATACCCAGGGCCTCGGCCGCCGCCCTGGTGACACGCGCGGCCTGCTCGCCGGTGAACGCCCCCAGGCCGCTGCCGCTCTGCAGGATCGCCCGCCGGAACAGGCCGGCGGCCTCGGGGGTGGCGAGGACGCCGCCGGCGGTGGTCGCCCCGGCCGACTGGCCGAAGAGGGTGACGTTGCGCGGGTCGCCGCCGAAGGCGGACACGTTCTCGCGCACCCAGCGCAGCGCGGCGACGACGTCGAGCAGGCCGCGGTTGGCGGGTGCGCCGGGGAGGTCGAGGAATCCGGCGATGCCGAGCCGGTAGTTGAGGGTGACGAGGACGACGCCGTCGCGGGCGAACGCGGAGCCGTCGTACAGTCCGGCCCGCGTCGATCCGGCGACGAAGCCGCCGCCGTGGACGAACACCATGACCGGCAGCCCGTCGCCGCCGGTCGCGGGGGCGAACACGTTGACGGTGAGGTAGTCCTCGCCGACGCTCCAGCCGGCGCCGAAGTAGGGGCTCATGTCGAGGGCACCGAGCCTGCGTTCGGCCTGCGGGGCGGTGGGGCCCGGCACGGTGGCGTCCCGTATCCCCTGCCACGGCTCGTGCGGCTGCGGCGGGGCGAACCGACCGGCGCCGCGGGGCGGGGCGGCGTAGGGGATGTTCAGGAAGGCCAGGGTCTCGCCGCGGCGCAGCCCGCGGACGGCGCCCTGCTCGGTGGTGACGACGGGACCGGCGCTTCGCGCGGTGGTGGCAGCGGGGCCGGCGTCGTGCGCGGTCGTCGGGTCGGGATCAGGATCGGGATGGCGGGTCATGTCTGACGTCCTTCCGCGGTTCTCAGACCGTCTCGGTGTACTTGGCGAAGGGCGCCCAGCCCTTGACGGCGAACCCGCCGCCCTCGCGGACCACTTCGGCGGCGCCGTGACCGCCGAGGTGCGCGGGGATGACCAGGGCGTTGCTGTCGGCCGCCGAGCCCAGGAGCCTGCGGCGGGTGGCGCGGGCCTGGGCGGGGTCCTCGCAGAAGCAGCTGTTGGCGTCGGGCTCGACGATCTGGATGGGGTTGTGCATCAGGTCGCCGACGAACAGGGCCCGGTCGGACCCGGACTCCAGCCTCAGCACCGACGAGCCGGGGGTGTGGCCGGGGGCGAGGTCGAGGCGCAGGTTGCCGTCGATCCGGTACCCGTCCTCCCACAGGTGGGTCAGGCCCGCCCGGTGCACGGGGGCGACGCTGTCCTCGAAGACGTTCTGGTTGCCGCGGCCCAGCAGGGTCTTGTGTTCGTTGGCGGGGTTCCAGTAGTCGAAGTCGGCCCTGGGCATGAGGTAGGTGGCGTTGGGGAACGTCGGCACCCAGGTCCGGCCGTCCAGGTAGGTGTTCCAGCCGACGTGGTCGACGTGCAGGTGTGTGTTGATGACGAGGTCGACGTCCTCGGGGCGGACACCGGCACGGGCGAGGTTGCCCAGGAAGTCGGTGTCCAGCCGGTTCCACACGGGCGCGTACGGGCGGTCCTTGTGGTTTCCGACGCCGGTGTCGACCAGGATGATCCTGCCCTCGCTGCGCAGCACCCAGGTCTGGATCGCCGAGTTGACGATCCGGGTCTCGGCGTCCAGGAAGTCCGGCACCAGCCAGGAACGGTGCGTCTCCCAGGCCTCCGCCGGGCTGTCCGGCACGAACGCCTCGGGCGTGAGGTCGACGGGGCCGTAGTACTCCCGGACGCGCGTCACGGTGACGTCGCCGAGGGTGATGGTGTCCACGATGCTCTCCAGGCTTTCCGGGGGGGGATGGGTCGATCGGTGCTGTCCGCTCCCACAGCGAACGGGCGGGCGCTCACGGGCGCGTGGAACGCGGGCGGACGCGCGGGACGCGGACGGGCGCTGGTACTGCGGCGCTGGGGCCGTGTGTACGGCGCTGGGGCGGTGCTTGCGGTGCCGGTGTTCCTCGCCGCCCCCGGCTTCAGAAGTCGGACCGGCGCGGGAGCGACGGCGTGCCGCGTCGGCCGTCACCGGCGTCGTGCTGTGTACGGCGGTCGCAGACGCGCGCGTCGGAGATCACCTGGGCGAGCAGGCTCAGCGCGCTCCGGGAAGCGGAGTCACCGCGCGCGGCGGTGGCGAGCACCAGCAGGGAGTCGCTGTCCTGCGGTGGCCGCAGGCTCTGCTGGTTGACGGTGAGTACGCCGACCAGCGGGTGGTGCATCTCCCACACGTCCGAGTCGCAGGGGCTGACCCCGTGTTCGGCCCACATGGAGGCGAACTCCGGGCTGCTCATGGTCAGTTCACCGATGAGTGAGCCGAGCTGCCCGTCGTCCGGATGGCGCCCCGCCACCATGCGCAGGTTCCGGACGACCGCCCTGGCCTTACCGGGCCAGTCGGTGTACAGCGCCCGGACGTGGTCGTCGAGGAAGATCAGGCGGGCCAGATTGGGACGGTCGTCCGGGCACTGCGGCGCGAAGTGGTCGAGGTGGGAGGCGAAGAGGGCGTGGCCCAGCGGGTTCCAGGCCAGGATGTCGCCCCTCCGTCCACTGACCAGTGCCGGGACGGCGTCGAGCGCCTCCAGCAGGTCCAGCGTGGCGGCGTCGGCGTGCTCTTCGGGCGGGCGGCGCACGACCGGGCGCCGCCGCACACTGCCGGCCAGGTCGTGCAGGTGCCGGCGTTCGGCCTCGTCCAGCCGCAGGGCCCGGGCGAGGGCGTCCAGCACCTCGGGGGAGGCGCCCAGGGACTGCCCCTGTTCCAGGCGCGTGTAGTAGGAGGAGCTGACCCCGGCCAGCAGCGCCAGCTCCTCGCGCCGGAGCCCCGGCACCCGGCGCCGGTCTCCGTAGTCCGGCAGGCCGACATCCTCCGGGCGCAGGCGGGCGCGGAGAGTCTGGAGGAAGGCCCCGAGTTCTCTATGTCCGTGCATGTAACCCAGTATGCGAGCGCTCCCGCCCCGGAGCCTGCCCCAGCCGGGGATAGGCAAGGGAGGGACTGGCTACCTGCCCCGACCTGCGACGACAGCGGTCGCCCGCCCGCCCCAAGGGCAAGCAGGCCGTCCGCCACACGTCAGCCCGGAATCTGCAGCCCAGAGCCCCCACCTGCGCAAACGTGGCACCGGAAGCGGCTATCCACCACCTGTCCAGCGCGATGACGAGTCACCCGGCCCATCCAGCACGCACAACCGCTCCACTCGGAGCACTTCGTGTACACATGGAACACTCGGTACACTTGAGCGCATGACGCAGCCACTGCCCATAGAGTCCATCCGCGACGTACGTGCGCACCTGGCCGAGGTCGTGGAGCGCGCCGATCGGGATGATGTGCCCACCGTGATCACTCGACGGGGCAAGCAGATCGCGGCCGTCGTCTCCATCGAGGTGCTGCGCAAGTACCAGGAATGGGAAGAGCGCGAGATCAATCGGATCATCGACGAACGCATGGCCAACCCGGCACCCGGTATCCCGATCGAAGACATCATGAGGGAGACGCTGGCGCGCGGTGAGTGAATACCGAACCGTCTTCCGGCCAGAGGCACAGGCCGAGCTCCGGAAGATCCCTCGCGGTATGGCCCTACGCATCCTGACCAAACTGACCGAACTGGAGAGCGACCCTCTCGGCTATAACACCACCGCGCTCGTCTCCCAGCCGGAACGCCGTCGACTGCGGGTCGGCGACTACCGGGTCGTCTACACAATCGACAAGGGGGAGCTCGTGGTGTGGGTCGTCCACGTCGGGCATCGCTCCACCGTTTACGAAACCTGATCCCGACTGATCCAACACCCCTGAACATCCAGCGCAGGTCCAGAAGGGGACCGGGCTCTTGAGAGCCCGGCCCCCTTCTGATCTGCTTGTTTGCCACGTCAGCGACGTGGTGTAACTTCACCCGCTCACACGTTGAAGCGGAACTCCACCACGTCCCCGTCCTGCATCACGTACTCCTTGCCCTCCATGCGGGCCTTGCCCTTGGCGCGGGATTCCGCGACCGAGCCCGTTTCGACCAGGTCGTCGAAGGAGATGACCTCGGCCTTGATGAAGCCCTTCTGGAAGTCGGTGTGGATGACGCCGGCGGCCTCGGGGGCGGTGGCGCCCTTCTTGATGGTCCAGGCGCGGGATTCCTTGGGGCCGGCCGTCAGGTAGGTCTGCAGGCCGAGGGTGCGGAAGCCGACGTGGGCGAGGGTGGCGAGGCCGGGCTCGTCCTGGCCGACGGACTGGAGGAGCTCCAGGGCCTCGTCCTCCTCCAGCTCGGCGAGGTCGGCCTCCAGCTTGGCGTTGAGGAAGATCGCCTCGGCGGGGGCGACCAGGGCACGCTGCTCGTCCTTGAAGTCGTCGTCGGTCAGCTCGTCCTCGTCGACGTTGAAGACGTAAAGGAAGGGCTTTGTCGTGAGGAGGTGGAGGTCGTGGAGGAGTTCCGCGCGCTCGGCGCCCTGGAGGATGCCCTGCGAGGAGAGGGTGTCGCCCTTCTCCAGGATCTCCTTGGCCTCCTCGACCGCCTTGACCTTGGGCTGGATGTCCTTCTTGATCCGGGACTCCTTCTGGAGGCGCGGCAGGACCTTCTCGATGGTCTGGAGGTCGGCGAGGATCAGCTCGGTGTTGATGGTCTCGATGTCGTCCTTCGGCGAGACCTTGCCGTCGACGTGCACGACGTTCTCGTCCTTGAACGCGCGGATGACCTGGCAGATCGCGTCGGACTCGCGGATGTTCGCGAGGAACTTGTTGCCCAGGCCCTCGCCCTCGCTCGCGCCGCGCACGATGCCCGCGATGTCGACGAAGTCGACCGTGGCCGGGAGGATCTTGTCCGAGGAGAAGATCTCGGCCAGCTTCCCCAGGCGGGGGTCGGGGACGCCCACGACGCCGACGTTGGGCTCGATCGTGGCGAACGGGTAGTTGGCCGCCAGCACGTCGTTCTTGGTCAGGGCGTTGAACAGGGTCGACTTGCCGACATTCGGCAGACCGACGATTCCGATCGTGAGCGACACGTTGCGACTTCCCGTACGTGAGGGTGGGGTGAGTGGGGCGATCCACCAGTCTACGGGGTGGGCCGTACGGGGCCCGTCCGGAGTCGAACGCTTGGACAGGACGCATCCGACGGCGTGTCTGTCGGCCTATTCGGCACATAAACCGACCTAAGTTGGTCCAGTGGAGCAACACAGGACGCGACCTGCGCAGCACGGACCGCGACAGAGCAGCCGGGCGACGCTGCCCCCGCAGGCACGGGGCGGCGCCGCTGCCCTCCGGCGGCCGGCCGGGCGGCCGGTGGCGGCGCGGGCGAACGCGCCGAAGGTGGCCGGAGCCGGCGGTTCCGCGGTGGCGCGGGCGGTGCGCGCCGTGCGGGGCATGCCCAATCCACGGCTGACCGGACTGGGCGGCGGTCTGTTCTGCGGGGCCGTGATGACGCTGCTGGGCGGCGTCGACGCGCTGCTGTTCGGCGCGTCGCTGACCCTGTACGGGGTGCTGTTCCTGCCGGTGTGCCTGCTCACCGCCTGCTGGGTGCGCGGGAACGACCTGCTGACCGCCCCCGTCGTCGTGCCGATCGCCTTCGCCGTCGGCCTCGTGACGGTGGCCGAGAGCGGGGACGGTCTCGGCAGCCGCCTGATGGGCATCGTGACCGCGCTGGCCACCGAGGCCGGCTGGCTGTACGGCGGGACGCTGGTCGCCGGGGCGACGGTGATCGTCCGGCGGATCAGGCTGGTGCGGCGCCGGGCCGCCGCCCGCAGACGCGCCCCTGCGTGAGCCGCCGCGCTCAGCCGGCCGCCCGCATCGCCGCCCCCACGATCCCGGCGTTGTTCTGGAGCTGGGCGGGGACGATCTCCGCCTGGATGCCCTTGATGTGGTGCAGGAACTTGTGGGACTTGCGGCTGACCCCGCCGCCGATCACGAACAGCTCCGGCGAGAACAGCATCTCCACGTGCGCGAGGTACTTCTGGACGCGGTGGGCCCACTGCTCCCAGGACATGTCGTGGTCGTCCTTGACCTTGCTGGAGGCACGCTTCTCCGCGTCGTGACCGTCCAGCTCCAGGTGCCCCAGCTCGGTGTTGGGGACCAGGGCGCCGTCGGTGAAGACGGCACTGCCGATGCCGGTGCCGAAGGTGAGCAGAATGACCGTGCCCTTGCGGCCGCGGCCGGCCCCGAAGGCCATCTCGGCGACGCCCGCCGCGTCCGCGTCGTTGACGACGGTCACGTCCAGTCCGCCCAGCCGTTCGCCGAACAGGGCGCGGGCGTCGGTGTCGACCCAGCTCTTGTCGACGTTGGCCGCCGTACGCACCGTGGCACCGGCGGTCACCACGCCCGGAAAGGTGAGGCCGACCGGGCCGGTCCAGCCGAAGTGCTCCACGACCTGCTTGACCCCGTCGGCCACGCCGTCCGGGGTCGCCGGATGCGGGGTCAGCACCTTGCAGCGCTCCTGGGCCAGGTCGCCCCTGTCGAGGTCCACAGGGGCGCCCTTGATCCCGGATCCGCCGATGTCCACGCCGAAGATCTGCATGGCCCTACGTTACGACGGCCGACTGACCGTCACGTACGACCAGGAGACACCCGCCGTCCTCCCGCCGCTCCCGTCCTCTCACACGCCGGGCGTGCCCGCCGTACCCGAGCCGCCCCGCTCCGCCACCAGGGACGCCGCCTCCTCGCGCAGGTCGCGGCGGAGCTCCTTGGGCAGGGAGAAGGTGATCGACTCCTCGGCGGCCTTGACGATCTCCACGTCCTCGAAGCCGCGCTGCGCCAGCAGCTCCAGGACCTGCTCGACCAGCACGTCCGGGACGGAGGCGCCGGACGTGACGCCGACCGTGGTGACGCCCTCCAGCCAGGCCGTGTCCACCTCGTCGGCGAAGTCCACGAGGTACGCCTCGCGGGCGCCCGCCTGCTTGGCGACCTCGACGAGCCGCTTGGAGTTGGAGGAGTTGCGGGAGCCGACGACGATCACCAGGTCGGCCTCGGCGCCCATCTGCTTGACCGCGAGCTGGCGGTTCTGCGTGGCGTAGCAGATGTCGTCGCTCGGCGGCGAGATCAGCTGCGGGAACTTGTCCTTGAGGGCGTCGACGGTCTCCATGGTCTCGTCGACGGAGAGGGTGGTCTGGGAGAGCCAGACGACCTTCGACGGGTCACGGACCTCGACCTTCGCGGCGTCCTCGGGTCCGTCGACGAGCTGGATGTGGTCGGGCGCCTCACCGGAGGTGCCGATGACCTCCTCGTGGCCCTCGTGGCCGATGAGGAGGATGTCGTAGTCGTCGTTCGCGAAGCGGACGGCTTCCTTGTGGACCTTGGTGACGAGCGGGCAGGTGGCGTCGATGGTGGCGAGCCGGCCGCGCTCGGCCTCCTCGTGCACGACGGGGGCCACGCCGTGCGCGGAGAACATCACGATGTTCCCCTCGGGCACCTCCTCCGTCCGCTCGACGAAGATCGCACCCTTCTTCTCCAGGGTCTGGACGACGTACTTGTTGTGGACGATCTCGTGGCGGACGTACACCGGGGCCCCGTACTGCTCCAGGGCTTTCTCGACGGCGATCACGGCGCGGTCCACACCCGCGCAGTAGCCACGGGGGGCGGCGAGCAGGACACGGCGGCCAGGCGAAGCAGTCATGGCACCCATCGTAAGGCCGCGTTCGGCGGGTCAGAGATCGCGTGTGGACGGCGTTGCCGGAGAGACTGGCGGGAACGTTCCGAAGCAGAGTCCGAGGCACTGGCGGAGGCACGATGTCACACAGCGGTACGGCGGCCGAGGAGGCCGGTGGAGAACAGCAGCTGAGGCGCAGTCTGGGCTTCAGGGACCTGGTGGTCTACGGGCTGCTGTTCATCGCGCCCATGGCGCCCGTCGGCGTGTTCGGCACGCTGGACGCCAAGTCGCACGGCGCGGTCGCCCTCGTCTACGTCGTGGCGACGATCGCGATGGCGTTCACCGCGTTCAGCTACGCGCAGATGGTGCGGGTGGTCCCCCAGGCGGGCTCGGTGTTCGCCTACGCGCGCGCGGGGCTCGGCGACGGGGCGGGCTTCGTCGCCGGCTGGATGGCGATGCTGGACTACGTCCTGATCCCGGCGGTGGCCTACCTGTTCTCCGGCATCGCCATGGAGGCGCTGGTCCCCGAGGTGTCGCGGTGGGTGTGGACGGCGATCGCGGTGGTCGTCACGACGCTGCTGAACCTGTGGGGGGTGCGCGCGGCGGCCCGGGTCGGCTTCCTGGTGCTCGCCATGGAGATCGTCGTACTGGTCGTCTTCGTGGTCGCGGCGATCGTGGTCCTCGCGCGGGACGGGGCCGCCCGCGACTGGCTGTCGCCGCTGTCCGGGGACGGCACGCAGGGCGCGTTCGCGCTGTCGGCGGTGGTCGGGGCGGTGTCGGTGGCGGTCCTGTCGTACCTGGGCTTCGACGCGATCGCGACGTTCGCGGAGGAGGTCACCGGCGGGTCCGCGAAGGTCGCGCGGGCGCTGCTGTTCTGCCTGGCGCTGGCCGGGGTGCTGTTCGTGGCGCAGACGTATCTGGTGGCGCTGCTGGAACCGGTGTCGTCGGCGGAGCTGGCGGCGGATCCGGAGCGCCAGGGGTCGGCCTTCTACGACGCGGTCGACACGTCGGTGGGCACCTGGCTGCACGACCTGGTGGCGGTCAGCAAGGCGATCGGCGCGGCGTTCGCGGCGCTGGCGGGGCAGGCTGCGGCCGGGCGGCTGCTGTTCGCTATGGGCCGCGACCGGCGGCTGCCGGGCGTGCTGTCGCGGACGGATTCCGGGGTGCCGCGCGTGGCGCTGCTGGTCTCGGCCGTGATCACGATGGCGGCGGCGGTGTGGGCGGCACGCCGGGACGACGGTCTCGACCACCTAGTCTCGGTCGTCGACGTCGGCGCGCTGACCGCGTTCACGCTGCTGCACGCGAGCGTGGTGGGCTGGTTCGTGGTCCGGCGCGGGGAGGGCCCGGTGAGCTGGTGGCGGCATCTGCTGATCCCGGTGCTGGGCGCGGCGATCACGATCGCGGTGATCGTGGAGGCCTCGGGAACGGCGCAGGTGGTGGGGGCGGTCTGGCTGGCGGTGGGATTGGCGGTGCTGGCCGTGCAGTGGCGGAGGCGCCGGGACGCGGGTACGGGAACGGGCGGGGGTACGGCGGGAGTGTGACGCGGGGCGGGTGTGCCGCCGGGGGCGCGAGGGGCGTACTCCCTCGCGCCCCCTGTGTCACGGCGGGTCGGGTTGTCGGACCCGGCCGTTACGCTCGGGCGCATGGCTGTTAACTCGACGTCCGAGAGTCCCCTGCCCGTGGGCGAGGTGTCACGGCTGATCGGGGGCTGGATCGACCGGCTCGGCGCGGTCTGGGTCGAGGGGCAGATCACGCAGCTGTCCCGGCGGCCGGGCGCCGGTGTGGTGTTCCTGACGCTGCGCGACCCGTCGTACGACATCTCCGTGAGCGTGACCTGCTATCGGCAGGTGTTCGACGCGGTGGCGGACCTGGTCGGCGAGGGCGCCCGGGTGGTCGTGCACGCGAAGCCGGAGTGGTACGCGCCCCGGGGGCAGCTGTCGCTGCGGGCCGCCGAGATCAAGCCCGTCGGCGTCGGGGAGCTGCTGGCGCGGCTGGAGCGGCTGAAGAAGGCCCTGGCGCGCGAGGGGCTGTTCGCCCAGGAGCGCAAGAAACCGCTGCCGTTCCTGCCGCAGCTGATCGGCCTCGTCTGCGGACGGGCGTCGGCGGCCGAGCGGGACGTCCTGGAGAACGCCCGGCACCGCTGGCCCGCCGTCCGCTTCGAGGTGCGCAACGTCCCGGTGCAGGGCGTGCACGCCGTACCGCAGGTGGTGCAGGCGGTGAAGGAGCTGGACGCGAGGGACGACGTGGACGTGATCGTCGTCGCGCGCGGCGGCGGCAGCGTGGAGGACCTGCTGCCCTTCTCCGACGAGCAGCTGGTGCGGGCGGTCGCCGCCTGCCGCACGCCGGTCGTCTCGGCGATCGGCCACGAGCCGGACAACCCGCTCCTCGACCACGTCGCCGACCTGCGCGCCTCCACCCCGACCGACGCCGCGAAGAAGGTCGTGCCGGACGTCGGCGAGGAGTACGAGCGGGTACGGCTGCTGCGGGACCGCGCCCGGCGGTGCGTGGCGGCGTTCGTCGACCGCGAGGAGCGGGGGCTCGCCCACGCGCTGGCCCGGCCGTCGATACAGGACCCGCACCGGATGATCGACGACCGGGCCGAGCAGGTGACGGCGCTGCTCGACCGCAGCCGCCGCACGCTGCGCCACCACCTCGACCGGGCCGACTCCGAACTGACGCACACGCACGCGCGCGTGGTGGCCCTGTCCCCTGCCGCGACCCTCAAGCGCGGGTACGCCGTGCTGCAGCGGGCCGACGGCCACGCGGTCCGGGACCCCGGCGAGGTGGAGCCGGGCGAGACGCTGCGCGCCCGGGTCTCCGAGGGCGATTTCTCCGTACGAGTTGACGCATAGGGTGGGTGGATGACCAGCGAGGTGGAACAGCCGACGGCGATGTCCGAGGCGCTCGGGTACGAGCAGGCGCGGGACGAGCTGATCGAGGTGGTCCGGCGGCTGGAGGCCGGCGGTACGACGCTGGAGGAGTCCCTCGCCCTGTGGGAGCGGGGCGAGGAACTGGCGAAGGTCTGCCGCAACCGGCTCGACGGCGCCCGCGCCCGCCTGGACGCGGCGCTGGCCGAGGAGTCGGACCCGGAGGAGTCGGAGCGTGAGGAGACGGAGCGGGAGGACACCCCGTAGCTCCTCGGCGCCGCCCCGGTTCCGTCGGCGCTCCTCTGCGGTGCCCCGGTCCCGCCGGCGCTCCTCGGCGTCGTCCCGGTTCCGTCGGCACTCCTAGGCAGTGCCCCGGTCCTGTCGGCGTTTCCCGGCGGTGGTTCGGCCCTGTGGAGCGGATCACCGTTCTGTGAAGCGGATCACCGCGCTCCCGTTTTGGTTGAAGCTTGAACTTTCTTTGGCGTAGTGTCGTCCCCGTCAACGGCTCCCGGCCCCACGCCGTGCGGAGCCGACGCACCCCCCAAGGAAGATCACGCATGTCTCTCGTTCTTGACGCCGCCGCCCAGGACCTGCTGTTCCGCGAGGCCCGCACCGCGAACACCTTCACCGACGAGCCGGTGACCGACGAGCAGGTGCAGGCGATCTACGACCTGGTCAAGTACGGTCCGACCGCCTTCAACCAGTCGCCGCTGCGCATCACGCTGGTCCGCTCCCCCGAGGCCCGCGAGCGCCTCGTGCGGCACATGGGCGAGGGCAACCGGCCCAAGACGGCCGCCGCCCCGCTGGTCGCGATCCTGTCGGCCGACAACGAGTTCCACGAGGAGCTGCCGGAGCTCTTCCCGCACGCCCCGCAGGTCAAGGACGCCTTCTTCAGCGAGCGCCCGGTGCGCGAGGGTGCCGCCGCGCTGAACGCCTCCCTGCAGGCCGCGTACTTCATCGTCGGCGTCCGCGCCGCGGGGCTGGCCGCCGGGCCGATGACCGGCGTCGACTTCGAGGGCCTGCGCAAGGAGTTCCTGGACGACGACCACACCCCGCTGATGGTCGTCAACATCGGCCGCCCGGGCCCGGACGCCTGGTTCCCCCGCTCCCCGCGCCTCCCCTACGAGCAGGTCGTCACCACGGTCTGAGCCTCTCCGCCTTCACGCGCGTACACAGCCGGCGCATACACAGCCGCGCGCGTACACGGCGAAGCCTCCGGCCCACATCCCCCCGGCCGGGGGCTTCGCCACGGCATCGGACCGTGCGGGACCGTGCGGAACGGCCGTCGGCTCAGCTCAGCTCGAGCGCGGCCGCCATCCTGCCGAGCTGCTCGAACGACCCGGTGCCGGCCACCACCGTGGTGGCACCCTTCATGTCGTCGCCGCCGTTGAGCACCAGCGCGTCGTACCGGCCGCCCGTGTAGCGCGTCCAGGTCCGGCCGCCGAGCTCCTCGGTCCGCTCGGTCGCCCGCGCTCCCTGGCTGGCCTCGTCGATGAACTCGGCCGGCTTCTTCGTGGACTGCTCGACGGCCACGTACTCGCCGTCCGGGGCGTGGAAGCCCAGGTGCCAGGTGTCGGAGTCGGCGCCCTGGAAGCGGACGGAGGTCGGCTTCCAGTCCTCGGACAGGCCCTCGGGCGCCGCCACCGGGTACGACGCCGCACGCTGCGCGGTCAGCAGCTCCACGCGGTAGTCGACCCGCTTGATGTCCGGTTCCCCGTCGTCGTGCGGGATGAAGATCCAGATCACCCCCGCCACCAGGACAATGACCCCGAGGGAGAGGATCATGTCTCGGGCGGTCTTCTGCTTGCCGTTCTTACCTGCCACGTCCCCTATCGTCGCAGGCGCCTGATCCGCTCATACGTGGGGTCCCCTGCTCATTTTGTCGGACTGACGATAGAGTCTTGGCCAAACCCTCATCCGGCCGTCGTCGTATCAGAAAGGTGCGTTCCGATGACCGAGCATCACCTGCCGTCCGAACTGGACGTCCCCTCAGAGGCCCCCGACCGCAACCTCGCCATGGAGCTGGTGCGGGTCACCGAGGCCGCGGCGATGGCCGCCGGCCGGTGGGTCGGGCGCGGCGACAAGAACGGCGCCGACGGTGCCGCCGTGCGTGCCATGCGGACCCTCGTCCACACCGTCTCGATGAACGGCGTCGTCGTCATCGGCGAGGGCGAGAAGGACGAGGCGCCGATGCTCTTCAACGGGGAGCGGGTCGGCGACGGCACCGGGGCCGAGGTCGACATCGCGGTCGACCCGATCGACGGCACCACACTGACCGCCAACGGCATGACCAACGCGATCGCCGTGCTGGCCGCCGCCGAGCGCGGCTCCATGTTCGACCCGTCCGCCGTCTTCTACATGGACAAGCTGGTCACCGGCCCGGAGGCCGCCGACTTCGTCGACATCAACGCGCCCGTGTCGGTGAACATCCGCCGGATCGCCAAGGCCAAGCGCCGCACCCCCGAGGACGTCACCGTCGTCATCCTCGACCGGCCCCGGCACCAGGGCCTCATCAAGGAGGTCCGGGACACCGGCGCCCGCATCAAGCTGATCTCCGACGGCGACGTGGCCGGCTCCATCCTGGCGCTGCGCGAAGGCACCGGCATCGACCTGCTGCTCGGCATCGGCGGTACGCCGGAGGGCATCATCTCGGCCTGCGCGGTGAAGTGCCTGGGCGGCACCATCCAGGGCAAGCTGTGGCCCAAGGACGACCAGGAACGGCAGCGCGCGGTCGAGGCGGGGCACGACCTGGACCGGGTGCTGACCACCGACGACCTGGTCGCCGGGGACAACGTCTTCTTCGTCGCGACCGGCATCACCGACGGCGAGCTGCTGCGCGGGGTGCGGTACCGCTCGGAGACGGCGACGACCGACTCGATCGTGATGCGGTCCAAGTCGGGCACGGTGCGGCGGATCGACTCCGAGCACCGGCTGAGCAAGCTGCGGGCCTACAGCGCGGTGGACTTCGACCGGGCGAAGTGACTCCGCCGGTTTCGCGCGGCGCCCTCTGAAGCGGGGCACGGGCACTTCTTCCGCGGGTGCGGTGGTTCCCGGCTTGCCGCCGGCACCTTGTCAGCCGCACGGGGTCAGCCGCACGGGACGGAAAACCGGCCCGGCGCCGAAGGGGCACCCTCTGTGCGGAGAGGGTGCCCCTTCGCTCCGCCGGGTACTACCCCGCCGCCGCTATGCGGCCCGTCGTGCGGGCGGTCTTCTTGAGTTCGACGTCGCGGCGCCGGCGCCTGGCCAGGACCACCCGGCGCTCGGCGGCGGTGAGGCCGCCCCAGACGCCGTAGGGCTCGGGTTGCAGGAGGGCGTGCTCGCGGCACTCGACCATGACCGGACAGCGGGCGCAGACGCGCTTGGCGGCCTCCTCGCGGGAGAGCCGGGCGGCGGTCGGTTCCTTGGAGGGGGCGAAGAACAGTCCGGCCTCGTCGCGCCGGCACACCGCCTCGGTGTGCCACGGAGCGTCTTGGTCCCTGTCCCGCACCGGCTCCCGCTGGGCCGGAACGGCAGCTACCTGCAGGGACGAATGCGGCGGTTGCAGCACGGGTCTACTCCTGACGACGGCTTCGCGAGCGAGAGACGATGCGTCAAGGCTTACCCGTTGTGCGCGTGCCTATGCACAGGGTTCACGACGGCCGAGGGCGGCATTCCGGGGCCGGGCTAGAGATGCTTGCGCAAACCCTTCTCCACCCGGCGGTGCACCCGGTCGAGAAGGTCCGCGACGACCCTGCCGCGCTTCGGACGCGCCTCCACATGCCCCAGTACGGCCCAGCCGTCCACGTAGACGACGGGGGCGTCGGGCTCGGACGAGTCGAGGGTGTGCACCTCGAAGTTGCCGAGGACACCGCCGCCGGTACCGCGCAGCGACACGTTCTCCGGGACGCGCACCTCGACGCTGCCGAAGACGGAGAACGCCTTGATGACGACCTGCTGGTACTCGAAGACCGCCTCGCTGAGGTCTATCTCGACGCTGCCGAAGACCGCGTAGGCGTGGATGCGGCGGTTGGCCCGCCAGCGGCCCTTGCGGACGGCGCTGCTGAACACCGCCACCACGTTCTCGTCGGCTTCCAGCGGGACGGCGCCGGCGGTGGGCCGGTTGGGGGCCGGGGCGGCGGGGCCCCGGTCGCGGTGCGCGGCGGGCAGGTCCCGCACGAAGACGTCCAGCTCCCCGACGGTCTTGGCGGCCAGCACGCCCTCGACGCGCTCGGCGTGCTCGTCGGCGGTGAGCCGGCCCTCGGCGAGGGCCTCGCGCAGCATGTCGGCGACACGGTCGCGGTCGGCGTCCGAGGCGCGCAGCTCGGAGGTGCGGGTGGCGGTGGAGCGGGCGGCCGCGTCCTGCACTGGGGCGTGCTTCTGAAGGTCCACGGCAGCAGCGTACCGAAACGCGATAGATCGCGACTACCCCTGTGGACAACCTTGTCGCACACCCGCCCGGCACCCCAGCCCGGCACCCCAGCCCGGCACCCCGCGCCGACCGGGGCCGCCGTACTGAGCCTTACCTCACAAGCTCGGCGTCCGGAGCAGGTTCTACGCTGGTTGGCGCTGCCGACGGAGGCCAGCCGTCGCTGCTGGGCGGGCGCCGGGAGGTCCGCCGGGCGATCCGGCGGGATCCGGCCGCATCCAGCCGCGCGTGATGTCTAGTGAGGAATGGGCGAGATGCCTGAGTTCGCGTACACCGATCTGCTCCCCCAGGGCGAGGACACCACTCCGTACCGGCTGGTGACCGCCGAGGGTGTCTCCACCTTCGAGGCCGACGGGCGGACGTTCCTCAAGGTGGAGCCCGAGGCGCTGCGCAAGCTGGCCGAGGAGGCCGTCCACGACATCCAGCACTACCTGCGCCCGGCGCACCTGGCGCAGCTGCGCCGCATCATCGACGACCCGCAGGCGTCCGGCAACGACAAGTTCGTCGCCCTGGACCTGCTGAAGAACGCGAACATCGCGGCGGCCGGCGTGCTGCCGATGTGCCAGGACACCGGCACGGCGATCGTCATGGGCAAGCGCGGCCAGAACGTGCTGACGGCGGGCGGCGACGAGGAGGCCCTCAGCCGCGGCATCTACGACGCGTACCAGAACCTGAACCTGCGCTACTCGCAGATGGCCCCGCTCACCATGTGGGAGGAGAAGAACACCGGCTCCAACCTCCCCGCCCAGATCGAGCTGTACGCGACCGACGGCGGCGCCTACAAGTTCCTGTTCATGGCGAAGGGCGGCGGCTCGGCCAACAAGTCGTTCCTCTACCAGGAGACCAAGGCCGTCCTGAACGAGTCCTCCATGATGGCCTTCCTGGAGGAGAAGATCCGCTCGCTGGGCACGGCCGCCTGCCCGCCCTACCACCTGGCGATCGTGGTCGGCGGCACGTCGGCCGAGTACGCGCTGAAGACCGCGAAGTACGCCTCCGCGCACTACCTGGACGAGATCCCGGCCGAGGGCTCCGCGCTCGGGCACGGCTTCCGGGACCAGGACCTGGAGGAGAAGGTCTTCGAGCTGACGCAGAAGATCGGGATCGGCGCGCAGTTCGGCGGCAAGTACTTCTGCCACGACGTGCGCGTGGTGCGGCTGCCGCGGCACGGGGCGTCCTGCCCGGTCGCCATCGCCGTGTCCTGCTCGGCCGACCGCCAGGCGGTCGCGAAGATCACCGCCGAGGGCGTCTTCCTGGAGCAGCTGGAGACCGACCCGGCGCGGTTCCTGCCGGAGACGACGGACGAGCACCTGGCGGAGGAGGGGGACGTCGTCAGGATCGACCTCAACCGGCCGATGGACGACATCCTCGCCGAGCTGACCAGGCACCCGGTCAAGACCCGGCTGTCGCTGACCGGCCCACTGGTGGTGGCACGCGACATCGCCCACGCCAAGATCAAGGAGCGGCTGGACGCGGGCGAGGAGATGCCGCAGTACCTGAAGGACCACCCGGTGTACTACGCGGGTCCCGCGAAGACGCCTGAGGGGTACGCCTCCGGGTCCTTCGGGCCGACGACCGCGGGGCGCATGGACTCCTACGTGGAGCAGTTCCAGGCGGCGGGCGGCTCGAAGGTGATGCTGGCCAAGGGCAACCGGAGCAAGCAGGTCACCGACGCGTGCGACGCCCACGGCGGCTTCTACCTGGGCTCGATCGGCGGTCCGGCGGCGCGGCTCGCGCAGGACTGCATCAAGAAGGTCGAGGTCGTGGAGTACGAGGAGCTGGGCATGGAGGCGGTCTGGAAGATCGAGGTGGAGGACTTCCCGGCGTTCGTCGTGGTGGACGACAAGGGCAACGACTTCTTCCAGGACCCGGCGCCGCAGCCGACGTTCACGACGATTCCGGTGCGGGGGCCGGGGCTGGCGTAGCGCGTCCGGCGGGCGGGGGCTCCCTGCGCCCCCGCCTCCCCTTCCCGCCCCCGCCTCCCCTTCCCGTCCCCGGGGCGCCGCCCCGGAACATCCGCACCGCCCCGCACGCTGTACCCGGTATGAGCGACTACCGCATCGAGCACGACTCCATGGGCGAGGTCCGCGTCCCCGCGGACGCCAAGTGGCGCGCCCAGACCCAGCGCGCCGTCGAGAACTTCCCCGTCTCCGGCCAACGCCTCGAACGCGCCCACATCGAGGCCCTCGCCCGGATCAAGGGCGCCGCGGCCAAGGTCAACGCCGAGCTGGGCGTGCTCGACCGGGACGTCGCCGACGCGATCCGGGAGGCGGCCGGCGAGGTCGCCGAGGGGAAGTGGGACGCGCACTTCCCCGTGGACGTCTTCCAGACCGGGTCCGGCACCTCGTCCAACATGAACACCAACGAGGTCCTCGCCACCCTGGCCACCGAGCGCCTCGGCCGCGACGTGCACCCCAACGACCACGTCAACGCCTCCCAGTCGTCCAACGACGTCTTCCCGTCCTCGCTCCACATCGCCGCCACCGCGGCCGTCACCCGCGACCTGATCCCGGCCCTGGACCACCTCGCCGGCGCGCTGGAGCGCAAGGCGGAGGAGTTCGCCGACGTCGTGAAGTCGGGGCGTACGCACCTCATGGACGCCACGCCCGTCACCCTGGGCCAGGAGTTCGGCGGGTACGCCGCCCAGGTGCGGTACGGCGTCGAGCGCCTTGAGGCGTCCCTGCCGCGCCTCGCGGAGCTGCCGCTGGGCGGCACCGCCGTCGGCACCGGGATCAACACTCCGCCCGGCTTCTCCGCCGCCGTCATCGAGGAGGTGGCCCGCGCGACCGGGCTGCCGCTGACCGAGGCGCGCGACCACTTCGAGGCCCAGGGCGCCCGGGACGGCGTCGTCGAGACCAGTGGGCAGCTGCGGACCATCGGAGTCGGCCTGACGAAGATCGCGAACGACCTGCGCTGGATGGCGTCCGGGCCGCGGACCGGGCTCGCGGAGATCGCGCTGCCGGACCTCCAGCCGGGGTCGTCGATCATGCCGGGCAAGGTCAACCCGGTGATCCCTGAGGCCGTCCTGATGGTCGCCGCCCAGGTCACCGGCAACGACGCGACGGTCGCCGCCGCCGGAGCGGCCGGCAACTTCGAGCTGAACGTCATGCTGCCGGTGATCGCCAAGAACGTACTGGAGTCGGTGCGGCTGCTCGCGAACGTCTCGCGGCTGCTGGCCGACCGGACCGTCGACGGCATCGTCGCGCACCGCGACCGGGCCCGCGAGTACGCCGAGTCCTCCCCGTCCGTCGTCACGCCGCTGAACAAGTACATCGGGTACGAGGAGGCCGCCAAGGTCGCCAAGAAGGCGCTGGCCGAGCGGAAGACGATCCGCCAGGTCGTGCTGGAGAGCGGGTACGTCGAGCGCGGCGACCTCACGCGGGAGCAGCTGGACGAGGCGCTGGACGTGCTGCGGATGACCCGCCCGTGACGCACGCCCGCCGTCGGGGCGCTGCCCCCGGGTCCGGGATCCGTCGGAGGTCCGGGACCCGTCGGAGGTTGGGGTCCGGGGTCCGGGGCCGGATGCCCGGGGTGCACTCCGGCGATCACCGGCGCGTCGCGTGGTCGGGGCACCTAATATCTGTCCATGGCAGACGGTGAAGCGGTGAGCGAGGCGGCGGGCGCCCCGGGCGGGCCCACGGAGTTCTGGGCGCCCGGGAGCCGGATCCTGTGGCGCTACCGGGAGAACGGCGGCCCGCACGTCCACATCGCGCGCCCCGTCACCGTGGTCCGGGACGACGCCGACCTGCTCGCCGTGTGGCTGGCGCCCGGCACCGAGTGCGTGAAGCCGGTGCTCGCCGACGGCACGTCCGTGCACCTGGAGCCGCTGGCCACGCGCTACACCAAGCCGCGCACCGTGCAGCGCGACCGGTGGTCCGGCACGGGTGTGCTGAAGCTGGCGCGGCCCGGTCAGCCCTGGTCGGTGTGGCTCTTCTGGGACCCGGGCTGGCGGTTCAAGAACTGGTACGTGAACCTGGAGGAGCCGCTGGTCCGTTGGGAGGGCGGCGTCGACTCCGAGGACCACTTCCTGGACATCTCCGTGCACCCGGACCGCAGTTGGCACTGGCGGGACGAGGACGAGTTCGCGCAGGCCCAGCGGGACCGGCTGATGGACGCCGGCCTGGCCGAACGGGTGCGCGCGGCGGGGCGTGCGGCGGTCGCGGACATCCGCGCCTGGGGCGCCCCGTTCGCCGACGGCTGGGAGGACTGGCGGCCCGATCCCACGTGGGAGGTACCGTCGCTGCCGGGCGACTGGGATCGCACGCCCGCGCACGCGTCGTCATGAGACCCTTGATGTGCCCCCGGGCAGGAAACGTAGGATCGTCCTCCGCAAGGGAGCGCGGCGAGAGCAACCAGCGGATCGTGCGCTGTGCTTGACCGATCGTCACCGAGGGGCGGCAGGACGTGAGCGAGGGGTACCAGGGCAACACGCAGACGGGCCTCAGACGGTCCGCCGGAGACACAGGAACAGCTTCTGACCACGCGGGAACCCCGTTCCCCCGGCACGTATTCGGGGTATCGGGATTCCTGCGGGACGAACTGCACGCGCCGCGCGCAGTCCCGGACGGATGGATTCGACACGCGTGACGGAGCACCCGACCTCCTTCGACCGCCCGCAGACGGGCGCCGACCCCACGGATCCCCGCGGGGCGCTCATGCGCGCCGCCGCGGAGCAGCACGCCTCCGGGTCGGCGTTACCGGCACATGGTCGCGCCGGGGAGACGCCGCCCGAGGCCGCCGAGGGCTCCCCCGGCGCCGTCGAGCAGCACGCCCAGCCCGGCGCCGAACAGGCCGCCGAACCCGGCACGCACCGGCCGCGGCCGGCGTCCGCGGCCGAGGGCGTCCCCGCACAGCCGGGCGACGCGCAGCCTCCGGGGACCGCCGCTCAGGCGGGCCCTGACCGGCGCACCGGTCAGCTCATCCCACCGGGGCAGCCGACGCCGATGCGGCGGGACGGGGACCGGCTGCGGTTCGTGGGCGCGGCGACGCGGCGGATCGCCCGGGGCATGGACCTCGACGAGATCGTGATGGGGCTGTGCCGGGCCACCGTGCCGACGTTCGCCGACGCGATCCTGGTCTATCTGCGCGAGCCGCTGCCGGTCGGCGACGAGCGCCCGACCGGCCCGCTGGTGCTGCGGCTGCGGCGCACCGACCGGATACCGGCCGAGCGGGACACCGAGGGCGGCGGCTTCATCCCGGCCGCCCAGCCGGAGCCCTCCGAACTGGAGACGGTCGGCTCCGAACTGTGCGAGGTGCGGCCGGGCAGCGCGCTCGCCGAGGTGCTGCGCGGGGTGCGCCCGGTCTTCACGGACACGCCGGCCGCCCACGCGGCGCTGCCGGAGCTGCTCGGTGAGGAGCGCGACTTCGCCGTGCCGGACGGGAGGCGGGCGATCCTCGCGCCGCTGCGCGGGCGGCGCCGGGTGATCGGGGCCGCCCTGTTCCTGCGCGGACCGGAGCGCGCCGCCTTCGAGGCCGACGACCTGCTGGTCGCGGCCCAGCTCGCCACGCACAGCGCCCTCGGCATCGACAAGGCGGTGCTGTACGGGCGTGAGGCGTACATCGCCGACGAGCTGCAGCGCACGATGCTCCCGGAGAACCTGCCGCGCTGCACCGGCGTGCGCCTGGCCTCACGGTATCTCCCGGCCGCCGAGACGGCCCGGGTCGGTGGCGACTGGTACGACGCCATCCCGCTGCCCGGCAGCCGGGTCGCCCTGGTCGTCGGGGACGTGATGGGCCACTCCATGACGTCGGCCGCGATCATGGGCCAGCTGCGGACCACCGCGCAGACGCTGGCCGGCCTCGACCTGCCGCCGCAGGAGGTGCTGCACCACCTCGACGAGCAGGCCCAGCGCCTGGGCACCGACCGCATGGCGACCTGCCTGTACGCGGTGTACGACCCGGTGTCGCACCGCATCACCGTCGCCAACGCCGGCCACCCGCCGCCCGTGCTGCTGCACATGGGCGGCGAGGCCGAGGTGCTGCGGGTGCCGGCCGGCGCCCCGATCGGCGTGGGCGGCGTGGACTTCGAGGCCGTCGAGCTGGACGCCCCGGCCGGCGCGACCCTGCTGCTGTACACCGACGGGCTGGTGGAGTCCCGGCTGCGCGACGTGTGGACCGGCATCGAGCAGCTGCGGGAGCGCCTGGCCGCGACCGCGCAGCTCACCGGCCCGGACCATCCGCCGCCCCTGGAGGCCCTGTGCGACGAGGTGCTCGACATGCTCGGGCCGGGCGACCGGGACGACGACATCGCGCTGCTCGCCGCCCGCTTCGACGGCATCGCGCCCAGCGACGTGGCGTACTGGTTCCTGGAGCCGGAGGACGCGGCGCCCGGCCGTGCCCGCCGCCTGGCCCGGCGCGCGCTGTCGCGCTGGGGCATGGAGGACCTCACGGACGCCGTGGAGCTGCTCGTCAGCGAGGTCGTGACCAACGCGGTGCGCTACGCCTCCCGTCCGGTCACGCTGCGGCTGCTGCGCACGGACGTGCTGCGCTGCGAGGTCGGTGACGACGTGCCGCAACTGCCCCGGCTGCGGCAGGCCCGCGCCACGGACGAGGGCGGGCGCGGTCTGTACCTGGTGAACCGGCTGGCCCGGCGCTGGGGCGCGACGCGGCTGAGTACGGGCAAGGTGGTCTGGTTCGAGCTGAATCAGAGCTGACCCGGTCACGAACCCGCCCTGAACCGGCGGTGACACGCACGAAGGGGCGCCCGGTGAGTACCGGGCGCCCCTTCGTGCGTGTCCGCTTCCGTCCCGAGGGCGGTTACTGCAGCCAGTCCCCGCCGGGGAAGTCGGGATCCTCCGTCTCCGTCTCCTCACCGCCGCCCGGGGGCGGTTCCGTGGAGGGGCTGTTCGACGGCGACCGGGTCGGCGACTCGGGCGGCGACTCGCTGCCGGGCGGGTCGCTGGTCGGGGACTGGGTCGGCGGCGACTCGCTCTCGGGCGGGCTGCTCGACTCCTCCTGCGTGGGCGACTGCGTCGGCGACTCGGTGTTCGTCGGCGTGTTGCTCGGCTTGACCGCGTTGCCCTGCTTGGTCTCCAGGTCGAACTTGCTGACCTCGTCCATGACGCCGAAGGTGTACCCGGCCCAGATCTCGGCGGGGAAGCCGCCGCCGTTGACGCGGTCGACGCCGGCGGCCTTGTACATCGGGACCTGGCTGTGCGTCTTCGCGTCCTCGCCGAAGAGGCCGACCGAGGTCACCAGGTCGGGGGTGAAGCCGGTGAACCAGGCAGACTTGTTGTTGTCGGACGTACCGGTCTTGCCCGCCACGACCTGGCCGTCGCGCAGCGGGTTGTCCCGCACGGACGTCTTGGCCGTACCGTCGTCGACCACGCCGGTGAGCACGGAGGTCACCGTGTCGGCGGCCTCGCGGCTGATGACCCGCTCGCCGACGGGGTCGGGGAAGTCCATCGTGCGGTCCTTGTGCTCGGCCGACTTCACGATGGACGGCGTGACCTTGACGCCGTGGTTGTCGAGGGTGGCGTAGACACCGGCCATCTCCAGGGGGCTGGCGCCCATACTTCCCAGGGTCTGGGCGGGGACGGCCTCCATGCCCTCGGTGTCCATGCCGAGTTCGCCCGCGACCTTCACCACCTCGGGCATGCCGACGTCGATGCCCATCTGCGCGAAGACGGAGTTGACGGACTGGTTCATCGACTCCTGCACGTCGATGTCGCCGTAGCTCTTGTCGTCCTCGTTGGGCGGCGCGAAGCCGACCTCCTGGTCGCCGTTCATCACGGGGCGCTCGCTCGTGCCGTCGTAGACGGTCTTGGCCGTGATCGGCACGCCGTCCTGGGTCTCGGCGTCCTGGTCGACGGCTGCGGCGAGGATCACCGGCTTGAAGGTCGAGGCCGCCTGGTAGTCGTCGCGGGTGGCGTTGTTCGTGTAGTGCTTGATGTAGTCCACGCCGCCGTACATCGCCAGGACCCCGCCCGTCTTCGGGTCGACGGACACGGCGCCGGCCTGGACGTCTGCGTCGACGTCGCGCTTGTCGGGTTCGAGCTTGCTGGTGAGCTTCTCCTTGACCGACTTCTCCAGCGCGGCCTGCTTCTTCTTGTCGATGTTGAGGGTGACCGTGTAGCCGCCGAGGTCCACGAGGGCCTTGGCCTGCTCCATGTCCTCGGCGTCGCCCTGGGCGACGAGCTGCTTCTTGAGCGAGTAGTTGGCGGCCTCGACCAGGTATCCGGTCTGGCCCTCCATGCCGGCGGCGGCCTTGGGCTCCTTCGGCTCGGGGAACTCCATGCCCTGGCGGTCGCCCTGGCTCAGCCACTTCTGCTCGACCATGTTGTCCAGGACGTAGTTCCAGCGCTCCTGGACGAGCTTCTTGCCGGTCTCGCTGGCGATCGCCCAGTCGTACTGGTTCGGCGCCTGGAGCAGCGCGGAAAGGTACGCGCCCTGCTCGACCGTCAGTTCCTCGGCGTCGACGCGGTAGTACGCCTGCGCAGCGGCCTGGATGCCGTAGGCGCCGCGCCCGTAGTAGCTGGTGTTCATGTACCCGGCGAGGATGTAGTCCTTGGACTTCTCCCGGTCCAGCTTCAGGGAGATGACCAGCTCCTTGAGCTTGCGGGTGACCGTCTGCTCCTGGCTCAGGTAGTAGTTCTTGACGTACTGCTGGGTGATCGTCGAACCGCCCTGCGCGCCCTTGCCGGAGAGCGTGTTGAGCACACCGCGCGCGGTGCCCTTGAGGTCGACGCCGGCGTCGTTGTAGAAGGTCTTGTTCTCGGCGGCGACGAAGGTCCGCTGGACCTCCTTGGGGATCTTTGCCAGGTCGACGATCTCGCGGTTGCGCTCGCCGGTGCGGGCCATGACGCTGCCGTCGCTGTACTTGTAGACGTTGCTCTGCAGATCGGCCTCGGGGTTGCCCTCGGGGATGTCGATCACCATGTACAGCACGATGAAGGCGCCCATGACGACCAGGCAGACGCCCAGGAAGGCGCCGACGACCTTCTTCCAGGTGAACAGCCGGCGTATGCGGCCACGGCCGTCCGCCGGGGCCGAGCGGCGGCGTTTGGGCGCCGCGCGGTGGCCACCGCGCTGTCGCGCTTTTCTCTCTTCCGCTCTTCCCATGAGTCCGATCTGCTCCGCTTCGGTCATCTGTGGGCACGCCTTGCACACGCGTCGCACAGGTTCGTCGCTCAGGTCAGCTCAGCAAGCTAACACCCGTAGATGTGACAAACGGCTGCCGATCCGGCCTTGTACGGACGTGACAATCAGCACCCGCCCCACAGGAACCGACGTACGAGAGCGGTTAAAGGTTGTCGCCCTCGGGTAAAGTGATATCAGTTAGCTAGACACACGATAGACAATCCGACCGACAATCCGATGGATGACCGGGCGCGGTCCGCCGCGCCCCGCGAGAACGGGGGACCACCCATGTCCACGCACGATGCCCCGCAGGCCACCGCCGATGTGCCCGAGATGCCCGCACCGCGGGTACGCGAGACCCACGCGCACAGCATCGGCGGCGGTTTCGCCCTGCTGCTCGGCCTGGTCGGGCTGCTCGTCGGCGCCGGTCTGGTCGTCGGCGCCACGGCGGTCGACTCGGCCGGCGGGAAGGCCGCCCTGATCATCGGCGGCATCCTGATCGCCCTGGCGGCCTTCCTGGCGATGTGCGGGCTGAACATGGTCGCGCCGGGCGAGGCCCGCGTGGTGCAGCTCTTCGGGCGGTACCGGGGCACGATCCGCCAGGACGGTCTGCGCTGGGTCAACCCCTTCACCTCCCGCACCAAGATCTCGACGCGGGTGCGCAACCACGAGACGGCCGTCCTGAAGGTGAACGACGCCTACGGCAACCCGATCGAGCTGGCCGCGGTCGTGGTGTGGCGGGTGGAGGACACCGCGCAGGCCACCTTCGAGGTCGACGACTACGTGGAGTTCGTCTCCACCCAGACCGAGGCGGCCGTGCGGCACATCGCCATCGAGTACCCGTACGACGCCCACGAGGAGGACGGCCTCTCGCTGCGCGGCAACGCGGAGGAGATCACCGAGAAGCTCGCCGTCGAGCTGCACGCCCGCGTGGAGGCGGCCGGCGTGCAGATCATCGAGTCCCGCTTCACGCACCTCGCCTACGCGCCGGAGATCGCCTCGGCGATGCTCCAGCGGCAGCAGGCGGGCGCGGTGGTCGCCGCGCGGCGGCAGATCGTGGACGGAGCGGTCGGCATGGTCGAGGCCGCGCTGGCCCGGATCAACGAGCAGGACATCGTGGAGCTGGACAACGAGCGCAAGGCGGCGATGGTGTCCAACCTGATGGTCGTCCTCTGCGGGGACCGCGCCGCCCAGCCGGTCCTGAACACGGGGACGCTCTACCAGTGACACCCCCGCCGGAGGACCCCGCGCACCCCGAGGATCCCGCGCGCCCCGAGGGCCACGCGCACTCCGAGGACCCCGCCTCCTCCGAGGGCCGCACGCCGCCGGCGGGCCCCGCCTCGCCCGGGGGGTCCGCCTCGCCCGGGGGCCCCGCCCCTGCCGGGAGCTCCGCTCCGAAGCGCCGGCCGCAGCAGCGCAAGCAGGTGCTGCTGCGGCTGGACCCCCAGGTGTACGAGGCGCTGGCCCGCTGGGCGGGCGACGAGCTGCGGTCGGCCAACGCCCAGATCGAGTTCCTGCTGCGCCGGGCACTGGCGGAGGCGGGCCGCCTCCCCGGCGACACCGGTCCGCTGCCGCGCCGGGGCCGTCCGCCCAGGGACGGATCCGGGGCCGCGCCCCCGCCGTGACCGGACCCGCCGCCCGGCCCGGATTCGCCGGGCGCGGGTCCGCCAGGTCCGCCAGGTCCACCAGGTCCAGGTCCGCCAGGTCCGCCAGGTCCAGGTCCGCCGGGGCCGGCGACTTCTGGTCCGGCGGCCCCGAGTCCCGCGCCTCCGGGTCCGGCGGCTTCGGCGAGCGGCCGCGCCGCTGACAGCCCCGGCGGGCGGCGCCCGGCCGCCCCACCCCGACGACGCCCTCCGTGCAGCACAGCCGGACGCCGCCCTCCGCGTAGCACAACCGTGACAATCGGCTCCGACCTGCGGCTTCGCCTCCCCCTCGCATCTCCCGCCACGGACTCTGCACAGGGCGTATACATACTGCGTATACACCGTGTGTAGAGTGCTCCGCATGTCCATCGGTCACACCCTCCTGGGACTCCTGGAGTCCGGGCCGCGCCACGGTTACGACCTCAAGCGCGCCTTCGACGAGAAGTTCGGTCACGACCGGCCGCTGCACTACGGCCAGGTCTACTCGACGATGTCCCGCCTGCTGAAGAACGGCCTCGTCGTCGTCGACGGCGTCGAGACGGGCGGCGGTCCCGAGCGCAAGCGGTACGCGATCACCGACGACGGGATCACCGACGTACAGCGGTGGCTCGCCACGCCGGAGAAGCCCGAGCCGTACCTCCAGTCGACGCTGTACACGAAGGTCGTCCTCGCGCTGCTCACCCACCGCGACGCCGCCGACGTCCTCGACACCCAGCGCTCGGAGCACCTGCGCAGCATGCGCATCCTCACCGACCGCAAGCGCAAGGGCGATCTCGCCGATCAGCTCATCTGCGACCACGCACTCTTCCACCTCGAGGCCGACCTGCGCTGGCTGGAGCTCACCGCCGCGCGCCTCGACAAGCTCCGTGAGGCGGTAGCCCGATGACTCCTCCCGCAGGTTCCCTGCTCTCGGCCGAGCAGCTCCGCAAGGCCTACGGCCCCACCGCCGCGCTCGACGGCGCCGAGTTCTCCATCCACCCCGGCGAGGTCGTCGCGGTCATGGGCCCCTCCGGGTCCGGCAAGTCGACGCTGCTGCACTGCCTCGCCGGCATCGTCACGCCCGACTCCGGCACGATCACGTACAACGGGCACGAGCTGTCCGCGATGTCCGACTCCCAGCGCAGCGCCCTGCGCCGCTCGGACTTCGGGTTCGTGTTCCAGTTCGGCCAGCTCGTGCCGGAGCTGACCTGCGTCGAGAACGTCGCCCTCCCGCTGCGTCTGAACGGCGGCTCCCGCAAGGAGGCCGAGCGTGCCGCGCTGACCTGGATGGAACGCCTGGAGGTCGACGACCTCAGGAAGAAGCGGCCCAGCGAGGTCTCCGGCGGTCAGGGCCAGCGGGTCGCGGTGGCACGCTCGCTCGTCACCAACCCCCGCGTGCTCTTCGCCGACGAGCCGACCGGTGCCCTCGACTCCCTCAACGGCGAGCGGGTGATGGAACTCCTCACCGACGCCGCCCGCTCCACCAACGCCGCCGTCGTGCTGGTCACGCACGAGGCGCGGGTGGCCGCCTACTCCGACCGCGAGGTCGTCGTACGGGACGGCAAGTCCCGGGACATGGAGCGGGCCGTATGAACGTGCGCCAGTGGGCCGCGGACCTGATGCTGGGCGTCCGCTTCGCCTTCACCGGAGGCCGCGAGGGCTGGACCCGGGCCGTTCTGACGGCCGTCGGCGTCGGCCTCGGTGTGGCGCTGCTGCTGCTGACGACGGCGCTGCCCAGCGCGCTCACCGTCCGGCACGAACGGGAGGCGGCGCGCTCCGACATCACCTTCAGCGGCGAGGTGATTCCGAAGGCGGATAACACCCTGGTGGTCGCCAGGGTCGACACCGACTTCCGCGAGGACGACGTCCGGGGCCGGGCCCTCGAACCCGAGGGGCCGCGAGCGCCGCTGCCGCCGGGTGTGGAGAAGTTCCCGGGGACGGGCGAGATGGTGGTCTCCCCCGCGCTGAAGGAGTTGCTGGAGTCGGACGCCGGCGCGCTCCTGCGGGAGCGGCTGCCGGACCGGATCGTCGGCACGATCGGGGAGAGCGGGCTGATCGGCTCGGCGGAACTCGCCTTCTACCAGGGCGCCGAAGGGCTCGCGTCGCACATCGAGACCAACCAGGGCCGCATGGAGCGGATCGACCGGTTCGGCGATCCGGAACCCGTCTCCGAGCGGTCGGACCCGGTGCTGCTCCTGCTGATCCTCGTCGTCTTCGTCGTCCTGCTGATGCCGGTCGCCATCTTCATCGCCACGGCCGTGCGCTTCGGCGGCGAGCAGCGGGACCGGCGGCTGGCGGCGCTGCGGCTGGTGGGCTCCGACAGCCGCATGACCCGGCGGATCGCCGCCGGCGAGGCGCTGGCGGGCTCGGTACTGGGGCTGGTCTTCGGCACCTTGTTCTTCCTCGCGGGACGCCAGCTCGCGGGTACGGCCGAGATCTTCCGCGTCAGTGTCTTCCCCAGCTACCTCAACCCGTCCCCGCTGCTGGCCCTGCTCGTGGCGGTGGCGGTGCCGGCCGCCGCCGTGCTGGTGACGCTGTTCGCGCTGCGCGGGGTGGTCATCGAACCGCTGGGTGTGGTGCGCTCGGGCCGCCAGCGCAGGCGCCGGCTGTGGTGGCGGCTGCTGCTGCCGGTGGCCGGACTGGCGATGCTCTACCCGATGATCGGCAACGGGCGCGACAACGGCGACTTCAACCAGTACCTGGTGACCGGGGGCGTGGTCCTGCTCCTGGTCGGCGTGACGGCGCTGCTGCCGTGGATCGTGGAGGCCGTCGTCTCCCGGCTCGGCTCCGGCGGCGTGGCCTGGCAACTGGCCGTGCGCAGGCTGCAGCTGAGCAGCGGTACGGCCGCCCGCATGGTCAACGGCATCGCGGTGGCGGTCGCGGGGGCGATCGCGCTGCAGATGCTGTTCGCCGGCGTGGACAGCGACTACACCCGGTCCACCGGCAAGGACGTCTCGCGGGCGCAGATGGAGGTGACGCTGCCGGAGGAGGCGCCACTGGAGGCGTCCGCCCAGAAGTTGCGCGACACCAAGGGCGTGCAGGCGGTCTACGACTTCTCCGAGGGCTACCTCGGCGACCGCGCCACGGACGCGGAGTGGGGTACGGACCTGACGGTGGGCGACTGCGCCGCGCTGCGGCAGATCGCCAACCTGCCCTCGTGCCGGGACGGTGACGTGTTCGCCGTCCACGGGGCCAAGTGGGACACGTCGCTCGACGACGGCAACCTGGCCGAGCCTGGACGGAAGCTGTACCTGGACCCGGCGTACGAGGGCAGTCCCGAGAAGCCGGACACCCCCTGGACGGTGCCCCAGGACCTGAAGAGCGCGAAGCCGCGTTCCGGACTGCTGGACGACGAGTTCGACCAGAGCGGCTTCCTGATGACGCCGAAGGCGATGCCGGACACGTTCGCGTCGGGCCTGCAGGGACGCGCCTACCTGAAGATCGACCGGTCGGTGGCGGACGTGCAGGACCATGTGCGGAACACCGCGGCGGGCATCGGCCTGCTGACGGACACCGTGACGTGGTCGGAGATGGAGCGGACCGACCGGTACGACGTCGTCCGCACCGGTCTGTTCGTCGGGGCGGCGTGTGTGCTGGCGCTGATCGGGGCCAGTCTGCTGGTCTCGCAGCTGGAGCAGTTGCGCGAGCGGAGGAAGCTGCTCTCCGCCCTGGTCGCCTTCGGCACCCGGCGCCGCACGCTGAGCCTGTCGGTGCTGTGGCAGACGGCGATCCCCATCGTGCTGGGCCTGCTGCTGGCCTCGGTGGTGGGGCTGACCCTGGGCGCGGTGCTGCTGAAGATGACGGGCACCCCGGTCGGCGTCGACTGGGCCGGCGTCCTGTCCATGACCGGCATCGGCGCCGCGGTCGTCCTGGTGGTGACGCTGTGCAGCCTGCCACCGCTGCTGCGGCTGATGCGGCCGGAGGGGCTGCGCACGGAGTAGCCCCGCCGGTGCGCAGACCGGGACCGGTGCATGAGCGGGGACCGGTGTACGGCCCCGGGAAACCGGTGTACGGCCGGAACCGGTGCACGAGCGGGGAACTGAGCGGCCGTCCGACCGGGGCGGTCGCTCAGTCGTGCACCGTGCGGACCGGCAGGTCCCGCATCGCCTCCCGCAGGGCCGCCGCCAGTTCCTCGTACTCCGCCGAGCGGGCCGCGCCCGTGCGCATGGCGAGGGCGATGCGGCGGGTGGGGGCCGGGTCGGCGAAGGAGGCGGTGAGGAGCTGGCTGGAGCGGGAGGTCTCCACGCGGACGGCGGTGCGCGGCAGCAGCGTCACGCCGAGACCGCCGGCCACCAGCTGCACCAGCGTCGACAGGCCGGCGGCCGTGGTCGTCGCCGGGACACCCGCGCGGCCCGCCTCCCGGCAGATGTCGAGGGCCTGGTCGCGCAGGCAGTGGCCCTCGTCGAGCAGCAGCAGCTTCAGCTCGCGCAGCACCGAGCGCTCGACGCCCTCCCGGCCGCCGAGCCGGTGGTCGAGCGGTGTGACCAGTACGAAGTCCTCGTCGAAGAGCGGGAGTTCGGTGACCCCGGGGACGCCGAGGGGCACCGCGAGCAGCAGCAGGTCGAGGCGCCCGGTCGTCAGCCCCTCCAGCAGACTCGCCGTCTGCTCCTCGTGGACCTGGAGGTCGAGGTCGGGATAGCGGTCGTGGACGAGTCGCAGCACCGTCGGCAGCAGGTAGGGCGCCACGGTCGGGATGACACCGAGCCGCAGCGCGCCGGTGAAGGGCGCCCGTACCGCCTCGGCCTCCTCCAGGAGCGCACCGACCTCCGCCAGGACCGCCTTGGCCCGCACCGCGAGCCGGGCGCCGGCGGGCGAGAGCAGCACCTTGCGCGTCGTACGCTCCAGGAGCGTGACACCCAGTGCCTCCTCCAGGGCCGAAACGGCGCCGGAGAGCGCGGGCTGGCTCATGCCGATCGCGGCGGCGGCGTCCCGGAAATGCAGGTGCTCGGCGACCGCGTCGAAAGCCCGCAGCTGGGCGAGACTGGGCTGCCTCTTCTTGCTGGACACTAATAGCCACCTCCGATCAACTCGACCGAGTGTAGCTATTTCACTAATCAATGCACCCTGTGCCAACATCAACAACGTCCAACCCATGGGAAACACTCGCAAACCGGGGTGTTTCTTCGCTGCGCTTTTGGAGAGCACGTGCTCACTGTCGGTGACAAGTTCCCCGAGTTCGATCTGACCGCCTGCGTCTCGCTGGAGAAGGGCGAGGAGTTCCAGCAGATCAACCACAAGACCTACGAGGGTCAGTGGAAGGTCGTCTTCGCATGGCCCAAGGACTTCACCTTCGTGTGCCCGACCGAGATCGCCGCCTTCGGCAAGCTGAACGACGAGTTCGCCGACCGTGACGCCCAGGTCCTCGGCTTCTCCGGCGACTCCGAGTTCGTGCACCACGCCTGGCGCAAGGACCACCCCGACCTGACCGACCTGCCCTTCCCGATGCTGGCCGACTCGAAGCACGAGCTGATGCGCGACCTCGGCATCGAGGGCGAGGACGGCTTCGCGCAGCGCGCGGTCTTCATCGTGGACCAGAACAACGAGATCCAGTTCACGATGGTCACCGCCGGCTCCGTCGGCCGTAACCCCAAGGAGGTCCTGCGGGTCCTCGACGCCCTGCAGACCGACGAGCTCTGCCCGTGCAACTGGAGCAAGGGCGACGAGACCCTGGACCCGGTCGCGCTGCTGTCGGGAGAGTGAGCTGACATGTCCCTCGACTCCCTGAAGTCCGCCGTACCGGACTACGCCAAGGACCTGAAGCTCAACCTGGGTTCGGTCATCGGCAACTCCGACCTGCCGGCGCAGCAGCTGTGGGGCACCGTGCTGGCGACCGCCATCGCCTCGCGCTCCCCCATCGTCCTGCGCGAGCTGGAGCCGGAGGCGAAGGCGAACCTCACGCCCGAGGCGTACCGGGCCGCCAAGTCGGCCGCCGCCGTCATGGCGATGAACAACGTCTTCTACCGCACCCGGCACCTGCTGTCGGACCACGAGTACGGCACCCTGCGCGCCGGTCTGCGGATGAACGTCATCGGCAACCCGGGCGTCGACAAGGTCGACTTCGAGCTGTGGTCCTTCGCGGTGTCCGCCATCAACGGCTGCGGCATGTGCCTGGACTCGCACGAGCAGGTGCTCCGCAAGGCCGGGGTGGACCGCGAGACGATCCAGGAAGCGTTCAAGATCGCCGCCGTGGTCGAGGCCGTCGGCGTCACGCTGGACGCGGAGGCGGTACTGGCCGCCGAGTAGCCACGCGACCCGCGGCGCACACGGCGCACACGGCACGGGCCCCGCTCACCTCCCCCGGCACCAGGGCGAGGCGGGCGGGGCCCGTTCGCGTCACGGCGAGGCGTCACTGCGTCGGCGAGGCATCAACTGGGTCGGCGAGGCATCACTGCGTCGGCGAGGCGTCCGCCGGCGGGGTGTCCTCCGGGGGCGGCGGGGGCGGACCGACCGCCGGGGAGGCGTCCGTCGACGTGGCACCGTGCGGTTTCGGCGACTGCCGCAAGGCGGTCTCGCGGGAGTACGCCCGCAGATAGCCCACGACGGTGTTCGTCACCGCCACCAGCGGTACGGCGACCACCGCGCCGCCGATGCCGGCCACCATGCCGCCGGCGGCCACCGAGAGCACCACCGCCAGCGGGTGGACGCGCACCGCGCGCCCCAGGATGAACGGCTGCAGGATGTGGCCCTCGATCTGCTGCACCGCGAGCACCACGACGAGCGTCATGACCGCCGCGAACATGCCCTGCGTCACCAGCGCCACGACGACCGCGAGCGCGCCGGACACGACCGCGCCGACGAGCGGGATGAAGGCGAACAGGAAGATGAACACGGCCAGCGGGACGGCCATCGGCACGTCCAGGAAGTAGATGCCGAGGCCGATGAAGATGGCGTCGATCAGCGCCACGACGACCGTGCCGCGCACGTACGCGGTCAGCGTCCGCCACGCGCGCGGACCGGCACCGGCCACGCCCGGCCGGGCCGCCGCCGGCACCAGCTTCAGCGTCCACTGCCAGATGCGCTTGCCGTCGTAGAGCAGGAAGAGCGTCGAGAAGGCGGCCAGCAGGATGCCGGTGAGCGCCTCGACGACGACCGTGACACCTTCGAGGCCGGCCGACGTGATCTGGTCGGTGTTGGCCCCGACCGCCTCGCGCAGGTTCTTGGCGATCTCGTTGATCTGCTTGTCGGTGACGTGGAAGGGGCTGTTCAGCAGCCAGTTGCGCAGTTCGTCGATGCCGTCCTGGACCTGGTCGGAGAGGTTGTCGATGTTCTCCATCACCTGCCAGGTGACGAACCATCCGATCAAGCCCATGATCACGAACCCGAGGATCGCGGTCAGGGCGGTGGCCGGCCCGCGCGGTACGCCGTGCCGGCGCAGCCACGCCACGGCCGGCTGGAGCAGCGCGGTGATCAGCAGCGCGGCGACGAAGGCCAGCACCACCAGTTGTACGGCGCTGATGACCCGCATCAGCACCCACACGGTCCCCGCGAGCACCAGCAGCCGCCAGCCGGCCTCGGCGGCGACCCGTACGCCCCAGGGCACGGCCTGTGCCGGGTCGGGGCGCTCGCGGACCAGAGCCGCGTGGTGCGTGACGGCGTACTCGTGCGCCGCCTCCTCGGGGGACGGCGTCAGGTCGTCGGCGGACGGGACCGGTCCGTCGGCGTCGTCCCGGCTCGCCTCGGCACGGCGCTGGTCCAACCGCTCACTCATCTGGGTCAGTCCGGCGCCGACCCGGCCGAGCCACCCTGGCACTCGCGACATGATCCGTCCTCTTCCCCCGTCCGTCCCCACCACTCCCCCCTGGAGTCGTTGCGTCAGACGCTACATGGCAGCAGCCCCTCCCCCTAGGACGGGGAGGGGCTGCGCGAGATTGAGGGCGGGCACCGGGTCTCGGAACCGGATGCGGTACCGAGCCGAAGCCGGAACAGGCGCCTCAGTACCAGTTGTTCGCCTGCCAGAAGCTCCAGGCGCCGCACGGGCTGCCGTAGCGGCTGTCCATGTAGTTGAGCCCCCACTTGATCTGGGTGGCCGGGTTGGTCTGCCAGTCGGCCCCCGCGGACGCCATCTTCGAACCGGGCAGCGCCTGGACGAGTCCGTACGCACCCGAGGAGGCGTTCGTCGCCTGGTAGTTCCAGGTGGACTCGTGGTTCACGATGTTGCTGAAGCACTGGAACTGCCCGCTCGGCACCAGCTGCCGGGCGATGGCCTGGACTTCGGCCACGGTGTACGAGCTCTGGACCTGGATGGTGGAGGCGTCACGAGTCGCGCTGCGGCTGGCGGCCTCTTCGCGCTCCTTGCGCTCCTCGGCCTCCTTCTTCGCCTTGGCCTCCTTCTCGGCGGCCTCCTTCTTGGCGACCGCGGACTTGGCGGCGGCCTTGCGCGCCGACTCCTCGGCGTCCTTCTTGGCGCTCGCGTCCGCGGCGATGGCCTGTACGTCGGCCTGCTGCGTCAGGGACGCGGTCTGCACCTGGGCCTGCTCGCCCATGGGGATGTCCGCCAGCAGCGTCGTGCCTGCTGCCGTCGCCTCCGCGTCGCTGTTCTGCGCGGTGCTGCCCGAGGCAACGCCGACGACGCTTCCGACTGCGGTGACCGCCGTGGCCGAGGCCACTGCGAATCCCCGGACCGAGATCCGGCTCACACGGTTTCCTTCCAGCATCGCCCGCTTCGGTGACCCTCGCGGACGCAATCGTGCCCCTGGCGCTGGCCTCCTCCAACTGCGGTCACGGGAGGCGCGGGCCCGGTGGACAACTCCCGTGCGGGAGGCGTCGCGTGGTGCTCGGGCGGCATACGAACTCGACTATGGAGTTGGCTCTGGTGCTGCTGTGGCGCCGTACCGCTCAGGGCACAGCTGTGTCGTATGCGGGGCCTGACAGGAATGAGATGCTGCCGTACCCCGACGGGGTGAGGCAATTCTGTGTTGCGTGTGAAAGCTCACATCCCGTTTGGCCCAGGGGATTCCCGGAAACCCGCGCGCGCCACAGCGCCGCCCGGCTAGGCTCTTGGCCTTTCCGGACGGCGCCGACGGTCGGACGTCGGGTCAGGTCCCGTGCACGGGACGGTCCGAGGTGCGAACCGTTCGCGGTGCGGACCGGGTGACGGTCAGATGTGTCCGTCCTCCAGCATCTCCGTCACCAGCGCCGCGATCTGGGACCTCTCGGAACGGGTCAGGGTGACGTGCGCGAACAGCGGATGCCCCTTCAGCTTCTCGATGACGGCGACGACACCGTCGTACCGGCCCACCCTCAGGTTGTCCCGCTGCGCCACGTCGTGGGTCAGCACGACGCGCGAGTTGGCGCCGATCCTGGACAGCACGGTCAGCAGGACGTTGCGCTCCAGCGACTGGGCCTCGTCCACGATCACGAACGCGTCGTGCAGCGAGCGCCCCCGGATGTGGGTGAGCGGCAGGACCTCGAGCATCCCGCGCGCGGTGACCTCCTCGATGACCTCGCGGCTGGTGACCGCCGACAGCGTGTCGAAGACCGCCTGCGCCCAGGGGCTCATCTTCTCGGCCTCGGAACCGGGCAGGTAGCCGAGTTCCTGTCCGCCGACCGCGTACAGCGGACGGAAGACCATGACCTTCTGGTGCTGGCGGCGTTCCAGGACCGCCTCCAGGCCCGCGCAGAGCGCCAGCGCCGACTTGCCGGTGCCGGCCCGGCCGCCCATGGACACGATGCCGACGTCCGGGTCGAGGAGCAGGTCGAGCGCGATCCGCTGCTCGGCACTGCGGCCCTTGATGCCGAAGGCCTCCCGGTCGCCGCGCACCACCCGGACGTTGCCGTCGGGGGTGACGCGGCCCAGGGCCTTGCCGCGCTCCGACTGGATGGTCAGGCCGGTGTGCACGGGCAGCTCGGCGGCCTCGGGGACGTAGACCCGGCCCTCCTCGAAGAGCACGTCCACCTGCTCACCCGGCAGGGTGAGTTCGGACATTCCGGTCCAGCCGGAGGCGTCCGTGATGGCCAGCTCCGCGCGGTACTCCTCGGCGAGGAGGCCGACGGAGGACGCCTTGATCCTGAGCGGGAGGTCCTTCGACACGACGGTGACGTCGTACCCCTCCGCCTGCAGGTTGCGGGCGACCGCGAGGATGCGAGAGTCGTTGTCCCCCAGGCGGTAGCCGGTGGGCAGCACGCTGGGGTCCGAGTGGTTGAGCTCGACACGGACGGTGCCGCCGAGGTCCCCGGTCGGGATGGGGGCGTCGAGGCGACCGTGCCGGACCCGGAACTCGTCGAGCAGGCGCAGGGCCTGCCGGGCGAAGTAGCCGAGCTCGGGATGGTGCCGTTTGGCCTCCAGCTCCGTCACCACGACGATCGGGAGCACGACCTCGTGCTCGTCGAAGCGGTTCAGAGCGTTCGGGTCGGCCAGCAGGACGCTGGTGTCGAGAACGTAGGTGCGCCGGTCGGGCTTGCGGCGCTTGGTGCTGGTCACCACGGAAGGACGTACCCCCTCGGATGAGGTCGGGGAGCGACGGAGTGGACGCTGGGCCGGAAGGGCGGTAACGAGCCGGCCGGTCGACGGCCGCCCTGCACTGGCGCGGGCCGCGGACCGGCCCTCCGCCGCGTCTTCCGTGCCGTGACCGCACGGTGGGGCTGGTGCAAAGGGCCTCCCGGGCGGACGGCTCCGTGCCGTCCGCTGAGATCCGACACCCGTGGTTCGGGCGTCGACCTGCTTGCGTTATGCCCTCGAACAAGCGCCGCCATGCCACGGCGCACGACGACGCACCGGTGAACACCTCGTTACAGGGGTCCCGGGAGTGCGGCGCGCAACACGAAACGCGCTGGTCCGGCGCAACGGGAAACCGGCCGGTCCGCACTCGTCCGGCGGAACAGAAAACGGGCCGGTCCGTGGGGGGGGGATACGGACCGGCCCGAGGGGGGGTTTCCACCATAACCCTTCGTAAGGAATGTCGCGCGCATCGGCGTGCCACAACTACTCTCCGCATCCGTCCGGCGACAGCCGAGCACTCGCGGAGGCTCTCGTTCCGCCCCGCACCACGACCCGAAACACCAGGTCGGCGGCGGCGACAGGCGGACGAACGGGCCACGGCGGGCCACGGAGATCCCCGGAGAGCGCCGGGTCCGCCCGCCGAACCGTTCCCCCAACCGGATGACGCGCCCGGCGTACGCCCGCTTGACCGCCCCGCTCACCCGGCCCGCCGGCCCGGCACCGCGCAGCCCCCTCCACTGCGCGGCGCCAAACGCGCAGCTTTGCTTGCGCGAATTACCTGCCTAGAACGTACGCGACCGAGTCACCGAATTCGAGCCGGTCCAGGACAACGATGGATAACAATCGCCAACGAGGGACCACCGCGACGGGCCGCCGCGCCTACGCACCGTTCGCTCACGCCGTCTTGCGCACATCGAAGAGGTGGCGGGCGCTGTGGGCGACGAACGGGCCGTCGGCCTCGATGCGCTCGTGCAGGTCGCGCAGCCGGTCCAGGTACGCGTCCACGGTGAAGCCGGGCACCATCCACACGACCTTGCGCAGGAAGTGGACGACGGCACCGATGTCGAAGAACTCCATCCGCAGCCGTTCCGCCCGCAGGTCGACGACCTCGAGACCGGCCGCCTCGGCATCGCTCCGCTCAAGCTCGGGATGGCGTCGCCGCCGGCTCTCCTGCGGCAACGGCCCGAGGAAGTACTCGATCAGCTCGAAGACGCTGGCGGGACCGACGTGCTGGGCGAAGTACGTACCGCCGGGCGCGAGCACGCGGGCGACCTCGTCCCAGTGCGGCTGGACGGGATGCCGGCTCACGACCAGGTCGAAGGCGCCGTCGGCGAACGGCAACGGCGCGTCGTCGGGCACGGCGACCACCGGCACGCCGCGGGGGGCCAGCAGCCGGGTGGCCTTGGCGACGTTGGGCGCCCAGCCCTCGGTCGCCACGACGAGCGGGGACCGGCGGGAGCCGGCGGCACCGAGAGCGAAGTCCAGCACCTCTCCGCCCCCGGTCTGCACCTCCAGCACGGCGGAGGCCCGGACCAGCCGCCTGGCCATGGACCGGGCGTACCCCCAGGAGGGCCGGGCCTCGGTGGCCCGTCCCTCGAACCAGGAGAAATCCCACCCGTCGGTGGGCACGGAGGCACCTTCGGCCACGAGGTCGTCGAAGGCGCGGTGTCGAGGGGGCCGGGACGGTGGCGGCGGCACCATAGGAGGGAGATCCGTTTCGACGGCAGAAGTAAAAAGAAGGAAGAAAAAGGAGAGAAGGGAGAGAAGGGAGCAAGAGACAAGGAGCAACAGCCCTCCCCCTTAGACCCTCAGACCCTCAGACCCTCAGGCCTGAGCCACCAACGGCCGAACCTGCTCGGCGGCGAACCGAACGAACCCTTCCGGGTCGGGCTCGTCCCCGGTCGGCTGGAGGATCACGGTGTCGGCCCCCGCCTCGGCCAGCCGCTCCACGGCGGCGGCGACGGCGCCCGCGTCCCCGGCGACGCCGAGACCCGGCACCGTGTCGTCCCCTTCGGCGACCAGTTCGGCCCGAAGCCGCTCGGCGGCGCCGGCCCCGGTGGCGGCGAGCAGATACACGACCACCCGGTGCGCTTCCGTCCGCCCGGCCGCGGCCCGCCCTTCGTCGATGAGCCGCCGGGCCCGTCGTACCCCGTCGGGCGGAGTGGACGCGGTGAGCACGGTCCCGTCGGCGGCTTCACCGGCCAGCCGCAGCGAGCGGGGCCCGGTGGCGCCGGCGAGCACTTCCACGGCTCGCTCCGGCGGCCAGTCGAGGGCGACGTCGTCGAGCCGGACGTAGCGCCCTTCGGTCGTCAGGCGCTCCCCGCCGAGCAGCGCCCGCAGGGCGAGCAGGTGCTCTCTCAGCAGCGTGACGGGAGACTCAACCCGCGCTCCGACCTGCCCCATCCAGTCCTGCACGCCGTGTCCCACACCGAGGAGGGCGCGCCCGGGGAACATCCGGTGCAGGGTGGCGGCCTCCATGGCGGTGACGGCCACGTTCCGCAACGGCACGGGCAGCAGCCCGACGCCGACCCGCACCCGCTCGGTCCACGCGAGGGCGGCTGCGGCCGTGGAGATCCCACCCTCGCGGAAGCAGTCCTCCCACAGCCACAGCTCCTCCAGCCCCGCCTCATCGGCAGCACGAGCCACGGCACGCAGCCGCTCGGGGGCAACCTGAGGCCGGAAAACGGCACCGAGTCCAGTCATGCAGCCTTCCTACCCCCGCCCCACTTCCCCGGACAACACGATTTTGCGGGGCGGGGGCCGGGTATCGCGACTGCCCGCTCTCTACTCAGCGGTTGATGGCCTGAATCTCCTGGACGACGACGTCCTGGGTGGCACCGAAAGCGCCATCGGGGAGATCCCCACCCGCACCACCGGTGCCAGTCCAATGAATTGCCCAAGTAACCGTCGCTTGAAGCGGGAACGTCCCATCACCTGATGAGCGCAGGTACTTCACCCCGCACGGAGGCGTGCTGTCGGCCTTGCCTTTTTCGTACGGCGCGCCGATACGCCCATCAGTGATCTCGCAGACACCAGACGCAGGATACGTCTCGGCATCCGGCGTTCCCGGTTTGATCTGCAGCGACACCGGCTCCGCCGTGGCCGTCGCCTCGATGCCGATCGCCTCCACAGACGCGGTGACCGAGACCGGCTTGAACTCGGCACCGTTCAGCCACGCCCACGTCGGAAGGTTGACCTTGGTCGCATCCGCGGGCGCCAGTGTCACCTCGGTACCGGGGACACGGATCTCCGCGTAGGCGAGTTCGGCGAGCACCTCGGGCGTCACAGCGTTCTCGATGTCCGCGGGCGGAGCGTCTCCCGTGTCCACCCAGAAGGGCCCCTTGTTGCACTTTTCCCAGCCCGGCGGATAACTCTTGTTGACATACGAATCCCACCAGTACCCTTTTCCAGTCTTGTCTTTATTGAACCCCTTCTCCTCGTCCTTGGCGTTGTACTTCTCCCGCTGCTCGGCGTCCCACTCGTACCCCGTGGATTCAGCCTCCCAGATCGGTTCCAGAGTTTTCTGCAACTCTTCCGGGCTGTACTTGGGGGCGTACCAACAAGGCGGTGGGCTCCATGAAGTGGACGAAGTTAGCGCCCCGGCAGATCCGCCTCCGCCATTCTTCGAACGGTCGAACTTGACTCCACCCACGGCGACAGCGACAGTGCCGTCGCCGTCGGTCTCCGCGCGCTGCTCGCTGCCCGAGTTCTGTGTGTTCCCATCGAGAATGTCGTCGGCGCTTGCTACGCCAGGAAAAACAAGAAGCGACAGGCACAAGCCAACCGTGACTGTTGCCAGCAGCGTCTTCGTGGCGCGGGTCAAGGCTGGCACTTGGGACTCCCACTCTGTGAAGCGACCTTCTGAATTTCCCACACCCCGTCACTGTTTTTTCTCAGCGACGTGTGATAAATGACGTAGCTCTTCTCAGTTACCTTGGTTTCCCTGACTTTACCGGTCTCAAGGTACTTCACATACGCCTTGCCTTGATCCTCGCAGTATGTAAAAGAAGCCGTGCCGTCTTCGTCGACTGCTACCTCAGGAGCGTAGAAGCGGTAGCTCCCCGTGATTACCGCCTTCTTGTCTACATAGTTCTGAATGAACTCCTGAGTACCTGCGGCCGCCTCTCCCTCATAGTAATAGAGGTAGGCTTTGTCCAAAGCGTCTTGGTTAACGATTGCCAAGTCCACCGCTTTGATGGATTGTTCACTGTCGGCCAGAACCGCATCCTTTTCCTTGTTTCCCGTCTTGGGCCACTCGAAGGTGTGGGAGAGATCGGCCGGCAGTTGGAGTTGAGGTCGGTCTGCCTTGGACGGCTCGGCGGCAGTCGGTGAAGCCGACGGAGTAGAACTTCCCGTGTCCGCCCCCGCGATCTTGTCGTTGTCGCCGGAGCTGTCGTCGTCGCTCCCGCACGCGGACAGCGTCAGGGCCGTAGCGGCGGTCAGTGCGAGCGCTGCGAGGAGGGTGGGGCGGCGGCGATTCACTGTCGGCTCCTGGGTGGGACGAGGCTTCTCTTCAGCGAAGCAACGCTATCCACCGGGCGTTGGAGACACCAGAGTGAAAGTGTCTCGCTACTGTCACCAACCGGTGAGGGTCAGTTGCACGTGCAGCTTTTCGATACGTAACAGGTTGACAACAGCAGGGAGGGGCACCGGATGGGACGCCAGCGGCGTTGGCGGGACGGGGTGGGGGCGTTGGTGGTGGGGGAAGGGCTCGACCGGGTTCGTGTGCCCCTGAAGATCGCCGGATCTTATCGGGCCCGGACGAAGGGGCTGTTGGGGCGGGACGCCGTCGATGGGGCGATGCTTCTGACTCCTGCCAACAGCGTGCACACGTTTCGTATGCGGATGTCCATCGACGTGGCCTATCTCGACCGGCGCCTCACCGTCATCGCCGTACGCACCATGCGGCCGGGCAGGCTCGGGTGGCCCCGGGTGCGTTCGCGGCATGTGCTGGAGGCGGAGGCCGGGGCGATGGAGCGGTGGGGGGTGCGGGTGGGGGCCCGGGTGGAGATCGCGGAGGGCCGGGAGGGCTAGCCGGCACCGGCCGTTGTGCTGGTGACGCCCGACGTCGGTGTTGACCTTCGAGTTGGTTGAAACTCGATGATGGCGAGATGCCGAATTCCGAGCTGATGCCCATCGGGGTCTTTGCCCAGCGCAGTGGTCTGACCTCCAGCGCGTTGCGCTTCTACGCCGACTCCGGGCTGCTGCCCCCAGCCGAAGTGGACCCGGTCTCGGGGTACCGCCACTACGGCGCCGACCAGGTGGCGAGGGCGACCGCGCTGCGTCGGCTCCGCGAGATCGCCATGCCCCTCGCCGAGGTCGGGACGGTTCTCGACGCCGAGGCCGGCGAAGCCGCACGGCTGGTTGACGAGCATGTTGCCGGGGTTGTTGGGGATGCGGCGGCTGCACGGCAGAAGGCTGCTGTCATCAAATCCGCGCTCGGCGGCGACCGGCCCGGTCTGCTGATCGCCGCGTTGAAGGGGCCCGTGCTGGCGGATGCGGTCGACCAGGTCCTCACCTCGACCGCATACGGGCCGGGGACGGCGGTGCTTACCGGCGTACACGTCGAGGCGGGTCATGAGGCGATCACCCTGACGGCGACCGACCGGTTCCGGCTGTCCACTCGGTCCCTGGTGCCGGCACGGACGGCGGAGCAGACATGGGTCGGCACGATCGACGGCGACGACCTGCGGGCGGCGGTCGCCGAGATCCGGCACAGTGCGCTGGTCCGCATCGAAGCGGTGCCGCACGGGATCCGGCTGCGCATGGGTGAACGGGAGGGCCGGCACTGCCGGTTGCTGTCCGAGGAGTTCCCCGACCACCGGCTGATGCTCGCGTCCCTGGGTGAGGTCACCACCCGCGCCACGGTCGCGAAGGACCTGCTGCTGCGCGCCCTGGAAGAACACCCCGGGGAATGCATCGCGCTCCACATCTCCGGCCACGGAGTGGACGTCCGGTCACCGAACGACGAACACCCCGGCATTTCGCTCCTCGCCACCGTGACGGGCGAGGCCCTCAAGATCCGGTTCGAGACGACCACGCTCTATCCCGCCGTGAGCACGGCCATCGGCCCCGACGTCATGCTCGACCTGCGAGGACACGACCGGCCCGTCACGATCCGCTCGGCCGACCGCGGCGATCTCACCACCCTGGCCATGCCCGTCAGGGCCGCATACTCGTCCTGAACGACCCCGAGGAACCCTTCGTGCCCACCGCACCCGCCGGCCCCGACCCGACCATGGACGCCATCGGACAAGCCGTCACCGAAGGCCGAACGGGCAGCACGCTCTCCGCCCGCCGCAAGCTTCTGGGCCTGTGGTTTGAGATCGGCGTCACCGGCGACCCGCTGCACCGCTGCTCCCTCGCCCACTACCTGGCAGACCTCTACGAAGACCCCGCCCAGGCCCTCGCCTGGGACGTCCGGGCCCTGGACGCTGCCGACGCCATGACCGACCAGCGCGCCCAGGAGCACCACGCCGGTCTCCGCGTTGCCGGGTTCTACCCTTCCCTCCACCTCAACCTGGCCGACAACTACCGTCGGCTCGGGTCCTTCGACGCGGCCACCGCGCACCTCCACGCGGCCGAGGAGCACGTCCCCGACCTCCCGCAGGACGCGTACGGCACCCTCCTGCGCACCGCCCTCGACGAGGTGGCGCAGGCCGTCTCCCGGCGGGACACCACCAAGCGGCCCCGGCGAACGCCCGAATAGAGGGCAGGTCGGCGACGTCCAGCCTGCACGGACCACAAAGTAGACGGTGTAAACTATGTAGTCAATGACAGCAGGCTGATACCGTGACCGCCATGCCAGGCATGACCGATGAGCGGCCCTTCCATCACGGGAACCTCCGGGCCGCACTGCTCGACGCGGCCGGGCGCGCTCTGCGCGAGCACGGGGCCGACCAGCTGTCCCTGCGCGATCTGGCCAGGGAGGTCGGGGTCAGCCACGCCGCACCGCGCCGGCACTTCGCGGATCGCCAGGCCCTGCTGGACGCGCTCGCCGAGGACGGGTTCGCCCAGCTGGACGGTGCGTTGCGCGCCGCGCTCGCCGGCACGGACGACGACTTCTCCGCGCACATGCGGGCGGCCGTGACGGCCTACATCCGCTTCGCCACCGAGAACGCCGCGCTTCTGGAGCTCATGTACACCAGCAAGCACCGCCCCGGCGCGACGCGGATCGCCAAGGCGGCCGAGGCTCCGTTCGGGCTGATGAACGAACTGATCGTTCAGGGGCAGCGGCAGGGGGCGTTGCAGGGCGGCCCCTCCGAGCGGATCGGGATCGTCCTGTTCGCGACCCTCCAGGGCATCGCGTCGATCATCAACGGCGACGTCGTCGGCCCGGAACTGCTCGACGGCCTCGTGGACAACGCCGTCGACCAGTTCCTGCGCGGCGCCCGCCCGCCTTCGTAGGGGCTCTCGGCCATCCCGAGTGCACGGCCGATCTCGGCGAGACGGTCTCCGCGCCCCCGTCCCGCCCCGGGACCCACGCCCGTTCCAGACGCTGCACACCATGCTGGTACCGCTCACCGCCGTGTCGTCCGCGGCTTGGCCTGGCTCAGCGGCAGTTCGACCGCGGGTTCGGTCGTGGCGGGGCTGGTGAGCGCCGGCGGCAGCGTGCCGGCGTGCGGCCCCTCATCGGCGACGGACGGGCCAGGGCGGGCCACAGCGCCCCTCAGTCGTGCGGGACTTCCTCGACCACGGTCTCCCCGAAGCGCCACGAGCCGCGATTGCCGGCCGCCTCTGCCCGCAGGCCCATCTCCCAGGCGATCCGGGCCGCTCGCTGCTGAGATATGTCGGGGTAGTCCTCAGGATGGATCTTGATGTACCCACGTCTGTCAGCGGGGTACGTACCCAACGCCTTCCGGAGCTTCTCCTCCTGCTCCGGGGCCGCGGTGTGGTTCCGGGTGACGGTCTTGTACACCTTGCGCATTCCGGCCGACGGCTTACCGTCGGCTCGCCGCTTCGCGGCGTCTGAACCTCGCCAGGTCATCCAGCCGACCGAGCCGAGTGCCGCGAGGCAAAGCGCTGAGGCTCCCATCAGTTCGGCCGTTGCGTCCACCTGCCCCGGCGTCTGCGGCGGCAGTTCACCTTTCGGGTCCTCAATCACCGAGAGCACTTGGCCGACGTCGTACAGATCGGATGTCGTTTCCATCTCGGGCCCCAGAACCCGAGCACCGTCCTCTCGCTCCAACGTATAATAGGAATGTCGCCCTTTGCGGCCCTGTGCTGGATCGAGTCGTTCCTTCACGACCGTGCCGGTGATCTCCTCACCGCGCTGTTGGAGCATAATGTCATCGCGCGCCATCCCCATGACGTACACGGACATCGCTGATGTAATCACAATGAACAGAGCAGCGTACAGACTTGATTCTTTGGCTCCCAGCTTTTCCATAAGTACGACGAGGATCACACCGTGGACAATCCACAGGGGCACAAGAAAAATGAGTCCCAAGTCGTCTGCAATCAGGAACATGCCTGCAATGACGGCCAGCACGTAGCAAAAAGCACCGATCACCGACAGTGTGCGGTAGCGCTTCCGACTCGTCGACGCTCCGCCCTCCACATCAGCGCTCATGCATGAGTCTCCGTTCTCCCGCCGCCTGGGCCCTCGGCCCTCTCATTGGTTGCCTCGTCCGGCTCGCCCGGATCGTCCGGCGATACTGACGCCATTATTCCGCTGAGTAGATCGAGGCACTCGGGCCACTTGTCTATGTCCTCGGTCATGAACACGAAGAGGGCGGAACCCGGGCCTGTCTGCAACGGAACACAGAACTGAACCTGCCGTACGGCGGCAGATACAGGTTCATCCAACCCAAAAATCACGCCGGGGATCTGAAGCTCTTGATCTCGTACACATAGCGCGGCGATGCCGTAGGGCAACATGACGAGCCCGACCTCCGCGTCCGGATACAAACTGCGCCACTGAACGGCCGTGCGCTTCGCGCTTCCCTGACGGTCCTGGCTCTGAGGACCGGTCTCCGGCCTTTCAATGATCACGCTGAGCGTCCCATGCGAGAGCTTGCCCCCATCCGACCGTAGTAGGCAACTCGACACGTACTCGGCGCCCACCTCGATCAGCGTTCGCAGAATGTACTCGCCCGAAGCGACGAGACTGAACTTCTGTTCCAGAGTTGCTCCAGTGAAGAGTGAATCGGCCGCGTCCGCCATCCTGAGCAGACGGACCTCAGAGTCTTCGTCGAGATCGAACTGGACAAACCCGGGAGGTAGCTCGAACCACAGGTCAGGCGCGCCGGTGGAGGGGTCAGTCTTCGTGGACAGCGGGCCGTGACTCGGTGCGTCGGTGGAATCCATCAGTCAGTCAGCTCCCAGGCACCCAGGCCGATGGAACTGCCGACGGCGACCACGCCACCGAACTTCCCGCCGCCGACGCCTGTGGCGATGTTGGCCACTCCCGTTCCCCAAGTGGCCGTGTCATACCGGCCGGTACTGGTCGCGTAGGCGTTGACCGCGGTCGGCGCCGTCCATGCGAGCTGTGCGGCAGCCTGGATGCCTTCGGTCGCAGTCAGGGCAGCACCCCGCGAGATGCCCAACTTGCTGGCGGCGGCCATCACAGGCTTGTCGATCACCCTGGCTACCGGATCGGCTTCCTTCGCCAGTCTCTTAGTCGCGGAGACGGCTGTCTTGATGCCGACTCGGCTGCCCTTCACTACACCTCCGGCTCCTCGCGCGGCTTTGTATCCGGCTTTGATTCCGCCGAAGCCGGGCACCATGCCGAGTGCGTCGCCACCCAATGTGAGCCAGTTGCCGATGTTCTGTCCGGTGGGTGGAAAAAGTCCATTCACACCATAGGCAGCTGCATGGGTGAAGAACGCCACGGCACTGAGGCCGACAGCCAACGGAGCGAGCACCGGGCAGAAGATGGCGACGACGCCGACGACCGAGGCCGCGACGGTGATCCAGTCCGCGTGGTTTTTTATCCAGTCGCCGATCTCGGACAGGAGCTCACCCACCTGTCCCGGAAGGTCAGCTATCGCCTTGCCGAGGTCCGCGATGGCGTCACCGAGCTTGTCCCACATCCCGGGTTCGTTCGGAGCGATGTCCATGGCGTTCTTGAGGCGGTCGGCTATCGCCTTGCCGTACTCCACGTAATTAGCGGCCATACGGCGCCCTCTACGGCGCAGTTCCTCAAGTTCCAGCTCGTTGCCCTGCACCGCACGGTCGGCGTCCTGGACACTTTCCTCGCGGTCGTGGTCATCTTTTTTGCCGTCCGGCGCACCGTCTTGGCCACGTCGTCGGCCACCGGCTGGTCGCCCGGGCAAGGAACGAACCCCAGGGTCGGGAAGCTTTCCAATGTCGTCACAGCCATGACTACTTGGCGCTCCCCTTGCCCTGCTTCTTGCTCGCTTCGGCGAGTTCGTCGTCGAGCTTTTCGAATGCCTCCTTGACGGTGAGCAGCGCCTCGGAGGCCTTCTCGGAGAACTTGGTGAGCTGCTTTATCCCGTATGACCACTCGTCACCGAAGTCGTCCATGCGCCGAGCGAGCTCAGGTACACCCATGGAGCTGCCGGTGACCTCTTTCATCTCCCGGCCCGGCTTTTTCATCAGTTCGGCTATGTGATCGAGGTTGTGCCTCACCCGGTTCAGCACCTCGTAGTCAGCGGTCAGATCACTCACAGTTCCCCCCGGTTCCGGCCACGTTGCTTCGATGGGCGAGACGGGTCGCCCTCAAACAGATCAAAGTTATCCAGAGGACGCATGCGAACACCAGTTGGACGGCAGCCCACCGAGGTCGACCGCCTGTTGTGGGTCGCCGTCGCGGACCCGTCTCCACTGGGGTGCGACTCAGGGAGACACGATACGGAGGAGGCCCGGGCCGGTCGGGGTCGTTGTTGTCTGGATTGTCACCGTGTCGGGCTGGGGCGTCGGGCGGGTGGTGGTGAGGGGGCCGCAGGAGTTGCCGGTGCCGTTTTCGCGGAGGTGGGTGAGGCAGCCCTGACCCGGGCCCGAGGCGCCGGCCTTGGACTGGCCGTTGGCCGACTTCACCTCGTACTCGATCTTGTTCGGGCCGACTTCGGTCACCGACAGCGTCGCCCGGCCGCCGCCCGGTGCCGGGAAGTGGAGCGTCACGGGCTTGGTCACCGTGATCTCACAGTTGCCGTCGGTGCAGGCGTCCGGGTCCTGGCCGTCCGCCGCGGGGGAACCGGCCGTGGGGTGGGGGGCCGTGGTGCGGTTCGAGACGGTGGGCGGGGCCGGGTCGGGCCTGTCCGTGCTGCTGCATGCGGCCAGCGTGAGCGCCGTCAGTGCGGCGAGGGCCGTCGGCGTCGCGCGGGGGCGCGGTGAGCGGGGGCGCATTCGCTTGTGCTTCGCTTTCTCGTGTTCGTCAGCCGCCTGAGCGCGGGAAGGAGACCTCCACTCTGCGGTTCTTCTTGCGCCCGGCCTCCGTCGCGTTGTCCGCGATGGGGTACTGCTCCCCATAGCCGCGGACCTCGTAGGTGATGTCGGCGTCGTTCAGGGTCTGCGACAGGACGTCGTGGACGGCGTTGGCGCGCTTCTTGGAGAGGGTGTCGCCGTGGGACGAGGAACCGAGGTCGTCGGTGAAGCCGAAGACCCGGACCCTGCTGGCGTTCTGGGTCTTGATCTCGTCGGCGATGCCGGTGATGCGGGACTTCGCCTCGGCACCCAGTTTCGCGCTGTCCTTGCCGAACAGCACCTCGGCCTGCAGGGCGAGCGTCACGCTCGTGTTCGTGTCCTCGCGGCGTTCGTCGCCGCCCTGCTCCTCCACGATGGACTTGATGTCCAGGACCTTCGCCTGGGCCAGCGTGGCGCCGTCGGGGAGCTTGAGGTCCGGGTCGTTGGGGTCCACCTCGACGGGGGCGGAGGCGGCGGGCTCGGTGCCCGGGGGGCCGCCCGGGTCGTCGTCGGCCTGGGCCGTGCCGGTGCCGTAGAGGGTGGTGGTCAGCAAGACGGAAAGGACCGTCGCCAGGCGGAGGTTCGAGGTCATCGGGGCCTCACCCGGAGATGGAGATCGTCGCGCTGGCGAAGGTGGGCAGTTGGAACGTGACCTCGGTGGTGTCCGCGGGCGGCGCGGGGAACTGCATGAAGACGGCGAGGCGGTCGCCGGCCTTCATCGTCGCGAATCCCGACGTTGTCAGGGGGCGCCCCTCCGTGTCACGCAGTACGTAGTAGCGCTTCTTGCTCTTCGAGTCGACTAGGGTCGCACCGCCGAGCGACCTGCCGTTGCGAACGATCTCCGTCTCGTTTCCACTCAGGGCGGAGGGGATCGCGACGCTTTTGTCGGCGTCGTTCTTCAGTTCGCCGTTGACCGTCACGAAGCCGCCCGCGTCCTTCTCGGCGGAGGTGATGCGCAGGCTCAGGCCCTCGCTTCCCTTCAGCTCGGCCAAGGGCTCTTCCGCGGTGCCCTCCTGAGCGCTCGGGGCCGACCCGTCCTCTTTCGAGGCTGACGCCGTGGCCTTCGGCTTCTCGTCGTCACCACCGCCGCTGCCGCAACCGACCAGGCCGAAGGCCAGCGCCATCGCAACGGACCAGGCGGCCAGTCCCCCACGGGCCCTTGTCGTGAACCGAATGCTCATGACTTCGCTTTCCTCGTCCTCGTCGTTCTCTTGTCAGCTGTCGGCCAGATGGACATCGAACAGGTCCTCAGGTTTCGGTAGGTCCGAGAGGTCGTCCGGCTTCAGGTCCCAGTCCTCTCCCCCTTTGCAGGAGAGGGTGGGCAGCACCTCGTCGTCGGCATCCTCAGCCGGTGGCTCGAACGAGCACCGGGCGTCTATGACGGCGGTCGCGGTCTCCGTCGCCGTCCGACCCTCCGTGCCCGGCACGATGCTCTCCCCCACAGTGTGATTGGTCTCGGCGACGACGGTGTAGCTCAGAAGCCCGTCCGGTGCGCAGTCCACCGTCGCGTCGTTGCTTGCCGCCAGTTGCTGAGCTCGCCAGCACGCGCTGGGAAGCGGTGCCTTCCCGTCGAAGATGTCCTGCCACATTTCCGGGTCCAGAACGTTGTCGAGCCACTCGTCCGTGAGGCCGTCCCGGGTTTCCAGGGCTGCCGCGAGTGCCGCCGCGTCCGCCGCCGTCTGCGCGTCGCTGCGGGTCGCTCCGGCCTGGCCGACCGCGAGGTACGCGAGCGCGAGGAAGAGCAGGCCCGCCACCACCGTGATGTAGATGGGGAAAGCCTGCCCCGCGTCGCTGTGCCTGCGGAGCCGACTCAGCCGCCAGTGACTTCGGCGATCTTCGACGTGATCGCGTCGTAGATCGTCTGCCCCAGCCCCGTCCCCGAGATGACCAGTACGATCGCCACCACCACGGCGATGATGCCCAGGTACTCCACGGCCGTCTGGCCCCTGTCGTTGCGGGTGGTGGCTTGGGTGTGGATGTAAGTGGCCTTGGTGCGGAGCCAGTTGGTCATGATGTTCCCCTCCAGGGTGGAAGGCCCCTTCGTGCGAGGGCCCCGGGGGCCCGTCGTGGGCCCGGTCGTGTGCTGTGGGGCGGCGGTCCTGGGGGGCGGTGAGCTGCTGGTCGGCCGTGTCGGACGTGCGGTCGGGCATCATCTCCGCCTCCCTCGTGCTCGGTTCGGACCTCGACCTGTTGGGAACACCAGGCAATGACTGTCCCACAGCGGATTGCAAATGCGAAAGGTTTTCCGTCGAAGTCGTCCAACTGGACGATGAGAGTTTGGTTGTTGATGTTTTTGGGGCGTGTGCAGTCGCACTTCTGTGGTGTACGTCGCCTCCCTTCTGCGAACGCGTGACCGGCATGGCGGGCTCCTCCTCCCCTACTCGCCCGTGAGGGAGCCGAAGTCCGTCCCCGAGCCGAGCACCAGCCCGGCGCCCAGGAGGATCAGCGTGGCCGGGACCATGAAGGTCGTGATCATCATCGTGGCCTTGGGGACCGCGCGGGCGGCCTTGCGGCGGGCGTTCTGGGCGTCCGTGCGGCGCATGTCCTTGGCCAGGGAGACCAGGGTGTCGACGATGGGGGCGCCCAGTTCCTCGCCCTGCTGGAGTGCCGTCACGAACATCGCCACCTGTTCGGAGTCGTTGCGCCGGCGCAGTTCCGTGAAGGCCTGGCGGCGGCTCATGCCGAGGTCCATCTGGCGGAGCGTGATGCGCAGTTCGTCGGCCCAGGGCCCCTCGTAGCGCATCGACACGCGGTCCAGGGCCTGACGGAAGCCGAGGCCGGCGCTCACCACCACCGCCAGGACGTCCAGGAAGTCCGGCAGCGTGCGTTCGATCACGTCCTTGCGGATGCGGATCGCCGACCAGATGCCGACCTCAGTCCAGAACGCGCCGAAGGCCAGCATCACGACCGCGCCCAGGAGCTGGCCGCGCAGGAGGAAGGCCAGGAAGCCGATCAGCCCGAGGGCCCCGTACACCGCCCTGCGGGCCGCGTAGCGGTCGATGGTGAGGCCGCCGGGGTTGCCGGCGAGGTCGATGCGGCGGCGGTATCTGGCCACCAGGGACGGGCCCATCAGGCGGAGCACCACCGGGGCGTAGCGCATGCCCATGCGGTCGATGAGGGAGTGGGCCGTGCCGGTACGGGTGGAGCCGACCTCCAGGGCGAGGGCGAGGTCGGCGGGGAGTTTCGTGTCGGCCCGGTACATGCGGACGCCGGCGAAGGCGCCCCAGACGCTCAGGCCCATGAGGAGGGCGAGGAGGAGGCCGGTGAGGGGGGTGTTCATGTCGGTTGCCCGCCTCCTTTCAGACGTCGATGCGGGACAGGCGGCGGATGAGGACGAAGCCGAGCGCGTAGAGGGCGAAGGCGATGATCACCGCCGCCTGGCCGACTGGGGAGCCCGTCATGCGTTCCAGGGCGCCGTCCTTCACCCCGTTCATCAGGAACAACGAGCCGACACCCAGGACGGGGACGGCGTACGACGTCATCGTGACCTGGGAGAGCTGGGTGCGGACCTCGCGCCGGGTCTCCTTGCGTTCCTCCAGTGTCTCCGTGAGGTTGCGCAGGGCGCTGACCACCTGGCCGCCGGCCCGGTTGGAGAGGACGAGGGTCGTGACGAGGACGACCAGTTCACGGGAGGGGAGCCGTTCGGCCAGCTCGCCGAGGGCGTCCTCCATGGCGGCGCCCAGGGCCAGCTGGTCGGCCACCTTGCCGAGTTCCTCGCCGGCCGGAGCCTCCAGCTCCTCCGCCGCCATGCCGATCGCGGTGCGCAGGGCGAGGCCGGCCTGGGTGGCGTTGGCGAGGATGCGGGCGAGTTCGGGGAGCTGGTTGATGAACTTCTCGATGCGTTTCTGGCGTTGCCAGTTGAGGAACTGGACGGCCACGCCCACGCCCAGCAGGCCCGCGAGAGGGCCGAAGAAGGGGGCCAGGGTCGCCTGGCCGATCAGCCAGAGCCCCGCCACCGTGCCGAGCATGTACACGAAGAACTCGCCGGGTGTGACGTCCAGGCCCGTGGCCGACAGGCGCCGTTCCAGTTGGCGGCCGAGCTTCGTGCGGCGCAGGCGGCGGTCCAGGGTGGGGAAGCGGCGGCGCCGTCCGGCGACCGGTACCTGGCCGGCGGCGGAGAGGCGGTCGACCAGGGCCGCGCGCTGGGCCCGGCCCGCGGCCCAGGAGTGCAGGCCGACGACGGCCAGGACGCAGGTCAGCAGCGTGATGCCGGTGGTGAGCGTGACGAGCGTTTCCAGTTCCATCGGCGGTTCCTACCTGGCTTCCGTGTCTGTCGTCATCGCGCCCGTCCTGCCCCTGGCTTCCGTAATCGTCTTCATCGCGCCCGTCCTACCTGGCTTCCCGGGTCGTGAGCTGGTCCAGGGTGTGGGCCACGCCGAAGGCCTGCGGGATGGGCTGGTTGGCCATGTAGAGGCGCTCGGCGGTGCGGTGCGGGAGGGGGTGGTACTCGTACGTGCCGACGATGCGGCCGTCGGCGGTCATCGGGCGGGCGTTGAAGCGGGCGACCGTGGCCAGGCGGTACGGCTCGCCCCCGTGGCTGGCCAGCAGGGCGATCTCGGTGATGCGGCGGGCGCCGTCGGCGAAGCGGGTGAGCTGGACGATGACGTCGACGGAGCTGTTGATCTGGTCGTGCAGGGCGACGAAGGGGATCTCGACGTCCGACATCGAGGCGAGGGTCTGGAGCCGCATCAGGGCGTCCTCCGCGTTGTTCGCGTGGACGGTGGCGAGGGAGCCGTCGTGCCCCGTCGACATGGCCTGGAGCATGTCCAGGGACTCGCCGCCGCGGACCTCGCCGACGACGATGCGGTCGGGGCGCATGCGCAGGGAGTTGCGGACCAGGTCGCGGATGGTGACCCGGCCCTGGCCCTCCACGTTCGGCGGGCGGGACTCCAGGCGGATCACGTGGGCCTGCTGGAGCTGGAGTTCCGCCGAGTCCTCGATGGTGATGATGCGGTCGGACTCCGGGATGAGGCCGGAGAGGGCGTTGAGGAGGGTCGTCTTGCCGGTGCCGGTCGCGCCCGAGACGATGATGTTGAAGCGGGCCTGCACCAGGCCGGCCAGCAGGTACAGCATGTGCTCGTCGAGCGAGCCGAGGCCGATCAGCTCATGGAGGGTGAAGGAGCGCGGGAAGCGGCGGATGGTGAGCGTCGCGCCGGTCAGGGCGAGCGGCGGGATGATGACGTTGACGCGCTCGCCGGAGGGGAGGCGGGCGTCGACCATGGGGTTGGACTCGTCCACGCGGCGGTTGACCGTGGAGACGATGCGCTCGATGGTCTGCATCAGCTGGTCGTGGGAGGCGAAACGGAGCGGGAGCTGCTCGACCCGGCCGCCGCGCTCGACGAAGATCGCGTCGGGGCCGTTGACCATGATCTCCGTGATGGAGGCGTCTTCGAGCAGCGGCTCCAGGATGCCGAGGCCGAGCGCCTCGTCGACCACACGGCGGATCAGCTGGGAGCGTTCGGCCGTGGACAGGACCGGGCCCTCGCGGCTGATGATGTGGCCGAGCACCCGCTCCAGGCGGGCGCGGCGTTCGGCCATCGCGAGCGAGCTCATCTCGGCGAGGTCGATCTCCTCCAGGAGCTTGGCCCGGTAGGAGGCGACCAGGTGTGCGTCCTCGCCCCGGCCGCCGTTCTCCTCGGGCGAGTGGATGCGTGCGCGCAGGCTCATGCGTCCTCGGCTCCTCGGTCAGTGGTCCAGCGGCATGGTGGCGGTCCTGGTGGCGTCCCCGAAGTCACAGCCGGGGACGATGGAGGGGATGCCGACGGTGGCGGTGACGGTGACCTCTTCGCCGCCGTAGGACGGGGGGCAGTCGGTACCGTCCGCCAGCCAGCTGCTGACGGCCGCCGCGCAGGCGCCCTGGGCGCTCTCCTGGAGTGAAGCGCTGCGGGCCCCGGCACGGGCGGCGGTGCCGGCCTGCTGGGCGGTGTACGCGACGAGGCCGAGCTGTACGACGGCCATGCCGACGGCGATCAGGACCGGGAGGAAGCCGAGGTACTCGATGGCCACCTGGCCCCGGTCCCTCCGCCGGGCTTTCCCCCAGGCCTTGGCCCTCCCTCGGGTCTCCCCCGGGGCCCTCCCTCGGGTCTCCCCCGGGGCCTTCCCCCAGGCTCTCCCCCACAGGTTCACGGAGTACGGCATCTCAGTCGTCCTCCTCTTCCACGGCCCCCGCGTGCCCGTGCACGGTGAACGGGAAGCTGACCGTGCCCGGGAAGAGGATGGGGACCTCGATGCGTACGTCGGCGGTGACGTAACCGCCCGCGGTACCGCAGTTCACAGCGGCGCCTCCCTCCCACGCGCCCGGCAGTTTGTCCAGGCCCGCCTCCTGGCAGGCCCCCTGCCGTGCCCCCCGCTCGGCGGCCGTCGCCGCCCTTACCGCCTCGTCGGCAGCATTCCCCGCGAGCGTGTACGTGTACCCCACCAGTACGAGCTGCCACAGCACCACCAGCGTCGCGACGATCACCGGTGTCATGCCGAGGAACTCGATGGTGACCTGGCCGCTCTCCCGGTCGCGGCCCCGGTCCGGCCCTGGGTGCCTCCACCGCCTCATCCCCCACCGTCCCTCCGGCGCCGGAGGCTCACCGACCCCCGGTCGCCGCGCAGCCGGCCGTGCCCCTTGCGGTCGCTCTCCGGGGCGCCGGCCAGGCCGAGTTCACCCGCGAGGGCCCACAGGGCCTGCTTCACCGCGCCCTTGGCGTCGAGTTCGTGGACGCGGCCGGCGTCCACGGCGGCCTGGAGTTCCTTGAAGTTGGCGGGGACGGCGGTGGCGGCGAGGGCGGTGCCGGTGATCCGCCGGATCAGCGGGGGCTGGATCTCGGCGCTCCGGGTGTGCCGGTTGACGACCACGGTCGTCTCCTCGGCCTTGCGGATCTGCAGCCGGTCCCACATCCGCACCGCCCGCTTCGCGCCCCGTACGGCGACCACGTCGGGGGTGGTGACCAGCAGGGCCGTGTCGGCCACCTCCACGACGGCCGCGCCCGCCCCGCCGAGCTGGGCACCGCAGTCGACGACGACGACCTCGTAGCGCGAGCGCAGGGCGGCGACGATCTGGCGGGCGGCGCGGTCGGTGACCTCCTCTCCGCGTTCGCCCTCGCCGGGGGCGAGGAGCAGGGCCAGACCGCTGTCGTGGCGGAAGACGGCGTCGGCCAGCACGCGGGGCGAGATGTCGTTGATGGCGGCCAGGTCGGCGACCGAGCGGCGGAACTGCACGTCCAGGAAGGAGGCGACGTCGCCGGTCTGGAGGTCCATGTCGAGCAGGACGGTGGAGCGCCCGGACGCCTGCGCCGCCAGGGCCAGTTGGACGGCGGTGAGGGTGGCGCCCACGCCGCCCTTCGCGCCGCTGACCGTGACGACGGTGCCGCCGGCGCCGGTGAACACGTCGCCGCCGCTGCCGAGGTGCCGGCGTACGCCCGCCGACCACTGGGCCACCGCCTGGACGCGGCTGGCGAGTTCCTCGTAGCCGAGCGGGAGGGCGACCAGGCCCCGGGCGCCGTAGTCCATGGCGGCCTGGAAGAGGCCGGGGCCGGGGTCGGAGGTGACGAGGACGACGCCGGCGGCGGGGAAGCGGAGCGCGACGTCCCGGATCAGCTCCAGGGCCGGTACCGGGCCGATCCGCTCGTGGACGACGACGACCTCGGGCAGTTCGTCGACCGACTCGGCGGCCAGCCGGGCGAGGGTGTCGAGGAGTTGGGTGGAGTCGACGACCGGCGCGAGGGGTTCGGCGTCCGGGAGCTGGCTGAGCAGGGTCGTGATGGACCGTACGGCGTCCGCGTCGCCGGCTGCCGGGAGGATCCTCGTGGCCATACGGCTCTCACTTGTCCTTCGCGAGTTCGTACGTCCGGTCCGCGTCCGGAACCGTGGAGTCGCCGCCAGGCGCCACCAGGGCGAGCCGGACGCGCCGGGCGAACGACTCGGCGTAGGTGAGGCGCTGGGCGTCGAGGGTGGACAGGGCGAAGGTGATGGGGACCGCGTCGGTGGGCTCCCGGTCCCGGCTGTCCTCGTCGGGTTCCAGCGAGGTGAGTTCACCCACGTCGATGACCTTGGCGTTGGTCACGATGATCTTGGACTGGTCGGGGTCGCCCTCGCGCTGCCCCTCGAAGGTGGCGTACACGTTGACGGCGGAGCCCGGCGTGATCTTGCCGGCGACGCCCGTGGCCGCGTCGATCATGATGGCGACCTCCTGCTCCCCCGGCCGCAGGGCGGGCGTGTCGACGATCATGTCGGACTGGAGCAGTGAGCCGGCCTTCAGTTTCGTCACGGCTATCTTCCCGCGGACCTGGCCGAGGTCGGTGACGGCGTTGTCGGACAGCCAGCGCTCGGGCATCTCGATCTTCTCGAACTGCGCGGCACCCAGCTCCGTGTAGGGCTCGATGTCGGACTTCAGCCGGTACGCGGTGACCTCGGGGCCGACCTTGGACTGCACGTCGTCGATGACGGACAGCACACCGGCGAACGCGCCCAGGGCGCAGAGGACCGACAGGATCAGCAGGATGATGCCGCGGCGCTGACGGGAGTTCATGGGCCGTGCAACCTCATTGGGGGAATCGGTCGGGACCGGGTCGGATGTCGGGGAAGGGCGAGCGGTACCGACCTACCCCGTGAGCGCGCGTCTCTCACCGCGGCGGCCGAGGGCGGGATCGCGGCGGTGGCCGAGGGCGCGGCCGCCGGCGCCGTCGTCGTACACCGGGGGCGTGGCGGAGCAGAACACGCAGCGGTCGCCTATGACGTCCATGCCGCACCAGTGGCACGTGCTCTGGCGGACGGAGGTGACGAGCTGGTAGAGGACGGAGAGGTCGGGCAGGTAGGCGCAGAACTCGGTCAGCCGCCCGGTCCCCCACCAGTGGGGCGACTCGGCGGGCAGCGCCATCTCGCGCAGCCCCTGCACCTGCCAGGAGGGGGCGAGGGTGCCGGTGACCCAGTCGGCGGCCTGCTGCCCCTTGGCGACCAGGAGCCAGGTGCCGAACTCGGGCCCGGTCAGGGCGGCTTCGGGGCCGATCCGCACCAGCTGCGGCACCGGGTGGGCCACGACGCCGAACTGGCTGCCCGGCACCCAGGACCTGGCGTGCGCCTTGAGGTCCACGGGGACGCGGTCCAGGTGGGTCACCGAGCCGAGCACGGCACCGGCGTGGATGTAGTGGGTGAGCAGCCGGCCGGCCGAGGCGAGGATGCCGGGGCTGAGGTCGCAGGAGGCGAGCTGGCGCAACTGCCGGACGAGGACGGCGAGTCCGAGCGGCGGCAGCGGTGGCTGGAACAGGGCGACGCGGTCGGTCTCCAGGAGGGCGCGCACGGTCCGCAGCCGTCGTTCCACGCCCGGAGGGACGGCCTGCGAGCACACCACGACGACGTGGCCGTGCTGGTCGACCAGCGACTGCAGCTCGGCCAGCACCTGTTCCAGGGGGCGCTGGTCGACGTCCCTCAGCACGATTGCGGGCAGCGTTCGTTCGTCCTGCGGCGGCAGTGCCATGTCGGCACTGGTCACGGCAATGGCAGTTGGCACGTGCGGCTCCCCGTCTCCCCGTGCCGCCGGGCCGCGAGTACGGCCTGGGCACACCCGGATGACTTCACTGCGTGACTACCCGAGCACTGTATCCACGCCTCTGTAACGGGAGAACAGCGATTCTCCAGCTGTGGAACAACTTGTGATGCACAAGGTGCGCCAAACCGGGGCACGTTGAGCATTTTCCGCTCGACGGCCGAACCGGTACGACGGCCAACTTGTTCCGTACCCACCTCTTGACACCCCCAATTGGTCTGGACCACCTTGTACTTCAACGGTGGCCGCCGTCCCCATCCCCCACATCCCCCCACCCAACTCCCCCCACGGAGGCAGCAGTGGACCCCGTAAGCAGACGGCGCACGCGTCGGCTCGGCACCTGGACGGCCGCCGTCACCGGCACCCTGGCACTCGCGTTCACGGCCGTCGGCCCCACCTCGGCCGCGAACGCCGACACCGCGGCCGGTACGCCGGCCACGTCCACGGCGGTGACCAAGGCCGCCGCCGACGTCCCGAAGCACGCGGTGACCGGTTACTGGCAGAACTTCGACAACGGGGCCACGGTCCAGAAGCTCTCCGACGTGCCGGCCGAGTACGACATCGTCGCGGTGGCCTTCGCCGACGCGACGACGACGCCGGGCGCGGTGGAGTTCAACCTGGACTCGGCCGGGCTCGGCGGCTACACCGTCGACCAGTTCAAGGCGGACGTCGCCGCCAAGCAGGCCGACGGCAAGAAGGTGATCATCTCGGTGGGCGGCGAGAAGGGCACCGTCGGGGTGAGCGACTCCGCCTCCGCGGCGAACTTCGCGGACTCCGTCTGGTCCGTCATGCAGGAGTACGGCTTCGACGGCGTCGACATCGACCTGGAGAACGGCCTCAACCCGACCTACATGACGGAGGCGCTGCGCGCCCTGTCGTCGAAGGCCGGCCCGGACATGGTCCTGACGATGGCGCCGCAGACCATCGACATGCAGTCGACGTCCGGTTCGTACTTCGAGACGGCGCTGAACGTGAAGGACATCCTCACGGTCGTCAACATGCAGTACTACAACAGCGGCACGATGCTGGGCTGCGACGGCCAGGTGTACGCGCAGGGCTCGGTGGACTTCCTCACCGCCCTGGCCTGCATCCAGCTGGAGGGCGGCCTCGCCCCGTCCCAGGTCGGCCTGGGCGTACCGGCGTCGTCCAGCGCGGCGGGCAGCGGCTACGCCGATCCGTCGGTGGTCAACGACGCCCTGGACTGCCTCACCCAGGGGACGAACTGCGGCTCCTTCAAGCCGTCCAAGACCTACCCCGACCTGCGCGGCGCGATGGCCTGGTCCACCAACTGGGACGCGACGGCGGGCAACGGCTGGTCGAGCGCGGTGGGCCCGCACGTGCACGCCCTGCCGTAGCTCCGACCCGGGCCCCGTGCGGCTGTCCGTCCCCTCCGGGACTGGGGCCGCACGGGGCTCAGTCGCCCCTCCTCATGGTCTCGCTCGGCAGGAATCTATGGCGCGCCCACAGGCTCACCAGCACCGCCCCGCCGACCAGCAGCGGCACCGGGTCGTGGGCGGCGGGGGACAGTACGTACCCCAGCGCCATGACCGTGCAGACCGTCAGCGGTACGAACGCAGCCGCGCCCTCCATCCCCCAGCGCAGCGCCGGCCGGGCTATGTCCAGGACGCTCGCCCCGCCGGGCAGCCACGGCCCGGCGGTGATCACCAGGAGGCCCGCGGTCTTGCAGCCGTCGACCAGCTGGCACCCCAGTGACCCGGGCTGGTGCGGTCCGACGGCCCACAGCTGCAGGGTGTCGCCGAACAGCATGAGGGACAGCCCGACGATCCCCGCCCACAAGGTGGCCCTGCGGTCACTGCGCACGAGCCGGCACAGGGCCAGCAGGAAGCTGAGGAACACCAGCTCGGCGGCCCACAGGAAGCCCACCATCCCCTCCCCCAGCCGCCAGCCGCCGCCGGTCCCGCTCAGCAGGACCCACCCCGCCATGAACAGGGCCCCCGCCGCGACGAACCCGTCGAGCACCCGCCGCAGCAGCACGGGCCGGCCGGTGCCGGCATCGGCCGCGACCACCAGGCCGGCCGTCCCCAGGCCGACCGCGAGCGTCGCCCCGACGGCCACGACCGGCCCCAGCAGCGGCCGTTCGTCCTGCCCGGGGTCCGAAGCGTGCGCCGTCAGCATGTCGGCCAGCAGCCGGTACGCGCCCCCGGCCACCGCCGAACCACCCAACAGCAGCAGCCGCGTCCGCACCCGCCCGCTCGCCCACCGCGCGCGGACCACCAGCGAGACCGCCAGCACACAGCAACCGACTGACGGTCCGAGGGACACCGTCCGTGCCACCGTCCCCAACCCCGACATCAGGTGTGCCTTTCGCCGGTCCGCTCCCAAAGCCCTCCGTGAGGCCCTGGGGTTGCCATCACAGAACGTAGAAGACCCGCGGCCCGACCCGAACTGAACCGCCATCGCATTCACCCGTACCGCGTACGATGCGGGCCCTCTGCTGGCGCCGCGCTGACGCGCCCGGTCAAGGCGCCCCGTACGCCGCCGCGCTCAGCCTCGGCAGGGTGGCCCACATGCGCGTACCGCCACCCGGCTCCCTCGCCTCGCCGAAGCCCCACGCTCCGTCGCAGGCCCGGCAGACGCAGGCCAGGACGCGGAGGGCGGCGCGGCGGCGGGTGTCGCAGGCCGTGGCGAGGTGGGGGCTGGTGTGGCGGGGGTGGCTGTCGTAGGCGATCACCCGGAGGGTCGCGGAGCGGTAGCGCAGGGTCAGGTAGTAGTTTGCGGACTCCGTGAACTGGCAGGCCACGGCCGCCAGTTCGCCCACCGTCTGCAACGCCGGGTCCAGCATGTCCACCAGTCCGTGCGCCCGCAGCACCTCCCTGGTCGCCGCCCGCGCGAGCGCTGCGCTGGCCAGGGCGGCGGGGAGCGTGAAGCTGTAGGCCAGCGTCTCGGGCACGGGCGGCGCCGGGTCCGCCGGGTGAATGGAAGCGGATGGGCAGCGGGTCGCGGGCATGGTGACTCCTTCGAGGGAGAGGGGCGGTCGGTGGCTCCGTCGCGCGGACAGGCTTGCGCGATGCACTGCCGAACGCCGTGTGTAGCGTTTCCATCACCGAATGTATCGCCGCGGGTGCCTAATTTGGCACCCGATAGTGAGAAATGCGCTCGATCGTGGGACCTGGCGTCTACCGACGGCAGACTTGCCCACGCCGAGGTGGAGGGAGCAGCAATGGGAGCGAGGACGTCAGCCACAGCGCGTCAGAAGCGGCTGGGGATCGAGGTTCGCCGCATGCGCACGTCGGCGGGCATGTCCGCCGAGTCCGCCGCGGGACTGCTCGGGGTCGACCGGGGCACGATCTCGCACATCGAATCGGGGGTGCGGGCCGTCAGCCCGGAGCGGGTCCGCACCCTGGCCTGCAATTGCGACTGTGCGGACGCGGACTACGTCGAGGCCCTGGTGGACATGGCCGCAGCCGGTCGGCGGGGCTGGTGGGAGAAGTACCGGGGTTCACTGCCCCAGGGGATGCTGGACATTGCGGAGTTGGAGGCACACTCCGCCCGCATGCGGGCCGCCTACTCGATGCACGTCCCGGGGCTGCTTCAGACCTCGGACCACGCGATGGCCGTCTTCCGGGTGGTCGTCCCGCAGCTGCCCGAGCACGAGGTCGCCCTGCGCATGGCTCATCGGGTCGAGCGGCAGAGCGTGCTGGACGGGGACGACGCGACGCCGTTCGTGGCCATCGTGCACGAGGCGGCGCTCCGCATGCAGTTCGGTGGGCGCGAGGTGGCCAAGGCACAGCTGGGCTACGTCCTGGAGAGGTCGGGGCAGGACAACGTGACCGTCCTGGTCATTCCCTTCGCCGCCGGTGCCTTCCCCGGCGCGGGGCAGACCGTGCTGTACGCGGAGGGGCCCGTGCCCCAGCTGGACACCGTGCAGGTCGACAGCTCGCACGGGCCTGATTTCCTGCACGCCGAGACCCAGCTGGCGAAGTACCGTGCCCACTTGGACTGGATGGAGCGCATCGCCCTCTCGTCGAAGGCGTCGCGCGACTTCATCCGCGCCATTGCCAACGAACTCTGAGGAGACGCCCGATGAGCAGCGACATCACCTGGGAAGCACCCTTCTGCGGCGAGGGAAACTCCTGCTTCCGCCTCGGTACCGACGCCACCGGTAACGGCTACATCGCCATAGCCGGCGAGGAGAACGCCCCCCTCACCGACAGCCGGGACGCCCTGCGCCGCATGATCCTCGACATCAAGGCGGGCAAGGCCGACCACCTGCTCTGAGGCACGTCGGACACCGCACCCTTGCCCCCGGGGACAGTCCCCCCGGCCTTCCGCACGTGATCACGGCGTGAAATCGTTGCAGGCTGAGGACGACTCGGCGGGAAAGGGCCCGGTGTTGAGAGAGCAAGAGCGACAGCAGGGACCCGCGCCGGTCCAGACGGCCCAGCGTGCCGTGTCCCGCAGTACGTCGCCGGCCGGGTCCGGCGCCGCGACGCCCGCCTCGCGCGAGATGCTGGCCCTCCAGGGGCTGGCCGGGAACGCCGGCACCACCAGGCTGCTGGCCCAGCGGCGGTCGGGCACACCGCACCCCGTGCAGCGCGCCGCGGGCCGGGGCGGCGGCGCGGCGAACCGTGTCGTCCAGCGGATGCCGTGGCCCGACCCCGCCGCGGCCCACCGGCGCATGCTGGAGCAGGGCTGGCAGGCGACCGAGGACGGCGGATACACCAGGGCCCCGCAGCCGGAGACCGGCGAGTCGGCCGGTGGCCAGCAGGCGGGAGCAGCGCCGCAGACGCAGGGGCGGGAGCAGGAACAGGAGCAGGCCGCGGACGAGCCCATCACGCTTCGCGTGCTGGTGCGGAAGAACGCCAGTTTCCGTGACGAGGACTACCTCAACAACGTCGGTCACTCCTGGGTGGCGTTCTACAAGGGCGACAAGTTCCAGTCCTCCGCGGGCTTCTACCCCATAGGCGGGCAGATCAACGAGGACGCGCCGCACCGGAGTGTCCCCGGCGAAGTGCGGATGAACCACGACGACCCGAGCAACGCGACCACCGAACTGTCGGTCCCCCTCGACCAGAAGCAGTTCTCGAAGGCCCAGAAGTACATCCAGACGAACCTGAACCACGAGTACAACGTGATCCGGTTCAACTGCACCGACTTCGTGATCGGGGTGCACAAGGCCGCCACCGGCCACAGCCCGCCCGGCCGCAACCTGCTGCTCCCGAACAACCCCAACGACCTGCACTCCGGCATCAAGAAGAAGAACAACAAGGACTTGCAGGGGAAGTAGGGCCGGTGCCTCATGAGGCAGTCGAGGCTGCCCTCCTGGCCCTGGCGCACGTCGAACGCTCCGGGTAGACAAAACCGGAGTTCGTCGTTCCCTCCGCGCAATAAGGACGTCCCGTGCCCGTGTTCGACCACCGCCAAGGGCCTTCCGAGCGGTCAGGCCGGGCCTCGTCCCGTCAGAGTGCTGCCACCACCCGATCGACCAGCCCTTCGACCAAACTGCTCTCGGCGCAGAACGCGGCCGGGAACCAGGCGGTCGTACAGATGCTGCGCCAGGCCGGGCACAGCTTCGCCCAGCACCCGCAGGGCGCGGGGGCCGGGACGAAGACCGGTGCGAACGCGCTGCCGGTCCAGCGGGTGGCCAAGGAGAGCGTGCGGCAGCCGACCGGCCGGCAGCGGTCCGCCGAGGTTCCCGACCTGTCCCGCGCTCTGGCGGAGGCCATCGGCAACGCGGGGTCGTCAGCGGAGCGGTACAACGTTCTGCAGCAGCTGCTGGCGTACATCCTGGGGCGGTTCACCCAACTCGGCGCCGGACTCGGTGAGAACCAGGCGGACATCCTGCGGAACCTGACCCAGCGTGTGGTGGTGACCTACAGCGACGAGCCCGTCGGCGCGATGGCCCACACCGAGGAGCAGCTGGGGCAGGAGCCCGACGACCCGAACGTCGACTCGCCGCCGATCGTGATCACCGTGTACGCGGCCGCCTTCGAAGGCGGACCCGCCCAGCTGTACAGCACCATGCGGCACGAGCTGATCCACGCCGCCCAGCGTTCGATGGTGCCCGACGAGGGCCAGGCGGCCGCCACCGACGACGTCATGTTCGAGGACCTGTACGAAGAGACGACCGGCGCCCCGACCGCGCAGACCCTTCAGCTACCGATGCAAGAGATCGAGACGCACGTGTGGGAGCTGACCCACGCCCGCGAGACCGGCGTCGACGCCGGTTACCGGAACGACACCGTCACGTACCTCGTCCAGTATGCCCACGAGCTCGCCGCGGGAGTCGGCAGTGCCACGAACGAAGAGTTCGCCTACTGGGCGAACTACCTCGTGAGGGCGGTCCGACTGCTGAACGAGGCTCTCACCGTCGTCACGGACGCCGCGGGCCGGCGCAGCATCCAGGCGGCCGCGGCCGCCCTGCAGAACGCGATCAACAACCGCTTGGGCAGCGGCGGCAGCAAACGCTCGGGCGGCAGCAGCAAGCGCTCGGGCGGCAGCGGCGGCGGCAGCAAGCGCTCGGGCGGCGGCAGCGGCAGCGGCAGTAGCAGCAAGCGCCGTCGGAGCCGCCGGACAGCCGCCTGAACTAGAAGAACTCCGCCCACGGCTGGTCCCAGATCTGCTTCACGCACAGGACCAGGAACAGCAGCCCCGCGATCGCGAGCATGCCGTTGCTCAGGCCGCCGTTGCGCCATTCGCGGGGTGTGCGGGAGGAGTTGAGGAGCCACATCAGGGTCAGGGCGAGGAAGGGCATGAAGGCGGCGCCCAGGACGCCGTAGATGATGATCAGGCGGAAGGGCTCGCCCTGGAAGAGCAGGATCATCGGCGGGAAGGTCAGCCAGAGCAGGTAGGCGCGGAAGGACCAGGACTTCTCGCGGCGGCCCGAGGCCAGTTCGTCGGCGCGTGCCTCGCGTTCGCCGCGCTGCCGGGCCAGGAAGTCGGCGAACATCAGGCTCACGCCGTGCCAGACGCCGATCAGGGAGGTGAAGCTGGTGGCGAAGAAGCCGATCAGGAAGAGCTTGCCGGTGGCCGTGCCGTACTGCTGCTCCAGGACGTCGCCGAGCTGGATCAGGCCCTTGTCGCCGCTCGCGATCGCGATGTTCGCCGAGTGCAGCAGCTCCGCGCCGACGAAGAGCATGGCGATCACGAAGATACCGGTCGTGGCGTAGGCGACCCGGTTGTCCAGGCGCATGACCTTCATCCAGCCGGTGTGGGTCCAGCCCTTGGCGTTGACCCAGTAGCCGTACGCGGCCAGCGTGATGGTGCCGCCCACGCCGCCGATCAGGCCGAGGGTGTTGAGGACCGAGTCCTTCTCGTCCGGGAGGACCGGGAGGAGGCCCGCGAAGGCGTCGCCGAGGTTCGGGGTGACGCGGATCGCCAGGTAGACGGTCACGACGAACATGACGCCCACCAGGACCGTCATGACCTTCTCGAAGACGTTGTACTTGTTGAACCAGACGAAGACCAGGCCCACCAGACCGCTGGCGATACCCCACCATTCGAGGCCCATCACGTCCGGGAACAGGGCCTGCAGGGGCAGGGCGCTGGACGACATCGCCGCCGCGCCGTAGACGAAGCCCCAGATCACGGCATAGATCGCGAAGAACCAGGTCGTCCAGCGGCCGAGGCTGGCCCAGCCGTCGAACAGGGTGCGGCCGGTGGCCAGGTGCCAGCGGCCGCACGCCTCGGCCAGGGAGATCTTCACCAGGCAGCCGATGACGGCCGCCCACAGCAGGGTGTAGCCGAAGTTGCTGCCCGCGATGAGGGTGGCGACGAGGTCGCCGGCGCCCACCCCGGTCGCCGCGACGACGATGCCGGGACCGATGTAGCGCCAACTGGACTTACGCGGAGCCGGACCGGCCCCGACCGGTGCGCCCGCCCCTGTGGTGTTGCCCGTGGTGTCCGCCATGATGGTCAAGAAAGCCCATGGCGGACAGCGGGACAAGGGGGCGTGCGGGGATCTTCACGTGATGCGCCTACTCGGCGCGGGCGGTGGCGTCCTCGTCGGTCTTCTTGCCGGCCTTCTCGTCCGCCTTCTCTTCGGCCTTGCCGTCCGCCTTGCCGGCCTTCTCTTCGGCCTTGCCGTCCGCCTTGCCGGCCTTCTCTTCGGCCTTGCCGTCCGCCTTGTCGGCCTTCTCGTCCGCCTTCTCGTCGGCGTCCTTCGCGTCGTCGGCGTCCGTCTCCGCGTCGTCCGACTTCGCGTCCGGCTCGGATTCGGACTCCGGCTCCGGCTCCGTCGCCGCCTCCGGCTCGCCGTCATCGAAGTACGCGTCCAGGACCTCGTCCAGGGCGGATTCCCACTCCGCGAAACGGCTCCTGGACGACGCCTCGATCTCGATCGGGTACCAGCGGCGGTCCGGGGTGTGCACCGTGACGGTGAACCGCTTGCCGAAGCGGCCGGTCTCCGTCTCCACGGCCCCGACCTCGTCCCAGCGGAACTCGCACGCCTGGTCGTCGAGGGACAGGCGTACGCCCTTGTGATCGGCGACGATCTTCGCGCGGCGGTCGGACGCCTCGAAGACGGGACCGTCCACGGGGGCCTCGTCGTCCGCCTCGTCCGCGTCCCCGGCGTCCGCCTCCACGGCGGGCACCGCGGCCTCGGCCTCCGCCGCGTCCTCGGCGGCCGTGTCGTCGGCCGTCGAGGGCTCCTCGGCGTCCTTCTCCGCCTCGTCGCGTCTCACGTCCTCGGGCTCACCGGACACGGGGGCGGTGAGCCCGGGGATGAAGGCCGGGTCGAATCCGGCGCCTTCCAGGGGCTGGCTCGTCGATCCTCTGCGCTGCTCCACAGCGGGCAGTATGGTCGACGATCCTGTGTCGGGCACAACCAGCCCCAACTTCGTTATCAGACGACTACACGGGACGCCTGCACGAGCCGTCTGCACGAGCCGCCTACACGAAGAGGCTCACCACGGCCGCCACCACGAACCCGGCCACCGACAGCACGCTCTCCAGCACGGTCCACGTCTTCAGGGTGTCCCGCTCGCTGATGCCGAAGTACTTGGCGACCATCCAGAAGCCGCCGTCGTTGACATGCGAGGCGAAGATGGAACCCGCCGAGATGGCCATGATGACCAGCGCGACGAACGCCTGCGAGTGGTCGCCCTCCGCCAGCAGCGGCGCCACGATGCCCGCCGTCGTCACGATCGCCACCGTCGCCGAGCCCTGCGCCACCCGCAGCACCAGGGAGAGCAGGTAGGACAGGACGATCACCGGCAGGCCGACGTCGTTGAAGGTGTCGGAGAGGGCCTGGGCGACGCCGCTCGCGCTGAGGACGGCACCGAAGACACCGCCCGCGCCGACCACGAGGAGGATGTTGCCGACCGGCTTCAGCGAGGCCGTCGAGACGGTCTCCAGGGACTTGCGGGACCAGCCGCGCCGGATGCCGAGCAGGTAGTAGGCGAGGAACAGGGCGATGGTCAGGGCGACGAACGGGTTGCCGAAGAACTCGATCACCGAGCGGAGGGTGGACGGGTCCAGGGCGATGGAGGAGAAGGTCGCGGCGAGGATCAGCACCAGCGGGGTGCCGATGATGCCGAGGACCGTGCCGAGCGCGACCGGGTTCTCCCGGGGCGTGACGCCGGCGCTGCGCTGCTCGTCGATGACGGACTGCTTGGCCTCCTCGGCGGCCTCCACCATGTCCTGCGGCACGGCGACGAAGATGCGGCGCCCGATCCAGGCGGCGAAGACCCAGGCGGCGAGCACGGCCGGGATGCCGCAGACGATGCCCATGAGGATGATCCAGCCCAGGTCCACGTGGAGCAGGCCGGCGGCGGCCACCGGGCCGGGGTGCGGCGGCAGGAAGGCGTGGGTCATGGAGAGGCCGGCCAGCAGCGGCAGACAGTAGAGCAGGACCGACTTGCCGGAGCGCTTGGCGGCGGCGTAGACGATCGGCGCGAGGACGAAGATGCCGACGTCGAAGAAGACCGGGATGCCGAAGATCAGGCCGGTCAGGCCCATCGCGAGCGGGGCGCGCTTCTCGCCGAAGAGGCCGAGCAGCCGGGAGGCCAGGACCTCGGCGCCGCCGCTGACTTCGAGGATCGCGCCGAGCATGGTGCCCAGGCCGATGATGATGGCGACGTGGCCGAGGATGCCGCCCATGCCGGACTCGATGGTCGATACGGCGTCGGACTTCTGGACGGTGCCGAAGAGTTCGGTGACCGAGAGGCCGGCGAGCAGGCCGACGGCTATGGAGACGGAGAGCAGCGCGACGAAGGGCTGCAGCCGGACCTTGATGATCAGGAAGAGCAGCAGCACGATGCCGATCGCGGCGACGGTCAGCAGGCCCGCCGTGCCGTCGATCAGGGTGAGGAGACCGCCGGTGTGCGGTGGCGCCTCGTCGGCGGCGAGCTGGAGAGACATGGGGGACATGAGGGGGTCCTCGGGGTAAGAGCATGGGGCTTTCGGGCAGGGAGGAGCGCGGCACGGCGTCCCGTGGGACGGGGACGCCGTGCCGATCACAGACAGTCAGGCAGGCGGTACGGGGCGGCGGAACCTCAGCCGAGGGCGGCGAGGGCGTCGATCTCGATGAGGAGCCCCGCGGGCAGACCGACGTAGACGGTCGTGCGGGCGGCGGGCGGCTGGGTGAGGCCCTGCTCCCCGAAGTAGGCGTTGTAGATGTCGTTCATCTCGGCGAAGTGGTCCACGTCCGTGAGGTAGACGCGGATCATCAGCACGTCGTCCCAGGAGGCGCCGCCCTCCTCCAGGATCGCCTTGACGTTGGCGAGGGTCTGGAGGGTCTGCTCGCGCAGGGTCGGACCGGCCGGGGTGGGGGCCTTGCCCTCCTCGTGCGGGAGGAAGCCGACCTGGCCGGCGACCTGGAGGAGGTTCCCCTTCTTCACGCCGTGGCTGAACTTCGCCGGGGGGACGGTGTGGGTCGCGGGGGTGAGAGCGATCTTGTCGGTCATGCGGTGACTTCCTTGACTGGGGTCCTGCCGGAGTACTCGCCGCTGATGGCGTCCGCCGTGCGGCGGACCAGCGGGAGCAGGGTGAGGAGTTCGTCGGCGGTGACGACGACGTTCGGCGCGGAGACCGACATGGCGGCGACCACCCGGCCGTCGGCACCCCGGATGGGCGCGGCGACGCAGTTGATGGACTCCTCGTGGCCACCGAGGTCGGTGGCCCAGCCCTGTTCGCGCACCTTGGCCAGTTCCTTGAGGAACCCCTCGGCGTTCGGTGTCGAACGGGCTGTGTACAGGGGGTAGTCGAGCTTCTCGGCCACGGCCCGCAGCTCGTTCTCGGGAAGGTCGGCGAGCAGCAGCTTGGCGACGGCCGCGACGGTGATGGCGACGGGCTTGCCGATCCGGGAGTACATGCGGACCGGGTAGCGGCTGTCGACCTTGTCGATGTAGAGGACCTCGTCCTCCTCGTGGACGGCGAGGTGGACGGTGTGTCCGACCTGTTCGTTGAGGCGTACGAGGTGGGGGTGGGCGATCTCGCGGACGTCGAGGTTCTCCATCGCCTCCTGGGCGAGGGAGATGAGCCGGGCGCCGAGGCGGTAGCGCTGGTCGGCCTGGCGGTAGACGAAGCCGTGCTCGTGGAGGGTGCGCAGCAGGCGCAGGGCGGTGGACTTGTGCACGCCGAGGCGGTCGGCGACCCGGCCCAGGTCGGCGGGGCCCTCGGCGAGCAGCGGCAGGATGCTGAGCGCGCGGTCGACGGTCTGGCTCATGGCGTACGTACCTCCTCGTCGGCCCCTGCGCCGGTCTCGTCACCGGCCGTTCCATCGGCCGCGTCGCCGGCCGCGTCGCGGGCCTGCGTCCAGCCGGGGCCGAGTCGCAGTCTCCCCCATGCGGTGTCGTCCAGGGCGGCCAGGCGGTCGGCGTGGTCGCGGGCGGGGGGCGCGGCGAGGTCGCCGGGGACGGTGAGGGCAGCGGCGGCCATGAGGTGGCCGTGGCGCAGCCGGTCGCGCACGGGCAGGCCGCGCAGGGTGGCCGAGAGGAACCCGGCGGCGAAGGCGTCGCCCGCGCCGACGGCGGCGACGACGTCGACGGCGAGGGCGGGGACGGTGGTCCGCTCGCTGCCGTGGAAGGCGGTGGCGCCGGTCGCACCCTGCTTGACGACGAGCACGTCCGGCTCGGGCAGCGCGGCGCGTACGGCCTCGGGTCCGCCCAGGTCCCAGGCCTCGTCCTCGCCGACGAAGACGAGGTCGGCGCCGCGGGCCAGCTCCAGCAGGATGCGGGGGCCGTCCGCGGCGTCGCGCCACAGGCCGGGGCGGTGGTTGACGTCGAAGGAGACCAGGGGGCGGCCGGGACGGCGGGCGGTCAGCTCCCGCATCAGGCCGAGGCAGTCGGCGGAGAGCGCGGGCGTGATGCCGGACAGGTGCAGGACGCGGCCGGAGCGGATCGCGTCGAGGTCCATGGTGTCGGCGGACATCGCGGAGGCCGCGGAGCCCGCGCGGTAGTACGCCACCTCGTGGGCGTCGGTGGCGCGGTCGCCGGCGGTGCGGAAGTAGACGCCGGTCGGGCGGCCGGGGTCCCGGCGCACGGCGGAGACGTCGACGCCGTAGGCACCGATCGCCTCGACGAGGTGGTCGCCGAAGCCGTCGGCGCCGACCCGGCCGACCCAGCGGACGGAGTGCCCGGCGGCGGCGAGCACGCAGGCCACGTTGGACTCGGCGCCGCCTATGGCCCGCTCGAAGGAAGGGACGTCGGCGAGGCGCCCGGGGCGGGAGGGCAGGAAGGTGACCATGGACTCGCCGAGCGCGACGACGTCCGCGACGTCGGGGGCGGTGCTGCGGGGTCCGTCGACGGTCACGATGGTCCTGGCTCCTCTGCGCGTCTCGCGGGCGGCGGCTCCGTTGACCCCGCGTTCGCCGAGATGTTAGACAGCAGTAAGCGATATACGCAACGATCGTTGCAGAGTTTGCAACGCATCGGATTGATGGATCAGATCATGGAGGCTCCATGGCCCGCGACTCCGGTACCGAAGCCCTCGCCGAGCTGGCGCAGGAGCGCGTCGACCACCGCTTCAAGGGCCTCCCGCCGGACGCCGCGGGGCTGACCGTCGCCGAGCTGACCGCCCAGCGGCGCAACCTCTTCACCGGCGGTTTCGCCACGCCCGTCCTCGCCCTGTCCGCCGAGCGTCTCGAGCACAACCTCGCGCTGATGGAGACGTACGCCGCCCGGCACGGCCTCGCCTTCGCGCCGCACGGCAAGACCTCCATGGCCCCGCAGCTCTTCCACCGCCAGATCGAGCACGGCGCCTGGGGCATCACCCTGGCCGTGCCGCACCAGGTGTGGGTGGCGCGGGCCTTCGGCATCGGGCGGATCTTCCTCGCCAACGAGCTGGTCGACGCCGCCGCCCTGCGCCGCCTCGCCGCCGAACTCGACGCGGACCCGGACTTCCGCTTCGTCTGCTACGTCGACTCCGTGCGGGGCGTCGAGCTGATGGACGCCGCGCTGACGGAGGCGGGCGCCGGCCGCCCGGTGGACGTCGTGGTCGAGCTGGGCGCCGGTGCGGGCGCGCGGACCGGGGCGCGGACCGAGGCGGACTGCGCCGCGGTCGCCGACGCGGTGGCCGCCGCGCGCACGCTGCGCCTCGCGGGCGTCGCCGGGTACGAGGGCGAGGTGCCGGACGCCGACCCGGAGCGCGTGCGCGCCTGGCTGCGGCGGCTGGTCGCGCTGGCCGTCGACTTCGACCGGGCCGGGCGGTTCACGGGCCTTGCGGAGGTCGTGCTGAGCGCGGGCGGCAGCGCCTGGTTCGACGCGGTGGCCGACGTGTTCGCCGAGGTGCCGGACCTCTCCCTGCCCGTGCTCAAGCTGCTGCGCTCGGGCGCCTACGTCTCCCACGACGACGGGCACTACCGCGAGGTGACGCCGTTCAACCGCGTCCCCGCCGAGGGCGCCCTGGAGCCCGCGTTCCGGCTGTGGACGCAGGTGGTCTCCCGCCCCACCGCCGAGCAGGCCTTCGCCAACGCCGGCAAGCGGGACGCGGCGTACGACCTCGACCTGCCCTTCGCCCAGGTGGTCCGCCCCTCGGACGGCGGACCCGAGCGCCCGGCGACCGGCGTCGCGGTGAGCGGCCTCTCCGACCAGCACGCCTGGCTGCGCACCGCGCCGGAGGCGGAGCTGGAGGTCGGGGACTGGGTGGGCCTGGGCCTGTCCCACCCCTGCACGTCCTTCGACAAGTGGCAGCTCATCCCGGTCGCGGAGGCGGACGGGACCGTCGTCGACTACATCCGCACGTTCTTCTGAGAGCCATCCGAAGGAGAAGCAGCATGGAAGAGCTGGTCATCCGGGACGCCGACGTCGTGGACGGCTCCGGCGCCGACTCCTACCGCGCCGACGTCGTGGTCGACGGCGGCCGGATCGTCTCGATCGTCAAGGAGGCGGCGGCCGCCGGGTGCCAGCGCCCGAAGGCGCGCCGGGAACTGGACGCCGAGGGCCTGGTCCTGGCCCCCGGCTTCATCGACATGCACGCCCACAGCGACCTGGCGCTGCTGCGGGACCCGGACCACAGCGCCAAGGCCGCGCAGGGCGTCACCCTGGAGGTCGTCGGCCAGGACGGGCTGTCGTACGCGCCGGTCGACGACCGCACCCTCGGCGAGGTGCGCCGTGCGATCGCCGGGTGGAACGGCCCCGGCGACGACGTCGACTTCGACTGGCGGTCGGTCGGCGAGTACCTGGACCGCCTCGACCGCGGCATCGCCGTGAACGCCGCCTACCTGATCCCGCAGGGCACGGTGCGCGCCCTCGCGGTCGGGTGGGACGACCGGGAGGTGACGCCGGCCGAGCTGGAGCGCATGCGGCGGCTGGTCGCCGAGGGCATGGAGCAGGGCGCGGTCGGCATGTCGTCCGGGCTGACGTACACGCCGGGCATGTACGCCAAGGACGCCGAGCTGACCGAGCTGTGCCGGGTGGTGGCCGAGTACGGCGGCTACTACTGCCCGCACCACCGCTCGTACGGCGCCGGCGCCCTGGAGGCGTACGAGGAGATGGTGGAGCTGACCCGGGAGGCGGGCTGCCCGCTGCACCTGGCGCACGCCACCATGAACTTCGGCGTGAACAGGGGCCGGGCCCCCGAGCTGCTGACCCTGCTCGACGAGGCGCTGGACGGCGGCGCCGACATCACCCTGGACACGTACCCGTACACCCCCGGCTGCACCACCCTCGCGGCGCTGCTGCCGAGCTGGGCGAGCGAGGGCGGCCCGGAGCAGATCCTGAAGCGGCTGGCGGACGACGACACCGCCGAGCGGATCCGGCACCACATGGAGGAGCTGGGCTCCGACGGCTCCCACGGCGTGCCCATGGAGTGGGAGACGATCGAGATCTCCGGCACCGGCGACCCGGCGCTCGGGGAGTACGTCGGCCGCACGGTCCAGGAGTCGGCGCGGCTGCGCGGCGAGAGCCCGTGGACGGTCGTCCGGCAGCTGCTGCTCGCCGACCGGCTGGCGCCGACCATCCTCCAGCACGTCGGCCACGAGGAGAACGTGCGCGCGATCATGCGGCACCGCGTCCACACCGGCGGCTCGGACGGCATCCTGCAGGGCGCCAAACCCCACCCGCGCGCCTACGGCACCTTCCCGCACTACCTGGGCCACTACGTGCGCGAGCTGGGCGTGCTCCCGCTGGAGGAGTGCGTCGCCCACCTCACCTCGCGCCCGGCGGCCCGGCTGCGGCTGCCGGACCGGGGCCTGGTGCGCGAGGGGTACCGGGCCGACCTGGTGCTCTTCGACCGGGCGACGGTCGCGGCCGGCAGCACCTACGAGGAGCCGCGCCGGCTGCCGACGGGGATCCCGTACGTGCTGGTCGACGGGCGGTTCGTGATGGAGGAGGGGCGGCGCACGGACGTACTGGCGGGGCGCTCGGTGCGCCGTGGCTCCCGGTGAGTGCCGAAACCCGCCCATACCGCGCGTCTCAAGTGGCGGATCACACGACCCATGGAGCGTAACCGGGTCGTAAGCTCACGGACATGCAGGTGATCCAGTCGACCAAGCTCGCCAACGTCTGTTACGAGATCCGGGGCCCGGTGCTCGAGGAGGCGATGCGCCTGGAAGCGGCCGGGCACCGCATCCTGAAGCTGAACACCGGCAACCCGGCGGCCTTCGGTTTCGACTGCCCGCCCGAGATCCTGGAGGACATCCTCCGCAACGTCTCGACGGCGCACGGCTACGGCGACGCGAAGGGCCTGCTGGCGGCGCGCCGGGCGGTCGTCATGCACAACCAGACCCTCGGCATAGAGACGGACGTCGAGCACGTCTTCATCGGCAACGGCGTCTCCGAGCTGATCGTGATGGCGATGCAGGGGCTCCTCGACGACGGCGACGAGGTCCTCGTCCCGGCCCCCGACTACCCGCTGTGGACGGCCGCCGTGTCGCTCTCCGGCGGTACGGCGGTGCACTACCGCTGCGACGAGCAGTCCGACTGGATGCCGGACCTCGCCGACGTGGAGCGGAAGATCACCGACCGCACCAAGGCGCTGGTGATCATCAACCCGAACAACCCGACCGGCGCGGTCTACGACGACGCGATGCTGCGCGGCCTGACCGACATCGCGCGCCGGCACAACCTGCTGGTCTGCTCCGACGAGATCTACGACAAGATCCTCTACGACGACGCGACGCACACCCCGACCGCCGCGATCGCCCCGGACCTGCTGACCCTCACCTTCAACGGCATGTCGAAGGCGTACCGGGTGGCCGGCTACCGGGTCGGCTGGATGTCGATCTCGGGTCCGCGCGCGCACGCCGAGTCCTACATCGAGGGCCTGACGATCCTGGCGAACATGCGGCTGTGCGCCAACATGCCGGGCCAGCACGGTGTGGTCGCCGCGCTCAGCGGGCGCCAGACGATCAACGAGCTGGTGCTGCCGGGCGGCCGGCTGCTGGAGCAGCGGGACGCGGCCCACGAGGCGCTGACCCGCATCCCGGGCGTGACGTGCGTGAAGCCCAAGGGGGCGCTGTACCTCTTCCCCCGACTCGATCCCAAGGTCTTCAAGATCAAGGACGACCGGCGGATGGTCCTGGACCTGCTGCGCCAGGAGAAGATCATGGTAGTCCAGGGCACCGGCTTCAACTGGCCCGAACCCGACCACTTCCGGGTGGTGACCCTCCCGACGGCCGGTGATCTGCGCGAGGCGGTGGACCGGATCGGCAACTTCCTGGACGGCTACAGCCAGCCGTGAGGCAGCCACGGGAGAGCCGTGGGACAGCCGCGCACCGGCCGTGATCTCACGGCTTGTGTACACATCGTCCGGTTCTGTGAACAACTCAACTTTAGACGGAATCTAAGCTAGGATGGCTTCCTGAAGAACTCAGGAGGCCGTCCCATGTACGAACCGATCCGCACCAAGTCGGTCCACAGCACCACGGCGGCCGGCAGTACCGACTTCCCCCACCGGTCCCGGGAGGAGGAGCTGGACATCCAGCTCGCCGGCCATCTCGCGGCCCTGCTCGCCCTCACGGACGAGCTGCGCGCGCTGGAGCCCACCACCGACCTGGACACCGCCGCCGAACGGCTCGCCGCGCAGGTGGCCCGGTTGCGGGGAGGCCGGGCGCCGGTCCGTCTGACGGTGGCCGCCGCCCACCCCGAGCCGCGTCCGGCGGCCCTGCACCGCAAGGCGCACACCCTGGCGGGCCGCGCCCTGGTCGTGGCCGCCTCCCGCGCCGACACGGCGGCCGCCATCCTGGCCGCCGAGCGCATGGACGCCCATTCCGCGGCCCTGGAGCCGCGCGAACTCGCGTCCCGCTGAGCCCTCGGGCTCTCCCCCACGGCCCCGGTCCGCGCGCACCCGCAGCGACGCGCGGACCGGGCGCCACAGCCACGCCGTCCGGACATGCCGAAGGGCCGGGTCCGTCGCACGCCGTTGTGCGGGGACCCGGCCCGAGCGGGGCCCGCCCGCGCTCCGGGTGAGGAGAGCTACTGGAGCGCGGGGCAGGCCCCCCGTGACCGGCCTTCGTGACGACTTCGCGGGTCAGGGCTAGCCGGACCGGCCACGGAGCTGGAATGTGGCGACAGGACCTAGCCCAGGCGCCGCACCAGGGCCCGGTACTGGTCCCACAGCTCGGTGGGCGTGTGGTCGCCGAAGGTGTTCAGGTGCTCGGGGACGAGCGCCGCCTCCTCGCGCCACACGTCCTTGTCGACGCTGAGCAGGAACTCCAGGTCGGCGTCGGCGAGGTCGAGGCCGTCGGTGTCCAGGGACTCCTTGGTCGGCAGCACGCCGATCGGGGTCTCGACGCCGTCCGCGGTGCCCTCCAGGCGCTCCACGATCCACTTCAGGACGCGGCCGTTCTCTCCGAAGCCGGGCCAGACGAACCGGCCCGCGTCGTCCTTGCGGAACCAGTTGACGTAGTAGATCTTCGGCAGCTTGGCCTGGTCCCCCCTCTGCGAGGCGGACTTGCCCACGTCGACCCAGTGCCCCATGTAGTCGCCCATGTTGTAGCCGCAGAACGGCAGCATGGCGAAGGGGTCGCGGCGCAGCTCGCCGACCTTGCCCTCGGCGGCGGCGGTCTTCTCGGAGGCCACGTTGGCGCCCAGGAAGACGCCGTGGTCCCAGTCGAAGGACTCGGTGACCAGCGGTACGGCGGTGGCGCGGCGCCCGCCGAAGAGGATCGCCGAGATCGGCACGCCCCTCGGGTCCTCCCACTCCGGCGCGATGATCGGGCACTGCGCGGCGGGCGTGGTGAAGCGGGCGTTGGGGTGCGCGGCGGGCGTGCCGGACTCGGGCGTCCAGTCGTTGCCCTTCCAGTCCGTCAGGTGGGCCGGCGTCTCCTCGGTCATCCCCTCCCACCACACGTCGCCGTCGTCGGTGAGGGCGACGTTGGTGAAGACGGAGTTGCCCCACAGGGTCTTCATCGCGTTGGCGTTGGTGTGCTCACCGGTGCCGGGCGCGACGCCGAAGAAGCCGGCCTCGGGGTTGATGGCGTACAGGCGGCCGTCCTCGCCGAAGCGCATCCAGGCGATGTCGTCGCCGATGGTCTCCACGGTCCAGCCGGAGATCGTGGGCTCCAGCATGGCGAGGTTGGTCTTGCCGCAGGCCGAGGGGAAGGCCGCGGCGACGTACTTGGCCTCACCCCGCGGCGGGGTCAGCTTGAGCACCAGCATGTGCTCGGCCAGCCAGCCCTCGTCGCGGGCCATGACGGAGGCGATGCGCAGGGCGTAGCACTTCTTGCCGAGCAGGGCGTTGCCGCCGTAGCCGGAGCCGTAGGACCAGATCTCGCGGTCCTCGGGGAAGTGCGAGATGTACTTGGTGCCGCTGCACGGCCAGGGGACGTCCGCCTGGCCGGGCTCCAGCGGGGCGCCGACGGAGTGCACGGCCTTGACGAAGAAGCCGTCCTCGCCCAGCTCGTCCAGGACCGGCCGCCCCATGCGGGTCATGGTGCGCATGGAGGCGGCGACGTACGCGGAGTCGGTGATCTCGACGCCGAGCGCGGAGAGCGGGGAGCCGAGGGGGCCCATGCAGAAGGGCACGACGTACATGGTCCGGCCGCGCATCGCACCGCGGAACAGACCGCCCTCGCCCTTCTCGCCGGTGAAGATCTCCCGCATCTCGGCGGGGTCCTTCCAGTGGTTGGTCGGGCCCGCGTCCTCCTCCTTGGCGGAGCAGATGAAGGTCCGGTCCTCGACGCGGGCGACGTCGGAGGGGTCGGAGGCCGCGTAGTAGGAGTTGGGGCGCTTGATCGGGTCGAGTTTGCGGAAGGTGCCCTGCTCGACGAGCTCCCCGCACAGGCGCTCGTACTCGGCCTCGGACCCGTCGCACCAGACCACTGCGTCCGGCTGGGTCAGTTCGGCGATCTCGTTCACCCACGAGATCAGTTCCTGATGGGTGGTGGGGACGGGGGGAGCCGCGATGTCGCGCGCCACGATTGCTCCTAAATGAGGGGTTTTTTGTTGAGAGGCCCCGTGGGGGCTGCGACCCGGATGCGTGACGTTTGGCTCGTGGGTGCTCATCCGGTGCCGACCGCACTCATTTGATCATCCGCCGCGAGCGCCCATCTGTCCAGAGGGCGTCACACTTGAGCGGAGTGAGCATCACCACGTGCCTCCGCCGGGACGGGCGCACTGCCGCTGAGGGGGTGCCGGGGGCCGGCCCGCCCATGAGACGATGGCCACTCGCCGTAGGTCATACGTTCGTACTGATGCGTAACTTACGGAACCGTAGGTACGATGCCCGCATGACTGCGTCCGTCCCCGACGCGCCCAGGGAGAAGCCGGCCGCCGGCCGGGGTCCTACGGCGCTCTCGCTCCCGCATCCGGTGAAGCCGAAGCTGCGCGGCTGGCTGCACCTCGGCATGTTCCCGGCCGTCCTCGTCGCGGGACTCGTGCTCACCGCCCTGGCCCAGTCGACCGAGGCCCGCATCGCCTGCGGGGTCTACGTACTGACCGCCTGCCTGCTGTTCGGCGTCAGCGCGCTCTACCACCGGGGCGACTGGAGCCCACGGATGGACGGCGTCCTGCGCCGCCTGGACCACGCCAACATCTTTTTGATCATCGCGGGCACCTACACCCCGCTCACGATGCTGCTGCTGCCGGGCGCCAAGGGCCAGTGGCTGCTCTGGGGAATCTGGGCGGCGGCGGCCGCGGGCATCGTCTTCCGCGTCTTCTGGGTCGGCGCCCCGCGCTGGCTCTACACGCCCTGCTACCTGGCCATGGGCTGGGCGGCCGTCTTCTACCTGCCCGAGTTCATGCGGGCCGGCGGCATCGCCGTCCTCGTCCTGGTGATCGTCGGCGGGCTGCTCTACAGCGCGGGCGGCGTGATCTACGGGCTCAAGCGCCCCAACCCGTCACCGCGCTGGTTCGGCTTCCACGAGGTCTTCCACTCCTTCACCCTGGCCGCCTTCATCGCGCACTACGTGGGGATCTCGCTGATCGCCTACTAGGGCCTGTCCGGCCCTTCCCGTCGTCGGTGCGCACAGGGCCCCCGGCCCCGGAAAAGGCCGCTGTCCGGGCCCGGCGACCGTGGCATCCTGACCGGGTGAACGGTCCCGAGATCCGCGTCGAGTTCGCCCCCGAGCTGCACCTGTTCGTGCCCCGCGCCCGTCCCACCGGCACCGCCCGCGCCACCGCCGACGGCGTCTCCACCCTCGGCCACGTCGTGGAGTCCCTCGGCGTCCCGCTGACCGAGGTCGGCACGCTCCTCGTCGACGGCCGCGAGGTACCGCACGGCCATGTCCCGGCGGGCGGCGAGTCGGTGCGCGTGCAGCCCGTGACCCACCCCCAGGAGGTCCCGGGCGCGCCCCTGCGCTTCCTGCTCGACGTCCACCTCGGCACCCTCGCCCGCCGGCTGCGGCTGCTCGGCGTGGACACCGCGTACGAGTCGGCGGACCTCGGGGACCCGGCGCTCGCCGCGCTGTCGGCCGCCGAAAAACGCGTCCTGCTCAGCCGCGACCGCGGTCTGCTGCGCCGCCGCGAGCCGTGGGCCGGCGCCTTCGTCTACAGCACCCGCCCCGACGACCAGCTCAGTGAGGTCCTGGCCCGGTTCCAGCCCGCCCTGCGCCCGTGGACGCGGTGCACCGCCTGCAACGGCCTGCTGGGGCCCGCCACCAAGGACGAGGTGGCCGACCAGCTCAAGGGCGGCACCGAGCGGTCGTACGACGTCTTCGCGAAGTGCGGCACGTGCGGACGCGCGTACTGGAAGGGCGCGCACCACGAGCAGCTGGAGGCCATCGTGGAGCGCGCCCTCGCGGAGTCCGGCGGGGAATCCTGACGCCGTCCGTACGGCGCCCGCGGTGTCAGCCGTTCAGCGCGGCGCGCAGCCGCTCGGGGTCGGTCGTCGGCGCGTCGCAGGTGAAGTTGCGGCAGACGTACGCGGCCGGTGCCCCGCCCACCAGCGGCCGGTCGGCGAGCAGCGGGAACTCGTCGCTCCCCGCGACGCCGTAGGCGACGACCGCCCCCGGCGCCGTGCCCAGCAGCGCCGTACGGTGCAGCCCCCGGGCGGCGGCGTCGGCGGCATCGGCCCCGACCACGGCGACCTCGCGCGGGCCGTCGAGCAGCGCCTCGGCGGCGGCGAGCCCCCAGCCGATGAAGCGCGGAACGCGCGGCCCGAGCGCCTTCACCACGCCGAGGGCCTGCTCGGCGGCGGTGCGGTGCGGCTCGGAGCCGGTGTGGGCGGCGTAGGCGAGCAGGGCGTTCGCGGCGGCGCTCCAGCCGGACGGGGTGGCGTTGTCGGTCGGGTCCTGCGGGCGGCGGATCAGCTGCTCGGCGTCGGCCGCGGTGTCGTACAGCGAACCGGACTCGTCGCGGAACCGGGTGAGGACGTGGTCGAGCAGGAACCCGGCGAAGTCCAGCCAGACGCCCTCCCCGGTCACCGAGGCCAGCGCGAGGAAGCCCTCGGCCACGTCGGCGTAGTCCTCCAGCACCCCCGCGTTGCCGCCCGGCCGGCCGTCCTTGCTGGTCCGGGTGAGCCGTACCTGCTCGTCCAGGTGCAGCCGCACCAGCAGGTCGCCGGCGGCGACGGCGGCCTCGACCAGGTCGGGGCGCTCGAAGTAGGCGCCGGTCTCGGCGAGCGCGGCGACGGCGAGGCCGTTCCAGGCGGCGACCACCTTGTCGTCCCGGCCGGGGGCGGGGCGCCCGTCACGCGCGGCGAGCAGCCGCTCCCGGACCGAGGCGATCCGCGCGGCGTCGACGACGGCCTCCTGCTGCGGCAGTTGCAGCACGGAGGCGCCGTGCTCGAAGGTGCCCTCCTCGGTCACGCCGAAGTACTGCGCGGCCAGTTCCGCGTCCTCGGCACCGAGCACCTCGCCGAGCTGGGCCGGCGTCCACACGTAGTACGCGCCCTCGACGTGCCGTCCGGTGCCGTCGTCGCTGTCGGCGTCCAGCGCGGAGGCGAACCCGCCCTCGGCGGTGCGCAGTTCCCGCACCATGAAGTCCGCGGTCTCCAGCGCGACCCGGCGCGCGAGGTCGGACCCGGTGGCCCGCCAGAGGTGGGCGTAGACACGGCACAGCAGCGCGTTGTCGTACAGCATCTTCTCGAAGTGCGGCACGACCCAGTCGCGGTCCACGGAGTACCGGGCGAAGCCGCCGCCCAGCTGGTCGTAGATGCCGCCGCGGGCCATCCGCTCACAGGTGTCGGCGGCCATCTGGAGGGCGCCCTCGGCGCCGGTGCGGGCGTGGTGGCGCAGCAGGAACTCGACCGCCATGGAGGGCGGGAACTTCGGCGCCCCGCCGAACCCGCCGCGCTGTGCGTCGTACTCGCGGGTGAGTCCGAGCAGCGCCTGCCCGAGCTGCTCCTCGCCGGGCGCCTCGGCGTCGCCGTAGGAGATCTCCCGGCCGGCCAGGTCCCGCACGATCTTCCCGGCGACCTCGCCGACCTCGTCGCGCCGCTCCGCCCACGCCTGCTGGACGCCCTGGAGCACCTGCCGGAAGGAGGGCATGCCGTGCCGGGGCTCGGGCGGGAAGTAGGTACCGAAGTAGAAGGGCTCGGCGTCCGGCGTGAGGAACACGGTCATGGGCCAGCCGCCCTGCCCGGTCGCCGCCTGCACGGCCTCCATGTAGACGGCGTCGACGTCGGGCCGCTCCTCGCGGTCCACCTTGACGCTCACGAAGTGCGAGTTGAGGTACTCGGCGGTGGGCCCGTCCTCGAACGACTCGTGCGCCATCACGTGGCACCAGTGGCAGGCGGAGTAGCCGACACTCAGCAGCACCGGGACGTCACGCCGCCGGGCCTCCTCGAAAGCCTCCGGCGTCCAGGGCCACCAGTCGACCGGATTGTCAGCGTGCTGCAGCAGATACGGCGAGGTCACACCAGCCAACCGGTTCATGCGCCCCAGCCTCTCACAGCACCCCGCGCAACCGGCGAAACCCTCACGAGCCCGCCTCACCGGGCCGTATCGCACGCGTGGGAGTTCAAGGCGGAGGACCGTGGGGCTCGGCGTCGGGTGGGGCGGTGGGCGGGTTTTGGTTCGGCCCGGTCGTGCAGCACCCTCCCCAGGGTCTCCTCCGCGCAGGACACTTGACCCACGCATAACCGGGGAAGGACCCGGGGACGGGTCGGGAGGCCTCTGGGTCGTCCGGGGCCACCGGGGGCAGCAGGGGTACCCGGCAGGACACCGATGCCGCCGGAGGGGGCGCGACATGCGGGACAGTCATCGGGCGGAGGCCGAGGGGCTGCTCAGGCGGGCCGTGGAGGAGGAGGTACGGCGCTCGGGCGGACGCACGGACGGGAACGTACTGCTCTCCCGGGCCCGGACGGGCCTGGACGCCCTGGCCGGGACGGCCGGCGAGGAGTACGACGCCTACACCCACGCCCTCGACGAGGCCGCCGCCGGCCAGCTCACCTTCCGCCAGCGCTACGCCCGTGAGGGCGCCGGCACGCCCCTGCTGGTGGCCGCCGTGGCGGCGGTCGCCGCGGTGGTGGCCGACGTGGCGCTCGGCACCGGCACCGGCACGGCCGTCGGCGCGGGCGTGGCGGTCGGGGTCGTCGGCGCGGCGGCGACGGTGGTGAAGGTCGTCGGGGCGCATGTGCCGGCCGCCCACCACCGGGCCGGGGCCGTCAGCCAGCCCGGCGGGCCCGAGCAGCTGCGGCTGCAGTGGCTCACCGCGCTGGAGGTGCGCGGCATCCGCCCCTTCCTGGACCAGCAGCGGATGCTCGCCGCGTCCACCGGGCCCACCAGGACGGGACCGAAGCTGCGGGGCGCCGACAAGAGCGCGGCGGCCCGTGGGCGCAGTGCGCTGGAGCAGTCGTTCGCGCAACTGCCCGAGGCGGACGCCGCCTTCGCGGGGCGGCGGCAGGAGATGGCGCAGCTGCGGCAGTGGGTGCAGGCGGCCCGCGCGAGCACGGAGACCAAGCCGACGGTGGTGGTGCTGCACGGGGCGCCCGGCAGCGGCCGTACGACGCTGGCGGTGCGCGCGGTCCACGAACTGCGCGACTACTTCCGCGGGGCGTGCCTGGTCGATCTGCGCGCAGACGGCTCCGAGGCGGGCGGCGCCGGGGAGGGCGGCGGGTCGCAGCTGAGCACCCGGGACGCGCTGCTGCACCTGCTGAACCGGCTCGGGGCGCCGCGCGAGCAACTGCTGTTCCGTGAGCGCTCCTCCGCCGACCAGCAGGTCAAGCGGCTCAGCGAGCTGTACCACCAGCATCTGACGGGCGTCCCGGTCACCGTCGTCCTGGACGACGCCGCGGACGCCGAGCAGGTGCGCACGCTGGTGCCGGAGCGGTCGGACAGCCTGGTGCTGGTCACCGCGCGCGAGCCGCTGCGGCTCCCCGCCGACCTGCCCGCCCGGGTGTACGACCTGCCCGTCGACGCGCTGGACGCGGCGGGCGCGGAGGAGCTGCTCGCGGCCGCCGCCGAGGACAACTCGGGCCCCTACGACGCCGAGTCCGGCGACCGGATCCGGGAGCTGTGCGGCGGGCTGCCGCTGGCGCTGCGCATCGCGGGCTCGTCGCTGGGCCCGCGCTCGCCGCGCGCCCTGGCGACCGACCTGGGGGCGTACGGGCCGGTGGATCCGGCCGAGCGGGCACTGTGGCTGCGCTACACCGACCAGTCGGAACCGGCCCGGCGGCTGCTGCGCCGGCTGGCGCTGGCGGGGCGCACCTCGCTGGGCGCCGCTGCCGCCGCCGCGCTGCTGGCCACGGACGAGACGGAGGCGACCCGGCAGCTGACGGCGCTGGCGCGGGCGGGTCTGATCGACCACGTCCGGGGCAGCCGGTACCGCCTGCACGACGTGGTGCGCGCCTTCGCCCGCGCCCGGCTCGCCGACGAGGAGCAGCCCGCCGACCGGACGGCCGCGCAGGAACGGCTCATCGCGAACTACGCCGAGCTGGCCGACTCCGTGCTGCGCCTGGTCGACGGCAACATGTCGACCCGCTCCAACCAGTTCGGGCAGTACGGCTTCACGTCCCTGGACGAGGCGCTGCGCTGGCTGGACGACGAGTCGAGCTTCATCACGGCGGCGCTCAGACACGCGGAGGGCGTCGACCAGGGCACGGTGCTGAACCTGCTGGGCGCGCTGTGCGACTACTGCCTGCTGCGCGGCGACCTGTACCGGCTGGGTGAGATCAACGAGCTGGCGCAAGCCGTGGACCAGGGGCTGCTGGTGCGCTCGGTGCAGTGGCGGACCGGCATCGCGGCCCGGCAGCTCGGCGAGCTGGACAAGGCGCGGACGACGCTCACCTCCGTGGTCGACCTGTACCGCGACGCCCACCACGACGCCGGTGCGGCCCGCGCCCTGTGCTCGCTGGGGATCACGCTGCACCACCAGGGCAATCTGACCGAGGCGGCGGCCAGGCTCCAGGAGGCCCTCGACCTCCAGGCCTCGCCGGAACTGGCCACGGACCGGGCGTGGACGCTGCACGCGCTGGCGGCGGTGCAGCGCGACCGGTCCAGGCTGGCCGAGGCCCTCGACCTGCTCACCGAGTCACTGGTGCTGCACCGGGCGGGCGAGTCGGTGCACGGCCAGGCGTGGGCCCACTTCCAGCTCGGCCAGCTGCACCTGCGCATGGGCGACGTCCCCGGCGCGGAGGCGGACCTGCGGGCGGCCCTGGAGCTGTACGGCCGCACCCAGGACGCCCGCGGCGAGGCCTGGGCGCTGACGCAGCTGGCGCGGGCCCGCCTGGTGGACGGCGACGCCTCGGTGGCGGTGGACGAACTGCGGCGGGCGACGGCCCGGCACCGCGAGAACGAGGACGCGCGCGGCGAGGCGTGGACCGTCTACTACCTCGGCCAGGCACTGGAGGAGGCCGGCGACCTGGACCGGTCCGTCCGGGAACTGGAACGCTCCCGCACGATGTTCTCCCGGATGCGGGACGTGTACGGCCTGGCCTGCGCCCGGCACCACTCGGCGCGGGTCACCCGCGACCAGCGCGCCGCCCAGACCGGTTCGCTGCGCAACTCGGGCTTCGCCCGCCAGCTCCTGGTCGACGCGCGCGCCGACTTCCAGCGCATCGGTGTCGGACACGGCGAGGGGTGGACCTGCCTGGAGCTGGCGGTCGTGGACGCGGGCAACGCCCGTACGCCGCAGGCCCTGGCCCTGTGCGACGAGGCCGCCGTGCTCTTCGCCGGGTACGGCGACCGGCGGGGCGAGGACTGGGCCCGCTTCCTGCGCTGCACGCTGCTGCCCTACGCCGCCCCCGGCGGTGTGGAGATCGGTACGGCGGTGGCACAGGAGGAGCTGACCCAGCTCTCCCGCGCCCGCCACGCCGCCCGCGACCCCAAGCTGGACGACTACGTGAACGCGTACCAGCTGCTCCTGGAACGCGGCATACAACTGGAGGCAGGCTGGCAGGCCTGGCGCCTGGGCATGGTCCCGAACCGCCAGGCAAGGGAGGTCATGGGCGTCCCGGTACCGGCGTAGCCCCCGCCCCGCCGCCGCTGCGGGCAGTGCGTGCCGCGCCGCTGCGGGCAGTCGTGCCGCTGGGGCGGCACGGGTGGGCGCAGCGGCACCCCGTCAGCGCCGGGCCGCGCGACCCGCCCCCGGCCCGCACCGACGCCGGGCGCCGGGCGCCGGGCGCCGGGCGCCGAAGAGAACGCCGCTCCACTACCCCCGCTGCGGCTTCGCCGCCTCACCACCACCGGCGGAGCCCTCGGCATCCCCGGTCTCCTTGAACTCCACCCTGCCCATGTGCCGGTTCATGGACTTCATCAGCCCCCACACCGCCAGGGCCATCACCGCGAAGACGATGAACCCGAGGACACCCGGGGTGACCTTGTCCTCGTCGAGCTCGGCGAGAGTGACGAGGTGCGTCATTGCCAGGCTTGCGCTTCCACTCATGTCAGGCATTGTCCCGGACGCCCGCGAAGAGGTCGTCCTCGGGGAGGGAGGTTTCCACGAGGGACTTCGCGAGCTCGTACTCCTCGGTGGGCCAGACCTCCTTCTGGAGCTCCAGCGGCACCCGGAACCAGCCCCCGTCGGGGTCGATCTGCGTGGCGTGGGCGATCAGCGCCTTGTCGCGGATCTCGAAGAAGTCCGCGCACGGCACGTGCGTGGTGAGCGTGCGCTCCTTGCGCTCGAACTCCGCCCAGCGCTTGAGCCAGTCCGCGTAGGGCGACTCCAGCCCGCGGTCGAGCAGCGCGTGGTGCAGCGCCTCGGTGCGGGGCCGGTTGAAGCCCTGGTTGTAGTACACCTTCGAGGGCTGGTACGCCGCTCCGTACTCGGCCTCCGGGTACTTCTCGGTGTCGGCCGCGCCCTCGAAGGCCACCATCGTGATCTTGTGGGTCATGATGTGGTCGGGGTGCGGATACCCGCCGTTCTCGTCGTAGGTGGTGATCACCTGGGGGCGGAAGGAGCGGATCTTGCGCACCAGCTCGCCGGCCGCCTTGTCGACGTCCTCCAGGGCGAAGCAGCCCTCCGGGAGCGGCGGCAGCGGGTCACCCTCGGGCAAGCCGGAGTCGACGAAGCCGAGCCACTCCTGCCGCACGCCGAGGATCTCCCGGGCCTCGTCCATCTCCTTCTTGCGCACCTCGTGGATGTGCTCCTCGATGTACGGGTCGCCCTGGAGCTTCGGGTTGAGGATGGAGCCGCGTTCCCCGCCCGTGCAGGTCACCACCAGCACGTCCACCCCCTCGGACACGTACTTCGCCATGGTGGCCGCGCCCTTGCTCGACTCGTCGTCGGGGTGGGCGTGCACGGCCATCAGTCGCAGCTGGTCAGTCAAGACTCATTCCTCGGTCAGTCGGCGCCCGTCTGCATCGGCGCAATCGGGGGCTTCTATAGTGACCGAATCGGGAGCGGAATAATTCCGGCACCCGGGAAGCCCGGCTCCTGCCGAGAGGACGATCATGAGTACGGCGAGCACGCGAACGCCGCGAGCGCCCGAGGGCCGCTACGGCCGCTCCTCGGACGAGCGGGCCGACCGCACGCTCAAGGTCGCCGGTGCCGTGCTCGGTGCCGTCCTGCTCGCGGTGATCGGCTGGTTCGGCTACCACTACGTCGGCCAGAACAAGATCAGCGGCGAGCTGATCGGCTTCGAGCTCGCGGAGGACTCGGTGCAGGTGCACCTGGAGGTCCGCAAGGACGCCGGGGCCACCGGCTACTGCACCGTGCGCTCCCAGGCGGAGGACGGCGACGAGGTGGGCCGGGCCGACTTCCGCTTCGACGGGGACGCCACCCGCATCGACAAGGTGGTCACCCTGCGCACCAAGGCCGCCGGGACGACGGCCGAGCTGCTCGGCTGCCACCCGGAGTGACGCAGCTGGTCCAGCTGCTCCAGCAGTGCCCACGAGCGCCAAAACGTGCCGCCTGACCTGCGGTGACATGGATCTGGTGGCTTATGTCCTCCCCCTTTGGGTACTGAATTGTTAGGCTCGTGGTTTCGCCCTTCCGTGAAGGAACATCCTTCTGGGTAGGGCGTTGATTTGTATTCCCAGTACCAACGAGGAGCACCCGTGACCCAGACCAGCGAGAACGTCACCTGGCTGACCCAGGAGGCGTACAACAAGCTCAAGGAGGAGCTTGAATACCTTACTGGTCCTGCGCGCACCGAGATCTCTTCCAAGATCGCCGCCGCCCGCGAGGAGGGGGACCTGCGCGAGAACGGCGGGTACCACGCGGCGAAGGAGGAGCAGGGCAAGCAGGAGCTCCGTGTGCGCCAGCTGACCCAGCTGCTCGAGAACGCCAAGGTGGGCGAGGCCCCGGCCGCCGACGGTGCGGTGGCCCCCGGCATGGTGGTCACGATCGCCTTCGACGGTGACGAGGACGACACGCTGACCTTCCTGCTCGCCTCCCGCGAGTACGCGAGCTCGGAGATCGAGACCTACTCGCCGCAGTCGCCGCTGGGCTCGGGCGTCATCGGCCACAAGGTCGGCGACGACGCCCAGTACGAGCTGCCCAACGGCAAGCCGGCCTCGGTGAAGATCCTCAAGGCCGAGCCGTACAACGGCTGACCCGGCCCGGCTTTCCGCCTCGACCGAGCCCTCGGCGTCCCTGTGACGCCGGGGGCTCGTCGCCGTCTCGGCGTCCTCGCCGTCTCGCCGTCTCGCCGTTCAGTTGGCGGCCGAGCGGTACTTGCGCACCGCCAGGGTCCGGAAGACCGCGATGATCAGCACGGACCAGATCAGCGAGGCCCACACCGGGTGCTGCATGGGCCAGGCGTCGGACTGGACGACTCCCGGGTTGCCGAACAGTTCGCGTGTCGCCTGCACCGTGGCGCTGAACGGATTCCACTCGGCTATGTGCCGCAGCCAGGGCGTCATCTGGCTGGAGTCCACGAAGGCGTTCGACACGAACGTCACCGGGAACAGCCAGATGATCCCTCCCGAGGTCGCCGCCTCCGGCGTCCGCACGGACAGCCCGATGAGCGCCCCGATCCAGGTGAACGCGTATCCGAGCAGGAGGAGCAGGCCGAAGGCGCCCAGGATCTTCCCGGCGTTGGTCGGCTCCGCGGATCCGGTGCGCCAGCCCACGAGCAGGGCGACGATCGCGAGGACGAGCACCGTGATGCACGTCTGGACGAGATCGGCGACGGTCCGTCCCGTCAGCACCGCGCCCCGCGCCATCGGCAGGGAGCGGAAGCGGTCGACGAGACCCTTCTGCATGTCGTCGGCGATTCCGGCCGCCGACCCCGCGGTGGCGAAGGTGACGGTCTGCGCGAAGATGCCGGCCATCAGGAAGTCCTTGTAGACGCCCGCGTCGGTGGTGTTCCCGATCTTCATCGAGCCGCCGAAGACATAGGTGAACAGGACGACGAACATCACCGGCTGGATGACCCCGAACAGGACCATCTCCGGGATCCTGGTCATCCGGATCAGGTTTCTGCGGGCGATGACCAGCGAGTCGCGGACGGACTGGCCCATGCGGTTGGCGGCGGCCGCGACCGGCGCCGTTTCGGTGGCGGCGCTCACTTGGTGGCCTCCTTCTCCTGCTCGTGGCCGGCGTCGTCCGCCGGGCCGTCCTCCCCCTTGGTCTCGGCGACATGGCCGGTGAGGGAGAGGAAGACGTCGTCGAGGGTGGGGCGACGCAGGCCGATGTCGTCGATCTCGATGCCGCGGACGTCGAGTTCGCGGATGACCTCGGCGAGCAGCTTGGCGCCGCCGGTGACGGGGACGGTGAGCTTGCGGGTGTGCTCCTCGACGGTGGTCGAGCCCTTGCCGAAGCCGGCGAGCACCTCTGCGGCCTCCCCCATGTGGTCGCGCTCGTGGACGACGACCTCGACCCGCTCTCCCCCGGTGCGGGCCTTGAGCTGGTCGGAGGTGCCGCGGGCTATGACACGGCCGTGGTCGACGACCGCGATGTCGTGCGCGAGGTGATCGGCCTCCTCCAGGTACTGCGTGGTCAGCAGCAGGGTCGTACCACCGGCGACCAGCTGTTTGATGACCCCCCACAGCTCCTGCCGGTTGCGCGGGTCGAGGCCGGTGGTCGGCTCGTCCATGAACATGACGGGCGGGCAGACGACCAGGGCGGCCGCCAGGTCGAGCCGGCGCCGCATGCCACCGGAGTAGGTCTTGGTGGGCCGGTCCGCGGCGTCCGCGAGGTGGAACTGGTCCAGCAGCTCGGCGGCCCGGGCCTTCGCCGCCCTGCCCCTCATCTGGTAGAGCTGGCCGACCATCTGCAGGTTCTCCCGGCCGGTCAGGTATTCGTCGACCGCGGCGAACTGGCCGGAGAGGCCGATGGAACGCCGCACCTCGTTGGGTTGCCCGAGTACGTCGAGGCCCGCGACGACCGCCTTGCCGCTGTCGGGGCGCAGCAGGGTCGTGAGACAGCGGACGGCGGTGGTCTTGCCCGCGCCGTTCGGTCCGAGCAGGCCCAGGACCGTGCCCTCGGGTACGTCCAGGTCGACACCGTCCAGAGCCCTTACGTCGCCGAAGGTCTTGACCAGGCCTTCGGCATAGATGGCGCCCGGCATATGAGTCTCCACGTCGTCGGGGATTCTTCGAAAAGCCTAGGTTTGTACGATTCGCCGCGCTCAGCGAGCGGCGCATGACACACAGTAACGCGATGTATCGCGTCTCACAATGCAGTTGCCCGAACGAGTGACGAAGCGGCCGAGCAGCTCAGGCGATGACGGTGTAGCCCGCCTCCCGCAGCGCCCGGCCGACCTCCGCGCAGTGCTCCGGGCCCTTCGTCTCCAGGTGCAGCTCGACCTCCGCCTCCGTGAGCCCGAGCCGCGGGTGGGTCCGCACGTGGCTCACGTCGAGGACGTTGGCGTCGACCACCGACAGCACCCCGAGAAGCGTGGCAAGGGCGCCCGGCCGGTCCGTCAGGCGGAGCCGGACCGCCAGGTAACGGCCCTGCGCGGCCATGCCGTGCCGCAGCACGCCCTGCATCAGCACCGGGTCCACGTTGCCGCCGGACAGCACCGCCACCACCGGGCCCGCGAAGGTCTCGGGCGCGCTCAGCAGCGCCGCCACCGGGCTCGCGCCGGCCGGCTCCACGACCAGTTTGGCCCGCTCCAGACAGAGCAGCAGCGCCGTGGACAGCTCGTCCTCGGAGACCGTACGGACCTCGTCCACCAGCTCGCCGACGATCCCGAACGGCACGTCACCGGGCCGCCCCACCTTGATGCCGTCGGCCATCGTGACCGGGTTCTCGACGGCCACCGGGCGGCCCGCGGCGAGCGAGGGCGGATACGCCGCCGCGCCCTCCGCCTGCACGCCCACGATCCGCACGTCGGGCCGCAGCGCCTTCACGGCGACCGCGATGCCGGCCACCAGTCCGCCCCCGCCGATGCCGACCACGACGGTCCGCACCTCGGGGCACTGCTCCAGGATCTCCAGCCCGACGGTGCCCTGGCCCGCGATGACGTCGGGATGGTCGAAGGGGTGGATGAACACGGCACCGCTGCGCTCCGCGTACTCCTGGGCCGCGGCCAGCGTCTCGTCGACGACCTGGCCGTGCAGCCGCACCTCGGCGCCGTACTCCCGGGTCGCGCTGACCTTCGGCAGCGGGGCGCCCTTCGGCATGAACACCGTCGAACGCACCCCGAGCAGCGACGACGCCAGCGCCACGCCCTGCGCGTGGTTGCCCGCGCTCGCCGCGACCACACCGGCGGCCCGCTGCTCGGGCAGCAGCCCGGCGATCCGCACATAGGCGCCACGCAGCTTGAACGAGCCCGTGCGCTGAAGGTTCTCGCACTTGAGGTGCACCGGCGAGCCGACCATCCGGGACAGGTGCCTGCTGCCCTCCATCGCCGTCACCCGTGCGACACCCGAGAGCATCTTCTGGGCTCCGCGCACGTCGTCGAGGGTGACGGGTCCGACAGGGGCGGCCGTGCTGTAGCTCATGTCCCCAGCATCGCAGTTCGCGGTCCCGGTGCACCGTTGTGACCAACCTCCGAGACCTGCTTTGCCCGAGCGTCGGTACGCCCTGCCGCCCGGCCGCGTACCCTGTCCCCCAAATCAGCAGCCCTCCACGAAGTGAGCCCCCGGCCATGCCCACAACACCTGAAATGTCGATGGACATGACGACCGCCGGTGACCCCGGTCTTCTCGAGACGCTCCAGCACGAGGTCGCGCTCTTCGCGCGGCGCGCGGAACAGACCCGGCTCGGCGGAGTCGGCCAGGTGCGCAACTCCATGGACCGAGCCGCCTACCTCCTGCTCAACCGCCTCGACAAAGAGGGCCCGATGGGCGTGAAGGCCCTCGCCGCGAGCATGGGCATCGACTCCTCGACGGTCACCCGGCAGGTGGCCCCGCTCGTCGACAGCGGACTCGTCAAGCGGACCTCGCACCCGGAGGACGGCCGCGCGGTGGTCCTCCAGCTGTCCCCGCGCGGCGTGTCGCGGCTGGAGGAGGTCCGGACCTCCCGGCGTCAGCTCATGGCCGAGCTGACCCACGACTGGGCACCGGAGGAGCGCGAGACCTTCTGCGCGCTCCTCGCACGCTTCAACGGCGCCCTGTCCGCCCGTATGGCCCCCTCGGGTGCGACGGCCACGGATACGCCGTCGTCCTCCTGACGCGCCGTCCCCAGACGTCCTCACCCGTCGTCGCCGGTTATCGCCGGCCCTCACCCGTCCTCGCCCGTCCTCGGCGAGGTTTCCGGGACGGTTCGCACCGGACCCTTGACCGGCGGGCCGCCCCTGGCCTGATATGAGACCTCAGGTATGGAGACCTCAGGGCTCGTCGCCGGTCCGGGCGGGAGGCGCGGTGCGAGAACGGCATGCGTCCCACGGAGCCCGCCGGGCCCGGGAGTTCGAGGCGTTCGTCGCGGGTGCGGCGGGACGGCTGCTGCATGCCGCCACCCTGCTCACGGCGGAGCCCCCGGACGCCAACCCGCGCGCGCGGCACCTGCTCGCCCTGTCCCTGGCCCACACCTACGCGGCCTGGGACCGGCTGCACGGCGAGGACCCCTACGACCGGACCCGGCAGTACCTGGCCACCCGCTTCGCCCGCGAGGCCTGGCACCGGCACGGCGGCCTCGGCCGGTCCCGCGGTCGCCCCGCCGGCCCCCTGGGGGGCCTCTCCCCGCAGGAACGCCTGATCCTGGTCCTCAGGCTGTACGAGGGCGTCGCCGAGGAACAGGCAGCGGCCCTGCTCGGCCTGCCCCTGGAGCGCGTGCGGACGCTCTGCGACCGGGCGGTGGCGACGCTTCTCCGCCCGCCCGCCCGCCGCGCCGGTCCGTCCGGTGGCACCGGACACGAGGACGGCGACGCCGTGAGGGGCCCGGCGGCGGGCACGCGCGCGGGGAGCCGCGGGAGGGTGAGGGGGTCGTGATGAGCCGCCCGAAACGCGAGGCCGCCGCGCGGCGGATCCTTGAGCAGTCGCCGCCGCGGGTCCCGCCCGAGCTGTACGCGGAGGCCGTGCGCCGCGGCGGTCGCATGCTGCGGCGCAGGACCGCCCTCCGCCGCCTGACGTGGCTGGTGCTCGGCGCGGCGGCCGTGGCGTTCGCGGTGTGGGCCCTGACCGTCCAGCCGTGGGTGGAGCCGCCGTCGGAGACGACCCCACCCATGACGGGCTGGGAGGGCTGGTGAGTCCGCTTCACGCGGGTGCATGACTCAACCGCGTGGGGGTCAACCGCGTGGGAGCCCGCCTTCAGTCGCAGCCCGCCCTCACGCGCGGGCACCGCCCTCACCCGCGGGACACCGCCTTCAGGCGCGGACGATCAGGCGGGCGCGACCGGATCGTCCGACAGCCGGGGCACCTAGCCGAGTGCCTGCTGGAGGTCGGCCAGCAGGTCGTCGGCGTTCTCGATGCCGACCGACAGCCGCACCAGGTCGGCGGGCACCTCCAGGGCGGAGCCCGCCGCGGAGGCGTGCGTCATCCGGCCCGGGTGCTCGATCAGCGACTCGACGCCGCCCAGGGACTCGCCGAGCGTGAACACCTTCGCGCGGTCGCACACCTCGACGGCCGCCTGCTCGCCGCCCTCGACGCGGAACGACACCATGCCGCCGAACGCCTTCATCTGCTTGGCGGCGACCTCGTGCCCCGGGTGCTCCGGCAGCCCCGGGTACAGCACGCTCGTCACGCGCGCGTGCCGCGAGAGCATCTCGACGACCTTGGTCGCGTTCTCGCTGTGCCGGTCCATGCGCACCGCGAGCGTCTTGGTGCCGCGCAGCACCAGCCAGGAGTCGAAGGGCCCGGCGACCGCGCCCATCGAGTTCTGGTGGAAGGCCAGCTCCTCCCCCAGCTCCTGGTCGTCGACGATCAGCGCGCCGCCGACGACGTCCGAGTGACCGCCCATGTACTTGGTCAGGGAGTGCACGACGACGTCCGCGCCGAGCGCCAGCGGCTGCTGGAGGTAGGGCGTGGCGAAGGTGTTGTCGACGACGAGGCGCGCGCCGGCGTCCCGGGCGACCTGGGCCACGGCGGCGATGTCGGTGATCCCGAGGAGGGGGTTGGAGGGCGTCTCGACCCACACGGCCCTGGTCTTCGGGGTGAGCGCGGCCCGCACGGCCGCCGCGTCGCCCGTGTCGGCCACCGACCACTCCACGCCCCACTTGCCGGCGACCTTGGCGAAGAGCCGGAAGGTGCCGCCGTAGGCGTCGTTGGGGATGACCACGTGGTCGCCGGGGCGCAGCAGCGTACGCAACAGGCAGTCCTCGGCCGCCAGTCCGGACGCGAACGCCAGGCCCCGCCTGCCGGCCTCCAGGGCCGCGAGGTTCTCCTCCAGGGCGGTGCGGGTCGGGTTCGCGCTGCGGCTGTACTCGTAGCCGCCGCGCAGGCCGCCGACGCCGTCCTGCTTGTAGGTCGACACCTGATAGATGGGCGGTACGACCGCGCCCGTCAGGGGATCGGCGGTGTTGCCCGCGTGAATCGCGAGCGTCTCGAAGTGCTGACTGATGTGCCTGTCGCTCATGGGCACCGAGGGTAGCCGTGCGGAACGCTCCGCGCGTTTTCCACAGGTCCCCTGGACAGGTTCGCCAATTGTCGGCGGCGTCTGGTTCGCTTGAGACATGGAGATTCTCTGGGTCCTGATGGCCCTGGTCATGCTCGGCTTCGTGCTGCTGCAGATCTCGCGGCGGCGGCGCGGCGCGGTCGGTCTCGTCCCGCCGGGCCACCCGGACGCCGCCGACCCGGCGAACTACGGCTTCGCCCGCGAGGAGGAGCTGGACGTCCGGATGCCCGGTCCCGACCAGGACCTGCTGGACGTCCTGGACCTGGTGCAGCGCACGCAGGACTACCGGGGGGCGCAGCAGCTCCTCGCCGGCACCGAGGCGAAGGGCGAGCGGCGCTGGCAGCGCGTGCAGGCCTTCGCGGGCGCCGCGTCGCTGGAGCTGCGGCAGCGCCCCGGCGGCGTCGGGGAGGCGCCGGGCGGGCAGTGGCTGCGGGTGTGGCGGGCGGAGGCGCCCAAGGACGCGGGCGGCGCGGCGGTGCACGCCGAGTTCCTGGTGCAGCAGGCGTGGCGGACGGCGACGCCGGGCACGGACGACTTCCGGATCATCATGGAGGAGGCGAAGGCGGCCTGCGGCGAGGCGGCCCTCCTCGCGCCGGGGGACCCGGTGCCGTACATCGTCGAGCTGTCGGTGGCCCGCGGCCTCGGTTACCCGCGCGAGGAGTTCGAGCAGCTCTGGCTGAAGATCCTGGACCGCGCTCCGAACCACATGGGCGCCCACCTGGCCGCCCTGCAGTACTGGTGCGAGAAGTGGCACGGCTCCCGCGACCTGGCGTACTCGTTCGCTGAGGCGGCGGCCGCGCGCGCCCCGCAGGGCTCGCTCCTGGCGGCGATGCCGCTCTTCGCGGTCTTCGAGCACCTGCCCGAGGTCAACCTGGTCAGCGGTTTCTACCAGAGCGAGGTCGTCACCAAGGCCGTCCACGGCGCCCTGCACGCGGTGCACTCGGCCCGCCCGGACGACCCGATGCAGGCGCACGTGCGGCACCTTCTGATCTTCTTCCTGGTCCGCAGCGAGCGCTGGGCGGAGGCGATGAACCAGCTGACGGTCATAGACGGCCACGTGGGCGCACTGCCCTGGACCCTGTCAGCCGACCCGGCGGCGGAGTTCGCGGTCTACCGCGCGCTCGCGGTGGCGGGCTACGAGGCCAACGGCGGCAGCCCGGCGACGCTGCCGCACTGAGCGCCCACCACGCACGGCGGGGCGGCCCGGCCGGGCCGCCCCGCGCAGGCTCCCGGTGGCCTCAGCCCTCGGTGCGCACGGGCAGCCGCCACCCCGGACGCGGGAAGTGGCAGGTGTATCCGTTGGGGTAGCGCTGCAGGTAGTCCTGGTGCTCGGGCTCGGCCTCCCAGAAGGGGCCGACCGGCTCCACCTCGGTGACGACCTTGCCCGGCCACAGCCCGGAGGCGTCGACGTCGGCGATGGTGTCCTCGGCGATCCGCTTCTGCTCGTCGTCCACGTAGTAGATCGCCGAGCGGTAGCTGAGGCCGATGTCGTTGCCCTGGCGGTTCTCGGTGCTCGGGTCGTGGATCTGGAAGAAGAACTCCAGGATCGCGCGGTAGTCGGTCGCCTCGGGGTCGTAGACGATCTCGATGGCCTCGGCGTGTGTGCCGTGGTTGCGGTACGTCGCGTTCGGCACGTCACCGCCGGTGTAGCCGACCCGGGTCGCGGTCACGCCCGGGAGCCGTCGGATCAGCTCCTCCATGCCCCAGAAGCATCCGCCCGCGAGCACGGCCCTCTGTGTCTGCGCAGCCATAGCGGCCCTCCCATGTGTCTCGGCTCGATCGTGCGGGCCACCCGGCCCGCACGTCACCGGCCTCCTGCCCACGTCCGTGCAACGCGCGAAGCACCCCGACGATTCCATGCCGCCGGACGGACGTATCGGTTCTGCCTCACCCGTTTGAGCGGTAGGCGGGAACCAGCGGCGGATAGCCTGACGCGTGGGACCAGAATCGCGCCCATGGGAGTAGCCATGACCACCTCCGCCGCCGGGCAACCACTCATCCCCCAGCCCCCTGCGACGGTAGCCGCACTGCGTCAGGCCGTCGGACAGATCGCACCGGTGGCGCTGCCGGCGTTCACACGAGAGCTGGACCAAGCGGCGGACCAGTCCAGGCAGGGCTCGGATCTGGCACCCTTGCAACGGTTCATCGTCCAGTGGGCAACCTACGTCTACATCCAGCGCCAGCCGGCCCTGGCGGCGGACCTGCGCGCCTGGGAGGACCGGGCCGCGACGGGTGACGCGGACCAGGCACGCCGAGCCGCTGCGGAGATCGGACGCATCCTCGACGAGGCGCACGCCGCCGTCGGCCGTCCCTCCCGGTGATCATGGAGTGGCGGTGGGAGTACGACCCGGACCACGGGCACGTGGCAGGCGGCATCCCGGATTACGTCGTGGCGGAAGTTGAACGCCTGGCCGATCAGCTCATCGACCTGGCCAGTACGGGCGTCGACATTAGCGATCTCGGCAACGGGCCACGCCCGGGCGGGCTACGACGGATGGACGCGGCCGGCGGCTGGTTCTACTTCCTGGTCGCGCCTCGGGATCCGCTGGTCATCGTCGTCCGTATCGTCCCGCCGTTCGACGCGCTGTAGGCAGGCCGCGGTCAGTCCGTCTCGCGCAGGCCCGCTATCAGTACCCGTACCAGTTGCCGGGCGTCGTAGCGCGGGTCGGGGGTCTCCGCGCCGATGCAGAGGTTGCCGACGCCGCGCATGAGGGCGATGGGTTCCAGGTCGGTGCGGATCTCGCCGGAGGCGGTCGCGGCGGCGAGGAGGTCGGCGCAGACGGGGACGAGGCGGTCGAGGAAGTAGGCGTGGAGGGTCTCGAAGCCGGCGTTGTCGGACTGGAGGACCGCGGCGAGGCCGTGCTTGGTCACCAGGAAGTCGACGAACCGGTCGACCCAGCTCACGAGGGCGGCGTACGGGGTCGGGCTGCTCGCCAGCAGCGCCGGGCCGGCCTCGGCGCAGGCCTCCACCTGGTGCCGGTAGACGCCGATGATGAGGTCCGCCCGGGTCGGGAAGTGGCGGTAGATCGTGGCCGTTCCGACGCCGGCCTCGGCCGCGATGTCGCGCACGGGGGCCTCCACGCCCGACCTGACGAACACGGCGGCGGCCGCGTCGAGCAGGGTCTTCTCGTTGCGCCGGGCGTCCGCGCGCTTGGGCCGGGATCCGGCCTGCCCGGTCCCCGCCTCGCCGTCCTTCACCGTCATGTCCTCCCACCTGCGCCTTCGCTCGCCCGGCGTCGGTCACCCGGCTGCGCTTGATAAACGGGACATCGTTCCGTATCGTCGTACGAGTAAACGGGACGCGGTTCCGCTTGGTCTCTCATGATGCCAGAGCGTCGAGCCCGCCACCAAGTCATGCCCCCGGACTCTCCATGGAGGACACGTCATGCAGTACCGCCCCTTGGGCCGCACCGGTGTGCAGGTCAGCTCGCTCGCGCTCGGCGCCATGAACTTCGGCGGCATCGGGCGCACCACCCAGGACGAGGCCACCGCCCTCGTCGACGCCGCCCTGGAGGGCGGGATCAACCTCATCGACACCGCCGACTGGTACAGCGGCGGCGAGTCGGAGGAGATGGTCGGCAAGGCGATCGCCGGGCGCCGCGACGACATCGTGCTGGCCACGAAGGCCAACATGCCGATGGGCGACGACCCCAACCACCAGGGCTCCTCGCGCCGCTGGCTGGTCACCGAGCTGGACAACAGCCTGCGCCGCCTCGGGGTCGACCACGTCGACCTCTACCAGATCCACCGGTGGGACCCGAACACGAGCGACGAGGAGACGCTGTCCGCGCTCACCGACCTGCAGCGGGCGGGGAAGATCCGCTACTTCGGCTCCTCGACCTTCCCCGCGTACCGGATCGTCGAGGCGCAGTGGGCCGCCCGCGAGCACCGGCTGAGCCGCTACGTCACCGAGCAGCCCAGCTACTCCGTCCTCCAGCGCGGGGTCGAGAGCCACGTACTGCCCGTGGCCGAGCAGTACGGGCTCGGGGTGCTGGTGTGGAGCCCGCTGGCCTCGGGATGGCTGTCCGGCGCGGTGCGGGCGGGCCGGGAGGTCGCCACGCACCGGTCGGCGGTGCTCCCCGAGCGCTTCGACCCCGCGCTCCCCGCCAACCGGGCCCGGCTCGACGCCGTCGAGAAGCTCGCCGGGATCGCCGACGAGGCGGGGCTGACCATGATCCAGCTCGCGCTCGGCTTCGTCACCGCGCACCCGGCCGTCACCGGCGCGCTCATCGGGCCCCGCACCCTGGACCACCTGCACTCCCAGCTCGCCGCCGCCGGCACCGTGCTCTCCGACGACGTCCTCGACGCGATCGACGCCGTCGTCGCGCCCGGCACGGACCTCGCCGCGCACGAGAAGTTCGACGCCACGCCCGCGCTGCTCGACCCGTCGCTGCGACGCCGCCGGACGGCGCGCTGAGGGGCTGTGGCGGCCCGGAGGGGGCGGATACGCGTCCGCCCCGCCCGGACGCCGCCGACTGTGGCAGTGGCGGTACGACCGGAGCGGGGCGGACGGACGGGACCCGGCGGGCGGGGCGGACGGACGGGACCCGGCGGGCGGGTTGGCCTTCGCGGCCGGAGGATCAGATCGTCGCGGTGTCGATCACGAAGCGGTACCGCACGTCGCTGGCCAGGACGCGCTCGTAGGCCTCGTTGACCTCGGACGCGGCGATCAGCTCGATCTCGGCGCCGATGCCGTGCTCCGCGCAGAAGTCCAGCATCTCCTGGGTTTCGGCGATGCCGCCGATCATGGACCCGGCCAGGCCCTTGCCGCCGCCGAGCAGCGCGAAGAGGTTGAGCGAGATGGGCTCCTCGGGCGCTCCGACGTTCGCCAGGGTGCCGTGCGGGCGCAGCAGCCCGAGGTAGGCGGCGAAGTCGAGCGGGGCGGAGACCGTCGAGACGATCAGGTCGAAGCTGCCGGCCAGCTCCTGGAAGGTCGCCGGGTCGCTGGTGGCGTAGTAGTGGTCGGCGCCCAGCTTCAGGCCGTCGTCCTTCTTGCGCAGGGACTGCGACAGCACGGTCACCTCGGCGCCCAGGGCGTGCGCGAGCTTGACGGCCATGTGGCCGAGGCCGCCCAGGCCGACCACGGCGACCTTCTTGCCGGGGCCGGCGTTCCACCGCCGGAGCGGGGAGTACGTGGTGATGCCGGCGCACAGCAGGGGCGCGGCCTCGTCCAGGGAGATGCCCTCGGGGATGCCGAGGACGAAGTTCTCGTCCACGACGACCTTCTGCGCGTAGCCGCCGTAGGTGACCTCGCCGTCCCTGCCGACGGCGTTGTAGGTGCCGGTGTTGCCCTCGACGCAGTACTGCTCCAGGCCGGCCTTGCAGTACTCGCACTCGCGGCAGGAGTCGACCATGCAGCCGACGCCCACCCGGTCGCCGACGGCGAACCTGGTGACGCCGGGGCCGACCTCGGAGACCACGCCCGCGATCTCGTGGCCGGGGACCATCGGGAAGATGGCCTCACCCCAGCCCTCGCGGGCCTGGTGGATGTCGGAGTGGCAGATGCCGGCGAACTTGATGTCGATCAGGACGTCGTGTTCACGCACCTCGCGCCGCTCGATGGTGGTGCGCTCCAGCGGGGCCTTGGCGGCGGGGGCTGCGTACGCGGCGACAGTGGTCATGCCGGGGTCTCCGGAATTCTCTTGGCATCGACTGGGTGATGCCTCCACCGTGCCTGCCACCTGCGGATACACCCAGACCACGGTTTTGCGTACGTCCAGCGTGCGTACCACCGACGGGGACAGGCTCCCGTGCGTACGAACGGGAATACATCCGGTGATACTGGAAGCATGGATGGACAGCTTGACCGGCGAGCCGAACTGAGCGAGTTCCTGCGCACCCGCCGGGCCCGGCTGAAGCCGGAGGACGTGGGCCTGGAGTCCTTCGGGCGGCAGCGCCGGGTGCCCGGGCTGCGGCGGGAGGAGCTGGCGCAGCTGGCCGGGGTGTCGGTGGCCTACTACACCCGCCTGGAACAGGGCAACGGCCAGAACGTGTCGGCGGAGGTCCTGGACTCGATCGCCCGGGCACTGCGGCTGACCGACGCCGAGCAGGCGCACCTGACCCACCTGGCGAAGCCGAAGCAGCAGCGCAGGCGGGCGTCGTCGGGGGCGCGGACGCAGCAGCGGCCGGTGCGGGTGGCGCTGCTCCAGCTCCTGGAGTCGATCGACACGGTGCCGGCGTACGTGACGGGCCGCCGCTCGGACATCCTGGCCTGGAACCGGATGGCCGCGGCCCTCTTCGGCGACTGGGGCAAGCTGCCCGCCGCCGAGCGGAACTGGGCGCGGCTGGTCTTCCTGAACCCGGACTACCGCGAGCTGTTCATCGACTGGGACCAGAAGGCCTACGACATGGTCAGCTTCCTTCGCATGGACGCGGGCCGGCGCCCGGACGACCCGCGACTGTCGGCGCTGGTCGGCGAGTTGTCGGTGAAGAGCGACGAGTTCCGGCGGCTGTGGGCCACGCACGACGTCAAGGAGAAGAGCCACGGCGTCAAGCGCATGCGGCACCCGCTGGTCGGTGACCTGACCCTGTCCTTCGAGACGTTCCGCCTGATCGACGACGACGAACAGGCCTTCGTCACGTACCACGCCGAACCCGGCTCCCCCTCGGCGGACGCACTGCGCCTGCTGGCGAGCTGGGGCACGGACGCTGCGACGACCTCACTGCGGACGTGACGGAGCCGGCCGCGTACGCGCGGACGCGCGTCCCGGGCGACGGCACGCGGCGTGGTGGTCCAGCCGCAAGGCCGCAAGACCGCAAGGCGACGGTCTGGGGCCAGGGCCGGGTCAGGGCCGGGTCAGGGCCCGGTCGATCGCGCGGCGGGCGCGGGTCGCGGCCGCCCGGTCGTGCTGGAGCTGCATGGCCGCGTTCAGTGCCAGTCCGGCCGCGACGATCTCGAACAGCGCCTGGTCGACGTCGAACCCGGGCGGCAGCTCACCGCTCTCCACGGCGGCGGTCAGGTCGGCCCGCAGTTGCCCCCGCCAGCGCGACCACACCTCCGCCACCGCGTCGCGGACCCGGCCGGGGCGGCCGTCGTACTCGGTGAGCGCCGCGGTCATCAGGCAACCGCCGGGCAGCAGTGGTTCCTCCAGGTAGTCCACGGAGTTGGCGCACACCGCGCGCAGCCGCCGCAGACCCGGCGGCTCGGCCAGTGCGGGGTCGACCACCCGGTGCCAGAAGTCCACGAACGCCTTGTCCAGGGTGGAGATCTGGAGCGTCTCCTTGGTGCCGAAGTGCTTGTGCACCCCGGACTTGCTCATCTCCAGCTCTTCGGCGAGCCGGCCGATGGTGATGCCGTCCAGCCCCTCCTCGGAGGCGATCTCGGCGGCGCGGCCGAGAATCCGGCCCCTGGTGGCCTGCGCTTCGGCCGCTGAGCGTCGTGGTGACATCCGGCAAGGATAGCGCACGAGCGTTCGCTATTGATTTAGCGAACGCCCGTACGCTAATGTCCGGAAGCTCCACCGGAACGAACGAAGGGGTGCGAGATGCGGGTGCGACGACTGGGCTGGGCCGGGCTGGAGATCGAGGCGGGCGGGGAGCGCATGGTGATCGACTACGTGCGGGACCTCTCCCCGCTGTTCACGGGGTGGAAGCCCGGCGAAGGGCTGGCAGTGGCGAGTGGGGAGGCCCGCGCCGCGCTCGTCACCCACCTGCACCGGGACCACACCGACGCGTCCGCGCTCGCCTCCGCGCTGGCGCCGGGGGCACCGGTGCTGCGCCCGGCGCCCGGCCACGGCGACGACGTGGACAACGTGACGACGCTGGCGGCCGAGCGCGAGCTTGTGCTGCACCGGCTGGCCGTCGAGGTCGTGGACGTGTGGTCCACGTGCGACGTCGGGCCGTTCCGCGTCACGGCGGTCCCCTCCGTCGACGGGCTGGGCGACCCGCAGGTGAACTGGGTGGTGCGGGCCGACGGGCAGCGGATCTTCCACGGGGGCGACACCATGTTCCACGGCTACTGGTGGCTCGTCGCGCGGCGCTTCAGCCCGTTCGACGCGGTGTTCCTGCCCGCCAACGGCGCGGTGGTCGACGCGCCGCACCTGCGGCCGCCGAGTCCGCTGCCCGCCGCGCTGGACCCGCGGCAGGCCGCCGCGGCCGCGGAGATCCTCGACGCCCGCTACGCGGTGCCGATCCACTACGAGCCGGAGCAGCCGGACAAGATCGCGGGCTACGTCGAAGTCGCCGACCCGGAGACCGAGTTCCGCACGCACGCCGGGCGCCGCGCCCACGTGATGGCCGTCGGGGAATGGCTGGACCTGGCCACTTGAGGGGAGACCGGCCGCCCGGCCGGCCCCGGGGAAGCAGCACGCCGGCTGACACCCCGTCAACGTCTCGGCGCCGGACACGAGACAGCGCCTGCCGCCCCGGTGCGGGGCGGCAGGCGCTGTGCGGACGGCGTCCGGAGCGGGGGCGGGGCCGTCAGGCCGCCGAACCCGCCTTCCACTGGGCCCAGTCCATGTTCCAGCCGTTGAGGCCGTTGTCCGGGGCCACGGTCTTGTCGCCGGTGTTCTGGACGACGACCACGTCACCGACGATGGAGTTGTTGTAGAACCAGGCGCCCGGCGTGTCCGGGTCGTTCGCGCCCTTGGCGTCCTCCAGGCCGACGCAGCCGTGGCTGGTGTTGGCCTGGCCGAAGATGCCCTTGCCCCAGTAGTTGCCGTGGATGAAGGTGCCGGAGGTGCTCAGCCGCATGGCGTGGGGCACGTCCTTGATGTCGTACTCGCCCTTGCCGTCGTCGTCGGTGAAGCCGACGGTCGAGCCGTCCATCCGGGTCTCCTTGTACTTCTCGGAGATAACCATCTGGCCTTCGTAGGTCTTGTTGTCCGGGGAACCGGCGGAGATCGGGATGGTCTTGACCGTCTTGCCGTCCTGCGTGACCTTCATCTGCTTGGTCTTGGCGTCGACGTAGGAGACCTGGTTGCGGCCGATCTTGAAGGTGACCGTCTTCTGCTGGACGCCGTAGACGCCGTCGGCGCCCTCGACCCCGTCGAGCGCCAGCTTCAGGGTGACGGTGGAGTTCTCCTGCCAGTAGTTCTCGGGGCGGCAGTCCATGCGCTGGGTGCTGAACCAGTGGCAGGCCACCTCCTCGCCGCTGCTGGTGTTGACCGTGATGGCCTTCTGGACGGCGGCCTTGTCGGTGATCTCCTTGTCGAAGCTGATCGACACGGGCATGCCGACACCGACGGTCTTGCCGTCGTCCGGGGTGAAGGTGCCGATGAAGCTGTTCTCGGGGGAGACCGTGGTGAACGAGGAGTTCTCGTGGGCGGCGCGGCCGTCGGAGTCCTTCGCGGTCGCGGCGATCTGGTACTTGGTGGCGCGCTCCAGCTGCCCGCTGGGCTTCCAGCTCGTCTTGTCGGCGGATATCTCGCCGTCGACCTCGGTGCCGTCCGAGGCGGTCATCTTCACCTCGGTGAGCGTGCCCTTGCTCACGGTGACACCGGCGGAGTTGTTGATGGACGCGTTGTCCGAGCCGCCCTTGGGCGTGATCTTTATCTGGGCCTCGGACTGCTTCTTGGCCGCCGCCTCGTCGACCTCGGCCTGAGAGGTGTTCCCGTCCCCGCCGGAGGTGTCGGCGTCACTACTGGAACATGCCGAGAGCACCAGCACACCGCCGAGCAGTGCGGACGCGGCCGCCAGGCCCTTGCGCCGCTTACCGTCCGTCATCACACGCTTCTCCATCGTTGCCGATCCCGAAAACCCCGGATACCCCGTCAATAACTTTCAACGCTACGACCGGTTCGTCCCGTTCCACATCGATCACAGGTGTGGGGCACGCCACGTTCGCCACGGGGGCGAGGGGTGCGCGGGGTCGGTCAGTGCTCCCCGTGAGACGACCGAACCCCGGGTGGCGGTTGCCGCCCGGGGCCGGAATTTTTCCCACGCGGCGTCAGCCGACCCGCAGTCCGTCGTCGTCCGGGTCGTTCTCGTCGTCATCATCCTCGCCGAGGTCCCACGCGGGCGAGTCGGGGTCGTAGTCGATCCGCTCGCTGCTCCAGGAGGCCTGCTGGAGTTCGACCCCCGGCACGGCACTGACCAGGTCGAAGGGGTCGACGAGATGAGCGAGGGCCTCGGCCGTGTCCTCCGTCACAGCCCGCTCGGAGTGGGCCCGCTCCGCGTCCGAGAGGTCGGTGTCGTCGGCGAGGGCCTGCAGCGCGGCCCCGGTCACGGCCTCGTCGTCGCCGACCTCGAGGACGAGCTCGACGCGAATACGCACATGTCGTGATGTCTCTGGAGTGCTCATGCCCGGAGCGTAAGGCCGAGGGCTCCCGTGACTTTCCTGTGACCCGCGACTTTCACTAACATCTGCTCACACGGCCAATTAGCCAGCGCCACAAGGGGATCGATATTCCGTGTCATCCGCCCGCCGTCCGTTGCTGACCGCCGCCGCCGCGGGGGGCCTCCTGTGCGCCCTGTGGTTCGTGCCGTCGGCGAACGCGACACCCGACACTCCCGTGCTCGAGTCCGCGGCCGCGACCCCGTCCTCGCAGGTCACGGCACAGGCCAGAGCGGCGTCCACGGACACCGCGGCCAACCGCACCACCCTGTCCGGCACGTCCGGCGACGCGGGCACGACCCGCCTGGCCGACACCGGCAGCTTCGACAGCACGCCGTACGTCGTCGGCGGCGCCCTCTGCCTGAGTCTGGGCGCGGGCTTCGTCGGCTACTCGGTACGCCGGGAGCGCCTCGGTCTCTGACCGGCTCCCGTACCGGTACGCACGTCCACACATCCCGAGGGGCCCCGTCCTGCCGACAGGGCCCCTCGGTCTGCCTGCCGGCCCGTCCGCCTACCGCAGCGGTCCGGTGACCGTCTCCGCCGCCGCGACCAGGTGCCCGCCCCGCACGAAGGCCTCCGCCGCGGCAAGGTCGGGCGACAGGTGGCGGTCCGGGCCTGGCCCCCCGACACCGGCCGCCCGTACGGCGTCGACGACGGCCCGGGAGGCAGGGGCCGGGGTGAGTCCCTCGCGCAGCTCGACCGCGCGCGTGGCGGCGTACAGCTCGACGGCGATCACGCGGGCGAGGTTGTCGACGGCCGTGCGCAGCTTCCGCGCCGCCGACCAGCCCATGGAGACGTGGTCCTCCTGCATCGCGGAGGACGGGATGGAGTCCGCCGACGCCGGTACGGCGAGCCGCTTCAGCTCGCCGACCAGGGCGGCCTGGGTGTACTGGGCGATCATCAGACCGGAGTCGACACCGGCGTCGTCGGCGAGGAACGGCGGCAGGCCGTGGCTGCGGTTCTTGTCGAGGAGCCGGTCGGTGCGGCGCTCGGTGATGGAGCCGAGGTCGGCGACGGCGACGGCGAGGAAGTCCAGGACGTAGGCGACGGGGGCGCCGTGGAAGTTGCCGTTGGACTCCACCCGGCCGTCGGGCAGGACCACCGGGTTGTCGACGGCCGCCGCCAGCTCGCGTTCGGCGACGAGGCCCGCGTGGGCCATCGTGTCGCGTCCGGCGCCCGCGACCTGCGGGGCGCAGCGCACCGAGTAGGCGTCCTGGACGCGGGGCGCGTCGTCCTGGTGGTGCCCGGTCAGGCCCGAACCTTCGAGTACGGCCGCCATGTTGGCGGCGCTGGCGGCCTGCCCCGGGTGCGGGCGGATGGCGTGCAGCTCGGGGGCGAGCACACGGTCGGTGCCGAGCAGGGCCTCCATGGTCAGCGCGGCGGTGACGTCGGCGGACTTGTACAGGGTGTCGAGATCGGCGAGGGCCATGACCAGCATGCCGAGCATGCCGTCCGTGCCGTTGAGGAGGGCGAGCCCCTCCTTCTCGCGCAGCTCGACGGGGGCGATGCCGTGCGCGGCGAGCAGGTCACCGGCCGGCCGCACGGTGCCGTCGGGCCCTTCGGCGTCGCCCTCGCCCATGAGAGTGAGCGCGCAGTGCGAGAGCGGGGCCAGGTCGCCGGAGCAGCCCAGGGAGCCGTACTCGTGCACGACCGGGGTGATCCCGGCGTTGAGCACGTCGGCCATGGTCTGCGCGACCTCGGGGCGCACGCCGGTGCGTCCGGAGCAGACGGTCTTCAGCCGCAGGAACATCAGCGCCCGGACCACCTCGCGCTCGACGCGCGGCCCCATTCCGGCGGCGTGCGAGCGGACGATGTTGCGCTGCAGCTGCGCGCGCAGGTCGGGGCTGATGTGGCGGGTCGCCAGGGCACCGAATCCGGTGCTCACCCCGTACACGGGGTCCGGCTTGGCGGCCAGCGCGTCCACGATCTCGCGGGCCGCGGCCAGGGCGGCCACCGCCTCGCCGGAGAGCTCGACCCGGGCGCCCGCGCGCGCCACGGCGAGCACGTCGGACGCGGTGACCCCCGACGTCCCCACCACCACAGTGTGCATATCCATATTCAGGAGCGTACGCAGTGAATTCAACGATGTCACGAGAGGTACGCCGCCGGATACGTCACTACCGGGAAGGGGGTGCACCCCTTACGACACGCACCCCGTACGACAACGACAGGTACGGCAGGTACGACAGGGCACACCCCACGGCACGCACTCCGCATGGCATGCACCCGTACGGCATGCACCCTTACGCGGCGATTCCCGCGACGCGCGCCCCGCCCCGCTCACCACGCGCACCCCGCTCACGACGCGCGCCCGCTACGGCGAGTGCCGCCCCCGGAAGCGCCTGCGCTCCCCGTCCTCCTCCCGCGACGGTTCGTCCGCGAGCCGCACGACGGGGTCGTCGGGCCCCTCGCGGCCCGCGACGACCGGCCCGGCGGACCGCTCGGCCTTGGCCCGGTACTGAGCCGCGTCGGCGAGCCGGAACAGCCGGCGGGCGGAGCGCACGGGCCCGACCGGGTCCTCCGTGGACGCGACACCGCAGGCCACCCCGTCGCCGAGCTCCAGCTCGGCTGCCCGGCGGCACAGCTCCTCGGCGGCCTTGACCACCGCGTCGGCGGCGGGGCCGACCGCGAGCAGACAGAACTCGTCCCCGCCGAGCCGCGCGGCCAGCGCTCCCGGGAGCATCGCCCCGCACAGCGAGAGCACCGAGCCGAAACGTTCCAGCAGCCGGTCGCCCACAGCGTGCCCGTGCGTGTCGTTGACCCGCTTGAGGCCGTTCAGGTCGCACACGACGAGGCTGACGACGACGCCCTCCCCGCGGTGCCGCTCGACGGCCTCGTCCAGCGCGGCGTCGACGGCCCTGCGGTTGGCCAGCCCGGTGAGCGCGTCCGTGTAGGCCAGCCTGCGGACCTCCTCAAGGCGCTCGGTCTGCGCGATCCCGGCGGCCACGACCGAGGCCAGCACGGTGGCGAAGTCCGCGTCGGCCCGCTCGAAGACCCGCTCCCCCACCGGACGGGCCGCGTACAGCTCGCCCCAGGCCCGTCCGTGCAGCACGATGGGCGCGACCACGCAGCAGCCCCGGCCCCGGCGGCGCAGGGCGGCGACCCGCTGGTGCACATACCCGGGGCGTCCCGCGGCGGGCCCCTCGGCGGTCTCGACCCAGGCGTCGGGCTCGCCGCCACCGGCCCAGCGCTCGTGCAGGAACTCGGTGATCTCCGCGAACTGGTGCACCGGGTAGGACTCGTCCTCCGGGAACTCCTCCTCGCCCTCGGCACGCCCGCCGACGTTGACCAGGACCCGGAGCCGACCCAGATCCCGCTCCCAGACCGACAGCGCGGCGAAGCTGCCGCCCAGCGCCGCGCAGGCCCCGAGAGCCGCCGCCCGCCACACCTCCCGGGAGGTGTGCGCGGCGGCCATGCCCTGCGCCAGTGCCACCACGGCCGCGAGCCGCCTGTCGTCGCCCATCACTCCAGGCTAGGGAGATTTACCAGAAAATGGCATGTAAACATGGCGAACAGGGTGAAATGGTCAGTCCGCGGCCTCCCCGCGACCGCCCCGCGGCCTCACTCGCCCGGCCACCTGGGCGCCCGCTTCTCGTTGAACGCCGCCACACCCTCCGCGCGGTCCCCCGAGAACGCCACCGTCCGCCACGCCGCGTCCTCCACCTCGAGGCCGGTCCGCAGGTCGAGGCCGTGGCCGAGTCGCAGCGCCCGCTTGGCCGCCCGCAGGCCCACCGGCGAGTTCGCGGCCATCCGGGAGGCGAGGTCCAGGGCCTCCTCCCGGTCCCGCCCCTCGTCCACCAGTTGGTCCACGAGACCCAGCTCCCGCGCCTCCGGCGCCGCCACCCGCCGCGCCGTGAACACCAGCTCGGCGGCGCGCGCGGCCCCGACCCGCCGCGGCAGCAGCTGCGTACCGCCGCCGCCCGGGATCACGCCCACCGACACCTCGGGCAGCCCCACCACCGCCGTGGGGTCGGCCACGATCACGTCGCACGACAGCGCCAGCTCGAACCCGCCGCCCAACGCGAACCCGTGCACGGCCGCGATCGTCGGCACCGGCAGCTCCAGCACCGAGGTGTACGCCCCCCGCGACACCGGCCGCTGCCGCAGCAGGTCGGCGTCGGTGAAGGAGTTCCGCTCCTTCAGGTCGGCACCGACGCAGAACGCCCGCTCGTGGGTCGAGGTCAGCACCACGGCCCGTACGGTCGGGTCCTCGCCCAGCGCCGCGCAGGCGGCGCCGATGGAGCGGGCCATCGCGGTCGACACGGCGTTCATGGCCTTCGGCCGGTCGAGTGCGAGCTCCGCGACGTGTCCGTCACCGTGCCGCCGCACCAGGACGAACTCTCCGAACCGCTCCTCGCTCATGACACCCTCCGGTTAACGCGTGTTAACGAGTAGACCGCCCGATCATCGCAGCCCGGCCCGCGCGAGGGGAAGACCGGACGCCCCCGCGCTCCCACGGCCCTCGGCCACCCGTTCGAGTGACATCCGGCCGACCGCCGCACCCGGGCCGTCACCGCGCCGTAGCGTCGCTCCGCCACGGCGCAGGGGAGGCGGCGTGGGCACCGGGGAGGGCACATGACCACGACGACTACGGCATCGACGGCGGCGGAGGCGGCCATCGGCGGGCCGGCGGAGCAGCCGCGCCCGCGGGGACGCCGCGGACGGCACCGCCGCCCCCGCCCGCGCAAGGTGCTGCTGGCCGCCGGAGGCCTCGCCCTGGCGGCCGGGGCCCTGAGCCTCGTACGCCTGCTGCCCGGACCCGGTGCCGACGGCGCGGGCGGTTACGGGGCCGAGGCGGCACCGCGCGGGGAGACGGGCGCCGCGACGGACGGGGCGACGGGGTCCGCCGCCGGGGGCGACGCCGGCCGGCCCGGGGCGAGCCCCTCGGCGACGTCCGCGATGGGCGGGCTGAACGGTTCCCCGGGAGGGGGCCCCGTGCCGGATGCGGCAGGTCCGCCGGGCGCGTCCGGCACGCCGGGCCGGTCCTCGGCCCCACTCCCTTCGGACCACACCGGCCCCTCCGGCGCCACCGGCCCCTCCGACCCCCGTGCCCCGTCCACTTCCACCGCGACGCCGGCCCCCGGCGCCGCGGGTCCGGAGGGCCACCGGGGCACGGCTGCCGCCCCGCACCCCGCGCGACCGTCCCGCCCGGACCGCCCCCCGCGCCCCACGCCGGACCGCGGCACGCCGCCGCCGACCGCACCGGGTGACCGGAACGAAAGGGACGACCGGGAAGACGGGCGCGACCCTGACCTGTGCGTGCCGGTCATCGGCCTCTGCGTCGGCCTGTTCCACGGCGGGGACTGAAACCCCGCGCGCCCCCGGCGAAACACAGCCTGGCTGGACGGCCCGGTTAGGAGGACTCCCCGCCGCCGGCGCCCCGGCGCGTGAGCAGCCACGGCTCGACCACGCCGAGACCGCGTACCGGCCGCTGCCACATCGGCTGGAGCGCGAAGCGGTACGCCGGCGGCTCCTCGCCCTCCTTCTCCGCCGCGGCGGTCTCCTCGGCCGCCGCGGCCTCCGAGGCCGGAGCGTCGCCGGTGCGGATCAGCTCCTCCGCGAAGGCGGTGTCGACGAGCACGGCGTCCTTGGGGGCTATCGAGGTGAGCCGGGAGGCCAGGTTGACGGTCGTACCGAAGACGTCGCCCATCCGGGTGGTGACGGTGCCGAAGGCGATGCCGACGCGCAGTTCCGGCATGGTCTCGTCGTTGGCCATCGTCTCGACCAGCAGCAACGCGATCTCGGCGGCCGTACCGGCGTCGTCGGCGGCGTAGAGCACCTCGTCGCCGAGGGTCTTGATCAGCCGCCCGCCGCGTGCGGCCACCAGGTCGGCGGAGGTGGTCTCGAAGGCCTCGACCAGCTCGCCGAGCTCCTCCTCCTCCATCCGGCGGGTCAGGCGCGTGAAGCCCACCAGGTCCGCGAAGCCGACCGCGAGCCGCCGGTCCACCATCTCCTCGTCGTCACCGGCCTGCACGACCCGTCCGGCCGAGGCGGCGAGCTGGCGCCGCCAGACGTAGACGAGGAACTCCTGCAGCTCGGGCAGGAGCAGTTCGACGATTGGGTACGTCACCTCGGTGCGCGTCATCCCGGGCTCCGGGGGCTCGGTCAGGCCCTCCAGGAAGGAGTCGATCTGCCACTCGGCCAACCGGGCGGTGGTCTGCCCCGTGGACCGGGCCACCTGGACGGCCATCGCCTCGCTGAGCAGCCCCGCCTCCACCAGACCGGCCAGCCGCCGCAGGGCGAGCACGTCGGCCTCGGTGAGCGCCTTGGCCTGCCCGATGTCGGCGAAGCCCATGGCCCGCCAGAAGCGTGAGGCCAGCTCCATGGAGACGCCCGCGCTGCGGGCGGCCTGGAAGGGGGTGTAGCGGCGCTCGGCGCCCAGGATGAGCCCTTCGAGGCGCAGCGCGAGCGGGTCCTCGCCGGGATCGGCGGAGTCCGGGGCGGGCTCGGGGTCCACCCGGCCGTCCCCGTCCGCGCCGGAGCCCGTGTCGTCGACGGTCACGCCTGCTGCCCTTCTGATCTGCCACGGTCAGGTTCGACCGGCCCCAACTTTACGTCAGGTGTGCCCCAGCTCACTCCCGCTCGGTCCCTACCCGGGCCCTCCCCCGGGACCCTGCCGCCTCCCTCTCCCCGCGCTCCCCGCGCCGGAACCACCGCGGACTGCCGCCCTCCACCAGTACGCCCGGAACCTCGGGCCCGCCGGGAACCTCGGACACGCCCGCAGCCTTCAGTACGCTCGCAGCCTTGAGTACGTCCGAACTCGCAGCCCTGAGTACGTCCGAAACCGCCGCCCGTTTCGACGGGCCGCCTCCTTCGGCAGGCTCCCGGGCCGGGAAGCGGCGCCCCGTCGCACCGCGCGCAGCCGCCGTACCGTGCTCACGCCGGCCGCAGATGCACGATGTCCCCCGCGCCGACCGGTTCCTGCACCCCTGCCTCCGTCGCCAGGACCAGGCGTCCGTCCCCGTCCACGGCGACGGCCTCGCCGACGAGCGACCGGTCCCCCGGCAACTCGGCCCGCACCGTCCGCCCGAGGGTCGCGCAGCCCGCCGCGTACGTCTCCTGGAGCCCGCTGACCGCCGGGTCGCCTCCGGCCTCGCGCCAGCGCCCGTACCAGTCCTCCAGCGACCGCAGTACGCCCCGCAGCAGCGGATCCCGGTCGGTGCCCGCGGCCCCGGCCAGCGCCAGCGAGCCCGCCCGCGGGACCGGCAGCTCGTCGGCGCGGAGGCTGACGTTGATGCCGACGCCGATGACGACGCCGTCGTCGCCGGCCCGCTCGGCCAGGATGCCGCCGGCCTTGCGCTCCTCGCCTCCGACGGTCACCAGCAGGTCGTTGGGCCACTTCAGCGCCGTGTCGACGCCCGCCGCGCGGGACAGCCCGGTCGCCACGGCGACGCCGGTGAGCAGCGGCAGCCAGCCCCAGCGGGCCACGGGCACCTCGGCGGGCCGCAGGAGTACGGAGAAGAAGAGCCCGGAGCGGGCCGGTGCCGTCCACTGCCGGTCCAGGCGCCCGCGCGCGGCGCTCTGCTCCTCGGCGACGAGGACCACGCCCTCCGCCAGGTCCTCCGCCGCGGCGCGGGCCACGAGGTCGGAGTTGGTGGAGCCGGTGCGCTGCACCACGTCCACCTGCCGCCACAGGCGGCCCTCCCGTACCAGTCCCCGGCGCAGGGCCGCGGTGCTCAGGGGCGGCCGGTCCAGGTCGGACCACCGGTTGTCCGGGGAGTCGGCGGGGCCGGAGGAATCTCGGGGCGTCATGCAACCCACCCTAGGTGTGGGAAAGACCGCACTGCCGAACGGAGGGCCCCCTACTACTCTACGAACGAGTAACCGTCCCCCCTATGTGAGCAGGCAGGGAGCCGCATCCCGATGTCCGAGCCGGTAGAGCAGCAGCCCGACATCCACACGACCGCGGGCAAGCTCGCGGATCTGACGCGCCGTATCGAGGAAGCGACGCACGCCGGTTCCGCACGCGCCGTCGAGAAACAGCACGCCAAGGGCAAGCTGACGGCTCGTGAACGCATCGGTCTCCTGCTCGACGAGGACTCCTTCGTCGAGCTGGACGAGTTCGCCCGGCATCGGTCCACCAACTTCGGCCTCGACGCCGACCGGCCCTACGGCGACGGTGTCGTCACCGGCTACGGCACCGTCGACGGCCGCCCCGTCGCCGTCTTCTCGCAGGACTTCACGGTCTTCGGCGGGGCGCTGGGCGAGGTCTACGGCCAGAAGATCGTCAAGGTCATGGACTTCGCGCTGAAGACCGGCTGTCCGGTCGTCGGGATCAACGACTCCGGCGGCGCCCGCATCCAGGAGGGCGTGGCCTCCCTCGGCGCGTACGGCGAGATCTTCCGCCGCAACACCCACGCCTCGGGCGTGATCCCGCAGATCAGCCTGGTCGTCGGCCCGTGCGCGGGCGGTGCGGTCTACTCCCCCGCAATCACCGACTTCACGGTCATGGTGGACCAGACCAGCCACATGTTCATCACGGGACCCGACGTCATCAAGACGGTCACCGGCGAGGACGTCGGCTTCGAGGAGCTGGGCGGCGCCCGCACCCACAACACCGCCTCGGGCGTGGCCCACCACATGGCCGGCGACGAGAAGGACGCCGTCGAGTACGTCAAGCAGCTGCTGTCGTACCTGCCGTCCAACAACCTCTCCGAACCCCCCGCCTTCCCGGAGGAGGCCGACCTCGCGGTCACGGACGAGGACAGCGAGCTGGACACGATCGTCCCGGACTCGCCGAACCAGCCGTACGACATGCACGCCGTCGTCGAGCACGTCCTGGACGACGCCGAGTTCTTCGAGACGCAGCCGCTGTACGCGCCGAACATCGTCACCGGCTTCGGCCGGGTCGAGGGCCGCCCGGTCGGCATCGTCGCCAACCAGCCGATGCAGTTGGCGGGCTGCCTGGACATCACCGCCTCCGAGAAGGCGGCCCGCTTCGTGCGCACCTGCGACGCCTTCAACGTCCCCGTGCTGACCTTCGTGGACGTCCCCGGCTTCCTGCCCGGCGTCGACCAGGAACACGACGGCATCATCCGCCGCGGCGCCAAGCTGATCTTCGCCTACGCCGAGGCGACGGTCCCGCTCATCACGGTCATCACCCGCAAGGCCTTCGGCGGCGCCTACGACGTCATGGGCTCCAAGCACCTGGGCGCGGACCTCAACCTGGCCTGGCCGACCGCCCAGATCGCGGTGATGGGCGCCCAGGGCGCGGTCAACATCCTGCACCGCCGCACGATCACCGGCTCCGACGATCCCGAGGCGACCCGTGCCCGCCTGATGCAGGAGTACGAGGACGCCCTCCTCAACCCGTACACGGCGGCCGAGCGCGGCTATGTCGACGCGGTGGTCATGCCGTCCGACACCCGCCGCCACATCGTCCGGGGCCTGCGCCAGTTGCGCACGAAGCGGGAGAGCCTGCCCCCGAAGAAGCACGGCAACATCCCCCTCTGACCCCTCCCACCCCTCAGTCCCCTCCAGCCCCCTCTCGATCCTCCGATCCTCCGATCCTCCGGAAGGAGCCGCTGTGACCATCAAGGTGGTACGGGGCAACCCCACCCCGGAAGAACTGGCCGCCGCCCTCACGGTGGTCAGGGCCCGCGCCGCGACGACGGAGCCGGACGCGCCCACCGCCCCGCCCGCCCGGGACGCGTGGTCGGACCCGTCCCGCATCGCGACGACCCGCCTCCCCCAGCCGGGCCCGGTGTCCTGGAGCCGCACGTACTGGCCCGGGTGAGGCAGGCGAGGGGCGCGGGGAACCGCGCACGGGAGAGGAACCCCGCGCCCCGAATAAGTACCCGTACTCAAGCGCCGCTCCCCGGCCCGGCCGCACGCTGGTGGAATGCTGTGGTCCGACCCCGAGAACGAGCCGCCCAAGGAACTGCGCGACATGCAGGACATGCTGCGGCGGCTCAGTGTCTTCCTGGCGCTGGCCATGGTGCTCGCGATGGCCGTGATCGGCCTGCGCTGAGCAGCCGACGGCGCCCCGGCGCCGTCGGTGCCCGGCCCGGGCCGAGTGACCGACGCGCCCGGCGCCGCCGATACCCTGATCGCATGACCGACCCGCAGCCCCGCCGCCGTCTCGTCCTCGCCTCCCAGTCCCCGGCCCGGCTCGGGCTGCTGCGCCAGGCCGGACTCGCCCCCGAGGTCCTGGTGAGCGGCGTCGACGAGGAGGCCGTCACCGCGCCCGCCCCCGCCGAGCTGGCCCTCGCCCTGGCCGAGGCCAAGGCGTCCGTCGTGGCCGCGAAGCCCGAGGTGCACGGTGCCCTGGTGATCGGCTGCGACTCGGTGCTCGACCTGGACGGCCGGGCGCTGGGCAAGCCGGCGGACGCCGAGGAGGCCATCGCGCGCTGGAAGGCGATGCGCGGCCGGGCCGGCACGCTGCAGACCGGGCACTGCGTCTGGGACACCGCGTCCGGGCGCCACGTCTCGGCGACCGCCTCCACCGTCGTCCGCTTCGGCGAGCCCACCGACGCGGAGATCGCGGCCTACGTGGCCTCGGGCGAGCCGCTGTACGTCGCCGGGGCGTTCACCCTGGACGGCCGCTCGGCCCCGTTCATCGACGGCATCGAGGGCGACCACGGGAACGTGATCGGCCTCAGCCTGCCCCTGCTGCGGCGGCTGCTCGCCGAGCTCGGGACCGGCATCACGGAGTTGTGGGCGCCGGCGGAGGACTGACCGGGGACGGCCCGTCGCCGCCCGTGCCGTCCTCGGGCGCGCGCCGCCCGGCCGCGGGCTCCTCCTGGGCGTCGTACGTCATCAGCAGCAGCACGATCAGCGCCAGCACGACGATCATGAAGACGAAGGCACCGGGTCCCACCAGCCCCCAGCTGAAGGCGCCGAGCAGCCCGTGCACCACGGCTGCGCTGATCAGCAGGATCCGGCCGAGCCCGGCGGGCGCGCGGTCGCGAAGCGCCACGAGCAGGGCGACCACGGCACACAGCGCGAAGTACAGCCCGAAGACGATGCCGCCGATCTTCGAGGACACGGACATCATGTGCGGGTCGAGACCGGCCAGGGACATGTCCTGGCGGTCGACGACGATCCCGAGGAACCAGTTCAGCGCCGCGACGCCGACCGCCTCCAGGAAGAGCACGACGGTCACGATCCACGCCACCGGCCTGCGTACGGACACCGGTCCCCACCCACTTCCGACGCTGCCGCACAGGACAGCTGTTACCCCAAGTACGTTCGAGACCCGAGGAACGCTACTAACGGGTAAACCTCACGACAAGAGGTCTGCGACGGGCAAAGAATCATTGAGCCATTCGTAGGGACTCCACAAAGAAACGGAGTGGCCCGCAGCACCTGTTCACAGAGACCTTGCCCACACCGGGGAGCTAGGGTTTCTCCCAGGAGTCCTGCGTACCGCGGTGCGACAAGGCTTTTCGCGGGTCGAGCGAGCCTCGAATCACGCTCCGTGTGGGCAAGCTCACCATTGGGGACGGGTCGTAGTGCCGTGTCGGCAGTCCCTAAACTCGGCTTGTTTCAAGGAGGGAGCCTCAATCGTGCGCAAGGTGCTCATCGCCAACCGTGGCGAAATCGCTGTCCGCGTGGCCCGGGCCTGCCGGGACGCCGGGATCGCGAGCGTGGCCGTCTATGCGGACCCGGACCGGGACGCTCTGCATGTCCGCGCCGCTGATGAGGCGTTCGCCCTGGGTGGTGACACCCCCGCGACGAGCTATCTGGACATCGGGAAGGTCCTGAAGGCCGCGCGCGAGTCGGGCGCGGACGCCATTCACCCGGGATACGGGTTCCTCTCCGAGAACGCGGAATTCGCGCAGGCGGTCCTGGACGCCGGCCTGGTCTGGATCGGCCCGCCCCCGCAGGCCATCCGGGACCTCGGCGACAAGGTCGCGGCGCGGCACATCGCCCAGCGCGCCGGCGCCCCCCTGGTCGCCGGCACCCCCGACCCGGTCTCCGGGGCGGAGGAGGTCGTGGCCTTCGCCGAGGAGCACGGCCTGCCGATCGCGATCAAGGCCGCCTTCGGCGGCGGCGGCCGCGGCCTCAAGGTCGCCCGCACCCTCGAAGAGGTCCCCGAGCTGTACGACTCCGCGGTCCGCGAGGCGGTGGCCGCCTTCGGGCGCGGCGAGTGCTTCGTCGAGCGCTACCTGGACAAGCCCCGGCACGTGGAGACCCAGTGCCTGGCCGACCAGCACGGCAACGTGGTGGTCGTCTCCACCCGTGACTGCTCCCTGCAGCGCCGCCACCAGAAGCTGGTCGAGGAGGCCCCGGCGCCCTTCCTCTCGGACGCCCAGCTGGAGGAGCTGTACGCGTCCTCCAAGGCGATCCTGAAGGAGGCCGGCTACGTCGGCGCCGGCACGGTGGAGTTCCTGGTCGGCATGGACGGCACGATCTCCTTCCTGGAGGTCAACACCCGCCTCCAGGTCGAGCACCCGGTGACCGAGGAGGTCGCGGGCATCGACCTGGTCCGGGAGATGTTCCGCATCGCCGACGGCGGAGAACTCGACTACGGCGACCCGGTCCTGCGCGGCCACTCCTTCGAGTTCCGCATCAACGGCGAGGACCCCGGCCGCAACTTCCTGCCCGCCCCCGGCACCGTCACCCTCTTCGACGCGCCCACGGGCCCCGGCGTCCGCCTGGACGCGGGCGTGGAGTCCGGATCGGTGATCGGCCCGGCCTGGGACTCCCTCCTCGCCAAGCTGATCGTCACCGGCCGCACCCGCCGGGAGGCCCTCGAACGCGCCGCCCGCGCCCTGGAGGAGTTCCAGGTCGAGGGCATGGCCACGGCGATCCCCTTCCACCGCGCGGTCGTCCGCGACCCCGCCTTCGCCCCCGAGCTGACCGGCTCCGGCGACCCCTTCACGGTCCACACGCGCTGGATCGAGACGGAGTTCGTCAACGAGATCAAGCCCTTCACCGCTCCGGCGGACGGCGAGGCGGACGAGGACAGCGGCCGGGAGACGGTCGTCGTCGAGGTCGGCGGCAAGCGCCTGGAGGTCTCCCTCCCCTCGTCCCTCGGCATGTCCCTGGCCCGTACCGGCCTGGCGGCCGGTGCCAAGCCCAAGCGCCGGGCGGCCAAGAAGTCCGGCCCCGCGGCCTCCGGCGACACCCTCGCCTCCCCGATGCAGGGCACCATCGTCAAGATCGCGGTGGAGGAGGGCCAGGAGGTCCAGGAGGGCGATCTGATCGTCGTCCTGGAGGCCATGAAGATGGAGCAGCCGCTCAACGCCCACAAGTCGGGCACCGTCAAGGGCCTGGGCGCGGAGGTCGGCGCCTCCATCACCTCGGGTGCGGCCATCTGCGAGATCAAGGACTGAGGCCGCCCGAACAGCACGTCGGGGCGCCCGGCGGGACCGCACAGACGGTCCCGCCGGGCGCCCCCGTCGTGGCAACGGGGGACGCGACGGGAACCGCGGACGGCCCGAGGACCGGGCGCAGGGGCTACCGGCGGCGCATGTCGGCGACGCGCGCCCGTTCCGTACCGCCCGGCTGCTCACCCAGGGAGCCGGCGGACCTCAACCCCGCCGCCGCGCCCGGGACCTGACGGCGCGGCCCCGGAAGCGGCACGTCCCGGCGCTGCCGACGCCCCGGACCGCCCTCGCCCCCCGAAGCCCCCGAGGCACCCGAGGCACCCGGAACCCCTGGAGCCCCCGGCCCTCCCGAGCCGCCCTGGGCGTTCGTCGCACCCCCCGACGCCCCGGCCACGGCGATCTCCACACCCTGGTCGGCCAGGGCCTGCAGTTCGGCGGCGGCGCGGTCGTCGTGGGCCGGGGCCTCGTCGGTGACCAGGCGGGTGATGACGTCGGTGGGCACGGTCTGGAACATGGTGTCCGTGCCCAGCTTGGAGTGGTCGGCGAGGACGACGACCTCGGCGGCGGCCTGCACCAGGGCGCGGTCGACGGACGCCGAGAGCATGTTGGAGGTGGACAGCCCCCGCTCGGCGGTCAGCCCGGCCCCGGACAGGAAGGCCTTGGACACCCGCAGCCCCTGCAGGGACTGCTCGGCACCCGACCCGACCAGGGCGTAGTTGGACCCTCTGAGCGTGCCACCGGTCATCACGACCTCGACCCGGTTGGCGTGGGCGAGTGCCTGGGCCACCAGCAGCGAGTTGGTGACGACGGTCAGCCCGGGCACCCGCGCGAGCCGGCGGGCCAGCTCCTGCGTCGTGGTACCCGCTCCCACCACGATGGCTTCGCCCTCTTCGACGAGGCCCGCGGCGCAATCGGCGATGGCCGTCTTCTCAGCGGTCGCGAGATGAGACTTCTGCGGGAAGCCGGACTCTCGCGTGAACCCGCCCGGCAGTACCGCACCGCCGTGCCGGCGGTCGAGGAGTCCTTCTGCCTCCAGTGCGCGCACGTCCCGCCGTACGGTCACTTCGGAGGTCTGGACGACGCGGGCGAGCTCACGGAGCGACACGGCCCCGTTCGCTCGCACCATTTCGAGGATCAATTGGCGACGTTCTGCAGCGAACACGAAACTGACAGTAACCCCAACGACCGTCTGCTTTCAGCAGTATGCGCCGAATAACAGAAGTTGTTCGCAGGCCAGCAGCGGAAGTGGTATACGGGCCTAGTTCACCCGACTATGCCCCTCGCAACCCCGGCAACTCCCCGTGACCAGCGAGGAGTGATTTCCGGCCTCAGCCGACCGCTACCCCTCGCCACCGGCCTTCCGCGTGTGCAGCTGCCTGGCCACCTCGGCGATCGACCCCGAGAGCGAGGGGTACACGGTGAAGGCGTTGGCGATCTGCTCGACCGTCAGGTTGTTGTCGACGGCGAGCGAGATCGGATGGATGAGCTCCGAGGCACGCGGCGCCACCACGACACCGCCCACCACGATCTCGGTGCCGGGCCGGCAGAAGATCTTGACGAAGCCGTCCCGGATGCCCTGCATCTTGGCGCGGGGGTTGCGCAGCAGCGGCAGCTTCACCACGCGGGCGTCGATCCGGCCGGCGTCGACGTCGGCCTGCGAGTAGCCGACGGTGGCGATCTCCGGGTCGGTGAAGACGTTGGCGGAGACGGTCTTGAGGTTCAGCGGGGTGACCGCGTCGCCGAGGAAGTGGTACATGGCGATCCGCCCCTGCATCGCCGCCACCGAGGCCAGCGCGAAGATCCCGGTGACGTCACCGGCGGCGTACACACCGGGAGCCGAGGTCCGCGAGACCCGGTCGGTCTTGATGTGCCCGGAGTCCTTGAGCTTGACCCCGGCCTCCTCCAGGCCCATCCCGTCCGTGTTGGGCACGGCACCGACGGCCATCAGGCAGTGCGACCCGGTGATCACCCGCCCGTCCGACAGGGTCACCTCCACCCGGTCGTCCACCCGCTTGACGGACTGGGCCCGGGACCGCGACATGACGTTCATCCCGCGCCGCCGGAAGACGTCCTCCAGGACGGCCGCCGCGTCCGGGTCCTCGCCGGGCAGCACCCGGTCCCGCGACGACACGAGCGTGACCCGCGACCCGAGCGCCTGGTAAGCACCGGCGAACTCGGCACCGGTGACACCCGATCCCACCACGATGAGCTCTTCGGGCAGCTCGTCCAGGTCGTACACCTGGGTCCAGTTCAGGATCCGCTCGCCGTCGGGCCGCGCGTCCGCCAGCTCCCGCGGGTGCCCGCCGGTGGCGATGAGAACCGCGTCCGCGGTCAGCGTCTCCTCGCTCCCGTCGGCGGCCCGCACCACGACCTTCCGGGACCCGTCGAGGCCCTGCATGCCCTCCAGCCGTCCGCGCCCGCGCATGACCCGCGCGCCGGCGCGCGTCACGGAGGCGGTGATGTCGTGCGACTGCGCCAGCGCGAGCCGCTTCACCCTCCGGTTGACCTTGCCCAGGTCGACGCCGACCACCCGGGCGGCCTGCTCCATGGGCGGGGTGTCGTCGGCGACGATGATCCCGAGTTCCTCGTAGGACGAGTCGAAGGTGGTCATCACCTCGGCCGTGGCGATGAGGGTCTTGGACGGCACGCAGTCGGTCAGCACCGACGCCCCGCCCAGACCGTCGCAGTCGACGACGGTCACCTCCGCGCCGAGCTGAGCGGCCACCAGGGCCGCTTCGTATCCGCCGGGTCCGCCACCAATGATCACGATCCGAGTCACGTACTCCATTGTCCCGCACGCCTCAAGGAGAGGCCGCCCGGGGCCGCCACCGTTACAACAGCGATGCCGGGACCCCTGTCGTACCCTTCCCCCATGTCGCTCTACGCCGCGTACGCCGGCAACCTCGACGCGCGGCTGATGACCCGCCGCGCCCCGCACTCGCCGCTGCGCGCCACGGGGTGGCTGAACGGGTGGCGGCTGACCTTCGGGGGCGAGCAGATGGGCTGGGAGGGCGCGCTGGCGACCCTGGTGGAGGACCCGCTCTCCCAGGTCTTCGTCTCCCTCTACGACATCGCCCCGATGGACGAGGACTCGCTCGACCGCTGGGAGGGCGTGGGCCTGGAGATCTACCGCCGCACCCGGGTCCGCGTCCACACGCTCGACGGCGAAGACGGCGCCTGGACCTACGTCCTGAACGCCTACGAGGGCGGCCTGCCCTCCGCCCGCTACCTGGGCGAGATCGCGGACGCGGCCGAGTCGGCGGGCGCCCCGCACGACTACGTGATGGAACTCCGCAAACGCCCCTGCTGAAACGATGCCGCCCTCGGCAACGGAACCCTCACCATCCCGTGACCTCTGTCATCTACGCGCGTAGGCGTAAACCGGATACCCTCTTCGGCGTGAACGCATCTCTTCTTCCGGACGACATCCAGGGCGACCCCTACAGCGCCGCCGACGCCGCCGCGGCCCGCCTGCGCGAACTCACCGGCGCCGAGACCCACGACGTCGCCCTCGTGATGGGCTCCGGCTGGGCACCGGCCGTGGACGCGCTTGGCGCCCCCGAGGCCGATCTCCAGGTCACCGACCTGCCGGGCTTTCCGCAGCCCGCGGTGGAGGGTCACGGCGGCAAGGTCCGCTCGTACTCGATCGGCGACAAGCGCGCACTGGTCTTCCTGGGCCGCACCCACTACTACGAGGGCCACGGCGTCGCCGCCGTGGCCCACGGCGTCCGCACCGCCGTGGCGGCCGGCGCCAAGACGATCATCCTGACCAACGGCTGCGGCGGCCTGCGCGAGGGCATGCGCCCCGGCCAGCCCGTCCTGATCAGCGACCACATCAACCTCACCGCCACCTCCCCCATCGTCGGCGCGAACTTCGTCGACCTCACCGACCTCTACTCCCCGCGCCTGCGCGCGCTCTGCAAGGAGGTCGACCCCACGCTGGAGGAGGGCGTCTACGCCCAGTTCCCCGGCCCGCACTACGAGACCCCGGCGGAGATCCGCATGGCCCGCGTGATCGGCGCGGACCTGGTGGGCATGTCGACGGTCCTGGAGGCGATCGCGGCACGGGAGGCGGGCGCGGAGGTCCTGGGCATCTCCCTGGTCACCAACCTCGCCGCGGGCATGACGGGCGAGCCCCTGAACCACGAGGAGGTCCTCCAGGCGGGCCGCGACTCCGCGTCCCGCATGGGGGCGCTGCTGACGCGGGTACTGGGTCGGCTGTAGCGAACCGGCGCGTTGCCGCCCCGGCGCGGGTGTGGGTTGGCGGCCCGGCGTGCACTCGGTCCCCGGCGTGGGTGCGGGCCGGGGGTAGGGTACGCGGCCCGGCGCTTACGGGGTGCCGCCGCGCCCACCCGTGCCGCCCCAGCGCACGACTGCCCGCAGCGGCGCGGCACGCACTGCCCGCAGCTGGGGCGGTACGGCGGGTGAGCCGCGTACGGCGGCGAAGGGGATACGCAGCCGGGGCGAGGAGGATCAGCCGCGTACGGCGGGAAGGGGACGTGTCGGGGGGTGTCCGCCCGCAGCGGTTGGCGCGTCAACGGAGCCGGCTTCCCTGTCCGAGCGATTCCGCGCCGTTCCGAGGACGGACACCCCCCGGCGCGGCCCCGCACCACCCCACAACCCAACGCGCTACCCGCACCCCCACCGAAACCGCACAG
>NZ_JOFH01000007.1 GCF_000721235.1 Streptomyces olivaceus
CGAGGCCCACGGTCTCAAGCAGGGCCAGCTCGGCGACATCATCTTCTGCACGGGCTCGCTGATCGGCCAGATCGAGACCACGAAGAAGGTCCCGACCCGCGACTTCTCCGAGCGCGTGGACGCCGCCCTGGGCACGGACGGCCTCTTCTCCCGCCTGATCGGCCTGGTCCTGCGCAGCCAACTCCCCACGTGGTTCCAGCCGTACGCGGACATGGAGGCACGGGCGACGTACATCTCCACGTACCAGGCGCAGCTGGTCTACGGGTTGCTGCAGACGAAGGAGTACGCGCGGGCGGTCCTCAGCGTGGAAGGCGGCAACGTGAGCGAGATGATCGCCGCCCGCATGGAACGCCAGCGCATCCTCCAGCGCGACCAACCACCCGCACTGTGGGTCGTCCTGGACGAGGCCGCTCTGCTGCGGGAGATCGGCGGACGGGACGTCATGCGCGGGCAGCTCGCGCACCTGTTGTCCTTCGCTGCCGCCCCCTGGGTCCGGATCCAGGTCCTCCCCCTTGCCACGGGCCAACACGCAGGCATGATGGGGACGTTCACGCTACTCAGGTTCGACTCCGATCCTGATGTCTTCTACAAGGACGGTTACGACCAAGGTCACATGACCGCCAGTACGGACGTGATCAAGGAGCGATCGTTCGGCTACGCTCGACTACAAGCCTCAGCCCTCTCCCCCGAAGGCTCGGCGAGCCTGATCGCCCGCGTGATGGAGGAACGCTATGCGGACCCACACAGCACTGAGCAACGTTGAGTGGCGCAAGTCCAGTTACAGCGGAAGCAACGGCGGCGAATGCGTCGAGGTCGCCGACGACTGCTCCGCCGGATCCGTCCCCGTGCGGGACAGCAAGGCGCCGTCCGGTCCGATAGTCACCGTCAGCGCCCCCGCCTGGCAGGCGTTCGTCGACGGTCTGCGGTAGCAGCGCAGAACCGCGTCGACCGAGAGCCACGCATGGGAGAACGATCTGGTCAACCTCCCCCGGTCGATCCTCTCCATCCTTCACGACATCACCACAGGTGGAGCTCGGGAGTCGCACGTAATCATCACGACTTCCCCATAGTCGTGTTCCGGTCAGACGCTGGTCACGATCTTGTGGCGTGATCATGACGCATGCCTACAGTGACCCGCCACGCCGAGCGGAGTAGGCCCCGCCGCCGGCGCGTGGTCACAGGGCGGCCGGGAACCGTCGCAGGCGTGGGGACGGATTTCGTCGTGCCTTCCATCCCTTCGTCCAGGGCGTTTTCGTCCGCATCCGTCTTCGACGAAGGATGCTCCAGTGCGTCTCAGACGTGCCCACAGACCATCTGACGACTCGCCCGGCAGACCCGGCGCCCGGCGACTGCGTACCGTCTCCCTGCCTCTCGTACCGCTGACGGTGATAGGCGCCGTACTCGCCGGACTGCTCGGCCCCGAACCCCCTTCCGGCGGTCCCCTGCTCGGCACCGACACAGTCGCCGACAGTTACGACGGCTTCGACGCCGATGCCGCCGAGCAACTGCGCCAGGACCAGTGCCTGATGTCCGACTCTCTGCGGCTCGGCGGCCCGCAGATGCACACCCTGGCGCAGTACGCGCTGGACTGGACGCCGGAACAGCTGCGTCTCGCAGCCGACCGCGAGTACTGGACCGACACACCCCTGGCGGCAGCGTTCCAGAAGGACAAGACCGCCTTCGCCCAGAACAGCAACACGCTCGGCACACGTGTGGACGCCTGGCAGCAGCCTTTGGACGGGTTGTCGTACCCGGGCAACTTCACCTCCGAGGCCGACTTCTACTGGCCGCCCGGAGTGCCTACCGGTGAGGACTTCTTCGGCCAGGTCGGCTACTCGGCGTGGGTCGGCGAACAGTACTGGAAGGACGAGAGCCTCTTCTACGACGATCCGACTCCGGTCGCCGACGAGGCGACCGTCCAGGCGGTGAAGAAGCTCGGCACCCCGCTCTACGGCGACCCCGACCCGTCCCTGCCGAGTGACGAGTGGCAGCAGGCGTACGCCGAGAAGCAGGCATTCGACGAACTCGCCGACGGGTTCCAAGAGATGGGCGCGGACGATGCCCGGCTCTTCCTGTCGTCCGGTGGCTTCCCGCGTACCGCCCCTGAGCCCAACAGCCTGCCGTTCCGTCTTGCCGTCGAGGATCTGAAGACACGGTTCGCTGCCTGCGCGTGGCGCAACCCGCCCGACCCGAGCCGAGTGCTGGGCAAGGTGGTGGCAACGGCGTCGGCGGAGTGGCAGCAGGAGATCGCCGCGCAATCGGCCCAGCGCAACGAGATCATCGACGCCAACCGGTACGCGACAGAGGCGCTGGCGACAGGTGCAAAGGCGCTCGGGGAGATGCTGGGCCAGTCCTGGACCGCGGACCACCTTGCCCGCTGGCAGGACTACTGGTCGCCGGGCGGCGCGGGCTGGATCGGGGACAGCCCGATGATCGTCCACATTCATGCAGCGTCCGACAAGTGTCTGGAAGTCGGGGGCCAGTCGAAGGCCGACGGCGCCGTGGTGCAGATGTACACCTGCAACGGTGGCGCCAACCAGAAGTGGCGGATCGACGGCAACGCGCTGGTGAACGTCAACTCCGGCAAGTGCCTGGACGTGCACCAGGACGGAACGGCCGACGGTACCCGTATCCAGCAGTGGACGTGCAAGCAGAACGGCGCCCAGAACTGGGAATTCACCCCCAACCGCACCACCCAGCTGCGCAACACGGGCAGCGGCAAGTGCCTTGATCTGCAGACGTACACCAACAGCCAGGACGCACGGCTGTGGGCCTGCACCGGCAAGGATCCGCAGAAGTTCGACATCGTGCCGTCCGGACACAACGGCACGGACGACCTCGCCTACCCGGCGCCGGTCCAGTTCGCTCAGGCCACCACGGGCGTCACCAATGCCCGGGCCAAGGCCGCGGAACAACTCAGTCTGATCGCACGACAGGCCCAGATCGCGGGCATGTCGGCAGCCGACTCCGACGAGTACTTGAAAGACGCCTACGCCATCGCCGACAGCGTGGGAGCTCCCCGGGGCCGGGCCCTGCTCATCGGTCAGCAGAAGGACCAGGTCACCAAGGCGTCCTCCGCCGCGCTGAACGCGATGCTCAAGGCCGGTGAAACCGCGTTGGCCGCCACCAAGGCATCCGCCGGCGACAGCGAGACGATCGCCGCGCGGGCGGTGGCACAGGCTGCCGGAACCCAGGCCGCTTTCCGCACCGCAGCCGCCCAGGCCGCGAAAGAGCAGGCGAAGGCCGCGGCTGAAGCCGCCGGCGTCCAGGCGAGCAACGCCAAGGCCGCCCGCAACACCGCCAAGACCAAACTCACCGAAACCAAGAACGCCGAGGCCGATGCGAAGGCCGCCGCGGCCACCGCACATGCCGAACGGCTCGCCGCGGAGAAGGAGGAGGCCACCGCCGAGGCGGAGAAGGAGACCGCCGCTCAGAAGCAGGCCGAAGCCGCCCAGCACAAGACCAACGCCCAGAAACGCGCGACCGAGGCCGAGGACGCCAAGGACCGCGCGGAGACCGCCGACACCACCGCCACCGAGAAGCGCAAGGGCGCGGAGGCCGCTCGCGACAAGGCGAAGGCCCTCCGCGACGACGCCTGGGACGCCGAGCAGAAGGCCGACGCCGCACGCGCCAAGGCTGACGCCAAAGAGGCGTACGCTCAGGCCGCCGAGGCCGACGACAACGCGCAGGAAGCCCGCAAGGCCGCCAACGAGGCCGATGCAGCCGCCGACGACGCGGAGACGGCGGCCGTCGCCGCACGGTCCGAGGCCGACAAGGCAACTCAAGCAGCGGCGGATGCCGACGCTGCGGCCACCCGCGCCGAGGCCGCAGCCAAGCGGGCCCGAGCCAACTCCGACAACGCCCAGGCTGCCAAGTTGACCGCCGACGCTGCGGTCAGGACGGCGACCAGTTCGGCGGCGGACGCGATCAAGGCGTCCAAGACCGCCGCGACGGCTGCCCGTACAGCAGTGGCACTGGCCGACGGGGCCGAGCAGGACGCCGCCGACGCCCAGAAAGAGGCGGACGCGGCCAAGGCCGAAGCGGCCACCGCGCTCAACGGCGCCAACGAGGCCACCGGCTATGCCTACACCACCGCCCAGGCGGCAGTGGACGCCGGCAACTCGGCCGCGCAGGTCGCCGCGCCGGCGAACGACGCCATCCAGCTCGGATCGCCGTACGTCACCACCGACTCGGCCGCCGGTCTCGCCGTACTGACCGGACAGTCGTCGAAAACGATCGCCGAGCAGCAGCAGGCGGTGGCCGAAGCGCACGCGCAGAACGCGGAGGAGTCAGCCGCCCAGGCGCAGAGCGTGGCCAACGCCGCCGGCGGTGACGCCAAGGCCGCCTACACGCTGGCCGCCGAGGCTCTCGGCTACGCGGCGGACGCGCGCAAGTCCGCCAAGGAAGCCCTGGGCTATTCGGCCGAGGCCGCCTCGTACGCCGCCCAGGCGGCGCAGTCACTCACCCGCACGATCGCCCACGACAACCAGGCCGCCAAGGACGCGGCAGCGGCCGACAGCGCGGCCGGACGGGCCGAAGGCCACGCCAAGGACGCCCGCGACTCCGCCGACGAGGCCGCTCTGGACGCCGAGGCCGCCCGAGCCGCCGCGACCGAGGCGGAACAGGCAGCCAAGGACGCCCGGGACGCGGCGGACCACGCCGCCACCGAAGCAGCGGCGGCGGAGGAGGCCGCCAAGGACGCCCAGAAGTACGCCGAATCCGCCCAACAGGCAGCCGACCAGGCGGAGAAGGAGGCGAACGCAGGACAGATCGAGAAGGGAACCGTCGTCGACCAGACCGGTGCCCCGATCGGCGACATGTTCTACGTCGTCGATCACATCGAGAAGGTCGGCGCCCCCAAGGTTGTGAGGCAGTCGGACGGCTGCGAGGGCTTCATCGACCAGCTCTTCTACGACGGCGACTGCACGATCACGACGAAGATCGGGTTCAAGGCGGTCCTCGACCTGTACCTGTGCACCGCGCAGGATCTGGACCTGTCCCGGTTCACGTGCCCCTCCGGCGCGACGGTCTACCTCGGTCAGCACTCGACCAAGGAACTGTCCACCGAGGTCACGCACACCATCACGATTGCCGAGTACCAGCAGGGCGTCGACCCGATCGACATCCTCTTCGGCAGCTGGATCAGATGCGCCCAGAAAATCACCCCGGGCGGCGGGAACGGCAGTTGGGGAGGCTGCGCCTGGGCCGCCGTGGACGTCGCGAGTCTGTTCGCGGGCAAGATCCTGCGGCCCATCGCGGACGCGGTCACTGCCCTGGACGCGTCCGTCAAGACCGGCCTCGGCTTCGCCGACGCCTGGAAGGGGCTGCGCACGCTGGGCCTCCCTGCGGATGCCGCGTTCCAGATCGGGCTCAAGGGACTCGATGGATTCGTCAAGACCTGCAGACGAACGACCGTCAGGATATTGGCAGCCTCCGCGTCTGGAAGTGGATGCGAAGGCATCATTGCCTACGCCAGCACAGAGCTGAGCCGCACGGCCTACAAGGCCAGAGCAGCCTCTACGTTTCCCCCAGGGCGGAACGTAGCTGTCGCACGGGTTCCAGGCTGGAATGACCCCCAGACTGCTGACCTGGTCGTCGGCTTCAGCAAGGGGGAGGGATACCACTCGGAGAACCATATACTTGATCAATTGGCCGACCGGAATGTCTCGCCGACCAAGATCACAGAGGTTTACAGCGAGCGTCAGCCCTGCTCGGCTTGCGGGCCTCTCCTGGAGGATGTCCTCACACCGGGGACTCCGGTCAACTGGTCGGTTCCGTGGGGCGATGACGCGATGTTGAAGCAAGCCGCCAACGAGCTTCTCAAAAAGATGATCAAGGATGCGGGCGGCGTCTGACCAAGAGAAGCCCTGAGGGGTGCGGTGGGTGCCGAAGCAGCAAGCAGCACCCACCGCACCCCATCCGCTGACTCAATGGAAAGGTGACACAGTGAGCGATTACGGCTATCCACACGCTTCGGAGGATGTGCTGGAGGAGCGAAACCGAATCGCCGACCGCACATATGCGGAACTGCGCAGGGCGGGCCTCCCAGCCCATCGTTGGAAACGCGATGCGAATGAGTCACCCGGAGCAGAAGTCACCGTTGACCCGGGAGAGGACTCAGCAGGAGGGGTCGTCGTGACCTGGACAGCCGATTTCGGACCAGCTCTCGCTGAGAGCCTACTCAGCGGAGATCTACAGGCACCGGTGATCCGACAGAATGGAGCCGTGGCTCGCCACATGCAGGAAGCCATCATCGGGATCCTCAAAGCCGCAGGGCTTGAAGCCACCATCAGCGGAGACGACATGAATCCACTGGCGGTACGTGTTGCTTCGAGGTAGCGGAGGAACCGGACGGGCACACGCGTACGGAAGTGCGGTACTCGTAGCAGGCCGTCTGCCCGCTGACGCGTCCGGTCACCGGGGGAGGTCACTGCCCCGCCATCTCCCACACCAGCACCTCGGCCCGCGTCACCGCCACCGCGTCCAGCGCCTCGGCGTCCGTGATCCGGGCCGCGTCCCCCGCGCCCAGCGTCTCCCCGCCCAGCGTCACCTCGCCGCGCACCACGTGGACGTACAGGTACGCCCCGTCCGGCACCGCCGTCCGTTCCCCCGGCGTCAGGCGGCGGACGTGGAGCATCGCGCCGGCCTGCGGGAGGGCGTACGGGGTGGAGTCGGCGATGCCGCGGACGATCTCGTAGGACGGGTCGCCGCCGGGGTCGAGCGGGGCGAGCCACATCTGGACGAAGGTGAGGGGGACGGCGGCGTCGTTGCGTTCCACGTGGCGGACGCCGCCCGCGGAGCTGAGGCGCTGGACGTCGCCGGGGCGGACCAGCGTCTCGTGACCCGTGCTGTCGCGGTGGGTCAGTTCGCCCTCCACCACCCACGTGACGATCTCCGTGTGGCTGTGCGGGTGCTCGTCGAAGCCGGTGCCGGGGGCCAGGTGCTCCTCGTTGCAGGCGAGCAGCGCGCCGAAGCGGAGGTTGTCGGGATCGTAGTGGGGGCCGAAGGAGAAGGCGTGGCGGGAGGCGATCCCGGTTGCCGGATCACCGCCCGGATAGCGCTCGTCGGCGCGGCGTACGTCCATCACGTCGTTCACCGTAGCCCCGGCGCGGCGCGGTTGTGCCGATCAGCACAGCCCCGGCCACACCCCCGCACGTCCTGATGAGGCAGTCTTGTCCCCGTGCCCGAACCCGAGACCGGCAGGCCCGACGCCCCCGCCCAGCCGCCCCACCCGCACACCGCGACCCTGAAGCGGCTGGAGCAGTCCTCCGGAACGCTCGCCGCGCAGGCCATCGCGCGCATGGACGAGACGCTGCCGTGGTACCGGGCGATGCCACCGGAGAACCGCTCCTGGATCGGGCTGGTCGCCCAGGCCGGCATCGCCGCCTTCACCGAGTGGTTCCGGCAGCCGGACGCGCCCCAGGCCATCTCCACCGACGTCTTCGGCACCGCGCCCCGCGAGCTGACCCGGGCGATCACGCTGCGGCAGACCGTGGAGATGGTGCGGACGACCATCGAGGTGATGGAGTCCGCGATCGACGAGGTCGCCGCGCCCGGCGACGAGTCGGTGCTGCGCGAGGCGCTGCTCGTGTACGCCCGGGAGATCGCCTTCGCGACCGCCCAGGTCTACGCGCAGGCCGCCGAGGCACGCGGTGCCTGGGACGCGCGGCTCGAGTCGCTGGTGGTGAACGCCGTGCTCAGCGGGGAGGCCGACGAGGGCGCCGTGTCGCGTGCGGCCGCGCTGGGGTGGAACTCGCCCGACCACGTGTGCGTCGTGCTGGGGACCGCACCCGACGGGGACTCCGAGCTGACCGTGGAGGCCATCCGGCGCGCGGCCCGGCACGCCAAGCTCCAGGTGCTGACCGGGGTGCTCGGGGACCGGCTCGTGGTGATCGCCGGTGGTCGCGACGATCCGCTGGCGGTGGCGAAGTCGCTGATCGGGCCGTTCGCGCAGGGTGCGGTCGTGGCCGGGCCCGTGGTGCCGGACCTGCTGGCCGCGACCCGGTCGGCGCAGGCCGCGGCGGCGGGGCTCAAGGCGTGCACGGCCTGGCAGGACGCGCCGCGGCCGGTCCTCGCCGACGATCTGCTGCCGGAGCGCGCGATCGCCTCCGACCCCTCGGCTCGTGAGCAGCTGGTGGAGGAGATCTACAGACCGCTTCAGGAGGCCGGGGCCGCGCTCCTGGAGACGCTCAGTGTCTATCTGGAGCAGGCGAGCAGTCTGGAGGGCGCGGCCCGGATGCTCTTCGTTCACCCGAACACCGTGCGCTACCGGCTCCGACGTGTGACTGACGTCACCGGCTGGTCACCCTCTGATGTACGGTCTGCGTTCACTCTGCGGATCGCGCTCATCCTGGGGCGCCTGGCCGACGGAGACCCGCAAGTCTGAACTTTTGTCGAGGGTCCACAAAACCCCCCGCTGTTCTTCGTCCCTGTCCCCACGGGCGGTCGTGACCGTCCTCAAGAGAGAGTGTGAGAGTGCTCGTACTCGTCGCTCCCGGCCAGGGCGCCCAGACGCCCGGCTTCCTGACTGACTGGCTCGCCCTTCCCGGCGCCGCGGACCGCGTCGCCGCGTGGTCCGACGCCATTGGACTCGATCTCGCCCACTACGGCACCAAGGCCGACGCGGACGAGATCCGTGACACGTCCGTCGCCCAGCCGCTGCTGGTCGCCGCCGGACTGCTGTCCGCCGCGGCACTCGGTGACATCGGGGACATCGCGCCCGGCGCGGTCGCGGGGCACAGTGTCGGTGAGATCACCGCCGCCGCCTGGGCGGGCGTCCTCGACGACACCGCCGCGCTGTCCCTCGTACGCCGTCGGGGCCTGGCGATGGCCGAGGCCGCCGCGGTCACCGAGACCGGCATGTCGGCGCTGCTCGGCGGCGACCCCGAAGTGACCGTGGCGCACCTGGAGCGGCTCGGCCTGACCCCGGCGAACGTCAACGGCGCCGGTCAGATCGTGGCCGCCGGCACCATGGAGCAGCTGGCCGCGCTCGCCGAGGACAAGCCCGAGGGCGTGCGCAAGGTCGTCGCGCTGAAGGTGGCCGGCGCCTTCCACACGCACCACATGGCGCCCGCCGTGGACGAACTCGCCGTGGCCGCGAAGGCGCTGGAACCGGGCGACCCGAAGGTCACGTACGTGTCCAACAAGGACGGGCAGGCCGTCGCCGGCGGCGCCGAGGTGCTGGACCGGCTGGTCGGCCAGGTGGCCAACCCGGTCCGCTGGGACCTGTGCATGGAGACGTTCAAGGAGCTGGGCGTCACCGCGGTCATCGAGGTGTGCCCGGGCGGCACGCTGACCGGGCTGGCCAAGCGGGCGCTGCCGGGCGTGAAGACGCTGGCCCTGAAGTCCCCCGACCATCTCGACGCGGCCCGCGAGCTCGTCGCCGAGCACACCCAGGCCTGACAAGGAGCGCGAGAGCATGTCGAAGATCAAGCCCAGCAAGGGCGCCCCGTACGCGCGCATCCTCGGCGTCGGCGGTTACCGTCCGACCCGGATCGTGCCGAACGAGGTGATCCTCGAGACGATCGACTCGTCCGACGAGTGGATCCGCTCGCGCTCGGGCATCGAGACCCGGCACTGGGCCTCCCCCGAGGAGACCGTCGCCGCGATGTCGATCGAGGCGTCCGGCAAGGCGATCGCGGACGCCGGGATCGACGCCGCGCAGATCGGCGCCGTGGTCGTGTCGACCGTGTCGCACTTCAGCCAGACCCCGGCCATCGCCACCGAGATCGCCGACAGGCTGGGCACGGACAAGGCCGCGGCGTTCGACATCTCGGCGGGCTGCGCCGGCTTCGGCTACGGACTGACGCTGGCCAAGGGCATGATCGTCGAGGGTTCGGCGCCGTACGTGCTGGTCATCGGCGTGGAGCGGCTGTCCGACCTGACCGACCTGGAGGACCGGGCCACGGCCTTCCTGTTCGGCGACGGTGCGGGCGCGGTCGTGGTCGGCCCGTCCCAGGAGCCGGCGATCGGCCCGACGGTCTGGGGCTCGGAGGGCGACAAGTCCGAGACGATCAAGCAGACGGTCCCCTGGGACCGCTTCCTCCCCGACCTCCGGCTCCGCGCCGGCGGGGGCACCCCCACCGGCGACGTCTCCGAACTGCCGCTCGACTCCGAGGGCAACGTCAAGTTTCCTGCGATCACGCAGGAGGGCCAGGCGGTGTTCCGCTGGGCCGTGTTCGAGATGGCGAAGGTCGCGCAGCAGGCGCTGGACGCGGCCGGAATCAGCCCGGACGACCTGGACGTCTTCATCCCGCACCAGGCCAACGTGCGGATCATCGACTCGATGGTGAAGACGCTGAAGCTGCCGGAGCACGTCACGGTCGCCCGTGACATCCGCACCACCGGCAACACCTCGGCCGCCTCGATCCCGCTCGCCATGGAGCGGCTCCTGGCGACCGGCGAGGCCAAGAGCGGCGACACCGCGCTCGTCATCGGCTTCGGGGCGGGTCTCGTCTACGCCGCGACGGTCGTTACCCTCCCCTAGGCACCGCGTGCCGGATCATGCGGTCCGGGACACGGAGCAGCAGCACTCGCCGCGACGCGGCGGGCCGCCACATCCTCTGGACAACAAAGAAGGAGCGCCATCATGGCCGCCACTCAGGAAGAGATCGTCGCCGGTCTCGCGGAGATCGTGAACGAGATCGCCGGCATCCCGGTTGAGGACGTCCAGCTGGACAAGTCCTTCACCGACGACCTGGACGTCGACTCCCTGTCCATGGTCGAGGTCGTCGTCGCCGCCGAAGAGCGCTTCGACGTCAAGATCCCGGACGAGGACGTCAAGAACCTCAAGACGGTCGGCGACGCGACGAAGTACATCCTCGACCACCAGTCCTGACCCTCCGGTACCCGGGCACGAACCGGGTACCGGACTGAACCGGGCAGACTGCCCCGCCACCCGGCGGTGGCGCCGTACGAATCCGTATCCCGTTGGAGAAAGAATTCCCGTGAGCTCGACCAATCGCACCGTGGTCGTCACCGGTATCGGCGCAACCACACCGCTGGGTGGCGACGCAGCCTCGACCTGGGAGGGCCTGGTCGCCGGCAGGTCCGGCGCCAAGCCCCTGGAGCAGGAGTGGGCCGCCGACCAGGCGGTCCGCATCGCCGCGCCCGCCGCCGTGGACCCCTCCGAGGTCATCCCCCGGCCGCAGGCCCGCCGTCTGGACCGCTCGGCGCAGTTCGCGCTGATCGCGGCCAAGGAGGCCTGGAAGGACGCCGGGTACGCCGGCAAGGCGGGTGAGAGCCCCGCGGACGACGGGGCCGCACACGTCGATCCGGACCGGCTCGGTGCGGTCATCGCCTCCGGCATCGGCGGCGTGACGACCCTGCTCGACCAGTACGACGTGCTCAAGGAGAAGGGCGTCCGCCGCGTCTCCCCGCACACCGTCCCCATGCTGATGCCGAACGGCCCCTCGGCCAACGTGGGCCTGGCCGTGGGCGCCCGCGCGGGCGTGCACACGCCGGTCTCCGCCTGCGCGTCGGGCGCCGAGGCCATCGGCTACGCCATCGAGATGATCCGCACCGGCCGCGCCGACGTCGTCGTCGCGGGCGGCACGGAGGCGGCGATCCACCCGCTGCCCATCGCCGCGTTCGGCAACATGATGGCGATGTCCAAGAACAACGGCGACCCGCAGGGCGCCTCGCGCCCCTTCGACACCGGCCGCGACGGCTTCGTCCTCGGTGAGGGCGCCGGCGTCGTCGTCCTGGAGTCCGCCGAGCACGCCGCCGCGCGCGGCGCCCGCGTCTACGCGGAGGCGGTCGGCCAGGGCATCTCCGCCGACAGCCACGACATCGTGCAGCCGGAGCCCGAGGGCCGCGGCATCTCCGCCGCCCTGCAGAACCTGCTGGACCGGGGCGACCTGGACCCGTCCGAGATCGTGCACGTCAACGCGCACGCCACCTCGACGCCGGCCGGTGACATCGCTGAGCTGAAGGCGCTGCGCAAGGTCTTCGGCGACGACGTCGACCACATGGCGATCTCCGGCACCAAGTCGATGACCGGTCACCTCCTCGGTGGCGCGGGCGGCGTGGAGTCCGTGGCGACCGTGCTCGCGCTGTACCACCGGGTGGCGCCGCCGACCATCAACGTGGACAACCTCGACCCGGAGGCCGAGGCCAACGCGGACATCGTCCGCGGCGAGGCCCGCAAGCTGCCGGTCGAGGGCCGCATCGCCGCGCTGAACGACTCGTTCGGCTTCGGCGGGCACAACGTGGTGCTCGCGTTCCGATCGGTCTGAGCAGCCGTCGTACGTACGTGAAGGGGTCCCCACCGGCCGGTGGGGACCCCTTCACGTGTGCCGGGCGGGAGGGCGGCTCACACCACCTGGTGCAGCCAGCGGACCGGGGCGCCCTCGCCGGCGTGGCGGAAGGTCTCCAGTTCGTCGTCCCAGGGCTTGCCGAGGAGCTTGGCGACGTCGGACTCCAGGTCGCTCTCGCCGCGCTGGGAGCGGACCAGGGCGGCGCGCAGCCGGTCCTCGGGGATCATGATGTCGCCGTGGATGCCGGTGACGGCGTGGAAGATGCCGAGCTCGGGGGTGCAGCTGTAGCGCTCGCCCTCGGCGTTCGCGGACGGTTCCGCGGTGACCTCGAAGCGCAGCAGCTGCCAGCCGCGCAGGGCGGAGGCGAGTTTGGAGGCGATGCTCGCCTGGCCCTGCCAGGAGAACTCGGAGCGCCAGGTGCCGGGCGCGGCGGGCTGCCGGGTCCAGTCGAGGCCGACGCGGGTGCCGAGCACCCCGGCGATGGCCCACTCGACGTGCGGGCAGAGCGCGCGCGGCGCGGAGTGCACGTACAGGACTCCACGTGTCGTCACCGGAACCTCCGGGCTGAGCGGGACATCTCGGAACGGGTGGAACGTCCGCGGCCGGGTGGGCCGCGTTGATGGCGAGGCTACCGTGCGCGGGGGCAAGGAGTGTGACGTACGGTCGGTCCCGGCGCCGACAAATCCGCGTCATTCACCCGGCAGGACGCCTGTACGGGTGTGAGCGCGGTGTGAGCCGCCTCATCGCGGTCACCGGGAACCCTCGCGCGGCGTAACGGGTTGAGCACTGTGTCGAGGAGTGCGCGCGGCCACGAGCGGGTGTGCACGGCACGAGGAGTATGCGCGGTCATGCGGCGGGCAGAGGCGAGCAGGCACGAGGCGAGGGGTGGACGGCTATGGGGCACGGGACGGACCGGGTGACGCGGGGCGGCCGGCGCCGGGCGCGTGCCGTGCTCGCCGTCCTGACCGTCGCCGTCCTGGGCGCGGCCGGCTGCGACGCGGCGGGCGGCGACTCGACCGGCCCGTCCCCCAGCGCGTCGAAGCCGTCGAAGCCCGCGCCGGTGTGGAACACCGGCCCGGCGTCGGTCGCGGCGGTCGGCGACTCCATCACGCGCGGCTTCGACGCCTGCACGGTCCTGTCGGACTGCCCCGAGGTGTCGTGGGCGACCGGCAGCAGCGCGAAGGTCGACAGTCTCGCCGTACGGCTGCTGGGGAAGGACCGGGCGACCGAGCGCAGTTGGAACCACGCGGTCACCGGCGCCCGGATGGCGGACCTGACCGGGCAGGTGACGCGGGCGGCGGCGCACCGGCCCGAGCTGGTGGCCGTGATGGTCGGGGCCAACGACGCCTGCCGGTCGACGGCGTCGGCGATGACGCCGGTGGCCGAGTTCCGCAGCCAGTTCGAGGAGGCGATGGGCACCCTGCGCGAGAAGCTGCCCAAGGCGCAGGTGTACGTGGCGAGCATCCCGGACCTGAAGCGGCTCTGGTCCGAAGGGCGCACCAACGCGCTGGGCAAGCAGGTGTGGAAGCTGGGTCTGTGCCCGTCGATGCTGGCCGACGCGGACTCCCTGGACTCGGCGGCGACGCTGCGCCGCAACACCGTGCGGGACCGGGTGACGGACTACAACGAGGTGCTGCGGGAGGTCTGCGCGAAGGACCGGTACTGCCGCACCGACGACGGCGCGGTGCACGCCTTCCGCTTCGGCACCGACCAGCTGAGCCACTGGGACTGGTTCCACCCGAGTGTGAGCGGCCAGGCCCGGCTGGCCGAGATCGCCTACCGGACGGTCACCGCGAAGCGCCCCTGACCTGCGTGTGTCCTAGAGTTCCGCACATGAGCGAACTCTTCGGCACACTTTCCGACGGCACTCCCGTACACCGCTGGACCCTGGAGCGGGCCGGCCTGCGGGTCCGCATCCTGTCGTACGGCGGGATCGTGCAGTCCGCCGAGGTGCCGGACCGGGACGGCAACAGGGTGGACGTGGTGCTGGGGTTCGCGGACCTGGACGGCTACGTGACGCACCCGGAGCCCTACCTCGGCGCGCTCGTCGGGAGGTACGCCAACCGGATCGCGGGCGGCCGTTTCCCGCTGGAGGGGCAGACGTACGCGTTGGCCTGCAACAACTGGCCGAACTCGCTGCACGGTGGCGAGCGCGGCTTCGACAAGCGCGTGTGGGACGTGACGCCCGTCGGCGACGCCGGGCACGGCATCCGGCTCACCCGGGTCAGCCCGCACGGCGAGGAGGGCTACCCCGGCCGGGTGGAGATCTCGGTGACGTACGCGCTGGAGGAGCCGGAGGGGGCGGGCGGGCCGGTGGCGCTGCGGATCGGCTACGAGGCGGTGACGGACGCGCCGACCGTGCTGAACCCCACGAACCACAGCTACTTCAACCTGAGCGGGTCCGGCCACGCGGGCGGGCACGAGCTGCGGCTGGACGCCTCCCGCGTCACGCCGGTCGACGCCGGCCTGATCCCGGTCCCCGGCGGACCGGACGACGTCGCGGACACGCGCTTCGACTTCCGGCGTCCGCGCAAGGTCGGTTCGGGCTACGACCACAACTTCGTCCTGGACAAGGGTGTGACGGACACCGCCGAGGAGGTCGCCGAGCTGTACGACCCGGCGTCGGGGCGGGTGCTGACGGTGGCGACGACCGAGCCCGGCGTCCAGCTGTACACCGCCGACCAGCTGGGCGAGCCCTTCGCGCCCGGTGACGGCATCGCGCTGGAGACGCAGCACTTTCCCGACTCCCCGAACCGGCCGGACTTCCCGAGCACGGTGCTGCGGCCGGGCGAGGTGTTCCGTTCCCAGACGGTGTACGGCTTCTCGGCGCGGTAGCCCGCAGGCCGGGGTTCGCCGGGCCGCCGGGGTTCGCGGGGCCGCCGGGGTTCGCGGGGCCGCCGGGGCCCGCAGGCCGGCCGGGGTTCGCCGGGCGGCCGTCGGGGGCGGGTGCCGCCCCGGCCCGGCCGTCAGGTTCCGGGCCGGGGCAGTTCGCGGGGGACGTCCGCGCGGGCCCGGTGGCTCGCGGGTCGGTGTCCCGCCTCAGACGTTAATCGCCGCGCTGATCCGGCGGTCCGTGATCGAGGGTCCGGTCCCGAGTTCGTACGAACCCTTCACAAACACCCGCGCGCAGGTCGCCGGGCCGTAGCGCGGGCTTCGCCTGTCGGGCGATACTGCCGCCGTCCGGCAGCGCGACCCCACGGCGACGGAAGGACCTGAACTCCCTTGACACCCATACGCGCCCGCATCGGCGTACTCGGACTGGCCCTGGTGGCGGGGCTCGCCACCCCCGCATCCGCCACCGCGGCCCCCGTCACGGCCGCCGCCGCTCCCGCACCGACTCTCGAGGAACGGCGGCTGGACGGCGACGCGCCCCGGGAGATCCTGCGCCGCTCCGGATTCGCCTCCGCGGCACCGGCGTTCGCGCGCGGGCTCGGCCGGGCGGACTCCTACCGCGAGGCCCGGCGGCTCGTCGCCCGCGAGGGTTCCGCCCTGTGGCGGCGGGCGGTGGACCGGGTGCAGGGGCGCGGCCCCGCCCGTGGGGACCTCAGCCGGGACGACGACCGGCCGCTGTACTGGGCACGGCTCGGGATGACGCGGGAACTGCGGACGTGGGAGCCGGGGTTCGGTCTGAGCGAACGGCAACGAGCCGGGCTGCTGGACGAGTTGGAGCGCACCTCGCGGGGGCAGCGCGACATCCGCCTGCCGCAGCACAGGACCGGGAGCGGTGGCGGCGGCAAGGGTGTGAAGCGGGTCCTGCTGACCGGCTTCGACCCGTTCACGCTGGACCGCGACATCCGCATCTCCAACCCCTCCGGGGCGGTGGCGCTGGCCCTGGACGGCACGGTGATCGACACGCCGGACGGGCCGGCGCGCGTGGAGACGGCCGTGTTCCCGGTGCGCTGGCAGGACTTCGCCGAGGGGGCCGTGGAGCGGGCGCTGCGGCCGTACCTCCCGAAGGTGGACCTGTTCACCACCGTGAGCCAGGGCCGGGTCGGGAAGTTCGACGTGGAGCGGACCAACGGGGCCTGGCGGGGCGGCTTCCCGGACAACGACAACGTGTCCCGCACCGAGACGGTCCCGGTCGCGGACCCGGCCTCGCAGCCGCAGTGGACGACGACCACGCTGCCGTACGCGGCGATCGCGGCCGCGGACACCGGGCGCTTCCCCGTTCTCGACAACACGGCCGTGACGGAGATCCCGGCGGGCGGCACCGAACCCGTCGTACGGCCGGACGGACCGACGCCCGGTTCGACGGCCCGGGAAGGGGGCGGCGGCAACTACCTCTCCAACGAGATCGCCTACCGGGCGACGCTGCTGCGGGACCGGCTCGGGCTGCACGGCACGCTGCCGGGCGGGCACGTGCACACGCCGGTGCTGCAGTTCGGTCCCGACAACGCCGATCCGGCGACGGGGGCGGTCACCGACCCGGCGTTCGTGCGCAACCGGCTGGACATCGTGGCGCAGACGCGGGCGATCCTGGCGGTGGCGGTCAGTGCGTCGGGGCGGGACCGGAGCTGACCGCGGAGTCGCCGGGGCCGCCGTCGTCCGGGGCGCCGTCGGCCGGGTGGTCGCCGTCGCGGGTCTCCTCGCCCAGCAGTTCGCGGGCGAGGAGGGTGGCACCGGCGACCGCGCCCGGCATCAGGAACACGGCGACAAGCGGCACCAGGAAGGCCAGGCCGAGCGGGGTGCCGAAGCCCCAGACCAGCATCCGGCGCGAGCGCAGCAGGGCGAGGCGCTCGCGCAGTTCGACGCCGCGGCGCTGGAGGGCGACGGCGGCCAGTTCCTCGGTGAGGAAGAAGCCGGTGACGAAGAAGCCGATCACCGGGATCGCGGTCTGCCCGACGACCGGGATGAAGCCGAGCGCGAAGAGCAGTACGCCCCAGACGGCGGCGCGGACGAGGATCCGCAGGCTGTCGCGCCCGGAGATCCACAGGTCCCGCCAGAGCGGCAGGTCGGACTCGGGCGCGGTGCCGTCCGGGGAGACGTCGCGGTCGACCCGTTCGGACAGTTCGTCGTAGAACGGCTGGCCGACCAGCAGCGTGACGGCGGTGAACGTCAGGACGGCGAGGAGCAGCGCGAGCGCGAAGAGCACGGCGGTGAGGAAGCCGCGGAAGAGCCCGAGCCAGGGGCTGGACCAGCCGTCCGCGAAGGGGGTCGCCCAGGCGACGAAGTCGTCGCCCCACAGCGCGAGCGCGATCAGCACGCCCACGTACAGGACGAAGGTGATCAGGCCCGGAACGAGCCCGAAGCCGTAGCTCCGGCCGTGCCGGGCCACCCACCGCTGGCCCTTCAGGAGATGACCGAACCCCGCCCCAAGATCACGCATGCGCGCACTCTACCGTCGCCGGGGCGGGGCCGTCTCAGGCGAGCGTCACGGTGACGTCGCCCCGGGTCGCCTTCGAGTACGGGCAGACCTGGTGGGCCTTCTCCACCAGGGACCGGGCGGTGGCGGCGTCGACCGCCGGGATCTGCGCGGAGATCTCCACGATGACGCCGAACCCGTCGTCGTTCTTGCCGATGCCGACCTTCGCGGTGACGGTCGAACCGGTGACGTCGGCGCCCTCCTGGCGGGCCACGACGCCGAGCGCGCCCTGGAAGCAGGCGCTGTACCCGGCGGCGAAGAGCTGCTCCGGGTTGGTGCCGGCGCCGTTGCCGCCCATCTCCCTGGGCGGGTTCACGACCACGTCGAGCTTGCCGTCATCGGTGGCCACCCGTCCGTCGCGGCCGTTCTCGGCGGTGGCGACGGCGGTCTAGAGGACCTCGGACTGCTGGAGGGGCATGCGGGTGTCTTCCTGCTCGGTCCGCCGTGACTCGCGCCCACGATCACGACGAATTTCGGAAAGACGTTACCGCATGCCGGAAGCGACGGGAAGATCCGCCCGGTGGCGGAAGCTCAGATCTTGACGATCATCTTCCCGGTGTTGTCGCCGCGCAGGACGCCGAGGAACGCCTCCAGGTTGTTCTCGATGCCCTCGACGACCGTCTCGCGGTACTTCAGCGCGCCCGAGGCGACCCACGGGCCGACCTCCTCGACGAACTGCGGCTGGAGGTCGTAGTGGTCGCCGACCAGGAAGCCCTCGATGCGGCCGCGGGTCTGGATGAGGCGGGCGAGGTTCTTCGGGCCGGGGGCTGGCTCGGTGTTGTTGTACACGGAGATCGCGCCGCAGATGGCGATGCGGCCGTTCAGGTTGAGGGAGCCGATGGCGGCCTCCAGGTGCTCGCCGCCCACGTTGTCGAAGTAGACGTCGATGCCGTCCGGGGCGGCGGCGCGCAGCTGCTTGCTCACCGGGCCGTCCTTGTAGTTGAAGGCGGCGTCGAAGCCGTACTCGTCGACGAGCAGCCCGACCTTCTCGTCCGACCCGGCCGAGCCGATGACCCGGGAGGCGCCCTTCAGCTTCGCGATCTGCCCCACCTGGCTGCCGACGGCCCCGGCCGCGCCGGAGACGAAGACCGTGTCGCCCTCCTGGAAGGAGGCGGTGCGCAGCAGCCCGACGTAGGCGGTGAGCCCGGTCATGCCGAGCACGCCGAGGTACGTCGACAGCGGCGCGGCGTCCGGGTCGACCTTGACGGCGTTCTTGGCGTCCAGGGCGGCGTACTCGCGCCAGCCGAAGGAGTGCAGGACGTGGTCGCCGACCGCGAAGCCCTCGGCGCGGGAGGCGACGACCTCACCGACGGCTCCGCCCAGCATGGGCTTGTTCAGCTCGTAGGGGTCGGCGTAGGACTTGGCGGCGCTCATGCGGCCGCGCATGTAGGGGTCGACGGAGACGTACAGGTTGCGGACCAGGACCTGGCCGTCGCGCGGGGTGGGGACCTCCGCCTCGACGAGCGCGAAGTCCTCGGGCTTGGGCCAGCCGACCGGGCGGGTGACCAGGTGCCATGCGCGGTTGACGGAGGGGAGTGCGGGGGAGTCGGTCATGAGGGTCGCCTTTGCGGGGATACGGGGGATGCGGGGACGTGGTGTGCCCTTCGGGCTCTCCGGCTTCTACAGGCTCCGGGGGACGCCCTGGGGACGCCGGAGGTGTTTCAGCCCATGAAACAACCATGCGGCTGAACATTTCAGCTTGTCAAACAAATGGGTACCCTGGATTCCATGGCCACACCACGCGACACCACGCGCCGACCCGACGCGCTCACCCTCGAAGTCGTCGAGCTGATCGGCGAGGTCGTGGCCCGCTTCCACGCCGACTACGAGGAGGCGGCGGCGGAGCGCGCCCTGACCGGCGCCCAGGCCAAGCTGCTCAGCCTGCTCTCACTGGAGCCGCTGCCGATGCGCAAGCTGGCCCACCGGCTGAAGTGCGAGCCGTCGAACGTCACGGGCATCGTCGACCGCCTGGAGGCGCGCGGCCTGGTGGAACGCCGGTCCGATCCCGGCGACCGGCGCGTCAAGGTCGCGGCGGCGACGGAGGAGGGGCGCCGGGTGGCCCGGGGCCTGCGGGAGTCGCTGTCCTTCGCCCGGGCGCCGCTGGCGGGCCTGTCGGAGCAGGAACGGGTGTCCCTGCGGGACGCGCTGCGGCTGATGGTCGGGGAGGGGGCGGCGGGGAGCTGACCTTCACCTCGCTCGGCCTGTCCCCGGGCCAGGTCGCCGTCCATGCTGCCGCAGGACGATGCCTAAGGCCGTGCGAGTCCAGTGGGGTCGATTGCGATGGGGAACGGGTCGTCCAGGTGCGTGGTCGTGCCGGAGAGCGCAGTCGTCCGCTCCACGTACCGGCCGCCCTGCAGTTCGTAGACGGCGAGCATGGGGGCGGGGTCGAACTCGAGTCGCCAGAAGTGCGGGATGGCCGCCTCGGCGTACAGCATGGGCTTGACCTTGCGGTCCATGGTGCTGTTGCCCGGGGAGACGAGTTCGACGACAAGCTGAACCGCGTCGACGTCGACGGTGACGGGATCGTCAGCGGTCGCGCCGGCGTCGACCACGACCAGGTCAGGAACGACCAGACCTGACGGCAGGACGACGTTGACGCCCTCCAGAATCTCCACCGGTGCGCCGACGGCCCGGGCGGCCGCGTCCAGGGCGACGTGGAGGCGGAACGAGGCCCGCTGATGGCGGACTCCGGGGGCGGGGGACATGACGAGGGACTCCCCCAGCAGCTCGTAGCGGGTGGCACGGTCTTCGGGCAGGGCGAGGACGTCGGCAACGGTCCAGGGCCCTGTGTGGTCGACGGCAACGCTCATTCGCTTTCACCTCCTCGTCCGCCCGGCAGCCGCAGCGTGACTCGACAGGCGGTACACGGCCAGCATACGGGCGCTCTCACCTGCCGACACCCGTTCCTACGGGCGCGTGCGAGGGCTCGAACGCGGGTGCCACAAGGTCGTCCGCCGAAACGGCACCGACACGGCTGCCCACAGCTGATCTGCCCGGACTCCCCGGTAACCGATGACCAGGGAGGTCGGCTCAGAACTCGTACCGCAACTCGTAGAGGTGTCCGGCCTTCACCATGACCGTCACCTCGACCGGGCTGTCCCCGGCGCCGTGGACGACCCGGAGGGTGCGCAGGACGGGCGTGCTGCTGGTCAGGCGGAGAGACCGGTACTGCTCCTGGGTCGGGATTTCGGCGGAGATCCGGTCCACGCTTCGGCGCGCGGAGTGGCCCAGTTCCGCCAGAAGCGCGGGCGTACCGCCTTTGATCCGACGGCGCTCCATGAGAGCCGTGCCCTCGGCGATGGCCAACGGGTAATAGCAATCAACGAGTTCTGCCGGCTCGTCGTCGATGAGGAGGATCTGGCTGCGCAGCAGCGCCGTGCCGTCCACGGGGAGGTTCAAGGCGGAACGGACGTCGGCGGGTGGGCGGACCTCTGCGACATCACGGAGGACGCTGCGGGCGTGAGTGCCGTGCTTGGCGGCTTCCGTGAGCCAGCGGTCGGCGGTGGAGAGCGCGGCCGGTGCGACCGTACGCCGGCGGTGCTCGCGGACGGTGACGGAGGCTCCCGCTCTGCCGACCACGAGATCCTCCTCTTTGAGGAGTTGCAACGCCTTCTGCACGGTGGCGTTCGACGCGTCGAAGCGCTCCTTGAGCCGCGCCGTCGAGGGAAGGCTCGCGCCCGGCGCCAGTTCGCCACTCATGATGTCGTCGCGCAGATCGGCGGCGATGCGCTCGTGGAGGGAACGACGGTCGACGTATTCCGTCTCTGCCCGGGGCACGGTCATCCGATCTCGATCGTGTAGCGCAGCCTCTGCCGCAGCGCAGGCATCACCATACGGTCCACCTGGATCGGGCGGTCGTCGCGGTCGAGCGTCAGGCGGGTGAGCCGCAGGACCGGATCGCCGGGGGCGGTCTCCAAGGTCCGCCTCTCCTCCTCGTCCGGCATCGCGGCCGTCACGTCCTCGCTCACCCGGACGCCGACGTGACCGAGTTCGGCGAGCAAGGTGACGGCGCCGCCCCGGATCTTGGCGGTGCGCGCCAGGTCGGTGCCCTGGGCAATGGCCGACGGGTAGTAGGTATCGGTCAGTTCGTTCGGACGCTCGTCGAGAAGGATCAGGCGCCGGCGCACGACGACCGGATCTCCTTCGGGGATGCGGAGCAGTCCCGCGACCTCGGCGGGTGCGGGCGCCTCGCCCGCGTACAGGATGCGCTGGGTTCCCCGGCGCCCCTGCGCCTCGGCCTCGGCGGCCCAGGCGTCACCGCGCCCCGTCGCCTGCGGCGTGAGATACGGCAAAGACGTGCTGACCCAGCTGTTCACACTCATCAGGCCCTCCTCGCAGCCGACGCTTGCGCCCGTCGGCGCCCAACGTCAGGCGACTTCATCCATGTGTTCCCCACCATCCTGCCACCTGGCTACCTTTCACAAAAACCAGTAAGGTCGCCTCGTCGTTTGGACGCCCCAAGCTTCCGGAGGTGGCCCCCGTGCCCGTGTCACAACACCGGCGCTTCCCACGCTCGCGCGCCTCGGTGCGCGACGCCCGCGTTTTCGTTCGTCAGGTCCTGGCGGACTGGGGTCACACCGATCGACTGGACGACATAACGCTCTGCGTCTCGGAGTTGGCCACCAACGCCCTGCTCCACGGAGCACCGCCCGGCAGGGAGTACTGCGTGAGCCTCACGCTCGACGGCTCGGCGATCCGCCTGGCGGTGCGGGACAGCGGTGATCGACAGGTCAGTATCGACGCCCCGGAAGCCGACTTGGAGGCGTGTTCGGGACGCGGCCTGCACCTGGTCCGGGAGGTCGCCGACGACACGGGAATCACACAGGACGTCGTCGGGAAGAGTGTGTGGGCGGTCTTCAAGACCGCGCCGTCGAGCGCGTGCACCGGAGAGGCCGCTCACTGACGCGCGGACGGGCCGGAGCTTCCGCGGCGGTATTCGGTGGACCCGCCCGGACGGGACGTGCGACCGTCCGGGCATGCCAAGTGAGAGCGAGTCGTCACAGTCCCGCGCAGCCGTCGCGTCGTTCGAGTCCTTCGACGCCACCGCCATCAGCTACGCACGGCTCGGCTCGGGCCCGCCGGTCGTCATGGTCCACGGCTCCGGCGGCGGGCTGCACTCCTGGCAGCCGGTGGCCCAACACCTCGCCGGCCGGTTCGAGTTGTGGACGCCCGCGCGCCGCGGGTACGCCCCGAGCGGGCCGGGCCGGTCGCCGAAGCGCTTCGCCGACGAGGTGCGGGACGTGGGGGCACTGATCGACGCCGTCGGCCGCCCCGTCCACCTGGTCGGCATGTCCTACGGCGCCACCGTCGCCCTGCACGCCGCCGCGGCGGGGCTGCCGGTGCGCTCGCTCGTGCTGTGGGAACCGCCGCTGTACGCGGCCGGCGGCGAACTGGGGCCCGTGCTGGACGAGTTCGAGGAACTGGTCGCGAGCGGTGACCGGCGAGGCACCGACCGGCTGCTCGCGGAGAAGGTGGCCCGCGTCCCGGCCGCGCTGCTGGACCTCATGGACGCGGGCGCGCCCGCCGGCGACGAACCCGACGACACGGCCGGCTGGCACCGCGACCTCGAATCCATGGCCGCCGACTCGGCGGACGTGGAGCGCTGGTCCGGCGTCACCGTCCCGACGCTGCTGATGGGCGGCGCCGACACCTGGCAGCCCATGCCGGCCGTTCTCGACCGGCTCGCCGAAGCGCTGCCCGACGTCACCCGCGCGACGTTCCCCGGCCAGACGCACTTCGCGCCGTCGGTCGTCCCCGAGGCCGTGGCGGCCGAGATCGCCCGTTTCATCGCACGGCGCTGAGGCCGTCCCGCCCGCACCGGGCGCGCGCCGCTCCTACGTGCACCACCACAGGAACTGGTCGCACGTCTCCGTGGGTGCCGGGTCCGGGGACTCCGGCGAAGTCGGGCTGGTGGACGGGGGCGGGTCGTCGTCGGACTCGGGGGAGGAAGGGGCCGGGTCCGAGGTGTCGGGGGTGTCGTCCGACGGCCCGGGGCGGGACGCCTCCGGGGAGTCCGAGTCCCGCGCCTCGTCGGACTTCTCCGCGTCCGGCGACTCCGCACCCGACTCGGACGCCGAACCGGAGGGCGAGGACGAGGCGCCAGGGGACGCCGACAGCGAGGGCGTGGGGCCTTTCGAGGTCTCGCCGGCCGGGAGCGCCGACGCCTCCCCCACCTCGCGCGTCGCGTCGCCGTCCGCCGTCTCGTCCCCGGCGCTCGCGGGCTTCGCCGGGGAGCCGGGGGCGTCCATGCCGAGTTCCGCCAGGCTCAGCCCGCCGGCCGCCAGGACGAAGCCCGCGGTGATGAGCAGGGTCCGGCGGCGGCGCCGGCGGTGTGCGGCGGCCTTGCGGTCGCGGCGGCTCGCCCGGGCGCCGGGCGAGGTGTCGTCCTCGGGGGATTCGTCGTCGGACGGCCCTCGGGCCGCATCGTCACCTGCCGCCAAGGGGGCTTGCGACGACGGGGGTTCGGCGGCGGGGGTGCCGCAGCCCGGGCAGGCGAGGGCGCCGTTGAGGTGCCGTCGGCACGGGTGGCAGTAGTCCATGACGCGGGCAGGTTAAGTTCTGGGGCCGCCGGGTTCCTAGAGGTGGCTGTGAAAGTTGTGTAGGGAAGCGGGCGGGATCGTTCCGCCCGTGCCGGTGAAACTGCCGAAACCGTTACCTGTCCGACCCATTGACACTCCGACCGCACCGTCCTTACTGTCACGCCAGCATTTCGAACGCGTGACGAAATATCGAACAAGCCGAGGGGCAGCCGCCGTGCGCATCACCGGAATCAGCACACACGTGGTCGGGACGCCGTGGCGCAACCTGACCTACGTCCAGGTGCACACCGACGAGGGCATCACCGGTGTCGGCGAGACCCGGATGCTGGGCCACACCGACGCCCTCCTCGGATACCTGAAGGAGGCCGAGGCCAACCACATTCTCGGTTCGGACCCGTTCGCTGTCGAGGACCTGGTCCGGCGCATGAAGTACGGCGACTACGGCCGCGCGGGCGAGATCGTGATGTCCGGGATCGCCGTCGTCGAGATGGCGTGCTGGGACATCAAGGGCAAGGCCCTCGGTGTCCCGGTGTGGCAGCTGCTGGGCGGCAGGGTCACCGACAAGGTCAAGGCGTACGCCAACGGGTGGTACACGACCGAGCGGACCCCGGAGGCGTACCACAAGGCCGCGCAGGGGGTCGTGGAGCGCGGGTACCGGGCGTTGAAGATCGATCCGTTCGGCACCGGGCACTTCGAGCTGGACCACGAGCAGACCCTGTACGCCGTGTCGCTGATCGAGGCCGTGCGGGACGCCATCGGCCCCGAGGCCGAGCTGATGCTGGAGATGCACGGGCGCTTCTCCCCCGCCACCGCCGTCCGCCTCGCCCGCGAGCTGGCGCCGTTCAAGCCCGCCTGGCTGGAGGAGCCGGTGCCGCCGGAGAACCTCAAGGCCCTGAAGAAGGTGGCCGAGAAGGTGGAGATGCCGGTCGCCACGGGTGAGCGCATCCACGACCGGATCGAGTTCCGCGAGTTGTTCGAGGACCAGTCCGTGGACATCATCCAGCCCGACGTCGGCCACATCGGCGGCATCTGGGAGACCCGGAAGCTGGCCGCCACCGCCGAGACCCACTACACGCTGATCGCCCCGCACAACGTGGGCGGGCCCGTGCTGACCGCCGCCTCGCTGCAAGTCGGCTTCACCTCGCCGAACTTCAAGATCCTGGAGCACTTCAACGACTTCGCGGACGCGGAGATCAAGAAGGTGGTCAAGGGCGCGCCGGTGGTGGACCCCGAGGACGGGTGCTTCCACCTCTCCGACGCGCCCGGTCTCGGCGTCGAGCTGGACACCGACGCGGCGGCCGAGTTCCCGCAGCAGCAGGCCCGGTTCGACCTGTGGGCCGAGGGCTGGGAGCAGCGCAAGCCGGAGGGGAGTCAGGGATGAGCAGTGCCGTCGTCGTCGAGGCGCCCGGGGTGCACCGGCTCGTGGCGCACGAGGTGCGCGAACCCGGGCCCGGCGAGGCGCTGGTGCGGGTGCACGCGGCCGGGATCTGCGGCAGCGACCGCGAGGTCTGGCAGGGCAACCGGCCCGAGGGGTACGTGCGTTACCCGCTGACGCCCGGCCACGAGTGGTCGGGGACCGTGGAGCGGGCCGGTGCCGGGGTGCCCGACTCCCTCGTCGGCCGGAAGGTCGTCGGTGAGGGGTTCCGCAACTGCCAGGTCTGCGACCGCTGCCACGCGGGCGAGACGACGCTGTGCACGGCGGGGTACGAGGAGACCGGCTTCACCCGGCCGGGTGCCATGGCCCCGACGCTGACGCTGCCCGCCCGGCTGCTGCACGTCCTGCCCGACGACGCCGACCTCACCGCGGCCGCCCTGCTGGAGCCCGCGGCGTGCATCGCCGCCGCCGCGCTGAAGGCGAACGCCCGGCCCGGCGAGCGGGTCGCCGTCGTCGGCACCGGCACGCTCGGCATGTTCGCGGTGCAGTTCCTGCGCGCCGCCTCCCCGGCCGAGTTGCTGGTCGTCGGCACGCGCGGGGACCGCGAGGCGCTGTCCCGGCGGTACGGGGCGAGCGACTTCCGGACCAAGGACCAGCCCCTCCCGGACGACGTCGACGTCGTGATCGAGACCGCCGGCTCCGCGGACGCCGCCCGCACGGCGGCCTCGCTGCTGCGCAGGGGCGGGCGGCTGGTGCTGACCGGGATCCCGGCCGCGGGCGCCGACGGGCTCGACCCGACCGACCTGGTCGTACGGCAACTGGAGGTGCACACCGTCTTCGGGGCGCCGCCGGACGCCTGGGCGCACACGGTGCGGGTCTTCGCGGCCGGTCTGCTCGACCCGCGGCCGCTGGTGACACACGAACTTCCGCTGGGCGGCTTCGAGGAGGCCATCGAGCTGGTGGGCTCCGGCGACCCGAAGGTGGGCAAGGTGCTGCTGCGCCCCGACCCCGCACCCTGAGCCGTACGCCGGTGCGGGGGCGACCTGACGGCCTCCGTGCCGGCGTACCCCCCTGGGCGGGCCGGGCATCCGGCCGCGGACGGACCGCGCCTCCGCGGCGCGTACCCCCGACGCCGCGCACCTCCGACGCCGTACCTCCGACGCCACGTACCTCCGACGCCGCGAACCTCGTCCGGCACATCGCACACTGAACACTAAGGACAGCTTGTGACCGACGCTTCCGCCACCGCCGCCGCACGCAGGCCCGGTGAGCAGGCGCTCACCGACCTCGGCCTGCCCGCGCCCGCCCTCGATCCCGCCGACGCCTCGCCGCACTCCTTCCCGGGCGGCGGACGCTGGCGCACCGAGATCCCCTCCTGCGAGGGTCCCGAGGCGCTGGCGGTGGTGCTGAAGGAGTCCTCGCGCCTCGACGTGCCGATCCACCGGATCAGCCAGGGCAGCGGCGTGTGGATGCTGACCGACGCCGAGATCACCGAGATGGTCGAGGCCACCGCCGAACGCGGCATCGAGCTCTGCCTGTTCACCGGACCGCGCGGCACCTGGGACATCGGCGGCTCCACCCGGACCGACTCGGGCGGCGGGGGCCTGCGCGCCCGTGGCCACGACGCCGTCGCCGGATGCGTCGAAGACGCCGTACGCGCCGCCGAGTTGGGCGTCAAGTGCCTGCTCGTCGCCGACGAGGGCGTGCTGTGGACGCTGCACCGGGCGCGGGCGGCGGGCATCCTGCCGGCCGACACCACGCTCAAGCTCTCGGCGCTCGTCGGACCGGTCAACCCGGCGTCGTACGCGGTCTACGAGCAGCTGGGCGCGGACTCCATCAACGTGCCCAGCGACCTGACGCTCGCCCACCTGACCGAAATACGTCGGGTTTCGGCCGCGCCGATGGACATGTACATCGAGGCCCCGGACGACCTCGGCGGCTACGTGCGGATGTACGAGGTCGCCGAACTGGTGCGGCGCGGCGCTCCGTTGTATCTGAAGTTCGGCCTCTCCAAGACGCCCGGGATCTATCCGTACGGCCACCACCTGCGCGAACTCACCCTCGCCACCGCCAAGGAACGGGTGCGGCGCGGCCGGCTCGCGCTGGACCTGCTCGCCCGGCACGGCGCGGACGGGGAGATGGCCCCGCTCGGCACCCGCCTTCCCGGTCCGCTCAACCGGTTCGAGATCTCGTCATAACGTTCCGGAAACTCCCTTCTCAAAAGACGACACGACCGCGCACAATCCCACACACCTGCCTCTCGGTCGACCCGCCCCCAGCGTTCCGGCACCACGGCACCACCCGGCACCACCGCACCACCCGGCGCCACTTGGCACCACGGACCGAACCCTGCCCACATCAAGGATGATGACCATGCGCAACCGCAGAGCCGCACTCGCCGCCATAGCCTCCGCCGCCTCGCTCGCCCTCACGCTGACCGCCTGCGGCCAGAGCAGCGAGGGCGGCAGCGAGGACGACAAGAAGGGCGGCGAGGGCGCCACCATCGGCGTCGCGATGCCGACCAAGTCCTCCGAGCGCTGGATCTCCGACGGCGCCAACGTCGTCAAGGAGCTGAAGGGCAAGGGCTACAAGACCAAGCTCGTCTACGGCGAGGACGACCCGGACCAGCAGGTCTCGCAGATCGAGAACATGATCACGCAGGGCGTGGACGCGCTGATCGTGGCCGCGATCGACAACAAGTCGCTCAACAACGTCATGCAGCAGGCCAAGGACGCCGACATCCCGGTCATCTCCTACGACCGGCTGATCCTCGGCACCGAGAACGTCGACTACTACGCCTCGTTCGACAACGAGAAGGTCGGCGAACTGCAGGGCGGCTACATCGCGGAGAAGCTCGGTCTGAAGGAGGGCAAGAAGGGCCCCTTCAACATCGAGCTGTTCGCCGGGTCCAACGACGACAACAACACCCGGTACTTCTTCCAGGGCGCGATGAACGTCCTCAAGCCCTACCTCGACAAGGGCCAGCTCGTCGTCCGCTCCAAGCAGACCGACCTGAACCAGGTCACCACCCTGCGCTGGGACGGCGGCACCGCCCAGAAGCGCATGGACGACCTGCTCACCTCCAGCTACCGCAGCGCCAAGGTGGACGCGGTGCTCTCGCCGTACGACGGCATCTCCATCGGCATCCTGTCGTCCCTGAAGTCGGACGGCTACGGCAGCGCCAGCAAGCCCATGCCGATCGTCACGGGCCAGGACGCGGAGCTCGCCTCCGTGAAGTCGATCATCGCGGGTGAGCAGACCCAGACCGTCTACAAGGACCTGCGCAAGCTCGCCAAGGTCGCCTCGAACATGGTCGAGGCCACCCTGAACGACAAGAAGCCCGAGACCAACGACACCAAGTCGTACGACAACGGCACCAAGGTCGTCCCCGCCTACCTGCTGCAGCCGGTCAGTGTCGACAAGTCCAACTACACCACGCTCGTCGAAGACGGCACCTACAGCGAGAGCGACCTCAAGTAACCGGGCTCCCTCAAGGATTGGAAGGCACGACCATGGCGGGACCCGTCCTGGAAATGCGCTCGATCGTCAAGACCTTTCCCGGTGTCAAAGCGCTGTCGGACGTCACGCTGACCGTCCGCCAGGGCGAGGTCCACGCCATCTGCGGGGAGAACGGCGCCGGCAAGTCGACCCTGATGAAGGTGCTCTCCGGAGTCCACCCGCACGGCAGCTACGAGGGGGACATCCTCTTCGAGGGCGACACCTGCCGGTTCAAGGACATCCGGGCCAGCGAGCAGCACGGCATCGTGATCATCCACCAGGAGCTGGCGCTGGTGCCGTATCTGTCCATCGCGGAGAACATCTTCCTCGGCAACGAGCACGCCAAGCGCGGACTGATCAACTGGAACGACACCCTCAGGCACGCCGCCGAACTGCTGCGGCGGGTCGGTCTCGACGAGCACCCCGAGACCCGCGTCGCCGACATCGGTGTGGGCAAGCAGCAGCTGGTGGAGATCGCCAAGGCGCTCTCCAAGAAGGTGAAGCTGCTCATCCTCGATGAGCCGACGGCGGCGCTCAACGACGAGGACAGCGGCAAACTCCTCGACCTGATCCTTCAGTTGAAGGAACAGGGCATGACCTCGATCATCATCTCGCACAAGCTGAACGAGATCCGCGCGGTGGCCGACTCGGTCACGATCCTGCGCGACGGGCGCTCCATCGAGACGCTCGACGTGAAGGCGGCGGAGACGACCGAGGACCGGATCATCTCCGGGATGGTCGGCCGCGACCTGGAGAACCGGTTCCCGGACCGGACACCGCACCACCCCGAGGAGGGGGCCTCGCCCGCTCTGGAGATCCGCAACTGGACCGTGCACCACCCCATCGACCAGCAGCGCAAGGTCGTCGACGACGTCTCCATCGAGGTGCGGCGCGGCGAGATCGTCGGGATCGCCGGGCTGATGGGCGCCGGCCGCACCGAGCTGGCGATGAGCGTCTTCGGCCGCACCTACGGCCGGCACGCGGGCGGCACGGTCCTCAGGGACGGCACCGAGATCCGTACGAAGACCGTCCCCGAGGCGGTCGGGCACGGCATCGCGTACGTCACCGAGGACCGCAAGCACTACGGCCTCAACCTCATCGACACCATCAACCGGAACATCTCCCTGACCGCGCTGGGCAAGGTGTCCAAACGGGGTGTCGTCGACGAGCACGGCGAGCAGCAGGTCGCCGAGGACTACCGCAAGTCCATGAACATCAAGGCGCCGACCGTCTTCGAGCCGGTGGGCAAGCTGTCCGGCGGCAACCAGCAGAAGGTCGTCCTCAGCAAGTGGATCTTCGCGGGTCCCGAGGTGCTGATCCTGGACGAGCCCACGCGCGGCATCGACGTGGGCGCCAAGTACGAGATCTACACGGTCATCGACCGGCTGGCGGCCGAGGGCAAGGCGGTCGTCTTCATCTCCTCCGAGCTGCCGGAGCTGCTCGGCATGTGCGACCGCATCTACACGATGGCCGCGGGGCGGCTGACGGGTGAGTTCTCGCGGGCCGAGGCCTCGCAGGAAGCGCTGATGCGTCGGATGACGAAGGACAAGGACAAAGAGGTAACCCGATGAGCACGGACGTGACCGCCAAGACCCCGGCCCCGGCGCCGCCAGGCAAGGACGGAGCGGGTTCCGGCGGCGGCCTGCTGCAGCTGATGCTCGACGGCATGCGCCGCAACATGCGCCAGTACGGCATGCTGATGGCCCTCGGCCTGATCGTTGTGCTGTTCGCGGTCTGGTCCGACGGCGACCTGCTGCTGCCGCGCAACGTCTCCAACCTGGTGCTGCAGAACAGCTACATCCTGATCCTCGCGATCGGCATGATGCTCGTCATCATCGCGGGCCACATCGACCTGTCGGTGGGCTCACTGACCGCGTTCATCGGCGCGACGGCCGCCGTCCTGATGGTCAACAACGACCTGCCGTGGCCGGTGGCGGTGATCCTGTGCCTGGCCATCGGCGCCGTCGCGGGCTCCGTACAGGGCTTCTTCATCGCCTATCTGGGCATACCCTCCTTCATCGTGACCCTCGCGGGCATGCTGCTCTTCCGCGGTCTCACCGAGATCTTCCTGAAGGGCCAGACCCTCGGCCCGTTCCCGAAGGACCTGCAGAAGATCGCCAACGGCTTCCTGCCCGAGGTCGGCCCGAACACCAACTACCACAACCTCACCCTGCTGCTGGGCTTCGCCCTGATCGCCTTCGTGGTGTACCAGGAGGTGCGCGACCGCAAGCGGCAGCAGGAGTTCTCGCTCGACGTGCCGCCCCTCAAGCTGTTCCTGCTCAAGCTGGTCGCACTGGTCGCCGCCGTCCTCGTCGTCACACTGCTGCTGGCCAGCTACAAGGGCGCCCCGGTCGTGCTGCTCATCCTGGGCGTGCTGGTCGTCGGCTTCGGCTACCTGATGCGCAACGCGATCATCGGCCGCCACATCTACGCGATCGGCGGCAACCTGCCGGCGGCCAAGCTGTCGGGCGTGAAGGACAAGAAGGTCACCTTCCTGGTCTTCCTGAACATGGGCATGCTCGCGGCGCTGGCGGGTCTGGTCTTCGCCGCCCGCTTCAACGCGGCCTCCCCGAAGGCGGGCCTCAACTTCGAACTGGAGGCCATCGCGGCCTCGTTCATCGGCGGCGCGTCGATGAGCGGCGGCGTCGGCACGGTGCTCGGCGCGATCATCGGCGGCCTGGTGCTCGGTGTGCTCAACAACGGCATGAACCTGGTCGGCATCGGCACCGACTGGCAGCAGGTCATCAAGGGAGCGGTGCTGCTGGCGGCGGTCGGGTTCGACGTCTGGAACAAGCGCAGGGTCGGTTCGTAACGGATCTCGGGCCCCGCCGCCGGGTGCGGCGGGGCCCGCTTCTTCTCACGGAAGTACAGGAGCCGCACATGGAACTGAGCAGACGAGCGGTCATCGCGTCGGCGGCCGCGGCCGGCCTCACCGCCGCCGCGGCCGGCGGCACGGCGTACGCCTCGGGAGGCGGGAAACCGGTGAAGGAACTCTTCGGCAGGCTGGCCGACGGGACGAAGGTGTACCGCTGGTCGCTGGAGAACGGCGGCACGCGCATGAAGGTGCTGTCGTACGGCGGGGTCGTGCAGTCCCTGGAGATCCCGGACCGGCGGGGCCGCCACGCGAACGTCTCGCTCGGCTTCGGCAACCTCGACGACTACGTCGCCCGCAGTCCCCACTTCGGCGCCCTGATCGGCCGGTACGGCAACCGCATCGCCAAGGGCCGCTTCACCCTGGACGGCGAGGAGTACCAGCTCTCCGTCAACGACGGCGAGAACTCCCTGCACGGCGGTGCCCTCGGCTTCGACTACCGGGTGTGGGACGTCGAGCCGTTCACCGACGGCCCGGACACCGGCCTGGTGCTGCACTACACCAGCGTCGACGGCGAGATGGGCTACCCGGGCACGCTGCGGGCGAAGGTGACGTACACCCTCACCCGGCGCGGCGACTGGCGCGTCGACTACGAGGCGACGACCGACCGGGCCACCGTCGTCAACCTCACCAGCCACGTCTACTGGAACCTGGCCGGCGAGGGCAGCGGCACGGTCGAGGACCACGAGCTGTCGATCGCCGCCTCCCGCTACACGCCCACCGACGCGGGCCTGATCCCCACGGGGGAGCTGGCGCGGGTCTCCGGCACGCCCTTCGACTTCCGCCGGGCCAAACCGGTCGGCCGGGACCTCCGCGACGCCCACCCGCAACTGGTCGCCGCCCAGGGCTTCGACCACAACTGGGTCCTGGACAAGGGCGTCACCGACCGCCCCGAGCACGTCGCCACCCTGCGCGAGCACACCTCGGGCCGCACCCTGCGCATCGCCACCGACCAGCCCGGACTGCAGTTCTACTCGGGCAACTTCCTCGACTCCACCCTGACCGGCACCGGCGGCTCCCTCTACCGCCAGGGCGACGCCCTGTGCCTGGAGACGCAGCACTTCCCGGACTCGCCGAACCAGCCGTCGTTCCCGTCGACGGTGCTGCGGCCCGGCGAGACGTACCGGACGTCGACGGTGCACTCGTTCGGGGCGTGAGCGTGCGGGGAGCGCGCCTGTGAGGCGCTGAAACCTCTCAGCGCACAATTTCTTCACAGGCGTTGAACGGCACCCCAGCCATCCCCGTATACATCGGCGGCTCGTGTCCCTACGCGCGGGCCGCCCACCTACGGAGGTCCATTTGTCCGGGAACGTCACCTCGCTGTTCCGCAGCACCACGGCGCACAGCCCCTCGATGGCGGCGCTGGCGCGGGAGAGCGGCGAGACGGCGGGCGCCGGTCCGGTGGACTTCTGCATCCCCTGCAACCCGTACTTCCCCACCCCGGCGATGTTCGACGAGATGGCCGGCCGGCTGCGCGACATCATCACGTACTACCCGAGCAGCGCCGACACGATCACCGCCGAGCTGTGCGGGCTGCTCCAACTGCCGCCGCAGTGCGTCGCGATGGGCAACGGCTCCACGGAGCTGATCACCTGGATCGACCACCTGCTCGTCCGGGAGTCCCTCGCCGTCCCCGTCCCCACCTTCGGCCGCTGGACCGACCAGCCCATGGAGACCGGCAAGCGGGTCGACATGTTCCCGCTCCAGGAGTCCAGCGGCTTCACCCTCGACCTCGCGCGGTACGCCGAGTTCATCCGGGCCAGAGGCACCCGGGCCGTGGTCGTCTGCAACCCCAACAATCCCGACGGCGGCTACCAGAACAAGCAGGCGCTGGTGCAGTTCATGGACGCGATGACCGACCGGGACCTGGTGGTGATCGACGAGTCGTTCCTGGAGTTCGCCGACGCGGAGGCGGAGCCCAGCGTGGTCCAGGAGGCGATGCTGCGGCCCAACGTCGTCGTCCTGCGCAGCCTCGGCAAGAACTTCGGGCTGCACGGCATCCGCTTCGGGTACCTGGTCGCCAACCCGGCGCTGGCCGGGCGGGTGCGCTCGATGCTGCCCAAGTGGAACCTCAACTCCTTCGCCGAGCACGTGGTGTTCATGCTGCGCGACCACGGCGCCGAGTACGCGCAGAGCCTGCACCAGGTCCGCCGCGACCGCCTGGAGATGTCCGGGCAGCTGGCCGCGCTGCCCGGCCTGACCGTCTACCCCTCGCAGGGCAACTTCCTCTTCGTACGCCTGCCCGTGGGCGCCGAGGGCACCGTCGTCCGGGACCGGATGCTCACCGAGCACCGGGTCCTGGTCCGCGAGTGCGGCAACAAGATCGGCTCGTCCAGCCGCTTCCTGCGTCTCGTGGTGCGCCCCCAGCCCGACGTTCGCCGTCTGGTGTCCGGCATGGAGCAGGTGCTCTACGGGGCCGGGAGGGGAGCCGCCGTGCCCGAGCCCGCCGCCGGGAACGGCTACAGCTCGGGCACGGCGGCGGTGGACCGCCTGATGAGCGAGACCAACGGGAAGGGCATGCGCGCGGTCACCGCGCAGAGCGCCCCTGCGGCCATCGGGTCCGGGAACGGTGCGGGGGTCGGCGCGGGCGCGGGCGCGGGTGCCGGTTTCCCCGGGATCGGCGCCGCTCCGGCCGCCGCCGCGGTCGCTTCTCCGATCGCCGCTCCCGCCGTCGGCACCGGTACGCCGCTCCCCGCCGCGGTGCCCGTCGCCGCGGCGGCGGCCACCGTCGGCCCGGTGCCGATGCCGATGGCGGCGGCCGCCCCGCCGGTCCCCCGGCCGACGCCCTACGAGAGCCCGGTGCCGGTCCCCCAGCCGGTGCCCTACCAGGGTCCGGTGCCGGTCCCCCAGCCGGCGCCGTACCCGCAGCCCGTGCCCGCCGCGGCGGCCGTCCCGGCGCCCGCCCCCGCGCCGGTGCCGGTCGCCGCGGCGCCGGTCGCCCCGATGGCCTCGCCCATGGCCGCGTACCCGCCGCCCACCGGCCCCACCCCGCCCGGCGTCCCGGCCCGCGGCGGTCTCACGGCCGCCCAGGTGCGGGGCACGAACGGGCTGGAGTCGGTGCAGGCGGCGGGCCGGCCGGGGCCGCAGAACTGGCCGAACGCGGCGGGCATGGGCCAGGTCGGCTGACCGGCCGGCGGGGCCGTCGCCGCTGAACAGCGGGTGGCGTACAGGAGCCGTACATGACCCGCGCGTGAATTCGAACGGGGGAGTCTCCGCTTCCGCGCCCGTTCCGGCCCCTCCCCCGCCACCATGGCCTCCCGTGTCACCGTCCTGAGGGGGAGCCGGACGTGAGTGTGTCCTGGGGGTCACTGGCCGCGATCCTGGGTCTGGCCGTGCCGGTCGCGGCGGCCCTGTGGGAGTTCGTCCTGGCGGGCCGCAAACGGCTCGGCTACCGCGTCCAGTTGGACACCACGATCCGGGACTCGGCCGCGTCGGGGCCCGACACCACGGTGCTGCAGCGCATGCAGTGGGACGGCACGAACCTGCGCGACCCCTCGGTCGTCCTGCTGCGCATCGAGAACGCCGGCTGGCGCCCCCTCGTGGCCGCCGACTACGTCGCTCCGGCCAACGACCCCGTGGGCATACGGATCGCCTTCCCGGGCCGCCGCGTGGTCGGCATGACCGTCACCGAGCGCAGCACCCAGGTGCCGCCCACCTTCTTCGTGCCGGGGGCGGAGGGCTTCGAGACCACGGGCAGGGTCATCAGCCTGCCGAAGGTGATCCTCAACCGCCGGGCGCACTACAAGGTCCTGGCGGTCCTGGACCGTGAGGAGGGCTTCAGCGACCCCGAGTTCCCCGAGCCGGAGGTCTCCGCGGGGGTCGTCGGCGGCGTGCGCGGCGGGAACATCAAGAAGACCGCGTACTACCCCTTCGCCTCCCGGCAGGTCCGCTGGCTGCTCGCCTCGCTCATCCTGGTGAGCGCCACCCAGTCCGCCTTCACCCTGGCCGGCGACGACGAGGCCGCCCCGCTGGACTGCACCACCGGAACCCTGCACCTGTCGGGCTCGACGGCCTTCGCGCCGGTCCTGCGGGAGGCGGCGAAGCGGTACGAGGAGACGTGCCCCGAGGCCCACATCCCGCTGACCGCCACCTCGTTCAAGGGCAGCGTCGACGGCCTCGGTGCCCTCGCCGCCGCCGGAGCGGACGCCCGGCTGCCGGACGGCCGGGGCCTCGGGAGCAGGCTGACGTTCAGCGACGGCCCGAAGTCCGACGGGCGCCCGCGCCTGCTGCCCCGACCGGTCGCGCTGTCCCTGTTCACGCTGGTGGTCCACCCGGACGCGGGCGTCGAGGACCTCTCCCTGAAGCAGGTGCGGGACATCTACGCCGGGACCGTCACCAACTGGAGCCAGGTCAGGGGCAACGACGTCCCCATCCACCTGGTCAGCCGCAACCCGGGCTCGGGCACCCGGACCACGCTCGAACAGCAGGTCCTCGACGGCGGTGGCCCGCCCCGGGTCACCACGGCCGACTGCGCGGGCCTCGACCGGGACCGGCCGGGCCGCTGCGAGGTCGGCAGCACCGGAACGCTGCTCGACACGGTGGCCGCGACTCCGGGCGCCCTCGGGCACAGCGAGGTCGGCGCGGCCGCCGCCCACGACGACGTCCGGCAGATCCGCATCGACGGCTACCCGGCCACGCTGGAGGGCGCCGACCAGGGGGCGTACCCGTACTGGCAGACGGAGATCGCCTACACCTACGGCGAACCGCCGGCCGACTCGATCGCCGCGGGCTTCCTGCGCTACCTCGCCGACGAGGTCGGCAAGGACATCATCCGGGCCGAGGGCCACCGCCCCTGCTCGGAACTGGACAAACCCCTGCTGTGCCGCCCGAGCACGTCCTGACGGCGTACGCCGTCGTCAGTGCCTGCCGCCGGTTCGACCCGGCACGGGACCAACCGGTGATCTTGATCCGGCCGAAGTGGAACCCGCCCCGCGATGTGCCTGTCTAACCCGTCGGACGTCTGCGCGCGTCGACCTCGGCTCTCGCACTCCTTCGAGAGTGGTCGTATCAGCTTCTGCCGCGGAGGCGGAGACACGACCATCCGGAGGGAAGCACATTGGGCATGCGGACGACCTGGGCGGAACGCACCGCGAGCGGTCCCGTCGGCGCGGTCCTGGCGCTGGCGGGCATAGCCGCCGGTGTCCTGGTCGGCGACGGCGGCCTGGACACGGTGGTCGGCTGCGGATTCCCCGGCGACGACTACCCCTCGCAGACCGCCAAGGACTGGGTCGCCGGCGCCGACCACGTCGTCGTGGCCACGCCGACGGCCGAGAAGGACACCAACCGGCGCGACTTCGAAGAGGGCGCGATCCAGTACCAGACCGACCGCGCGGTGACCTTCCGCACGGACGACGTGCTGTGGTCCTCGCGACAGCCCCGGCACGCCCTGGGCCAGGACTTCGAGATGGTGGCCGCGGGCTGGCGGGTCTACCGCGAGAGCGGCGACCGCGCCAAGAGGACGACCGCCGCGGCTCCCCGGCTGGAGCCGGGCCACACCTACCTCCTCGCCCTCCGGTGGGCCACCGACGAGTGGGTGGTCCTCGGAGAGGGCGCCTCGGTCCCCTACGACCAGGGCACCGTCGGCCGAGGAGAGTGGTGCGGGCGCACCCTGAGCGAGGACGACGTCGCCCGCGGCGAGCGCTTCTCCCGGGTGGACGACCACAGTCTGGAGAAGACGGCGCACGGCAAGGACGAGCAAGCCGTCCGGCAGGAACTCGAACGGGCGGGCGCGCACCCGCGGACCGGGTCGCGCTGAGCACGCCGGGCACATGGACGGCTCGGGGACGGCTCGGGGACGGCTCAGGCAGGTGCGGGCGTGGTCGGGCAACGACGGTCCGGCCCGCGTGCGGTCGAGAATGACCGTCGGTGGACGCAGCCACCTCCCCAGCACCCGGCGGTGACCTACGGGTTCTCCCAGGCCGCCGGTTCCGCCGCCAGGTCGCGTACCGGGGGCGGCAGGGCGTCCGCCGCGAGGTCGGCGATGGTCACGCCCTCCAGGATCCGGCGCACGTTGGCGCGCAGGGCCACCCAGAGCGGCAGCAGGGGGCCCGCCGTGCCCGTGTAGACCAGGCCCGTGGGGCGCTCGCCGCGTACCGAGACGATCGGGCCGTCCACCGTCCGGATGACGTCGGCGACCGTGATGGACGAGGCGTCCCGCGCCAGCCGGTAGCCGCCGCCCCCGCCGCGCCGGCTCTCGACGACGCCGCCGCGCCTGAGGTCCCCGAGGATCCCCTCCAGGAACTTGTGCGGGATGTCCTGGGCCGCGGCCACGTCCTCCGCCTTGACCGGGCAGTCCTCCTGCCTGGCGGCCAGTTCCAGTACCGCCCGTACCGCGTAGTCCGCACGCGCCGAGATCCTCATGCGGACCATTGTGGCGTCCGCTGGAACAATGACCCGGCACAGGCGGTCCCGCGTACGCGGCAGGACCAGGAGTACAGGCAACCAGGAGAGGCTCCCTTGGAGCTCAACAGGCTCGGCAGACGAGCGTTCAGCGCCCTCGCGGGCACCACCGTCCTCGGTCTCGCGCTCGGCGGCAGCGTGAGCAGCGCGGCGCTGCCCGGCGCCGCCGGTCCCGTGCCCACCGGGCCGCCGCCGGGGCCGCCCGAGGCCGACGGCGCGCGGCACCGGGTCGCGCTGGACCGGTACTCGCTGCTGGTGGACGGCCGGCGGCTGGCGCTGTGGGCCGGCGAGCTGCACCCCTTCCGGCTGCCGAGCCCGTCCCTGTGGCGGGACGTGCTGCAGAAGCTGCGGGCCTACGGCCACAACGCGGTCAGCGTCCGCCTCGCCTGGAACGAGCACTCCCCGGCCCCCGGCGCGTACGACTTCACCGGCGTCCGCGACCTCGGCCTGTTCCTGCGCACGGCCGCCGAGTGCGGTCTGTACGTCGTGCTGCACCCCGGGCCTTACATCGGCGCCGACGTGGACGCCGGGGGCCTGCCCGGCTGGCTCACGGCGACCGGGGGGCGGGGCGGGGCCACCGACCGGGAGTATCTGCGCCACGCCGACGAGTGGCTGCGCCGGGTGGACGCGATCGTCGCCCGGCACCAGTTCACCCGCGGCACCGGCACGGTCCTGCTGTACCGGCTCGACCCCGCCGAGCGGGCCGGGCTGACCCGCCTGCACGAGCGGATCCGGGCCGACGGCATCGACGTACCGCTGCTGCACGCCGACACCCCGCTCGCCTGGGGCGAGGTGGCGGGGGCCCGGGACGCCGCCGAGGCGCGGCGGGAGCACTTCTCGCACCTGGCGCAGGGGATCACGCTGCACAACGTGCGCATGGCGTTCGGCGGCACCTCGTGGGGCTGGCTGCCCGCGCCCTCGGCGCCCGCCCCGGCGTACGACCCCACCGCGGCGATCGACGCGGCCCGCCGGCCCACCCCCGCGCTCGCCCCGCTCCACCAGCTGGGGCACCTGCTGCGCCACGTCCCGGACTTCGCCCGGCTGGAGGAGGCGGACGAGGTCCGGGCCGCGGACGCCCGCGTCGCGGTGCGGCATCTGGCCAACCCGGACACCGGCGCCCACGCCTACGTCCTGCGCAACGACTCCGCCGCCGACGTCACCTCGACGCTGCCGATGGGCGGCACCGACGTGGAGGTCACCGTCCCCGCCCGGGACGCCAAGCTGTTCGCCACCGGGCTGCACCTGGGCTCCGGCCGGAAGCTGGCGTACGCCAACGTGCAGCCCATGCTGTCGCTGAGCGTCGGCGGCCTCGACATCACCGCGTTCGTGGGGCGGGCCGGCGAGCAGGCTCGCCTCGTCCTGGACTGCCCGGACGATCCCTGGCCGACCCGGCTCGACGAGGAGGCGGCCTGGGTCTTCGAGGACCGCAGGCTGCACGTGACCGTGCCGCTCGCCGAGGACCGGCTGACCCGGGTGCGGGTGCGCAGCGCCGACACCGACCGCACCATGCTGCTGCTCTTCGCCGACGACGCCGCCTCCCTGCGGCTGTGGCCGTACGAGACCCCGTCGGGCCGGATCCTGGTACGGGGCCCGGAGCTGCTGCGCGGGGCCGTGCTGGACGGTGCCACGGTCCGGCTGACCGGCGACACGGTCGGCGAGCGGGAGCTGGAGGCGTGGGTGCCGCGCGGCATCACCGGCATCTCCTGGAACGGCGAGGCGGTGCAGTCGGGCTTCGGCCGCGCCCTGAGCCTGATGGCGGTGTGGCCGCTGCCGGGCGTGCCCGAGCTGGTGCTGCCCGCGCTGGACGGCTGGCGGCGGCGGTCGGAGAACCCCGAGTCCCGGCCGGGGTACGGCGACGAGGGGTGGACGGTCGCCGACCGGCGCACCTCGCGCAGCACGACGCCCGTGCCGAAGGGGCAGCCGGTGCTGTTCGCCGACGACTACGGCTTCCACTACGGCGACGTCTGGTACCGGGGCCGGCTCACCGGCGCCGCGGGTCTGGAGTCGGTCTCCCTGTCCTACCGCACGGGCGCCCACGGGCTGCTGATGGCCTGGCTGGACGGGGAGCCGCTCGGCACCCACCGGGTGAGCGGCGCGGCGGCCGAGGACGGGGGCGGCACCTGGACCGGGACCGCCCGCTTCCGGCTGCCCGGGGCCCTGCGGGCGGCACTGCGCGCGCGGCGCACGGGCGACGGTGACGCGCCCGCCGTCCTGTCCGTCCTGGTCCGGCGCACCCAGCACGCCCAGAACGCCCACCGGTCGGCCCGGGGGCTGGCGGCGGCGCGCTTCGAGGGGGCGGCACCCGACGTCACCTGGCGGATCATGGGCGCGGCCGCCCCCGACCCCGTGCGCGGGCCGCTGAACAACGGCGGTCTGTACGGCGAACGGTACGGCTGGCACCTGCCCGGCCACGACGACGCGGGCTGGGAGGCGGTGTCCCCGGCGGCCGCCGCGCGGGAGGAGCCGCGCCAGGGCGTGACCTGGTACCGGACCACGTTCCGGCTGGACGTCCCGCCGGAGGTGGACGCCCCGGTGGGGCTGGTGCTGGACGGTTCCCCGGACCGCGACCGCCGGGTCCAGGTCTTCCTGAACGGCTGGAACCTGGGCGAGTACACCGGCGGCGGCACCGGCGCCCCGCCCTCCTTCGTCCTGCCGAACGGCATCCTGCGCACCCGGGCCGCCGCCAACACCCTGGCCCTCGCGGTGCTGTCCGGCGGCGACACCCCGCCGGGGCCCGGCCCGGTCCGCCTGGAGCTGCTGGGCGGCGCGGCCGGAGGGGTGCCGGTCGAGCCCGTCCCCTCCCCCGGCTCCCCCGGCTCCCCCGGCACGCGCCGCGGCTGATCCGGGGCGGGCCTCAGCGCAGCCGGATCACGTTCCAGGACAGCGGCTCCAGGACGGCGGTCAGCCTCCCGTCGCCCAGGGCCGTGCCGTCCACCGGGTGCGGGACGACCCGGTCGGGCTCGGCGAGGGTGTTGCGGGCGTCGGGGTCGGCGTCCGCGAGGGCGCTGTGCTCGACGACCTCGGTGAGGTCCAGGCCGCTGAGGGCGACGTCCAGCGGGAGGGCCCCGGTGCGGGAGCGGTTGACGGCGAAGACGGTGACGGTGCCGTCCTCGGCGCGCACGGCGGTGGCGTGCAGCAGGTCGGCCTCGCCGTACTTCTCCGTCTCGTACGTGGGTGAGTCCACCCGGACGTCGAGGACCTCGCCGCGGCCGTACCTCGATGCCTGGGCGAAGGGGAAGAAGGTCGTCTGGCGCCAGGCGGGGCCGCCCGGCTCGGTCATGATCGGGGCGATGACGTTGACGAGCTGGGCGAGGCAGGCGACGGTGACGCGGTCGGCGTGCCGCAGCAGGGCGATCAGGAGCGAGCCGAGGACGACCGCGTCCAGGACGCTGTAGTTGTCCTCCAGGAGCCGGGGTGCCTCGGGCCAGTCGAGGGCGCTCACCTCGGCCTGGGTCTTGGCCATGTACCAGACGTTCCACTCGTCGAAGGAGAGGTTGATCCGCTTCTTCGACTTGAGGCGGGCGCCGACGTGGTCGCAGGTGGCGACGACGTTCTCGATGAACGACTCCATGTCGACGGCGGAGGCGAGGAAGGAGTCGAGGTCGCCGTCGTGGGGTTCGTAGTAGGCGTGCAGGGAGACGTGGTCGACGAGGTCGTACGTCTCCTCCAGGACGGTCGCCTCCCAGGCGGCGAACGTCTCCATCGCCTGGCTGGAGGACCCGCAGGCGACGAGTTCGACGTCCGGGTCGATCTGGCGCATGGCGCGGGCGGTCTCGGCGGCGAGGCGGCCGTACTCCGCCGCGGTCTTGTGGCCGGTCTGCCAGGGGCCGTCCATCTCGTTGCCGAGGCACCACAGCCGGATGCCGAAGGGGTCCTTGTCGCCGTGCTCGGCACGGAGGTCGGACAGGGCCGTGCCGCCGGGGTGGTTGGCGTACTCCTGGAGCGCGAGGGCCTCGGCGACGCCGCGGGTGCCGAGGTTGACGGCCATCATGGGCTCGGTCTGAGGACCGAGCTTCTTCAGGAAGGCGATGTACTCGGAGAGGCCGAAGCGGTTGGTCTCGGTGGAGCGCCAGGCGAGGTCGAGGCGGCGGGGGCGGTCGCCGGCCGGGCCGACGGAGTCCTCCCACCTGTAGCCGGAGACGAAGTTGCCGCCGGGGTAGCGGACGGTGGTGACGCCGAGTTCCCGGACCAGGTCCAGGACGTCCCCGCGCAGACCCTCGGCGTCCGCGGCGGGGTGACCGGGTTCGAAGACACCGGTGTAGACGCAGCGGCCGAGGTGTTCGACGAAGGATCCGAAGAGGCGGGGGTTGACGGCGCCGACGGTGAAGGCGGGGTCGAGGGTGAAACGGGCGGTGCGCATCTGTTCCTTTCGGGACTTCCGGAGTGCGGGACTTCGGGAGTGCGGGACTTCCGGACTGCGGGGCTTCAGGGCTTCGGGACTTCGGGGCTGGGTGAGGGGGCTACTGGCCGGCGAGGCCCGTGTGTGCCACGCCCGCCACGATCTGGCGCTGGAAGAAGACGAAGACGACGATCAGCGGCAGGCCGGCCATCAGGCCGCCGGCCATGAGCTGGGCCCACTGGATGCCGTAGGAGTTCATGACGGTCGCGATGCCGTTCGGCATGGTCATCAGGTCGGGGTTGTTGGTGACCATGTAGGGCCACAGGAAGTTGTTCCAGGAGCTGATGAAGGTGAAGATGCCGACCGCCGCGAGCGAGGGGCGGGAGAGCGGCACGATGATCGTGAAGAAGACGCGCCAGCGGCCGGCGCCGTCGAGGAACGCGGCCTCCTCCAGTTCGCGCGGGACGCCCTGGAAGAACTTGTAGAGGATGTAGACCATCGCGGCGGGCGCGCACTGCGGCAGGATCATGCCCCAGTAGGTGTCGACCATCCCCATCTGCTGGACGGTCGTGAACAGCGGGACGCCGAGCACGGCCGGGGAGACCATGAGGCCCGCCATCACCACGCCCATCAGGGCGCCCTTGCCGCGGAACTCGGTGCGGGCGAAGCCGTATCCGGCGAGCGCGGCGACCAGCAGCACGACGGTCGTCACGCAGACCGACACGACCAGGGAGTTGACGAACCAGTCGGTGATGTTGCCGGTCTCGAACAGGGCCGTCCACGCCTGGCCGGTCCAGTCGTGCGGCAGCCAGTGCGTGGGCACCTCGACCGCCTCGGTCTCCGACTTGAGCGAGGTGAACAGGGCCCAGGCGAGCGGGGCGAGGAAGACGGCGGAGACGGCGGTGCCGAGCAGGGTCAGCACGATCTGGCCGGGCGTCCAGGCCCTGCGGGGCGTTGCCCGGCGGGGCCCGGGCCGGGTCGTCCGGGCCGTGGCGGTGGTCATCGGCCGCTCTCCTCACGGTTGCGCAGCAGCCACATCCGGGCGAGGGCGACGGCCGCGATGAGCACGAAGAAGACGATGGAGATCGCGGAGGCGTAGCCCACGCGGTAGCTGGTGAAGCCCTGTTCGAGCGTGTACTGCACGAAGGTGCGGGTCGAGTCCTCCGGTCCGGGGCCGAAGTCCTGCATGACGACGGCCTGGTCGAAGACCTGGAGCGAGGCGAGGATCTGCAGGGCGACGACGAGGCCGGTGATGTTGCGCAGCATCGGCAGGGTGATGTGGACCGTGCGGTGCCAGGCGTTCGCGCCGTCCAGCCTGGCGGCCTCGTAGAGGTGGGCGGGGATGCCCTGGAGCGCGGCGAGGTAGAGCAGGAAGCTGAAGCCGACGGTCCACCACAGGGTGGTGATGACGACGGCGAGCATGGCGTACGACTTGTCGGTCAGCCACGGTGTGTCGAGGCCGAAGACGTGGTTGACCATGCCGGTGCCGGGGTTGAACAGCCACTGCCACAGGTTTCCGGCGACGGTGGACGGCAGCAGGAACGGCAGGAAGAAGCAGAGCCGCCACAGCCACTTGCCGCGCTCGATGTGGTGGGCGAGCAGGGCGAGCAGGAGGGCGAGGACGGTGATGCAGGGGACGACGAGCAGCGTGAAGTACGCGCTGTGGCCGAACGCGTCCCACATCAGCGGGTCCCCGAGCGCCTCGCGGTAGTTGTCGAGACCGATGAAGTGGGCGTCGTCGCCGGAGATGTTGGCGTCGGTGAAGCTGAGGTAGAGGCCGCGCAGCAGCGGCCAGACGACGAAGAGCACGAAGAGCACGAGGAAGGGGGCGACGAACCAGCCGCCGTGCTGGAAGCCCTGCCCGCGCCGGAGGGGGACGCTGCGGGCGGCGGTCCCCGCCCGCGCCGGGCGGACGACGGTCTCGGTGCTCGCGGTCATGCGCCGGCACCTCCCTGCGCGGCCGTGCGGCGGTCCATGGGGTTCTTCATGGCGAGGAGTTCGGCGAGCGTGCTCTTCATCCGGCGGGCGGCGGCCTCGGGCTTCGCCGAGCCCGTCGTCGAGGAGACGACGATCGGGCCGACGCGCTGGGCGAGGATGCCGGTGGACCCGGCGAACCACACCTTGGGCTCGGTGGCCTGGTGATCCATCGCGGAGACGTACTCGTTCTGCGGCCGCAGCTTCCGGTACGCGGCGGTGGACAGGGTCGGCGTGTGGGCGGGGATGTGGCCGCCGGCCGCCCACTGCCGGGCGTGCTGGACGACGTAGGCGGCGAGTCGGTGGGCGCCCTCGTTGGCGGGGCCGCCGCGGTCGGCCTGGTGCGGCAGGACGAAGGAGTGGGACTCGGCGTGGGTGGCACGCCTGCCGAAGACGGGCGGCAGCGGGGTGGCGCCGTAGTCGACCCGCGCGGCGTCGAAGGTCGGCACGGACCAGTTGCCCTCCCAGGCGAACGGGGAGCCGTTGACGAACTGCTCGGCGCCCGCGGTGCCGCCGAAGCCGGGGTCGGCGTAGCCGTCGGTGATGTGCTGCCGCAGGAACTCCAGCACCTGGACGGCCTTGTCGGTGTCGAGGGCGACCTCGGTCTCGGCGTCGTTGAACCAGGTGCCGCCGAGCTGGGTGTAGAAGGCGACGAAGAACCACCACTGGAAGTTCTGGTCGCTGTGCCACAGGCCGATGGTCTGCAGGCCCTTCGCGGTGGCCTTCCTGGCCTCCTTGAGCACGTCGAACCACTCGCCGGTGGAGGTGACCGGCACGATCCGGCCGTCGTCGCCGAGCAGGCCCGCCCTCTTCAGCACGTCCTTGCGGTAGAAGCAGAGCTGGACGTGGATGTCGAGGGGCAGGGCGTAGAGCTTGCCGTCGACGACGGCGCGCTTCCACAGCTCGGGGTTGAAGTCCGCCTCCCGCACGCCGTATTCGGCGAGCAGGGCGGGGTCCCAGGGGTCGAGGAGGCGGCCGGGCGAGAAGCCGGTGACGCGGCCGAGGTGCATGACGCCGAGGTCGGGCGCGCGGTTGCCGGCGGCGGCCATGGCGAGCTTGGTGTAGAAGGGGCTGCCCCACTGGAGGGTGGAGTCCTTCACGTCGATGCCCGGGTTGTCCCTGCGGAAGGAGTCCAGCATCGCGATCATGTTGTAGCCGTCGCCGCCGCTGAAGAGGTTCCAGTAGCGCACCCGGGTGTCCGCTCCGGAGGTGAGCGCGTCGGCGCCGGTGCCGAGCGCCGCGAAGCCGAAGCTGCCCGCGGCCGTCAGACCGCCGGCGGCGGCCAGAAAGTGCCTGCGATCCAGGCCAGGTCGTCCCATGCCCTGCCCCATCTGCTCGTCGTGTTCGTCGACAACGGGTTGCGCACGTTCGGGGTGTCCGGGATGTCCGAGTGTTCGACATATCGAAAGTCGCTCGTAACTTCGAACGGGAACGTAGAGGGAAAGCGCTTGCCCGTCAATGGTCCGGGCAAGAACCCGGGCCGGATCTTTTCCGGGGGCGCGGGACTTTTTCGGCGGCGGTGCCACGCGAACTGGCCGGGACGGCAACTGTCTTGACATATTGCTCTGGTGACCGAGCGGCGGCCGGGGGAACGAGGAGACAGCGGTGGGCACCAGGAAGGAGATGCGTCGTCTCGCTGACGCCCTGATCGATCCCATCCGGGTGCCCGTACCGGCCGACCCCGAGGTGCTGTTCGAGGCGCTCGTCGCCTCCGTCGGCGCCTGGCGGGGGCGCGAGGTGCTCGTGCACCGGGCGGCGTTCCCGCCGCACACCGCGAGCGGCCTGTGGCTGGAGCGCGAGAGCCACGACGACGTGGTGGTGGACGAACGCGCGGCCGTGTGGCACCAGATCGTCATCCTGTGCCACGAGGTGTGGCACATGAGCCGCCGCACGGAGGCCGGTACCGGGGCCGGGGCCGACGCCCGGCCGGTGGCCGCGCGCACCGACTTCTCGCTGGCCGAGGAGCAGGAGGCGGACCGCTTCGGGATGCTGATGGGCAGCCGGCTGCGCCCCTGGCTGGACGCGTCCGCCGACTCGGTGTTCGCGGCCGGGGACGGCGACCGGGAGAACCCGTCGGACCTCGCCGGCCGCATCGGGGCCGCGCTCAACTACCGCGGGACGACCCGGTGAACAGCCTGATCAACTACCTGAGCTGCGGCGCCCTGTGGCTCGGTCTCGCGGCGAAGGCCCCCGACCTGCTGCGGCACCGGCACGACCCGTACCTGCGGGCCATCTGCGCGGTGCTGGCGCTGGCCGGGCTCTGCTTCCTGCTCGGCGCCCCGCCGACGGTCGGCGCCGTCAACGGGCTGAGCGGTGTGTCCAACCTCGCGGCCCCGCTCACCTACGCGGCGATCACCGGGTACTGCGCCGCCTCCCAGGTCCTCGTCGTCCACCTGCGCGGCGGCCCCGGGGTGGGCCGTACCGCCCGCCGGTGGACGCTGGCCTACACCGCCGTCGTCCTCGGCATCGCGGTGGCCTTCGCCCTCGGCGAGGCGCCCGCGGAGCGCCTCACCGACTTCGACACCTACTACGCGAAGACCCCGTACCTCGCCGAGATGATCGTGCTGTACCTGGTGGCGCACCTGACCGCGGTGACCGTCACGACGGTGTCCGCGCTGCACTGGGCCCGGCAGGTGCGCGGCGCGCTGCGGGCGGGCCTGGTGCTGCTCGGGACCGGTGCGCTGTGCGGCGCCGGCTACAGCGTCGCCAAGCTGGTCGCGGTGGGCGCCCGCTGGTCCGGGCTCGACTGGCCGGTGCTCGGCACCGCCGTCTCCCCGGCCGCCGCGGGCCTCGGCGCCCTGCTGACGGTCGTCGGGGTACTGGTGCCGCTGCTGGCGCCGCGGGTGGCCGAGTGGCGGCGGGCGGGGCGGGAGTACGCGCGCCTCGAACCGCTGGAACGGGCCCTGGACGACCTGCTCGTCCGCCGGGCGCTGCGGCTGCCGCGCCCGCGGCTCGCCTCCCCCGCCACCCTCCTGATGTGGCGCCGGACCAGCATCCACAACGCCCTCAGCCACCTCGACGCGTACGTCGACCGGGACCTGTACGAGCGGACCCGCGCCGGCGCCCTGGCGGCGACGGGGGACGCGGAACTGGCCGGGGCGCGGGCCTCGGCCGCGGTCGTCACCGACGCGGTACGGCACGAGGCGCGGCGGCGGGAGACCGCGGGGCACGCGGTGGGCTCCGGGCGGGTGGCGCCCGAGGCCGGTGCCGGCCGGCCCCTCGGCCCGCCGCCCGACCCGGCCGCCCTCGCCCGGATCGCCGACGCGCTGGCCTCGCCCGTCCCGGTACCGACCGCCTCCGCAGTGCCGGGCGGCAAGGAGCCGGTGCCGAGCCGCACGGAGCCGGTACCGGGCGGCATGGAGCCGGTGCCGGGCCGCACGGAGCCGGTTGTGAGCGGCGCGGAGCCGGTGCCGTACGAGAGGAGTGGTCCGGCGTGAGTCTCGTCGTGTACCTGGCGGCGGTGGTCTTCGGCATGACCTCGGTGCTGCTCCTCCGCCGCCCCCGCACCGCCCTGCGCAACCCCCTGACCGTGTCGACCTGCGTGGCGATCGTCCTGGGCGCCCTGGTCCTCGCGTGCGCCGCCCCGGTCACCCTGCGCACCGTCAACCGACTCACCGGCGTCACCAACTTCGGGGCCCCGCTCACGTACGGCATGCTCTCGGCGTACAGCTGCGCCGTCCTGGTGCTGCTGATCAACTGGCGGGGCGGTCCCCGGCCGGTGGTGCGGCGCATGGTGCTGCGCAGCATGGCCGCCTACGGTCTGCTGGTGGTCGCCATCGTCGTGCTGTTCCTGCTCGCCGACGCGGACACCGAGCGGCTGACCGACCTCGACACGTACTACGCCGGCACGCCGTTCATGCGGGAGATGATCCTGCTGTACCTGTTCGGGCACAGTGCCGCGATGCTGGTGATGTGCGCGGTCTGCGTCAAGTGGGGCCGTGAGGTGGGCGGTCTGCTGCGGACCGGGCTGCACCTCATCCTGCTGGGGTCGCTGCTGGACGTGGTGGGGTTCTCGCTCACCAAGTACACGGCGGTGGTGGCGCGTTGGGCCGGTCACGATCTCGACTTCCTGTCCACCACGGTGGCCCCGCCGATGGCCTCGCTGGCGGCGCTGCTGTGTTCGGCGGGGTTCGCGCTGCCCCGGCTGCTGCCGCCCGTGCTCGCCCACCGGCGGGGCCTGGAGGACTACCGGCGGCTGGCTCCGCTCTGGTCGCTGGTGAGGTCGGTGTCCACCGCCCCCGAGCAGCCGTCCGCGTGGTGGCAGCTCCCCCGGGACCGGCTCCAGTGGCGCGAGGTCTCCATCCACGACGCCCTGCTCACGCTCGCGCCGTACTTCGACCACCGACTCCGTACGCGGGTGAGGGACTCCGCGCTGCGGGAGGGCCGCTCGGCCCACGACGCGCGGCTGACGGCGGAGGCGGCGATGCTGGCCGACGCGGCGTGCCGGGCCGCCGCCCGCGAGGAGCCGCCCGAGGCCGCCGGCACGTACCGGCTGCACGCCACCGAGGTGTCGGGACCCAGTGGCCTGGTGGAGCTGGCACAGGCACTGCACCGTCCTCCCGGCCGGCCCGCCGCGCCCTGCGGCGCCCAGCCGTCCGCCGGGTCGTCCGCCCCGCCGGGGAGCCCGGCCACCCGGCCGGCACCGAACCGGCCCGGTACCACCCGGCCCGAACCCGAGGAGCCCCATGTCGCGTAGAGCTGTCATCGTCGGTGCCGGACTGGCCGGCATGCTGGCCGCGGCCGTGCTGTCGGACGCGGGCGTGGCGGAGGTCCTCGTGGTGGACCGCGACGCGTTGCCGGACGGGCCGCGGCAGCGCCGGGGGCTGCCGCAGGGGCGGCACGCGCACCTGCTGATGACCGGTGGGCTGAGCGCGATGGAGGAGATCGTGCCGGGCGTGAGCCTGCGCGAGCGGCTGCTCGCGGCGGGGGCCCACGAGATATCCCTCAGTTCGGGCATGCTGGCCCTCACTTCCGAGGGCTGGCTGCGCCGGTGGCGGCGCGCGGGGCCGGTCATGCTCACCTGCACCCGGGCGCTGGTCGACTGGACGGTACGGGCCGCGGTGCTCGAACACACCCGGGTCAGCATCCGCAGGGGGGCCGTGACCGGGCTGACGGGGTCCGCGGGGCGGGTGCGGGGCGTACGGGTGTCGGGGCCCGGCGGGGAGGAGGTCCTCGACGCCGACCTGGTCGTCGACGCGAGCGGACGCGGTACGCGGATCGTCGGCTGGCTGGACGGGCTGGGGCTGTCCGGCGTGCGCAGCAGGACCCGGACGGTGGACTCGGGGCTGGTCAACGCCTCGCGCATGTACCGGGTGCCGGCCGGGGCCGAGCGGTTCCCGCTGACGATCGTGCAGTCCAATCCGTACGTGTCCCGGCCGGGCCGGAGCGCCATGGTGATGCCGGTCGAGGGGGACCGCTGGCTGGTGAGCTGCGGCGGCACGCGGGGCGGTGAGCCGCCGGCCGATCCCGAGGGCTTCCTGCGGTACACGCTCGGCCTGCCGGACCCGATCGTGGGCCGGCTGGTCTCCGGCGCCGAACCGCTCACCGACGTGCATCTGAGCCGGTCCACCAGCAATGTCCGGCACTACCTGGAGAAGGCCCCCGACTGGCCGGAGGGCCTCGTGGTCCTCGGCGACGCGCTCGGCACCTTCAACCCGGCCTACGGGCAGGGCATGTCGGTGGCCGCGTTCGGCGCCCGGGTCCTCGGCCGGGAGCTGGCGCGGTCCGGCGACCTCGGCGCGCCCGGTCTCGCCCGGCGCGTGCTGCGGGGCGCGGCGCGCCCGGTGGACGCGGCCTGGTCCATGGCGGTCGGCCAGGACGTCCTCTATCCCGGGACGCGCGGCGGGCGGCCGAGCGCCGCCGACCGTGCGGTGTCCGCGTACACGCGGCGTATGACGAGGGCGTCGACCGGCTCCTACGCGGCGGCCTCGGCGATCTGGGACGTCACCAGCATGCGCGCGTCCCCGGCCCGGCTGTTCCACCCCTCGGCGGTCCTGGCCGCGCTCGCCGGCCCCCCGCTCCCGCTGCTGACCGGGCCGCCGCTGACCCCGGGCGAGCGCGAGGTGCTCGCCGGACTGGACCGCACGGACGGCTGACCGGCCCGGCCCGCGCCTACCCCGCGAACGCCGGCTGCGCCACCCCCCGTCCCGCGTCCGGCACCACCAGCAGGGAGCCCGCCAGCGGGTGCGGGGCGGTCAGGCCCACCCGGGCCGTGGTGATGTACAGGTCGGTCAGGTCCGGGCCGCCGAAGGCGCAGGCCGTGATCCGTGGGACGGGCAGGGTGATCACCCGGTCCAGCTCGCCGGCCGGGGTGTAGCGGCGTACCGCGCCGCCGTCCCACAGGGCGACCCACACGCAGCCGTCCGCGTCGACGCACAGCCCGTCGGGGAAGCCCGCGCCCTCCTCGATCCCGGCCAGCGGGCGGCGCCCCGCGATCCGCCCGCCCCCGGTCTGCACGTTCTGCCCGGTCTGCCCGTCCTGCCCGTCCGTGCGGACGTCGAAGACGTCGATGCGCCGGGTCGGGGTGTCGACGTAGTACATCAGCCGGCCGTCCGGGCTCCAGCCGGTGCCGTTGCTCACCGTCACGTCGTCGAGGAGCACCTCGGCCGCGCCGTCGCCGGCGTACCGGGAGAGCGTGCCGCCGCCGGCCGCCTCGTCGTAGCGCATGGTGCCCGCCCACAGGCTGCCGTCGGGGGCGACGGCGGCGTCGTTGGCGCGCCGGCCGGGGACGGGCTCGCGGTGCAGCCAGCGGAAGGTGTCGTCGGGGTCGAGCAGGCCGACCCCGTCCCGCAGGTTGAGGACCAGGCCGCCGCCGGCGCGCGGCTTGGCGGCGCCCACGTGCTGCTCGGTGCGACGCAGGGTGCGCCGGCCGTCGGACGGGTCGTAGGTGTGGACGCGGGAGCCCAGGATGTCGATCCACAGCAGGCGCCGCGCGACCGGGTCCCAGGTGGGTCCCTCGCCGAGCAGCGCCTGCGCGGGGACGGCCACGTCGTACGCCGCCCGGCGCGCGGGGCGCGGCGCCGTCATGCCGCGCTCCGGTGGCCGAGCCGCTCGGAGAGGTCGCCCGCGCCCTTGACCGCCAGCTCCTCCAGCTCGCCCAGGCGCTCGTCGCTCCAGCGGATCATGGGTACGGAGATCGACAGCGCGGCCACCACCCGGCCGGTGCGGTCGCGGACCGGGGCGGCCACGCAGGAGACGTCCGGGTTGGACTCGCGGCTCTCCACGGCGGTGCCGCGCTCCCGGACGGCGGCCAGGGCCTCGCGCAGGGCGGCCGGGTCGGTGATGCTGTTCGGCGTCATCGCGCTCAGCCCGGTCCCGTCGGGGAAGCGCGCGGCGACCTCCGGCTCGGGGAGGGAGGCGAGCAGCATCTTGCCGACGGACGTGCAGTGGGCGGGCAGCCGGCGGCCGGCCGCGGAGACCATGCGCACCGCGTGGGTGGAGTCCACCTTGGCGATGTAGATGACGTCCGTGTCCTCCAGGATCGCCACGTGCACCGTCTCGTCGCAGGTCTCGGCGACGGTCCGGGCGACCTGCTGCCCCTCGGCGGCGAGGTCGAGGTGCTCGGCGTAGCGGGCACCGAGCTGGTACGGGCGGACACCGAGGCGGTACCGTCCCGGCTGTTCGGCGACGGGGACGATGTACTTCCGGGCGGCGAGCGTGGTGACCAGCTCGTGCACGGTGGTGCGCGGCAGCTGGAGCCGGCGCACGATGTCGGGGGCGGAGAGTGTGCCGTCCCCGTCGAGGAAGAGCTCCAGAATGTCGAGAGCCCGGGTCACGGCCGGCACGAGGCGTCCCATGTCCAGCCCCCTCCCTAGGTGGATGCGGTAGCGTGCGAGATGCGTGAGTGTTCGAGATTTCAACAAGTGGTCGGAATCGCGAACACAGGCTACTCACATCGCGTTTGCCGGGGCAATGGGTGTGCGCCCGCCCCCAGGGGTCGCGTATGCCCGTCGCCCCAGGGGCGCGTATGCCCGTTCCCCCCGTGGTCCGCGGTCCGCGGCCCCGCCGGTCCGCGATGATGGCTCCATGCCCACCGGAAAGCGGCCCGCCGGCCCCTTCACCCCGCGCGACTTCCAGCTGGTGCTGCTGCGCCGCATGGCCGACCACAATCCCGGCCCGGTGGAGGACGCCCGCCGCGAACTGGGCGCCTCGGTCGCGGAGATGCGCGAGGCCAACCGCCGCTGGCAGGCAATGCTCCACTCGCCCGGGTCCCGTTCGGCCGCCGCCCGGTACCGTTCCGTCCTCGGCGAGCCGGAGTCCGTGGCTCCCCGCCGCGTCGGCGATCTCCGGTGCGAGGCCCGGCAGTGGGCGCTGCCCCTCTGGTCGGACCTGCGCTTCGAGGTGCTGGTCGCGGACCGGGGCGCGATCTGGAACGAGTGGCTGGTCCGCGCCCCCGGCGCGCGGGGTCCCGAGCTGCGCACCCTGGACGACCTGACGCCCTGGTCGTGCACGGTCGACGAGGCGGCCCGCGCCTTCGCCCCCGCCCGCCCCCTCCAGGGCTCGGCGCCCACCCGCTGGGGCCTCGCCCTCACCGCCCCGGACCGGACCGGCGTACGGCACGAGGTGGTCGCGGAGTTCACCTGGGGGCTGCTCCAGCGGACGGCGGTCGGGGGCCGGGAGCAGGGGCCGCCCGGCGGGTGACGCGGGCCGGTGCGGGCCGCGTCAGCGTTCGTCCCCCGGGTCCCAGTCCAGGAGGCGGACCTTGGCGACCGTGCGGACGTGGCGGCGCATGGCGGCGGCGGCCTGCCGGGGCTCGCGGGCGGCGATCGCGTCGAGGATGGCCCGGTGCTGGGCCAGGGAGCGGTCGGGCCTGCCCGGCTGGCGCAGGGACTCGGTGCGGCTCTCGGCGATCTGGTGGGCGATGGAGCGCATGAACTCCGCGAGCAGGCTGCTGTGCGCCGCCGCCGTCACCGACGCGTGGAACAGCCGGTCGCCCTCGACGCCGTGCGCGCCCCGCCCGATCTCCTCGGCCATCACGGCGAGCGCGGCGCGCATCGCGGCCAGGTCGTCCTCCGTGCGTCGCTCGGCGGCGAGTTCGGCGAGCTTCGTCTCCAGCGCCTCGCGGGCCTCCAGCACGTCCGGCAGCCGCCGCCGGCGCTCGACCATGTCCTCGACCGGTTCCGAGTCGAGGCTGTCCCGGACCAGGTACGTCCCGCCGCCGTGCCGCGCCTCTACCAGGCCCTGGACCTCCAGGACCACGATGGCCTGCTTCACGGAGGCCCGGCTGACCCCGAGCCGCTGGGCCAGGTCCCGTTCGGGCGGCAGCCGGTCGCCGGCCCGCAGGCCGCCCTCGGTGACGTACTGGCGCAGCCGCTCCAGCACCTGTTCGTACAGGCGCTGCCTGGGCATGGGGCGCAGGGCGTCGCTCACGGATCCCCCTTCCGCACGGTTCCCCCCATTCCGCTCGGAGCCTAGGGTCTGTCTGACCCTAGCACCGGGCGCCCGGTGGCCGAGTGGCTGAGCCAATTCCTGCGCGACCCCTTGACGCCACCGCGGTGCGGGCCCACGCTGACCTGCCAACCGCACCCTTTAAGTGGCTCAGCCACTCAACCAATCGACGCTCCGTCGTCGGGTCAGCACTCGGGAGCCCCCGCATGTCCCCCGAACTCATCTCGATCCTCGTCCTCGTGGTGGTGTTCGTCATCGCCACCACCCGCTCCGTCAACATGGGCGCCCTCGCCTTCGCCGCCGCCTTCGGGGTGGGCACGCTCGTCGCGGACCTCGACGCGGACGGCATCTTCGCCGGGTTCCCCGGCGACCTGTTCGTCGTCCTCGTCGGCGTCACGTACCTGTTCGCGATCGCCCGCGCCAACGGCACCACCGACTGGCTGGTGCACGCGTCCGTCCGGCTGGTGAGAGGCCGGGTCGCCCTGATCCCGTGGGTGATGTTCGCGCTCACCGGCGCGCTCACGGCGATCGGCGCGGTCAGCCCGGCCGCGGTGGCCATCGTGGCGCCGATCGCGCTGAGCTTCGCCACCCGGTACGGGATCAGCCCGCTGCTGATGGGCACGATGGTGGTGCACGGCGCGCAGGCCGGCGGGTTCTCGCCGATCAGCATCTACGGCTCGATCGTCAACGGGATCGTGGAGCGGGAGAAGCTCCCCGGCAGCGAGGTCGGCCTCTTCTTCGCCTCGCTGGTCGCCAACCTCCTCATCGCGGCCGTGCTGTTCGCGGTGCTCGGCGGGCGGAAGCTGTGGGCGCAGGGGGCCGTGCCGGACGGGGGCGACGCGGACGGTACCGGTGACGGCGGTGGCAGCAGCGGTAGTGGCGATGCGAAGAGCACGGGCGAGACCACCGGCACCGGCACTGGCACCGGCACCGGAGGCGTCACCGGCACCGCCTCCTCCCCCGGCCCCACCGCCGTGGCCGTCCGTCCCGAGCCGGGCGCCGGCGGGGGCCTCGGCGGCACCGTCCTCAACCCCGCTCGGATCGCCACCCTGGTCGCCCTGGTCGCCCTCGTCGTGGCCGTCCTCGGCTTCGACCTGGACGCCGGTCTGACCGCCGTCACCCTGGCCGTCGTGCTCAGCGCCGCCTGGCCCGACGACAGCCGCCGCGCGGTCGGCGAGATCGCCTGGTCGACGGTGCTGCTGATCTGCGGTGTCCTCACCTACGTCGGCGTACTGGAGGAGATGGGCACCATCACCTGGGCCGGTGAGGGCGTCGGCGGCATCGGCGTCCCGCTGCTGGCCGCCGTACTGCTCTGCTACATCGGCGCGATCGTGTCGGCCTTCGCCTCCTCCGTGGGCATCATGGGGGCGTTGATCCCGCTGGCGGTGCCGTTCCTCGCGCAGGGCGAGATCGGGGCGGTCGGCATGGTGGCGGCGCTGGCGGTGTCGGCGACGGTGGTGGACGTCAGCCCGTTCTCCACCAACGGCGCACTGGTGCTGGCGGCGGCGCCGGACGTGGACCGGGACCGCTTCTTCCGGCAGCTGATGGTGTACGGAGGGATCGTGGTGGCCGTCGTGCCGGCGCTGGTCTGGCTCGTCCTGGTCGTGCCGGGCTTCGGGTAGGCCGGCCCGGTGCGCCGGGCAACCGGTGCTCGCCGGCGACGGTCCGGCCCACCGTGAACAGTGGCAACAGCTAAGGAGTACGACGCGTGTCCTCTCTCTTCCCGGCCCTCTCCCCGGCCCCGTCCGGCGCGCGGGCCGACCGGCCCGCGCTGCGGTTCGGCGAGCGCTCACTGACGTACGCGGAACTCGCCGCCGCGGCGGGTGCCTCGGCCGGCCGGATCGGGTCCGCCGGCCGGGTCGCCGTCTGGGCGACCCCGGCGATGGAGACCGCGGTCGCCGTGGTGGCGGCGCTGCTGGCCGGCGTCTCCGCCGTGCCGCTCAACCCGAAGTCCGGCGACAAGGAACTCGCGCACATCCTCTCCGACAGCGGGCCGTCGCTCGTCCTGGCACCCCCGGGCGCCGAACTCCCGCCCGCCCTGGGCGCCCTGGAGCGCGTGGACGTCGACGTGGACGCCCGCGGCCCCGTCCCCGAGGAGCGCGCCGACGACGGCGACCCGGCGCTCGTCGTCTACACCTCCGGCACCACCGGCCCGCCCAAGGGCGCCGTCATCCCCCGGCGCGCCCTCTCCTCGACGCTGGACGCGCTCGCCGACGCCTGGCAGTGGACCGGCGAGGACGTGCTGGTGCAGGGGCTGCCGCTGTTCCACGTGCACGGACTGGTGCTCGGCATCCTCGGCCCGCTGCGCCGGGGCGGGTCCGTGCGGCACCTGGGCAGGTTCTCCACCGAGGGCGCGGCGCGGGAGCTGAACGGCGGCGCGACCATGCTGTTCGGGGTGCCGACGATGTACCACCGGATCGCCGAGACGCTGCCCGGCGACCCGGAGCTGACGAAGGCCCTCGCCGGGGCCCGGCTGCTGGTGTCGGGCTCGGCGGCGCTGCCCGTGCACGACCACGAGCGGATCGCCGCCGCGACCGGCCGCCGGGTCGTCGAGCGGTACGGCATGACCGAGACGCTCATGAACACCAGCGTCCGGGCGGACGGCGAGCCGCGCGCCGGGGCGGTGGGCGTGCCGCTGCCGGGCGTGGAGCTGCGGCTCGTGGAGGAGGACGGCACGCCGATCGCGGCGCTCGACGGCGAGAGCGTCGGCGAGATCCAGGTGCGCGGCCCGAACCTCTTCACGGAGTACCTCAACCGCCCCGACGCCACCGCCGCCGCCTTCACCGAGGACGGCTTCTTCCGCACCGGCGACATGGCGGTGCGCGACCCCGACGGCTACGTCCGCATCGTCGGCCGCAAGGCCACCGACCTGATCAAGAGCGGCGGGTACAAGATCGGTGCCGGCGAGATCGAGAACGCGCTCCTCGAACACCCGGCGGTGCGGGAGGCGGCGGTCACCGGGGAGCCCGACCCGGACCTCGGCGAGCGGATCGTGGCGTGGATCGTGCCGGCCGACCCCGCGGCGCCGCCCGCCCTGGAGACGCTGGCCGACCACGTCGCCGGCCGGCTGGCGCCGCACAAGCGGCCTCGCGTGGTCCGGTACGTCGAGGCGCTGCCCCGCAACGACATGGGGAAGATCATGAAGCGGGCGCTGACCCATGGGTGAACGCCGGTCCGCGCGGGAGTTCCTGGCCCTCGTCACCGACGACTTCACCGAACTGCCCGCCCCCCGGGGCGAGCAGGAACCCGACGGCCCCCTCGGGTGGCCCGGTTACGGCGCCGCCCGCGCCCGGGCCGCCGACCGTACCGGCGAGGAGGAGTCCGTCGTCTGCGGCACCGGGCACGTCGGGGGCGTCCGGGCGGTGCTGCTGGCCTTCGAGTTCGGCTTCCTGGGCGGTTCGCTGGGCCGCCGCACCGGCGACCGGCTGGAGGCGGCGTACGCGTACGCCCGTGCGCACCGGCTGCCGGTGGTGCCGCTGGTCGCCACCGGCGGCAGCCGGATGCAGGAGGGGATGCTCGCGCTGACCCAGCTCCAGCGGGTGGCGCGGCAGTCGGTGCTCACCCGGCGGGCCGGGCTGCCGCAGGTCGCGGTGGTGCGGGACCCCGCCACGGGCGGCGGCTGGGCAACCCTGGGCGCGGGTGCCGACGTGGTCCTCGCGCTGCCCGGCGCCCAGGTCGGCTTCGCCGGGTCGCGGGTGCGGCCGCCGGACGCCGACCCGGCGGCGTACACGGCCGAGGCGCAGGTGGCGGCGGGCAGCGCGGACGCCGTGGTGCCCGAGGAGGGGCTGCGCTCCACGCTGGGCCGGTGGCTGCGGCTGCTGACGGCGCCGTCCGGCGACCCGGCGCCGGTGCCCGCCCCGCTGGGCGCGCGGGACCTGCCGGCCGACGGCTGGGACGCGGTACGGCGGGCCCGTGCCGCCGGGCGTCCGCGCGCCGGGGCCTACCTGGACGCCTACTTCGGCGAACGCGTCGCCCTGTCCGGCGACCGCTGCGGGGGCGCCGACCCCGAGGGCATGCTGTGCGGCTTCGGCACGCACGCGGGGCGGACGGTGGCGTACGCGGCCCAGACGGGTACGGCGACCCGGCCCGCCGGGTACCGCACCGCCACCCGGCTGATCCACCTCGCGGACCGGCTCGGCATTCCGGTGCTGACCCTGGTGGACACGCCGGGCGCGGCCGGCGACGCGGCGGCGGAAGGGCAGGCGGTGGGCCCGGCGATCGCCGATCTGTTCGGCGCCGTGGCGTCGGTGCGCACGCCGGTCAGCACGCTGGTGATCGGCGAGGGCGGCTCGGGCGGGGCGCTGGCGCTGGCCGCGCCGGGCGCCACCTGGGCCACCCCGGACAGCTACTTCTCCGTCATCGCGCCGGAGCTGGCGGCGGCGATCCTGAAACGTCCGCCGGCGCAGGTGCGGCTGACGGCGGACCAACTCCGACTGCGACCGCAGGACTTGGCCGAGCTTGACGTGATCCGAACAGACGAGCAGGTGTTCCCTGGAACAGGTGATCGTCGCTCAGAAGGACGTATGTGACTGCGGGGACCAACGATACTTACGGTGTGCGAGCGACGGGCTGCAGACCGTAGTCGACGCACATGTCCCCAGCGGTCCCCGCGGATCACCCGGGTCCCCCCGGAACCTCGCGGGGCTCGCACCAGCACAGCACTAGGAGCATCACGATCATGAACCTTCTCACCGACATCCTCGCCGGCCTCGTCCACTTCGTCGGCTGGCTGGTCTGACGGTCAGAGAATCCGACGGCGCCGCCTCCCCGTCCCAGGGGGGCGGCGCCGTCCGCGTGTCGTGTCCGCGCACGCGCCACGTCCGCCCCCGGCCCGATCTTCTGCCCCCGACCTGGGGACACGGCCAAGTACCGTCCGTCACAATGGTGCTGCGCACGGACACGTACGGCATACGGGGAGCGGCGGCATGGACGGGTTGGTCGAGTTCAGAACCGGGGACGGCGTGCGGGTGGTCGTCGAGGGAGTCGAGGACGAGGAAGGCGCGCGGCTGGTCTCGCGCGGGGACGGGCCCGCCCGGGCGGCCCGCACCTTCGAGGACTCCCTGGACGGCGTGCGGGCGGCGGCCGCGTCCGCGTTACGGGTCTTCCGGGACGGCTCGCTCCGACCCGACGCCGTGGAGCTGGAGTTCGGGGTCAAGCTGAGCGCGGAGGCCGGCGCGGTCATCGCGAAGGGCTCGGCGGAGGGCCACCTGGTCGTGAAGCTGAGCTGGTCGCCCGAACCGGCCCCGGCACCGGCCCCGGCACCATCCACGTCCTCGGCCACAGCCCCGGCTACGGCTCCGCCCGCGCCGCCGTCCCCGGCTCCGCCGCCGTCCTCGCCCACTTCCTCGTCCCCGGACTCGTGCCCGTCTCCGTCCCCGTCTCCGTCTCCGTCCCCGGCGGCCGCACCGGCCGGTGGCCCGGACGCCGCCACGCGGTCATGAGCGGCGCCGCGTGGCACGCCCGCGTCGCGTGCGGCCCGGAGGTCGGCGCCGGGTTCCTGGTCTCCGGCCGCCGGCTGCTCACCTGCGCCCACGTCGTCAAGTGGGCCGACCGCGCACCGGTCACCGTGTCCTTCCCGGGCCGCCGGGAGCTGGGCGCGCTGTCCGCCGCGGTCGCCGTGCACGGCGGCTGGCAGGGCGGCGCCGCCGACCCGGGCGACCTGGCCGTACTGGAACTGGAGCGCGAAGTCCCGCTCACCCCGGCCTCCTTCGCCCCGCCCGGCGCCGAACGGGGCGCGCCCGCACCGGACCTGATCGCCTACGGCTTCCCGAAGGGGTACGACGAGGGCATGCTCGCCTCGTACCGCGCCCAGCCGGGACCGCTCATCTCGGACGAGTGGGTGCAACTGGAGGCGGTCACCGCCCACGGGCAGCCGCTGGCGGCCGGGTTCAGCGGCGCGGCCCTCGCGCTGGCCGACGGCACGGTCGTCGGGATGGTCTCCGCGGTGGCAGGGGCCAGGGACGTGCGCGTGGGCCGGATGCTGCCCGTCGAGGTCATGGCGCGCTACTGGCCGGAGCTGGGCGAGCTGGTGCCCACCCCGGGCCACCGGGCCGACGTGCGCCGGCGGCTGTACGCGCTGGTGCGCGAGGCCGAGGAGACCGGCCTGAGCTGCGATCCGAAACGGCTGTACGCCTCGGCCACGGACGGCTTCGACCCGCCGCCCCCGGACGGCGGCTTCGCCGGCCTGCGGGAGGCCGCCGCCTACGTGCAGTGGGAGGTGCCCGAACCGGGCGTCGTGGCCCGGTTCGCCGACCGGCTCGAAGAGCTGCTGCACGCCCCGCCGCCGCGCCCCGCGGCCTGGTCGCCCATCGTCGTGGAGATCGACCGCAGCGGGGCGGGCGCCGACCAGGTCACCGTCGAGGTGTCCGCCTACCGGGACGGACAGCGCCACCCGGTGGACGCGCGCCGGCTGGCCCGCGGCGCCGTGCGGGCCTTCGTGCAGGAGCGCATCGACGAGGCGTTCACCCGGCTCGATCCCGGCGCCGACGAACTGCTCACCTTCGTGCTGCCTCGCGAGTGGCTGAACGAGCCGGTGGCGCACTGGGAGTGCGGCGAGGACGACTCCACACCGCTCGGCTGCGCCTACCCGCTGGTCGTCACCGACCGCCACCGCCACCGCAGCGGGCGGCTGCGCCACCAGTTGCGCAAGAAGTGGCGCAGGCTCGGGGCCAGTGGGGGCGGCACGCTGCAGCGCGTCGACTGCGGCACCGGGGAGCGGCCGGCCGGGCTGCGCAAGCGGCTGCGGGAGGACGCGGAACTCGCCGGCTTCGCCACGGCGCCCACGGTCGCGCGGGAACACTTCGAGGTCGGGCTCACCGTCCCCGTACCCGTCCTGATGTGGCCGCGCCGGGGCTGCCCCGGCGACCCGCACGAGGGCCCCTGCCCCGGCTCGGCGTTCCTCGACGAGCTGGCCGTGTCCGTGGCGGACGTACCTCCGTCCGAACTGCCCCGCCATGTCATGGAGTTGCGCGAGACGGCGGACGCGGCCGACGAGCCGGACGCACACTGGGCACGGGACCTCCAGCTGCTGTGGGACGACCCGCGCTGCTTCGCCGACCCCACCGCCGCGCTCCACTCCCCCGTCTCGCCCGTCCCACCCGCGTCGCCGTTCCCACCCACCTCGCCTGCGCCGTCCGCGTCCCCCACGTCGCCCGTCCCACCCGGCTCCCCCATCTCACCCGTCCCACCCGGCTCCCCCATCTCACCCGTCTCGCCCGTCCGCTGAAGCACCCGCCACCGCGCTCGTCCCGGAGAGAAGAACCCATGCCCCTGTGGCCCGTCTACACCGGCGCGCCGGCCCCGCACGACGGCATCACCCGGCTGCCCCCACCGCCGCCCTGGCGGGCCTTCGAGGGCGAGCCCGTGCTCGATCCGCCCGCCGAGGACACCGTCGACCCGGGCGCCTCCCCGGACCGCGCCCAGCAGGCCACGGCCCACCGGGCCACGACCTACCAGGCCACCGAGGACACGGTGCAGTTGGTCAACGCGGCCCTGTATCTGCGCCGCCCGCTGCTGGTCACCGGCCCGCCCGGCACCGGCAAGTCCTCCCTCGCCTACGCGGTCGCCCGCGAGCTCGGCCTGGGTCCGGTCCTGCGCTGGAACATCACCAGCCGCAGCACCCTGCACGACGGCCTGTACACGTACGACCCGCTCTCCCGGCTCTACGCGGCCCGCCACGCCACCGGGCTGCCCGGCGCCCCGGCGGCGGCGACCGGCATCGAGGACCACCTGCGGCTCGGCCCGCTCGGCACCGCCCTCCTCCCCTACGCCCGCCCGCGCGCCCTGCTGATCGACGAGATCGACAAGAGCGACCTCGACCTGCCGAACGACCTGCTGCACGTCCTGGAGGAGGGCCAGTACGAGATCCCCGAGCTGGTCCGGGCCGCCCGCGACGTCCCCGGCGGACGCGCCGAGGTGCTGATCGACGGCACCGACCGGCGGGTGCCGGTGGAGCGCGGCCGGGTGCGGTGCAGGGAGTTCCCGTTCGTCGTCCTCACCAGCAACGGCGAGCGCGAGTTCCCGCCCGCGTTCCTGCGCCGGTGCGTCTCGCTGCGCCTGCGGCAGCCGGAAGGCCACCACCTCGCCGAGATCGTCCGCGCCCACCTGGGCGAGCCCGACGCGTACGCGCAGCAGCTGATCCAGCGGTTCCTGTCCCGGGTGGGCAGCGGCGAACTGGCCACGGACCAGCTGCTCAACGCCATCTACCTGGCGCGCTCCTCCGGTCTGGGCGCCGACTCCCTGGACGGTCTCGCGGAGCAGCTCATGCCGTACCTGGGCAGGTCCCCGCAGGCCGACGCGTTCTGATGCCGGCCGACCGCCCCGGCCCGCCGGACCCGCTGCCCCACCTGGCCGACATCCTCGGCCGGGCCTCCTCGGGCGCCCGCCCGACCCCGCTGGAGCTGGCCGAACTCCTCTGGCTGGCCGGGCAGATGACCCCGGCGCCGGACCCGCCGGACGGCCCGGCACCGGACGGTACGGACCCGGTCCCGGACGGGACCGTACCGCCGCCGGACCCGGTCCGCCGGCCGGCACCCGACCGGGACCTGGACCGGGACCGGCACCACCGGCACGGACCGGGGCGGGAGCAGGGGCAGGGTCAGGGACAGGGGCGGGACTCCGGGCAGGACCGGCCCGTGCCGGGGCCGCCGCCCGCCGCCGACGCGCCCGGCACCCCGCTGCGGCTGCCGTCGTCCGCCGCGCCCGCGCCGGGGACGTCGGCGGCCGAACCGCACAGCGCCCTGCTCGCGCCCGCCCCGCCGATGCTGCGGCACACGCTGGCGCTGCAACGCTCCCTGCGCCCGCTGAAACGCCGTACCGCCGCGCCCGTCGGCCACGAGGTGGACGAGTCCGCGACCGCCGACCGCATCGCGCGCCTCGGCGGTGGGCCCGAGTGGTGGCTGCCCGTGCTGCGTCCGGTGCGGGAGCGCTGGCTGCGGCTGCACCTGGTGCACGACGCGGGTCCGACGATGCCGGTCTGGCAGCCGCTGGTGCGCGAACTGCACGACGCGCTCGCCCAGTCGGGCGTCTTCCGCACCGTCGTGCTGCACCGCGCGGACGCCGACGGCACCGTCGGCGGGGACGGCTTCCAGGCGCCCGCGGACGGCCGTACGGTCACCCTGCTGATCAGCGACTGCATGGGGCCGCAGTGGCGCGAGGGCGAGGCCGGCACCCGGTGGTTCGGCACGCTGCGCCGCTGGGCGCGGCACACTCCGCTCGCCGTCCTCCAGCCGCTGCCCGAGCGGTTGTGGCGCGACACCGCCCTGCCGCCGGTCCCGGGCCGGCTGTCGGCCCCGCACCGGGCGGCGCCCAGCTCCTCCCTCGCCTTCACGCCGTACGACGACACCGCGCCCCCCGCTCCCCGCGGCGCCGTGTCCGTCCCGGTGCTGGAGCCGGGCCCCCGGTGGCTGGCGAACTGGGCCGCGCTGGTCGCGAGCCCGGGCGGCACCACGCACCCGGGCGCCGCCGCCGTGCTGCACCGGCCGCTGCCGGCCGACGCCGACGACCGCACCGACCTCGCCCGGCTGTCCCCCGAGGACCTGGTCCTGCGCTTCCGTGCCCGCGCCTCCCGCGAGGCCTTCCGGCTGGCCGGCCACCTCGCGCTGGGGCGGCCCGACCTGCCGGTGATGCGGCTGGTGCAGGCCGCGGTCGAACCGGACCCGCGACCGCAGCACCTGGCCGAGGTCATCCTCAGCGGCCTGCTCACCGCGGTCGCCGGGCCGCCCGGTTCGTACGCTTTCCGTCCCGGCGTACGCGACCTGCTGCTGCGGGGGCTGCCCCGCACCGCCCGCAACCGCACCCACGAACTGCTGCTGCGCACCGGCGGTCTGATCGACGAGCGGGCGGGGCGGTCGCCCGGCGAGTTCCGCGCGCTGATCCCGTCCCGCGGCGGCACCGAACGGGCCGACGGCGGCGAGACGTTCGCCGTGATCAGTGAGGACAGCGCCCGGCAACTGGCCGTACCGGCGCGCCCCGGGGCCCCCTCGCCGTTCCCCCGCGCCCTGGGCGACCGCTACCGGCCGGTCCGCCGGCTCGCGCCGACCGGGAGGGTGTGGCTGGCCGAGGACACCGGGGCGGGGCGGACGGTGGCGATCCGGCTGCACGACCGGCTGCCCGGGGCCACCGGCGCCGCCGCGCGCCGGGCCTTCCTGCGCGACGCCCGCCGCCTGACGGAGTTCACGCACCCGAACGTGGTGGCGGTCCTCGACGCCGGTGTCGAGGACGACGTGCCGTACGTCGTCATGGAGCACCTCGACGGCATAGCGGTCAACGCCCTCGCCCGCGCGGGCGACCGCCGGCTGCCCGCGCCGCTGACGGTGTCGTTGGCGGCGCAGCTGGCACGGGCGCTCACCGCGCTGCACCGGGCGGGCCTCACGCACGGCGGTGTGGAGGCGTCCCGGCTGGTCCTCCTGCCGGACGGCACGGTCCGGCTCAGCCTCCTCGAACCGGGCCTCAGCTCGGGCCGGGCCGGGCGTTCCGCGGACCTGCGGGCCCTGTGCGCCGTCCTGCTGGAGCTGTGCGCGGGCACCTCGCGCCTGACCGTGCCGATCGACTCGCGGCGCCTGGACCGCCTGCCCGCCGACCTGCGCATCGACTACGCCCACGCGTTCGACCAGCTGATGTCCATGGACCCCTCGGCGCAGGCCAGAGGGCTGGACCTGCTCACGGACCCCCGGCTGCTCGCGACGGCCGAGGAGACCTACACCCCGCGCCGGTACCGCGCCCTGGGCCCGCTGCGGGTCACCCTGCCGGACGGCTCCCCCGCCCTGCCGCCGGACGAGCGCGCGCTGCTCACGATGCTGCTGCTCAAGCACGGCCGCACGGTGACGCACGAGGAGCTGCGGTACGGGCTGTGGGCGCCGGGCGACGAACCGCGCGATCCGCGCCGCGAGTTGATACGGCTGGCGGCGCGACTGGCGGAGGTCCTGGGTCCGGGCGTCCTGGCGACGCCGTCCCACGGCTACGCCCTGCACACCAGCGCCGACCACGTGGACCTGGTGCACTGCGACGAGCTGGTACGGCGCGCCGACGCGGCCCGGCTCGCGGGCGCCCTCACCGAGGCCCGCGACCTGGTCACCGAGGCGCTCTCGCTGTGGCACGGCTCCGAGCCCCTGACCGGTGTGCCGGGATGGGGCGCCCACACCGCCCGCGCCCGCCTGCTGCGGCTGCGCCTCGCCCTGCACACCAGGCGTGCCGAACTCGACCTGTCCCTCGGCGACTACGACCGGGCCTCGGCCGACCTGGCCGGTCTGCTGCGCGCCCACCCGCACCGCGAGGACTTCCGCCGCCTCTACCTCATCGCGCTGCGCCGCCAGGGCCGGGGCGCCGAGGCCCTGGAGGTGTACGAGGAGTACGAGCTGTCCGGCGGGCGCAGTCCGGCCCTGACGGCGCTGGGCCGGGAGCTGCGCGAGGAGCACGCCGGACCGGTGGACGACGCCCCGTGGTCGGAGTACGAGGACCCGCCCGACGCCCCCGGCACGCCCCCGGACGCCGGCGCGGACGCCCGGCACGGCACCCTGTCCGCGCCCGACGAGCTGCCGGAGGGCCCCTTCCCGACGGAGGACGACTTCTGGGCCTGGCCGCCGGAGGAACACGAGGAACCGGAGAGGCACGCCACGGAGGCGACGGACGGCGAACTCGTCGGAGCCTGGGGAAACCCCCGGGCGGAGGACTCCGGCCCGCGCCTTCCCGAGGAGGAGTACGCCGACGCGGACGAGGGGCCGGCGGCGGAACGGGGGCCGGGGGCCGGCCCGGAGGACGAGGCGGCCGACGCCGGTCTGGACACCGACTACCGCAACTGCGCCCGCTACTCCCTCGCCGACGGCCGCCACGGCGACCGGGACCGCGCGGCGGCCCTGCACGTCCTGGTCAGCCACCTGCTGGCGGAGAGCGGTCTCGACGGCGCCGCGTACGAGCTCCTGGACGACCGCGACGGCCTGCTCGTCCTGCTGGCGCCGCGCGTGGAGGCCGTCCCGCTCCTCCGGGCGACCGTGGCGGGCCTGCCCGGACAGCTGGCGCACCTCGGCGGCGCGCGGCTGCGGGCGGAGTTCTGGCAGGTGGAGTTCCAGCTGGACGGCGCTCAGGAGGTGCAGTCCCTCCGTGCCGACGCCGAGTCGGTCGCCGCGGTCCTGGACGCCTCCGCCGCACAGGCCGTCGTCGCCCTCTCCGACTCCCTCTACTACGACGAGGTGTACCACCAGGAGGGACCTGACGGGCTCCTCCTCCCTCCCGGCCTGTTCCGGCCGCTGGCCGACGACACCGGCTGGTACCGGCTGATCGACGAGGGGACCGGCGACGAGAGCGACGGCGGGACAGGCGGCGAACCGGAACCGACTACGGCACCGGAACCCGCACGGGAACCCGCACCCGCACCGGACGGTGGGCCCGTTCGCGGCGCCTCCCCGCTGCCGCCCGGCGGACGCCCTCCGCTCCCCGCCGGGTCCCGGCCCCGGGCCGTCGCCCCGCGCTCCCCCGCGGACCTGGTCTCCGGCGCCCGCTGCGTGCTCCTCGGCTTCGACGACGTACTGGCCCGGCTCTACCGGCCCGCCGCCGAGCGGGAGGTGCTCCTGGACGTCCTGCGGCTCTTCGCCGACGAGCGTGACCCCGAGGACGCGCTGGCCGGACTGCCCCTGCCCCGGGCCGCCACGGACGGATACGCCGGCACGCTCGACTTCGTCCGGGCGCTGGCCGGGCACCGGCTCGACCCCGACGTGCGGCTCCGGCTCGACCGGCACGAGGCGCGAGCGGCGCGCACCGCGCGGCCGGTCCCCCTGGCCGACCGGCTGGTCCAGGCGCTGGACACCCGGGGAGTCCCCGTCGCGGTGGTGACCGACCGGGCGCCCGGGCCGGTCACCTCGTACCTGCGGCGGCGCGGTCTGCTGGAGTGTCTGCGGGGCGACGTGCACGGCCGGGACACCGACCTCACCCGCCTCATGCCCGACCCGGACGTCCTGCACCGTGCGCTGGAGCGTCTCGACGCCGACGCCGGGGACTGCGTGCTGGTCGGTTCGTCGGTGGCCGAGCAGGCCGCCGCCCGCGCGGCCGGTCTGCCGTTCGTCGGCCGCTACGGCGACGAACCGGCCCGGCGCCGGCTGACCGGGGCGGACGGCGACGCCCTCCTCGTACCGGACCTGCGTCCGCTGCTGACGGCGGCCGAGAACCGCTGACCGCGGAGCGCCGCCCCGACACCCCCCGTTCGGCGGCCCCCCGCCCGGCCCCCTCCAGCAGGCGGCTTCTCCGGCCGCCCCGCACGATGCCTGAGAGGCCGGCCACCGGCCGCCCCGCACGGTCCGCGCTCTCGGGAGGATTCGCCATGACCGCCAGTACTGCCAGTACCGCCAGTCTGGAGGCGCTGCGCCGCTGCCACTTCGCCGTCGACCTCGGCGCCGCGCGGACCCGCGTGTACGTCAAGGGCGTCGGGCTGGTCGTCGACCAGCCGTCCGCCGCGGCGGTCAACACCCGCACCGGCGCGCTCATCGCGGTCGGCGAGTTCGCGGAGAGGATGACGGGCCGCACGCCCGGCTACATCCGTGTCGTACGGCCGGTCTCCGGCGGCACGGTCGTCGACATCGAGATGGCCCAGCGCATGCTGCGCCACCTGCTCGGCGACCGGGTCCGCCGCGCCCTGCGGCGCAAGCCCCGGCTGCGGGCCGCCGTCTGCACCCCGCACGACGCGGACCCGCTGTCCCAGCGGGCGGCGATCGAGACGCTGGTCGGGCTGGGCGCGCGCCGCGTGGAACTCGTCGACACGCTGATCGCGGCGGCGGTCGGGTGCGGACTGCCCGTGGAGCAGCCCGAGGCGACCATGATCATGGTCTGCGGCAAGCACGCGACACAGGTCGCGGTGCTCTCCCTCGGCTCGATCGTCACCGCCGTACGCATCCCGGTCGGCGGCGAGGCCGTGGACCACGCGATCGTGCAGCTCCTGCGCCACCAGCACGAGCTGGTCCTGCCCAGCCAGTCCGTACGCCCCCTGCAGCTCGCCCTGGCGGGCAACGGCCTGACCCCGCAGGGGCCGTCGTCCACCGAGATCCACGGGCGGGACGTGGCGACCGGTCTCGCACGCAGTGTGCGGGTCGACACCGCCACCGTGCGCAACGCCATCCAGACGCCGCTGACGGCCGTGCTCGACGGGATCGGCAAGGTGCTGCGGGACTGCCCGCCCGACCTGGTCGCGGACCTCGCCGACCGCGGGATCATGATGGTCGGCGGGAGCGCGCTGCTGCCGGGTTTCGACCAGATGCTGCGTCAGTCCACGGGCATGCCGGTGCACATCGCGGAGCGGCCCGACGTGTGCGCGGTCCAGGGACTCGGCAGCATGCTGGAGGGCCGGGTCGAGCCGCTGGTGCTGCACCCGACGGCGGCCGACTGAGACCCGGTACGGGAAGCCGGGGAAGACGAGGGAGCCGGCCGGAATGACCGCGCAGCCCGCGCCCCGTCTGACGCGGCTCCTGGAGGCCGTCCTCGCCGGGACCGGCACCGAACTGGACCTGCCCGGCACCCTGCGGCACATCGCGGAGGGCGCCGCCGAGCTGACCGGCGCCGACCGCGCGGACCTGGTCGTCGCCGACCCCGGCCGGGACGCCCCGACCGAGATCCGCGCCCCCGCTCCGGGCCCCGGGACGCCGGCCGGCCCACAGGAGGGGGCTCCCGGGCTGCGGGTGCCGATCCTCGTGGGCGACGAGGAGTTCGGCGAGCTGCGCCTGACCGGGCGGCCCGGCGCCGGACCGTTCACGGCCGAGGACGAGCAGCTGCTGCGGGTACTGGCCACGCAGGCCGGGATCTCGATCGGCAACGCCCGGCTGTACGAGACGGCCCGGCAGCGCGAGCGCTGGATCGAGGGCGCGGCGGCCGTCACCACCGCGCTGCTCACCGAGGAGAGCGCCGACGACGCGCTGACGACGGTCGCCGAGCGGGCCCGGCTGCTGGCCGACGCCTCCGCGGGCGTCATCCTCCACCCGACGGCCGAGGGCGGCATGGCGATCGTGACCGCCTCGACGCCCGACGACCCGGACGGCATGCTCGGTGCGACCATCGAGCCGGGCAGCCCCGTCCTCGAGCAACTCCTCGGCGGCGAGCCGGTCTTCCTCACGGACTCGGCGACCGACCCGCGCATGACGACCCACGTGCGGCACCGGTTCGGGCCGAGCATGATGCTGCCGCTGCAGGCGAACGGCCGGCTGATCGGCACCCTCGCCCTGCCGCGCCGCCGCGGCGCACGCCGGTACACGGACCTGGAGCGGCTGCTGGCCACGCAGTTCGCCTCGCAGGCCGCACTCGCCCTCGTGCTCGCCGACGCCCGGCGCGGCCGGGAGCGGCTCGCGGTCTACGAGGACCGGGACCGCATCGCCCGGGACCTGCACGACCTGGTGGTGCAGCGGCTGTTCGCCACCGGCATGATGCTGGAGTCGATCGAACGCCGCCGCGGCGCGGAGGACGTGCGCGACATCCTCGTCCGGGCGGTGGACGAACTGCGGTCCACGGTGCAGGAGGTCCGCACCACCATCTTCGCGCTCCAGCAGCCCCCGGCCGAACCGCCGACGGGTCTTCGCGGCCGGGTCCTGCGCGAGACCGCGGCCGCCGCCGCCCGCCTCGGCTTCGCCCCGTCCACCCGCTTCAGCGGCGCCGTCGACACCCGCGTACCCGCGCCGGTGGCCGACCGCCTGGTCACGGCCCTGCGCCACGCGCTGGCGGACGCGTGCGCCCGAGGTGAGGTCTCCCGCGTCGAGGTCTCCGTCGACACGGCCGCCCCACTGGCCGACGGCCGTGCCGGGGTTCGCCTGACGGTCTTCGACGACGGGGCGGGAGGCGTGGCGGAGGACGGGGCGGAGACCGACGGCCGGGACGATGACGGGCCGGACGGAGACGGCGGCGGGTACCGCGGTGCGGGGACGACGGTGACGTGGTGGTCGCCGCTGTGAACGCGTGGGACGGTGCCGGGCCGGATCGGGGCGGCACCGCCTTCACCCGCCCGTGGGCCGCTCATCCCGGTACCGGACGCGCAGGTGCGAGAGGGGGCGAACCGGCGCGGCCACGGGGTGGTGAGGACGGCCGGGGCCGGGTACCCGGCCCGCGAACCCGCTCGGCAGGAGCTGGAGGAGGATGTGATGAGCGAGCCGACCCCGTCCCAGGCCGAGGGCGAACGCGACGAGGACCGGAACGGCACGGCGGACGTGCCGCACAGCACTCCCTCCCAGGCGGAGGGCGAACGCGAGGAGGACGAGACCGTACCGGGAGGTCCCGAGGACCGGTAGCCGGGCGAGCCGCGCTCCCCGGGCGCGTCAGCAGGTCAGCAGGTCAGCCCGCCGGTACGTCCACTCGGCGGCGTGCGGGGCGGCGAGGGCGTGCGGGGCCGGGCTGGTGCAGTTCGCGCCAGGCCCGCGGCGACATGCCGTAAGCCTGTTTGAACGCCTTGCTGAAGTGGGTGGCGTCCACGAAGCCCCAGCGGCGGCCGATGGCCGCGATGGTCCGAGTCCGGGCGCCCGGTCCGGCCAGTTCCCGTCTGCACTCGGCCAGGCGGCGGGTGCGGATCCAGTCTCCGAGGCTGATGCCCGACCGGGACAGCACGTTGTAGAGGTGGCGGACCGAGACGCCGTGCGCGGCGGCGATGCGCTGGGCCGACAGGTCCGGGTCGGCCAGGTGGGCACGGACGTACTGGGTGACGCGCATGCCGAGCGGCACCTCGGGCAGCGCCCGGCCTGCTCCGGCGTCACCCAACTGGGAGGTCACGACGGCCCGGAGGAGTTCCACGCTGGGGCCCACGAGCGCTTCGGCGTGCGCCCCGCCGCGTAACTCCTCGCTGGCGGCGAGCTGGGAGAAGTAGGTGAAGGCGAGGCGCGCGGTGGGGTTCCCCGGGCCGAGCGTGACGGCGGCGGCCTCGCGCAGCACCCGCTCGGGGAGCGCGAGCGCCTCGCGCGGGATGCGCAGGGAGAGGTACCCGAACCTCTCCTCGAAGCGCAGGGTGTACGGAGCGGTCGACTCGAAGACGACGAGGTTCCCCGGTCCGACCAGGCACTGGCGGCCGTGCTGCCCGACCATGTTGGTCCCGGACACCTGGAGCCCGAGGAACACCGACGGTTCGTGGTCCTCCCGGGCCAGCCGCTCCGTGCGGCGCAGGCTCACCGGCGTCCCCTGGGCGGAGCAGACCTTCATGGGCCCCACGGCGCCGAGTCCCATCCGGGCCCCGATGTCCTCCTGCGAGGTGTGGTGATCGATGTCGACCCGGGAGAAGGACGCCCACAGGGCGTGCCGGATCGTGTCCTCACGCTCACGCGGCGCGACGACCGAGGCGTCGAGCACCGCTCCCCGGCCGGCGCCGGCCGCCGTGCGCCCCGGCCCCGACGCGTTGCCGCGCTGATCCGTTCCCTCCACGAGCCGTCTCCCCCGTGCCTGTCCCGCGCTCTCGTGCTCCCGTCAGGATGCGCCCCTCAACGCCCGCCGCACAAGACACACGAGGTCACCGGACGACGACTGCACGACCGACCAACTGCCGTGCACGCACAACACAGTTGTGATCCCTCTTCGGATCTAGATTCTGCCGCGACGAAGTCGTTTCCCCGCCTCGCCCCGCCGGGGCAGGCAAGTTGAGAGGGCTCACATGCGCACTGCTTTGACACGGACGTTCGTCGGCGCTGCCACCGTCTTCGGAATCGCCGCCGGAAGTCTGGCCGGCGCGACCGTCAGCTCCGCGGCTTCCGAGTCGGCCGCCGGCCCCGCAGCGGGCACCCGGGAAGTCTCCGTCCTGGCGGTGAACAACCTCGGCCTGACCGTCGGCCGGGCAAAGAGCTGGCAGTGCTTCATGACCCGCTCCGGTTACGAGCCCTGGGAGCACGCGGGTCACCTGGGCACGGACAGCTGGAAGGCGGCGCAGCGGATGTTCAACGCGCGTGGCTTCAGCGGAAAGAGCAAGTTGGTGGTCGACGGAGTGGTCGGCCCCCTCACGATCAAGGCGTTGCAGCGCTTCCTGAACGATTTCGGCTTCGGCCTCGCCGTTGACGGAATCGCCGGAAAGAGGACCACGGCCGCCTTCTACGAGTTCAACGGCGTCCCGATGCCGAACGATCCCCGATGCTGAGCCGGGTCCGCACCACCGCGTGCCGGTCCGATCTCGGGTGGCTGGGCGGCCGGAAGGCGCGCCCCGAGCCCAGGACGACGCGAACCGTCTCAGGTTGAGTTCCTCGGGCCCCGGGGGGCCTCGGGCCCGGGAGGGGAGAGGAGGAGCCACGGCCGGTCACTGCGGCCGTGGCTCCTCCTCCAGGAGGTCGGCGAGGCCCTGTGTCGGCAGCACCATGCCGACCGGGGCGTTGCTGTTGAGGTAGAGGGCGTGGTCCGGGGGGACGCGGGTGAGCAGGGTGCTGACCGGGAGGTGCGCCGAGGCCAGCCGGCCGGCGGCGTGGAGGTAGCGGGCGGAGGTGTAGACGGGGACCGCCGGTGTGCCGTCGGGCGCCGAGGCCCGTACCGGTTCGCCGTCCGCGGTGACCAGGACGGCGACCTCGGCGCCGGCCAGGGCCGCGGTGACGTCCTCGGCCGGGCCGTAGCCGGTGGTGGCGAGCTGGATGGCACGGTCGACGGCGTCGGCGGGCTCGGGCCAGCCCATCGCCTCCGGGGACGGCCGGTACTCGGGGTTGTCCTCCCACTCGACGATCGTGCCGTCGGAGTCGGAGCGCCACTGGCCGACCACGGCCCAGTCGGGCGGCGGCCCCTCGCCCCGCCAGGCGGGATCGGGCAGGTAGAGCCAGTGGTCGGGGGCGAGCCTGGCCGCCTCGACGTACTCCTGCGGGGGCGCGGGGTCCAGGGGGTTGGCGGCGGCAGGCGTCTCGGCGCCGGACTCACTCATCTCGTCCTCTTGTCCTCGGGTGCGTCGGAGCACCGTTCTTCGTGTGCGGCGAAGCGCCGTCACTGTCGTGTGCCGGCGGTCCGCTCCGCCTCCAGCCGGGTGAGCAGTGCGCGGGCGTGCTCGTCCGGGAAGAGTCCCTCACGGGCCACGGAGGCCCGCAACTCCTCCTCGGTCAGCGGGTAGACGTCCCAGTACCGGCCCCAGTTGTCGGAGTAGACCGAGGTCGCCCCGGGGTCGAACTCGTCCAGGGCGAGCTGGGCGCCGGTCATCACCTCGTGGAAGCTGTGGTGCCCCACCCCGACCAGGATGCTCGCCAGTCCGGCCCGGACGAGGCCGAGGTCGACGGGGACACCGGCGAGCCGGGTCAGCCGGGCCACGTGCGTGAGGATGCGGTAGGCGCTGCCCGAGGTACCGGTCAGCACCAGACCGCCGGAGTCCTCGGAACGCGCCTGGAAGTCGGCGGCCATCGGCAGCGTGTGCTCCATGGAGGCGGGCGACCAGAGCAGCTCCCCGTCCCGGACCGCGCGCCGCCACTCGGCCTCGCTGAGCGGCGGACTGACCTCGTCGGGGCGCAGCGGCGTACGCAGCATCGCCTCCAGGTCCTCCATCTCCTGCGCCTCGTCCTCGGGGTCCAGTTCCGCCGCGCGGAGTTCGGCGACCCTCCGCTCGTACTCCTGGAAGAGCTGGCTCCGGTGCCGGTCGCGGCGCTCCACCCCGATCACCGGGTGCTGGGGCTCGACGCCGCCCATGAGGTGCGGGACGAGGTCCTTGGCGACGCCGTTGAACAGGAAGGTGACCCGTTCCCGCAGGTTGCCGGAGTCCACGACCCGCGCGAGGGCCTCGTACCGCTGTCCGACGGCGCCGGCGGACATCTCGTTCCTGCTGCCGAACAGCCGGTAGTCGAGGCGGTTGTGGAGCGTGATGCTCCAGAAGGCCCGTACGACCTTGCCGAGTTCGGCGTTGACCTGCTCGTTCTCCCCCAGGTGTGCGGCGAGTCGCTGCTCGAAGAGGAGGGCTTCCTGCGCGTAGCGGATGCGGGACAGGACCCAGTCGGGTGCGGGGAGGTCGCCCGCGCGCCCTTCCGTGCCGCCCCGGGGCTCCGCGTCGGCGTCGGCGTCGTCGGCGTCCGGGCCGGAGTCGGCTGCCTCCGCGTCCGTGTCCGGGTCCGTGTCGTCGTTCAGGGTGAGGGCCGGGAACGATTCGAGGAGCGGGGCGGCGCCGGCCCTCGCGAGCGGTGCCTGGACCGGGCGGGGCGCGTCGCCGGGGGACGTGGCCTGGGCCGGGCGGGCCTTCTCCCAGGCAGCGGCGTCCGGTACGTCGCCGTCGGGCGTCGGACGCAGGGTGAGGACCGGCTCCCCCGAGGTTCCGGTCGCGGAGAGGTCCGCCGGGAACCCCGTCCACCACACGGTGCGGCCCAGTCGCTGGGCGATCCGCTCCGCGAGGTCGCCGGGGTCGCCGTCGTGGGCCGAGAAGGCGAGGACGACCGGCACGTTCAGTTCCTTTCCTGCCAACGACGTGTCGTGCGCCAGGAGTTCGAGGAACTCGCCGGCCGCCACCCGATGCGTCTCCCCGTCGAAGGACAGCTCCAGGAGGTCGGGGGCGTTGCCGTCCGGAGTGACCCGTACGAGGTAGGGGGCGGGGCCCTTCCGGCCCGCCCACGGCGCGTCCGCGGTGCCGGAGGGCGTGCCGAACTCCGCCAGGTCGACCGTCGTCGGCGCCTGCTCGGCGGTGTAGTCCCGGCCGTCGCCGCTCTCGCCGCCGTGCACCGTCTCCACGCCGGTGGCGGCGTACACCCCGGACTCGTCCAGGTCGTAGGCGGCCGCCACGTCCGGGTCGGCGGCGTCACGGCCGGTGGCGAAAGCGCGGGTGAGCAGGTCGAGCAGGGTGTCGCGGTGGCCGGCGGGCCGTGTGCCGGACCGCAGGTGGAGCACCTTGGGCACGCGGACGTTCAGGTCCGTGCCGGGGGCCCGCAGGGTCTCCTCGGCCTTCACCCGGGCCCAGAACATCCGCGAGCGCACGGCCTCGCCCACCTGGTGCGGGCCGGACAGGTCCAGGGCGGTGACGGCCTCGTCCTCCAGGTCGCCGTCCCGCATCCACTGGGCGGCCTCCTCGATCGCCGGCACCTCCGCGAAGCCGACCAGTTCGTCGCCGGGCCACGCCGCCCAGTGGTCCGCCGCGGCGGCCAGCACGCGGCGCACGGCCGCCCGGTCCACCCCGGACGCCGCCTCCGGGTGCGCGGCGACCACCCGGTTCAGCAGGTCCAGGGTGAACGGGCCGGCGGCGTCGAAGTCCGTGTCGCTGCGCCACATGTGGTCCACCGCGGCCACGCCGCGCAGCAGGTCCCCGAAGTCGGCGGCGTCGTCCACGTCGTGGCCGAAGGTCAGCCGCAGCGCGCGCACCAGGCGCAGCGTCCCGGCGCGCATCTCGTCGGAGACCTCGCCGTCACCCGGGGCCAGACCGGCGAGGGCCGCCAGCCGGTCGAGATCGGCGCCCGAGGGGTCGGGCCGGAACAGGGCCCACGCCCGGTGGCGGCCCTGCGCGTCGGCGAACAGGGTCCGCGTGTAGCGGCCGTCGTGGCTCCGGGTCCCCTGCGAGCTGTAGGACAGCCGGACGCTGCGGCCCGTGGAGTTGGCGAGCTGCTGGCCCATGGAGAGGCTGCTCAGCGGGTCGGGGACGAACGGGCCGGCGTAGGCGTCGCTCGCCGTGTTCGGCGACACGGGCACGGCGCGGTCCCGGGGGGCGCCGCTCCAGCAGACCACGAAGTCGATCCAGTGGTCCTTCGGCAGGCTCGACAGGCTCTTGCGGCGCCTGAGCCACGGCCCGGCCTCCCGCTCGTCGACCGGCCTGACGGTGCCGTCCCGCATCGCCAGGTGCAGGTGGCCGGGCGAGCCGTGCATGTCCAGGCGGTAGGCGGCGTTCTCCGCGCCCGGACGCGGCAGTTCCCGCTCGGCGGAGACCTGTCCGGTGGCCGGGTAGTAGTGGACGTACGTCGTCATCCGGTCCAGGTGGCGGTCGTCGTCCTCGAAGGCGGTCGCCCACTCCCCGGCGTGGTGCGAGGCCCGCCCGATCTGCTTGCCGGTCAGCGCGCTGACGATGGGCCGGGTGGCCACCTGCTGGTACCAGTCCGGCACGTCGTCGTCGGGGTCGGGCGCCAGGCCGGGCTCGCTCGCGGTCCAGTCGCCCTCGGGGGAGCCGGGGCGCCGGACCGTGTCGACGGTGCTCACGCCCTGGTCCGAGCTGAGCGTCACCTCGCCGCTGTGCGCCCACACCGTCAGGCCGGTGCGGTCCGCGAGCGTGCGCGGCAGGTCGAGGTACTGGTCGCCGGCGAAGGGCACGGCCAGCACGAGGGGGGTGTCCTTCGGCAGCCGCTCCCGTGCCACGTCCGCCGCGACCAGCTCCGCGAACTCGTCGGCGTCCAGGTCCCGCGTCGTGCCGTCCGGCAGCAGCACCTCCACCTTGTCGTGCCGCCCGCCGGCCGCCACGACGTACGGCGTCGTGCCCGGAGGCCAGGGGGCCGGCCGGGTCTCCGCGACGGTGTAGGGGCCCGGTCCCGTGTCTTCCAGTACGTCGCCGCGGGTGGTGTCCAGCTCGGCGGCCGAGTCGGTGTCCGGGTCCCAGTTGAGGCCGGGTACGCGGCGGCCCCCGGCGGTGAAGTGGCGGGCCCGGCCGGGGCCGGTCACGCCCAGCTCGGCGAGGTGGTGGGCGGCCAGTGCGGGCAGGCTGGTCGCGCGTCCGGCCGCGGCGGCCCGGTTCACCAGCGCGAACAGGGCGTCGCGGGTGCCCTGGTCCACGACCGTGCCCGGGTCGAGGTGCAGGACTCGGGCGGCGAGGGCGTCCACGTCCAGCGGACTGTGGCGCAGGACGCGGTCGCGGCGGCGGAGGGCGTCGAGGGTCTGCGTCGCGGACGCGTCCGGCGCCTGGACGACGCGGATCGCCGCCTGCCGCCCCAGGTCGGCGCGGCTGACGCCGGCGAGCCCGCCCGTGCCCGTCCAGCCGTCGGGTACGCGGGTCATGGCCAGCGCCTTGACGCGGAAGTCCTGGGCGGTCAGCCGGGGGGCGTCGGCGGGGAGGTTCCGCTGCAACTGGTCGAGTGCCTGCGCCAGTTGCCGCAGGAAGTGGCTGCGGGCGGCCGTCGCGCGCTTCAGGCCCCGGTTGCCCTGGCCGTCGGCGCCGTAGCCGGTGACCTCGACGCGCGGCGGGGCCCAGCCCTCCCGGCGGTTGTGCAGCCCGGCGGCGGCCACCTGGTGGGCCAGCCGCTCGATGGTCTCCCGGCCGGCCGGCGAGGGGACCGTCGCCTCGCGTGCGTAGGCCACGAGGCTCCGCGGGGGCAGGGCGGCCGGCGACGGGGCCGCCGGGCCCGTGAACACGGGCGGGGCGGGGGTGGTGGGCGCGGGCGCGGAAGGGGGCGCGGGGGCGGGAGAGAGCGCGGGCGCGGACGTCATCTCCACCCCCTCCATGGGCTCCCCGGCCGACGAGCGCGCCTTGGCGGCAGGGAGCGGTACGTCGGTGGGGGCGGTGAGGTCGGTGGCGGCAGTGGGGTCGGTGGCTTGCTTGGCGGGCGGGGCGATGGGGCGCGGGCCCTCCTGGGGGCCGGCGGGGTCGGTGGGGCGGGCCTCCTGCCAGTCGGCGGCCGTCGGGGTGCCCGTGGTGATGATCGACGGGACGAGCGTGGGCACCGAGGCGCCCGTGTCGTCCGTGCCGGAGAGCTCCGCCGGGTACCTGCTCCACCACACGCTGCGGCCGAGGCGCTGGGCGATCGTCTCCGCGACGCCGTCCGCGGGACCGTCGATGCCGGCGAGCACCAGCAGGACGGGGACCGAGAGATCCTTGCGGTTCAGGTCGGGGTCGGCGGCGAGCAGCTCGGCGAACTCGGCGGCGGAGGTGTCCCGGAGGGCGCCGTCGATGCTCGCCTGGAGGCGGTTGCCGTCCTGGAGGTCGACGTAGGCCGCCACCAGGTACGGAGTGGGCCGGTTCCCGCCGGAGGCGTCCGGGCCGGCCCACGGCGCGTCGGCGAGGCCGGCCGGGGTCCTGGTCCTGCCCACCTCGGGCAGCAGCGTCGCCGTGTCCCGCCAGTCGCGCCCGCCGCCGGACTCCGTGCCCATCGTCGTGAGCGTCGCGGACCAGTCGAAGGCACCGCCGGTCTCCAGGGCGTAGGCAGCCGCCACGTCGGGGTCGGCCATGTCCCGGCCCGCCGCGAAGCCCCGGGTCAGCACCGACAGTGCCCGCTCGTGCCGGGCGGCGTCCACGTCGAGGGCCGGGTCGAGGTGGAGCAGCCTCGTGGTGAGCGCGTCCGGCCCGGCCCCGGCCAGTGTCTCCACCGCCTTGACGCGGGCCCAGAACACGCGGGTCCGCTCGGCGGCGCCCACGTCGTCGGGGCCGGCGAGCCCCAGCGCGGAGACGGCCGCCTCGTCCACCGCCGCGGTGTCCTGGAGCCAGCGGACCGCGGTGTGCGCTGCGGGCAGGTGCACGAAGCGGCTCAACGGCGCGGCCGGCGCGGCCCGCCACGCCTCCGCGGCCGCGTTCAGCACCCGGCGGACGGCGGCGCGGTCCACTCCGGAGGCGGCCGACGGGTGGGCCGCGACGACCCGGTGCAGCAGGTCGAGGGAGAAGGGGCCGACCGGTCCGAGGACGGGGTCGGCGTGGCGCATGGCGTCGAGCGCGACGGCGCCCCGGAGCAGGTCGGAGTAGTCGGCGGCGTCCTCCGCGTCGGGGCCGAGGACGCGGCGCAGGGCCCGTACCAGTCGCAGGGTCGCGGCCCGGCTCGCCGGCGACGGCTCTCCCCGGTGGCCGGCCTGCGCCGCCAGCCGGTCCAGCTCGGCCTCGCCGGGCTCCGGGCGGCTGGTCTCCCACCACCAGCGGCGTCCGCGGACGTCGGTCCACAGCAGGCGTGCGGGATCGCCGCCGTGCATGCCGGCGCCCTGCACGTCGTGGGAGAGGCGCACCGTGCGTCCCGTCACGTTGGCGAGGTGCTGTCCCAGGGAGACCGCGTCGTCGGCGAGCGGGTCGGCGGCGAACGGCACGGCGCCGTAGAGGGCACCGGCGGGCGGGCGGTCCTGCGTCGCGCTGTCGCGGGGGGCCGAGGAGTGGCAGACCACCAGGTCGATCCAGTGGTCCTTCGGCAGGCTCGACAGGCTCTTGCGCCGCCGCAGCCACTCCCCCGCCTCGTGCCGGCCGGCCGTCCGCGATCCGCCGCCGGCCAGCGGGAGCATCAGCCGGCCGGGCAGGCCGTGGCCCGCCAGGTGGTACGCCTTGTCCTTGGGCCCGGGGTCGTCGAGCGGGAGCTGCGCGGAGTACGTGCCGGTGGCCGGGTTGTAGTGGACGTACACCGTCATCTGGTCGAGGCGGCTGAAGTTGTCCTCGCGCTCCTGCAGTTCGCCGTCGTCGTGCAGGCTGCGGCCGATCTGCCGCCCGGTCACGGAGCTGACGACGGCCTGGCTCAGGACGTCGCGGTGCCAGGCCGGAGCCGAGTCGTCGGCGTCGGGGGCGAGGCCCGGCCGGACCGCGAGCCAGGAGCCGTGCGGTTTCCCGTCGCGCCGGAGCACGGCGACGGTGGTGCCGGAGGCCGGGTCGGGGTGGCGCCGTGCCAGGCCGGTGTGCACCCACACGGTGCGGCCGGTGCGGTCCGCGAGCGTGCGCGGCAGGTCCAGGTACCGGTCGCCGGCGAACGGCACCGCCAGCACGATCGGTGTCCCGTCCGGCAGGGAGCGCAACGCCGGGTCGGCCGCGACCAGTTCGGCGAACGCGTCGGCGTCGAGGTCGCGTGTCGTCCCGTCGGGCAGCGTCGCGGTCACCGTGTCGTGGCCGCCCTCGGCGAGGACGGCGTACGGGGTCGTGTCCCACGGCCACGGGGCGAGGTCCGTCGCGCCCAGGGGGGCGCCGGGGGTCGTCGTGGACGCGACGGTGCCCGCGCCGTCGGCGGGGATCTCCTCCACGAACAGGCCGTTCATCTCGGCGACGTCGGCGCCGGTCCAGTTCAGGCCCGGTACGCGCGTCCCGCCGACGGTCAGATGCCGGGTGCGGTCGGCCGCGAGGACGCCCTCCTCCGCCAGGTGGAACGCGGTGAGCGCCGCCACGCTCGACGCCCGTCCGGCCTCGGCCGCCCGCCGGGCCGTCGTGTACAGGTCCTTGCGCGTCTCCGGGTCGACGAGGACGTACGGCGCCAGGCGGAGCACCCGCCGGGCGACCGCGTCCGCGTCGAACGCCCCCGGGCGCAGCGCGGGGTCGCCGCGGCGCGCCGCGTCCAGGGCCTCGACGGCCGCCGCGTGGCCCGGCGAGGTGACCGCGATCGTGGCCTGCCGGCCCAGGTCCGTACGGCTGACCGGCCCGGTCTCCGTGGTGGCCGGCTCGCCGGGCACCCGTGCGCGGCCCCGCGAGGTGACCGTGAAGTCCCTCGCGGTGAGCCGCGGCCGTCCCGCCGGGAGCCGGTCCTGGAGGGTGCGCAGGGCGTCGTCGAGCGCCTGCACGAACAGGTCGTGCGCCGCCCGCGCGCGCTCGTCCCCGCGTCGCCGGGCGTCGTGTTCCCGCTGCTGTGCCGTGCCGGCGCCGCGCGCGTCGGCGCCGTACCCGGCGATGTCGGCCTTCGGCAGCGGCACCCCGGCACGCCGGTTGCGCAGGCCGGCCCGCGCCACGCGCTTCGCCAGCCGTTCTACGCTCTCGTGCGCGCCGGCCGAGGGGGCCGTCCCGGCCGGTTCGAACGCCACGAGGCTCAGCCGGGGCAGGGGCGCGAGCGGCCTCGCGGGCGCGGCGGTGACCGGCGCGGCGAACACCGTGTGCCCGTCGGCCGTTTCCAGCGCGGTCGGGCTCGGGGCCGTGGGTCGCGTACCGGACGGGTCGGTGTCGACGGCGGTGGAGTCGGGACCGGTCGGATCGACGGCGGTCGGGTCGGGACCGGTCGGATCGACGGCGGTCGGGTCGGGACCGGTCGGATCGACGGCGGTGGTGTCGAAGGCGGTCGGGTCGAAGCCGGTGAAGTCCAGGTCGGTGACATCGAAGTCGGTGAAGTCGAAGCCGGTGAAGTCGAAGCCGGTGAAGTCGAAGCCGGTGAAGTCGGTCGGATCGAGGTCCATGCCGTCCAGGACGGACGGGTCGAAGTCGGCGAGGCCGGTGGTGTCCGGGTCGAGACCGTCCAGGAAGGACAGGTCGACGTCGGGCATGTCCGTGTCGGGCAGGTCGGTGCCCGTCCCCGACTGCGCCGCGGGCGCCGGCCGCCGTGTCCCGGGCGGCCCCACCGGACGGCCGCCCCTCGCGTCGGCGTCCGTCCCGGTGTCCTCCGCCGAGTCCGCGGGCGGGCCCTCCCCCGTCGCCCCCGCCGTCGCCTCCGCCGTGTCCCCTCCCGCGGCCTCCGCGTCGGTGCCGGGCGTCGTCCAGCGCGGGTGCAGGTGCAGTGCGGGGCGGAGGGCGTCGGCCAGTTCGGCGGCGGACCCGGAGTCCGTTCCCCCGGCCAGCACGTGGTCCGCGACCCGGCGCACCGCGTCGCGGAACTCCTCGCCCGCGTACCGGGAGTCGGCGAGCACGTCGTGCGGCTCGGCCGGCAGGACCAGGACGACGGCGGCGGACCAGGCGCGGGAGGCGTCGGCCTCGTCCGTGCCCTCGGGCGCCGCGTCCGCGAAGCCGGCGTACGCCCGTGTCCACAGCCGCCGCGCGGCGTTGGCCGCCACGGTGTCCGACGCGGCCGTCCAGGGGCCGGGGCCGGTCATCCGGATCCGGGCCAGGTCGAGCGGTGCCAGCGTGGCCGCGGGCAGGCGGTCGTCGCCGCGCAGCATCATCTCGGTGCGCTGCCCGACGGAGGGCGTGAGCCCCGCCGCCTCCAGGTCGCGCAGGCCGACGGTCTCGCCCTCGGCGGCGGGCGTCGGCGCGGGCGGCAGGTCCGCCTCGGTCACCCGGTCCGCGATCCAGCGGCGGGCGTCGGCGTCCCTCGGGACGGACGGCGCCGTGTACCCGAGGTTCCCGTTCTCCCCGGTTTCTTCGGCGTCCCCGGTCTCCCACCGTGCCTGCCGCGCCGCGCCGAGTGCCTCCGGGGCGACGCCCAGGGTCCGCAACCGCGCCTCGGCGTCCTCCAGTCGGCGGCGCGCCGCGTCGGCCGCTGCCCGGGCCTCCGCCACGGCCGCCTCGTCGGCGCCGGTCCGCTGCGCCGTCGCGGCCCCGGCGGTTGCCGCGCCGAGCGCGGACAGGGCCCGCGCGTGGGCCTCCCAGTCCGCGGCGGTGGCACCGACGGGCTCGCCACCGGACTCGGTGACGGGTTCGCCGCCGGACTCGGTGACCGACTGTGCCGGCCGGTCCGTCCGGAGCGCCGCCGCGGAGTTGGTGGCGCCGGCGACCGGGCCCGTGGGGGGAACCTCCGGGTCGCCCTTGGGGCGGGCGGTCCGGTCCCAGGTGCCCGTCGGGGCCGGCTGCCCGTCGGGGCCGGGCAGCATCGCGACGGTGTACGTGCCGGTCGCCGGATCGTGGTGGAGGGTGGTGGCGCCGCGGGTGGTCCACCAGTTGCGGGCCGAGTTGCGGGCGCCCTCGTCGGGCAGGCTGCCCTCGGGCGGCCGTACCCCGGCCGGGCTGCCGTGCGGGATCACCGCGACCACCTCGGTGTGGCCGGCCCTGCCGAGCAGCTCCGCGTCGTGGAAGACCAGTTCGCCGAACTGCCGGGCCGGCACCGCGGCCGGGGCGGGGCCCGGCAGCACCAGCCCGTCGGCGTTGCCGTCGGCGACGTAGACGAAGGGGGCCGGGCGGCCCGGCTGCGCGGCCCAGGGCGCGGGCTCGCTGCCGACCGGGACCAGGGAGCCGTCGGGCCCGTGCCCGAGGAGGGTGACCACGCTCGGGTCGAAGGTGCCCTGCGGCCGGTGCGCGCCGTCCAGGGTGCGGCCCCACGCCGTGCCGTCGGCGTTCGTCAGGAGCCGCTGCGGCGCCAGTGCGCCCTGCTGCTCCAGGCGGTGGGCGGCCAGCTCGTGGATCTGCCGCGGGTCGCGGCCGACGGCCGCCGCCTGCCGCGCCGCGGTCACCGCGTCGCCGAACCGGGCCGGGTCGGGGGCGGGCAGGTGCAGCACCGCGGCGGCGAACGCGCCCCGGTCCACCCGGCTCGTCACCAGGGCGACCTTGAACGACGCCCACACCAGCCGGGAGTACTCGCTCTCGCCCACCGGCGCCGCGGCGTCGAGTCCCAGGATCTGCCGGGCCAGCTGCTCGCGCTGCGGGGACGCGGCGAGGCCCGCCAGCAGGTGGGCCAGGTGCGGCAGCGCGAGCCAGTCGCTCAGGGGGCCCGGCTGTCCGGTGCCGAGGCGGGCGGCGGCCTCGGTGAGGAGGCGGCGGTGGTCGTCCTCGGTGGCGGGCGGCACCGGTCCCGGCGCGTGTGCGGCCGAGCGGTGCCGGGCGAGGATCTGCTCGTACAGGTCCAGGGTGAACCGGTGCGCGCCGTCGCGGTTCAGGGCCGGGTCCGCCTGGTGCATCAGGTCGAGGGCGCCCATGCCGCGCAGCAGGTCCGGGTACGGGGCGCTCTCGTCGACCGTGGGGCCGAAGATCTCGCGCAGCGCCCGCACGAGCCGCAGGGTCCGTTCCCGTACGGGTTCCGGGACGGGGCCGGTGTCCGTGTGGAGCCCGGCCAGGCGGGCCCGCAGGTCGAGTTCGTCACCGGACGGCTCGGGCCGGAACGTGACCCACTGGTGGGCCCGGCCGCGCGCGTCGGTCACGAGGTTGATGTACGACTGGGGGTCGTTGTGCCGGGCCGGGCCGACCGAGTTCGACAGGACGGTCGCGAACACGGTGCGGCCCGTCTCGTTGGCCATGTGCTGGCCGGTCGCGACGGCCGCGAGGGGGTCGGGCACGAACGGCAGCGGTCCGCTGATGTCGCCGCCGAGTATGCCGCCGACGCCGGGGCGCGCCGCCGCGTAGCAGATGAGCGGCACCACGGGGTGCCCGGGAGCGAGCGAGGCGAGGCTGCGGCGGCGGGCGAGGGTGCGCGCGAACCGCAGCCCGTCGTCCTGCCGCGGGCCCTGCGGGGTGTGCCACACGACGCTGTCCGGCGCCCCGTGGTTGTTGGGGAAGTACGGGGCCGGCAGGCCGAGTTCCACCCAGGGCAGGGTGGCGGGGGTGCTGCCGTAGTCGTAGCCGCTGCGCACGTGGGTGTAGGAGGTGACGGACCCGAGGCGGCTGTGTTCCAGCGTCCGTGACCAGCCGCCGTCCGGCTCCTGGGCGAGGTCCATCGACAGGTAGCCGGTGGACCGGTGGCCGTCGTGGGCGACGGAGAGGGCGGTGACCCGGTCGTCCGCCGTGCCCGCGGGCCCGTCGGGCGGCGGGGCGGGCGCGGTGGCGGGCGTGCTGGCGAGCCACTGGCCCCGGGGTGCCTGCCCCTCCGCGTCGAGGAGCAGGAGACGCGAGCGGTCCGGACTGCTCGGGAGGCGTCCGACGCCCGCCCGGCCGGTGGCCGCCCACACCTCGCGGCCGAGCCGGTCGGCCAGGCCGCGCGGCAGGTCCAGGGGTGCGGCGCCGGGCTGCTCGGCGTGGAGCAGTACCGCGCCCGGCCGGCCTGCCAGGTCCTGGTCGAGGGCGAGCAGTTCGTACAGCACCTCGGGCGGCACGGAACGCGTGAACCCGCCGAGCCCGCGTACCACGGTCCCGTCGCCCCGGCCGACGGCCAGGACGAGATACGGGTCGGGGTCGCCCGGCGCGGGGCGCCACGGCGCGTCCTCGGCGCCGCTGTCACCGGTCGTGCCGTCGGGGGTGCGCCGGAGCCGGCCGGTGCTGTCCGCGTCGAAGTCGGCCGGCAGGGCGCGGCCGGTCCAGTTCCGGCCGCGCGGGCGGCCCTGGGCGTCGGTGAGCCGGAAGTCCGGGTGGAAGGCGCCGCGGTGGGCCAGGTAGTGGGCGGACAGCGCGGGCAGGGAGGCGACCCCCGCCGACGAGGGGACCGTCATCAGCCGGACCAGGGCGCCGCGGGCCGCGGCGTTCACCGGCTCGGCGGGGTCGAGCAGCAGCACCCGGCGGACCGTCGCGTCCAGGTCCAGGAAGCCGCCGCGCAGCCGGGGGTCGGCCCCCCGCAGCCGGTCCAGCCGCTCCAGCGCGTCGGCGGCCCGCTCCCGGTCCACGTTGCTGAGGGCGCCGAGGCCGTACAGCGCGTCGAGGAGTCCTTCGCGGTGCCGCTCGGCCTCGTCGGGCGCCACGTCCTGGAGCGGGCCGGCGCCCGGGGTGGCGCCGGGCCCGTTCGCGGGGTCGCCGAACGGGTTGGTGCGGTGCGGCACCCGGAGGTCCGGCGCCTGCGAGCGGGGGTGGTTGAGGCCGGTGGTGGCGGGCCGGGTGTGGATGGGGCGCGCCGGTGCCGGGCGGTGCGGCAGGCCGGTGGTGGTGGGGGCCAGCGTGCCGGACCGGCCCTCGGCCTCGTCGCGTTGGGCCTGGGCGTGCTCGTCGGGGAAGCGGCCCTCGCGGGCGACGTTCTCCCGCAGCTCCTGCTCGCCGAAGGGGTGGATGTTCCAGTACCGGCCCCAGTTGTCGGTGTAGTCCAGGGCCGGGTCGTGGCCCGCCAGGTCGTTCAGCGCCAACTGGGCGCCGCGCATCACCTCGTGGAAGGTGTGGTGGTCCACCGTGAGGGAGACGGCGAGCATGCCGGCGCGGATCAGGCCGAGGTCGAGGTCGACGCCCCACTGCTCCCGCATCCGGGCGGCGTGCACCATGAAGCGGTACGTGGATCCGGCGGTGCCGGTCGCCACCAGGCCGCCGGACGCCTCCGAACGCTGCTGGAAGTCGGCGCTCATCGCGAGGTCGTACAGGGACGTCGCCGGCAGCCAGGTCAGGCCGTGCTCGTTGACCGCGATGCGCCGCTCGGCCTCGCTGAGCGGCGGGCGCGCGTCCTCGGGGCGGGTCCGGATCGTCACCGACCGCTCCAGTTCCTCGACCGCCGCCTTCTTCTGCGCGGGGGTCAGGTCCGGGGCGGCGAGGATCTCCTTGGCGCGCCGCTCGAACTCGGCGTGCGTCTCGCGCTGCCGCCGGCTCGGCCGCTCCTCGGCGATCTCGGGGTGCTGCTCCTCCCTGCCGCCGAGCATCTCGGGCACGAAGTCGCTGGAGATGCCCTCGTAGAGCAGCGCCACCAGTTCGCGCAGGTTGCCGTCGCGCAGCACCTGCTGGAGCACCGGTCGGGACGTGCCGACGACGCCGGCCTTGTACTTGCTGGTGTCGCCGAACGCGCCGAGGCTGCGGGGGTGCCGCTCGCGCGCCGCCTTCCACGCCGCGTTCGCCATCTTCCGGTACTCGGCGACCACGGCCTCGTGCTCGGCCAGGTACTCGCCCAGCCTCTTGTCGAAGGCGAGGGACTCCTCGGCGTAGCGGATGCGCGCCATGACCCACGGCGGCGCGGCGCTGTTCCGGTGCTCCGGGCTCGGCTGCGGAGAGCGGCTGCGGGCGCGGGACGCGGAACGCGCGGGGGACGCGGAGCGCGCGGGGGTCCCCTCTTCGGAGGCGGGCTCCTGCGGGCCGGGCGCGGTGGCGGTGGGTTCCTCCGGGCCGGGCGCCGCGGGCCGGGCGTCCGTCGGTGCGGCGGGCGTCGGCCGCGGGAGCGCGGTGCCGGCGGGCGCCGGGTCGGCGGACGCCCGGCGGCGGTCGTCGATGTCGACGGTCACCACGCGCCCCGCGTCGGGGTCCGTGGCGCCGCGTACCCGCTTGGCGTCCAGGTCGAGGGGGAAGTCCCGTACGGCGAGGGGTGTTCCGGCAGCGCCCTGCTGGGAGTCGGCCAGGACGCGGGCCAGCCGGGTGCCGAGCGCCCTGCCGACGGCCTCGGCGCGCTTGCGGGCGCTGGCCTGCGACCGGTTGCCGTGGCCGGTGACGGTGACCGCCGGCAGCGGCAGGCCGTGGGCGCGGTTCCACAGGCCCACGCGGGCCAGCGTCCGGGCCAGGGCGTCGATCGCGGCGTCGGCTCCCGAGGGGAGGTCGTGCTGCTCGCGGGCGAAGCGGATCGTCCGCTGGTGGGGGCGCGGGGCGTGGCCGTGGAGCACCACCGTCGTCAGCGGGTTGGCGAGCGCGGGCGCGTCCTCCGACAGGAGGGCCGCGTTGACCTCGTGCGCCGACTCCCCCGGCCGCTTGCTGTACGCCCGGAAGAACCACAGGTCCGCCGGGTCGAGCAGCGGCGCCGCGGCCCGGATCGCCTCCTTGGCGCGGGTGCGCGCCCGCTCCACCTCGCGCAGGGCCAGGGCGTGTTCGGGGCGGTCCTCGTCGAAGTAGAACGGGATCTGCTCGGCGTCGTGGACCTCGGCCAGCGCCCTGGCGACCCGGGCGAGGTCGCCCAGGCGGGCCGTCTCCGTCGCGTCCGCGCCGTCGCTCCGGGCGTCGGCCAGCCGCTGCTCGGCCGCCCGGGCCAGGCGGGTCAGGCCGTCGCCGCCGTGCCGGTCGAGGTTGTCCTCGACGATCGCGTCGAGTTCGCCGTCCGGGATCGTCCCGCCGTGGGAGTGGGTCTCGTTCTCCAGCGTGATCTGGTGGGTGCCGTCCTCGCTGGCGAGGACGACCTGGGCGAAGTGGTAGGGGGCGTGCGGGCCGACCCGGTCGCCGGGCTTGGCGTGGTTGTGGGTGAAGAGCTGCGCGCCGCTGTCGTTGGTGGTGCTGACCGACTGGATCAGGTAGCCCTCGCCGACGCCCGCCCAGGCGTGCTCGTTGACGCCGATGCGCCGCGCGGCCGCGGCCAGCGGGGCGCGCCGGGGGTTGTCCGCCGGTACGTGGCTCAGGGCGCCGCCGTAGCGCTCGCCGGGGGTGGGGGCGCCGACGACACCGCCGGTGAACCGCGGGTCGCGGCCGGTCTCGCGGGCGGCCCAGCGCGGGGTGGCGTCACCGGCGGGGCGGGTGCCCTCGGCGACCTCCGTGAGGGCCTGGGCGAGGTGGTGGGTGCCGGTGACCTCGCGGCCGTGCTGCCCGTTCACGGGGGCGGTGGCGACGGTGCCGCCCGCGGGGCCGCGGAAGGCGACGTGGGACAGGGAGGCGGGCCCGGTGCCGGCCACCATCTGGGCGAAGTCCCGCGTGAAGGCGTGCTCCGAGCCGCCGGACGCGGTCAGGAACTCGGGCTCGACGCGGAACAGGGGGGCACCGTAGGAGCCGTCCTCGCCGGGGAGCAGGATGCCCGTCGCCTCGTCGGCCTTCAGCCGTACGCCCGCTCCCGCCGCGGCCAGCCGTGCCGAGGAGGCGTCGATCGCCGCGCGGGTGGCGTACACCTGGCGGCCTCGGCCGGTCGTGCCCTCGCCGTCGGCGAGCAGCGCCAGGGTGCGGTCCTCGGAGACGTGCAGCGGCGGCCGGTCGGCCATCGGGACGGTGCCGTGGTCCTGGCTCGGCAGCAGCAGCGAGTCGGGCCCGGCGCCGGTGCCGTCCCCGGCGGCCACCTCCGCGACGCGGCGCGGGAGCGGCCGGGTGAACAGGACGCCGGTGCCGCGCTTGTCGATGACGCCGTAGTCGCGGGTGGTCAGCGGCCGGGTGCGGCGCTCGTCGATCCGCCGTTCGAGGACGAGTTCGTCGGCGAGGCGGTCGAACTCCGCGTCGCCGTCGCTGCTGGAGTACTCACTGTCGTCGCCGTCCGGGCCCGCGTCGCTGTCGCTGTCGCTGCTCAGGTCCCGGGCGCCGGGGAGGCCGTCCTGCTCCGAGGGGTCGACCGGCGCCCAGCTCGCGCCGGTGTCGCCGTCGCGCAGGTCCAGGGCGAGGCGGGACCCGGCCGTGGGGTGCGTGGCCACGGCGACCGGTGCCTCGGGGCGCCAGACGCGGCGGCCCGTGGTGCCGGCGACGAGGACGGCGAGGGGCGCGGCGATGTGCGGGGGCAGGGCCAGGACGATGTCCGCGCCGCGGGGCCGCCGGTTGTCGTAGGAGATGAGCATCGCGAGCTCGTCGAGACGGGTCACCCGGAAGGTGCGGCCCGGCGCGAGGGAGACCTCGACGGCTCCGTCGACCGCCCGGGCGACGACCATGTAGGGGTTGTGCCAGGGCGCGGACCGTTCGACGACCCGGCCGGTGCCGCGCAGGACGTAGGAGTCGGGCGCGGGGGCGGGCTGTCCCGACCGGCCGAAGTCGCGTCCGGCGGCGTTCCGGGCGGTGTCGCGCAGCAGTGTCCCCTCGTCCAGGGCGCCGCGTCCGGTCTCGATCTGCCGCTCGACGAAGTAGCGGGCGAGGTCGTCGGTGGTCTCCAGGTCGTCCGAGGAGGCGTCGAGCGCCAGGGAGCCGAGGAGCTGGTGGTCGGCGGGGCCCGGCCGGGCGTTGCCGGGCAGGTGCAGGACCTGCCGGGTGACGCGGTTCAGGGCGCGGTACAGCGACTGCGGCTCCTGGTCGGCGCCGGCCTCGGTCGAGACCAGCTCGTACAGCGCCTCGGAGGTCTCCCTGAGCCGGTCGCCCGGGACGGTGTCCCACCGGGGTCCGAAGACGGTGTTCAGCCAGCCGGTGTCGGCCCAGCGCGGCTGCTCGTCCCCGTCGTCGGGGTCGTCGGAGTCGTCGGAGCCCTCGAAGTCGGATTCCTCGGACTCGTCGGACGCCTCCTGCACCGTGGTCATCGGGCGGCCGCCGGGCAGCGGCGGCGGGACCGCGCCGTCGGGGCCGGTCTGCGGGGTGCGTTCGGGGAGTGAGACCGGGTCGGTCCAGGCCTGTTCCCGCAGTTCGGCGGGTGCGGCGGCCCGCGCGTCGGCCCAGCTCGCCCCCTCGGGCGAGGGGTGCGGGTCGGGGTCGCCGGTGACCGCGGCCAGCAGCTGGAGGTGGCGCGGGCGCAGACCGCTCTGCGCGAGGCCGTCGGGGGCCGGTTCGCGGAAGGCGCCCAGGAGGCTGCCCGGCGCGTCGAGGCGGTCCGGGCCCGCGGCGTCGGGCGTCTCGTCGCGGAGGAAGAGCTGGTGTCCCAGCTCGTGCGCGAACTCCTCCGGGTCAGCGTCGGCCCACCACGCCAGCTGGTTCATCGGCTGGTCGCGGCCGACCAGGTCGACGGTGAGGTGCGGGTCGTCGTCCGGGCCGACGAACTCGACGGTGACGTGCAGCCGGTCGCCGCCGGGCAGGCGGTGGCCGGGCCGGTTGTAGAACCGTTCCACGCCCTCGGCCACCCGCGCCGTGACGGCGTCGGCCGCCTCCGCGTGCGGGCGCAGGGCGAGCCGCACGGTGAGGTCGGTGACGTTCTCGCCGCCGTGGGTGAAGCGGCGTACGTCGAAGGCGGAGCGCACGACGGTCCGCGGCCGGCCGTCGCGGTGGGCGGCGGGCGGCGGCCCGTCCTGGCGGAGCGGCACGCGCAGCGCGGTGGAACCGTACGCCGGTACCACGTACAGGGCCTCGGAGTCGGCCGCGATCCGCTGCGGTACGGGGTCGGGGTCGAGTTCGGCCAGGTGCGGCGCGAGGGACTCCATGTTGGCGACGCGGCCGATCCAGCCGCTGTCGCCGCGCAGCAGCGTGCCCGTCGCCGCGTGCACGAAGTCGTGGCCGAAGCGCGTCCATCCGTCCGGCGGGACCTCCGTCCCGTCGGGCAGCCTGAGGTGCCCGGTGTCGGCGACCTCGTAACGGAGGGGCTGCGAGCGGGAGTCGGCGGGCCGGGTGTAGGTGTACCAGTGCTCGGGCGGACGCGCCGTGCCGGTGCCGGGGGACTTGCCCTTCGGGTCCGCGGGCGGACGTGCCGCGGGTGCTTCGCCGACGGGGACGACGGCGGACGGGTGGACTCCGCCGTGGCGGGGCCGCGCGAGGGTGACCGGGCGGCCGATGGGCCACTGCTCGGTCATCGGGTCGAGGCCGTCGTCGCGGGAGCCGCCGCGCAGGCCGCCGCCGGTCCGGAGGCTGCCCCGCGGGCCGCGGGTGGCGACGTCGCGCAGTCCGCCGCGGTGGTCGTCGACCGTGACGTCCACGGTGGTGGCGCCCTGGTCTCCCCCGAGCGACGCCCTTCGGGCCCGCACCGAGACCGGGTCGACGGTGAACCGGTCGGCGGTGAGGTGCGGCCCGGGGGTGCCGTCCTGGAGCGCCGCGAGCGCGTCGGCCAGTTCGCGGCGGAAGGAGCCCGCGACCGCCTCGGCCCGCGCCTGGGGGAGGTCCCGGCCGCCCAGGCGGGCGGTGCGCTGCCCGCTGACCGTGACGTCCGGCAGCGGCAGCCCGTTGGCGGCGTTCCACAGCCCCGTCCTGGCCACCACCCCGGCCAGGTGCCGGATGGCGCCGCGGGAGCCCTCGGGGGTGTGCTGGACGCCCTTGTCGAAGGTGACGGAGACCGGCAGCGCCTGCTGGCCGCGGAGCACGACGGCGGTGAGCGGGTTGGCCTCGGCCGAGGGGCCCTCGGTCAGCAGCCCGGCGTTGGTGTCGTGGGCGGACTCGCCCGGCCGCCGCGAGTACATCCGCATGTACCACTGGTGCTTGCCGGGGATGACGGGTTCCAGGTTCCCGATGCGGTTCGCGGCGGCGCGGACGGCGGCCTCCAGGTTCCGCTCGGCCTCCGCGCGCTCCGGCGAGCCCGCCGGCGCGGTCTGCGTCTCCGTCTGGGCCTGCTTCGCCCGGATCAGGGCGAAGGCCAGGTCGAGGTAGCCGCGCAGCTCCTTGAGGTGCTCGTCGGCCGCGTCGTCCTCCCTCCGCTCGGCCTCCCGGCGGAGGGACGCCGCGATCGCCCGCAGTTCGTCCAGGTCGTGGTTGCGCAGGTTGGCCTGGACCGCCCGGCGGTGGCGGTGGGTGCGCTGCGAGACGCGCGCGTGGTTCTCCAGGGAGACCTGGTGGCTGCCGTCCTCGCTGGCCAGGACCACGGTGGCGAAGTGGTAGCCGAAGTGCGCGCTGGTGTCGTCGGTCTGCGGCTTGGCGTAGTTGTGCTCCAGGCTGGCCTGGCCCTGCTCGCCGGCGGCCGCGACGGACTGGACGACGTAGCCCTCGCCGACGTCGGCCCAGGCGTGCTCGTTGACGCCGATGCGGCGGGAGGCGTCCGAGAGGGCGTCGCGGCGCGGGTCGTCCGGCTGCTCCAGGCTGAGCGCGCTGCCGTAGGCGCGGCCGGGGAGCGGCCCGCCGTGGCCGCCGGTGGGCCGGTCGTCCCGGCGCACCAGCGTGGCCGCCCAGTCCGGCGCCGCCGACTGCGGCGGTTCGTGGCCGTCCGCCACGCGGCCCAGGGCGTCGGCGAGGTGGTGGGTGCCGGTGACCTCGGCGCCGTCGGAGGCGTTGACGGGCGCCGTGACCGCCGGGCCGCCTCCGGGGGCGCGGAAGACCATGTGCGAGGTGCGTGAGGTACCGGCCAGCATGTCGGCGAAGTCCCGGCAGACCTCCTCCGTGGACTTCCCGGAGTGGGTCAGGAAGTCGGGGCTGACGCGGTACAGGCGCCGGCTGCCCCCGTCGGGGGTGGGCAGGACGATGCCGAGGTCGTCGTCGATGCGCAGCCGTACCGCGAGGCCGGCGCGGGCCAGCTTGGCCGAGGACGCCTCGACGGCCTCCCGGGTGGCGAAGACCTGCTGGCCGTGGGCGCCGTCCTCGACGGCGAGGGTGCGGTCGGGGGAGATCCGCAGGGCGGGACGGTCGGTGGCGGGCGTCGGGGTGTAGTCCTGCTCGTTCAGGAGCAGCTCGGGGGCGTTCTCGGTGCCGGCCATCGACCGCGGGGTCTGCCAGTCGCCGCGGATTGCGCCGGGCTTGCGGAACAGCACGCCGTCGCCCGTGTGGTCCACGATGCCGTAGTCGCGCGTGGTCAGCGGCTCGGACTGGCGCGCCCGGACCCCGTCGCCGGGTTCGGAGCCCTGCTCGTACAGGCCGAGGAGGTCGTCGAGGTCGCCCTCGGTGCCGTCGTCCCGACCCGGCAGGACCGCGTTCCACACCGTTCCCCCGCCGTCGTCGACGGGGCCGAGGGTGAGGTGGTCGGCGCCGGTCCGCCAGTCCGTGGACGGGCGCGGGGCGTGCGCGGAGTACCAGACCCTGGCGCCGGTCAGGTCGGCGACGTGGCGTGCGAGGGTCTCGGCGTCGTCGTGGGGGAAGGCCAGGACGATGTCGTCGGTCCCGCGCCGGGCCGGGTCCCGGGTGACGAGCCGGGCGAACTCGCCGCTGTCGTCCAGCGTGACCGTGCCGTCGGGCGTGTTCAGCCGCACCGAGTCCCCGGCCTGCTGGGCGAGGACCACGTACGGCTTCGACCACGGCGCCGGCCAGGTGCTCAGCGCGCCGTCCGCGTCCTCCACCGCGTACGTGTCCAGGGGCGGCAGCTGGTCGCCGGTGCCGGTCCAGTTGCGTACGGCGCCGTCGCCGCGCGGGAAGCGGGTCTCCTGCCCCAGGGCCCGGTCGTGACGCCTCAGGTGGGAGGCGAGGGCGTCCGCGTTCGCCAGGGCGGCGGGCGTGGCGTCGAGCGCGAGCGAGCCGAGGAAGGCCAGATGGCCCTCGCCGACCGGGGTGCCCGGGCGGAGCCGGAGCACCCGCCGGGTCAGGGCGTGCAGCGCCCCGAGTGCGCCGGTGGCCTCGCCGGTGGCGTCGGTGTGGGCCCGCGCGAGCCGCCGCAGCGAGAGCGCCGTGCCGATGAGCATCTCGGTCGACTCGTCGCTCCGGGCGGCGGGGGTGAAGAGGACGTCGAGGTACTGCTCCGGCGTGAGGTCCGGGCCGGCGTCCTCGCCGTCCTCGCGGTCGGTGCCGTCGCTGTCGTCGCTGTCGCTGTCGGAGCTCTCGGCGCCGGCGTCGTCGGTGAACCGGAACCTGGCGAGCCGCTCGGCGGCGGAGGGGTCGGACGGGTCGGAGGTGTCGGAGGGGTCGTCGGTGAACCGGAACCGCGCCAACGCATCGGCCTCGGGCCGCGCGGGGCCCGGTCGGGCGCTCCCCCGCGAACCCTCCGCGCCGGACAGCGTGTCGAGACCGAACGCCTCCTCGGGCTCGGTCCCGCGGTTCCGGCCCGCGTCCGGCGCCGGGGTGCGCCCGATCAGCGGGACGAAGTCGCCCCCGCGGCGGCGGAGTCGCAGGTGCGCGCCGCCGTCCCCGCCGGGGCCCGGGTAGGTGTGGGCGGTGCCGTTCTCCTCGACGAGGGTGACGGTGGCGCCGGTCGCGGCGGCGGCCCACCGGGCGACCGCCTGGTCGGCCTCGGTGGTGGTCCAGGGGCCGTCGGCGAGGTGGCGGCGCAGCCGGCCCTCCTTCGCCTCCGGGCTCGGCGCGGGGGCGCCGCGGCGCTGCACCAGGGGCGGCGGCGAGAAGAGCGAGGTCCGCTCGGCCGGGGTGCCCGGCAGGCCGTTCAGCCGCATGAGCTGGGCGGGCGACACCCCGGCGCGCGAGCGCAGCCGGCCGGCCTCCCGGCTCTCCAGGCCCGGTTGCGCGGCGGCGTGCCGCAGGGCGGTGGAGAGGGCGTCGAAGAAGCCGTTGCCCCGCCCGGCGGGCGTCCCCTGCGTGTAGGTGGCGCCGTCGGGTGCGGTGAGGACGCCGTCGCGGGCGAGGCGGTAGCGCGGCCCGTCGCTGTCGGCGGGCGGCAGCCAGGGGGCGGTGGCGTGGCTGCGGTGCGCGGGCGGCTTGGACTCTCCGGGGGCGTCGGAGGGGGTGCCGGTGTTGGTGCCGGTGGTGCCGGACGTACCGGTCGCGGTCGTGCCGGTTGTTCCGGTCATGCCGGTCGTTCCGGTCGTGCCGGTCGAACCGACGGCACCGGTCGTGCCGGTCGTGCCGGAGTCCTCGTGTGTCGGCTTCGGCAGCGCCGTGGTGGTCGGCGCCGGGGTGTGGACGGGCAGGGCCGCGTGGAAGTGGCCGTCGGCGGCGAGGAGCACCGGGTCGGCCGCGCGGTCGACGGGGGCCGGGCCGTCGGGGGCGTTGCCGTCGCCGTACGGCAGGAAGAGCTGTTCGCGGCCCTCGCCGGTCACCACCGTCAGCGAGGTGCCGAGGAGCCGTGCGGCCAGCGCGGGCAGCAGGTCGGCGCCGCCGTGGTCGCCGGCCCGGCGTTCGGGCGGGGCCGGGTCGTCGTCGGGCCGCCCGGCGCCGGCGGGCAGCGGCTCGGCGGTGAACGGGCGGGCCAGGGCGAGGGAGGCCAGCGCCGCCCGCTGCGCCGACGTCGGCCAGAAGGTCTCCGGGAGCCGGCCGAGGGCGTCGAACTCGGCCTGCTGCTCCCGGGACAGCGTGACGCCCGCGCCGTCCAGCTCGTCCTGCGTGAAGGTGTCGGCGGTGTCCGCGGCGAGGGCGCCGAGCAGGTCCCTGTTGTCCGGCAAGGCCAGCTCCCGGGCGAGCCGGTCGCGGGCGGTGTGGACGGCGTCGGCGGTGACCCCGGGGTCGCCCGGGGACCTGGCGAACCGGTCGCCGAGGTCGGCGCCGAGCAGCTGCGGCAGCCGGCCGCGGGCGTGGGCGGCGGCGAGCAGCGCGTGGAAGAACGAGGCGCCGTCGTGCGGTACTTCGTGCACCTCCCGCACGACGGTGCCGTCCGGCGAGGTGAGGGTGCGGGCGCCGGTGCCGTCGGCCTCGGTGACCGTGTACGGGTCGGGGGCCTCGGAGCGCCACCCGGGCTCGGTGTACTCCTGCGGCACGTCCCGCACCGGCACGGCGGCCGAGCCCTGGTGGTGGGCGGTGAGCCGGGACGCGGCGAGGTGCAGCCGGTGGTGGTCCGCGGCGGCGGTGTCCACCCGCCCCTGCCACAGGTGCACGTCGTCGCGGGCGTCCTGCCAGGCGCGGACCGCCGGGGACTCGGCGAGGTCCCGCGGCAGGACGGTCGTCAACGGGGCCGTCAGGCCGGGGTCGCCGTCGCCGAGCGCGCTCTGCTCGGCCGGACCGAGGGAGAGCCAGGCTTCCCGGCTCCGGGCGCGGGCGTCGTAGTACGCCTTCTCGGCGGCGGCGAGGTCGGCGGCGGCCTTGGCCATGTCGTCCCAGGCGGTGGCGGCCTCCTCGGGGAACGAGGCGTCGTCGAGCAGGCCGTACTCGCGGGCCTGGTCCTCGCGCAGCCAGACCAGGGCGGTGGTGTCGGCCTCGGCGGCGCGCGGGCCGCGCTGGGCCTTGCCGAGGGTGCGCACGGGACGGCTGTCGGTGATCCGGTGGTCCGCCTCGGAGACCGCCAGCCAGCTCACCGGCAGCGCGAAGAGCATGCTGCGGTCGATGCCGTACTTGACGTGGGTGCCGGCGGTGACGTCGTCGGCCTCCTTGGGCGCGATGCCGTCGCCCGCGCCGCCGACCGGTCCGGTGGCGCCGGGGTTGGTCACACCGGCGCCCGTGGTGGTGACCAGCGGGGCGGTGCCGACCGCGCCTTCGGAGTTGTCGGTGATCCCGGCCTCCATGGCCTGGGCGGTCTTGCGCCGCTGCATGGACTCCATGCGGGGCGCGCTCTCCACGGCGAGCAGCCGCGCGCCGCGGCGGTGCATCTTGGCGTAGAGGCGGGAGTCGGCGGTGTGGGACTGGCCGAGGAGGCGTGCGGAGGACTGGGTGGGCAGCACGGAGCCGTCCGCGCCGAGCGCCTCGCGGAACCCGGCGGTGAGACCGCCCTGGGAGGTGGCCTCCTGCTGCGCCTGCGCGGGCGCCGTGCCGAGGGCCGTGAGCGGGGTGTGGCGGGCCATGCGCACCTGCGCGGCCAGGGTGTCGCCGGTGTGCCGCCTGCCGAGGTCGCCGTCGCCGAGGCCGTCGGCGCGGGCGGTGGCGAGGGTGAGCGCGTTCTCGACGTTGGCCGCTCCCCGGAAGTCGACGGCGAGCATGCCGGAACCGGTGCGGTCGTCGAACGGCAGGATGTCGTCGCCGTCGGAGCGCCAGGCGGCGACGGCCTCCTGACGTGCCCGGTCGGCCGTCAGCATCCGTACCGCGCGCTCGGGTTCGGCCACGTCCTGCTCGGTGAGCGTGCCGTCGGCGCCGGTGCCGGAGGGGGTGAGCAGTCCCGCCGAGACGAGTTCGTGGAGCGTGCCGACGTGCGCGACGGCGCGCGGCGCCAGCAGGTCGCCGGCGGCGTCGGTCATGGTGACGCTCAGGGTGTAGCCGGTGACGACCTCCGCGTGCGCCTGCGTGGTCGCCATGTCGGGCATCGCGGTGCTGCCCTCGGTGTCGGTGCTGGTGCTGGCCTGCTGCCCGGTCGCCGTGCCCTGGAGGGAGGGGTTGGCGGCGAGGACGTCGCTGCCGGGGGTGCGCTGGCCCGCGCTCAGGGTGATGTCGCCGCCGCGGTCCTGGCCGGTGCCGAGCGCAGAGTCGCGGACGAGGGACCGGTAGTCGTCCACCTCGTACCCGGTGCGCAGCCGCTCCACGGTGGTGGTGACCGGCGTCAGCTTGAACCGGACCTGTCCCGGGCTGCCGCCGACCGGCAGGTGGTGGGGGCTGGACCAGGCGCGGTAGCGGACCGGCAGGGTCATGCCGTCGGTGGTCAGCTCGTGCAGGTGGGCGCGGAGGAAGTCGGGCGAGAGCCGCTGCAGGACCTGCTCGCGGTCGTGCGAGGGCACGCCGATCTTCTCCAGGCGCGGCATGAGCTGCTGCGCCGCCCGGCTCGCGTCGAGCCGGCCGCTGGGGTGGGTCGGGAAGCGCCGGCCGCGCAGGAAGCCCGGCACGCGGTAGCCGCCGCCGAGGTTGCGCGGGGTGGCGGTACCGAGGCCGTCCGGGGCGAGGCCGGTCTCGATGGCGTCCTGCATCGGCAGGTGGAACATGACCGCGTCGCGGACGCGCTGGAGCGCGGCGGCGGCCCGCCGCGGGGACAGGGCCCGCCCGGCGCGGTCGGACAGCCGTCCGGCGGCGGAGCCGATCCGCTGTCCGGCCCGGGTGCCGACGGTGCCCATCGCGGCCGTCCAGCGGTCCCGGACGGCGACGGTCTCGGCGGCGTCGGCGACCACGAGGTACATGCGCCCGGCGTACGTCATGGTGGTGCTGCGTCCGCGGGTGACGGACTGCGCGAGGGTGCGTCCCCTCCCCCAGGCGTACTGGAGCGCGGCGCCGTACGAGCCGGACACCGGCTGGGCTCCGGGGGCCTGCTGCAGCGGCGAGTCGCTGCCCTGGAGACCGAGCGTGGTGCGCGAGGTGGTGCTCGAACTGCCGGTGACCTTGTGGTCGTTGGCGAGGGTGTTCTCCAACGAGGCGGGCTTGGGGTCGCTCATGACCCGTACGTTGTCCAGCTCGCCGCGGACCGCGGCCTTGAGATAGTGCGTACGGAAGGGTCCGGCGCCGTTGAGTCCGGTGATCCGGGTGCCGAACGGGCCGAGGTACTGGCCGAGTTGCCCGGCCACGCCGAGGTTGGCCGCCGCGCGGCGCAGCGCGGTGCGGACCGGGGCGCCGGGGGCGCTGGTGTGCCAGGAGTTGCCGGAGGCGCGGTCCGCGGTCTCCTGCATCAGCTCCTGGCGCTCCGGGCCGCCCTCGGCGCCGAGCACCACGTGCGGGGCGCTGAGCAGCCGCCCGACGAGTGACTGGTTCGCCGGGGTCGCCCTGGGCAACGGGCGGGTGCCGTCGAGCAGTTGGTCGGCCTCGGTGGCGGAGAGCCGCTGCGGGGCGGGGGCCGCGGGGGCGGGCGCGGCGCTCGTGGGCGTGGTGGGGGCGTAGCGGTCGGAGCCGTGTGCGGCGGGTACGGCCAGCTCGACGCGGCCCACGGGCTCGGTACCGCGGCTGAACAGCGGGCGTTCCGCGACCTTGCTGACGAAGACGCCCGTGCCGAGCAGCCCGGCCGACAGCAGGCGGGGCCAGCCGCGCGGGCGCCGGTGGCCCTCGAAGTCGGCCTTGAGCTCGACCCGGTAGCTGTAGAGGTCGATGCCGCTCTGGGCCGCCAGGTGGTCGTGGGCGACGGTGGTCGTGTTCCGGGTGGCCTCCTGGCGGGCGTGGGCGTAGCGCCCGCCGACCGTGAGGTTGCCGATCTGGCGCGGCAGTCCGGTGTCGCCCACCTTGTCGTGGTCGCGCGGCGAGATCCCGAGCTCGACACCGGCGGTGTAGGTGCTGGACTGCTGCTGGCCCTGGCCCGAGACCTCGTTGCCGATCACCGCGTTGCGCAGGGACCGCTCGTTCAGGGTGGTCTCGAACCGGCGGTCGGTGAGGCGGGCCCGCAGGGTGAGCGTGTGGTGGCCGCGGCGGACCTTGCCGTCCTCGACGAGCGTGACCGGGACGCCGGTGGTGGTCAGGTCGTCCAGCGCCTGGGCGAGGGTGGGCCGGTTCAGCGCCTCGCGCACCTGCCGCTCGTTGAACCACGCCGTCCGCAGCCGCTCGTCGCTGTACCAGAGCCGCGCCAGCCGCGGGTGGTTGCGCATCGCCGGGGGGACGAAGAGCGACGGGTAGGAGGCGTGCAGGGTGTCGAGGACGGTGTCCGCGAACTGCTGCACGGGCTCGCGCGCGGGCTGCGGCGTGCCGTCCGGCGCCGGAGCGGTCTGGGTGCCGTTCTGTGCCGGTGCGGTCGCGGTGCCGGTCTGCGCCGGCGCGGTCTGCGTACCGTCCGGCGTCGGTACCGCCTGCGTACCGTCCTGGACCGGTGCGGTCTGCGGGCCGGTGGCGGGCGGGTTCTCGGGGCGGAAGCCCTCCGCGCGGACCTGGCCGCCCAGATGGACCGGGTCGTCCTTCTTGAGGTACCACGGCACGGGCGGCTCGGCGTCGGCGTTCGGCCCCGTGCGGCCGGGCGTACGGCTGTCCCAGCCGGCGAGCCTGCGGGCGTCCTGCGTGGACATCCAGTCCAGGCTGACCACCCGCACCGGCCGGGCCGCGGACCTGGGTTCGCCGGCGCCCCTGACCATCAGGGTGCGCTCGACCCGGTACAGCGCCATCGGCTGGTTGCGGACCCGGCCGGTGACCTTGCGGGCCGCGTCGGTGCCCAGGTAGTGCCCGCGCCCGGCGGCGAAGTCCGTACGGACCGCCGGACCGCCCTGCACCCGTACGTCGGTGACCGGACCGGCGAACTGGTGGTTCGGACCGGAGGTGACCTGGAGGCCGAACCGGGTCTCCCGGACGTGCCCGCGCTGGTTGGAGTACGTGGTCTGGGTGAGGTCGCGCACCTCGGCCTTGGTCGACTCGGTGACCAGGTCGGCCCGGTGCGGCACCGAGCGCTCCACCACCAGGTGTCCCAGCGGGCGCTGGCCCCGGCCCTGGGTGAGTTCGGGCCCGCTGACCGGTCCGGTGAGCCGTCCGAAGATGCCGAGCAGCCGCCCGGGCCGGGTGTACGACACGAGGGTGCGGTGGGCGGAGCTGCCCGGCCGCGCGCCGGAGAGGGCGAGCGCCACGTCCTCCGCCGGGTCCGTCAGGTACAGGCCCGTGGAGTCGAGCAGCCGCGGGTGCTCGCCCTCCGGGAAGGTGAGCGTCCGGGGCGCCTTGCGCGGCCCCTCGAAGGGCACGGTCAGGTCGTCCGGCAACCGCCAGCTCAGCCCGTCCCGCATGCCGAACTCGGCGGCGTGCACCAGCTGCCGCGTCCAGCGGGGGCCCGGCCCGGTACGGGGCGTACCCGTCGTACCCGTCGAGCCGGTCGCGCCGTTGGTGACGGCCGGAGCGGTGGTGCCCGGCGCCTCGGTGACCCGGTGGACCCGTACCCGGTAGTGGACGTCGTCCAGGTGCAGGTGGGAGCCCTCGTGGGCGCGGTACTCGGTCTGCTGGTAGGCCGCGGTGCCCTGGGAGTAGTCGGTGCGGCGGGCCCAGCCCAGCGAGGCACCGATCTTCAGCAGCCACTCCAGCGGCGGCCCCATGCTCAGCGCACCGGCGATCCGGCGTCCGAAGCCCACCGTGCGCCCGCCGCCCGTGCCGGCCTGCCCGCGCCGCATCGTGTCGGCCTTGACGGTGCCGCCCGCGTCGGAGAGGCGGACCCAGCGGTGGTACGGAACGGCCTCCACCGTCATCTCCAGGCCGACGCCGGACTTCTCGCGGCCCACGAGGCGGGCGCCGCGCGGGGCGGTGAACGCCGCGGGCTGGTCGGTGAGCAGCCGCAGCAGCTCCGCCTCGTCGAACCGCGTCCGCAGCCGCTCCGGCAGCCCGTCGAGGATCTGCCGCGCCGCGAGTTCGGGCGCGCGCAGGCTGAGGACGCCGGTCCCGGCGAACAGCCCGGTGGGCTCGGTACCCGGCGGGGTCCCGTCCCCGTCGGTGTCACCGGGGTCGGCGCCCGGCCTGATCAGCGCGGGGGGCAGCCTGCTGCCGTCCTCGAAGGCGACGGTGCGCGGTGCCGGGCCGGGCGGACGGGCATCCATGCCGGTCAGCAGCCGGGCCGGACGGTACCGGTCCAACTGCGTCTCCAGCGGCGCCCGGTCGCCCGGATCGGCCGGGTCGGCGTCGGGGTCGGTGATCCCGGCCATCTCGCGCAGCCAGTCCCCGTACGGGTCGGAACCCTCGGGACCGGGCTCCGGAGCCGGCGCGGGACTCGGCTCCGGCACGGGCTCCGGGTCCGGGTCCGGGTCCGGAGTGGATGTCGGGTCCGGCGCGGTGCTCGGGTCCGGAGTGGATGTCGGGTCCGGCGCGGTGCTCGGGTCCGGAGCGGTGGCCGGGTCCGGCGTGGTGGCCGGGTCCGGCGTGGGGATCAGGGCGTCGAAGTGGTCGGCCCCGTTGTACGCCACGTGCAGTGGGTCGCCGGTGCCGCCCGGGTGCAGCGCGACCGTGGTGAGCGCGCCCGGTGTCCGCGGGTCGGGCTGCACGATCCGCAGGTCGAGGTCGAGCGTGTGCGCCAGCGCCTCCGGGATCAGGTCGGCGAAGGGGGACGGCCACAGGTCCACGCGTCCGGCGGTGGCGGCGAGCAGCCCTCGTCCGCCGAGCCGGCGCGCGTCGCCGGGGGTGGGCGCCACCTCGGCGAGTCCGGGGTAGTCGCTGCCCGCGACGATCTCCCGCCACCGGCCCGCGTCGCCGTCGGTGACGACCTCCCGTGCGGTCCGGTCCCACTCCTCGGCGATCCGGCGCTGCTCGCCCGGGTCGGTCTCCCCGGCCAGGGCGCGCAGCCGCAGGTCGTTCACGACGGAGTGGACCGGGTCCGGTACGAGGGCGTCGGCGATGTCGCCCAGTTCGGTGTGGGCGACGCGGTCCCGCACCCGCGCGCGCAGCCCGGCGATGCTCCCTGCGGCCCAGGCCGGCGGAACCGTTTCGGAGCGTGCGCTGTCGATGACCGACCGGAAGAAGCAGTTGCCGTCGGGCCGGGCGTCGAACCGGCGGAAGGCGCGCCCGCCCGACCGGACGACGTCCGCCGGGCCGGTGGTGGGAGCCGCGGACACCGGGCCGAACGCGGTCAGGTCCTCGGCGAGGCTCTCCGGCCGGCTCGGCACGGGCGACAGGTCGGGCCTGCGGCGCGCGAGTTCGGCGGTGTCCTCGGGGCCGAGGCCCAGCTCGGACAGGGGCAGCGGATCGTCCGACAGGCCCCAGGCGATCTGCGCCGACTGGGCGTAGTCGAGCCCGCGCACGTCGTCCCGGGAGACCAGCGCGGTCGGTGGCAGGGAGGGCGGCGGCGAAGGGATCAGGTCGTCGAGTGTGGTGCCGGGGCCCTGGTCGGCCCGGGCGGCGGCCGCCGCCCGCAGGAAGGCGGTGTACTGCTCGGGGGTCGGTCCGGTGGCCGGGTCGACGGCGGTACGTCCGTCCCCGCGACCGCCCGTCGGACCACTCGTGGCGCCGCGCCCGGCACCGTGCCAGTCGGTGGCCATGCGGCGGAGCAGGTCGGGGGTCATGCGGCCGTCGCCGTAGCGCGCCGCGCTGTCCGCGCCGTGCCAGCGCAGGCCGTCCACGTACGCGAGACCGGCGAGCAGCTCCCGGTTCTCGGGGCGCTGTTCGGCGTCGGTGCCGAGCGCGTCGCGCAGGGTGCGGACCTGCTGGAGCGTGCGGGTGCGGGCGAACACGTCCGCCGGGCCGGGTCCGGTGTGCAGGCCCGCGTCCCGCGCCAGCCGGTCGAGGTCGGCGCCGTCGGGTTCCGGGGTGAACATCCGCCAGCGTCCCGGCCCGTCCCCGTCCTCCACGAGCACCGCGCGGACGTCGCCGTCCTTGTCGCGGGCCGTGCCGACCTCGCTGGTCGGCGCGTAGACGGGGCGTCCGGTCCGGTTGGCCACGTGCTGGGCCACCGGCAGGCCCGCGATCCTCGGCTGCCGCCCGGTCTCGCAGGAGTACAGCACCAGCGGCCGTTCCCGGTCGCCGTCGGCCGCCCACGCCTTGAGCGCCTCGCCGAGCTGCACGCCGCTGACCTTCACGGTGGGCCGGGAGGAGTCGTGCGTGCCGAGGGTGACGGCACGGGGGGTGCCGTGGCCCACGAAGTAGTCGGCGCCCCGCTCGGTGCCGGCGCCGGGGAGCGCGGTCGGCGGACCGGTGAACACGGTACGCGGAACGGACTGCGCCGTATCCGTCGTAGCCGTCGTATCCGGGTCCGCGTCCGCATCCGTGTCCGTGTCCGCGGTGCCGGTCGGGTTCGGGAGGGCCGGACCCGACTCCGTGCGTACGCCTCGGAAGCTGTCCTGCCCGAGCAGCGCCCGGCGTCCGGCGTCCCGGGCCGTGCCGTCGTCGGCCGGGTCCTGGGAGATGGTCAGCGTCCGTACGGCCCGCCCGGGTTCGGGCCGTACCGCCGTGTCCGGCACGAGGCGCCGCACCTGGTCGAGCGGGACGGTACCGCCGTCCAGGGTGGCGAGGGCCGGCTCGCCGACCGGTCGCGGGCCCCCGTCCGCGGGGCGTACGACGACCCGGGCGGGCTGCGTGGGGGACGGGCCGGGCACGGTGCTGCCGCCGTCCTCGCCCGACTCCACGTGCAGCGCGGTGGCGGGTTCGTTCCAGGGCCGGGACGCGGGGTCGAACTTGGCCGCGGCATCGGTGGTACCGCGCGCGTCGGCGTTCGGGACGGTTCCGTCGCTGGTCGGTGACAGGGGCTCGGCCTGCGGTGGCGGTGCCTTCTCGGACGGTTCCGGGCCGGCGGACGGGTCCTTGCCGACGGACGGGTCCTTGCCGACGGACGCGTCCGGGTCCGCCGACGCGCCGCTCTCGGTGACGACGGGCCGGACGTCCGGGGGCGGGCCGAGCGCGTCGGCGAGCGGCAGCAGCACGTCGGCGCCGGGGAACGCGGTCTCCGGAGCGGGGGTGCCGGTGGTGGCGGGACCGGTGAGCGGGCGTACCTGGACCGGGCCGTCGGGTGTCTCGCGGGTCAGCTCGACGGCGGCCCGCACCGGGCGTCCGGTCCCGTCGGGCGCCGTCGGCGGGCCGAGCACCACGGCGCGGTCGGCGCCCGCCCGGTCGAGGAGCGCGGCCGCCTCGGGCGAAGCCGCGGCCGGCGGGGGCCCGTCGGACACGACGACGGTCAGCGGCGAGGCGTCCCCGGTGGTACCGACGGGGCCGGTCGGCTCAGTCTTCGGCGGCACGGGAGCGACGTCGCCGGGCGACGCGTCCGGGTTCCCCGACACGCCGTCCGTCGAGGTCGCGACCGGGGCGACGGGAGCGTTCCGGTCCGGCACGTCGGCGGTACCCGGGTCCTCCCCCGGCACGGGGCCGTCCCCGTCGGAGTCCACGGCGGCACGGTCACCGCCACCCGCATCACCGACGGCACCGCCCCGGGAACCGGCGTTCGCACCACTGCCGTTGGCCGCACCGGACGCGGTACTCGCACCGGTGCCGGTTCCGGTGCCTGTCCCGGTCCCTGCCCCTGTCCCCGTACTGGTTCCGGTACCGGTGCCCGTACTGGTCCCGGACCCGGCTGCCGTACCCGTACCGGTGTTGGTGCCCGCGGCGGAGCCGGTGCCCGGACTCGTACCGGCGCCGACCGCCGGACCCGTGCCTGCCACCGGACCGGTACCGGCGGCCGGACCGGTGCCGGTTGCCTGCCCCGCGCCAGTACCGGTGCCCGTGTCGATACCGGCGCCGGTCCCCGCGTCTGCGCCCTGGCCGGTGCCCGTGCCGACGTCGGTGCCAGCCCCGGGACCGACGCCGGCGCCCGTGCCGACCTCCGTGCCCGTGCCGGTAGCACCATCGGCGCCGGTGCCAACGTCAGTGCCGGTGCCGGTGCCAATGTCAGTGCCGGTGCTGGTGCCAGTGCCGGTACCGACGTCGGTGCCGGAGCCAGTACCGATGCCTATGTCCGTACCAGCCCCGGTGCCAATATCCGTACCGGTGCCGGTGCCGGTGCCGGAAGCGCCCTGCACGTCGCCCCCGGGCCTGGAGGTGGCCTCGGTGCCCGTGGCCGAGCCGTCCCCCGGCCCCACCTGCACCGTGCCGTCGGTGGCGGTGGCCGTGGCCGTGGGCGGCGGGGTCACCGTCACCGGCGTGCCGAAGCCCTCCAGGGCCCGGCGGACGCCGTCCGTGTCGATCTCGGCGGCCGGGCCGCTCCCCGCGGGGACCACGCGGATCTCCGGGGCCTGCGAGAGGTTGCCGTGCAGGGCGTCGCGGACGCCGATCTCCGTGGCGCCGGGAGGCTGCGCGCCCCGCAGGGCGGCGAGGTCGCGGAGCGCCTGCTCGCGGAGGTCGGCGGAGCCGCTGTGGACCTGCTGCCACAGGCCGTTCTCCGTGGCGGTCACGGGCAACGGGCCCGGGGAGTACGGCGGCGGGGCCGGTGACGTGTACGGCGGCGGGTCCTGGACGGAGTACGGCGGGGGCGCCTCGACGCCGCCGCCCTGCGGGGACGAGCCGGACGCGGCGGACGTCGCACCGGCACCGCCGCCGGTGTCCGCGGACGAGGGGCCGTCGGTGCGGTCGGTGCTGCCCCCGGTGCGCGACGGGCCGTCGGAGTCCCGTGCTCCCGGGGAGTCGGAGGAGCCGGTGCCGCCGCCGGAGACGGTGGGCGGCTTGGCGCGGAACCCTTCGAGGATGTTGCGGAGTTCGGCGCTGCCGTTGACGGCGCCGCCGGTGAGCGTGGACTCGACCTGGCTGCTGAGACCGGCGCCGACGAAGGTGGACCAGCTCGTGGACCAGTCGCCGTCGAAGGCGCCCTTGATGAGGATCTCGCCCAGCGCCTCGCCGGCGCCGGCGGCGAGGAAGTCGGCCGTGCCCTTGATCCCGTAGTGCCCGGCGAGCGCGCCCGGCCGGTCGGCGTTGTTGCGCAGGAGTTGGTTGTTCCGCCACAGTTCGGGGCTGTTGCGGAAGTTGTTCCGGAAGTTGAACATGTCCCGGAAGCTGGTCGGCGGGTTGTACCCCGAGCCGGGGGTGTTCGTGACCGGGTCGGGACGGCCGTTCGGGGTGGGGTCGAACTTGGTGTCCGGGTCCGGCTTGGTGTTCGGCGGCGTGTGGTTGCCGACGTCGAGGTCGGGGCCGTTCTTCACCCGTGGCGGCGGCGCCTTGAAGTCGAGGTCGGGTGCGTTCTTCAGGAAGTTGCCGTCGTAGCCCTTGACGATCTTGCGGGCCCAGTCGGCGAAGATGCTGGTGAGACCGCCGGCCGCGGCGCCGAACGCGGCGTCCTTGAGGATCTGGCCCCAGTCGAAGCCGTCGGGACGGCGGCCGTCGGGGGCGAAGTTCATCATCGCCAGCCGGACCGCGAAGGTGGTGAACGCCTCGGAGAACGCCTCGGTCAGCGAGGGCGCGATGTGCAGCCGCTGGAGCAGGTGGCTGAGCGTGGTGAGGATGAAGAACCGGCTGCGCATCTTGGCCAGCATGATCTGGCTGGCCGAGGCGCCGCCGGTGAAGAACGACAGCGCCAGGTAGATGGCGATCTCGATGAGCAGCCGGATGACCTCGGCGATCACCTGCCACTTGGACTCCATGATGTCCATGGAGGTCTTGCGCCGCCCCTCGGCGATCTTGTCGAGCTGCTCGGAGAACTCCTTCAGGTAGTTCCGGCCGCCGTCGTCGGTGAGGGTGCCCATCGCGCCGGCGTACGCCTTCGACAGGTCGTCCGGCATCGACTGGCCGATGTCGTGCACCGACTTCTGGATCATCGCGGACATCTGGTCGATCTTGCGGCCCAGCCGGGAGTACGGTCCCCGGCTCTCGTAGGCGAGGTCCTCGTCCGCGTCGATGAGCCGCTCTCCGGTGAGGATGAAGATCATCGCGTTGACCTCGGGCGACGGCATGATGCTCATCGGCGACCGCCCGTCGCGCCGTGCGGACAGCACCGCGGGGCCGCTCCCGGCATGTGGCGGGAGCGGCCTGCTGCGGCGGAGGGATCAGTGGCGGCCATGCCCGCCCGTGTCACCGCCGCCCGAGCCGTCGAGCCCGAAGCCGTCGGTCTCGATCCGGCTGGTGTTGCGCTCGATGTCCTCCAGGTTGCGGTCCCGGGTGTCCTCCATGAGCTTGACCTGGCTGAGCGTGGCGTCGGTGATGCTCACCAGCGCGTCACGGATGGACATCATGGTGTCCTTGGTGGTCTGCCGCTCCTTCTGCTCCTGCGGCTTGGCCTTCTCCGCGAAGTCGCCCGACGTGCCGGGCCACGAGACCGTGGGGGCGAGACCGTCGAGGAACTCCTCGGTCATGCTCCGGGCCAGCGTGGCGATCTCTTCCAACTGCCCGCTCAGGGCCTCGATGCGGGCCGGGTCTACGTAGTACCGCTGCCCCATGTCAGTCCTCCCCGTCCTCGCCGAGCGCGTCGCGCCAGCCCGGCGCCGCGCCGTCCGTGCGGTCCGTGTCCTGGTCGGCCTTCTCCAGCACGCCGGGACCGAAGATCCGCTCCCAGTCCAGCTCGAAGCCCTTCAGCTCGGGCACCTCGCTGCTGGGTTCCGCGAAGGGCGCCATCGCCTTCATCACGTGCCGGTTCATCTTCTCCCGCGCCGCGCTCGCCGCCTCCAGGACGCTGGCGGCCAGCTCCTGGGGCGACATGTCGCGGTACTTGTACTCCAGGAAGTCGAGGCCGGTCAGCTCGCCCTGGGGGCCCACGGTGGCGCGGACGGCGCGGTCGGAGGAGAGCACCGCGAACGAGGCCTGCCGCAGCTCGCGTTCGGTGCGCTCGACCGCCTCCTGGGCGGACCGGAGCTCGGCCATGGCCTTCTCCAGGCGCTGTTCCAGTGGTTCCGTCACGTCCGCTCCCTGATGTCCTGCGACTCCACGGTCGATCTTGCCTGGTGAGGTGCCCTCCGCGGCAGCCGGGGACCGAGTGGCGTTCGTCTCCCGGCACCGCCCGGCCGCGCGGGCCCGGAGCCGCTCCGGCGCGCCCGCCGCTCGGACGCCACCGCGGACCCGGACGTCACCGTCCGATGACGGCCGGGGTGCCGCCGTCCTCGGTGCCCCACACGTCCGCGTCCTCCTCCAGGTAGTCGGCGGACGTGGTGACGCCGCGGCCCTGGCCGGGCTCCTCCCCGGAGGACTCGTCGCCGCCGGTGGTGGCGACGCGGGACGCCGGGGACAGGAACGTGTCGCTGTCCTCCTGGCGGTTCCAGGGGCTGCGCCGCCTGCGGTTGCGGCGCTCGCTCTCCTCGGCGGCGTCGACCAGGACGGCCCGCACCCGCTCGCCGTTGCCCTTGTCTCCGCCGCCGCCCATGCCGCCCATGCCGCCCATCGGCATGCCTGGGCTGCCGGGCATGCCCGGGGCGCCGGCCGTGCCGGCCCCGGCGGCCGGGGTGAGCGGAGTGCCCCCGGCCGCGGTGGCGCTGTCGGACAGCGGGGCCGCGGCGCCGGTGAGCAGGCCGTCGGAGCCGACGGAGGCACCGGCGGTGAGGCCGCCGCCGGTGCCGGAGGTGAGCGAACCCCCGTTGCCCAGGCCCAGGTCGGACGGGGAGAGGGTCTCGGTGCTGATGCCGCCGCCCGTGCCGCCCAGCCCGTCGAGTCCGCCCAGCCCGTCGAGCGAGCCGAGTTCGTCGAGGAGGCCGTTGCCGTTCGAGGAGGTCGGGCCGTTGCCGGTGTTGAGGTCGTGCAGGTTCACCGTCTCGGTGTTGCCCTGCGCGTCGGTGACGGTGGCGATGCCGGTCTCCGGGTCGACGACCTGGGTGCTGCCGTCCGGGAAGTCGGTGGTCAGCATGCCGTTGTCCAGGGAGGTGACGGAACCGTCGGGGTTGGTCACCTGCGCGCCGTGGGTCAGGTCGGTGGTGGTGACGGAACCGTCCGGGTTGGTGGCGGTCAGCATCCCGGTCTGCGTGTCGAACGTCGCCTGAGTGCCGTCCGGGAACCGGGTGAGCAGGTCGTCGCCGGCCAGCGAGGTGTCCCCGCCCGTGGGCGTCTCCAGCCCGGAGCCGCCGCCGGAGTTGAGCCCGTCGAGGCTGCCCAGGTCGAGGTCCCCGAGGCCGCCCAGGTCCCCGTTCGACTGGGTCTGCAGGTCGCCCAGGGAGTCGAGGCCGCCCTGGTTGCCCTGGCCGTTGAGACCGCCGAGACTGCCCAGGTCCGTCGTGGTCGTCGTACCGTCCGGATTGGTCGTCACCGCCTGGCCCGTCGACGGGTCGATGCTCTGCGTCGTGCCGTCCGGGAACGTCGTCTTCAGGTTCCCGTCGTCACCCAGCGACGTGACCGAACCGTCCGAGTTGGTCACCTCCAGGCCGTTGCCCAGATCCGTCGTGGTCGTCGAACCGTCCGGATTGGTCGTCGTCAGCGTCCCGGTGTCCGGGTCGAAACTCGTACTGCTCCCGTCCGGGAACCGGCTCGTCAGATCCCCGCCCGACAACTGCGTACTGCCACCCGTCGGCATGTCCAACGACCCACCACCGGCACCGTTGTTGAGACCCCCGAGACTGCCCAGGTCCGTCGTGGTCGTCGTACCGTCCGGGTTGGTCGTCACCGCCTGGCCCGTCGACGGGTCGATGCTCTGCGTCGTGCCGTCCGGGAACGTCGTCTTCAGGTTGCCGTCGTCGCCCAGCGACGTGACCGAACCGTCCGGGTTGGTCACCTCCAGGCCGTTGCCCAGATCCGTGGTCGTGGTCGAACCGTCGGGACCCGTCGTCGTCAGCGTCCCGGTGTCCGGGTCGAAACTCGTACTGCTCCCGTCCGGGAACCGGCTCGTCAGATCCCCGCCCGACAGCTGCGTACTGCCACCCGTCGGCATGTCCAACGACCCGCCACCGGCACCGTTGTTGAGCCCCCCGAGACTGCCCAGGTCCGTCGTGGTCGTCGTACCGTCCGGGTTGGTCGTCACCGCCTGGCCCGTCGAGGGGTCGATGGTCTCCGTACGGCCGTCCGGGAAGGTCGTCTTCAGGTTGCCGTCGTCGCCCAGCGACGTGACCGAGCCGTCCGGGTTGGTCACCTGCAGGCCGTTGCCCAGGTCCGTGGTGGTGGTCGAACCGTCGGGTGCCGTGCTGGTCAGCAGCCCGGTGTCGGGGTCGAAGCTGGTGCTGCTGCCGTCGGGGAACTGCGCGACGGGGTTGCCGTCGACGAGGCCGGGGGTGCGCTCGGCCGGCAGCCGCGTGCCGCCGCCGGAGTTGAGGCCGCCGAGGCTGCCCAGGTTCGCCGTCGGGGGCACGGCCGCGGGCTGGTCGCCGCCGCCCGTCCCGCCGAGACCGGCGAGGCTCTGGTTGGCCGCGTTGTTGGCGTCGCCGAAGTTGCCCAGGTCACCGGTGCCCGGACCGCCGCCGGGGCCGCCGTTCACTCCGCCGAGGTCACCGAGGTTCTCGGTGAGCGCGGTGTCGCCGCCGCCGGGGCCACCGTTGAGGCCGCCCATGTCGCCGAGGCTCTCGGTGACCGGGACGTCCCGGTTCAGCAGGTCGTCGAGGCCGCCGAGGTCCGTGGTCGTCGGGTCGTTCAGCGTCCGCAGCTGCTCCTGCGCCTCGTCCGCCTGCTTCTCCTGCTCGGCGCGGAGCTCGTCCTGGTACTTCCGGTCCTCCTCGCGCTGCCGGTTCTGCTCCTCCCGCAGCTCGTCCTGCGCCTTCTTGTCCTCTTCGCGCTGCCGGTTCTGCTCCTCGCGCAGCTCGTCCTGGGCCTGCTTGTCCTCCTCGCGCTGCTGCCGCTGCTCCTCGCGGAGTTCCTCCTGGTACTTCCGGTCCTCCTCGCGCTGCTTCTCCTGCTCCTCGCGCAGCTCGTCCTGGTACCGGCGGTTCTCCTCGTTCTGCCGCTCGATCTCCTCCTGCGCCTCCTCGGCCTTGCGCTCCTCGTACTCCTGCGAGGCCGTGCTGGTCGACTTCGGCTCGGGGATGTTCTCGCTGAAGTCGCCGCCCAGGTCGAGGAAGGTGTTGTTCAGGTTCGACTGCACGGTTCGGGCGGGCTTGACGAGGTGCTCGTCGACGCCCCGGCTCCAGATCTGTACGGCCTTGTCGCCGACCTTCGCCCAGTTGGCGATGTCGGTGAGGTCGCCGTATTCGGGGTGGTTCTGGGAGAAACCTTCCTGCGGGTCGTGGTAGGTGGACGAGGAGTACGCCGAGTAGGTCGTCTTGATGTCCGTCTTGGCGACGTTGTTGCTGTCCACCCACTGGGCCAGGTCGTCCAGGACGTACCGCAGCACCCGGTGCGGGTCGTAGTAGTCGGAGTTGGCCCAGGTGATCCAGGCGTCGAGGAGCTTGTCGGCGGCGTCCTCCAGCGCCGAGCGGGCCTGGGAGAGGGCGCGCGAGTACACCGTCTTGCCGGTGCCGTCGCCCTCGCCGGTGCTGGGCTTCTCGTCGAACGTCTCGATGTACGCGTCGTAGTTCTCGCGGATCTTCGTCAGCAGGCTGCGGAAGACCTCCGCCGCCTCGCCCTTCCAGCTCGCGTCCTCCCGGCCGAGGGCCTCCTCCCACTCCTTGATCTTGGGCCCCTGGTCCCGGAAGAACTGGGCCGCGAAGTCGAAGGTCTGGCCGGTGGTGTTGAAGGAGTTGAGGTCGACCGAGGAGTCCTCGGCGACACCGAGGTTGCTGAAGCGGGCGTCCGCCGTGTTGCCGCCCAGCAGTTCGAGGAGCGCCGTCCGCGGCCCGTTCATGTAGCGGGCGAGGGCGACGGTGCTCATCTCGTCCTTGTTGTAGTCCTTGAACTCGTTGCCCTCGCGCACGGAGGCGTTGGCGACGTCGTCCGTGCCGGGATCGGCGAAGATCAGCTCGTCGCCCGCCCGCACCCGGCCCTCGAAGACGATCCTGGCCTGCTTGATCTGGGTCTTCTTGCCGCTGTCGAAGAACCAGATGTCGTAGTCCTCGCCGGTGTTCCGCAGGAAGCCGGAGGCGTCCTTGACGAACGAGCCGAGGCCGCGGTCCCGGATGTCCATCCGGAACAGCTTGCCGCCGTGGTCGGAGCGGAGGGTGTCGAAGACGGTGCTGCGGTCAGGGACCGGGTAACCGGTGATGTGCGTGACCAGACCCGCCCAGACGTCGGACGACGCGTCCGTGGCGCCTTCGTACTTGTTGACGTTGTCTATGGAGTCCGCGTCGTAACGGTCGACCACCGGGCGCCCTCTCTGGTCGGGTTGTCGTGCGGCACGCGACACGCCTGTCGCGCGGCACCGGTTCTCTAGGAGTCGGAGTCCTCGCCGCCGCTGCCGCCGGCGGTGAGGGTGTCGACCTCGTCGAAGTGCTGGAGCAGCGTCTGGGCGTCGATCGCGTCCAGGTTCTTGGCCTGGGTCTTCTGCGCCCCCTCGATGGTGTCGGTGAGCGCGTCCTGCAGCTCCTTGTACAGGTCGATCTGGTCGCCGAGGAGCTTGTCGAGCGCCGTGGCGGCCTCCCGGACGCCTTCGAGCAGCTTGGGGCCCGAGACCCGTCCGTCGCTGGCCATCTTGCCGATGCGCAGCAGCTGCTGGCTCTGGTCGAGGTTGTCCTCGGTGGTGTGGCCGTCGATGAGGTCGCCGAGCGTGCGGGGGTCGCCCTCCCCGCCGCCCTCGCGGTGCCGCTTGGCGTCCTTGTACGCCCGGTCCACCTCGTAGTCGCGGAAGTTCTCCATCGCGGACAGGTCGAAGTGCTTGATGTCTGTGGGGTTGTCGGCCATCGGAAGCTCTCCTGCCGCTCGGTCTGACGGGTGGATGCACGGACTGCGAAAGGGCGGGGGCACACCGCCGCGTGAGAGCCGCGGCGCGCCGCCCGCCGCTTCGCGTTCCGGACGGAAGCGGGGCGAGGCGGGCAGGTGCTAGCGCGCCCGCACGTTACCCCAGTTGTCGGCGCTGCGGCGCTCGTCACGGGAGTGGTTGTCGTGGATGGACTGGATCAGCGTGCCGTTGTCGTTGAGCAGGGTGGCCATGTTCTTGGTGGCCTGGTCCCACTCCATCTGCACCTGCCGGTACATCTCCTGGTCCGAACCCTCCCAGGACGCGACGAGCGGCTTCAGCTCGTCCTCCAGGTTGTTGAGGGCGTTGATGATCTGCTGGGTCTGCTCCGTCATCTCCTCGACGGCCCTGCGGACCACGGGGTACTGCACGTCGATGATGCCGTCGGCCATGACGTCTCCTCTCTGGTGGCCGGACGCCTCGCGCCCGGCAAGCTCGAACAATGCGGCGCCGGTTGGAGCCGCACCGCGCCGGACGCGTCAGAGCAGCGCCTGGAAGACGCCCTGACTGGTCTTGCTGTTGAGAACCTCGGTGAGGTCCTGGTTCTCCTGCGCCAGGCGGTTGGCGGAGGTGACGTTCTCCTGGAGGGCGTCGATCATCTTGCTGATCTGGACGACGACCGTCTGGGCCTCCGTGTTCCAGCTGCGGAAGAGCTTCAGCAGGGCCTGGCCCTCGTCGCCGCCGACGCCCGAACGCGCGGCGATCTCGGCGACGTTGTTCTGAATCTTCTCCACCTGGCTGCGGGCCGACTCCAGGGAGGAGACGCCCCCCAAGCCCTTGGCATAGTCCGCTTTCCTTGCGGCGCTGTCCGCCATGTCGCACTCCCTTCGTTCGAGCGATCACGTTCGAGCGATCACGTCGCACTGTTGCCCGCTGAGGCTAAGTAGAAGCGCCTGTTCCGCGCAACGCGCGGTGGAACTTTTCGAGGTCCGTTCGGCTGCCCGATATATGTCCGCGGCAAGGCAGTTGACCAAAGGTTTCGGGCAGATGAACAGATCCACCGGGCGGACTGTCCGTCATGCGGCATCCGTACCGGCGGAAGGTCCGATACGGGCGCCATTCGGGCGCGCCGAAGCGGCAAACGGCCACCGGGAACGGCCACCCCGGGGCCCGCGGACCGGATATGCGGGGCTTCCGGTCAATTCACGGGACGGCCGCCGGAAATTTCCGATCCGGGCTTCGCTCGCGACCACAAAGACCAGAAAGCGCTTGGACCGAATGGCCACTGCAACTACGCGGGCCGGAAATCGCCCCCGTTTTACCCCGCTTACCTCCTCAGAACTCGCTTTGACCGTCTTGCCGGGTTCGCGACGCTGTGTCCGCTGCGCCCGGTGCGGCTGCGGGGTCTCCTGTGACGAAGCTCGCAGCCTTGGCCTTCTTCCCCGGGGCCGCCTCCTCCTGCTGTGCGTCCGTTCCGCAGTCGGGCGCCGTGACCCGGACCTCCGCGGCGCCGGAGGCGGCGTCCGGGTCCAGGTCGGCGCCGGTCGGCAGGGCCGCGAGCAGCGGAGCGGGCACGGAGTCGATGTCGCCGGTGGTGTACCCGAGCGCCTGGAGGGAGTCGTCGGCGGGGACGCGGTACTTCACCCCGTTCTCGGCGACCAGGTAGGTGGTGCCCGCGTGGGCGGCGCCGCTCGCGTGCAGCGCCCGCACCAGGGCGCCGTGACCGGGCCGTACGACGGTGGCGTCGGTCGGTACGCACGCCTCCCGCACGGGGTCGGCGGTGCCTTCCGGCACGGCCACCGGGGCGAGTTCGGTCAGCGGGGCCAGCACCGAGCCGATCCGGGCGCCGCCGTCGCCGCCGTCCACCTGGGCGCACAGCGCGCTGCCCCGCGGCACGGACTGCGGGGCCGGCGGCGCGTCCGGCAGTCCCGCCGCCTCGTCCCCGCCGGCGCCCTCCGCCTGGTGCTCGCGCAGCGCGTCGGCGCCGACCGTGCGCGCCTCGGGCGACTCGCCCCGGTAGGCGTCCTTCTGGGTGGCCGGGTCGCCCAGCACCAGGGCGGCGCCCAGCCGGGTCAGCGGCACCAGGCCCTCCTCGCGCAGCAGGTGGTACGTGCTCTCGCCGCCGGGCACGCTCACCTCGAAGACCTGGCCGACGCGGGTGGCCTCGCCGCCCAGCTCCGGACCCTCGCCGCCGCGTCCGGGCACGTCGGGCGAGCGCAGTTCGGGACCCGGGGCCAGCGCGTCCAGGAAGGCCGCCGAGACCGGCGCCGCCGACACCGAGCCGTAGCCGAGCGCGGTACGGGCGTCGGACTTCTCGTCCAGCGGCAGCCTGCTGCCCCGCCACACCAGGTACTGCGTCTTGTCCGGGCCGCTCACCAGCACCCCGCGGTCGCGGCCGACGGCCGCGGAGTCCACCGGCGCGCCGACCACCAGCGTCGTCGCCCCGGCCGCGTCGACGGCCGGGGCGGCGGCCGCACCGGAGGTGCTGGGGTCCGCGCCGTCCGGCCCGGTGACGCACATGTTCCAGGCGCCGCCGTCGAGCTGCCCGGCGTCCGGCAGGCCGTCGGGGGCGCCGGGTATGCCCACGGGGCCGCCGACGGGCACGTCCCGCAGCGAGGCGGTGCCGACGTCCTCGGTCGGCAGGTCGGACCCGCCGATCAGCCGCGCGGAGGTGTAGTTGCGCACCGGGTGCAGTACGCCGTCGGTGTCGGTCCACAGGTAGCGGGCGCCGGTGTCGCGGTTGACCACCAGGTGCCCGCCGTCGCGCCAGCCGTCGTTCCCGCCGGGCCGCAGCAGTCCGTAGACCACGGTGCCCGCGCCGATCAGGACGGTGAACAGCAGGCCGAAGACGACACCGCGCGTGGTGCGTCCGAGCGGGCTCTCCGGGGCGTCCGGGGCGGCCGTCAGCAGGCCCGAACTGAGCCTGCCCATCATGAAGCTGTGGGCCTGTACCTGGTCGCGCTTGGACTGCACGGCCTCTCCTCGTCTCGTCTTCCATGGGCCCGGGGTGGGGGATGCGAGCGGGCCCTGCGCTTCCCGGCCGACAGCCGGACTCCCCGCACGGGCGGGGTCCGGGACGGCGCCAGGGGGTGTCGTTTGGATCTTGCCGGGGGTCGCGGGGTCTGGCACGCGCATCTGCGGCGTTGTCGTCGGTTGCCAGGGCTCCGCCCTGTCGCCCTCCTCCGCCTTGCAGCTGCACGCACCAGACCCCGCTCGGGTCGACTGGAAGGCGCCGTTGCCTGTAACCGACCAGATCCAAACGACACCCCCTGACCGAACAGTGCGCGCAGCCAGCCGAAACAGTCCGCGCAGCTAGCCGAACAGTCCGCGCAGCCAGCCGAAGAGGCCGGCCACCCAGAGGGTGAGCGGCAGCAGCGCGACCGCGAAGACGGTGTGCGCCAGCTCCGCCGCGCGGCCCCAGTACGGCAGCATCCGGCGGCCCGGAACGGTCCAGGTGGCGATCACGAGTGCGGACGCGGCGGCCAGCAGCACCGCGAAGACCACCAGGCGCATGTCGCCGTCGCTGTCCACCGCCCAGGCGCGGGCGAGCAGCAGCAGGCCCAGGACGCCCGGCAGCGCCAGCGTCAGCCGCTGCCCGACGGCGACCAGGCCGCGGGAGTGCAGGAGCAGCAGCAGGCTCAGTACGAGCGCGGTCAGCACCTCGGGCAGGTCCGGGCGTTCGGCGAGGACGACCAGGGCGGCCACGGCGGCGGTGCCGGTGGCCGCGAACAGCGCGGTCACCCAGCGTCCGGCCAGTTCGGTGCGTTCGGCGACCTCGTCGCCCGCGTAGGGCTCGATGCCCTCCTGCAACTGACTGGCGGAGGACGGCAGCGCGGGCATCCGCATGCCGGCCAGTTTGAAGGCGAACGGCGCGACGGCTCCGGCGCCCAGGGCCAGTACCGCCATCACCAGCGCCACCGCGGCCGGCGCGTCGAGACCGGTGTAGCCGATCAGCGCCCCGGCGATGGCGGTGGCCACCGCCACCAGGGCCGTCGCGAACAGGGCCGGGGCGCCCACGGCGGTCGCCGCGAGGGCCAGCACCGCGCCGCCCGCGCCCGCGGCGCCCGCGGCGAGCAGCCGCGCGCCCACCACCCGTGCCGTGTCCGGGCCGGTGAGGTCGCCGCCGGGCAGGACCCAGCCGGCCAGCGCGAGACAGGGGGCGACAAGCAGGCCGAGGACGGTCGCCGTGAGGCGGTCGCCGACCGCGCGGCTGGCCGAGCCCGCGCCGGCGAGCGCCAGCAGTCCGGCCACCCCGGCGCAGATCACCCGCAGCGAACCGGAGCCGTCCACGCCGGGCCAGAAGACCAGCACCAGGGCGAGGACCACGGTCGCCACCGCCGTACCGCCGAGCAGGCCGCGGGCGGCCTTCGGGCTCCACGTGTACATCCGCCGGCCGACCGTGTCGGATATGCCGTCCACCAGGTCGTCGAGGCGCGCCTCGGGCAGGACCTCGGTGTGCGGGCGCAGGTACAGCACCTCGCCGTCGGCGAGCCCGGCGCGGGCGAGGGTGGTCTCCTCGTCGAGCGGGGCGTCGCCCAGGCGTTGCAGTACCCAGCCGGCGTGGTCGAGCCCGGCCTCCTCGACCTCCTCGCCCACGTACCGCAGCAGGGTGGGCAGCAGGTCGGTGACCGGTACGTCGGCGGGGACGGCCAGGTCGACGGAGACGCTCGGCGCACGTACGGTCAGGCGGCACAGTTCGGCCACCGTGCTGTCGGTCATCAGCACAACTTTCGTCATCCGTGGGGGGACTTCGGCAGAAGGACTTCCACGTAAAGGGGACGGGAGCAGAATACGGAACGCGTGCGGGATGGGGCAGAGGGGTCCCGGCACCGGAACGGTCACGGAAATGCGGACCTCATACCGAGCGGTATGCCTGCCCCGCGTGGACAGGCCGCGTTCGGTGAATGCAGACTACTGCCTACGCCCGTCGGATCGGGTCGCGGACCTCGCACCGCGACTTGAATGGGAGTTGCCCGGACCGGAAGTCCCGCGCCCGTTTCCCGCCCGGAATATTCACGTGACTTCCACCGGACCGCGGGCCGCCCGGAACCGGCGCGGTACAGCCTGTCCGTCCCGGGCGCGCCGTTTGGCGGCCGGGGCGCAATGCCCAGTTGATAGCGGAGGTTCGGTCCTTGAGTGTGGTGCTGTTTCGCCGTCCCGCCCGCAGGCGCGGACCGGAGATGCCCGAAGGGCAATTGACCCTCCAGGAACCGCCGGTCCTCTCCGAGACCGTGCCGGACACCTCCACGATCTGGACATACCTGCCGATGGCACTCATGTCCATGTCGATGATGCTGATGTTCCTGCGCCCCGGCGGCGGCAACGGCGTCTTCATGTACCTGGCGCTGGGTGTCATGGCGCTCTCCGCCGCCGCCATGCTCCTCGGCCAGCTGATGCGCCGCTCCGGCGAGCGCAAGCAGCGACTGAAGGGCGAGCGCCGCGACTACCTCCGTTACCTGACGCAGATCCGCAAGCGGGTCCGGGCGACCGTCGTGGAGCAGCAGCGGGCGCTCGCCTGGCGCCATCCCGACCCCGCCTCCCTGCGGTCCCTGGCCCGCACCTCGCGCCTGTGGGAACGGCGTCCGGCCGACGAGGACTTCGGCGAGGTCCGCCTCGCGGTGGGCGAGCAGCAGCTCGCCCTCTCCCTCAACCCGGTCTCGACCCGGCCGGTCGAGGACCTGGAACCGCTGTGCGCGCACGCCCTGCGCCGCTTCATCCGCGCCTACTCGACCATCCCCGAGCAGCCCATCGGCCTCTACCTGCGCTCCTCGGCCCGCATCCTGCTGCGCCCCGAGGACGCCGCCGGCGAGGACGGCGCCGCCCCGGAGGTGCCGCCGCAGGGTCAGGCGCTCGGCGGTACGGGCGGTACGGCGGGTGCCGGAACCAGCGTACGGGCGACGAGCCCCGCCGACGAGGCGCTGGCTGCCCTGGTGCGTGCCGTGCTCGCGCAACTCGCCGTCTTCCACGCCCCCGAGGAGCTGTGGATCGCCGTCTGCGCCAGTGACGACCGGCGCTCCGACTGGGAGTGGGCGAAGTGGCTGCCGCACGTCCTGGACCCGCATGAGGAGGACGGCGCCGGGTCGGTCCGCCGGATCACCGCGGACCTCACCGAACTGGACGACCTGCTGGGCAGCGAGTTCGCCGAGCGTCCCGGCTTCGACCCGGACGCCCGGCCCGGCCGTGACGAGCCCTTCACCGTCGTCGTCCTGGACGGCGTCACCGTGCCCGAGGGTCACCGCTGGGCCGGCCACGGCTACCGCAACGCGCTGCTCCTGGACGTGTCGGGTGCCCTGCGCTGGCGTCCGGGCCGCAACACCCTGCGCCTGACGGTGGGCCCCGACACGGTCAGCCTGGTGCGCACCGACCGCAGCCGCAAGGAGCGGTCCGTGCCGCTGGGCCGTCCCGACCGGCTCGGCCCGCTGGGCGCCGAGTCCCTGGCCCGGCTGCTTACCTCCCGCCGGATCAGCCTGGGCACCGACATCGCCCAGCCGCTGGAGACGGACATCGAGCTGACCACGCTGCTGGGCATCCCCGACCTCCACCGGCACGACGCGCCGGCCCACTTCGCCCGGCAGACCGGTTCCGCGCGGCTGCGGGTGCCGGTGGCCGTCGGCGTCGACGGCCGCCCGGTCGAGCTGGACATCAAGGAGTCCGCGCAGGGCGGCATGGGCCCGCACGGCCTGCTCATCGGCGCCACCGGCTCCGGCAAGAGCGAACTCCTGCGCACCCTGGTCCTGGGCCTGGCGCTGAGCAACTCCTCCGAGACCCTCAACTTCGTCCTCGTCGACTTCAAGGGCGGCGCCACCTTCCTCGGCCTGGAGGAGCTGCCGCACACCTCCGCCGTCATCACCAACCTCGCCGACGAGGCGGCCCTCGTGGAGCGCATGCAGGACGCGCTGCACGGCGAGCTGATGCGCCGGCAGGAGCTGCTGCGCGCGGCCGGCAACCACACGTCCGCCCTGGAGTACGAGCGGGCCCGCGCGGGCGGCGCCGATCTGACCCCGCTGCCCAGCCTGTTCGTGGTGGTCGACGAGTTCAGCGAACTGCTGTCCTCCCACCGCGAGTTCATGGACCTGTTCGTGATGATCGGCCGCCTCGGCCGGTCGCTCGGCGTCCACCTGCTGCTCGCCTCGCAGCGCCTGGACGAGGGCCGCATGCACCAGTTGGAGAGCCACCTGTCCTACCGGATCGGCCTGCGCACCTTCTCCGCGATGGAGAGCCGCGGTGTGCTGGGCGTGCCGGACGCCTACCAGTTGCCCGCCGCACCCGGCAACGGCTACCTGAAGTCCGGTGTGGAGTCGCTGACCCGGTTCCGCGCCGCCTACTCCTCGGGCACCTACGCCCGCCGTACCGGCGCGGTGGCCCGGGCCCGGGTCGCCAGCCAGGTGGTGCCGTGGACCAGCGGCTGGGTCGTGCCGCGTGCCCCGGAGCCGACGGCGGAGCCGGAGCCGGCCGCCGAGGAGGCCGGCGAGGAGGAGACCCTGCTCGCGGTGGCCCTGGACCGGCTGCGCGGGTCGGGTCCCGCCGCGCACCAGGTATGGCTGCCGCCGCTGGACACGCCCGTGCCGCTGGACACGCTGCTGCCCGGCATCGCCGCCGACCCCGAGCGGGGCCTGACCGCGGCCGGCTGGCACGGCACCGGCCGGCTGCGCGTGCCGGTCGCCCTGGTCGACAAGCCCTTCGAGCAGCGCCGCGACCCGCACGTCGTGGACCTGTCCGGGGCCGGCGGCCACGTCGCGATCGCGGGCGGTTCGCAGAGCGGCAAGTCCACCCTGACCCGCACCCTGATCACGGCCCTCGCGCTCACCCACACCCCGGCCGAGGTGCAGTTCTACTGCCTCGACTTCGGCGGCGGCGGCCTCTCCCAGCTGGCCTCGCTCCCGCACGTCGGCGGCGTCGCGGCCCGGCTCAACCCGGAGCGCGTGCACCGGGCCGTCGCCGAGGTGATGACGCTGCTGGCCCGCCGCGAGCAGTTCTTCGTGGACCACACCGTCGACTCGATGCAGTCCTACCGGCGCCGCCGGGCCGCCGGGGAGTTCCCCGACGAGCCCTTCGGCGACGTGTTCATGGTGGTCGACGGCTGGTCGACGGTCCGCCAGGACTACGACGACCTGGTGCCGAAGTTCAACGAGCTGGCCGCGCGCGGCCTCAACTACGGCATCCACCTGCTGATCAGCACGACCCGCTGGGTGGAGCTGTCGGCGCAGGTCCGCGACCAGTCCGCCACCCGCCTGGAACTGCGGATGGGTGACCCGATGGACTCCGAGGTCGACACCCGCAAGGCGCGCTCGGTGCCCCGCACCGGAGGGCGCGGCATCACCCCCGACACCAAGATGCACTTCCTCGCCGGTCTGCCCCGCATCGACGGCAGCGGCTCCCTGGAGGACCTCGGCGAGGGCGTCGCCCACCTGGTCTCCGAGATCTCCCGGCACTGGACGGGCCCGTCCGCCCCGCAGGTCCGGATGCTGCCGCACCGGCTGCCGGTGGCCGAACTCCCCGCCCCGCAGCCCACGGAGGGCGGCGGTATGCGGCTGGCGCTCGGCATCGACCAGGACGCCCTGGAGCCGGTCTGGCACGACTTCAGCCGCACGCCGCACCTGACCGTGATCGGCGACACCGAGAGCGGCAAGACCAACCTGATGCGCCGGATCACCGAGGGCATCACCGCCCGGTACGCGCCCAACGAGGCGAAGATCATCGTGGTCGACTACCGCCGTACGCTGGTGGACACGATCCCCGAGGAGTACCGCATCGGGCACGTCATCTCCCTGGACAACCTCAAGGAGACGGTCGAGGGCGCGGCCCGCGCTCTGAAGACCCGGGTGCCCGGAGCGGACATCGCCCCGTCCCGGATGCGCCGGTGCGACTGGTGGACGGGCCCCCGCCTGTTCGTCCTCGTCGACGACTACGACATGGTCTCCGGCAACTCCTTCCAGAGCCCGTTCGAGCCGCTCTTCGAGCACCTGACCCTCGGCTTCGAGATGGGCCTGCACCTGGTCGTCGCCCGCAGCGCGATGGGCGCGGGGCGGGCCATGAGCGACGCGCTGCTGCGCCGCCTCGACGAGGCCAACAACCCGGGGGTGCTGCTGTCCTGCCCGCCCACCGAGGGCAACCTGTTCGGCAACACCAAGCCGCGCAACCTCCCGCCCGGCCGCGCCCTGCACGTCGCCCGCCGCAAGGCACGGCTGATCCAGACGGCACTGGTGGAGGACGCGCCGGAGAGCTGAGACCAGCGGTGCGCGGGAGCGCCCGGGGCGGCCACTCAGGTGGCGGCCCCGGGCGTTCCGGCGTCCGGCGGAGGGGCGGGCGTCCCCCGGTGCTGCCCGGCCCCGGCGCGCGGCCACGCCGTACGAAGCGGCGGCCGGGCGCACAGGGAAACCTCCTCGTGGGCGGGACCGGGCACACCGGCGTGGCACCTCTCGCCCGCCGGGCCCGCATGCGTCCATACGGATCCGCCCGGATCCGTACGAATCCGTACGAGTCCGGGCGGAACGGGACGCGGTGCCGGTGCTCAGTCCCGGGCGGTGTCCGCCGGGCGCCAGCCGCGGGCGCGGGCGCGCGGGACGGCGACGACGGCCCAGAGCACGGCGAGGACACCGGCGGCGCCGAGCAGCACGAAGACGGTGGCGCGGTCCGCGGCCCCGTCGGCGTCGGCGGTGTCCCGTACGGTCACCGGCCCCGCCTCGGTCCGCGGCCGGGCGCCGGCGTCCGCGTCCGCGTCGCCGAGCACCGTGGTGACGGCGGCGTAGGCGTCCAGCTGCGGGATGTCCGCCGGGTAGGCGGTGGCCGTCAGCCGGTGGACGATCTCCCCGGGGGTGTCGTCCGGGCGGGCGGCACGGAGCACCGCGGCGGTCCCGGCGGTGTACGCGGCGGCGACCGAGGCACCGGCCCCCAGGTAGTGGCCGTTTCCGCGCGGGCCGCCGGAGACCACCCCGGCGCCGGGCGCGGCCAGGTCGACGCCGTCGGTGGGCAGGGCGTCGCCCGGGCGGGCGCCGCTGGGCAGCATGTCGGCGACGGAGAGGACGCCCGGCTCACCCGCCGGGTAGTAGGTGCGGGTCGGCGTCTCCTGCGTGGCGTTGGCGTTCGGCGGGTCGGGCGTGGCGGCGGCGACCACCACCGCGCCCGCGTCGAGGGCGTCGGCGACCGCCGAGGTCAGCTCCTTGTCCCGCTTGTACAGGGCCACCCCGATGGCGATGACGTCCGCGTCGGCGGCGGTCGCGTCCCGCACCGCCCGGGCGACCAGCGCGGCGTCGGCCGTGCCGCGCTCGTCGGTGCCGCGCAGGGCGAGCAGCTTCGCACCCGGCGCGACGCCGGGCAGCCGGGTGTCGCCCCAGCCCTCCCCGACGATCAGCCCGGCCAGGAAGGTGCCGTGTCCGACGCAGTCGTCGCCGGCGTCTCCCCGTGCGGTGACCCGGTCGCCGAGCCCGGCGGCGCCGGCCCGGACCCCGGTGTCGACGAGGGCGACGGTCGTGCCCGCTCCGGCGCCGTGCTGGTGCACCCGGGCCAGGTCGAGGCGCTGGCGCGACCAGTCCTGCTTCTCGGCCTTCTCGGGCGAGGCCGCGGTGCACGGCACGCCCTGGGTGCCGGGATCGAAGGCGGAGGGCATCGGCGGCAGCCCCTGGCTCTTGCCGTCGGCGGCGGGCACCGCGCGCGGGGCCCCGGCCACGGCGGCCCGCGTCCCCGCGGACCCGGCCACGGCGTGCGCCCCGTCCGCGACCCCGGCCGCGGCGGACACCGCGCCCCCGGGCTCCGCCGCGGCGGGCGCGGCCACCGGCAGCAGCACTGCGGCGGCCAGCGCGACGCCGCACAGCGGACGCCCCGCACCCGGCCCGCGGCGCGCCGGCGCGCCGCCTTCACGGCCGCGGCGCTCCACCGTGCCGCCTACGCGGTCGCGGCGCCTCACCGGGCCGCCTTCGGGGTCGCCGCGGTGACGTCCTCGGGCAGCAGGACCCGCAGGTCCTCCAGGGTGGGCGCGGCGAGCGAACTGAGCCGTCCGGCCTGCCGGGTGACCATCGACTCCACCACCTGCCGGGCCAGCCGGGCGTTGCCGAAGGACTGGTCGCGGGGCAGCGAGTCGAAGTGCTCCCGCAGCAGCGGCCCGGTTCCGGGACCGCACTCGTAGCCCATGGCGGACGCCTGGGTGCGCACGATGGTGACCAGCTCCTCGGAGGAGTAGTCGGCGAAGGCGATCCGGCGCGGGAAGCGCGACGCCAGGCCGGGGTTGGAGGAGAGGAAGCGCTCCATCTCGCCGGTGTAGCCGGCGACGATGACCACGACGTCGTCGCGGTGGTCCTCCATCAGCTTCAGCAGCGTGTCGACCGCTTCCTGGCCGAAGTCGTTGCCGCCGCCGCGCGGGGTGAGGGTGTACGCCTCGTCGATGAAGAGGACGCCGCCGCGGGCCCGTTCGAAGACCTCCCGGGTGAGCTGGGCGGTGTGTCCGATGTACCGGCCGACCAGGTCGGCGCGGGCCGCCTCGACCAGCTGGCCGCGCGGGAGGATGCCCAGCTGGCTGAGGATCTCGCCGTACAGCCGCGCGACGGTGGTCTTGCCGGTGCCGGGCGGGCCGGTGAAGACCAGGTGGTGGCTGAGCGAGGGCACCGGCAGTCCGGCGGCGGCGCGGTGGCGGGCCGTGGTGATGAGGTTGACCAGGTCCGTGACGTCGCGCTTGACCTCGGCGAGGCCGACCATGTCGCCGAGGCGGGTCAGCGGGTCGTTCTCCGGTACGCCGGTCCCGGCGCTCTGCTCGGCGGCGGTCGCGGAGACGTCCTCCGGCAGCAGCAGTCTGAGGTCGCGCTCGCCGACCTGCTGGAGCGTGGCGAGCCGGACCGCCTGCCGGTCCACCATCTCCTCGAAGACGCCGCGTGCGGCACGCCCGTTGCCGAACCCGGCGCCCCGGGGCATCGCGTCGAAGTGCGCGGCCAGCGCGGCCGCCGTGCCCTCACCCAGCTCGTACTGGTGCGCGGCGCACATGCTCTCCATGATGGCGACCAGCTCGGGCACGGTGTAGTTCTCGAACTCGACCGTGCGCGAGAAGCGCGAGCCCAGGCCGGGGTTGGAGGCGAGGAACCCGGTCATCTCGTCGGTGTAGCCGGCCACGATGACGACCACCTCGTCGCGGTGGTCCTCCATCAGCTTCAGCAGCGTGTCCACGGCCTCCCGGCCGAAGTCGGCGCCGCCGTGCCCGCTGTCCGAGGTGAGGGTGTACGCCTCGTCGACGAAGAGCACACCGCCCAGGGCCCGTTCGAACGTCTCGGTGGTCTTGATCGCTGTACCGCCGACGACCTGGGCGACGAGGTCGGCGCGCGAGACCTCCACGAGGTGGCCGTCGCGCAGCGACCCCAGCTCGGCGAGGATCGCGCCGTAGAGGCGGGCGACGGTGGTCTTGCCGGTGCCGGGCGGGCCGGTGAAGACCAGGTGGCGGCTCATCGGCGGCGCGGACATGCCGAGTTGCTCGCGGCGCTGGGCGAGCTGGGTGAGGTTGACCAGCGTACGGACCTGTTCCTTGACGTTGTCCAGGCCGATCAGCGCGTTCAGGGCGCCCAGCGGGCCGTCGGGCCGGTCCTGGGCGGGGCCGTCGGCGGCGCCCGAGCCCGCCGGGTCGGTGTTCTCGGCGCTGCCCGAACCCCAGGCGTCGCGCTTGCCGTTGCCGGTGCTGCTGAGGCCCTCGACGGCGAGCCGCTCGCCGGGGGCGGTCTGGACCAGGCCGCCGCCCTCGTTCTCCCGCGCGAGGCAGTTGACGAGGGAGACCGGCGCGGTGGTCTCCACCCGGAAGCCGTCCTGCGCGCCGCCGGCCACCTCGCAGCCGCTGAGCGAGGCGATCGCGCCCTCGCGCAGCAGCACGCCGTGGCCCTGCGGGGTGAGCACCGAGGTGCGGTTGGCGGTCAGTTCGCCGCCGGAGTCGACGACGATGCCCTCCGCGCCGGCGTTCTCCACGCGGAAGTCCCGGACGGTGACGCTGCCGCCGTCCTCCAGGACGAGTCCGCTGTCCACGGCGCCGGAGACACCGCCGCCGGCCAGGTACAGGGTGCTGCCGCTCGCCGCGCGCACGCCCGAGCCGCCCGGCTGCACGATCTCGCAGTCCTCGACCCGGCCGCGGGCGTCCCCGGTGGCGGTGATGCCGTCGCCCGACGGCTCCACGAGGCGGGCCCTGCGCAGCAGCGGGTTGGCCCCGGCCCGCAGCGCGATCGCCGGCGCGCCGCCGATGACCTCCAGGCGGTCCAGCTCGGCCGCCGCGTCCTCCTCCAGGAGCAGGCCGGTCTCGGCGCAGTCGCGGACGGTCAGGCCGGTCAGCGCCGGGGAGGCCGCCCCGGCGACCCGCAGGGCCACGCCCTGGGCGCCGTCGATCCAGCAGTCCTCGAAGGTGCCGCGTGCCCGGTCGGTGACGACCACGCCGTGGCCCCGGGTGCGGGAGACGCGGCAGCGGCGCAGTACCGGGTCGGTGCCCGCGGCCAGGGTGATGCCGGTGCCGGACGCCCCGGTGATCCGGACGTCCTCGAGGGTCGTACGGCCGGCGCTGCTCAGGTGGACGCCGTTGCTGGTGTCGTGCACGACCGTGCGGCTCACCGTCAGGGTGGAGTTGCCCTCCAGGGCGAGGGACGGCTTGTCGGTGGAGGAGAGGTCGCAGTCCTCCAGCGAGCCGCGGGAGTCGCCGTTGGCGAGGACGCCGTTGCCGCGGGCGTCGCGCACCGTGCAGCCGCGGACGCGGACCTCGCCCTGTTCGGCGACGACCAGGCCGCTGGTGCCGAGGTGTTCGAGGGTGCAGCTCTCCACGGTGGTCGGCGTGGTCGAGGTGACCACGATGCCCGCGCCCTGGGAGTTGCTCACCCGGCAGTCCCGCAGCGCCAGCGAACCCGTGCCGCCGGCCAGCAGCGCCGTCCAGGCGGCACCGGCTATCTCGCAGCCGTCGAGCGCGGCCTGGCCGCGCCGTACGTCCACGGCGGGCGCCTCGGCGTCGGCCCCGCGCAGGGTCAGCTCGGAGAGCATCACGGCGTCGGCGCGCAGCGCGACGACGCTGCCCGACCGGGGCCGGATCTCCACGGTGCCCCGCCCCTCGGCGGCGGTGAGGGTGACCCGGGTGTGGATCACCAGGTTCTCCGCGTACGTCCCCGGCCGGACGCTGATGAGCGCGCCGGTACGAGCCGCAGCGAGTGCCTCACCGATCGTCCGGAAACGGTCCCGGTCGTCGGGGCCGACCGACAGTACCTGGCGCGACACGCGCGAACCTCCTTGCTCAGTCTGCGTCTTGGACAGGGCCCCGGCGAACCGGGAAACGGACGACCGCCTCCCTGCTCAGACGCTCCATTTCTGGTTGTCCAGCCCCGTGCAGGTCCACAGTTGCACACGGGCCTGGGCGTTGTGGTCGTGGCCTTCGATCTCGACGCACATGCCCACGGCCGTGTTCACGAGGTCGTGGGCCTCGTTGAGCGCGAACTTCTGCGCGTCGACGCCGGTGCAGTTGGCGAGCTGGATGGGGGTGCCGTTGGCGAAGTTGGCCCCGGCGACGTCCATGCACAGCCCCTTCAGGCGGAGCGTGCCGTCGGAGGCGAACTGGAACTTCTGCGCGTCGGTGTTGTTGCAGTCCCACATCCACAGCCCCTGCCCGTCGGTGAAGGCGCTGGCGGGTACGTCGATGCAGCGGCCGGAGAGGTGGCTGTGGAACGACACGGGGAAGCCGAGGGCCGGCCCCGCGGCGGCGTTGCCCCCGTTCTTGGCAACGTCCTTCCCGGAGTCCTTGGAGCCCTGCTCCGAAGCGGCCTTCTTCTCCTTCTCCGCCTTCTCCTTCGCGGCCTTCTCCTCCGCCGCCTTCTTCTCCTTCTCGGCCCTCTCGGCCGCGGCGGCCTTCTCGGCGTCGCCGGAGTCCGTCTTCGGCGCGGGCGGCGCCTTCGGCTTCTCGGACTCCTTCTCGTCGTCCGCCGGGTCCCCGGCCTCGGGAGGGCTGACCGCGAAGTCGCCCGTCTCCTCCTCCTGGTCCCCGCCGAGGACGGTCGCCGCGGTCGTCGAGGCCCTGTCCTCCTTGTCCTCGTCGTCCGGCCCGAGGAGCAGGAACGGCACCGCGACGAGCAGCGCGCCGCCGACCGCGGCGGCGGCCAGCACGGCCCGGCCCGGCCGTCCCACCGGCCTGACGGCGTCGTCGGGCTTGTCGATGGCGGTGGCGGTCATGGTCCGCACGAGCAGCGGGAGCCGGCTCTTGGCGGCGGAGGCACCGCCGGCATCGGCGTCGGTGTCAACGCCGGTGCCGACACCTGTGCCGACACCTGTGCCGGAGTCCTCCGCGGGCCCGTCGGCGGCCTGGGCCAGAGCCAGGGCCACGGGCTCGCGCTCCGCCGCCTCGGCTTCCTCCGCCTCCTCCGCCTCCTCCGCCTCCTCTGCCTTCGGCGCCTTCTCAGCCGGGGATTCGGCCTCGCCCGCCGATGCCGTCCCGGCCTCGGGCTTCACCTCGGGAAACGATTCTGCGCCGGAACCGGAGGCCGAGCCCTCCGCCGTCGTACTGACCGGGGACTCGGATGTGGACTTGGACTTGGACTCGGGCATGGACTCGGACTCGGCGGCGGAACTCCGCTCGCCGTGGGGACCGGACTCCGCACGCGCAGCCGGAGATGTGGGGGGCTGCTGCGTCGAACGCGTCACGGGTACCTCCCTGAGGTGTGGGTCAAGGGGCCTGGGGGAACTTCGCCGCCATCCACCGGAACGCGGGCCGCCGGCACCAGGAGGGGGGCGACCGCACCGGCGTTGACCAGCAGCGAGAGGGTGGGGGAACCGGCCAGGGAGCGGGTCAGCTCCCGGGCGGGAAGGGTCTCATGGCGAAGTGTGGCGGACATGAACGCGTGTGCCGGTGAGGTGAACACCAGCACCACCGGCTCTCCGTCCTGCCCCGCGGCCGCCAGCGGAGCGCCGTCCGGTCCGGCCACGACGGTGACCTCGGCGGCCGCCAGCGCGGCGAGCGCCTCGTCCACGGAGCCGTATCCGGTGGCGGCCCGCTGTGCCGCCGCGTCGACGGGGTCGGTGGGCTCGGGCCAGCCGAGGGCCCGGGCGGAGGGGCGGTACGCGGGGTTGGCGCGGTAGGTGCCGACGTCGCCCTCGTCGCCGGACCGCCACTCCCCCAGCACCGCCCACTCCGGCGGGGTCCGCTCCTCGGGCCACTCCGGGTCCACCACGCCGATCCAGTGTCCCGGCGCCTGCCGGGCCGCGGCACGGACGGCCTCGGGTATCTCGGGGGTGTCACCGGCCTCGACGGCACCGGGCCCGGGCGACGAGGCCGGCGTGCCTGACGTGGCCTCCATCTGCTCTCCGGGCCGCATGTCCACCTGAACTCTTGAACTCTTGGTCCTTGTGACCCGACGTTGATCGGTCGGGGGCAACAGAATGCCACAACGACCTGCGCGGTGGGCATGTAGAGGCCTGCCCGAACAGGCCTCCCACGTGCCCGTTCACCGCCCGGCCCGGGGACGTTGCGGGATCAGTCACCCGCACTCGGACATAGCGACGGACCGCGTTGCCGGGGCAGGGAACCATCGCACGCCGGTACGGGCTATGTTCGATACGCCGGTACGCCGTCGGATCCGCCGCGCTCCGCCCCCAAGGAGTACATCGCATGTCCTCGCAGAAGCCCGCCTCCGGCACGAACACGACGCCGGCCTCCGGCTCTTCCCCGGACACCCCACCGTCGACCACCGCCGCACCCCCGGCGGCGGAGGAGCACACCGCGCCCGCCGCGGACCCCGCACCCGCACCCGCCTCCCCGGCGGCAGCGGCCGAGGCAGGTGAAGCAGCCGAAGCGGGCGAGGAGTCGACCGCGACGGCAGCCGCCACCGCCGAGGCGAAGGAGCCGGAGTCGGCCGGAAGGCGCACGGCCGTCGCGGCGGCCGTCGCGGCACCGCCCCCGGCCAAGACCGCCACCGGCGTCGACAACGGGCGCCCCCGCAAGCCCGTTCTGGCCGTGGCCGGGATCCTCGGCGCCGTCCTGATAGCCGTACCGCTGCTGCTGGCGGGCGGCGCGGAGGACGAGAAGCGGCCGGACAGCGCCAAGTTGGCCGCCGAGGACGCGGACACGGTGCTGGACCCGGGCTCGGCGGGCGCCGCCCTGGACGACTACGTGGCCGAGAAGCCCAGCGCGACGCCGAAGGAGAAGCCGGAGCCGAGCGCGCCGGTGAAGGCGGTCGCCCCGCCCCCGGCACCGGAACCCGCGACGAGCGCACCGGAGAAGAAGGCCGCGCCGAAGCCCGAGCCGAAGCCGAAGGCCAAGCCGTCCCCGACGCCGGACTGGACGACCTCGACGGTCCGCGCCGTCAGCACCCTGGAGGTCAACCAGGCCTGGACCACCAACCGCATCCGCATGGTGATGCAGCCCGACGGCAACCTGGTCGTCTACAACGAGAAGGGCAAGGCGACCTGGGCGTCGATGACCTTCGGCGAGAACCACCGGGCGATCTTCCAGTCCGACGGCAACCTGGTCATCCACAACGGCGAGGACCGCCCCATCTGGGCCTCCCAGACCTGGGGCAAGGAGGGCGCCGAACTGGTGCTGCGGAAGGACGGCAAGGTGGTCATCTCCCACAACGGCAACGTCGTCTGGTCCACCTGAACCGACGGGGCCGGGTTGCGCATCCGCAACCCGGCCCCGCACTTCTCCCGAGACTCCTCACCCGCTACCGCGGGCGGCAGGCACCCCGGCGTCAGAAGTAGTGCTTGCGTCCACCGACCGCGCGGCCGGTCGCACCCAGGATCCACAGGATGGCGCCCACCACGATGAGGATGCCACCGATGGTCGTCAGCAGCCCGAGACCCACAAGCAGGCCGATAATCAGCAGAATAAGCCCAAGAACGATCATTTCGAGGTTTCCCATCGTCAGGTCCACGTCAGACATCACCGTGCGTCCGAGGCGGACGACTTCGGTGCACCACTGAGGGGGCCTCACTCCATATCCCCCCAGAGCCTCGCGGTGACGGCCCTTAGTGCTGCAGCGATGCGAGTGCCCGGCAACGCGGCATCCACACCCACCGGACACCCGCCCGCGCCGGACGGACGGTGCAGCTCGGCCAAAGAGGCGGGCCCTGCGTTCGAAAGCTTTCGTCGAACCGCGTCCGCAGCCGCTCCGGCGACCCGTCGAGGATCTGCCGCGCCGCGAGTCCCGTGACGAACCACGTGACCGGACCCTCTCGTTGGCGGCGGTCGAGAACATCGGTTGAATGCGCGGCCGGGTCCGTAGCCTTGTCGTCCGCGTTTCGTGTGCCGCCGGGGGCCGTGCCGATCGAAGGGCTCGGCACGTTCGTACGTAGCACATCTGCCCGTTCCCGAGCGTTTCGCTCGTTGTCTAAGCTGAATCGGGTGCTCGAGGAAACAGATACCCGGCCATGGAGTGATGGGTTCGTACGGCCGTCCGATGCCGCAGGCTGGGAGCATCTCCTGGGGGCGGTGACCGATCTGCCGTGGTCGCTGCGCTTCCCGTCGACGTCGCCGTCGGACCCGGCCCCGGGCCCAGCCGCGGTCCAGCGTCGCTGGGTGGATGACGTCGCCTTGGTGGACTGGGAATCAGGCCCGTTCAGTGGTGTACGCGGCCCTCGTCAGATCGCGGAGACGGGAGACGACTACCTGATCGTCTCCGTGCTGGGTGCGGGGAGCGCGGTCTTCCGTCAGGATGGTCACGACTGGCTGCTGCGCCCGGGCGATGCCCTCTCCTGGGAGAGCCGCCGTCCGGCACGGGTGACGGCGCGCGAGCCCGTCGTCGTGCGCAGTCTCATCGTGCGAAGCCGTCTTCTCGATGACGCGGGATGCTGGATGCGCATGGGTGAGCCGGCGCGCGGCCCGATGCCTGAGATGCAGTTGCTGCGGAGCTATCTGGACTCCCTCAGCACATCGCTTCCCCAGCTGTCGGGCGCGGCCGTCGTCGCGGCGCGCAACGCACTGCTCGAGCTGGGCTGGGGCGCGCTGCAGTCGGCGTCGCTTCCCGCCCGGCGGGAAGCGGTGGAGCGATACCTGGAGAGTCATCTCGGCGACCGGGGCCTGTCGGCGGAACAGGTGGCGGCGGCGAACAGCATTTCGGTGCGGACCCTCACGCGGCTGTTCAGCGACGCGGGTGCCACGTTCACGGGGGTGTTGCGCGCCAAGCGGATCGCCCGGGTGCGCGAGGAACTGCTGACCGGGGACGCGACGATCGCGGCGCTGGCGCGGCGGTGGGGTTTCGTCGACAGCAGTCATCTGAACCGGCGTTTCCGGGCCGTCCACGGGATGTCCCCGCAGGAGTACCGCGGCAAGGGCGCCCGCACGCGCGACGCGCCACCGTCGGAGCCCCTCGAGGAGATCTGAGCGGGTCCGGTGGCCGGGACGGCCGCCTCGTACCGCCTCGCGGCGTGCACGTACACGGTGCTGCCGAGCGGACCCGCATACGTTGGCAGAGGCGCCCCGGAGCGGGACGCCGCGGCCGGCGCATGCGGGCCGCAGGTGCCGGCCCGGGCGGGCGACTTCGCCGCGCCCGGACCCGACTGCGAACGAGGAGACACGGATGCCCACCGCCAAGAAGAACCGAGCGTTCAGGCTGAGTAAGCGCCCCACGGGGCTCACCGAGGAACCCGGCCTGGAGTTGGTGACGACGGAGGTACCCGCGCTGCAGGACGGGCAGGCCCTGGTCCGGACGTCGATGCTCTCCGTGGACCCGTCGAGCCGGGTCTTCATGAGTGACATACGCAGCGACCTGCCTCCGGTGCGGGAGGGCGCGGTGATGCGCGGACTGGGCATCGGCCGGGTGGTCGCCTCACGGCGCACCGATCTGCCGGTCGGCGCGCACGTGTGGGGGTTCACCGGCTGGCAGGACTACCAGGTGGCCGATGACGCCGAGCTCGAGACGCCGTTCACCGTGCTGCCCGACCCCCTGCCCGCATCGCTCGAGGACCTGCTGGGTGTGCTGGGTCTGACCGGCATCACCGCCTGGCTCGCGGTGGAGATCGCCGACCCGCAGCCGGACGGAACGGTCGTGGTCTCCGCGGCCGCCGGCGCGGTGGGATCGATCGCCGGCCAGCTCGCGAAGGAACGCGGTGCACGGGTGGTCGGGCTGGCCGGAGGGCCGGACAAGTGCCGTTACGTCGTCGAGGAACTGGGGTTCGACGCCTGCGTCGACCGACGGGACCCGCACTGGCGCGACCGGCTCGACGAGGCCACCCATGACGGCATCGACGCGGACATCGAGAACGCGGGCGGGGAGATACTGGACCATGTGCTGAGCCGGATCAACACCGGAGGCCGTATCGCCATGTGCGGCATGATCGCGGACTACAGCGCCGACCCCGCCCAGCGTCATGGCATCCGCAACCTGGTGGAACTGGTCGAGCAGCGTGCCACCGCACGCGGTTTCCTGGTCACCGACCACGCCGACCGTTTCGACGAGATCACCGCGGAACTGGCTGCCCGGCTCGGCGACGGCCGACTTCGGCACGAGCGGGTCGTCCTGGACGGACTGGAGCAAGCACCGGAGGCACTCGCACGCATCTTCCGGGGCGACAGCCGCGGCAAGATCCTCGTCCGGGTCGCACCTCACGATGCCACTAGCGGCACCGACTGACGCCGGCTCGAAGTCCTCGGCGGCGAGCTGTCCGGAGGGGCGCCCGCGATGCTGGTCCGGGATCGGCTGGGCGATGGGCGGGTAGGACTCGAACCCAGGGCCGCGCTCTGGGCGCAGGTACTTTCGTCTCACGCGGGCAACAGGCTGAGGGCAGTGAGCCAGCCTCTCACGGCGCCCCACTTGGACATCGTCAGGCGCGCACGTCGCGCTGCTGCACTTCCTTGAGGACCGCCGCCACCGTGGCGAAGTCGTTGTCGACGTGGAGCACGGTCTGGCCGTGATGAACCGCGGTCGCACACACCAGAAGATCGATGGGCCCGGCGGCCCGGTGCTGTCCCTGCTGGGTGAGCTTGTACTGCGCGGTATCGACCCAGCGCCACGCGTTCTTGGGAACTGGCGAGGACTGGCAAAGAGCATCCACCTCTTCGGCCAACTCGTCGCGGTGGGCCGGACTGGTGGCCGAGTAGAGGAACTCCGCCCTCGTGGGCTCGCAGATGTGGAACACGCCCGCGGCGATGTGCCCTTCCCAGGGCAGCAACGCCCCCGGCGTGCGAAAGAGGTGCCAGAGCGCGGAGGTGTCGAGGAGGTACGTGATCACTCGAAGGCTGCCCGCCGGGCGCGCTTGGAAGCCGCATGCGCCGCAGCCGCGGCCTCGAACTCGCCCCGCTCACCCCGCGCGACCAGCTTTTCGGCAGCCTCCAACCGCTTGATGCGCGCCACGTAGTCCCGCAGAGCCCCGTTGACCGTCTCTTTCTTCGTCGAGACACCCATGAGCCGCATCGCCTCGGCCAGCGCCTCGTCATCAAGATCGACCTGGGTAACAGACATACCAGCCACTCCTCACCGAGAGTCCGTGATGTACATAACTACGATACATCACCAACATTCCCTTGCGCGGGCCATCAGGCACGAGGCAGACGCGACCCGATCGCCGACAGACCCCCGCAAGCCACAGTCACGGGCACCACACCCCCGGCCTGGCCGCAACCCGAAAAGCGGGACCACTTCGCCGGGGAACCACGGGTACGGATGCTCGGTGCAGGTGAACCCTCACGGGAGGGCCGTAGGACCGTTCCACGAGGCTCCAAGAAAGCGTCGCTACAACCTCCAGGTCAAAGCCGCTTAGAGGTCACCTTCGATGCGCGAGAATCCGCGGTCGCCACACCATCGTGAGGCGAACGCCACACGCGAAACTCCACCCACAAACGCGTTTACCCAGGTCAGAACGGTCCTGTCTGGGGACGCTCGGTGGGGCGGGTGGGACTCGAACCCATAAGAGTGACGCCTCCCACCTGCAACGATGCCAAAACAACGGACAAAGCGGCCCGTTTCCGTCCGACTGCGTCCCGCTCGGTCCGGCTCGAACGGGGGTTGGTTAGGCGTTCGCCACACCGCCCCTGTACACGTACAACAACTGGCTCCGAGGAGCGCAGAAAGAATCCCCGGCCGCGTTCCTGACTCCTCCTACGAGACGGGAAAGACTACCGGCCTCGACCTGCCCCCTGTCACGCTGCGTAGTGCTCGAGTTCCATGCCGGCGCGGAGCGGCCCACTTTGCCGGCTGCGCCGGGCTCGGCTGCATCGCCGTCCCTAGCGGAGAGCGGACCAGCAAGCTACCGCTGAGCCCGGAGTCGGCCCTCTCGCCACTGGAGCGGCCGCTCAATCCGGCAGGAGTTCAGGCACCTGTGACCACGCTCGGCTCACCCGTGGTCCACAAGGTGTGCAATACACGGCGGTCGATGCGCCACCCGTTGTCGGTGCGGACGAATGAGTCCGTGTACGTGCCGCCGGTGTGGTAGAAACCGGTGCCGCGGTGGTGGTGGGCGATGATCTGTGTTCGCGTGCGTACTCCCTCGTCGGAGGCCTCGATCCAGATCGCTCCCAGGAAGTGCTGGGTGGCATCGAGCCGCCTCATGAGGTCGCCGATGGCACCTGCGATCTCGTTCGCGCCCCGGGCCAGCACGCCGGTGAAGTCCTCGCCGCCCGGGATGTAGCTCTCAAAGGTGTTTTCGAGCTCTGCGGTGTCGGTGAACGCGTCCGCAAGCTGACCGAAGTCACGGCTGTCCAGCGCCTCGACATATCCAAGGATCACCGACCGGATCTCTGCTTCGTCGCGACCGTCGATCTGCTGGGTGTTCTGCGTCATTACCCTTTTCCTTTGCTTCTGTGGTGCATGAATTGGTCGTTGGTGGACGGGAGAAGTCAGGTCGGGGAGCAGCACGTCGCTGGCGTGCTGCGTGTCGATGTACTCGTCCACACAGGCGACGCCGTCATCGCGGTCGCCGCGCCGCGGTGGCCCTGTTGGAGCAGCGTCTCGGTGAGTGACTGCCCCAGGCCTGCTCAGGCGGCGGTGATGTGCCAGGTGTGGGGATCGCGTGTCATGTCCGTACCTCCTGGGCGGCCGGCTTGTAGCGGCCCGTCCGGTCGCGTGGTCGGTGGTGGGGGTGTGCGGTCACATCTGTCCCAGGCCGCCGTCGACGAAGAGTTCGGCGCCCGTGGTGAAGGAACTCTGGTCGGAAGCCAGGAACACCGCGGTGGCGGCCACTTCCTCGGGACGGCCGATGCGGGCCAGGGGGATGCTGCTGCCCATCTGGTCCCTGACCTGCTGCCGGGACTCGTCGTCGTGCGCCCCGGCCGCGACGTAGGTGGCAGGGGTATCGATGGGGCCAGGGCTCAAAATGTTGACGCGGATGCCGCGTTCAGTCAGTTCGTAGGCCCAAGAACGGCCCAGGCTGCGCAGGGCGGCCTTGGTCGCGCCGTACAGGCTCATCTGGGGAACGTTGCGGGAGGCGCTGACCGAACCGACGAGGATGATGGAGCCGCCGTTCGTCATCAGAGGCAGGGCCTTCTGCACGGTGAACAGCGCTCCGGCCACGTTGACGGAGAAATGCCGGTCGTAGTCTTTCTGAGTGATCTCGGTCAGAGGGAGCACGCTGCCGCCGCCCGCATTGACGAAGACGATGTCCAGCCGGCCGTGACGTTGCCTGATCGCGCTGATTACCTGGTCGATGGCATGAGGGTCGGCGACGTCGCCCTGGACGCCGGCGGCCTGGGTGCCGAGGTTCTCGACGGCGGCATCAAGTTCCGGTCGCCGTCGGCCGGTTATGTAGACGAAGGCTCCCTCCTTGATGAAGCGCCGGGCGGTGGCCAGGCCGATACCTGCCGTGCCGCCGGTGATGAGAGCGACCCTGTCGGACAGCTGTCCCATGATCAGTTCCTCCTTCTGGTGTTGTGGCCGAGGGCCTGTGGTGTGCGTTGTTTCGGGTAGGAGATCGGAGCTGTCGGGCAGGCTCCGCCACCGGGCGGGTGAAGGTCGAACAGGCCCAGAAGCGTGGCGGCGAAGGTCGTGGCTGCCGCTTCGCAGAAGGTCGGGCCCGGGCTGGCGGGGAAGGTGGCGGCGTTGTCACCTGCGACATGGACGCGACGGTGATCGCGAAGCCGAGGGAGCCTGCGACCTGCTGGGTGGTCTGGAGTAGGCCTGACATGGAGCCGGCGTCTTCCGCTTCCGGACCGGGCCTGATCACCACTGCGGTCGGGGTGAAACCCATGGCCGCCCCGACGCTTTGGATGAGCAGCGCGGGCAGGACGGCCCGTGGCGTAGCTGCCGGCGGAGTCGAGGGCCGGGAAGCGACGAACTCACCGTGACCAGGAGCGCCCCAGTGAGCGTGAGTGAAAGCGAAGCCCGACGTCAGGTGCCGAACCGCAGCGTGCGTTGGCAGTACTGCACGACCACGAAGAGGATGGCCGATTGGGTGCCGCCGATGAGCCACGATGGCCGGCCTTCAGCCCAGCAGCAGTACTGCTGCGAGAACGAAGGACGGGATCGGCCAGGGGACTCAGTGGTATGGATGAAACCGTAGACGAGCGCGAGGGGCCCGTTGGTGGCGGTGGCATCCACGTGTTCCCGAACATCGCCACCGACCGCCCCCGCGTCAGCAAAGCCGGGGCCGACACCGGCTAACCCACCAGGTCACGCCCGGCCCGCCCCGCACCAAATACCCTCGGTGGAACGGGGCCCTCTTCAAGGCGGGACGACCGCTACTGTCCCGGACGAGCGCAAGCAGGAAAACGCGGCGTCATCATCATTTCCGCTTAGGCCCTCGCTCGTACCGGTTACGCCGAGCGGCATCAGGCCGGGTTCTCGCAGAAGGCCTCCACGTTGTTGCCGTCCGGGTCCCGCACGAAGGCGGCGTAGTAGCTGTCGTGGTACTGCGGCCACACCTTCGGCTGGTGCAGAACCGGCGCCCCCTGGGCCACGGCCGCGGCGTAGAAGGCGTCGACCGCGTCACGGCCGGGCGCCGCGAAGCCGAGGTGCGTCTCGCGGGAGGGCGATGCCGGTCCGACGACCGGACCGATCCAAAACTCGGGGCGCCCGGGCCCGTAGCCGATACGCTGCTGGTGCTCGATACGACGGCTGGCGCCCAGAGGTGCGAGCACGGCGTCGTAGAACGCCGCGCTCTTCTCGGGATCGGCGACCTGGATCTCCACGTGGTCCAGCACGTTTTCCTCCTTATGGGGGTGGTGCGGAGTGGGGACGGTAACGATCAGTCCTGGTAGTCGAAGAAGGTCTTGATCTCCCCGAGTACCCGTCCGGGTGCCTCGTGCAGGAGCCAGTGCCCCACTCCCTCGACAGGGCTGCCTGTCGCCTGCGGAGCGGCGTCCTTGAGCGCAGTGTGGAACGTGTCGAAGAGTTGCGCCTGGGCGATGATGTGGACGGGCATGTCCAGGGGCTTGCGCATGAGGCGGCGGTTGTCGGCCTCGTCCTGCGGCCATGCCTGGTAGTAGCGCGACCCGTTGTGCAGCACGCCCGGCCGGCCGTAGACCCGCGCGTACTCGTCGAGGCTCTTCTCCGGGGCTGGTGCGCCGAGCAGTTGATAGAAGTACGACAGGAAGAGGCGCTCCTGTCCGGCCACGAGCTGCTCGAAGAGCGGTTCCTGCTGGAAGAAGGAGAAGTGGAACGACAGCGGCTTGAGCTGGTCGAAGGTGAGTGAACCGCCGACGAGGCCGAAGTCCATGATCATCAAGCCGCCGAACTGTTCGGGCCACTGAGCCGCAAGGGCATAAGCGACGGCGCTGCCGAAGTCGTGCGCGACCAGCTGCACCCCTTCCTGGTGGCCGAGGTGGAGGAGCAGGCGGTGCACGTAGCGGGCGAGCGTGGCCTTGTCGTGCGAGGGTAGCTCGCCGGTGGTGTCCCCAAGTCCCGGCAGATCCACGGCGATGACCGTGTGACCCGGCAGCAGGTCGGGCATGATCGCCCGATATTCGTACCAGCTCTCCGAGAAGCCGTGGAGCAGCACGATGGTGCGGGGGCCGTCGCCTCCGACGACGTAGTGCATCTGAAGGCCGTCGATGGTGGTGAAGCGGTGCTCGAAGTGCTGAGCGAACTCCGGGTCACCACGGGTGGCGGCGTCGTAGCCCTCACTCAACGGGGCTTCTGAAAGGGAGTGGAGGTGTGCGGGCATGAGGGGTGCTCCTGAAAGTTGACAGGGGGTGCCGGTCGGCGCGTTAATGTAACGAACCTTGATACAGCTTACACATCGTCGCACTGCCCGGAACGGCCGTCCCGCGGAGCAAGGAAAAGTGGGCCCGTGAGGGCTCCTGGCCGTTGACCCAAGGGGGCGTAGCCCTCCGGCGAGTGGTGATGGAACGGACCGAGCGCTCCCGCACCACACCGCAGCAGCCGGCCCCACCCGTGCGTGCACCCATCCCGGAACGGAGTCACATCAATGACGTCGGCAGCGACATCCGCGAAGCCGTCCCTCTTCACGCCCGATTCACTCGGAGACATCAAACTCGCGAACCGTGTCGCGATGGCCCCGCTGACTCGGATGCGGTCGGGTTCCTCCGGCGTCCCCGGTGACCTGATGGTCGAGCACTACCGGCAGCGAGCGAGCCTCGGTCTGATCGTCACCGAGGGCGTCTACCCCAGCCGCGAGTCGCAGGCCTTCGTGGGGCAGCCGGGCATCGTCACTGACGAGCAGGTGGCCGGCTGGCGGCGGGTGGCCGAGGCGGTGCATGCTCAAGGCGGCCGCATCGTGATGCAGGTCGTGCACGCCGGTCGCGTCACCCACCCCGATGTCAACGGAGGGCTGCGCATCCTGGCTCCCAGCGCGATCGCGATCAACGGTGAGGGACACACGGAGAAGGGCAAGCAGCCTTACCCGGTGCCGCAGGCACTGACCGTCCCGGAAGCCCGAGCAGCACTCGAGGACTTCGTCACGGCCTCCCGCCGGGCGATCGAGGCCGGCTTGGACGGCGTAGAGGTCCACGCCGCCAACGGATACCTGCTGCACGAGTTCCTCTCCCCGGCGTCGAACCACCGCACCGACGAGTACGGCGGTACACCGACGAACCGGGCCCGCTTCGTCGTCGAGGTGGTCACGGCGGTGGCGAAGGCCGTCGGCGCCGGGCGGGTCGGGTTGCGAATTTCACCCGAACGCAACATCAAGGACGCCTTGGAGACCGACAGGGACGACGTCCTGGCCACCTACGGCCACCTGCTCGACCAACTGCGCCCGCTGGGCCTGGCCTACCTTTCCCTCCTGCACAAGGAGCTGGGAGGAGACCTGGCTCAGCAGTTGCGCCGGCGCTTCGGGGGCAAGTTGATGGCCAACAGCGGGTCCGCCTCGATCACCACGCGCGAGGAAGCGGTGGAGCTGATCGAGGCCGCTCACGCCGATGTCGTGGCCGTGGGTCGAGCGGCCATCGCCAACCCCGACCTGGTGGAGCGCTGGCGGGGCGAGCACGTGGAGAACGTGCCGCGCCCGGCACTCTTCTACACATCCGGTCCCGAGGGGTACACCGACTACCCGTTCCTCCAGGGCGGACAGAACTAGGGACACGGGCGGGCCCGAGCCTGCCGTCGTCCGGCGCGGCCCGCTCGCCTTTATGGTCTGTCCCCGGGCTGCCACAAGGTCGCGTCGCGGCACCACGGCGTGACAGTGCGGCGAGGTGAGGGGGCGGCGGCACACCGCTGATGCGGGTCGCCGCCGACACCCACGGCAAAGTGTAATCAAAGCTGTTATATTTTATTTGAGCGGCTGGTGCAGCACCTCCGGCGTCCTTCACTGGAGGTGGCGGGCCCCCCGCAGCCTGCAGAGCCAGCCTCAGAGCAATTCTCCAAGGAGTGGGCAATGGGACAGCTTGACGGAAAGATCGCCCTGGTCACGGGCGGTACCACTGGTATCGGCCTGGGCGCAGCCAAGCGTTTCGCACGGGAAGGCGCCACCGTCTACGTCACGGGGCGCCGCAAGTCCGAGCTCGATGCCGCTGTGGCAGCGATCGGCGCGGACGCCGTGGGAGTGCAGAGCGACGTGTCCAGGCTCGATGATCTCGACGCCCTGTTCGCGACCATCAGGGAGCGCAGCGGACGGCTCGATGTGCTGTTCGCGAACGCAGGAGTGGGCGGCGTCACAGGCTTCGCAGACGTGACAGAGGAGGAGTACGAGCGAACGTTCGACATCAACGTCAAGGGCATGTTCTTCACTGTGCAGAAGGCGCTCCCGCTCCTTCCCGAGGGTGCCTCTGTCATCCTCACCTCCTCGACCAATGCCTCCCAGGGCATTCCGGCGATGAGCGTCTACAGCGCCACCAAGGCGGCTGCGCGCAACTTCGCCCGGTCTTGGGCGGCCGAGCTGGCGGGACGCAAAATTCGGGTCAACTCGATCAGCCCCGGCCCCGTCGAGACCCCCGGTCTCCTGCGCTTCGCGGGCGATGACGCCGATGCGCAGCGCGAACTCAAGGAAAACTTCGCCAGCTCCATTCCCATGGGGCGGGTAGGGCACGTGGACGAAGTGGCCTCCGCCACCGTCTTCCTCGCTTCCGACCAGAGCTCGTTCACCACGGGTGCCGAACTCTTCGTCGATGGCGGCCTCGCCCAGGTCTAGGAAGCAGACGGCCCGCAGGCCGTTTCACCGCGGACTGGGCAGCAGCGAAACCGTCCTTCCGGCCGTGCGGAACCCTGCAGGAAGTGCGCACGGCGGTATGCATGGGCGCCCCAGCTGCCCGCCTCCGTAGGCGCGCACGGTCGCACTGCCCAGGCGCGGTGACCATGAAATACCGGTGCAACGTCGGTCGTTATGCTTTCCAGCGCAGGCGGAGCGGGGAGCTTCCTCGTGGAAAAGAGGTCAGGGGCGTGCGGCGTGTGCGCGAAAGGTCGCATGAGTCCGGCCATGCACATCCTGACCTGGCTGGCGTGCGACCGGCGCGGCATCGACAAAGGGGACGCAACGCCCCAGCGCATCACCGTTTCCCTCAGCGATCCCCTCGGCCAGAAGCTTGACCAGTGGTCCCTGTCGGGCGTGAGCGATATCCGCACAGCAGGGACGAACGGCGCAGCCCAGCTCCGCGAGCAACGTCGGCACGTGACTTGCCACGGGTGGCCTGCGTCACGATCGCGGACGCCCGAGCGGCATGCGACACCGCTAGAGCACGCGTCGCCCGGTTTTTCTGTAACTGTTACAGTTTTTAGTGTCGCCGGCAGCGTGCGCGAGCGCCAGCCAGTACCGGCATCGACCAAGGGAGGCGAGCCCGCGTGAGCGCGAACAGCCGTATGAGCCTGGCCGTCCACATCTTGACCTGGCTGGCGTACGACCGGCGCGGCACCGACAAAGAGGTCGCGACGTCCCAGCGCATCGCGACCAGCGTCAACACCAACCCCGTCGTCATCCGACGCTGCCTCGGGCAGCTCAAGGATGCCGGACTGGTAGAGGTCACCCACGGACGCAACGGCGGCTGGAACCTCGCCCGTCCGGCGGAGAAGATCTCACTTCTCAACGTCTACCAGGCACTCCCTGAGGAGCCGATCTTCGGAATGCACGCCTCGGATCCCAACGCGGAGTGCTACGTGGGTTTCGGTATCCAGCACACCCTGGGTCAGGTGTATCAAGAGGCGACTGAGGCTCTCTGCCGGTCACTGTCGGCCACCACCGTGGCAGACGTCCTGCGCGACACGCTGGCGTTCCACTCCGTATCCGCCGGGGCCCGCTGACCGTTCACGAGGTCACGCCGCTCGGCCGCGGCAACTGTGGCCGTCGGCCCGGCGTACGGCGCTCCCTCTTGGCGTACCGGTAGGACGACTTTGCGTGCCTCGCGATCGCCCCTGGCTCGCGAGACACCAAGGTGTCGGCCGCACGACCGCCGACACGCTGGGCGCCTGATAGCCATACGGCCATCCACGTGAAGTTCCCTACCGGTCACGAAGGAACTCTCGTCGGTGGCGAGGAAGAGAGCCGCCGAGGCATCCCTGCCGGCTTCCCCGTACGACCGAGGGGGTCGTGGCCCAGCGTTCCCGGTGCGCTCAGCCTCCCCCGAGGTCTCGCCCTGGGATTCACGGAAGCCCCCGGTCTCGATAGGGCCGGGGCTGAGACCATTTACCCGGGCGCCTCGGCCACCCAACCCCTGTGCTCAGGAGCGTGCCGAACAGTGCGCGGCGGACTTGGATGCTGCGTACAGGCTCATACCAGGGTTGTCACCGTCAGCTCACTGAGCGACGACACGCCCGATAACCGCCCCCCAGCCGGTGACGAGTGCTATCCGGTCATCCAGTTCTTCATGTTCACCCCTCTCCGTATCGGTCCTGCCACACGGGCGGGTGACACCACGAGGAGAAGCCCTTCATACGTCGCGGACGACGCGGGGCTTCTCGCGGTCGAAGCCCGGGCCGCCGTCGACAATTGCTAAAGTGTATCCACCTTAGTTACACTAACGGCATCGCTTCGACTACACGGCCGTGCCGAGCGAGAAGCAACTCCTCATCCCTCGTTCAGGTGCCAGCTGCTCGCCCGTGCGGCCTCCCTCCGCCTTTTCATCAACCCATCCCCCTATGAGGTGGCATGTCCGTCCACACCGGCAGCGATGCCGATACATCCCCGGCCCCGACGGAACACCGCAGGGTGCCCACCGTGGCCGTGCCGCGCTTCGTCGCCCTGGCCACGGTCGCCATCCTGGCCACGCAGCTCATGCTGCAACTCGACGCGCAGGTGGTGACGGTCGCACTCCCCCAGCTGCAACAGGATCTCGGCTTCTCCCCCGCCGGTCTGTCATGGGTGCCCAACGCCTACGCGCTGGCCTTCGGCGGACTCATGCTGCTCGGCGGTAGGCTCGGCGACGTTCTGGGCCGAGTCCGGGTCTTCACCATCGGAACAGTGCTGTTCGCTCTCGCGTCACTGGCCGCCGGCCTCGCCCCCGACGCGACGATCATGGTCGTCGCCCGGGTGGCGCAGGGAGTCGGAGCGGCCATCGCGGCACCGAGCATCCTGTCCCTGATCACCGCCATCGCCCGAGACGAGCATGCCCGCAGCCGGAACATGGCCCTGTTCACCGCCGCCTCCGCAGTGGGCTCGTCCTTCGGCCTGATCGTCGGTGGCGCGCTGACCGCCTTCTTCTCCTGGCGGTGGGGGCTGTTGATCAATTTGCCCATCGGGGCCGTCGTCGTTCTCGTCGTCCAATGGCTCGTCAAGGAGGACCGGCCGACCGGCGGCCGGGTGGACGTGGCGGGAGCGATCACCGCGACCCTCGGGTCGCTGGCCCTCGTCTACGGTTTCGTGCACGCCGCAGAGACAGGCTGGGCCACCGCGGGAACGTTGGTCACCTTCATCCTTGCTCTCGTTCTGCTCACCGCGTTCGTCGCCGTCGAGCGGCGCGTCAAACTCCCGCTGCTCGACCTCTCCCTGGTTCGTCATCGCAAGCGCGCGACGGCCCTGGGCGCCATGGGGCTCACCGTGGGGGTCCACTTCTCCCTGCTGTTCACGCTGGTGCAGTTCTACCAACGGGAGCTGAGCATGAGCGCCTTGGTCGCCGGCCTCGCCTTCCTGCCCCTGACAGGCACCATCCTGATCGTCACGCAGTTCGTGCCCGCATTCGTACGGCGGTTCGGAGCCGGTCGGTTGCTCGTCCTCGGCACGGCGCTGGTCACCATCAGCTTCATCTGGTTCGCCGCCCTGGACGACTCCAGCACCTACGTCGGCGGGGTCGTGGCTCCCCTGGTGCTCCACAGCCTCGGTGTCGCCCTCGTGTTCACCCCCGGGACGATGCTGATCATGGAGGGAGTGCCTGCCCGGCACAGCGGGTCGATGTCCGGGTTCCTGCAGATGGTTCAGCAGGTGGGCGGCTCCCTCGGCATCGCCGTCATCGTCGCGGTCCACACGAGCGGCGGCGAGCCCCGCGCCTTCGTCCCCGGCCTGGCGGGTGCCTTCTGGACAGCAGCCGGTCTAGGGACCGCCGCCGTGCTCGTTGCCCTCTTCGGTCTCAGCGCCCGACGCTCTCGAAGCCAGCCCGCCGGCTGACCGCGGGTTTACACAACTCAGATCGGCCTACCTTCTTCGACCGAGTGCCGCCCAGTGTGGTGGCAGCGGCGAACGCCAGCAGCTGCTTCCGCACTCGAGGGTGAGCCACTGGCTTCGGAGGACGGCACTGCTAGGCCTTCCCGAAACGGTCAACCAGGGCGACGGCCCCGGCTACCGGCCGCCGGGGCCCGCCTGGGCGGGCCCCCGGGCGGTTACGACATGAGGCGCCTCTGTCCGGTGACAAGAGGGGCCGTCCGGCAAGGTCACCGAACGGTCAGAGGCGGGCAGGGGTTGAGTCAACGACGCACGACGGCGTTGGTCGACCACATGGATCTGCCCCTCACCCTCGTCTACCGGGCAGTAGGCCAACACCACGGCGAGAGCGCGGGACGCTCGGCGATCCTATTGCGGGCTTCGAACCGCGGTCATTGGTGAGACCCGCAGGTCAGGCGACAGGGTCACGCAAGATGGTCCGCAACGCGTCCTGCGGCGTCTGTGCGGTAAAGGGGTCGATGTGGATCTCTCGATGCGGACCGGAGCGCCGAAGGTTCCTCTCACGGGCGAACGCGCCAAGCCGAGCGAGAGTTTCGAACTCGTCCTTGAAAGGCCCGTGATGCATCACCTGCACCACAAGGCTCTCGGGCAAGGTGAACAGCTCCACTTCGCCACCCGGATCGTCGGCACGGCCCGCCGCGTCACGGCGGGCCGACACAATTGCGTTATGGGTGGTCGAGTCGGCGACGCGGGTGGTGATGCGGTACTCAAGGAGATCGATGCTGTTGCCGGTGTAAAAGTCTTCGATCTCGACAGATTCGGCCTGCTTCGGATACCAGTAGAGAATCTCGATGACACATGCATCCGATGGAGAAATCCTCGACGCACCGGGTAGGGACGCCTCCACCGCGGTAACGAAGGCCATCTTGCGATAGAAAGCCTCGGTCCCCGGACGGCCCGAGCCGCCCACCGAGAGGAACGTCGCCTTTGGCGCGCGCACAAGCTCTGGCGTGTCCGCTGCGGTCAGAGTCCCAGAGGATCAGCATCTTGACGAACACCGCACCTACTCAATGAGTCTTTCGCTCAGCCCGTCAAGACACGACGTCCGGGCCCCGCTCGCGACTGTCTGGGCCGGCCGGTGCCAGGGCGTCGGTGATCGTACGGGCGTCGCCCTCACAATGAAGGCTTTCAGGAAGCCATCTCAACCTGTGTCTGCGTGCCTGAGGTAGCACACGAGGGCGCAGGAAATGTCCGTGAAGGCGGGACAAAGGGCTCTGAGGCAAGCGCATCAGCGTGCGTACAGCCCGAAGAGGTCGGGTCCAGCGAACGGACAGAACACCGACGATGGATCGTCCTGCGTCGTCCACGCGATACAGAGTTCCACCTGGAGTCCGGCCCCGGATACGGGCTCTTCACCGGATCAGGAACCTGCGGTGGGCCGTCGACTTCGCTACCTCGAAGCACGGCGACAGCACCTTGCACTGTCACTACGCACAGGCATGGTCATTCTTCGCGGGACTCGCCGGGCGACTCCCCCTCGTCGGCACCAACCCACCAGCAGGTCCACGCTCAAGCCGTTGACCATGACGTACGCCGCTGGACTACCAGCGGCTTGTCAGCCTTTGGGCATGGCCTCCAAGGTCCGCTGCAGGCCATCGCCGATGCGATCCATGGTGGCCTCGTAGGCTTCCGGCATATCAACGTCGAGTCGATCGGCGAGTACGAAGACCCACCACAGGCACTCGGCCAGCTTGTGCCGCAGTTCGGCGTCCACGTCACCGTCGATGCCCCAGGTGCTCTCGGCGGCCAGCACCAGGCGCCCGACGTAGGCTGCGTCGTTCGTGAAGCCGAGCGCGAGTTCCGGCAGTGTCCAGGTCCGGCCCAGAATGCGCTGCTCGATCTGCTCGTACTGGGCTCGGACCTGCAGCGCCCTGTCCTCGGCCTCGATGAGGCCGGCCTTCTCGTCGTGTGTCGGCATCTCGTTCATTGAGGGTCCCTCCGGGGCAATCGATGTCACTGACGACGCTAGAGGCAGATGCGGACGAATTTGGTCCTGGTCTGTCGGTGTGGTGATGAGGTCTGTCGGCAGACGGGTGACACACGATGCGAGGTGAACGTGGCCGGTGATCGCCTACAGGGGCCCGGAGACCGCCCCGCTTCCCTCCGTGCCGCACGTCACGGTGTGTCCGTGGGGGCCAGTTCGAATGCGGCCCGGTCGGACTCGACTCCGTTGATCTGGAGGGAGATTGCGTGCCGCCCCGGGTAGTAGCGCCGTGTCGTGATCGGCCGGAACGAGTGCTCCCGCATCACCTCCGTCTGTTCACCCGGTGCGAGGGTTCGGGTGGCGAGTTTGAAGGTCTTACCGGTCAGGGTTCCGTTGGCCTTGCGGTGATGCACGATGTAGTCGATCGTCAGCCGCGCCGCAGAAGCACCTACGTTGCGGATTGAGGCGGTGAGCTGGACACTCTCGCCAAGAGGGACGACGTCCCGGTCCAGTCGGGGCCCGACCACGTCCAGGACCGCGGGAGCGAAACCGAGCAGTTCCAGTGCACCAAGGTGGCCGCGCTTGATGAGCGTGCGCAGCCCGTGCCGCACCAGGCGCTCCGTGGTGGCGTCAGGACTGTCCAGCCAGCGGCGCGCCGTGTCGACGACGACCTCGGGATGGTCGCGGCTGAGGTCGTTGAGGTGGTTGGCGACCGAGCGGCGTACGTATGCGCTCTCGTCCCGGTAGAGGGTGTCCAGGATGGGGACCGTCGCTCCGGGACGGGTCAGGATCTGCGGCACCCGTACCGCCCAGGGGAGGTAGGGACGGGTGCCTTCGGAGGCGAGCCTGCGCACGTCGGGGTCTGCCGATCCGGTCCAGTCGCTCACGATGGTGTTGAGCGCCCGGTCGAGGTCGTGTCGCAGCAGTGTTCTGATCGCGAACTCGGAGGAGAGTCGCCCGGTGAGCTCGGCGAGGAGTGCCATCGCGTCGTCGAAGGGGGCGGTCTCGCCTTCCTGGACGGCGCGGGTGGCGAGCGCGCTGGTGACCGGCCAGATCAACCATCCGGTGAACTGAGGTGCGTTGTCCCGGGCTGTTCGAACCGTCCGGGCGAGTGTGGCGTAATCGCCCGGCAGGTCGGTCAGCAGTGCGTCGCGCAGCAGGTCGGCGCGCTGTCTGAGTGCCAGCGGGCCGATCTGCCGTGCTGCCGCGTGCAGTGCCGTGAGGGTGGTGTCCGGAGCGGCGGCCCGGATGGCGTGCGTGAGGTTCTGCACGGTGTGGCGGCTGATGAGTTCGTCGGCGAACGGCATGCTGGTCTCTCCGTCATGTGACGTGGTGCAGTGCGGTGGTGAGCTGCCAGTCCACGCTGTCGTGGTCGATCGTGGCGTGGACGGGAGAGTCCGCCATCTCGCCGGTGATGCCGACGGCGCCGGTGCGGGCGTGCGGCAGGCTGTCGTAGGCGACGATGTCGATGACGCGTCCGTCGTCGGTCTCGACGATGCGTCGCCACAGGAAGCCGGGCTGTCGCTTCAGGTAGGCGTCGATGTCCGCGTTCGCCTTCACGAAGTCGTCGGCGGTGAGGCCCGGTGCTGGGCGCAAGGTGGTGATCTCGAGTGTCTCGGCCATGGTGTGTTCCGTTCTCGTCACGCAGTGCTGTTGAGGGAGGTCAGCGAACGAACGCCTTGGCGGACAGGCCGTTGACCGTGGTGTCACCCTGCTGGAAGCCGACCATGGACTCGATCATGCTGTGCGGGTAGTCGAGGGTGGGTGCCGTGAGGCTGTTCAGTGCGGTGATCTGCGTGTCGGTGAGCGTGATGTCGAGCGAGGCGAGATTGGCGGCCAGCTGCTCTTGGGTCCGGGCGCCGACCAGGGTGGATGTCACCTCGGAGCGCTGCCGGACCCAGGCGAGCGCCACGGCTGCCACTGTCGTACCGAAGCTGTCGGCGATCTCCCGCAGGGCGTCGAGGAGGACGTAGGTCGGTTCGCTCAGGTAGGAGGCGGCGTACGCGGTGCGCCCGGAACCGGCTACCTCGGTGGTGGTGCGCGAGTACTTGCCGGACAGGACGCCGCTGGCCAGCGGGCTCCACGGTGTGATGCCGAGGCCGAAGCGGCGGGCGACTCCGAAGGTCTCGCCCTCGACGCTACGGGCGAGCAGGGAGTACTCGACCTGGAGTGCGGCGACGGGCTCCCACTCCCGCAGCCGGGCGGTGGTAGCAGCCTCGGCGACCCACCAGGCGGGCACGTTGGACAGGCCGATGGCATTGACCTTGCCCGCGTGGACCAGATCGGTGAGGGTGGAAAGGGTCTCCTCGACGGGAGTGTGCCGGTCCCACTGGTGCATCCAGTAGAGGTCGATGTAGTCGGTATTCAACCGCCGCAGAGATGCGTCCAGTTGGGCGCGGATCGCCTTGCGGCCGGCCCCGCCGGAGTTGGGGTCGTCGGCCGCCATGCTGCCGCCGAACTTCGTCGCCAGGACGACGCGGTCACGGCGGCCGGGACGCTGGGCGAAGTAGCGGCCCAGGGTCTCTTCGGAGGCGCCGCCGTTGTACATGTTCGCGGTGTCCACGAAGTTGCCACCGGCGTCGAGGTAGTGGTCCAGCAGCCCGAACGAGGTCTCGGGGCCGGAACCCCAGCTGCCGTCGTCGAAGTTCATCGCGCCGAAGGCGAGAGGGCTCACGCGGAGCCCCGAGCGGCCAAGGGTGCGGTACGAGGTGAGTGACATGGTGCTTCCTTCTGGGTTCTCGGAATCTCAGAACTGCGGATGCGGGATAGTCCGCGGTGGGGTGTGGACTCCACACTCGCCGACAGGGCCCCGAAGAGGGAGGTTGTGCGAGGGTGGGTGTGCCACACCCAGGCAGACCGTCGGTGACTGTGGACGTGACGGTCCGGATCAGGCGTCTGTTTCGGGGCGGTCGGGATGCGCCCAGTGCGTGTGGAAGGCGCCCTGCCGGTCGGTACGCCGGTAGGTGTGAGCGCCGAAATAGTCCCGCTGGCCCTGCAGCAGCGCGGCGGGCAGCCGGTCAGCCCGCAGAGTGTCGTAGTACGACAGTGCCGCGGCGAACGCGGGAGCGGGGACACCACGTCGGGCAGCGGTGGCGACGACCTCGCGCCAGGGAACCTGGGCTGCGGTGATCTCCTCGGCGAACCCGGACTCGGCCAGCAGGCTGACGAGGTCGGGGGCGGCCTTGTGCGCCGTGCGGATGCGGTCGAGGAAGGCGGCGCGGATGATGCAGCCGCCTCGCCAGATGCCGGCCACCGCTCCGAAGTCGATGTCCCAGCCGTATGCGAGCGCGGCGTCTTGGATCATGGTGAAGCCCTGGTCGTACGCGATGACCTTGCAGGCGTACAGCGCCTGCTCGACCTGTGACGTGAAGCGTTCTGCCTCGGAGCGACTCTTCGGTACGTGCAGACCGCCGGGCAGCGGACGATATGCGGTACGCAGGGCGGACTGTCCGGACGCCGCGCGTGCGAAGGTCGCCTGCGCGATGGCCGTGACAGGGGAGCCGAGGTCGAGGGCGGTCTGTACGGTCCAGCGGCCTGTGCCCTTCTGTCCGGCGGCATCGGCGACCACGTCGACGAAGGGCCTGCCAGTGTCGGCATCCGTGTGGGAGAGCACCTCAGCGGTGATCTCGATCAGATAGGAGTTCAGTCGCCCCTTGTTCCAGGTGCGGAAGATCTCGGCGATCTCGGCCGGACTGTACTGAGCCACTTGGCGAAGGAGGTCGTAGGCTTCGGCGATGAGCTGCATGTCGGCGTACTCGATGCCGTTGTGGACCATCTTCACGAAATGACCGGCGCCGTCGGACCCGATATGCGTGCTGCAGGCCTCCCCGTGGACATGAGCACTGATGCTCTCGAACATGGGGCCCAGGACGGCGTAGGCATCCTTCGAACCGCCCACCATGAGGGACGGCCCGTTCAGCGCGCCCTCCTCACCGCCGGAGACCCCTGCTCCGACGAAGTGGATACCGCGTGCACGCAGACCCGTCTCACGACGCCGGGTGTCGGCGAAGTGGGCGTTCCCGCCGTCGATGATCATGTCTCCGGACTCCAGCAGCGGGGCGAACTCGTCGATGACCGCGTCCGTGGCCGCGCCCGCCTGCACCATGATCATGAGGCGGCGGGGACGCTGCAGGGCATCGACGAAATCCCGGGCCGTTTCGGCCGGTACGAAGGTGCCCTCGTGACCGAACTCGTCCATGAGGGCTCTGGTACGCGACGCGGTCCGGTTGTGGACGGCGACCGTGTAGCCGTGTCGGGCGAAGTTGCGGGCCAGGTTTCGGCCCATCACCGCGAGTCCGGTGACTCCGATGTGCGCACGTGTGTTCATGGTGATCTCTTTCTCTGCCGCCTGTACGGGGGGAGACGAGTAGGCGGTCGTGGTTGTCATGGCTGCTGTCCGCCCATGGCCGCGAGGTAGGTGAAGGACTCGGCACTGCGACTTCCCGGGGCGGGAGCTCCGACCAGCAGGTGCTGTCCCGGGACGGCCGCCACGCCATGGACGCGGTACGAGAGCTCGATGTGTCCGGCTGCCGGGTGGACCACCCTTCTGTACGCGTGGTCCAGGCCGATCGCCGCGCCGTTCTCCCAGCGCCTCGCGAAGTCGGCCGACCCGGCGGACAGTCCGGTCACGAGGTCCGCGATGTCGGTGTCCTGGGGCAGCCGGACGGCGTTGAGACGCAGCGTGTGCAGCGAGCCGGCGGCGGCCACAGGCCATTCGGTGAAGTAGGTGCGCGCCTCGGGGTGTGTGAAGAGGATCCGGAGCAGGTTCTGATCGGTGCCGGCCTCGTCGGTGCCGGCGAAGGGGGACAGCAGTGTTCGGGCGTGCGCGTTGGCCGCCAGGATGTCGAAGCTGGGACTCAGTACGTAGGCCGCTGTCTGGTGAGAAGCGTCCAGTATGTGCAGTAGTTCCGGGTGCACCTGTCCGCGGGCGGTGTCGGGACGCAGGTTCGGGTTGAGTCCGGCGAGACGGAACAGGTGGCTTCGTGCGTCGGGGGGCAGACGAAGGGCCTGGGCGAGGGATTCGGCGATCGGGGGCGAAGGGTGTCGCTCCCGGCCCTGCTCCAGTCGGCTGTAGTAGTCGGCGCTGACGTGTGCCAGGACCGCCACCTCCTGCCGGCGCAGTCCATCCACCCGACGGCGGCGACCACCGGTGCCCAGGCCGACGTCCGAGGGAGCCAGCCGGGACCTGCGGGCCCGAAGGAACTCCCCCAGGGAGTTCTCCTGCGGCTCCCCGGCATGCCCGCGGGTTCGTGCCGACCCAACGGGCACCATGGAGGGCACACGCATGCGCATCCGAACTCCTTCTCGGCTCGGCGCACCGGAAGCCGGCGTGCCCGACGCGAGCCGGCCCTTCGGTGCGCTTCAGGCGTCCTGCGGGGTTTTGAGGTGGTATCGGGTGTCGCCGGTGAAGTCGATGGTGACCTCACGCCGGGCGAAGGACCACGCCCCCTCACGCCGCTCGAAGCGGTCGCGGTAGCGTCCGCCCGCCACCATCTGCAGCGGCAGGAGGCCGGGCACTGCCTGGAGGATGTTGTAGTACGACCGCGCTTCCGCGCTGTCGTCGTCCTCGTTCACCTCGATGAGGATGTTCGTCGTGATGTGCCGGGTACGCAGGGTCCCGTCGTCGTGCACGACCAGCATCGAGCTGATCAGGTTCTCGATGGCCTTACCGCCCCGGAGGCTCACCTCGCCCGACACGAACTCCGCGTTCTCGAAGAGTGCGCCGAACTCCGCGAAGTCGCCCTCGTCGACGAGGTGCGAGTAGCGGGCGATGAGGTTCTCGATCTGTCGGGCGCTGGAGATCGAGGAGGTGGAAGCAGACATGGCAGTGGCCTTTCGACGGGGGGGGATTCGCTCGCCCCGGCGGGCGAACACCCTCAGTCTGTTCGCGCGGCGACCGGCCAGGAAGGACCCGTCTTCCTGGGTGCCACACACCCATGTTCCACTCGGAATCCGCGGGTGGACCGGCCCACCCGCGCGTCCCCTACAGGTCCTTGATCTGCGAGTCACCAACGGCGAGAGCCAGTTCGGGGCCATAGGCGGAGGAAGGCGACTGGAAACCGGGCGTGAAGGAGCCGGCCAGCACGCGGCGGGCGATCTCCACAGCGGAGAGCTGGGTGAACCGGTAACCGGTCGGTGTGTCGATCAGGGAACGGACCACGCTGCCGTCCCGGCCGGTGACCTCGGCCACGACCTTGCTGCGTCCCACCTCCCGCTCCTGTGCGGTGGGCCCGTCGGGCAGCGTCGAGAGGTCCAGGTCGATGGGGAGCGGCTGGCCGAGCTGCACGTACACCTCGATCGAGGGCACGCCCGTGGCGTAGTGGCTGGTGATCAGGTCGCCCATGGACACGGACACGCACTCCTCCGGGCCCTCGTCACCGAAGTCGAACGCGGCCGCCTTGGGTTCCGGCAACGCGACGATGTCCCCGTCCCTGCGGACCAGCACGCCCAGGTCACCGATGCCCTCGGTGGCGCTGACGATCGACCCTCGGGAGAAGAGGTTCAGCCCCTCCGACTCCTCGGGGGTCGCGCTGAGGAGCTTGAGCGCCAGGCGCAGACTGACGGGCTCGGGGACACGCGCCACGGCGTGGGCGGCCACGCAGTCGCTGGGCACGACGTCCCATCCTGCGCCGGACATGACCATCACGCCGGCGGTCGCGGCCTCGGCGTGCCGGGAGCGTGCGGCGGCGAACACGTCGTATTCGGCGGTGGTGTCAAGGTAGTGCACACCCTTGTCGATGCAGGCGTCCATCAGCGGGCCCGCGGTGCGGTGGAAGGGGCCGGCGATGTTCAGGACCACGGTGATGCCGTCGAGCGCGTCGCGCAGGAGTGCGGGGTCGTCGACCGTGAAAGCGCGGCTGTCGACGCCGAGTTCCTCACCGAGTGCCTTGACGCGCTCCTGGTTGCGGCCGGCCACGACGACGTCGAGGCCCGACTCCTTGGCGTGCTCGGCGACAAGCTTCCCGGTGTAACCGGTGGCTCCGTAGACCAGCAGGCGGGGGGTGGCTGACATGATGCGCTCCCATGAACAGGTAAGAAGTGGGACTGCGGGAAAGGCCGGTCCCGAGCGGTGACGCGCTCGGCGCTGTGTGCCTTGCATCCAGGCTAGGAGCAGACCCGGACACGTGCGGTCCTGGTTTCTCACCGGTCGCTGCTTGGGACCCGCGCCGTCGTCAGAAGCGGCTCGTCACTGCTGCTCGTCGGCTTTCCGCCGGCCCGCTTCGTTTCCTCGATACAGAGCGTCGAGCCGGGCGATCAGGGCCTCGCGAACGGAGTCGGGCGACAGGACTTCCAGCGGCGTGCGAAGGCTGAGGAGGTAACCGGCGAGCTGATCGGGGTCGGACCCGCCGATGCTGATGACCGTCGCGTTGGGCCCGTCGGGTTCGTGGGTGGCGACGATGGGTGCCACCAGGCGCCGGGCATCGTCGTAGGACAACGGGAGCCGGACGCGGGCGAAGAAGGGATATCCGGTGCGGGTGATGGTGTCGGAGACCAGCTGCGCGGCGTCCGGGGCGTCCAGCATTTCGACCACTTCCCCGGTGGATTCGACATTCACGACCCGGTCCGCACGGAACGTCCGCCAGGCCGATCGTCCGACGTCGCGGGCCACGAAGTACCAGTGGGCGCCGGTGTACACGAGGCGGTGCGGATCGACGCACCGGACCGTGGTGGTGCCGTGCATGTCGCGGTAGGTGAGTGTGGTGCGCTCGGAGGCACGGCAGACGGAGGCCAGGAGCAACAGCACGTCGGAGGACGCCCGGGGCGTCTCGCAGCGCGGGGTGTGCTCGACGGTGGCGTCGAGGCCCGCCAGCCGCCTCGCCATCCGGGTGGGGAGGATCTGCCGCAGCTTCAGCAGTGCCGACAGTGCTGCCGGGTCAGCGCCGAGTGCTGCACCGTGTGCGGCTTCCCTGAGCGCCACGGCCACGGCGAAGACCTCGTCGTCGTCCAGGTTCAGCGGCGGCATGCGGTTGCCCGCGCCGAAGCGGTAGCCGCCGCCCGGCCCCGGCACGGACTCCACGCCGTAGCCGAGCTCACGCAGCTTGTCGACGTCCCGGCGCACCGTGCGTTCGGTGACGTCCAGTTGCCGTGCGAGTTCCGCGTTGGACCAGGTGGGTCTGCTCGACAGCAAGGACACCAACCGAAGCAGCCGAGCGGAAGTGGTGATCATGGAACGAACCTATCCGGGAGCCGCGAGCGGGGCGGCCCCGCGTGGATCGGACGCGGCGTAGAGCTCTCTCATCCCCGCGTAGCAGGTTCGGCGGGGCATCACACGATGGTCGTCGCGCCGCGCTCGGCCGGCGCCACGAGGGACGTGACCGCCGCGGCGCTCGCACTGCCGGGCTCGGGAACGCCGACCAGAAGCTGCTGTCCCGGAGCGTCGTGGACGTCGAAAGTCTGGTACGTCAGCTCGATACGGCCGACCCCAGGCAGCACGAACACCTTGTACGCGCGGGTCATGCTCTCGACCTCGTTCTCCTGCCACAGCCCCCTGAAGTCCGGTGATTCCCGCGCCATCTCGTCCACAAGACCACTGATGCCGAGGTCGTCGGGGAACCGACCCGCGTGCAGCCGCAGCGCGTGCACCGTGGCGCGCGCCACGACAGGCCACTCGACGAAGACCTCTCGCGCACGAGGATGCTGGAACAGCACCCGGACCATGTTCGAGGTTCCCTCGAAGGGTGCGAGGAGCGCGGTGGCGACGGCATTCTTCGCGAGTACGTCGAAGGCGGGGCTCAGCACGTAGGCGGCTGCTGCGGGAAAGGCGTCCAGCATGTGCAGCAGGGAGGAGTGGACCAGATCGCGGCCCGCGGCCGAGGTGAGTGCGGGGTGAAGGCCCGCCAGCCGGAAGAGATGGGTCCGCGCGTCCGGTGTCAGGCGCATCGCCCGCCCCACCGCATCGACCACTTGCGGCGAGGGGTGGCGCTCGCGCCCCTGTTCCAGGCGCGCGTAGTAGTCGACGCTCACGCCGGCGAGCACAGCCACCTCTTCCCGCCGCAGACCCTTGACTCGCCGGCTGCCACCACCTGCGAGCAGACCCACGTCGGACGGTTCGGTGCGGGCACGGTTCGCGCGCAGGAAGGCGCCGAGTTCGTTCTGCGGCTGCTGCATTTTCCAACCTGTCAGTTGGGGTGAACGGGAGAGCGAGGTAGGAACCGGCCGGGCGGACACGGCCCTTTACCGGGCTTTCCGCCCGTCCTCAAGAACGGCGGAGACAGTCCGCATCAAATGCTCACGCACCGATTGCGGATCGTCCAGGTCTCCCCCAGCCATCGCACCGTCCCGCAGAAGAATGAGCACCGCGGTGGTGTGCTCGCTGTCGGTGCAACCCGCGGCGGTCGCGAGGTTCAGAACCGTCTGCCGGAACCAGGACCGGTGGGCCTGGACCGCCCGCCGGACAGGATGCCCGGGGTCCGGGTACTCGGCGGCAGCGTTGATGAACGGGCAGCCACGGAAGCCCGGCCCGCAGATCTCCGCCCCGATGCCCGCCATCATCATGAGCAGCAGGGCCTCGGGGTCGGTACTCGTCCGGAACGCCTCCGTCACCACCGACCTGATCTGCTGGTCGCGTTGCTCGACATGGGCGAGCACGAGGTCTTCCTTGCTGGGGAAATGGCGGTAGAAGGTGACCCGGGTGACCTGAGCCTCAGCGATGATGCGGTCCACGCCGACGTGACGGATGCCGTCGGCGTAGAAGATGGCGGAGGCCGTCTCCAGGAGCCGGGCTCGGGCCGGAGACGCTGTCGCGGAGGCTTGGGGCGGGGTCATTGCACCACTCTACCGGAACGACCGTTCTCGGCAGAACGGCGAGACGACCGCACTCTCGATCCCTCGGGTACAGATAACTCACTACTGGCCAACTCCTTAGCCACCGCCGCTTCCAGCGATTCAGTCGTCGATTGACGATCACGAAAGCAAGCAGTACGGTCAGCGAAGTAGATAGAACGTTCCATCTACCAGTGGAGCCCTCCGGGTCTCCTCATGCAACCAGCAGAGAAGGCACACCATGTCCCGACGTCACACCCGGCCCGTACGCCGTACCCGTCGCGCCGTACTCGCGGTCGCCGGCGCGGCAGCCCTGGCCGCCGTCGCAGTCCCCGCCCTCGCCAGCAGCCCTTCGGATGACGGGAAGACCGCCGCCACCGCAGCTGCCGCCTCGCACTCGGCGCCGAAGCCGACCGTCCTGCTCGTACACGGCGCCTGGGCCGACTCCTCCAGCTGGAGCCCGGTGATCGACCGATTGCAGGCCCAGGGATATCCCGTACAGGCGATCGCCAACCCCCTGCGCGGGCTCGCCTCGGACGCGGCCTATGTGAAGAGCCGGATCGAAAGCATCGGAGGTCCGGTCGTCCTGGTCGGGCACTCCTACGGCGGCGCGGTCATCGGGGAGGCTGCCACGGAGGAGCCCAATGTGAAGGCACTCGTCTACGTCGCGGCCTTCACGCCGGACAAGGGCGAGTCACTCGGCGCGCTGGTCGCCAAGAATCCCGGCTCGCACGCCACACCGGACGCGCTGAACCCCGTTCCCTTCGACATGGGCAACGGCGTGAGCGGCGTGGACCTCTCCATCAAGCCCGACAAGTACCGTGACGTGTTCGCCGCGTCCCTGTCCGCACGCAAGGCCAACAGCCTCGCCGCCGTGCAACGGCCGATCAGCGCCGCCGCCCTCGAGGAGACCGCGACGAACGCCGCCTGGCGAAACATTCCCTCCTGGTACCTGGTCACGCGCCAGGACCACGCTCTGCCCCCGGCCACCCAGCGCTTCATGGCCAAGCGGGCTCACGCACACACCACCGAGGTCAACTCGCCCCACGCCGTCATGCTGACCCGCCCGGACACCGTGACCGGTCTGGTCCGGCAGGCTGCGACGGCCACCCGATGAACGGCACGACATTCGCACCGGCTCACCCAGCACAGACGGCATACAAGGAGACACAATGGCAGGCTCGATAGAAACAGGGAGTACGGCACCGGAGTTCGTCCTCTCCGGAGGCGTGCTGCTCGGTGGTGACTTCACCCGGGGGACCTACAGGCTCGACATCGAACGCGCGCGCCCCCTGGTCCTCGCCTTCTATCCGCAGGACAACTCAAGTGTCTGCACGAAGCAGTTGTGCTCCTACTCGAGCGGGCTGGAGCAGTTCACCGAACTGGGTGCCGAGGTCTGGGCCATCAGCCCGCAGGACGTCGACAGTCACGAGGAGTTCGCTCGCACGAACAACCTCCGCATGCCCCTGCTCAGCGATCCGGACCGCACCGTGGCCAAGCTCTTCGGCGTCGCCGCCCCCGGCGTCGGCCTGAGGCGCTCGGTGTTCCTCATCGCCCCCGGAGGGCGGATCGCATGGAAGCACGCGGCGCTTGTCGGCTTGACCTGGCAGCCCCTGGAGAAGCTCACCACGGAACTCTCCCTGCTCTGAGCCTCCGGGCCGCTGCCCAGGCGCTCGCTGCCTGGGCACCCGACAGCGCCGCGGCAGCAGCGGTGGCGTTGCAGCGCTCGTCCTCCAGGTGGCGACGGCGAGCCGAGGTCAGGGGCACAGACAGAACAGCGAGGGGCCCGGCTGGTCAGGCGACCAGTCGGGCCCTCGCTGCGGGGCCTGCTGCGGTGTCCGGTCACAGGCCATCCGCCATCAGGACCCGGTCCTGGTGACCTCGTTCATCGAGTCGCGAGGGCCGTGGACACGGCCTCCAGCCCGTCACGGTAGATGCCGGTGAAGAGGGTCTCGGCCTCCTCGTCACTCACGCCTTCGGGAACGAAGCGTCCACACCACTGGATCTCGGCGGCCTCCGGCCTGCCGGGCACGGAGAAGACGCGGAGGGTGGAGAGGTAGCCGGTGACGGGGAAGGGCGCCTGGAGGATGGCGTAGCTGTAGTAGCGCTCCTCGGCGCTGTACGCGGTCATCCGCTCGACGATGACGCCGCCGTCGGCGTTGGTCAGCCGTCGGGCCCGGCCGCCCTGCTCGGAGACGGTCTTGGGGATGTACGGCAGCCAGTCGGGCAGGGAGTGGAAGCCGCCGATCAGCTCCCAGGCCTGTTCGGGGGAGGCCTGGACGACGCGGCTCACGGAAGTGGAGGCCATGGTGGTCCTTTACGTGGGGGGAGCGAGGGGGAAACGGGGCGGGTCAGACTCCGGCGGGGAGCGGGGCCGCCGGGTCGAGCAGACCGGCAGCGCGAAGGTCGTGCCAGAAGGCGACAGGGATCTCCTCGCGCAGGGCGCCGAGGTCCTCGGCTATGCGCGAGGGGCGGGTGGCGCCGGGAATCGCGGCGGCTGCGGCCGGGTGGGCGAGCGCGAACTGGAGCGCGGCGGCCTTGATCGACACCCCGTGCCGGGCGGCCAACTCACGGATACGCCGGACGGTTTCCAGGATGTGCGCCGGGGCCTCCTGGTACTCGAAATGGGTGCCGCCGGCCAGGACGCCGGAGCTGTAAGGGCCGCCGACGACCATGTCGACGCCCTGCTCCTGCGCCGTGGGCAGCAGCCGCTGGAGGGCCTGGCGGTGGTCCAGCAGGGTGTAGCGGCCGGCCAGCAGGAAGCCGTCGGGGCGTGGCTCGTCCAGGACCAGGGTGAGCTCGACGGGCTCGACTCGGTTGACGCCCAGGCCCCAGGCCTTGATCACGCCCTGATCCCGCAGCTCGTCCAGGACCCGGAAGGCCCCGGTGCGGGCCGTCTCGAACTGGGCGAGCCATCGGTCGCCGTGGAAGTCCTGGGCGATGTCGTGCACCCAGACGATGTCGAGCCGGTCGGTGTTCAGCCGCTTGAGGCTGTCCTCGATGGAGCGCTTGGTCGCGTCAGCGGTGTAGTCGTCGACCATCTTGTTGAGGCGGCCGCGCTCGAACAGGCCGCCCTTCTCGCCGAGTTCGCGGGCGGACGGATCTTCTTCCTCGTCGAGGATGACGCGGCCGACCTTCGTCGAGAGGACGTAGGAGTCCCGGGGCTGCTGGGCCAGCAGCTCACCGAGCCGTATCTCGGCCAGTCCCGCACCGTAGAACGGTGCGGTGTCGTAATAACGGATGCCCTGGTCCCAGGCGGCCTGGAGGGTGGCTTGGGCCTCTTCCTCGGGGATGGCGCGGAACATGTTGCCCATGGGGGCGGTTCCGAAGCCCAGCGACCCGGGCAGCAGGTGGGTGAGGCTCATCAGGTGAGCTCCCTTTCGTGCGTGGTGGCGAGCCGCTCGGCGCCTCGGGCGGGCCCTGCGCAGCCTTACTTGCACACGACGTTACTTGCGTACGCCATTAAATGTAAGCGCGGGTTATCGGCGCATGGGTGCTGACTCATGAGTTGGCGCTCCGGTCTCCACGTGGGGACCAGAAACCGGCGGCTGCCGGGCCGCTCAGGGCAGGATCGAGTCGACGTAGCCACCGTCGACACGCAGGGCGCCGCCGGTGGTCGCGGACGCGTAGGACGAGGAGAGATAGACGACCATGTTGGCGATCTCCTCGGGCTCGATGAGGCGCTGGATCAGGGACTGCGGGCGATGTTTGATCATGAATTCGCGCTGCGCCTCGTCCCAGGGCAGCTTGTTGCCGACCAGCTCACGGACGAAGTCCTCGACGCCGCCGGTGTGCGTCGGGCCGGCGATGACGGAGTTGACGGTCACGCCCGTGCCGGCCGCCTCCTTGGCGAAGCCGCGGCTGACGGCGAGCAGCGCGGTCTTGGTCATGCCGTAGTGGATCATCTCGGCGGGAATGACCACGGCCGAGTCGCTGGCGAGGTTGAGGATGCGACCCCAGCCCTGTTCCGTCATGCCGGGCAGATAGGCGCGGATGAGCCGGACGGCGGAGAGGACGTTCACCTCGAAGTACCGGCGCCATTCGGCGTCGTCGATCTCCAGCGGGGCAGCAGTGCCGAAGATGCCCAAATTGTTGATCAGGATGTCGACTGTCGGAACGGCCTCCAACACGGCCGCGGCACCCTCCTCGGTCGCCAGGTCGCCCACTGCGGCGATGACGTCGTCGTTGCCGGAGTCGGCACGCACCCGATCCACTGCGGCCGTGACGCGCTCTACGCTCCGCCCGTTGACGGCGACTCGGGCCCCGGCGCGGGCGAGGCCGACTGCGATGGCGTATCCGATGCCCTGGGTGGAGCCGGTGACCAGGGCGGTGCGGCCGGAAAGGTCGATCTGCACGATGGTTCCTCCTTGTCGAGGGTGTGAGGCTGTAGGGAATCCGGTGCCGGTGTACGGCAGGTGCCCCGAGAACCCGCCCCCGTGACACGAGGGACGGGACGGGCGCTCGGGGCGGTGGTCAGTTGAGGGTGTCGGGGTCCGGGCCGGTGCGCAGACCGCGGTCCAAGCCCGCGATGGCGGACATGTCGGCGTCGCTCAGCTCGAAGCCGAAGACGTCGAGGTTCTGCCGGATGCGCTCGGGAGTGACGGATTTGGGGATCACGATGTTGCCGCTCTGAAGGTGCCAGCGCAGCACCACCTGCGCCGGGGACACTCCGTGTGCTCCGGCGATCCTCACGATCAGCTCGTCCCCGAGGACCGCTCCCTGGGCCAGCGGGCTCCATGCCTCGGTGGCGATGCCGTGCTCGGCGTGGAAGGCGCGCAGTTCGTTCTGCTGAAGCGCGGGGTGCAGCTCGATCTGGTTGACGGCCGGGGTGACACCCGTGTCCCCCTGGAGCCGCTGCAGGTCGGGAACCCGGAAGTTCGAGACGCCGATGGCGCGGGTGCGCCCGCCAGGATTTCCTCCAACACCTTGTAGGTCTCGGTGTACAGATCGCGGGCCGGGGTGGGCCAGTGGATCAGGTAGAGGTCGACGTAGTCGAGACCCAGCTCGTCCAGGGAGGCATCGAATGCGGCCAAGGCCTTGTCCTTGCCCTGGTCGTCGTTCCACAGCTTGGTCGTGACGAAGAGTTCCTCGCGGAGAAGGCCGGAGGCGTTGAGGGCTTTGCCGACACCTCCCTCGTTGCCGTATACCGCAGCGGTGTCGATACTGCGGTAACCGGCCTCGATGGCGTGGGCGACGGCGGCGGTGGTCTCCTCGTCGGAGACCTGGAAGACGCCGAAGCCGAGCTGCGGCATGACCACACCATTGTCGAGTGTGATGTTCGGGATGCCAGTCATGGGGGCCTTTCGGTGGTGCTGTCGGTACTTTCCTTGCCGGTCAGTGCTGATCAGCACTGACCGGTACGAGCGGATACTGGTCAGAGGGGGCCTGGAGCGCGGGCTGGGCGAAGCCGCGGTCCTGCTCGGCAGCACCGCCACCGAGCCCGAGTGCTCCGATGAGCTGACCGCCGCGATGGACGGGCGCTCCGCCACCGATGAACAGCAGGGGCTTGTTCAGCGCCGTGGGCAACGAGTGCTGGAGGCCGTTCGGCTTGACCAGGTCGGCGACTTCGGCGGTCGGTTCGTTCAGTTGCCGGGCGGTGTGGGGCTTGGCGGTGCCGGTCCCGCCGCAGATGAGCACGGCGCGCTCGTCGCGACGGAAGGCCGACAGGTGCCCGCCGCCGTCGAGAACGGTGATACTGACGGGGACTTCCGCCTCGTCAGTATCACGGCGTGCCGCAGCGATGAGGGTCTCGGCGTCGGCGGTGGTCAGCGGGGTCACTTCCCAAGATGAGGGATGGACGGCCGCGTGTCACGGCGGCCAAGAGCGGATAGCGCTCGCCACGGCCGGAACGGCGCCTGCGTCGTGGGCCAGACCGGCGTCTGAGGCAGAGGCGAGGGCCGCGGTTGCAGGGTCTGCGGCTTCGAGGGGACTGGCGCCCAGGACGGTCCTGCTCGGCGCGCCGGACAGGAGGCCGAGGGCGCAACCGGTGACCAGAGGGCCGGCCGTCGGAACCGGCGTCCCGAGATCCGCGCCGACTTATGGCAGCAGCCCCTTGATCACGCACTCTGTGGCGCCGATTCCATATGCCCCGACGGCCAGGGCCGGTAAGCAGTGCGAGCGGCATGACAAGGGTCCTCGGACGACGCAAAGGGACAAGGCGGGGCGGTAACCTCCTGGACGGACGATGCATCCACCCCTTACCTGCGCACACAATAGTTGCGCACGCTGGATAATTGCAAGCGCGGGTACAGTGAACCAGGGTTGCGCCGGCAGTCCCCCGTCGGTGCGGCACCCGCCGCCTGCCAGACCAGCCCGAGGGAGCTGCCCATGACCGCCACCGATCCGGCGATGACCGCACTGGCACACAGCTGGTCTGCCCTCTCACTGCTGCACGGCCGCATCGAAAGCTGCGTCGAACGCGCACTCCAGGCAGAACACAAGCTGAGCGCGCGCGAATACTCGCTCCTCGACGTGCTCGGCCGACAGCACGACGGCGAGGGCGGCCACCTGCAGATGCGTCAGGTCGCGGACTCCGTTGTGCTCAGCCAGAGCGCCACCACGCGACTGGTGACCCGGCTGGAACAGCGCGGGCTGCTATCGCGCTATCTGTGCCCCACCGACCGTCGCGGCATCTACACGGATGTGACCGACGCCGGCATGCGCCTGTTGGACGAGTCCCGTCCCACCCACAACACCGCCCTGCGCAAGGCCCTGGACGAGGCGGCCGAGGACCCCGCGCTCGCCCCCCTCGTCAAGGCCGTCCACGAGCTGCCGGGCGCCATCCAGCCGGCGTGAACTGGGCCCTGGTGCCAGTGGGTGCCCCCGGGGCTGGAGGACCTCCAGAGTCGTGCCATCCTGGTGATGTCGTAGGGGCTGACGGTTCGTCGCCTGTGCGGAATCACCGGGACGTGCGGTACCCACAGGGGGCGGACGGACCGCCGACCGGCAGCAGTGGCGCGAGGAGTTACGGCCGGCCTGACCATCAGGCCCGCCTGAGCAACCTCACGACACCACGCGTTCAGCCTCGGCAACCAGGTGTCCGTTGGGGCAGCACTCGGCATCAGACACCGCCGGCTCGTCAGGCATGACGAGCCGGTGCCTTCTGATTCACCCCCGGGGCCATTGCTGTCCGTGACCGCTCACCAAGTCCCGGAGGCGTTCCCCCGGGCCGGGATCGGGTGTATCTGCAGGTCCCAAGGTTTCTGCTGTGGTGGGGCGGGTGGGACTCGAACCCACGGCCGACGGATTATGAGTCCGCTGCTCTAACCGGCTGAGCTACCGCCCCATAGCGGCGTGTCGCGCACACTTGTGCGCGCCGTCTGCCGCAGCATAGCCGCTCATACGATCTCCTGCCTCGGATGGTCGGCTTCCACGGCTGCCTTCATGACCTTGAAGACTCCGCAGCGTGCCGCGTGGTTCCCGGGACACGGAACGGACCTGAGGGCACATGAAAAAGGACCCCGGAGGGTCCTCGTTCACCGCGCTCCCCCGACTGGACTCGAACCAGTAACCTGCCGGTTAACAGCCGGCTGCTCTGCCAATTGAGCTACGGAGGACCGAGCTCCTCGGACTGGACTCGAACCAGTAACCTGCCGGTTAACAGCCGGCTGCTCTGCCAATTGAGCTACCGAGGAAAGTCTCGTGTCGCATCGAACGCGTTGACCCGGGTACGTGCCAGGGGGCGCGCGCTCGCTGCGACACATACATTAGCGCAAGCAGGGGGGTGCTCCGCCAATCGGTACTCTCCGGCACCTCGGAGCCAGCGAAAAGAAGGGTGGCCACCATGCGTTACCGGCTCACGTTCGTCGTCGGACTAGCGGTGGGTTACGTGCTCGGCACCAAGGCCGGGCGGGAGCGTTACGAGCAGTTGCGGAGGTCCGCGCAGCAGGTCGCACAGAACCCGGCGGTGCGCAACACCGCCGAGTCGGCGGCCCAGCAGGGCAGGCACTTCGCCGACAAGGCCTACCACGTGGTCAGTGACAAGGTCGGCGACCGGATGCCGGACTCGGTGGCCCAGCGGGTCCGCTCGCTGCGGGAACGCGGCACGAACGGCAGCGGTCTCGACGACTGGGGGACCAGCAGCACCTGACGCCGTGCCCCCACCGGGTACGGACACCCGTCCGGGTGCGGCAGAATTTCGGGTATGGGGATAGTCGCCGGGTTGGACAGTTCGCCCGATTTCACTCGTATCGTCGTCTGCGACTCGGACACGGGTGCCGTGCTGCGCCAGGGCTATGCGCCGCACCCGCTGGAGGGTCCCGAGGGCGGCGGCCGGCCCGCAGACGTCGATCCGCAGGCCTGGCTGCTCTCCCTCGGCGAGGCGGCGGGCGGCGGGCTGCTCGAAGGTGTTCAGGCCATCGGCGTGTCGGCGCAGGCCAACTCGGTCGTGCCGCTGGACACGCAGGGCAACACCGTGCGCCCGGCCATGGTCGGCGGCGACAAGCGCTCGCAGGTCGCCGCGGCCGACCTCATCGACGCCCTCGGCGGGCGCGAGGCCTGGGCGCGGGCCGTGGGCTCGGTGCCGCAGACCGCGCAGCCGGTGACGAAGCTGCGCTGGCTGGCCCGGAGCGAGCCCGAGGCCGCCGCGCGGACCGCCGTACTGCTCCAGGCCCACGACTGGCTGGTGTGGCAGCTGCTCGGACGGCCGGGGCGGCGGACCACCGACCGGGGCGGGGCCTCCGGCACCGGCTACTGGTCGGCGGCGACCGGCGGCTACCGTCCCGACCTGGTCGAACTGGCCCTCGGCCACCAGGTGATGCTCCCCGAGGTGATCGGCCCGGCCGAGGCGGCCGGTACGACGCCTGAGGGGCTGCTGATCTCCGCCGGGACCGGCGAGACCCAGGCCGCCGCGTTCGGGCTCGGGATCGGGCTGGGCGACGCCGTGGTGTCGCTGGGCGCGTCGGGGTCCGTGATGGCCGTGCATCCCGAGGCGCTCGTCGACCAGTACGGCATGATCACCTCCCTCGCCGACGCCACCGGCATGCACCTGCCGGTCGTCACCACCCTGAACGCCGTACGGGCCCTGCGCGGCGCCGCCGAGCTGCTCGGCATGCCGGACCTGGAGAGCCTGTCGGAGCTGGCGATGAAGTCGACGCCCGGCGCGCACGGGCTGGTGCTCCTCCCCTACCTGGAGGGCGAGCGGACGCCGAACCTGCCGCACACCGCCGGGACGCTGGCCGGTCTGCGCCGCGAGTCGATGCGGCCGGAGCACCTGGCGCGGGCCGCGTTCGAGGGCATGCTGTGCGGCCTCGCCGACGCCCTGGACGTGCTGCGCGCCCGGGGCGTGGACGTACGGCGGGTGTTCCTGCTCGGCGCGGCGGCCGAGCTGCCGGCGGTGCAGGCGGCGGCGCCCGCGCTGTTCGGGGCGCAGGTCGTCGTACCGCAGCCCGCGGACTACGCGGCGATCGGCGCGGCCCGGCAGGCGGCCTGGGCGCTGGGCGCCTCGCAGGGCACGCTGGACCCGCGCACTCCCCCGGTCTGGCAGGGCGCGGTGGCGCAGGTCCTCGAGCCGGGCGAGGAGCTGGCGGTGGGGCAGGCCGTGCGCCAGCAGTACGTGTCGGTGCGGGAGCAGACCCACCCGGGTGCGCTGTGATTCCCGACGCGGCCTTCGAGGGCCGGGCGACCCGCGCTTACCGCCCGTAGGCCGGAATTTGCCGCGCTCTTGGGTTAATCGGTTGAGGTAACGCGGGTGGAGTGTCCGACGATGGGGGCCACGGGCAACCACCCGCCCCGTGTCGCCGACTCCGAGAGACCCAGCGTGCTCATACGACTACTGCGGACCTATCTCAGGCCCTACAAGAGACCCATCGCCCTGCTGGTGGCGCTGCAGCTCCTGCAGACCTGCGCCTCCCTCTACCTGCCGACCCTGAACGCGGGCATCATCGACGACGGTGTCGTGAAGGGTGACTCGGGTTACATCCTCAGCTACGGCGCCCTGATGATCGGCATCTCGCTGGCCCAGGTGGTCTGCAACATCGGCGCCGTCTACTACGGCGCGCGCACCGCGGCCGCCCTGGGCCGGGACGTGCGGGGCGCCGTCTTCGACCGGGTGCAGTCCTTCTCGGCGCGCGAGGTCGGCGAGTTCGGCGCGCCCTCCCTGATCACGCGGACGACGAACGACGTGCAGCAGGTCCAGATGCTGGCCCTGATGACGTTCACGCTGATGGTGTCGGCGCCGATCATGTCCGTCGGCGGCGTCGTGATGGCGCTCGGCCTGGACGTGCCGCTGTCCGGGGTGCTGCTCGGGGTCGTGCCGGTCCTCGCGGTCTGCGTGACGCTGATCGTGCGGCGGCTGCGCCCGCTGTTCCGGAAGATGCAGGTGCGCCTCGACACGGTCAACCGGGTGCTGCGCGAGCAGATCACCGGCAACCGCGTCATCCGGGCCTTCGTGCGCGACGAGTACGAGCAGCAGCGCTTCCGGAAGGCCAACACCGAGCTGACCGAGGTGGCCCTCGGCACCGGCAACCTGCTCGCGCTGATGTTCCCGGTGGTCATGACGGTGGTGAACCTGTCGTCGATCGCGGTGGTGTGGTTCGGCGCGCACCGCATCGACAGCGGCGGGATGCAGATCGGCGACCTGACCGCGTTCCTCGCCTACCTCATGCAGATCGTCATGTCCGTGATGATGGCCACCTTCATGTTCATGATGGTGCCGCGCGCGGAGGTGTGCGCCGAGCGCATCCAGGAGGTCCTGGGGACCGAGAGCAGCGTGGTGCCGCCGGTGGCGCCGGTGACGCGGCTGCGCCGGCACGGGCATCTGGAGATCCGGGGGGCGGGCTTCCGCTATCCGGGGGCCGAGGAGCCGGTGCTCAGGAACATCGACCTCGTGGCGAAGCCGGGTGAGACGACCGCCGTCATCGGCTCGACCGGCAGCGGCAAGTCCAGCCTCCTCGGCCTGGTGCCCCGGCTCTTCGACGCCACCGACGGCCAGGTGCTGGTCGACGGGGTGGACGTGCGGACCGTCGATCCGAAGACGCTGGCCAAGGTCGTGAGCCTGGTGCCGCAGAAGCCGTACCTCTTCGCGGGGACCGTCGCGACGAACCTGCGCTACGGCAATCCGGACGCCACCGACGAGGAGCTGTGGCACGCGCTGGAGGTGGCGCAGGCCAAGGACTTCGTCGCCGCGCTGGAGGGCGGCCTCGACGCGCCGGTCGCGCAGGGCGGCACGAACGTGTCCGGCGGTCAGCGCCAGCGGCTCGCGATCGCGCGGACGCTGGTCCAGCGCCCGGAGATCTACCTCTTCGACGACTCCTTCTCCGCCCTCGACTACGCCACCGACGCGGCGCTGCGGGCCGGGCTGGGCCGGGAGACGGCCGAGGCGACCGTGGTGATCGTCGCGCAGCGGGTGTCGACGATCCGGGACGCGGACCGGATCGTCGTCCTGGACGAGGGGCGGGTGGTCGGCGTGGGCGGGCACCACGAGCTGATGGCGGAGAACGAGACCTACCGGGAGATCGTGCTCTCCCAGCTGACGGAAGCGGAGGCTGCCTGATGGCGGGGCCTGCGGGTCGCATGATGGCCGGGGGCGGTCCCGACCAGCGGTCGATGGACTTCAAGGGGTCGGTCAGACGGCTCCTCGCCCGGTTCCGGCCGGAACGGGCGACGCTGTTCACGCTGCTGGCGTGCGTCGTCCTCAGCGTCGGCCTCAACGTGGTCGGGCCGAAGATCCTCGGCCGCGCCACCGACCTGGTCTTCGCGGGCATCGTCGGGCGGGACATGCCGTCCGGTGCCACGAAGGACCAGGTCCTCGCGTCCATGCGCGAGCGCGGTGACGGCGACGTGGCCGACATGCTCCGCAGCACGGACTTCACGCCGGGGCAGGGCATCGACTTCGGCGCCGTCGGCGAGGTGCTGCTGCTCGCGCTGGCGACGTTCTCGGTGGCGGGGCTGCTGATGGTGGTGGCGACGCGGCTGGTGAACCGGTCGGTCAACCGGACGGTGTTCCGGATGCGCGAGGACGTGCAGGCGAAACTGTCGAGGCTGCCGCTGTCGTACTTCGACAAGCGGCAGCGCGGCGAGGTGCTGTCCCGGGCGACCAACGACATCGACAACATGCAGCAGACTCTCCAGCAGTCGATGGGCCAGCTGATCAACTCGCTGCTGACCATCATCGGCGTGCTGGCGATGATGTTCTACGTCTCGTGGATCCTCGCGCTGGTCGCGCTGGTGACCGTGCCGCTGTCGTACGTGGTGGCCACGCGAGTGGGCAAGCGGTCGCAGCCGCAGTTCGTGCAGCAGTGGCGCTCGACGGGGCAGCTGAACGCGCACATCGAGGAGATGTACACCGGGCACTCGCTGGTGAAGGTGTTCGGGCGGCAGGAGGAGTCGGCGAAGCAGTTCGCCGAGCAGAACGACGCGCTGTACGAGGCGGGGTTCAGGGCGCAGTTCAACAGCGGGATCATGCAGCCGCTGATGATGTTCGTGTCCAACCTGAACTACGTGCTGGTCGCGGTGGTCGGCGGCCTGCGGGTGGCCTCGGGCACGCTGTCCATCGGCGACGTGCAGGCCTTCGTCCAGTACTCCCGGCAGTTCTCGATGCCGCTGACGCAGGTCGCGTCGATGGCGAACCTGGTGCAGTCGGGCGTCGCGTCGGCGGAGCGGATCTTCGAGCTGCTCGACGCCGAGGAGCAGTCCGCGGACCCGATCCCGGGCGCCCGGCCGGAGAACCTGCGCGGGCGGGTGGAGCTGGAGCACGTCTCCTTCCGCTACGACCCCGAGAAGCCGCTGATCGAGGACCTGTCGCTGAAGGTCGAGCCGGGCCACACGGTCGCCATCGTCGGCCCGACCGGCGCCGGCAAGACGACCCTGGTCAACCTGCTGATGCGGTTCTACGAGGTCTCCGGCGGCCGGATCACACTGGACGGCGTCGACATCGCGAAGATGTCCCGGGACGAGCTGCGGGCCGGCATCGGCATGGTGCTCCAGGACACCTGGCTGTTCGGCGGCACCATCGCGGAGAACATCGCGTACGGGGCGTCCCGCGACGTCACCCGCGGGGAGATCGAGGAGGCCGCGCGGGCCGCGCACGCCGACCGATTCGTACGGACGCTGCCCGACGGCTACGACACCGTGATCGACGACGAGGGCACGGGGGTGAGCGCGGGCGAGAAGCAGCTCGTCACCATCGCGCGGGCGTTCCTGTCCGACCCGGTGATCCTGGTGCTGGACGAGGCGACGTCGTCCGTGGACACGCGGACGGAGGTGCTGATCCAGAAGGCGATGGCGAAGCTCGCGCACGGGCGGACGTCGTTCGTGATCGCGCACCGGCTGTCGACGATCCGGGACGCGGACACGATCCTCGTGATGGAGGACGGGGCGATCGTGGAACAGGGCGCGCACGCGGAGCTGCTCGCCGCGGACGGGGCGTACGCCCGGCTGTACAAGGCGCAGTTCGCGCAGGCGGTGGCCGAGGTGGACTGAGGGGCGGGGCTCGGGAGCCGGGAACGCGGTGGCCGGGAGCGCGGTGGCTGGGGGCGCGGGCTGAAGCGTTGCCCGGCGTCGGGGTGCCGCTGCGCCCACCCGTGCCGCCCCGGCGGCACGACTGCCCGCAGCTGGGGGCTAGTCCAGGTAGCCCCTGAGCTGGTCCGCGTAGGCGTGGTCGCGGAGTTTGCTGAGGGTTTTGGACTCGATCTGGCGGATGCGCTCCCGGGTGACGCCGAAGAGGCGGCCTATCTCCTCCAGGGTGCGGGGGCGGCCGTCGACGAGGCCGTAGCGGAGCTGGACGACCTTGCGCTCGCGTTCGCCGAGGGTGGACAGGACCGCCTCCAGGTGCTGGCGCAGCAGCAGGAACGCGGCCGACTCGACGGGGCTGGCGGCGTCGCCGTCCTCTATCAGGTCGCCGAGGGCGACCTCGTCCTCCTCGCCGACCGGGGTGTGCAGCGAGACCGGTTCCTGGGCCAGGCGCAGCACTTCGCCGACCCGTTCGGCGGGCAGGTCCAGGTGGGCGGCGACCTCCTGCGAGGTCGGCTCGCAGCCGCGTTCCTGGAGCATGCGGCGCTGGACGCGGACCACCCGGTTGATCAGCTCCACGACGTGGACGGGGACGCGGATGGTGCGGGCCTGGTCGGCCAGGGCGCGGGACATGGCCTGGCGGATCCACCAGGTGGCGTAGGTGGAGAACTTGTAGCCCCGGGCGTAGTCGAACTTCTCCACGGCCCGGATCAGCCCCAGGTTCCCCTCCTGGACCAGGTCGAGCATGGTCAGTCCGCGCCCGACGTACCGCTTGGCCACCGACACCACGAGCCGCAGGTTCGCCTCGATCAGGCGCCGTTTGGCGACGCGTCCCAGGACGACGAGCCGGTCCAGGTCGAGGGCGAGCCGCTCGTCCGGGCCGGGGGTGCGCCGCAGCTTCTCCTCCGCGAACAGCCCGGCCTCCACGCGCCGGGCGAGGTCGACCTCCTCGGCGGCCGTGAGCAGGGGGATGCGCCCGATCTCGCGCAGGTACTGCCGGAACAGGTCGGAGGAGGGCCCGCCGGACTCCGTGCGGGTCGGCGGCGGCGGTTCGGCGGGCTCGGGGGCGTCCGCCGGGCGGCCGGGGCGGTGCGCGGCCGGCGCGGCACCGGGCTGCGCGGGCATCGCGACGAGCAGTCCGCGCTCCGCGTCCGGCTCCGCGCCGCCGGTACCGGTGTCGGACTGGGTGAGGGTCTGGGTCTGCACGGGGGCGACCTCCAGGATGGACGCGGCCGGCGGGGGCCGGCGGCGGTACTTCGGGGGCGGAGCCGGCTCGCTCGCCGCTGCCCGCCCCGTACGCGTGGAACGCGGCCACGGGGATCGACGACCCGCGGGGGCGTGACGGGCCGCGCTCCGAGGACTCGGGTACCGCCCCCAGTGTGGGGTACGACACATCGCCGCCACGAGAGGCGTGCGACGACTTTTTGCGTCCGGGCCGTGACCGGACGTCACCCGAAAGTGGCCGGGGCCCGTTCGACGACGGGACGGCGACGGGGCCTGGACGACGGGATCTAGAGGGCGGCGGCGCCGTGGGTGCGCAGCGTCTGGTCGTACTGCTGGAGGACCCACAGCTCGTTCTGCACGGCGGTGAGTTCGGCGGGGTCGCCGTGGCCGGAGAGGCGGGCGAGGCGGCCGTTGACGTCGTGCACGCGGCGCTCGACGGCCCGGCGCCGCACCCTGACCAGCACCTCGCCCGCGTACATCTCGTCGACCGCGCGGCGCATGATCGCCTCCACCGCCAGTTCGGTCACCGTGGCGCGCACCGCGTCGTCGGGAGCGGCCTCGCGGACCCGGACCAGGTAGTCCTGCGGGTCCTGGACGCCGAACTCGGCGCCGCCCGCCTCCAGGATCGCCTCGCGCACGGCGGCGTAGGGCGGGGCGGTGAACTCGTCGACGCCGTACGCGTCGAAGGCCGGGGAGACCAGGTCGGGGCGTTGGAGGGCGAGCTTGAGGAGTTCGCGTTCGGTGGCGAAGACCGGGTTGCGGAGGTTGAGGGCGGGGCCCGGGGCCGCCGCCCGTGCGGGGGCCGCCTGCTGCTGCGGGGCGGTGCCGCGCTGCCGCTGGTCGGGGGCGGGGCCCTTGCCGCCGCGGTCGCGGGCCCAGCGGGCCAGCTGGGCGACCCGCTTGACGACGAACTGGGTGTCGAGGATGCCCAGCATCCCGGCGAGCTGCACGGCGACCTCGTGCTGGGCGCCGCTGTTCTTGATGCGGGCGACGACCGGGGCGGCCTCGTCGAGCGCGGAGGCGCGGCCGGCCGGGGTGTCCAGGTCGTAGCGGGAGACGATCTGGCGCAGCGCGAACTCGAAGAGCGGGGTGCGCGGCTCCGCCAGGTCGGCGACCGCGTCGTCGCCCTTGGCCAGGCGCAGGTCGCAGGGGTCCATGCCGTCGGGGGCGATGGCGATGTAGGTCTCGGCGGCGAACTTCTGGTCGTCCTCGAAGGCGCGCAGGGCCGCCTTCTGGCCGGCCGCGTCGCCGTCGAAGGTGAAGATCACGCGGGCCGAGCCGTTGTCCATGAGGAGTCGGCGCAGGATCTTGATGTGGTCGCCGCCGAAGGCCGTGCCGCAGGTCGCGATGGCCGTGGTGACACCGGCGAGGTGGCAGGCCATGACGTCCGTGTAGCCCTCGACGACCACGGCGCGGGACGCCTTGGCGATGTCCTTCTTGGCGAGGTCGATGCCGTAGAGCATCTGGGACTTCTTGTAGATGGCCGTCTCGGGGGTGTTCAGGTACTTCGGGCCGTTGTCCGCCTCGTAGAGCTTGCGGGCGCCGAAGCCGACGACGTCGCCGCCGATGTCGCGGATGGGCCACATCAGCCGGCCGCGGAAGCGGTCGATGGGGCCGCGGCGGCCCTCCTGGGAGAGGCCGGAGAGCAGCAGCTCCTTGTCGCTGAAGCCCTTGCCGCGCAGGAAGCGGGTGAGGTGGTCCCAGCCCTGGGGGCTGTAGCCGACGCCGAAGTGCTGTGCGGCGGCCTGGTCGAAGCCGCGCTCGGCGAGGAAGGCGCGGCCGGTCTCCGCCTCGGGGCCGGTCGCGAGCTGCTCCGCGTACCACTCGGCGGCGATCTTGTGGGCCTCGACGAGGCGGATGCGCTCGCCGCGCTGGTGGGTCGGGTTGTACCCGCCCTCCTCGTAGCGCAGCGTGATGCCGGCCTGGCCGGCCAGGCGCTCGACCGCCTCCGAGAAGGTGAGGTGGTCGATCTTCATCACGAACGTGATGGTGTCGCCGCCCTCCTGGCAGCCGAAGCAGTGGAAGAACCCCTTGCTCGGACTGACCTGGAAGGACGGCGACTTCTCGTCGTGGAAGGGGCACAGCCCCTTGAGGTTGCCGCCGCCGGCGTTGCGCAGCTGGAGGTACTCCGAGACGACGGCGTCGATCGGGACCGCGTCCCGTACCGCCTTCACGTCCTCGTCGTTGATCCGTCCTGCCACGCGTGAAGTCTACGGCGACCGGCCGGCAGCTATGCGACGAGGCTGTCCAGCGGGACGTGCGGGTCGGCGAGGGCGTCCGTGTCCACCGGGGACTTCGAGCGGATCAGCTGCTGGATCGGCTCCGTGACGTCCCACACGTTGACGTTCATCCCGGCCAGCACCCGGCCCTCCTTCACCCAGAAGGCGACGAACTCGCGCTTCGCCGCGTCCCCGCGGATCACCACCTGGTCGTACGACCCGGCCGGCGCCCAGCCGGAGTACTCCATGCCCAGGTCGTACTGGTCGGTGAAGAAGTAGGGCACGCGGTCGTGGGCGAGGCCCTTGCCGAGCATCGCGCGGGCGGCGGCCGGACCGCCGTTGAGGGCGTTCGCCCAGTGCTCCACGCGCAGGTTCGTGTCGAACAGGGCGTGGTGGAAGGAGGCGACGTCACCGGCCGCGTAGACGTCCGGGTCGGAGGTGCGCAGGTGGTCGTCGACGACGATGCCGCCGCCGGCCGCGCGGTCGGCGATCTCCAGGCCCGCGGCCTGGGCGAGCGCGGTGCGCGGGGCGGCGCCGATCGCCGCGAGGACGTCGTGCGCCGGGTGCTCCTCGCCGTCGTCGGTACGGGCGGCCAGCACCACGCCGTCCTGGCCGACGATCTCGGTCAGCCGGACGCCGAAGCGGAACCGGACGCCGTGCGCCTCGTGCAGCTCGGCGAAGAGGGCGCCCAGCTCGGGGCCGAGGACGCCGTGCAGCGGGGTCGGACCCGGCTCGACGACGGTGACCTCCGCCCCGTACTCGCGGGCCGCCGCCGCGACCTCCAGGCCGATCCAGCCGGCGCCGGCGATCACGAGGTGGCCGTTGTCCCGGCCGAGGGTGGCGAGGACGCCCTTGAGGCGCTCGGCGTGGGCGAGGCGCCGCAGGTGGTGGACGCCCGCCAGGCCGGTACCGGGGACGTCGAGGCGGCGGGGTTCGGCGCCGGTGGCGAGGAGCAGCTTGTCGTACCTGACGTGGGTGCCGTCGTCGCCGTAGTGGACGGTCTTGGCGGCGCGGTCGATCGCGACGACGGTCTGGCCGAGGTGCAGCTCGATGTCGTGCTGCGCGTACCAGGCGGGTTCGTGGACGAAGACGCTGTCGCGCTCCTCCTTGCCGAGGAGGTAGCCCTTGGACAGGGGCGGGCGTTCGTAGGGGTGGTCGCGTTCGTCGCAGACGAGGATCACCCGGCCGGTGAATCCCTCCGTGCGGAGCGTCTCGGCCGCTTTCGCGCCCGCCAGGCCGCCTCCGACGATGACGAATGTCTGATCCGCGTCGACCACTTGTTTGCCTCCTCGTCAGGGTGCCGCCACATGCGAGCGTCCCGCACGCGGCGTGGTGCGGGAAGGGGGAGTGACCCGATCGGGCTCGATCAGGCCACGGCGTGCCGTGTTCCGGAGGCCGTTCCCGGAGTGCGGCCGGGGCCCGCACGTCCCGCGGCCAGTGTCACTGATGCCCCGTCAGGCGGGCGTGAAGCGAACGGGCCGAGGCGTCGGTGAGGGAGGCTATCTGGTCGACGATCACCCGTTTGCGGGCCCGGTCGTCGCCGGCCGCGTCGAAGAGGGCGCGGAACTGGGGGTCGAGCCCGTCCGGCGCGCGGGCGGTGAGCGCCTCGGCCAGTTCGGCGACGACGATCCGCTGGTCGGCGCGGAGCCGCTCCTGCTCGGTGCGCTGCATGACGTAGCGGACGGCCACCGCCTTGAGGACGGCGCACTCCGCGCGGGTCCCGCGGGGCACGACCAGTTCGGCGGCGTACCGGGTGAGCCGTCCGGCGCCGTACGCGGCCCGGGTGGCGGTCTCGGCGGCGAGGCAGAAGCGGCCGATGAGCTGGCTGGTGGCGTCCTTCAGCCGGGCCTGGGCGACCGCCGATCCGTCGTAGCCGTGCGGCCACCAGTCCTGGGCGAGGAGCCGGTCGAGGGCGGCCGCCAGTTCGGCGTGGTCGGTGCCCTCCGGGACGTACCGGCCGACGGCGATCCCGAAGACGGCCTCGCGCTCGGGGTCGGCGAGCAGGCAGTTCGGGTCGATGTGGCCGGCGTGCAGGCCGTCCTCCAGGTCGTGCACGGAGTACGCCACGTCGTCGGCCCAGTCCATCACCTGGGCCTCGAAGCAGGTGCGGGCGGCGGGGGCGCCCTCGCGGAGCCACGCGAAGACGGGCCGGTCGTCGTCGTACACGCCGAACTTGGTCGAGGCCGGGCCGCCGGGGTGGGCGCCCCTCGGCCACGGGTACTTGGTGGCGGCGTCGAGCGTGGCGCGGGTGAGGTTGAGGCCGACCGGGCCGTCCTCGGTGAACCGCTTGGGCTCGATGCGGGTCAGGAGCCGCAGGGACTGGGCGTTGCCCTCGAAGCCGCCGCAGTCCTCGGCGAACGCGTTGAGCGCCTGTTCGCCGTTGTGCCCGAAGGGCGGGTGTCCCAGGTCGTGGGCGAGGCAGGCCGCCTCGACGAGGTCCGGGTCGCACCCGAGGGCGGCGCCGAGATCCCGGCCGACCTGGGCGCACTCCAGGGAGTGCGTGAGACGGGTGCGCGGGCTGGCGTCCCACACCGGGCTGCCCTCCCCCGGCGCGACGACCTGCGTCTTCCCGGCGAGGCGCCGCAGCGCGGCGGAGTGCAGGATGCGGGCGCGGTCGCGCTGGAAGGCGGTGCGGCCGGGGCGTTTGTCCGGCTCGGGGGCGTAGCGGGCCGCCGACGCGGGGTCGTACGGGGATGCGGGTGCGGTGCCTTCCATGTCAGGAACAGTACGGGGAAGGTCTGACAGCCGCGGCCCGCTGGCGGGGCCGTCGCCGCCGGGCGGTGGCGGTCCCGGCCCGCTACGGGACCAGCGCCGCCCGGCGTGCGGCGGTGCCGACCGTCCGCAGCGCCTCGTCGTAGCGGTGCAGGAGCAGGCGGGCCATCGCCGGGTGGGTGCCCAGCGGCGCGGAGACGATCCAGGGGGCGGCGGCCGCGCACTCCGTGGCGAAGCGGCCCGGGGCCGTGAAGCACGAGGCGACGGCGACGCGGCGGTAACCCCGGGCCGTCAGGGCGCGGACCGCCTCCGGGACCGTCGGGGCCGCCGCCGAGGCGTACGCGGGGAGCACCGGGACGCCCAGGCGGGCCGCGAGGTGGGTGGCCGTGCGGGCGGTGCCGGCCCGGGACTGGGGGTCCCGGGAGCCGGCGGAGGCGAGGACCACGGCCCCGTCGGCCGGGACGCGGGCGGGCCAGCCCGCCTCCAGGAGTCGGGCGTGGAGGGCGTCGACGAGCAGGGGGTGCGGACCCAGCGGGGCGGCCACCCGGGTGCGCGCGGGGAAGGCCCCGGCCATCTCCGGGATGTCGCGGGTGACGTGGTGGCCGCGGCTGAGCAGGAGCGGGACCAGGACGGCGGGCTCGGCGTCGCCGAGGGCGCCGAGCGTGTCGGGCAGCAGGGGCTCGTTCAGCTCGATGTGGCCGAGGTGCACCGGCAGGGCGGGGCGCAGGGCGCGGACCTCGCCGAGGAGCGCCCGTACGGTGCTCAGTGCGCGCGGGTCGCGGCTGCCGTGGGCGACGACGACCAGGGCGGGGGCGGGGGTGGGGGCTGGGGCCCCGGGGAGCGCCGTACGCGCCGGGCCGGTCGCCCGGGCCTTCGTACCCGCCGCCGTCCTCGTCGTGCCGCCCGTCCGTGTGCCCGTCCGTGTCGTCGCCGTCATGCGTCGAGGGTGGCCGCCTGACGTTGCCTCCCCGTTGCGGGGGTGTCACGGAGGTTTACGGTTCGGTTCACACGGCGCCCCGGCACCCGGTGAAACCGGACGGCCCGCGCCCGGGCGCCGGTGGAACCGGACGGTCCGCCCCGGCACCCGGTGAACCGGACGGTCCCCCCGGGCGTCCCTGGTGGCAGGAACCCACCGGGGAGGGAATCGTCCGATGCGCCGCCCGAGACTCCGCAGACCGCGCCTGCCGCGCACCCGCACGGGACGGCGGAGGCTGATCCAGGCGGCCGTGGCGGCATGCGTGCTGGCGCTGCTGCCCGCGACGTGGCTGCGCCTGGTCACCGACGACCGGCTGCGTACCGTCGCCGACGTGCCGCGCACCGAGGTCGCCGTCGTCTTCGGCGCCGGGCTGTGGGACGGGGAGCCGTCGCCGTACCTGGCGCACCGGCTGGACGCGGCGGCCGAGCTGTACCGGGCGGGGCGGATCGAGGTCGTCCTCGTGAGCGGGGACAACAGCCGCGAGGAGTACGACGAGCCGGACGCCATGCGCGCCTACCTCGTCCGGCACGGCGTGCCCGGCGGGCGGATCGTCAGCGACTACGCGGGCTTCGACACCTGGGACTCCTGCGTCCGCGCGAAGAAGATTTTCGGCGTCGACCGGGCCGTGCTGATCAGCCAGGGTTTCCACATCCGGCGGGCGGTCGCGCTGTGCCAGGAGGCGGGGGTGGCGTCGTACGGCGTCGGGGTGGCCGACCGGCACGACGTGACCTGGTACTACGGCGGCGCGCGGGAGGTCCTCGCGGCGGGCAAGGCGGCGGTGGACGCGGTCTTCGAGCCGGACCCGCACTTCCTCGGCCCGAGGGAGCCGGGGGTGGAGCGGGCCCTCGCCGGTGTGCGGTGAGGCCGTCCTCACCGCACAGCGCCGGCGGCGGGGAGGGCACCGTCCCGGCGGCGTAACGGGGCGCCGCACGGTCGCGTAACACGCAAGACGCAGGCTGGGCGGCATGCAGAGCACCGGCACCATGCAGCGCACCGGCGAGCGGACGGCCGCCGCCCCCGTCCCCACCCACTGCCCGTACTGCGCCCTGCAGTGCGGGATGAACCTGACGCCCGCGGACGGCGGGACCGTCGAGGTGTCCGAGCGCGCGGACTTCCCGGTGAACCGGGGTGCGCTGTGCGGCAAGGGCCGGACGGCACCGGCGGTGCTCGCGTCGGGGGCGCGGCTGACCTCGCCGCTGGTGCGGTCGGACGACGGCGCGCTGGTGCCGGCCGGGTGGGACGAGGCGTTGGACCGGATCGCCCGGAACCTGGTCCGGACACGGGCGGAGTACGGGGCGGACGCGCTCGGGGTGTTCGGCGGGGGCGGGCTGACCAACGAGAAGGCGTACGCGCTGGGCAAGTTCGCCCGGGTGGTGCTCGGCACCTCGCAGATCGACTACAACGGCCGGTTCTGCATGTCGTCGGCGGCGGCGGCCGGCACGCGGGCCTTCGGGCTCGACCGGGGACTGCCGTTCCCGCTGGAGGACATCCCCAGGACGGGCTGCGTGATCCTCGTCGGGTCGAACCCGGCCGAGACGATGCCGCCGTCCCTGCGCTACTTCAGCGAACTCCGCGAGAACGGCGGCACGTTGATCGTCGTTGACCCGCGCCGGACGAGGACCGCCGACCAGGCCGACCTGCACCTCGCCCCCCGGCCCGGCACCGACCTGGCGCTCGCGCTGGGCCTGCTCCACCTGGTGGTCGCCGAGGGCCGGGTCGACGTGGCCTACGTCGAGGAGCGCACGGCCGGCTGGGAGGAGGCGCGGGCGGCGGCGATGGCGCACTGGCCGGAGTACGTGGAGCGGATCACCGGCGTACCGGTGCCCGAACTGCGGGAAGCGGTACGGCTGTTCTGCGCGCCGGACGCGGCGATGGTGCTGACCGCGCGCGGACCGGAGCAGCAGGCCAAGGGCACGGACACGGTGGGCGCGTGGATCAACTTGTGCCTGGCGACCGGGCGGGCGGGGAGCCCCCGGTCGGGGTACGGCTGTCTGACCGGGCAGGGCAACGGGCAGGGCGGGCGCGAACACGGGCAGAAGGCCGACCAGTTGCCGGGCTACCGCAAGCTGACCGACCCGGCGGCGCGGCGGCACGTCGCCGGGGTGTGGGGCGTGGACCCGGACTCACTGCCGGGTCCGGGGCGCAGCGCGTACGAACTCCTCGACGCGCTGGGCACGGACATCAGGTCCCTCCTGGTGATGGGCTCCAACCCGGTCGTGTCCGCACCGCGCGCCGCGCACGTCGAGGGGCGGCTGCGGTCGCTGGACTTCCTCGCCGTGTGCGACGTGGTGCTCTCGGAGACGGCGGAACTCGCCGACGTCGTCCTGCCGGTGACGCAGTGGGCGGAGGAGTCGGGGACGACGACCAGCCTGGAGGGCCGGGTGCTGCTGCGGCGGCGCGCGATCACGCCGCCGGACGGGGTCCGCGGCGACCTGGAGGTCCTGCACGGGCTGGCCGCCCGGCTCGGCGTGGAGAAGGGCTTCCCGACCGAGCCGGAGGAGGTGTTCGAGGAGCTGCGGCGGGCGAGCGCGGGCGGCCCGGCGGACTACTCGGGGATCGACTACGGGCGGCTGGCGGAGGAGAACGGGGTCTTCTGGCCGTGTCCGGCGACGGGCGCGGGCGCGGGCGCGGGCGACGGGTCTGTGCCGCACCCCGGCACGCCGAGCCCCGGGACTCCGGCCCGCGACACGCCGCACCCCGGGACTCCGGCCCCCGACACGGCACACCCCGAGACTCCGGCCCCCGACACGGCACACCCCGAGACTCCGGCCCCCGACACGGCACACCCCGAGATCTCGAACCCCGGCACCCCGCACCCCGGCACCCCGCGCCTCTTCCTCGACCGCTTCGCCACCGACGACGGCCGGGCCCGTTTCGTGCCCGTCGCCCACCGTCCGAGCGCCGAGGAACCGGACGCGGAGTACCCGGTGCTGCTGACCACGGGCCGGGTCGTGGCGCAGTACCAGTCCGGGGCGCAGACCCGGCGCGTGCCCGAGCTGAACGCCGCCGCGCCCGGCCCCTTCGTGGAGCTGCACCCGCGGCTGGCGGCGCGGCTCGGGGCGGCCGAGGGCGACCCGCTGGCGGTCGTGTCCCGGCGGGGGCGGGCGGTGGCACCGGCCCGCATCACCACCGGCATCCGGCCCGACACCGTGTTCATGCCCTTCCACTGGCCGGGCGAGGGCCGCGCCAACAACCTCACCAACCCGGCGCTCGATCCGACCTCGCGGATGCCGGAGTTCAAGGTGTGCGCGGTGCGGGTGGAGACGGTGCCGCGGTAGCCAGGACGCAGCCGGGGCAGGGGGCGTCCCGGTCATCCTCTCCCCTCATGATCTCCACGTCGGCGCTATGGACTTGTCATGTCCGGGGCCTTTGAATCCGAGTCAGCACCGCACCAGTGCCCCGCACCCGGCCCCGTGCCGACGCGTCGAACGCGCCGAACGCGCCCGTTCCGAGGAGATCGATGAGCCGAATACGGCATGCCAGAGGTTCCCGTCTCGCCCTGGCCGGCACGGCCGCCACCACCGCGACCCTCCTGGTCGCCGCCCTCGCCCCCGGTGCCACCGCCGCCGACCGGCCGGTCCCCTCCCGCGCCGCCGCCCTCGACCACGCGGCGGCGGCCCTGCTGGAGCACGCCGACGCACTGGACCTGACCGGCGCGCAGGACACCGAGGCCCGCGACGTCGTCGTCGACGCGGACGGCACCCAGCACGTCCGCTACGACCGCACGTACCGCGGACTCCCGGTGCTGGGCGGCGACTTCGTCGTCCACCTGACCCCCGACGGCGACTTCCGCGACGCCGACCGCGCGACGACGGCCCCGCTCGCCCTCCCCACCGTCGCCCCGAAGCTGGCGTCGCCCGAGGCCGCCGACCTGGCCGCGAACGCCCTGCGCGCCGCCAACCCGGGCGAGCTGCTGAAGAAGCTCACCGCCGAGTCCGAGCTGGTCGTCGATGCCCTGCACGGCGCGCCGAAGCTGGCCTGGCGGACGGACGCGGCGGCGCTCGACTCCCTCGGCAACCCGGTCGCCCGCACCGTGCTCACCGACGCGGGCACGGGCGCCCGCATCGACGCCTGGGACACCGTCGAGTCGGTGTCGGGCGACGGCGCGTCGCTGTACGGCGGCACGGTGCCGCTGGAGACGACGCGCTCGGGATCGTCGTACCGGCTCGAGGACGCGACGCGCGGCGGCACGTACACCGGGGACGCGGAGAACCAGACCGACCTCTGCATCCTGACCATCTGCCTGGTGCGGGCGCCCGCGACGCTGTTCACCGACGCCGACAACCACTGGGGCACGGGCGGCGCGGACGACCGCGCCTCGGCCGCCGTGGACGCGCAGTACGGCACCGACGCCACCTGGGACTACTACGAGGACGTCCACGGGCGCAGCGGCATCGCGGGCGACGGCAAGGGTTCGTACAACCGCGTGCACTACGGCAACAAGTACAACAACGCCTTCTGGGACGACAGTTGCTTCTGCATGACGTACGGCGACGGTGACGGGACGACCTTCGGGCCGCTGGTCTCGCTGGACGTCGCCGCGCACGAGATGTCGCACGGGGTGACGTCGAAGACGGCGGCACTGGCGTACTCGGGCGAGTCCGGCGGGCTCAACGAGGCGACCTCGGACGTCTTGGGCACCCTGGTGGAGTGGCACGCGGCGAACGCGGCCGACCCCGGGGACTACCTGATCGGCGAGAAGGTCGTGCGGGACGGCTTCGGCCGCGAGGCGCTGCGCTACATGGACAGGCCGAGCAGGGACGGCGCCTCGGCCGACTGCTGGGACACCTCGCTGGGCGACCTGGACGTCCACTACTCCTCCGGCGTCGCCAACCACTTCGCCTACCTGCTGGCCGAGGGCAGCGGCGCGCGGACCGTGGGTGGCGTGGCCTACTCCTCCCCCACCTGCGACGGCTCCACGGTCACCGGGATCGGCCGGGACAAGCTCGGGGACGTCTGGTACCGGGCGCTGACCGTCTACATGACCTCGTCCACGGACTACGCGGGCGCCCGCACCGCCACCCTGCGCGCGGCCGACGACCTGTACGGCACCGACAGCGACGAGTACGCGGCGGTCGGCGCGGCGTGGAGCGCGGTGAACGTGGCCTGACGGCAGCCGGCGCCCCCGTTCGCCTGCTCCCCCGCACGCCCGCACCTGCGTACGCTCGCCCGCGCTTGCGTACGCTGGCGGGGAGACCACGGTGTGGTCCGCCGCCGGGAGGGACGGGAGCCGATGAGCCTTCGCCAGTTCGAGTACGCCCTGGCCGTCGCCGAGCAGGGCTCGGTGACGGCGGCGGCGGACGTGCTGCGCGTCGCCCAGCCCTCGGTGTCCCAGCAGATCCGCGGGCTGGAGCGGGAGCTGGGCGTGGAGCTGTTCTCCCGCACGCCGGCCGGCCTCGTGCCCACGGTCGCCGGCCGCGCCTTCCTGGTGGAGGCGGAGATCGCGGTGAAGGCGGCCCGGCGGGCCCGGGCGACCGCGCGGGCCGGTGCCTCGGAGCTGGCGGGCGAGCTGCTGGTCGCGGTCCAGATGGGACTGGGCACGCGGCAGCTGCCGGGTGCGCTGGGCGCACTGCGCCGCAGCTTCCCGCGGCTGGAGGTGACCGTCTTCGAGGAGCCGAACCCCACCGAGCTGGAGCGGCTGGCCCGCGGCGGTGTCCTGGACCTCGCGCTGATGGCCGGCCCGTGCGAGGAGGGCCTGTACGCCGGTCACCACCTCGGCGACGAGGAGTTCGTCGTGGTGCTGCCGGCCGGGCACCCGCAGCTCGCCGCCGACCGGGTCGAGCTGCGGGAACTGGAGCGGGAGACGTGGGTGAGGTTCGGCCACGGCAGCGCGCTCGACGGCGTGCTCCTCGACGTGCTGGAGGACAACACGATGGCTCCGGCCACCACCGCCCGCGTCTCCCAGACGGCGACCGCCGTGCGCTGGGTGGTCCACGGGCTCGGGGTGACCCTCGTCCCGGCGTCCGCCGTACCCCCGGGGCACGAGCACCTCGTACGCCCGGTCTCGCCGGTCGTCTCCCAGCCCGTCGTCGCCGCGGTCCGTCCCGGCGCGGGTCCGGCGGAGCTGGCCCTGCTGGATTTCCTGCGCCAGGAGACCTGGCACAAGTTCACTCAGAGCTGGGAGGAGCCGCCGTCCACGGTCAGCTCGGTGCCGGTGGTGTAGGTGGCGTCGAAGGCGAGGAACGCCGCGGCCCCGGCGATCTCCTCGTAGGTCCCGAACCGCCGCATGGGATTCTCGGCGACGCGCTCGGCCTTGAACTCCGCGGCGGCCTCCCGCGTCATCACCCGCTCCAGGATCCCGGTGTCGACGGGCCCGACGCTGATCGCGTTGACCCGGATGCCGCGCGGCAGCAGATCGGCGGACAGGGTCCGGGCCATCGAGCGCACCGCCGCCTTGCTGGCCGAGTAGACGCTGGTGTCCGGCAGGCCGACGGTGTTCGCGACCGAGGTGGTGAAGACGACGCCGCTGCCCGCGCCCATCAGCGGGGCGAGCTTCTGCACGGTGAAGAAGGCGCCCTTGGCGTTGGTCGCGAACACCTCGTCGTACGCCGCTTCGGTGGTCGACTCGAAGGGCGTCAGGGGTGAGATGCCCGCGTTGACGAACAGGCCGTGGACGCTGCCGACCTCCTCCTTCACCCGGTCGGCCAGGGCGTCCAGGTCGGCGAGCGAGGAAACGTCTCCCCGGACGGCCGACGCCCTCCCGCCGAGCTGCTTCAGCGCGGCATCGAGGGAGGTCCGGGAGCGCCCGGTGATCACGACCCGCGCCCCGCCGTCCACGAGCGCCCTGGCCATTCCCAGCCCTATTCCACTGCTGCCACCGGTGATCACCACATTCTTACCGTTGTACGCACCCACGCCGAATTCCCTTCTGCTGCCGTATTGCGAAGCTCCGCACCTGTCCCCCGGAATCAGCCCCGCGGATATTCTCCGCCGTCCACGACGAGGTTGGTCCCGGTCACCCAGCCCGCCCGTTCGGAGAGGAGGAACAGCACCGCGTGGGCGATGTCGTCGGGCCGGCCGTCGCGTCCCAGCGGCGGGGTGTCGACCGCGCCGGGACCCGCGCCGAGCCTGTCCCAGTACTCCCGCGTCTCCTCGCCGCCGGGGGTGGAGGTCCGGCCGGGGCTCACGGTGTTGACCCGTACCCCCGAGGGGGCCAGCGCCTGGGCCAGTCCGCGGCTGTAGCTCTCCAGGGCGGTCTTCGCGGCCTGGTAGTGCAGGAACGGCGGTGCCGGGGGCAGGTACGCGGCCGTGGACACGTGCACGACGGCACCCGAGCCGCGTTCCCGCATGTCCGGCACCAGCAAGGAGTTCAGCCGCACCGAGGCGAGGAGATTGAGGTCCAGGGACTCCTGCCACACGTCGTCGGGGATGGTCAGCCCGTCCAGGTGGGGCTTGGCCCCGCCCGCGTTGTGGACCAGGAGGTCGACCCCGCCGAACGTCTCCCGCGCGGCGGCGGCGAGGGCCGCCGTGCCGGCCGCCGTCCGCACGTCGGCGCGGACGAAGGCGGCCCCCTCCGGCGCGGCGCTCCGCTCCGAACTGGCGGTCGCGATCACCTCGGCACCCGCGTCGAGGAGCCGCCGGACGACGGCCGCCCCGATCCCGCGCGTACCACCGGTGACGAGGGCACGCTTTCCCTTGAATTCCTGATTCCCCGATCCGCCGAATTCCTGCATCTCCGAACCCTTCACGTCGTCCACGGTCACCACACCGATCCTTTTCAATGTCGCAGGATTGTCCGCTCGACGGAGAACCGGCCCCGTCGAGCTGTTTCACGGTAAATCCGCGAAACGGCGGGAGACAAAGACGAAAAGTGAGCGGCTGCCATAGGAGTCACCTATGGCAGCCGGGGCGGGCCGGGTTCGCTACGCGTCCCGCACGTCGTCGTAGGGGCGCTTCTCCTTGGCCTCGCGCAGGGCGCGGCCCCACCACACCACCTGGTCGAGCATCGCCTTGGCGGCCGCGTCCGGCCCCGACGGGTCCCGGAGCCTGCCCTCGTCGCCGAAGGACTGGCCCGCGTTGTGGAAGGAGACGGTGTCGCGGACGGTGACGGCGTGCAGTTCGGCGAAGACCTGGCGCAGGTGCTCCACGGCGCGCAGGCCACCGGCCAGACCGCCGTACGAGACGAGGCCGACGGGCTTGGCCCGCCACTCGGTGAAGTGCCAGTCGATGACGTTCTTCAGGCCCGCCGGGAACGAGTGGTTGTACTCGGGCGTGAGCACGACGAACGCGTCGGCGCCCGCCAGTTTCGGAGTGATCTCCGCCAGCGCGGCGGTCGCCTCCGGAGTCCGGGCCAGGGTCGTGGGCAGGTCGGTGCGGGCGACGTCGACCACCTCGGGCTCCAGGTCGTCGTGGGCCCGCAGATGGTCCAGGAGCCAGTCGGCGACGACGGGCCCGAAGCGGCCGTGCCGGTTGCTGCCGACGAGCAGGGTCACGCGGAGCGGTGCGGTCATGGTGTGGGCGGAGGCGGTGTGTGTCATGCGGAGAGCCTGTTACCTCGACTTTGCTTGAGGTCAAGCCGGTGAGGGGACACGGCGCCCAGGGCGAGCCGGTGGGGGGACACGGCGCCCGGGCCGGACCGGTGGGGTCGCGGCGCGGGGCCGGGCGGGTCCCGTTCGGAGCACCGGTCACCCGTTCACACCCGCGCCCCCGCCCCGCGCGATCTTTTCCGCCGCCGGTCCCCGACGCTCGCATGACCTGCTGAAACAACTCGCCGCATACGGCAGCGGACGGCACGGGCGACACCCGTTCATCCCATTGCGGGCGCGCGCTCGGGGAGCGGGCCGGGCCCGGTGCCCCTTTCCTCGGTAGAGCAGGGGCCACCGAACAGCTCGAAGGAGCAGCACCGATGCGACGCACCGCCCGCCTGCTGACCGGTACCGCGCTCGCCGCCGCGGCCGTCGGTCTGACCACCGCGGCCACCGCGGTCCCGGTGTACGCCGGGGAGACCGCGGCCCCCGGCGGCCTGAAGGTGTACCCGTCCTCGGTCGTCCCGGGCGACCGGGCCATGGTGACGGCGGCGTGCGGCGGGGGCGGCTCCGCGGCGGGCGACGCCAGCGCGGTCGGCGCGGGGATGTTCCCGCTGGCGCCGGGCACCGGCGACGGGGAGGCGACCGGCCACTTCGAGGTGCCGCCGAGCGCGCAGCCGGGGACGTACGAGATCGTCGCGACCTGCGGGGACGACGAACGGCGGGTGACGGGCGACCTGGTGGTCACGCTGACGTCGGCCGCCGAGCAGGTGTACCCGAAGGGAAGCGTGAAGACGGGGGTCGGCGGCGCTCTCGGCCCCGACCCCGTGCAGACCGCGGCCGGCGTGGCGGCTCTCGCCGTCGCCGCCGCGGGCGGTACCTGGCTCCTGCATCGCCGGGCGAGAGGCGACGGGATCTGACGGGCACCCTCCGCTGCCCGTCCGCAGGTACCGCACTTCCCCACCCCCTCCGGGTCCGACGCCCCTCGCGTCCCGGAGGGGGCAGGGGGCCTTTCAGGGACGCGAGGGAGAGGGGACGTCATGCGCAGGGTCAAGGACACGGCGATAGCCGCGGTCACCGCGGTCGCGCTCGGCTCGGGGGCGTGGCTGCTGCTCGGCGGCGCCCGCACCGAGGCCCCGCCCCAGCCGTCGGCCGCGCAGGCCGCCACGGGTCAGTCCACCCGGGCGGACCGCGGCGCCGCCGCCCCCGCGCTGCCGCCGTCCCCGCCCGACCGCGTCCGCATCCCGGCGATCGGCGTCGACGCCCCGCTGACGGGCCTCGGCCTGACGGAGACGGGCAGCCTGGACGTACCGCCCGCCGAGCGGAAGAACCTGGCCGGCTGGTACGAGGCCGGCACCACCCCCGGCGAGAGGGGCACCGCGATCGTCGCCGGCCACGTCGACAACGCGAAGGGCCCCGCCGTCTTCTACCGCCTCGGCGCCCTGCGGAAGGGCTCGCGGATCGAGGTCGACCGGCGCGACGGCGGCGTCGCGGTCTTCACGGTGGACGCGGTGGAGGTGTACGCCGCCGACGCCTTCCCCGACGAGAAGGTCTACGGCGCCGCCGACCGCCCCGAGCTGCGGGTCATCACCTGCGGCGGCCCCTACTCCCGCAGCACCGGCTACCAGGGCAACGTCGTCGTCTTCGCCCACCTCACGGACAGCCGCTGAACGCCCGGGCACGCACCCCACCCCGGTGGCAGACTCCGGGCATGACCGACTCCGCTTTCGACCCGCACGACAACGCGCCCTTCAACGAACGGGTGATCAGCGAATTCCGCGCCAACAAGGGCCGGGTGAACCGCGCGTGGCTGGACAAGGACCTGGTGCTGATCACGACGACCGGCGCGAAGTCGGGACAGCCGCGGGTCAATCCCCTGGTGTACGTGGCCGAACGGCGACCGGGTCGTGGTGGCGGCGTCGAACAGCGGCCTGGACCGGCACCCGGCGTGGTACTTCAACGTGCGGGCCGACCCGGAGCTGACCGTCGAGCGCGGCGGGGAGACGTACCGCGCGGTCGCCTCCGAGCTGACGGGCCCCGAACGCGACACGTGGTACGCCCGCCTGACCGAGGCCGACCCGGCCTTCACCACGTACGAGACCCGCACGACCCGGAGGATCCCGGTCTTCCGGCTCGTCCGGACGACCGGCGCATGACCCCGGCGGGCCGCTACGCCACCCACTGCTCCCACGCCAGGTTCGCCACCAGGGCGAAGACGACCGTCAGCAGGACGACGCGGACGAAACCGCTGCCCCTCTTGAGGGCCGTGTGGGCGCCGAACATGCCGCCCGCCAGGTTGAAGACGGCCATCAGGACCGCCAACTGCCACAGCACCGCGCCCTGCCAGGCGAACGTCGCCAGGGCGCCCGCGTTGGTGCAGCAGTTGACGATCTTCGCGGTGGCCGACGCGGTCACCAGGTCCAGGTGGAGCAGGGCGGTGAGGGCCAGGACCAGGAAGGTGCCCGTGCCGGGGCCGACGAGGCCGTCGTAGAAGCCGATGCCGAGGCCCGCGAGGCCGATCGCGGCGAGGATCTGGCGGCGGGTCGCCGGGCCGGTCGCGGGGGCGCTGCCGAAGGCGGGGCGGAAGATCACGAAGGCGGCCACCGCCAGCAGCACCACCATGATGACGGGCTTGAGGACCTCCGTGCTCATGCCCGCCGCGAAGAACGCCCCGCCCGACGACCCGGCCAGCGCCGCCAGGCCGATGCGTACGGCGGTGCGCACGTCCACCGGCGCCTTGCGGGCGTACGTCACCGCCGCGCCCGTGGTGCCGACGATGGCGACCGCCTTGTTGGTGCCCAGCGCGTGCGCGGCCGGGGTCCCGGCGGGCAGCCCGAGCAGCAGCGCGGGCAGGAGCAGCAGGCCGCCCCCGCCGACCACCGCGTCGATCCAGCCGGCCGCGAGGGCGGCCAGGCAGAGCAGAACGACCGTGGTCAGCGATATGTCGGGCATGATCGCGACCCTATGGAGGGGATAGGTGTGCCGTCCATCGAGATGAGGGACTTCTGAGGTTCCTGGGCATCTGCCGGAGTCCCGCCACGCCGAAGACCGTCCGGGTCGTCGCACGTTCAGGCACCGTGCCCACGGCCGTCGTGGCCCGGTGCGTGGGCCTCCGCCATAATGACCCGCGTATCGCAACGGGGAGGCGTGCAGCGTATGGCTTTCGGGGCGGACCCGCCGCAGCGCATCGGCGGCTACACCGTGGAACGGGAACTCGGCGCCGGCGGCATGGGGACGGTCTACCTGGCCCGGTCACGCGGGGGACGTGCCGTGGCCGTCAAGGTGGTGCGGCCCGAGTTGGCCGCCGATCCCCACTTTCGTCAGCGGTTCCGCGCCGAGGTCGATGCCGCTCGCAAGGTCGGCGGTTTCCACACGGCCCCCGTCGTGGACGCGGAGCCGGACGGGGAGCGGCCGTGGCTGGCCACGGCGTACATCGCCGGGCCCACGCTGTCCGAATTGCTCGCGGACGAGGGGCCGATGGACGAGGTCGGGCTGAGACTGCTCGGGGCGGCCCTGGCCGAGGCGCTCCAGGCCATCCACGCCTGCGGGCTCGTCCACCGCGACCTCAAGCCGGGCAACATCATCATGGCCGAGGACGGCCCCCGGGTGCTCGACTTCGGCATCGCGCGGGCCGTGGAGTCCTCCCGGCTCACGTCCACCGGGATGGCCTTCGGCACACCCGGTTTCCTGGCGCCTGAGCAGGCACAGGGGCTGGGCACCGACGGCAGCGCCGACGTGTTCGCGCTCGGCGCGGTACTGGTCTCGGCGGCCGGCGGCAGCGCGTTCGGCACCGGCACACCGATGGGGCTGATGTACCGCTCGGTGCACGAGCCGGCGGATCTGTCCGCGGTGCCCGAGGCGCTGCGCCCCCTGATCGCCGACTGCCTGTCCAAGGAACCCGTGCACCGGCCCACCCCGGAGCGGATCCTGGACCTGCTCGCGCCCGGCTCGGGCCCGTACGCGTCGACCGTGGTCGCCACCGCCGGGCAGGAGGGGCAGGAGGCCACTCTCCCGGCCGCCTTCACTCCCGCGGACGGCCGTGCGGACGCCGGTGCCAGGGAGCACCCCGCGGACGGCGGTGCCGACCGCCGCCCGCAGAGCGGGAGCCCCGCCGGCCCCGGCCGCTCCGCGCTCGACGGCCGGCGGCTCGACGGCCGGCGGCGCGGGCGGGCCGTCGGCCTGGCGGTCGTGGCCGCGGCCGTACTCGGCGCAGTCGTCGCCGGGGCGATCGCGCTCACGACCGACGGTGACTCCGCAGGCGGTCCTTCCTCGTCCTCCTCGTCGCCCTCCTCACCGCATACGGCGTCGGCCGCCCCGGGCGCCGGCGGCGTCGCCCCGTCCGCGCCCGCGCAGTCCTCGACGCAGGGCGCCACGCCCACGGCGTCGGCCGCCGATTCCCCGGACGCGCCCGAACACACCCCGCTCGACCCGCAGGCCGTCGACCAGGTCTTCACGGAGTACCTGGACGCCCTGGTCGCCCAGGACATGACGGCTCTGCGGCGGGCTACCTGTCCCCGGCTGCGTTCCACGCTGAAAGGGTTCGCGCTCAACGACTACTACGTGGCCCGCTGGAACGTCCTGCCGTACGAGATACCCGCCGCCTCCGACCGGTTCAGCGTCGACGTGCGGATCACGCAGCGCGACCCGCCTCGGGGGGACTGGCGGGTGACGTCACGTACCAGTGGGTGGCCGAGCGCGACGCGGACGGGGACTACTGGGTGTGCGGCTGGCTCAACGAACGGTGAGCGCGCCACCGGCGCCCTCACACTCCGCCCCCTCCCCCGCTGAGCGCAGCGTTCCCCGTGGGAAACAGGGGGGATGCGGACGGGTAACACCCGCGCCGCACGCTCGGTGCCATGACCTCGAACCCGCGTGTGGTGGTGATCGGCGCCGGACCGGCGGGCGTGACGCTCGCCCGGCACCTCGGTGAGCTGGGCACGCCCGCGCTGGTGGTCGGCGACGAGGAGCACCGCCCGTACAACCGGGTGCTGCTCGCCGAGGTGCTGGCCGGGCGGTACGGCCCCGAGGTGACCGCCCTGCCCGCGCCCGCCGGGCTGCTGCGCGGCCGGGTCGCCGGCATCGACCGGGCGGGCCGGACCGTGCGGTGCGCCGACGGGTCCGTGATCGCGTACGACACGCTGGTCCTGGCCACCGGGTCCAACGCCGTGCTGCCGCCTCTGCGCGGGCTGTACACCCGGGACCGCGAGTTGCCCGAGGGCGTGCACGCGTTTAGGACGATGGACGACTGCCTCGGGTTGTCGAAGGCGGTACGGCCCGGCGTGCGGGCCGTCGTGATCGGGGGCGGGCTCCTCGGCGTGTCCGCCGCCCGCGCGCTGGCCGTGCGCGGCGCGCAGGTCGTCCTCGCCCAGCAGTCCGAGCGGCTGATGGAACGGCAGCTCGACCCCGCCGCCTCCGCGCTCGTGCGGCGGCATCTGGAGGGCCTCGGCGTCGAGGTGCACACCGAGTGCCGGGTACGCGACGTGCGCAGCGTCGGCGGTGCGGTGCGGTCGGTGGAGCTGGCCGACGGGTACGCCCTCGGCGCCGATCTCGTCGTGCTCGCGTGCGGGGTGCGGCCCCGGGTCGGGCTCGCGCGGGAGGCGGGGCTGGACGTCGGCAAGGGCGTCGTCGTCGACGACGAGCTGCGCACCTCCGACCCGCACATCCGGGCGATCGGCGACTGCGCCCAGCACGCGGACCGTGTCTACGGGCTGGCCGCGCCCGCCCTCGAACAGGCCGGTGTGCTGGCCGCTCTGCTCGCCGGCGACGGCACCGCCCGCTACACCGGCACCCGTGCCCTGACCCGGCTCACCCTCACCGGAATCACCGGAATCACCGGGCCCAAGGGCCCTCTCCGAGGGCCGGACACCCCCTTCGACCTCGCCGCGTTCGGCGAGACCGACCCCCGCCCCGGCGACGACGTCGTGCAGCTCGCCGACGCCACCCGGGGCACGTACCGCAAGGTCGTCGTCCGTGACGACCGGCTGGTCGGCGGGGTCCTGGTCGGCGAACTCGGCACCGTCGGCGCGCTCGCGCGCGCCTGGGAGGGAGCAGAGCCGCTCCCCTCCGACGGCGGCCCCCTGCTCCACCTGCTCACCCATGACGGAGGCGCCCGATGACCACCGACACCCCGACGATCGTGCTGGTCGGCCACGGCATGGTCGGCCAGCGCTTCCTGGAGGCGCTCGCCGAGCGCGGCCTGACCGACACGCACCGCGTGGTCGTCCTGTGCGAGGAGCCGCGCCCCGCCTACGACCGCGTCCGGCTCACCTCGTACTTCTCGGGGGAGACCCCCGAGGACCTGTCGCTGACCGATCTCGCGTTCCTCGACGAGCAGGGCATCGAACTGCACGTCGGCGACCCGGCGGTGGCCGTCGACCGCGACGCGCGGAAGGTGACCGCGCGCTCCGGGCTCGTCGTCGGCTACGACGTGCTCGTCCTCGCCACCGGGTCCTACCCCTTCGTCCCGCCCGTCCCCGGCAAGGACGCCGAGGGCTGCTTCGTCTACCGGACGATCGAGGACCTGCTCGCCATCGAGGAGTACGCGACGTCACGGGCGACGACCGGCGCCGTGGTCGGCGGCGGGCTGCTCGGCCTGGAGGCGGCCGGCGCGCTCAAGGGCCTCGGACTCACCTCGCACATCGTGGAGTTCGCGCCCCGCCTGATGCCGGTGCAGGTCGACGAGGGCGGCGGCGCGGCGCTGCTGCGCACCATCGAGGGGATGGGCCTGTCCGTGCACACGGGCGTCGGCACCCAGGAGATCGTCACCGGCGAGGACGGTGCCGTCACCGGCATGAAGCTGTCCGACGGCTCCGAACTCGCCACCGACCTCGTCGTGTTCAGCGCCGGTGTCCGGCCCCGCGACCAACTCGCCCGGGACTGCGGGCTCGCGGTCGGCGAGCGCGGCGGCATCACGGTCGACGAGCAGTGCCGAACGCCCACCGACCCGCGCGTCTTCGCGATCGGCGAGTGCGCGCTGGCGGCCGACGGGAGGGTGTACGGGCTGGTGGCCCCCGGGTACGAGCAGGCCGAGACGGCCGCCGCGACCATCGCGGCCCAGGAGGCGTCCTTCACCGGCGCCGACCTGTCCACCAAGCTGAAGCTGCTCGGCGTGGACGTGGCGTCCTTCGGCGACGCGCACGGCACCGCCGAGGACTGCCTGGACGTCGTCTACTCCGACTCCCGCGCCGGCCTCTACAAGAAGCTGGTGGTGGGCCGCGACGGCACGCTGCTCGGCGGCATCCTGGTCGGCGACGCGGAGGCGTACGGCACCCTGCGCGCCTTCACCGGCTCGGTCCCGCCCGTCTCCCCCGAGTCGCTCGTACTGCCCGCCGGTGCGGGTGCCCCGGCCCGGCTCGGACCGTCCGCGCTCCCCGACGACGCGGTGATCTGCTCCTGCCACAACGTGACCAAGGGCGCCGTCCGGGGCGCGGTGACCGAGCACTCCTGCACGACCGTGCCCGAGGTGAAGAAGTGCACCAGAGCCGGGACGGGCTGCGGCTCCTGCGTCAAGGTGCTCGGCCAACTGGTCACCGCCGAACTGGAGGCGGGCGGCGTCGAGGTCGACAAGGGCCTGTGCGGCTGCTTCGCGCAGACCCGCGAGGAGCTGTACGAGATCGTCCTCGCCCTGCGGATCACCTCCTACCGGGACCTGCTCGACCGGCACGGCCGCGAGGGCGCGCGGGGCGGCGAGGGCTGCGAGGTGTGCAAGCCGACGGTCGGTTCGATCATCGCCTCCCTCGCCCCGAGCATCGGCGCGAGCGGCTACGTCCTGGACGGCGAGCAGGCGGCCCTCCAGGACACCAACGACCACTTCCTCGCCAACCTCCAGAAGAACGGCTCGTACTCCGTCGTCCCGCGCATACCCGGCGGTGAGATCGCGCCGGAGAAGCTGATCGTCATCGGCGAGATCGCCCGGGACTTCGGGCTCTACACGAAGATCACCGGCGGTCAGCGCATCGACATGTTCGGCGCCCGCGTCGAGCAGTTGCCGGTGATCTGGGCGCGGCTGGTGGACGCCGGCTTCGAGTCGGGGCACGCGTACGGGAAGTCGCTGCGCACGGTGAAGTCCTGCGTGGGGCAGACCTGGTGCCGGTACGGCGTCCAGGACTCCGTGCGCATGGCGATCGACCTGGAGCTGCGCTACCGGGGGCTCCGCTCCCCGCACAAGCTGAAGTCGGCGGTCTCCGGGTGCGCCCGCGAGTGCGCCGAGGCCCAGTCGAAGGACTTCGGCGTGATCGCCACGGCGGGCGGCTGGAACCTGTACGTCGGCGGCAACGGCGGCGCCACCCCGCGCCACGCCGACCTCCTCGCGCAGGACCTCTCCGACGCCGAACTGGTCCGCCTGATCGACCGGTTCCTGATGTTCTACATCCGCACCGCCGACCGGCTGGAGCGCACCTCCACCTGGCTGGAGCGCGTCCCGGGCGGCCTGGACCACGTGCGGGACGTCGTCGTGCACGACTCGCTCGGCATCTGCGACGAGCTGGAGTCCCTGATGTCCGCCCACGTCTCGCACTACCGCGACGAGTGGGCCGAGACCCTCGACGACCCCGGGAAACTGGCCCGGTTCGTGTCCTTCGTGAACGCGCCCGACACCCCCGACCCGGTCGTGGGCTTCGTGCCCGAGCGCGACCAGGTGAAGCCCGACCTGCCGCTGCTGGACATCGGCCTGCGGCGCCCCACGGAAGACGGCCGACGAGACGACCTCCGCGACGACTCCCGCGACGACCTCCTGGAAGGAAGCACCCGCCGATGACCCTGGCTCCCGAAACCCTCGCGCCCCGCCCGACCGATCTGAAGGTGCAACTCCGGCTGACCGACGACTGGTTCACCGCCTGCGACCTCGGCGCCCTGCTCCCGGGCCGGGGCGTGGCGGCCCTGCTGCCGGACGGCGGCCAGGTCGCGCTCTTCCGCGGCCGCGACGGCGAGCTGTACGCCATCGACAACCGCGATCCGTTCACCGGCGCGGCGGTCCTGTCCCGCGGCCTGACCGGCACCCACCGGGGACGCCCGTTCGTCGCCTCGCCGCTCCTCAAGCAGCGCTTCGACCTCACGACCGGCGAGTGCCTGGACGACGAGGCGGTACGGGTGACGGCGTACGAGGTCAAGGCGGCGTAGGGCACCACCGCATGGGGGGGGGCGGCGGCGCCTCAGGCCCGCAGGGCCTCGTACGTGACCCCCGTCAGCCGTTCGGAGGCGGCCCACAGCCGCTCGCCCGTCGTGTCGTCGCGGGTCCAGGGCGCCCGCCGGGACGGGGCGGGTGCCCCGCGCCACATCGCGAAGGACGGGCCGGTGAAGGAGTCGGAGGGGACCCCGGGCGCGGTCGCCGCGTACAGGATGGGCAGCGCGCCGGCCTCCGGGGACTGGGCGAGGACCCGGCTGCGCAGCCGCGCCAGCCGCTCGACGAGATGGCGTCCCTCGGCGCGGGGCCCGACCACCGAGAGGTCGGTGTCCGCGTATCCGGGGTGGGCCGCGACCGCGCGCACGTCCCAGGCTCCGTCCCGGGCCGCGAGCCGGCGTGAGAGTTCGTGCGTGAAGAGCAGGTTGGCGGACTTCGAGCGGGCGTAGGCGGTCCAACGGCCGTACCGCCGTACGCTGTTGAGGTCGCGCGCGTCGACGTTGGCCAGCAGGTGCATGAAGCTGGAGACGGTCACGACACGGGCGCCCGGCGTGGCGAGCAGGGTGGGCAGCAGCAGCCCCGTGAGGGCGAAGTGACCCAGGTGGTTGACGCCGAACTGCGTCTCGAAGCCGTCCGCCGTCGTCCCGTGGGGCATCGCCATCACGCCGGCGTTGTTCACGAGCAGATCGATCCGCTCGTACGGCAGCCCGTGGGCGAACTCGCGCACACTCGCCAGGTCCCCGAGATCCAGTCGCGCCGGTTCCACGGCGGCGCCGGGCACCTCGCCGAGGAGGCGTTCCACAGCCGCTCTCCCCCGCGCCTCGCTGCGGCAGGCGAGCACCACGGTCGCGCCCTTGCGCGCCAGTTCCCGGGAGATCACGAGGCCGAGGCCGCCGTTGGCGCCGGTGACGACGGCCACCCGCCCGCTCAGGGCGGGGATGTCGCCCGTGTTCCAGCCGGTCATCCGCGGCTCCTTCCCGGCTCCGACCCTGGTCCGGACCCGTCCACCGTACGCGTCCGGCACCCCTGAGCGGAGAGCTACCGTCCGGTCACGTCACGTTCGCATCACGAGTCCTTCATATCTCCCCCACAGCTTCCCCCTCTCAATACCTTCGTCACCTCAGTGATTCGTCACTTCTTATCCGCTCATCCACACCATTCACGGGACTCCTGATGAACCTCATCCGCAAGCCCGCCGCCGTGGCCGTCGCCGCGCTGGCCCTGGCCGCCCTGCCGACCGCCGCCGCCCAGGCGCACGACGGCGCCCACCCGTTCAAGAACTGCTCCGAGGCGTACGCCGCCGGGTACAAGGACATCCCGTCGACCGACGAGCACTACGGCAAGCACCTGGACCGCGACAACGACGGCACCGGCTGCGACAACCCGCCCGCCGGCTTCGTGCCCGCCGGTGACAAGGACGGCAGCGACGACGCTGCCGGTGCCGGCAGCGGCAAGGACTCGGGTCAGGACGGGGACCAGGCCGCCGGAGCGCAGGGCACCGACCTGGCCGAGACCGGCGGCAACGACAACACGCCGTACATCGCGGCGGCCGGCGGTGCCGTGGTGCTCGCGGGCGGCGGTCTGCTGCTGGCCGCCCGGCGCCGCCGGAGCAACGGCGCGGGCTGACCGTGAGCCGGTAGGCGCACGGACACGCGGCAGCAGGACGCACGAAAGGGCGGCACCCCCGCACGGGTGCCGCCCTTTCCCGTGGTCCGGAGCCGCCGCCGATCGGTGAGGGTCGGGTGACAGACGGCGGCTCCGGGGCCTGGGACCCCTTGAGGGTTACCTGTGGTCGCTGCCCTTGGACCGCGACGCCGCGCGGCCGGCCTCCAGGCGGGCCACCGGGATGCGGAACGGGGAGCAGGAGACGTAGTCCAGGCCCACCTCGTGGAAGAAGTGGACCGACTCCGGGTCGCCGCCGTGCTCGCCGCAGACACCGAGCTTGAGGTCGGGCCGGGTGGCGCGGCCGGCCTGCGCGGCGGCGGCGACCAGGGAGCCGACGCCGTCCTTGTCGATGGTCTCGAACGGGGAGACGCCGAAGATGCCCTTCTCCAGGTAGGCGGTGAAGAAGCTGGCCTCGACGTCGTCGCGGCTGAAGCCCCACACGGTCTGGGTCAGGTCGTTGGTGCCGAAGGAGAAGAACTCGGCGGCCTCCGCGATCTGGGCGGCGGTCAGCGCGGCGCGCGGCAGCTCGATCATCGTGCCGATCGACAGCTTGAGCCTGGTGCCCGTGGCGGCCTCGACCTCGGCGACGACCCGGTCGGCCTCCTCGCGGACGATCTCCAGCTCCTGGACCGTGCCGACCAGCGGGATCATGATCTCGGCGCGCGGGTCGCCCTTGGCCGCCTTGCGCTCGGCGGCGGCCTCGGCGATGGCGCGGACCTGCATGGTGAACAGGCCCGGGATGACGAGGCCGAGGCGGACGCCGCGCAGGCCCAGCATCGGGTTCTGCTCGTGCAGCCGGTGCACGGCCTGGAGCAGGCGCAGCTCGTTCTCGTGCGGCTCCTGGCGGGACTCGGCGAGCGCGACGCGCACCGACAGTTCGGTGATGTCGGGCAGGAACTCGTGCAGCGGCGGGTCGAGGAGGCGGACGGTGACCGGGAGGCCGTCCATCGACTCGAAGAGCTGCACGAAGTCCTGCTTCTGCAGCGGGAGCAGCTCCTTCAGGGACTCCTCGCGCACCGCCTCCGTGTCGGCCAGGATCAGCCGCTCCACCAGCTCGCGCCGGTCGCCGAGGAACATGTGCTCGGTGCGGCACAGCCCGATGCCCTGGGCGCCGAACCGGCGGGCCCGCAGCGCGTCCTCGGCGTTGTCGGCGTTGGCGCGCACCCGCAGCCGGCGCTTGCGGTCGGCGAAGGCCATGATGCGGTGCACGGCCTCGACCAGCTCGTCGGCGTCCTCGGCGCCCGCGTGCATGCGGCCCTCGAAGTACTCGACGACCGGCGACGGCACGACCGGCACCTCGCCGAGGTAGACCTTGCCGGAGGAGCCGTCGATGGAGACGACGTCGCCCTCCTCGACGACGTGCCCGCCGGGCACGGTCATCCGGCGGCGCTTGGTGTCGACCTCCAGCTCCTCGGCGCCGCAGACACAGGTCTTGCCCATGCCGCGCGCGACCACGGCCGCGTGGGAGGTCTTGCCGCCGCGCGAGGTCAGGATGCCCTCGGCGGCGATCATGCCGTCCAGGTCGTCGGGGTTGGTCTCGCGGCGGATCAGGATGACCTTCTCGCCGGAGCGGGACCACTTGACGGCGGTGTACGAGTCGAAGACGGCCTTGCCGACCGCCGCGCCCGGCGACGCGGCGATGCCCCGGCCGACCTGCTCGACCTTCGCCTCGTCGTCGAAGCGGGGGAACATCAGCTGGGCGAGCTGGGCGCCGTTGACCCGCTGGAGGGCCTCCGCCTCGTCGATCAGGCCCTGGTCGACGAGCTGGGTGGCGATGCGGAAGGCGGCGCCCGCGGTGCGCTTGCCGACGCGGGTCTGGAGCATCCACAGCTGGCCGCGCTCGATGGTGAACTCGATGTCGCAGAGGTCCAGGTAGTGGTTCTCCAGCGTCTCCATGATCTGCATCAGCTGGTCGTACGACTTCTTGTCGATCCGCTCCAGCTCCGCCAGCGCGACGGTGTTGCGGATGCCCGCGACGACGTCCTCGCCCTGGGCGTTCTGGAGGTAGTCGCCGTAGACGCCCTGGTGGCCGGAGGCGGGGTCGCGGGTGAAGGCGACGCCGGTGCCCGAGTCGGGGCCGAGGTTGCCGAAGACCATGGAGCAGACGTTGACGGCGGTGCCGAGGTCGTGCGGGATGCGCTCCTGGCGGCGGTAGAGCTTGGCACGCTCGCCGTTCCAGGACTCGAAGACCGCCTTGACGGCGAGGTCCATCTGCTCGCGCGGATCCTGGGGGAAGTCCCGGCCGGCCTCCTTCTTCACGATCTTCTTGAAGACGGTGACGAGCTTCTTGAGGTCGGCGGCCTCCAGTTCGGTGTCGACCGCGACCTTCTTGGCCTGCTTGGCCTTCTCCAGGGCCTCCTCGAAGAGGTCGCCGTCGACGTCCAGGACGGTCTTGCCGAACATCTGGATGAGGCGGCGGTAGGAGTCCCAGGCGAAGCGCTCGTCGCCGGCCTGCTGGGCCAGGCCCTGCACGGACCGGTCGGAGAGGCCGATGTTGAGGACCGTGTCCATCATGCCGGGCATGGAGAACTTGGCGCCGGAGCGGACCGACACGAGGAGCGGGTCGTCGGCCTGGCCGAGCTTCTTGCCCATCTTCCCTTCGAGGGCGTCGAGGTGCGCACTCACCTCGTCACGCAGTGCCGCCGGTTCCTCGCCGCTGTCGAGGTAGGTCTTGCAGGCCTCGGTGGTGATGGTGAAGCCGGGAGGGACCGGGAGGCCCAGGTTGGTCATCTCGGCGAGGTTGGCGCCCTTGCCACCGAGGAGGTCCTTGAGGTCCTTGTTGCCCTCGGTGAAGTCGTAAACGAACTTCGCCGTGTGCGCTACCTGGGGATCTTTGTTTTCCGACACGGGTCTCGACTCCTCGAGGACGCGGTGGCTGCCCTGACGGCGAGGAATGTACCCAGATCAAAGGCACCTGGGTACGTCCACTTGTGCGTCATGCGCCTGTAACCACCCGTCCGCCAGTGGATCGAAAGTCAAGGCTTGGCAAGCGAGTGGCGAGCGGTGTTTTCACCTCTTGAAGGGATGGAGCGAGAGACACCCCTCAATCCGCTCACATGAGCAGCATTCCGCACGTCCGAGTTCGATCGATGAACGATCAAGGGCTGGCACTCAGTGCCACAGCTTAGGGAAGTGGAGTCGCTCAAGATCCGCTCATCTGAGCAGGTCAGCTATCAAGCGTGGCGAGAATCACCCTGCCGAGAGCCGCCGGATTCCACCATGCGGACCGCTGGACGGCACCGGACGACCGGGATGACCGGGCCGGTGAACGGACCGCTCCCCGCCGACGTACGAGAGTGCGGCGGGCTCCCGGCCCCCTCGCCGGGGCCCGCCACCCACCGGGTTTCGCACGGAAGGACCTTCGGGTGCCCGTCTCCACGCCTTTCCGCCGGCCGCCGCAGAACGCCGCCGACGACCCCGACTCACCCGAACCCACCCCACCGCCGTCGCCGTCCTCGGCCCTCCGGGCGCGCCTCGCCCACTGGCGGGCCTGGCGCGCCCGGCACCCGCGTGCGGCGCTCGTCCTGCGCCGGACCACCACCGTCCTCGCGGCCGTGCTCGTGCTCGGGGCGCTGCTGCTGCCGAACAGCTTCGCCGCGCTCGAACCCAGCCGGTTCGCGCGCATCCCGGCGGAGGCGGTCGTCGCGGCGGTGCTGCTGCTGCAACTGCCGCGCGTGCCGCGCCTGGTGCTCGCGGCGTTCCTCGGCACCGGTCTGGGCGCGCTGACCGTGCTGAACCTGCTCGACATGGGATTCACCGAGTACCTGGGCCGGGGCTTCAACGTCGTCCTCGACTGGGGCCTGCTCGACGACGCCCAGTCCTACGTGGCGGACTCGATGGGCGGGGCGGCGGCGTTCTGGGCCTCCGTCGGCGCGGTCGTGCTCACCGTGCTGCTGCTGGTCGTCATGGCGCTGGCGGTGGTCCGGCTCGGGGAGCTGCTCGTGGCGCACCGGGAGCGGACGAACCGGGGCGCGCTGATGGCGGCCACCGTGTGGCTGGCCTGCGCGGCGCTCGGTGTGCAGACCTTCGGCCCGGCGGTCGCGACCACCAGCGCCTCGCGGGCGGTCGAGGCGCAGGCGAACCGGGTGCGGGACACCCTGCGGGACGAGGCGGCCTTCGCGAAGGAGGCGAAGTCGGACCGGTTCGGGGCCACGCCCGGTGCCCAGTTGGTGCCGGACCTACGCGGCAAGGACGTGATCTTCACGTTCATCGAGAGCTACGGCCGCACCGCGATCGAGGACCCGGTGACGGCGCCGGGCGTCGACCGGACGCTGGACACGGGCACGGCGGCGCTGGAGAAGGCGGGCTTCCGGGCGAAGAGCGGCTGGCTGACGTCGGCGACGTACGGCGGGAGCAGCTGGCTCGGCCACTCCACCTTCATGTCGGGCCTGTGGGTGGACAATCAGCAGCGCTACCGCACCGTCACCGCCGGCGACCACCTCACCCTCACCAAGGCGTTCCGCAAGACCGGCGACTGGGACACGGTCGGCGTCATGCCGGGCGTGCAGAAGGGGTGGCCGGAGGCGAAGTGGTACGGCCTCGACAAGGTCTACGACGCCTTCGACGTGGGCTACCGGGGGCCGAAGTTCAGCTGGTCGACGATGCCGGACCAGTACGCACTGGAGGCGTTCCAGCGCCTGGAGCACGGGAAGAAGCGCGACAGGCCGCTGATGGCGGAGGTCGTCCTGACGTCGAGCCACCAGCCGTGGGCGCCGATCCCGGAGCTGGTCGGCTGGGACGGGATCGGCGACGGCTCGGTGTACGACGGCATCGAGGCGGCGGGCGTGGAGCCGTCGGAGGTTCTCACCGACTCGCGGCGCTCGAAGGAGGAGTACGGCAAGTCGGTCCAGTACTCGGTCACCAGTCTCACCCAGTGGCTGGAGCGCTACGGCACCGACGACACCGTCCTCGTCTTCCTCGGCGACCACCAGCCGATCGCCCGCGTGAGCGGCGACAAGGCGAGCCGGGACGTGCCGGTGTCGGTCGTCGCGAAGGACCCGAAGGTGCTCGACGCGATCGACGACTGGAACTGGACGAAGGGCCTCAAGCCGGCCCACGACGCACCGGTGTGGCGGATGAGCTCCTTCCGCGACGCCTTCCTGACGGCGTACGGCTCCACCCCGCACCCGACGGGCTGACCGGTCCGGGGCCCGCGTGCGGGGGCCGGTCAGCCTCCGGAGGGGGTGTCCGGTCAGCCGCCGGAGGTGTCCAGCCTCCGGGGCTCGTCAGCCCCCTGGGTGTCCGGTCGGCCGCCGGAAGGGGCCGGTCAGCCGCCGGAGGTGTCCAGCTCGGCCTCCTCGCCGACGCCCGCGCAGTCGTACGGGTCCTTCAGCCAGCCGTCCGGCAGGACCACCCGGTTGTTGCCGGAGGTACGGCCGCGGGGGCCGTCGGCGCCGGCGGGCCAGGGCTGGTCGAGGTCCAGTTCGTCGAGACCGGCACGCAGTGCCGCGAGCGAGGAGGTGATCGCGAGCCGCTTGCGCATCTCGGAGCCGACGGCGAAGCCCTTGAGGTACCAGGCGACGTGCTTGCGGAAGTCGATGACGCCGCGCGCCTCGTCGCCGATCCACTCCCCCAGCAGCGTCGCGTGCCGGACCATCACGTCGGCGACCTCGCGCAGGGCGGGCCGCACATAGGCGTCGGTCCGCCCCTCGAAGGCGGCGACCAGGTCGGCGAAGAGCCACGGCCGCCCCAGGCAGCCGCGTCCGACCACGACGCCGTCGCAGCCCGTCTCCCGCACCATCCGCAGCGCGTCCTCGGCGGACCAGATGTCGCCGTTGCCCAGCACCGGGATCTCCGGGACGTGTTCCTTGAGGCGGGCGATGGCGTCCCAGTCGGCGGTGCCGCCGTAGTGCTGGGCGGTGGTGCGGCCGTGCAGGGCGATGGCGGCGACGCCCTCCTCGACGGCGATCCGGCCGGCGTCGAGGAAGGTGAGGTGGTCGTCGTCGATGCCCTTGCGCATCTTCATGGTGACGGGCAGGTCACCGGCGCCGGTGACGGCCTCGCGGACGATGGCCCGCAGCAGGTTCCGCTTGTAGGGGAGCGCCGAGCCGCCGCCCTTGCGGGTCACCTTGGGGACGGGGCAGCCGAAGTTCAGGTCGATGTGGTCGGCGAGGTTCTCCTCCGCGATCATGCGGACGGCCTTGCCGACGGTCAGGGGGTCGACGCCGTACAGCTGGATCGAGCGCGGGGTCTCGGTCGCGTCGAAGTGGATCAGCTGCATGGTCTTCTCGTTGCGCTCGACCAGGGCGCGGGTGGTGATCATCTCGCTCACGAACAGGCCCTTGCCGCCGCTGAACTCCCTGCACAGGGTGCGGAACGGCGCGTTGGTGATCCCGGCCATCGGGGCCAGGACCACGGGCGGCGCGACGGTGTGCGGACCGATCCGCAGCGGTGCGGCGGCGGTGCCGGGGGCGGGCGTGGTGAGCGTGGACATTCCCCCATTGTCACGCACGTGCGCCGATGCCCCGCACAGCCTGTGGACAAAGACCATGCATGGGTCATTAGTTAACCGCACTATCGAAATGGGCGTACGATGAAGTCCATGCCCGAGCTCACCCACCGCCGCCGGATGCTCGTGCTCGCCATCTGCTGCATGAGCCTGCTGATCGTGAGCATCGACAACACGATCCTCAACGTCGCCCTCCCCTCCATGCAGCGCGACCTGCACGCGAGCACCTCGGGCCTGCAGTGGGCGATCGACGCGTACACGCTCGTGCTGGCCGCCCTGCTCATGCTCTCCGGCTCCACGGCCGACCGGATCGGCCGCAAGCGGGTCTTCATGACGGGCCTGGTGGTCTTCACCCTCGGTTCGCTGCTGTGCTCCCTGGCGCCGGACCTGTCCTCGCTGGTCGTCTTCCGGATGATGCAGGCGGTGGGCGGTTCGATGCTCAACCCGGTCGCCATGTCGATCATCACCAACACCTTCACCGACCCGCGCGAGCGCGCCCGCGCGATCGGCGTGTGGGGCGCGGTGGTCGGCATATCCATGGCCGCCGGTCCGCTGGTGGGCGGCGTACTGGTGGAGTCGGTCGGCTGGCGCTCGATCTTCTGGGTCAACCTGCCGGTGGGCCTGGCCGCCCTCCTGCTCACCCTGCGCTTCGTCCCCGAGTCCCGCGCGCCGAAGGGCCGCCGCCCCGACCCGCTGGGCCAGCTGATGGTGATCGTCCTGTTCGGCTCGCTCACCTACGCCATCATCGAGGCACCGAACGCCGGACTCACGACGGTGCTGCCGTTCGCCGTGCTGGCGCTCGCCGCCCTCGCCGGCCTGCTCCTGTACGAGCCCCGGCGCGCCGAGCCCCTCATCGAGCTGCGCTTCTTCCGGTCGGCGCCGTTCAGCGGGGCCACCGTCATCGCGATCAGCGCCTTCGCCGCGCTGGGCGGCTTCCTCTTCCTGTCCACGCTGTACCTGCAGAACGTACGCGGACTCAGCGCCCTGGAGGCCGGTCTGTGGATGCTGCCGATGGCCGTCCCGACCTTCCTCTGCGCCCCGCTGTCCGGGCGGCTGGTCGGCAGCCGGGGGCCGCGGCTGCCGCTGCTGATCGCGGGCGGCGCGCTGACCGTGAGCGGGGCGCTGTTCGCCGCGTTCGAGGCCGAGACCTCCGACGTCACCCTCTTCGTCGGCTACGTCCTGTTCGGCGTCGGCTTCGGCTTCGTCAACGCGCCCATCACCAACACCGCCGTCTCCGGCATGCCGCGCGCCCAGGCCGGGGTCGCCGCGGCGGTCGCCTCCACCAGCCGCCAGCTGGGCCAGACGCTGGGCGTGGCGGTGGTCGGCGCGGTCCTGGCGGCGGGCGTGAGCGCCTCGGCGTACCGGGACACCTTCGTCTCCGCCTCCCGCCCCGGCTGGTGGATCCTGGCCGCCTGCGGCCTCGCGGTCCTCGTCCTGGGCGCCGTCACCAACGGCCGCTGGGCCCACCGCACGGCGGAACGCACGGCACAGCGCCTGGCGGCCCCGGAGGTACGGGAGGCGTCCCGGACGGGGGCCTGAACCCTCCCCGGCCGGTACGGGGGGGGGCGTGCTGCCAGGGGCCGGCACGGGCGGCGTGCTGCCAGGGGGACGCCAGTCCGGCCCGGCAGCACCGTGCCGCCATGGAGACGTCAGTCCAGCCGGCAGCACCGTGCCGGCACGGAGACGTCAGTCCGGCCGGCGTGGGCGCCCGTGTTGCCGGGCGACGTCAGCGCACCGCCGCCGGCAGCCGTTCCGCCACCTTCGGCCAGTACCGCGTCACCGCGGCCTCCACGCCCGGCAGCGCCCGCTGTCCCGCCAGGGCCAGGACGATCGCCGCGGCCACGCCCGTCCAGGCCACCGGACCCAGCGGTGTGCAGCCGAAGAGGCGGCTAGCGCCCGGCGTCATCACGAGGGCGACCAGCGCGGCGGCGGAGCCCAGGCACGTCACCTGCACCAGGCGGCTCTCGCGCCGGTCGGCGAGGGTCTGGGCGAGCTGGGTGCCGACGACCGCGCACAGTGCCATCGTCGTCGAGCGGCGCCGCGTGCCCGGTGTACAGCGGCCGAACAGCCAGGCGGCGGTCGCGCCGAGCGCGGTGGTCAGGGCCCGGTGCCGGATCTCCCGGAGCAGCGGCTCGCCCAGGACCGCCGCCCCGAGGGGGGCGCCCGCGTCGGCGGCCTCCTGCTCCGGGTCGCCCGTCCGCGTCACCGCGACCGCCATCGCCGGGAACAGGTCGGTGAACAGGTTGACCAGCAGCATCTGCCGGGTCGACAGCGGCGAGGCGCCGCCCAGCACCGTGCCGAGGATGCCGAAGCCGACCTCGCCCGCGTTGCCGCCGATCAGGATGGCGATGGCGTCGGCGACGCTGTGCCACAGCGCCCGGCCTTCCCGCACCGCCTCCACCAGAACCAGCAGGTCGTCGCCCGTGACGACCAGGTCTGCGGCGTTGCGGGCGGCGGCCGAGCCGCGGGCGCTGATACCGACGCCGATGTCGGCGGCGCGGATCGCGGCGGCGTCGTTGGCGCCGTCCCCGACCATGCCGACGACCCGCCCGGCGTCCCGCATCGACTCGACGACCTGGAGTTTCTGCTCCGGCGCCACGCGGGCCACGACGTCCGCGTCGCGCAGCATCCGCGAGCGCGCCGTGCGGTCGGCCGCGGCGATCTCGTCGCCGGTGACCACGACCGCGTCCTCGGGCCAGCCCAGGTCGACGGCGATGGCGCGGGCGGTCTGCGGATGGTCGCCGGTCAGCACCACGGGCCGTACGCCCGCCTCGCGCAGCCCGCGCACCAGCGCCGGGGAGGTCTCGCGGGGCACGTCGGCGATCGCCAGCAGCCCCGTGAACTCCAGCCCGGACGGCGGCTGTTCGAGGACGTCGGCCGCCTTCTCGCCCTCGGCCAGGGAACGCCGCGCCACCGCGATGATGCGCAGCCCGGCACCGGCCAGCCGCTGCGCCACGCCGGCGGTGTCCGCGGGCAGACCGGCGCAGGCGGGCAGCACCGTCTCCGGCGCACCCTTGACCACCAGCACGGCCGATCCGCCCCCGCTCTCGCCCTTGCGCTCGCGCCCCACGGCGGCCGCGTAGCCGCGGGAGGTCTCGAAGGGCAGGCCCTCCTCCTGCATCCACTCCGGGTCGTCCCCGGCCGCCTCCAGGACCGCCTCGTCGGTGGCGTGGGTGGGCCGGGCACCGTCGCCGTTCAGCCGCGGGCAGGCGCGCGCGGCGGTCCGTACGGCGTCGGCGGCGTCCGGGTCGCCGACCCGGCGCACCGTGCCGTCGGGGCCCGCGACCCGCGTCAGCCGCAGGCGGTTCTCGGTGAGCGTGCCGGTCTTGTCGAAGCAGACGGTGTCCATGCGGCCCAGCGCCTCCAGGGTGCGCGGGGTGCGCACGAGGACGCCGTGGCGGCTCAGGCGGCGGGCCGCCGCGAGCTGCGCCACCGTCGCGACCAGCGGCAGCCCCTCGGGCACGGCGGCCACCGCCACCGACACGCCGCCCGCGACGGCCTGCCTGACCGGCGCCCCGCGCAGCAGCGAGAGGCCGGTCACCGCGGCGCCGCCCGCCAGGGTGAGCGGCAGTGCCTTGCGGGTCAGCTCCTGGAGCCGGGCCTGCACCCCGGCCGCCGAGGGGGTCCGGGCGGCCAGCGCGACCGCCCGCGCCGCCTCGGTGTGGTCGCCGGTGTCGACGACGACGGCCCGGGCCCGCCCGGCCACCACGGTCGTGCCCTCGAAGACCATGCAGGACCGCTCGGCCACCGGAGCACGGGGCACCGGGTCCACGCACTTGTCCACCGGCAGCGACTCGCCGGTCAGCGCGGACTCGTCCACCTCCAGACCGTCCTCCCACAGCAGCCGCGCGTCGGCGGGTACCACGTCGTCCGCCTTCAGCTCGATCACGTGCCCGGGATGCAGCTTGGCCGCGTCCACGATCCGCGGCTCGCCCCGCGCGGGGGCCTCTCCGGGGGCCTCCCGCGGCCCGTCCCCGACCGGCACCGTGGTCCCACCGGTCCCACCGGTCCCGCCGGTCCGCGACGGGCGCGCCTCGGCCGGGACCGAGGATCCCCCGCCGCCGGACCGCCCGGGGGCGCGGTACTCCCCCTCCGCGCCAGGCTCCTCGCCGAGGCCGACGTGCCCGTCCCCCGATGCGGGGTCCTCCGCCAGGCGGGCCTTCTGCTTCTGCTCCGCGAGCAGCCCGGAGAGCGCCCGCTCGGCCCGCAGCCGCTGGAAGCCGCCGACCAGCGCGTTCAGATCCAGGGCGCCGACCACGAGCAACGCGTCCACGACCGACCCGAGGATCGCGGAGGCGGCCGAGCCGACCGCGAGGACCGGGGTGAGCGGGTCGTCCAGCTCACCGCGCACGGCCCGGGCCAGCTGCCACGACCAGCGTGCCGGGGCCAGCACCCGCACCCGGCCCGCCCGGTCGGCGGCGGCCCGCAGCCGCGCCGCGGCCTGCTCGGCGGCGGACGGCTCGGGCCCGCCCTCCCGCTCCAACCGGTCCCGTACGGCGTCAGGGTCCAGCGCGTGCCACGCCACCCTGGGCCGCGGGCGCGGCGCGCGGGCCGCCGCCACGCCGAGCGCCGCGCGCGTCCCCGACAGCAGGGCCAGCGCCGCGCTCGCGTCGACCGGCGCGTGCCGCATCCCCAGCAGCGCCGACACACCGCCCCGGCGTCTGCCGCGCGCCTCGCCGACCGCCACGAGCAGTCCCGACAGCGCGGCCCCGGACCGGGCCAGCGTCTGCGACCTGCGCCCGATCGCGCGGGCCGCCGGAACCGCCCGCAGCAGCCGCCACACGTCGGCGAGGCCCTGCGTGGCGATCACGTCCGCGCCCCACGCCACCGGGCCGTCGGTGTCGGCCAGCGCCACCGCCACGTCCCCGCCGAGCAGCCCGGCCGGCACCTCCGGGCCGTCCCCGGCCCGCGGCCGTACGACGGTGACGACGCCGCCGCCCTCGGCACGGAGACCGGCGACGACCTCGCCCCACGGGCGCCCGGCGCCGACGACCTGGTCCGCGAGGCCGGTGAAGTCGGCCAGCGCCGGGTCCTCGACCATCACCACGCGCAGGCCCGCACGGCGCGCCGCGTCCAGCACGTCCTCGGTCCACGGGTCCGCGCCCGCTCCCGGCGCCCGCAGCGCGCTGGGGTGCAGGACGACCGTGCGGACCGTCTCCAACTGCCGCAGCCGGGCGGGATCGCGCACCAGCACTCCGGTACGGGACAGCGCGGCGCTCAGGACGGCGTGGAACGCGGCGGGCCCGTAACGCGCCGCCTTGGGCGAACCGGCGAGCACCGCCTCCGCCGCCTCGGACAGGTCGTGCTTGACCAGCAGGGTGGCCGCGGCACCCGCGACGCTGCCGGCCGAGGCGTGGGTGGCGTAGTCCTGGGCCGGGGAGGTGAGCGGCGGCGGGCGCAGCTCCCCCGCGGCGGGCAGACTGCCGCGTCCGGGCGCGCAGAGCTGGTCGTGCACGCCCTCGAAGGCCGCCGCCCGCGCCACGGCCTCGGTCAACTGGCAGGTGCGCAGCGCCCCGTCGAGCACCAGCGAGGTGGGGCTCTGCCCGGCTCCGTGCACGACCGCGTTGGCGGCGGCCAGCGCCACGTCCGTGCGGTGGTCGCCGAGCCGCTCGCGCAGCCAGGCGCGGAACGCCGGGTTCTCGCGCAGCAGCGTCGCCACGGCGGTGACCAGCCGCGGCGACGCGGGCAGCCGCAGGCGCGCACCGGTCACGGCCGCGGCGATGCCCAGCACGTCGGCCCCGAGCGCGGCCGCCGCGACCCGCACGGAGACCGGGTCGCCGGGGTGGTCCGGCTCGTCCGCCGACACCTCCGCGTCCGACTGTTCCCGCCGCTCGGGCCGCTCCGACCGGGTGAGTCCGTGGCGCTCGGCGATGCCGGTGGCGCGCTCCACGACGCGGTCGGTGAGCGCGTCCTCGGTGGCGGTCACCACCAGCCTGGCGAGGCCGGTGTCCCAGTAGGCGAGCAGGACGTCCGGGTGCTCGGCCAGCTCCGCCGCCACCCGCCGCGCCAGGTGCTCCGTGCCGCCCGCCAGGCGGGCCTCGTCCGCCGAGACCGGCCTGAGCGCCAGGTGCGCCCGGGGCCCGGCCCGCCACTCCCGGCTGCCGCCCGGCAGCGCCGCGCGGGCCACCCGGGCGGCCCGCGCGGCGAAGTCGGCGCCGCGCACCCCGGCCCGTGCGGTGCCCGCGACCGCGCCGGCCGCGGCACCCACGGCGGGCGCGGTGCCGCGCGCGAGCAGGCGGGGTCCGGCCAGCACGAACCCGGAGACGGCGTCCTGGGACCGCGTCAGAAGCGCACCGACCATCGCTGCGCTCAGCCCGTGGTTCGGGTGCGGGAGGCGGAGCCCGCCCGACGACGGCCGCTCCGGGAGGACCGCCCGGCCGCCGCCTTGGCCGCCGCCCGCCCGCTGCTCCGCGTGGGTGACGCCGTCTTCTTGGCGACGGACTCGGCGGCGGACTTGGCAGCACCGCGCGCGGTGGCCGACTTGGCGGCGGACTTCGCCGACACGGCCTTGGCGCCCCTGGTCTCGGCGGCCGCGGACTTCGCGGCGGCGACCTTCTTCGCGGCGCTCGTCTTCGCCGCGGCACCGCTCGCGGTGGCGGACTGGGCGGCACTGCCGCGCGCGGTGGCCGACTTGGTGACAGCACCGCGCGCGGTGGTCGATTTCGCGGCAGTGCCCCGCGTGGTGGTCGATTTCACCGCACCGCGCGCGGTGGCCGCCTTCCCGGCGGCCTTCCGCGCGGTGGCCGATTTCGCCGTCGCCGACTTGGTGGCGGTCCTCTTGGCCGCGGCCTTGGCCGTACTCCTCTCGGCGACGGATCTGGCGACCGCGCTGCCGGAAACACCGCCGCCCCCACCACGCGAGGCCCCGCCACCCGACACCCCGGCACCCGCCGCCCCACCGCCCTCACCCAGCGCCCGCTGCCCCCGCGCCTTCCCCCGCTGCCCCTCTCCCTCTTCCTGCC
>NZ_JOFH01000008.1 GCF_000721235.1 Streptomyces olivaceus
GGGAGGGGGAGGGGGGTGGGGGCGGGGGGCCCGTCGGAGTGGGCCGTGGCCCGTAACTGGCCGGTCGGCACCCGGCCCGCGGTCCTGCGGGGCTGGGACCCTCCCGCGACCCCCTACGGGCCGGGGCACCGGGGCGTCGACCTGGCCGCGGCGGACGGGGCGCCGGTGCGGGCGGTGGCGGCGGGACGGGTGTCCTTCGCCGGACGGGTCGCGGGAAGGGGCGTCGTCTCGGTGGAACTGACGGGGACGGGCGAACCACCGCTGCGGACCACGTACGAGCCGGTCCGCGCCACGGTCCACAAGGGCGACCGGGTCGCGGCCGGCCAGGTGCTCGGCACGGCGGAGGCGGCGGGGTCGCACTGCACGGCCTGCCTGCACTGGGGCCTGCTGCGCGGCGAGACCTACCTCGACCCGCTCACCCTGCTCCCGCCGTGGCTGCTGAACTCCGGGCCGTCGAGGCTGCTGCCGGTCCTGGGAGTACCGCTCCCCCGGTGAGCGGCCGACGCGCGAGGGGCACCCGGAGCCCGGAGAACGGCCGGTGACACGGCACGGTCACGCCGGAAGAGCGGCCGGTGACGGATGAGCGGCCGGTGACGGTCCGGGGCGGCGCTCAGCCCCGGACGCCCCGCAGGGCCATGGAGACCGTTGCCTGCGTGATCGCCGCCGGGTCCTCCGCCGCGCCCAGTTCGATCCGCCGGACGGCGGCGTCGACGACGCCCTGCAGCAGCATGGCGGCCAGCCTCGGCTGCTCGTGCCCCATCTCGGCGAGCGCCTCGACGATCATCGCGATCAGCCCACCGTGCGCCGCCCGGATCTTCTCCCGCGCGCCGGCGTCCAGCTCGCTCGCGGAGATGGCCACGACAGCCCGGTGCCGCCGGTCGCCGACCAGCTCGAGCTGTTTGCGCACATACGCCTCGACCTTGGCCTCGGGGCTCGGCTCGCCCTCCATCGCCGCTTCGACCTCCGCCGCCCAGACGGGGAAGTCGACGGCGCACAGCTCCTCGACGACCGCGGCCCGCGACCGGAAGTACTCGTAGACCGACGACCGGGCGAGACCCGTCCGTTCGGCCAGGGCGGGGAAGGTCAGCGCCTCCGTTCCGCCGTCGGACAGCAGGGAGCGTGCCGCGTCCAGCAGGGCGGCACGCTGCATCGACCGGTGCTCGGCCACGGAGGCCGCTCGAATCCTTGGCACGTCACCACTTTACGGACGCGTCCCTCCTCGCGGGAGTCACTCACCCGACCGCACGCGTCCGCGGCCGGTGCAAAAAGGGCCGCCGCGGCAACAAAAGTCCAGGTCAGCGGCCAAATCCTGCCAGCTTGGCACGAAGTTGCAGTACCGACTTGGTGTGGATCTGGCTGACCCTGCTCTCGGTCACTCCGAGCACGTGGCCGATCTCGGCGAGGGTCAGGCCCTCGTAGTAGTAGAGCGTGACGACCGTCTTCTCCCGTTCCGGCAGCGTGTTGATCGCCCTCGCCAGCAACCGCCGCAGTTCCCGGTCCTCCGCCACCTCCACCGGGTCGTCGGCGGCGGTGTCCTCCAGCGTGTCCATCAGGCTCAGCCGGTCACCGCCCTCGCCGCCCGCGTGCAGCAGCTCCTCCAGAGCCACCACGTTGGCCAGCGACAACTGGCTGAAGACCGCGTGGAGATCCTCCACCGCGATCCCCATCTCCCCCGCCACCTCGCCCTCCGAGGGCGTGCGGCGCAGCCTCGCCTCCAGCGTCGCGTAGGCCCGCTCCACGTTCCGCGCCTTCTGCCGCACCGACCGCGGGATCCAGTCCAGCGCCCGCAACTCGTCGATCATCGCCCCGCGGATCCGGGTGATCGCGTACGTCTCGAACTTGATCTCCCGGTCCACGTCGAACTTCTCGATCGCGTCGATCAGCCCGAACACCCCCGAGGAGACGAAGTCGGCCTGCTCCACGTTGGACGGCAGCCCGACACTCACCCGGCCCGCCACGTACTTCACCAGCGGTGAGTAGTGCAGGATCAACTGCTCGCGGAACCGCTCGTCCCCCGTCGCCTTGTACGACCGCCACAGCTCGTCGAGCGTCGAGGGGGCGGACGGTCGCACGGTGCCACCGTCGCGGGCGGCTGGGGGGATCGCCGCCCGGTCGGACCCGGAGGTGTGCTGGGGCATTCGTCGCCTAGTGCCGTTCTGCCGTGGTGTGGTGTGTCTGAGGCCGCCGGTCTGCTGTCTTGTTGCCGTCTGTGGCCGACCGTCTGCGTGGGGGCCCTTGTGAGCGTAGCGTGACTGGAGCGTCGCAATGTGCGAAGGCCAGGTGTGGGGCCGTGCGCAGATACGTTCCGCTGAACGCTCCGCCGAGGGGACGATGATCGCTATAAGTGATCACTCGAATACCCCAACTGCCAGGATTCCCACGGGCGTCGGGGTTCCCCCGGACGGCCGAACACGGTGCGTCAGCACGGACTGCGGCCGCCTCGAACCGAGATCATCGTCTGGCGTGTCAACTTCCAGCCGTCGCCGTGTCGTTCGACGTAACCAAGTGCTCGAAGTTCGTACAGTCTCGCGACCGCGTCGTCCTGCGAGGTCTGCGCCCGGCGGGCCACCTCGCCCGCGGTCGCCGCGCCTCTCGCGGGGAGACCGGCCAGCACCTGCCGGGCCCCGGGCTCCAGGAGGTCGGTGGGGAGCACGGGCCCGCGCCGCTCCGGTGGGAGCTCTCCCATGTCGCCGACCAGTTCGACGATCTCGGCGGCGTCGCCGACGAGCACGGCGTCGCCGCGGAGCAGTTCGTGCACCCCGGCGGAGAGGGCGCTGGTGGCCGGTCCGGGCACGCCCATCGTGTGCCGGCCGAGCCGCTGGGCCGCGCGGGCGGTGACCAGCGCACCGCTGCGGTAGGCGGCCTCGACGACCACGGTGCCCCGGGTGAGCGCGGCGATGACGCGGTTGCGCATGATGAACCTGCTCGGGGTCGGATGGTCGCCCGGTGGCAGTTCACCGACCACCAGTCCCTGTTCGGCGATCCGGTGGATCAGTCCGGCGTGGCCGGGCGGGTAGGGGCGGTCGACACCGCAGGCCAGGACGGCGGCGGTGGCACCGCCCGCGCCGAGTGCGCCCCGGTGGGCGGCGCCGTCGATGCCGTAGGCACCGCCGGAGACCACGACCCACCCGCGTTCGGCGAGGCCGGCGGCGAGGGTGGCCGCCATGTGGGCGCCGTACTCGGTGCAGGCGCGGGCGCCGACGACGGCGACCGACCGCAGGGCCCACATGCGCAGACTGGGTCCGCCGCGCACCCACAGCCCCAGGGGGCGGGCGTCCCCCAGGTCGTCGAGCTGGGCCGGCCACTCGGTGGTCCCGGGCGCCACGAACCGCACCCCGCAGGCCCGCGCGACGGCGAGGTCCCGCCGGGGGTCGGCCCCGCTCGCACGGGCGCAGAGCCCCGCCCACCGCTTTCCGCTCACCCCCGGCAGCGCGGGACCGCCCTCGCGCAGCCTCCGCGCCACCTCGCCGACGCCCCGCTCCCGCACCCAGCGTCCGCAGGTCTCGTCACCGGGCTCGACGACCCGGGTGAGGAAGACCCGGGCGAGCAACCGGTCGTCCGCGGCTTCGCCGGGCGCACCGTCCCTGAGGGCGCCGCGCTCCGCGTCCCCGACCGGGCGGGCGTCGGCATCGGCGTCGGTGGGCAGGGCGTCGGCGCCGAAGAGGGTGCCCCCTTCCGGCAGGGCGTCGCCCCCGCTCACCGGGACGCTCCGAGAGCCATCGGCACGCCCCTCGGCACTCCGGTGCGCAGCTGCAGGGCCAGCGCCACGTCCGTGCCGTCCGGCCGGTCGTGGCCGACGAGGTCGGCGACGGTCCAGGCGACGCGCAGGACCCGGTCGAGGCCTCGGGCGGTGAGCACGCCCCGCTCCAGACTGCGTTCCGCGTCCTCCAGGGCGCCCGGGGCGGCGTACCAGCGGCTGCGCAGCTCCCGGCCGGGCACCTCGCTGTTGGACCGCCAGGGGGTGCCCGTGAGGCGCGTGGCGGCCCGCTCCCGGGCCGCAAGCACCCGGTCGGCGACGACCGTGGTGGCGTCGCCCCGGCTGCCGGTGCCGGTGAGCTGGCTGCGGGTGACCCGTTCCACCTCGACCCGGAGGTCGACCCGGTCGAGCAGCGGTCCGGAGACCCTGCCCTGGTACCGGCGGATCGCCGAGGGCGGGCACTCGCACAGGTCCTCCTTCTGGGAGAACCGTCCGCACGGGCAGGGATTGGCCGCGAGCACCATGAGGAACCGGGCGGGGAAGCGCACCACGCCCGCGCTGCGCGCGATGACGACGTGACCGGATTCCAGGGGCTGGCGCAGGGCGTCGAGCGCGTGGCTGCTGAATTCCGGCGTCTCGTCCAAGAACAGGACACCGCGGTGGGCCAGCGAGACGGCTCCGGGCCGCGCGAAGCCGGCGCCGCCTCCGACGAGGGCCTGCATGGTGGCGGAGTGGTGCGGTGCGCAGTAGGGGGCCACGTCGATCAGGGGCCTGCCCGGCGGAAGCAGGCCGGCCACCGAGTGCACGGCGGTCACCTCCAGGGACTCCGCGCGGCAGAGCCGGGGCAGGATGGCCGGCAGCCGTTCGGCGAGCATGGTCTTTCCGGCGCCGGGCGGGCCCTCCAGGAAGAGGTGGTGGCCTCCGGCCGCGGCGACCTCCACCGCCGTGCGCGCCGACTCCTGGCCCACGACGTCGGCGAGGTCGTGCTCGTGCTGCGCCGCGCCCATGCCGTACATCCCGGTGGCGGCGCCGGTGCCGGGCATGCGCAGACCGGCCAGGAGGGGATCGGGCCGGCCCGGCTCGTCCTGTGCCTCCTCCGGCACCGGTTCGTCGGCGAGGACGGCGATCAGCTGGCGCAGGCTGCGCACACCGAGCACGGACACTCCGGGCACCAGTGACGCCTCGGCGGCGGCGCACTCGGGCACGACCACCTGCTCGTAACCGGCCTCGGCGGCGGCCAGGACCGCGGGGAGGATGCCGCGCACCGGCCGCACCCGGCCGTCCAGGCCCAGCTCTCCGATCATCACGATGTCGGCGAGAACGCGCGGGTCGATCCGCTCGGCGGCCCCGAGGACGGCCGCCGCGACGGCCATGTCGAAGCCGCTGCCGCTCTTGGGCACGGAGGCCGGGCTGAGTCCCACCGTCAGTTTCTTCTGCGGCCACTCGGCGCCCGAGTTCACCACCGCGGCCCGCACCCGGTCCCGGCTCTCGGTGAGGCTCTTGTCGGGCAGCCCGACCAGCGTGAACGCCGCCACGCCCGGTTCCAGGTCGGCCTGGACCTCGACGACCACGCCCTCGACGCCGACGAGCGCCACGGAGCATGTGCGCGCGAATCCCATTACGCCACCCCCCGCGCGTGCTCGACCAGCGGGGCGCCACGGCGCGGGAGGAGAACGCCGACCAGGTCGATGCGGACGCCGCCGGGCGGGGCTCCGCCATGGGTCTGGATCCAGCGCTCGGCGAGCCGCCGCAGCCGGTCGGCCTTGTCCGGCGTGACCGCGGCCATCGGATGCTCGAAGGAGCCGCTTCTGCGTGTCTTGACCTCGCAGACGACCAGGACGTCACCGACTGGGGAAGAGTCAGTGTTCCAACCCTGCGCTATTCAGTCCTTGACGGCCGTTCCCTCGCTGTCCTGTTCCATCTCGGCGGCCAGGACGGCAGCATGGAAGGGCAGGCCGTAGTAGTACTCCTTGTGCATCTTGGTGACGTGCGGCGAGCTAGCCACGACCGTGTCGAGCCGGTCCAGAACTCGCTGTTCCCATGGGTAGGCATCGGGGCACGAATCCGAGACCCAGGCGTCAAAGAGAAACCCGAACTGGATGGCCGCATCGTGTTCGTGATTCACGATGCGGCCCCGAAGCTCAAGGTCCTTTGACCGCCCGACCTTGACGAATGGGTGCGGTGCTTCGAAGGCCAGGACGTAGAGTCGATCGCCGCCGGCCTTCAGCGGGCGACTGAGTTCGCGTAGGCGGCGCCAGGATCCTCTGATGGCCGCCTCAAGGTCCTGCCGAGTGGGCGAAACATCGCTTGCCCGACACTGGCGAAGCCGATCCTGGGCGGCGGCGAGGTCGTCGTGTGCAGGATCGAGCTGGCGAAAGTCGACGTCCGAGAAGTCACGGTAATCACCAAAGAACACCGACATGCCCAGCCCTCACTGTCAGAGACGAAGGAATCACCGTATGGCGTCGCACTGACAGTGGAACAGGCCGGGATCGCATCGCCGATGCCGAGTAACGCTCTCAGGAGCTATTCGATGGCCTGGGCGACTTCGAGGTATTCCGCCCAGCTGTTCTGGGCGTACTGGGACCAGGCGTAGGCGGTGTGGGGGTGCATGCCGAAGAGGTCGCTGACGACGATGGGCGGGAGGTCGGTGATCGCTTCCATCATGGCCGTGTTGCGGGCGCTGATGCCTGGCAGGCCGTGCTTCCTCATGTAGCTGTGGACGCTGTCGGCGCTTCGGGGACGGCTCGGCGGGCGCCCGGGGAAGAGGAAGCCGGGTGTGCCGTCGTGCGGCTGCTGGAGCACGGAGGTGCGGCAGCTGGGGCTGGCGATCTGCTTCTCGATGAGGACGGCGAGCCGGGGCGGAAGGAGGACGGGGTGCCGGTCGATCGTGAGGTGGGCGTCGTCGCCGTCGCGCTGGAAGCGGTCGGTCGTGAGCTCGACGATGCGGGTGGTGGGCAGGGCATAGAGGCTGGTCAGGGAGCCGATAATGCGGGCCTCCAGCGGGAGGCTGTCGTCGTTGAGGCAGCGGCGAAGCTGCTGGTTGAGTTCGTCGCTGTGCATGAATCGGCTGGGAAGCCCGTGCCTCCTCGTCGGAACGGTGACCTTGCCCGTCAGGCGGCGGGCGACGGACCAGCGGATGAACGCTGATATGCCGCGGGCCTGGGTGGGGTTGGTGGTCAACCAGAGGTCGAGGACTTCCTGGCTGAGGTCGGCGAGCGTGATCGAGTTGTCGTCGAGCCAGGCCATGAACTTGATCGCGGCCCGGATGTCCACCCGGTCGTTCGCGGCGGCGCCGGCGGTGTAGCGGCCCTTGTCCGCCCGTCGTCGGGCGTCGCGCAGGACGCCCCATTCGGCGAACGGACGGACGACGCGGGCGTGGTGCGGAGGAAGGTCCGTGAGCGCTTCGTTGAGCCAGAGACGCAGGCGGGCGAAGTTCTCCTGCCGCTTAGGCAGGACGTCGGCTGCGACGAGAAGTTCGCGGACATAGAGCGTCCGCCAGTCCTGCGGCAGTTCGTCGAGGATCTCGTGGGTGATCTCCTGGTGCTCTGCGGCGAGGGCGGCCAGCATCCGGGCCGAGTCGCTGCGGCGGGTCCAGGTGATGACGGACCAGGGTTCCTGGGCGGCACCGAGCTGTTCCGCGAGCGGCTGGAGCTGGGGGTGGATGGTGCCGTCCTCGTCGCTGAGGAGGTCGCGGACCCGGTCCTTGGCGACGCAGCGCGAGCAGGAGCCATCGGCGTAGATGTCGCCGGGGTAGCCGCAGCGGCGGCAGGCGAAGTCGATGTCGGTCCCGGAGCACGGACCGCAGATGCTCTTCCCGTCCTCGGACCGGCCGACGAGCACCCGGAGTGTGCCGCACTGGCCGCAGGGCGCCGGGAACCGCCGGCGGCGCAGGTAACAGGGCTGACAGAGCGGTCCGACAGGCCAGTTGGCCTGGACCGGCTTCGTCCTTCCGCAGTCAGCGCAGGGCAGGGATCGGCGCGGGCGGCAGGACGCGCAGTGGAACTCGCCGCCGCGGCGCTGGAAGCCGTGCCGGACCCGGCCGCAGACGACGCAGGTCCGCTTGGGCCCGCGGTAGCAGTCGCCGCAGATGGCGGGCTGGCCCTCGGCCTTGCGGACGCTGATCGGTTTGATCTGCTGGCAGAGGTCGCAGAGCCGGGGCGGGGAGTCGTAGCAGTTCTGGCAGACCGGGCCGTCACCGGTGATGGCATGCGTCGGCCGCAGCTTCCCGCAGCGGACGCATGCGTGCTCCGGCTTGGGGGCGCACCCCTGACACAAGCTGGCGCCGTCCTCGCGGCGCCGGACCGGTTTCCGGATGCGTCCGCATTCGGCGCACTCCTCGACGACCTGCGGATCGGTGTAGTAGCAGAGTCGGCAGATCGGTCCCTCTTCGCGGCGGGTGACGATGTGGCCATCGCGGCCGCAGCGGGCGCAGGGGCGAAGTTCTGTTCGGGCGACGCACCAGTCGCAGCAGCGGCCTTCCGGGGTGTTCCGGGTGAGGCGGAGTCCGGTGCGGTGGCAGCGTGCGCAGGCCAGCTGGGTGACGGCGTCGCCGTGTCCGGTGGCTTCGAGGTGCTGGAGGAGCCGGACCACCGGCGCGGGACTGTGCGGCGACGGTTCGGTGAGTGCGTTCGGGTGCTCGGCGAAGTAGTCGTCCAAGGTCCGTGCCGGACCGGGATTCCATGCCTTGGCCTTCTCCAGGGCCGCCTGGGCGTCCTCGGACGTCAGCGCAGGCCCGACCACCCGCTGGAGGTAGGCGATCAGGCGGGCGCGGGCATGCGCGAGCTCGCGCTGCTTGCGTATCGCTTCAGGTCTCAGTCTCACGACTGCCCTGGGCGGCGGATCACGGTGCGGCGGGGCTTGAGCGGCAGCGGGGTGGCGTCCCCGTCGGCGGTCTTGCGGAGCTGGACGTTGACGACCTCGGGCTTGATCAGGTCGTTGGGGGTGCACTGGAGGATGTCGCAGAGCGCGACGAGGGTGTCCATGCTCATGCGCTGCGGAGGCTGGGTCACCAGCCGGTAGACCTGTTCCCGCGAAAGGGTGACGCCGCGTTCGGCCAGTAGCGGCACCAGGTCGGAGGTCTGGAACATCTGGCGCTCGGCCATCAGCTGGCGGAGCTGCCACTGGTAGCCCATCTTCTTGATCACGAGATCACGTCCCAGTCGTCGCCCAGTCGGTTCTTCATCGATGCTTCCAGCAGCGTGTTGCGGTACTCGTTCGAGACCCCCATGTAGATCGCCGTGGTGGACGCGTGGGAGTGACCGACCTGTTCCTGGACGAACCGGGCGGGATAGCCGAACTCCGTCAGGTGCGTGATGTAGCTGTGCCGGAGGCAGTGCAGGTCGAGATCCTCGTCAAGGCCGGCATCCTTGCGGGCCGTGACGAACGCGTCGTTGATCGACCGCGGGGATATTCGCCCGACCCGTTCGGTCACCCAGAGCGCGGGATGCCGGCCCGGGGTGAAATGCGGCCGGATCTCGGTCACCCACTCGTCCAGGATGTCGACCGCCCAGTCCATCTCCGGGACCATCAGCACCGAGCGGCGCTTGGGCGGCGATCCCTTCTGAGCTTTGCCGAAACGGACCATCATGCTGCCGTAGCCGCGGAACTGCGGAGCCTTCCGGCTCCGCCTCAGGTCGACCAGATCGACCTTGGACGACTCGGTCCGCCGCGTGCCGTAAGCGTAGATCGTCTTGAGGACCGCGGCGTCCCGCAGCGCGGTCAGGGCGCCCTTGCGGCCCTGGCCCCGGATCTTGGCCGGCCGGGCGTCGGCGGCGTCGAACAGGGCCTGGACCTCGTCGTAGGTCAGCGGGCGCCGTCGCGGATCGCCCTCGTACTCGACCGTGTGCAGGACCGAGTTGCCCTCGTGGAACACCTGCTGCGGGACCTCGCCGAACCGCTCCAGGCAGGCGTCGATCCAGCCGTAGCGAGAATCGAGCAGGTACTCCAGGAACAGCTCGATCGTCACCTCGTAGGTGCGGGCGGTCGACAGCTGGATCGGCTTCTTCCCGCTCCGAAGGTGAGCGATGAACGCCTCGCCCTCGGCCGGCGTCCACTGCCACGGGTACTGGCCCGTGAACTCCTCCAGCCGCTCGATCACCCGCAGGCGCGGATCGATCGTCGATGCCTTCAGGAATCGGGCCGACTGCTGCCGGGCCCAGCCCTCCTTCATCGCGTCGAAAACGGCAGGAGCCGGGTCGAGGTGTACGACGTTCCGCGCGAGGACGAGACGCGCTGATCCGGGGGCCTGGGTGGTCACGGCTCCTGTTGTATCAGACGCAACATTGTTGAATTTGCCTGCTAGGGTGCAGGTCAGCGACCGGGGCCTCTCCGGCCGCCCGACGCGGACTCGGGCCCATGACCAGCAAGAACGGCCATCCCGACGTACTGACGAGTGTTGCATCTAATGCAATTCATCCTGTTTGTCCCGCGCCACGATGTCGATCTCGCCGGTCCTGCCGCAGCGCCAGTTGCGCTCCAGGACCGTCATCCCGGCGTCCGCCAGCCTGCGGGCGGCGAGTGTCTCGCCGTACCTTCCCAGCGCACTTCGTGCGTTCATGTCGGCACCACCTCCGGCGCCAACGATGAGGGCAGCTCAGCGAGCTGTTGGATCTTGGTGGACGGTCAGCCGACTGTGGAAAACCTTGTCACCCACACGAGTGGCAGCCATCGGCCGGCCGCGTCGAGTCGTCCGCGGCCCTCAGCCCCCGGGAAGCTCCAGGTCGCTCTTGTTCAGCTCCTCGATGTTCACGTCCTTGAACGTCAGGACCCGCACCTGCTTGACGAACCGGGCCGGCCTGTACATGTCCCACACCCAGGCATCGGCCATGGAGACCTCGAAGAACACCTCACCCTGGACCGAGTGCACCTGCATCTCGTAGTCGTTGGTGAGGTAGAAACGCCGCTCGGTCTCGATCACGTATTTGAACAGACCGACGACGTCGCGGTACTCCCGGTAGAGCTTGAGCTCCATCTCGGTCTCGTACTTCTCGAGGTCCTCGGCGCTCATGGCATGTTCCCCTTCAGCCGTGCGGTCCCCCCATTGTGCGCCAGTGCCGCGCGCCCCTAGACGATTTCCGTGTCCAGGGTCACCGGCCCGGCCGGGGGACCTTCGTCGAGCAGCGTGCGCAGCAGCCCGGCGAGTCTGGTCGGATACACCGTCTCATGGGCCCGGGTCAGTTCCTCACACGTCCACCAGCGTGCTCCGGCGACGGTGCGCCGCTCCAGCTCGGTGAGCCCGGCGGCCCGGATCGCGGTCTGCGTGGTGCGCGCCAGGTAGTACCACTCGTCCTGGTCCCAGCGGCGGCCGGCGAAGGGGAAGGAGCACCTGCGCCGCCACAGCACGGGGCCGAGCTGGATGTCGGCGATGCCGGTCTCCTCCACGAGCTCCCGCCGGGCGGCCTCCGCACGGGACTCCTCACCTTCCACGCCGCCGCCGGGGGTGAACCACCAGTCGTCGGCCGGATCGTCCGGCTCGTGGCCGTGCAGCAGCAGGATGCGGTCCTCGGGGTCGAGCAGCACCACCCGGGCGACCCTGCGCGGTCCGCCCTCGCGGGTCTCCCGCCCCGCCGGGGCCGCCTCAGCGCCCACCGGCGGCCTCCGTCCCGCGCCTGGCCCGGGACGCCTCGGCCCGCTTGGCGACCGGGCCGTACGCCGCGCCGCCCAGGATCAGCACGGCCCCGCCGGTCACCAGCGCGACGACCGTCCACAGCGGGCCCGGCGAGGAGAGGCCGCCCAGGGTCTCGAACCCGGTCGGCCGCTCCAGCATGCCGTTCATCGGCCAGACCACGGCGTCCACGCGGGCGTCCACGGCACCCCGCGACACGGTGCCGCCGGCGGCGTCGGTGAGGTGGGCGGTGGAGTCCACGGAGTTGTCGCGCTCGTCGCCGAGCAGGAACAGGCGGCCCTCGGGAACGGTCACGGTCTGGAAGTCGCTGATCTCGGCCGGAGTCCCGGCGGGCAGGTACGGCTCGTCGATCACCTTGCCGTTGACCTGGAGCTTGCCCTTCTGGCAGCAGGAGACGGTGTCCCCGCCGACCGCGACGACCCGCTTGACCATCGGGGCATTGGCCCAGGCCATGTCCTTGAACACGACGACGTCGCCGCGCCGGACGTCGGAGCCGGCCACCCGCTCGGCCAGCACCCGGTCACCCGCGGCGATGGTCGGCGTCATCGAGCCGGTGGGCACGGTGTAGGGCCGGTAGACCACGGCGCCCCAGACGAATCCGCCGAGGAAGAGCACCATTCCCAGCGCCACGGCGATTCCCGACAGCCGTTGCCCTCTCCGGCTGCCCACCGGGGTGTTCTTCGCGCCGCCGCCGCGCGGGGCCGTACGTGTCGTGCTCTCGCCACCCATGGAGCCGCACCTTACCCGGCGGTACCCGCATGGGGCAGCCCCCTCCGGAGGCCGGCAGGGGGCTGCTCCACTCGGCTGCCGCCGGCGGTCGTAGGGCCGAGGGGGCGCCTCAGCGGGTCTCGGCGGACGCGGCGCGCCGGCGGCGGCGCCACCAGACCACCGGCACGACGCCGGCGACGGCCAGGCCCTGCGGCGCGACCGACAGGGCGGCGGCCGACGCCCGGGCCTGCAGCCCGTCCTGGTCGAAGGTCTCGGGAACCGGCAGGGTGCCCCAGCGGTTCATCGGCCAGGCGACCACGATGGCGCGGCCGACGACCTCGTCCACGGGGACCATGCCGCCGTTCTTGTCGGACTGGTTGTAGCGCGAGTCCCGGGAGTTCTGCCGGTGGTCGCCCATGACCCAGATCTTGCCCTCGGGCACCGTGACCTTGAACTGCCCGCCCTGCTCGTCCTCCGAGCACGGCGTGTTGCCCGCGTAGACGTACGGCTCGTTCAGCGCCTTGCCGTTGACCTTGAGCGGGCCGGTCTTGTTGCACTCGACGGTGTCGCCGCCGACGCCGATGACCCGCTTGATCAGGTCCTTCTCGTCCGCGGACGGCATCAGGCCGATCCAGCTGAGGACCGTCTGCAGCGCGTTCGGGTCGGGTGTCGGCTCGCCCGCCAGCCAGTCGTCCGGGTCGTGGAAGACGACGACCTCGCCGCGGTCGGGCTCCGAGCCGAACCACGGGGTCAGCTTGTCGACCAGGACCCGGTCACCGATCTGCAGGGTGTTCTCCATCGAGGACGACGGGATCGAGAACGCCTGGACCAGGAACGTCTTGATCAGCAGGGCGAGAACCAGCGCGATACCGATCAGGATCGGCAGCTCTTTCCAGAAGGAGCGCTGCTTCTTGGCCGGGGTGGGCGTCGCGGGAGGCGTCCCGCCCACTCCCTCGTGCTGGGTCCCGCCGTTCTGTCCGCCGGTCACCCTGCCGTCCTCTGTTCCGTAGGCGTAGCCGTACCCGGAGTCCGGGGGACCGTCCGGGGCCGGGCCGGCCGTCTCCTCGGGGCGTCCGCGGTTCTCCTCGCCGTCGTGTCCGGACCGTGCGCCAACCGCCACATCCCCCACGCCAACTCCTCACTCTCTGCCACCGCCCGCGCCGTACCCGGCGCAGGCCCACCACTCCCATAACGAGCGGGAGTTCCGCAGGGATCGGGAGTTGAATCATCGCGTTCGGATCGTAGGGGGCAACCCTATGCGACAGCCGGGGAGCGGCGGTCGAACCGGACACCGAGTCGGACACGGACGCATATGTTTTCGGTTCGTCCAGCGTGGTCCAGTGACCGAACGGCCAGGCGATCACCATCGCCCGCCCCACCACCTCGTCCTCGGACACCGTGCCGAAGTCGGTCTCCTGGTGGGCCCGGGAGTCGGCGGAGTTGGACCGGTGGTCACCCATCACCCACAGCCGCCCCTCGGGGACGGTGACCTCGAACGGGGTTCTGGAGGGGGTGTCGCCCGGGTAGAGGTAGTCCTCGGTCAGGGGAACGCCGTTGACGGTGACCCGGCCCTGGGTGTCGCAGCACTTGACCTTGTCACCGCCGACGCCGACGACGCGTTTGATGAGGTCCTTCTCGTCGTCGGACGGCAGCAGCCCGATGAAGGCGAGGCCCTCCTTGACCTGCTTGACGACGACCGGGTCGTCCTGCTTGGCCGTCTGCTCGCCCGCCAGCCAGCCGCCCGGGTCACGGAAGACGACGACGTCCCCGCGCTGCGGTTCGGAACCGAACCAGGGGGTGAGCTTGTCCACCAGCACCCGGTCGCCGATCTGGATGGTCTGCTCCATGGAGCCCGACGGGATCACGAAGGCCTGGACGAGAAACGTCTTCAGGACCAGCGCTATGAGGACGGCGACACCGACGAGGAGGGGGATCTCCTTGACGGCACCACGGCGGCGGCGCCGCTTGACCTTGCGCTGGAGCTTGCGCCGCTCGGCGCGGGAACGGCCGCCGGACGGGGCGGCGGCGCGCCGGGAGCCGGTGGGCAGCAGGTTCTCCGCGGGGCTGCTGGGCGCTCCACGCGGTTTGCCCCGGCTACCCATCGACGCTCTCTGCCCGGCGCACGCCGGCGCCCGCCGCGCCGGAATCCCCACCGGCTGCCCGCTGGCCCGCCGCACCGGAATCCCCACCGGCTGCCCGCTCGCCCGCGGGGCCGGACACCGCGCTGGCCTCCCTGCCGCCCGCCGCACCGGAGACACCCCCGGCTTCCGCGTCGGGCACGTCCGCGTAGGCGTCGGGGCGGTCGAGGTGGGTGGCGTGGCCGAAGGGCCAGACGATCCAGTCGGCGCGGCCGATCAACCGGTCCACCGGGATCATGCCGCCGCCCGGCGAGCCGAGGTGGTCGCGGGAGTCGCTGGAGCCGGACCGGTGGTCGCCGAGGACGAAGAGGGTGCCGTCGGGCACGACGACGTCGAAACCGACCGTGGAGGGGCGGTCACCGGGGTACAGGAACGCCGACTCGTCGACCGACCGCCCGTTCACCCGGATCCTCCCCTCCCTGTCGCAGCACACCACGTGGTCCCCGCCCACACCGACAACGCGTTTGATGTAGTCGCCGTGCCCGAAGAGCCCGGTGCCGTCGAAGACGACGACGTCGCCCCGCTGCGGCCGCCCATCGAAACGGTACGCCAACTTATTTACGAGAACCCGGTCACCGATCCTCAATCCGCGCTCCATGGAACCGCTGGGGATCTGGAACGGCTTGAGTACGAAGGTGCTGACCAGCAGCAGGAACAGGAGCAGCACCAGGAGTGTCACGGTGATCCGGCCGCCGGGCACCCAGTCCGCGATCCGCCCCGCCAACGCGGAACGCGACCGCTCCTCCGGGCCCGCCGGATCCGAGGGCTGCTCGGATCCGGACGAACGGGAGGAGCGGTCGCGCTCCGTGGGCTGTGTTTCGATGTCCATCGGGGCCAGATGTTATCCGGCCCCGGCGCGGACCTCGGAAGGCGCTCAGCTGTCGCGCTTCTCCTTGATCTTCGCGGCCTTGCCGCGCAGCTCGCGCAGGTAGTACAGCTTGGCGCGACGGACGTCACCGCGGGTGACGAGCTCGATCTTCTCCACGATCGGGGTGTGCACCGGGAAGGTGCGCTCGACGCCGACGGAGAAGGAGACCTTGCGGACCGTGAAGGTCTCGCGCACGCCGGCGCCCTGGCGGCGGATGACGACGCCCTTGAACTGCTGCACACGGGAGCGGTTGCCCTCGATGACGCGCACGTGGACGTTGACGGTGTCGCCGGGGCGGAAGGCCGGGACGTCGCTGCGCAGCGACGCGGCGTCGACGGAGTCGAGCAGGTGAGACATTTCGTCTGCTTTCTTCGCTGATGCCACAGGTCATCAACGGAAACTAGGTGTATCGGGATCAGTGTCGTGCGGGTCGGGACGGGCGTCGTCTCCCCCTGCGGCAGGGGCGCGCTCCGGACGGACGCACAACAGCCGCTTATTCTTCCACGCCGGGGGTCCTGCGCCAAAATCGGCCGTACGGCTCCCCGTCCGGGTCGGGCTGCCAGCCCAGGATGGAGAGCATCTCGCGGTCCTTCTTGTCGAAGGCCCCGGGGGCGCTCCGCTCGATCAGGTCGGGGCGGTTGGCCGTGGTCCGCCGCAGCGCCTCGTCCCGGCGCCAGCGGGCGATCTTTCCGTGGTGGCCGCTGAGGAGTACGTCCGGGATGCCGCGCCCGCGCCACTGCGGCGGCTTGGTGTGGACGGGGCCCTCCAGCAGGCCGGCCATCGCGCCGGGGGCGAAGGAGTCGTCCCGGTGGGACTCGGCGTTGCCGAGGACGCCGGGCAGCAGCCGGGCGACGGCCTCGGTGACGACCAGGACGGCCGCCTCGCCGCCGGCGAGGACGTAGTCGCCGATGGACACCTCGTACACGGGCATCCGGGTCGCGTACTCGTCGACGACGCGGCGGTCGATGCCCTCGTAGCGCGCGGGGGTGAAGATCAGCCAGGGCCGCTCGGAGAGGTGGAGGGCGAGTTCCTGGCTGAAGGGCCGTCCGCTGGGCGTGGGCACGACCAGGGCGGGTGCGCCGGAGCCGCTCTCGTAGCCGTCGGCCAGGACGGAGTCCAGCGCGTCGCCCCACGGCTCGGTCTTCATGACCATGCCGGGGCCGCCGCCGTAGGGGGTGTCGTCGACCGTGTTGTGGCGGTCGTACGTCCAGCCGCGCAGATCGTGCACCTGGACGTCGAGCTGCCCGCGCGCGCGTGCCTTGCCGACGAGGGAGACGTTCAGCGGTTCCAGGTACTCGGGGAAGATCGTGACGACGTCGAGCCGCATCACGCCTCACCCCCGGAGGTCCCGCCCGCCTCGGCGTCCCGCACGGAGGCGTCGCGTCCGTCGGCGTCGCGTCCGTCGGCGGCTTCGTCGCCGGCCGCGCGGTCGTCGATCAGACCGGGCGGCGGGTCGATCACCGCGCGCTGCTCGTCCAGGTCGATCGCGGTGACGATCTCGGCGACGAACGGCACGTAGACCTCGCTGCCGTCGGGGCGCTCCACCACGAAGAGGTCCTGGGTGGGCAGGTGGGCGATCTCGGTGATCCGGCCGACCTCCTCGCCGTCGGCGGTCACCACGTCGAGGTCGATGAGCTGGTGGTCGTAGTACTCGTCCTCGTCCTCGGGCTGCTCGTCCGGGTCGACGTCGGCGATGAGGAGGGTGTTGCGCAGCGCCTCGGCGCCGGTGCGGTCGCGGACGCCCGCGAAGCGCAGCAGGAGGCGGCCGCTGTGCACCCGGCCCGTCTCGATGGTGAGCGGCCCGGCGGAGGCGGGGTCGGTGGCCAGGACGGCGCCGGGTCCGAGCCGCAGCTCCGGCTCGTCGGTGCGGACCTCGACGGTGACCTCGCCCTTGATGCCGTGGGCGCGGCCGATGCGGGCGACTACGAGCTGCACTGTGGTGGTTCTCCTGTCGGAACTGCGACGAGGGCCTCCTGTGGGAGAGGGCCTCTTACGACGGCGGGCCGGGGACGGCCCATGGCCCTCCCCGGCCCGCGCCGGTGCTGCGTTTGGCGTCAGCGGACGTGGTCCACGTCGACGAGGTCGACGCGGACACCACGGCCGCCGATGGCGCCCACGACGGTACGCAGAGCGCGTGCGGTGCGGCCGTTGCGGCCGATCACCTTGCCGAGGTCGTCGGGGTGGACCCGGACCTCGAGCACACGCCCGCGACGCAGGTCGCGCGAGGCGACCTGCACATCGTCAGGGTTGTCGACGATGCCCTTCACGAGGTGCTCGAGAGCCTCCTCGAGCATGCTCAGGCCTCGGACGAAGAGGACTCAGCGGCGGCCTCGTCCTTCTTGTCGGCCTTCTTCTTCTGGGTGATCGCCTCACCCTTGCCCTCGTCCTCGCCGCCGACGGCGTCGAAGGACGGGCGGGCCGCCTTCTCGGCCGGCTGCAGCAGCGGAGCCGGGGCGGGCTCGCCCTTGAACTTCTGCCAGTCGCCGGTCTTCTTCAGGATGGCGAGCACGGGCTCGGTCGGCTGGGCGCCGACCCGGAGCCAGTACGCGACACGGTCCGCGTCGACCTCCATCACCGACGGGTTGTACGTCGGGTGGTACTTGCCGATCTCCTCGATGGCCCGGCCGTCACGGCGGGTACGGGAGTCGGCGACGACGATGCGGTAGTGAGGCGAACGGATCTTGCCCAGACGCTTCAGCTTGATCTTGACTGCCACGGGAGTGGGTTCTCCTGGTTTTGACGTGATTGGGCACGGCGAGAGAGCCGCGTGGGGTTGCGGTACCCGAGTGCCCGATGGACGCGTCAGCCGGAGGAGAGAGGGGTCCTGTGCGACTGTCGAGTACAGCTGGCCATTGTGCCACACGCGGTCGGGGCCGAATGACCGAGGGCACCGGGCCCGCCCTCGGGGCGGACGGCGGAGCCTCGACGACGGGGCCCGGTGCTGGTGCGGTGCTGTGGTCCGGTACTGGTCAGGCTGCCACGAGCAGCCGGGCCGTCAGCTCATCCCGGCGCCGACCACCTCCGGGATCCGGAACGGCTTGCCGCAGCCGCCGCACATGATCGGGGCCTGGGCCAGCACCGACGGAACGACCCGCACGTTGCGCCCGCAGTCGCAGACGGCCTTCACGCGCACCCCTCCTCCGGAGGAGCCGTGCCGGGCGGCCGGGCCGCGGAAGCTGCGGGCCGAGTCGGTCGCGGTGGCGGCGGTGTGGGCCTTCAGCGCGCGCTGGAGGTGTTCGATCGTCGGGCGGTACCGGCGCTTCGCCTCGGGGGTGAGGGCGACCAGCGAGAAGCCGCTGCTGGGATGCGGCTCCTCGGGGTGGTCGAGGCCCAACTCCTCGGCGATCGCGAGGAACCGACGGTTGTGATAGCGCCCCGCGCGGGAGGTGTCGCGTACTCCGCGCGCGGCGGCGATGCCGTGGACTGCCTCATGGAGCAGTCGTTCGAAGGAGAGCTCGTGCCCGCAGGCGGACGACGACTCTCCGATCAGGGACTCGGGCGCGGCAAGATCGGGCAGCTCGGTGTGGTGCCGCTGAATGTCGGCCCACGCCTGCGCCAGCTCTGCGGCGAGAACAGGTGGTGTCGTGCTCACGTAATGACAACGAGCCGGAGTACCCCTGTGTTCCTATTCCGGGGCATCCCAAATAATTTGCACGTACCAGTCAGTTGCCCCTGATGCGTCCCGACGAGGGCGGGTGCGCTGATCTGCGGAGAAGCCTCACAGCTCGTACCAAGCTGGTGCGTAGCCTGACGTACGCCCCGGCGTGCACTGGGTGTCCACGCGCCGGGGCAAGCGGGACGCGGGGGCGCGCAAGGGGCGTTTCGGCCGCGGTCGCGCGGGAGGCCGGCCGCCCGGCCGGACGTGCCGGCTGACGCGACGTTACCCGGTGGACCCCCGGCGTGCGGCACCACCCTGCCGCCCGCCGTGTCGGCCCTCCGCGCGGTGGCCGACCGGGCACGCCGCCCTTGGCCGGAACCGTTCCGCCGGCCGGGCGGCCATGCGCAGTCGTCGCCGACGGCACCATCAGGCCAACCGGCCCGGGACGCGCAAGGGTGCGACCGGGGTGCCCGGCGGTCGGGCCGCGTTACCGGCAGGTGAAATCTCGCCACGGACGGGGAGGTCGGACAAACCGGCTCCCTCTACCACTGGACGCCACGGCGAGCCCGGAGTTTCCTGGCATACGGGGGGAGTGCGAGCGCACTGCACGGGGGCCATGGAATCGGGCACGGCGGCAGAACTCGGCGATTGGGGCGCTTCCTATGACACCTACGCTCGTGCGGCAGCACACACCTCACGCGGGGGCGGCCCCCCACGTGGACCTGCGGGCACGCGCGCGTGACTGGTCCGAGATCCAGGAACGGATGCTCGTACCGCTCTACGAGGCCGTCTACGAGCGCCTCGACCTGGGCGACGGCACCCGGATGCTGGGCCTGGAGTGCGGTTCCGGCCTGGCCCTGCTGATGGCCGCCGCGCGCGGCGCCACGGTGACCGGCGTGGACTCCCGCTCACCGGAACTCCTGACCCTCGCCCGGCGACGACTGCCGTCCCGGACACCCGGAGCTCCCGGCACGCCCGAGGTCCCTCCCGGCACGCCCGGGATCCCGGAGGGCCCGCGACCGCACGGCGCGCGGGGCACCGGCACGCGGGGCGGCACCGCACGGATCGTCGAGGGCTCGCCCGGGGACGCCATGGACCCGTCGGCACCGGCCTTCACCCTGGTGACCGCCTTCGAACCCATCGGATGCCTCGCGGGCGACTCGGACGGCCTGGGCGCACTGCTCGACGGGGCGGCGCCGCTCGCCGCCCGGGGAGCGGCCGTGGTGCTCGCCGGCTGGGGCCCGCCCGAGCGGTGTGCCACGACGTCGGTGCTGCGGGTGGCGACCCGGCTCGCGGACCCGCTGCGCAGCGCAGGCAGCTGGCGTCCCGCCCTGCGCGACGACCTGGAGGAGGTCGCCCGGCGGACCCGGCTCCGGCCCGACGGCTCGGGACGGGTGGCCTGCCCCTTCGGCTACGCGGACGCCCGCAGCGCGGCGCGCGGACTGCTGTCGACGGGACTGTTCGACGCGGCGATCGCGGCCGCCGGGCAGGAGCAGGTCGACAAGGAACTGGCGGAGGCCCTTCATCCGTACCGGCGACCGGACGGCACCGTGTGGATGCCGAACGTGTTCCGCTACCTCATCGCCCGGATTCCCTGAGTGATCGCTCCGACGCAGATGTGAACGATGTGAAGAAGCGGGTCCGGAGCATATTCCGTTTCCCCTGGTGGATCATGCCCCTCTAGGGTGATCCACCGTTCGGGGGAAACCCACATCTGCATATCAGGAGCCTGTAGTGCCGCACCACAAGACCGCACTGCGCCTCGCCGCGCCCGTCGCCGTCCTCGCCCTGGCCCTCACCGCCTGCGACGGCGGGGACGACGAGAGCGACACCGGCGCCGACGCCAAGAGCCCGGCCACCGCCGAGGCGTCGCCGTCGCCCTCCGAGGCCGCCTCGGGCGGTGAGCTGGCCGAGGGCGAGAGCGCGACCGGCAAGGTCGCGGAGGACCCCGGCGAGGTCACCTTCGACGTCGTGGCGCAGAAGGTCGACGTCGGCACCGAGGCGGAGGCCGCGAAGACGGTGGCCGACGCCGCGGACGCCAAGGGCAAGGTGCTGGCCACCGCGTACCTCAAGTACACGCACAAGAGCGGACCGGCCCTGACCGAGAACTCCGACGTGCACGACGGCGCGACGGTCTTCGCCGACGGGCAGCGCGGCGGCGTCCTCATCGGCGCCTCCGAGGACGCGGCGGGCTGCGAGGACCCCTACGACGTCGAGAGCTGGAAGCAGGGCGAGAGCCACGTCTTCTGCGAGACCTACGTGATCCCCTCCGGCGCGTCGAGCGTGGAGGTCCACTGGTCGGAGGAGGACGGCGACCCTTACATCTGGAAGTTCGCCCAGAAGTAGTCGCTGAGCAGGACGACCAGCAGCGGAGTCACCCTCCGTACAGCCGTGCGGGTATCCGGCCGTCGCGGCTGTACGGAGCGGGCCGTCAGCCCATGAACTTCTTGAACTCCTCCGGCAGTTCGAAGTCCTGACCGCCCTGCTGCGGCAGACCGAGGGCGCCTCCGCCCTGCGCGGCGGCGGCCCGGCGGGCGGCCTCCTCCTGCTCCTGCTGCTTGCGCTTCATCGGGTTGCCGGAACGCTGCTTGCCCTTGGCCTTCTTCTGCTGCTTCTTCTGCCGGCCGGGCCCGCCGCCCATGCCCGGCATCCCCGGCATCCCGGGCATGCCGCCGCCCTGGGCCATGCGGGACATCATCTTGCGAGCCTCGAAGAACCGCTCGATCAGGTTCTTCACCGCGCTGACGTCGACACCGGAGCCCTTGGCGATCCGGGCGCGGCGCGAGCCGTTGATGATCGTGGGCTCCTGGCGCTCCCCCGGGGTCATCGACTTGATGATGGCGGCCGTGCGGTCGACGTCGCGCTCGTCGAGGTTGTTGATCTGGTCCTTCATCTGCCCCATGCCGGGCAGCATGCCGAGCAGCTTGGAGATGCTGCCCATCTTCCTGACCTGCTCCATCTGGGCCAGGAAGTCGTCCAGGGTGAAGTCCTGGCCCTTCTTGGACGCCAGCTTGGAGGCCATTTTCTCGGCCTCTTCCTGGCTGAACGTCTTCTCCGCCTGCTCGATCAGGGTGAGCAGGTCACCCATGTCGAGGATGCGGGAGGCCATCCGGTCCGGGTGGAAGGCGTCGAAGTCCTCGAGCTTCTCGCCGTTCGACGCGAACATGATGGGCTTGCCGGTCACCGAGGCGATCGACAGGGCCGCACCGCCGCGGGCGTCGCCGTCGAGCTTGGACAGCACCACGCCGTCGAAGCCGACGCCGTCGCGGAAGGCCTCCGCGGTGTTGACCGCGTCCTGGCCGATCATCGCGTCGACGACGAAGAGGACCTCGTCGGGGCTGACGGCGTCGCGGATGTCCGCGGCCTGCTGCATCAGCTCCTGGTCGATGCCCAGGCGGCCGGCGGTGTCGACGATGACCAGGTCGTGGACCTTGGTCCTGGCGAACTCGATGGAGTCCTTGGCGACCTTGACCGGGTCGCCGACGCCGTTGCCCGGCTCGGGCGCGTAGACCGCGACGCCGGCGCGCTCGGCGACGACGCTGAGCTGGTTGACGGCGTTGGGGCGCTGGAGGTCGCAGGCCACCAGGAGCGGCGAGTGGCCCTGCTCCTTGAGCCAGCGGCCCAGCTTGCCCGCGAGCGTGGTCTTGCCCGCACCCTGGAGACCGGCCAGCATGATCACGGTCGGCGGCTGCTTGGCGAAGCGCAGGCGGCGGGTCTCGCCGCCGAGGATGCCGACCAGTTCCTCGTTGACGACTTTGAGGACCTGCTGGGCCGGGTTGAGCGCCTTGGAGACCTCGGCGCCCATGGAGCGTTCCTTGACCTTCTTGATGAAGGCGCGGACGACAGGCAGGGCCACGTCGGCTTCGAGCAGCGCGATGCGGATCTCGCGGGCCGTGGCGTCGATGTCCGCCTCGGACAACCGGCCCTTGCCGCGGAGGTTCTTGAAAGTCGCGCTGAGGCGGTCGGAGAGGGTATCGAACACGGCGGCGTAGGTCCTCGCGTCGGCGTCGGGTGGGTCGCCCTCCAGGGTATCGGGCCCGGCAAGCAAATCGTCCCTGCCCGCCGCAAAGGACGGGCAGGGCCCGACAGACCCCGCGAGGTCACCCCCGCAGTGACTCCTCCAGCTCCCGGGCCACGGCCGCCGCCTTGTCGTCCGGCAGCGGTGCCCTCGCCTCCTGGGTCACGTAGAACGCGTCCACCGCGTTCGCCCCCAGCGTGCTGACGTGCGCGCTGCGCACCCGCACCCCGGAAGCCTCCAGCGCCCGTCCGATGCGGAACAGCAGCCCCGGCGCGTCCTGGGCGCGGACCTCGATCACCGTGGCCAGCCGGGAGGCGGCCGGGGCGACGCGCACGCGTGGCGGGGGTGGTGCCACTCCCCGGCGCCGGGGGTGCGCGGCGTCCCGCTCGGCGAGCCGGGCGGCGATGTCCAGGGTGCCGTCCAGGGCCCTGACCAGGTCGGCCCGCAGCCGGGCGGCCTGCGGAAGGGAGCCGTACTCGGCGGCGACCCGCCAGTCCAGGAGCAGGACGGAACCCTCGACGCCGTCCGGCAGCGGCAGGGACCGCAGCTCGGCGGTGCGGACGGTCAGCCGGTGCGTCGCCAGGACCCCGGCGACCGCGGGGAGCACACCCTCCTGGTCGGGTACGGCGATCAGCAGCTCCACGCCGAGCGGCTCGGGACCGGCCGCACCCGGGGGCTCGGCCGCCGGTTCGGTCCGGGCCCGCAGCGCCAGGACCGGCCCGCCCGTGCGGAAGGCCTCGACGGCGAGCCGCTCCTGCTCGGCGGTGGGCGCGGCGGCCGCGGGTTCCTCCGGCTCGTCTCCCGCCAGCACCGCCGCGACGCGTTTCACCAGGTCGGCGACGAGGGAGCCGCGCCAGGACGACCAGGCGGCCGGCCCGGTGGCCAGCGCGTCCGCCTCGGTCAGGGCGTGCAGCAGTTCCAGGGTGTGCTCGGAGCCGACCGCGTCGGCGACCGCGCGCACGGTGGCCGGGTCGTCGAGGTCGCGCCGGGTGGCGGTCTCGACGAGCAGCAGGTGATGGCGTACGAGGGTGGCGAGGACGGCGACGTCCGCGGGGGCGAAGCCGATCCGGGCGGCCACGTCCCGGGCGATGGTCTCGCCGGCCACCGAGTGGTCGCCGGGCCAGCCCTTGCCGATGTCGTGCAGCAGCGCGGCGACCAGGAGCAGGTCGGGGCGGTGCACGCGGCGGGTGAGGCCCGCGGCGCGGACGGCGGTCTCGATCAGGTGCCGGTCGACGGTCCACAGGTGCACGGCGTTGCGCTGCGGGCGGCAGCGGACCCGCTCCCAGTCGGGCAGGAGCCGGGTGACCAGGCCCTCGGCCTCCAGCGCCTCCCAGACCTGCACCGTGGGCCGGCCCGCGCCGAGGAGGGTCACCAGCTGCTCCCGCGCCTCGGCGGGCCAGGGGGTGGGCAGGGGGCGCGCGGTGGCCGACAGGTGCCGTACGGCGTGCAGGGAGAGCGGGAGTCCGGCCTGTGCGGCGGCGGCCGCGGCCCGCAGGGGCAGGACGGGGTCGCGTTCGGGGCGCGCGGTGCGGGCGAGGACCGCCTCGCCGTCCTGCTCGACGACGCCCTCGGCGAGCGGGGTGCGCTCGACGACGCGTTTCCCGCCGTTCATCATGGCGCGCAGTCGCGGCCGTACGGAGCGTGCGCGCAGGACGCGCCCGACCTCGCGCCAGGTGACGTCGCCCGCGTAGGAGATGACGCGGGCGGCCTCGTAGACCTGCCGCAGCAGCGCGTCGGCGTCCAGCAGGCCCAGTTCGGCGGCCACCTGGTCCTGCTCCTGCAGCGCGAGCCGGTCGGTGGCCCGGCCCGTCGCCAGGTGGAGCGCGTCGCGGACGTCGAGCAGTCGGCGCCGGGCGTCGGCGAGGCCGTCGCGCGGGGCGTCGGCCAGCCAGGAGGCGGCGACGGCGCGCAGGGCGGTGGCGTCGCGCAGGCCGCCCCGGGCCTCCTTGAGGTCGGGTTCGAGCAGGAAACGCAGCTCGCCCTGGCGCTCGGCCCGTTCGGCGCACAGGTCGCGCAGTTCGGGGAGGCGTCCGGCGGCCTGGTTGCGCCAGTCGGCGAGGACGGCGGTGCGCAGGGAGGCGGTGAGTGCGCGGTCGCCGGCGAGGTGGCGGGCGTCCAGGAGGCCGAGGTGGACCTTCAGGTCCTCGCCGGCCGTCCTGCGGGCCTGTGCCGGGGTGCGGACGGAGTGGTCGAGGTCGAGGCCGAGGTCCCAGACGGGGTACCAGAGGCGGTCGGCGAGGGCGGCGACGGCCTTGGCGTCGCTCCCGTCGTGCAGCAGGAGCAGGTCCAGGTCGCTGCGCGGGGACAGCTCGCCGCGCCCGTAGCCGCCCACGGCGACGAGGGAGGCTCCGCCGCGCCCGGCGCCGCCCGCGTCGAAGAGGCCGGCCAGCCAGTCGTCCGTCAGCGCGGCGAGGGCGGCACGGCGCGGCGGCCCGGACCGCGCCCCCTCGGTGAGGAGGCGCAGCCGGGCCGCCGCGTAGCCGCCGGGTCCCGAGTCCTCTGCTTCGTGCGTCACTTCCGTACTCGTCACCCGGCGACTCCTGTTCCGTTCCCGTGCCTCTCGGCCTCCTCGGCGCCGCCGCGGGGTTTCCCCGGCGTCGCTCCCGGAGGCCGTCGTCTCAGAGCGCGTCCGGCCCGCGCTCGCCGGTCCGCACCCGTACGGCGGTGTCGACGGGGACCGACCAGACCTTGCCGTCGCCGATCTTGCCGGTGCGGGCCGCCTTCACGACGACCTCGATCAGCTGCTCGGCGTCGTCGTCCTCGACCAGGACCTCGACGCGGATCTTGGGCACCAGGTCGACGGTGTACTCGGCGCCCCGGTAGACCTCGGTGTGGCCGCGCTGGCGGCCGTAGCCGCTGGCCTCGGTGACGGTCAGGCCGTGGACTCCGAAGGCCTGGAGGGCCTCCTTGATCTCGTCGAGCCGGTGGGGCTTTACGACGGCGGTGATGAGTTTCATGCGTCCACCTTCTTGCTCGCGGCCGGCGCCGTCGCGGAGGCGGCCGGTGCGGCGGTCGTCCGGGAGGCGCCGCCGCCGGCGCCGCTGTAGTCGTAGGCGGTCTCGGCGTGCTCGGCCTGGTCGATGCCGGACACCTCGACGTCCTCGGCCACGCGCATGCCGATCGTCTTGTCCAGCAGGAAGGCGAGGACGGCGGAGACGACCAGGGAGTACGCGAGCACTCCGAAGACTCCGGCGCACTGCTTCCAGAACTGGTCGAGGCCGCCGCCGTAGAAGAGGCCCTCAACGTCGGACTGCCCCTTGCCGCTGGCGAAGAAGCCGATGAGCAGCGAGCCGAGGATGCCGCCGACGAGGTGGACGCCGACGACGTCGAGGGAGTCGTCGTAGCCGAAGCGGTACTTCAGGCCGACGGCCATGGCGCAGACCACGCCGGCGATGACGCCGACGGCGATGGCGCCGAGCGGGGAGACGGCGCCGCCGGCCGGGGTGATGGCGACCAGGCCGGAGACGGCGCCGGAGGCCGCGCCCAGGGTGGTGAAGGCGCCGTGCCGGATCTTCTCGTAGGCGAGCCAGCCGAGGACGGCGGCGCCGGTGGCGACCTGGGTGTTGACGAACATCAGCGCGCCGACGCCGTCGTCGTTGCCGAGCCAGGACCCGGCGTTGAAGCCGAACCAGCCGAACCAGAGCAGGCCCGCGCCGAGCATGACCAGCGGGAGGCTGTGCGGGCGCATCGGGTCCTTCTTGAAGCCGACCCGCTTGCCGATGACGAGGATCACGCCGAGCGCCGCGGCACCGGCGTTGATGTGCACGGCCGTACCGCCGGCGAAGTCGATGACGCCCAGCTCGAAGGCCCAGCCGCCGGCGCCCCAGACCCAGTGGGCGACGGGGAAGTAGACGACGGTGGCCCACAGGGCGATGAACAGCGCCCAGGCGGTGAACTTGACGCGGTCCGCGAGGGCACCGCTGATCAGGGCCGGGGTGAGGACGGCGAACATCAGCTGGAAGACCACGAACACGAACAGCGGGATGGTGGTCCCGTCCCACAGCTCGGTCAGGCCGATGTCGCTGAGCCCGATCCAGTCGGAGTTCCAGCCGACGACGCCGCCGGCGTCGGTGCCGAACGCCATGGAGAAGCCGTACAGCACCCACAGGACGGTGACGATGCCGAGGCTGATGAAGCTCATCATCAGCATGTTCAGGGTGCTCTTGACGCGGACCATGCCTCCGTAGAAGAAGGCCAGGGCGGGCGTCATGAGCATCACCAGCGCGGAGCAGATGAGCATGAAGCCTGTGTTGGCGGCAGAGAGCTCCGTCTCTGCGGCGAGCGTGATGGCTGGGGCCATCGGCGTCTCCTCGTCGTTGGTACGGCCCCGTGCGGGCGAAGCCTGGGCGGGACTGAGGGGCGGGCCGGTTATGCGCCACGACATTGGCGCAGCGCGGTTTCCGCGGACGCCCCGCGTTGTTTCGCCGCCGTGACGAAGGCGCCGTGCGTGTTACGCGTGGGTGAACGGCCGGACACGGCCCCGCGCGGTGGTGGTCGCGGCGGGGCGGCCCGTACCGGGACGCGGACCGGCCGCGGCGGCCTCCTGATGACCTGGCATGGGGGAGCCGAGTCGGGCAGTTCGGGAGGGCCGGCCGCGGCCGGGGTCGGTGGGTGTCAGACCGCTTCGGCGGTCTCCGGCAGCTCGACGGCGAGCCGCTCGGTGAGGTCGACGACCTCGCCGAGGTCGCCGAAATCGCGTACGGCCGTGTCGACGGTCTTGCGGATGCGGGTGTTGACGCGTTCGGAGCGGACTTTCCTGGCGAGGCCCATGGCCTCGACGGCCAGGGCGGTGCTCTCCTCGGGTTCGCGGCGCAGCAGGTGCACGGTGGCCATGCCGATGAGGTTGAGCGCGTAGGAGCGCTGGTGTTCCCCGTCCTCGGCGAACAGCTCGACGGCCTTGCGCATCAGGGGCTCGGCGAGGGAGGCGTAGGTGGGGCTGCGGCCGGCGACGTAGGCGAGGTCGCGGAAGGAGTGGCTGTTCTCGCCGTGGAGCTCGGCCTCGGAGAAGAAGCGGATCCAGTCGGGGTCCGGCTCGTCCCACTCATCGGCATCGGCGAAGGTGTCCTCGGCCATGCGCACGGCGCGCTTGCAGCGGCCGGGCTGCCCCATGTTGGCGTAGGCGCGGGCCTCCATCGCGTACAGCATCGACTGGGTGCGGGGGCCGGCGCAGTCGCGGCTGCCGTACTGCGCGAGGTGGACCAGCTCCAGGGCGTCGTCGGGCCGGCCGAGGTGGATCATCTGGCGGCTCATGCTGGAGAGGACGTACGAGCCGAGCGGCCGGTCCCCCGCTTCCTTGGCGGCGTGCAGGGCGAGCACGAAGTACTTCTGGGCGGTGGGCTGGAGCCCCACGTCGTACGACATCCAGCCGGCCAGCTCGGCCAGCTCGGCGGCGACCTTGAAGAGCTTGGCGCGGGTGGCCTCCGGCTGGGGTTCCTGGAGCAGGTCGGTCACCTCGTGCAGCTGGCCGACCACGGCCTTGCGGCGCAGGCCGCCGCCGCACTGGGCGTCCCAGCGGCGGAACATCACCGCGGTGGACTCCAGCAGCTCCAGCTCGGGCCGGGACAGCCGGCCGCGCGAGTGGGAGTGGGAGGCGGGCGCGGTCTCGCGGGCGGACGCCGGGCCGGCGGAGGGGGCGGGGACGAGCCAGCGCTGCATCGGTTCGATGAGGGACGGGCCCGCGGAGAGGGCCAGCGAGCTCCCGAGGAAGCCGCGCCGCGCCAGCATGAGGTCGCTGCGCGAGAACTCGCTGAGCAGGGCCACGGTCTGCGGGCCCGTCCAGGGGAGGTCGACCCCGGTCGCGGAGGGCGTGGGGCGGGTGGAACGCAGACCCAGGTCCTCGACGGAGACGACGACGCCGAAACGCTCGGAGAACAGCTCGGACAGGATGCGCGGGATCGGTTCGCGCGGGTTCTCGCCGTCGAGCCAGCGGCGCACCCGGGAGGTGTCGGTGGAGATGTGGTTGGCGCCCAGCTGGCGGGCCCTGCGGTTGACCTGGCGGGCCAGCTCGCCCTTGGACCAGCCGCTGCGGGCGAACCACGAAGTGAGCAGCTCGTTCGGGCGCTTGTCGGGGTGCGACGCGCTGCCCGCGCTCGTACCGCTTCCGCCGCCGTTGCCGCTCACTGGAACGCCCCCATCCCTGAGACCACCTGTCGCCGAGTGCGCCAAGCCCTATCAGAATGCCGGTGGTTGAGGCCTTCCGTCCGGCGCTTGCCACCCTTCGAACGGAAAACCGATTTGCCTCGGGCATACCCAGATGCGCATGTGCCCCGCGGCTCCATGCACACAAAGTAGTCCCGCGATCACTCTTCCAGCCATGGTGATTGCAGAATCGCCACCATTCGCCACCCCTTCGAATGAACTGGCGACGACCGGTACGCGATTCACTTGACATAGGCCGGTCAAGTACCGGTGTACCGGTGCACACCGGGGCGTGCGCGGTCGGACGCACCACCCCGGAGTGCTTCGACTCGCTGTCTGAACCGCGCAGGACTGGGGAGTTGGAAGCACAGAGTCACGTTTCACGTCCGCTGCGTAACCGCCGTTGAATCGGATCCGTTGGAGGGGGCATGGGCTTCACGATCGGCATCGGCAGCAGTCGGGGCATGCGCGAGCTCCGGTCCGGTGCGCGCCGCCGCGGCCGCGCCTGCGAGGGCACCACCGTGGCCGAGTTCACCGCACTGTGGGGCTGGGACGTGGTCCCGGGCGCCCGGGCGGCGTCCGGCGCCTGCTCCTGCGGCCGCCCCGACTGCCCCGCACCGGGCGCGCATCCGCTGGACTTCGCGCCGCGGGTGCCGGCCGGGGCGACCCTGGGCGAGGCGAGCGAGGCGTGGGCCCAGCACCCGGGCGCCTCGGTGATGCTGCCGGTCGGACGGTCCTTCGACGTCATCGAGGTGGCGGAGCCCGCGGGGCTGCGGGCGCTGGCCCGCCTGGAGCGGATGGGCCTCCCGCTCGGTCCGGTCGCGGCGACGCCGCAGGGCCGCGCCCACTTCTTCGTCGCCCCCGGCGCCGCCGCCGAGCTGCCCCGCCTGCTGTACCGCATGGGCTGGGACGACCCGTCCGCCCTCGACCTGCGCGGCCTCGGCCCCGGTACGCACGTCACGGCCCCGCCCTCCGACCGCGGCGGCCTGGGCCGGGTGCGCTGGCTGCGGCCCCCGGCCCTCGACTCGGCCACCCACCCCCCGGCGGCCCGGCTGCTGCTGGGGACGCTGGCCTACGTGGCCCACCGCTCGCGGGCGTAGCGGGTTCGCGGGCGTAGCGGCTTCGCGGGGTTACTGGGCTACTGGGCTACCGCAGCAGCCGCCGGGAAGGCTTGGCCTGAGCGTCGGGAGGGCGAAGCAGGCACCGCGGAGTGGTTTCGGCTACCGCACACGGCGAAGCGCCCGTCCCCCGGCAGGATCCGGGGAAGCGGGCGCTTTCGTTCGCCTGGGCCGGCGGTCACTCGTCCCGGCGGTTCACTCGCCGATGAGGGCGTCCACGAACGCCGCCGGTTCGAAGGGCGCCAGGTCGTCCGCGCCCTCGCCGAGCCCGATCAGCTTGACCGGCACGCCCAGTTCGCGCTGCACGGCGACCACGATGCCGCCCTTGGCGGTGCCGTCCAGCTTGGTGAGCACGATGCCGGTGATGTTCACGACCTCGGCGAAGACCCGGGCCTGGATCAGACCGTTCTGGCCGGTGGTGGCGTCGAGCACGAGCAGCACCTCGTCCAGCGGCGCGTGCTTCTCCACGACGCGCTTCACCTTGCCCAGCTCGTCCATGAGACCGGTCTTGGTGTGCAGGCGGCCGGCGGTGTCGATGAGCACGACGTCCGAGCCCATCTCCTTGCCCTCCTTGACCGCGTCGAAGGCCACGGAGGCCGGGTCGCCGGCCTCCGGCCCGCGCACGGTGTGGGCGCCGACCCGCTCGCCCCACGTCTGCAGCTGGTCGGCGGCCGCGGCGCGGAAGGTGTCGGCCGCGCCGAGGACGACGCTGCGGCCGTCGGCGACCAGGACGCGGGCGAGCTTGCCGGTGGTGGTGGTCTTGCCGGTGCCGTTGACGCCGACGACCATCACGATGCCGGGCTTGCCGGTGGCGGGCTCGGTCTTGACCTCGCGGTCCATGTCGGGGCCGACCAGGGTGATCAGCTCGTCGCGCAGCAGAGCGCGCAGCTCCTCGGGCGTGCGGGTGCCGAGCACCTTGACGCGCTCGCGCAGCCGCTCGACCAGTTCCTGGGTGGGCTGCACGCCGACGTCGGCGGTGAGGAGGGTGTCCTCGATCTCCTCCCAGGTGTCCTCGTCGAGGTGCTCCCGGGAGAGCAGGGTGAGCAGACCCTTGCCGAGGGCGTTCTGCGAGCGGGAGAGGCGGGTACGGAGCCGGACCAGACGGCCGGCGGTGGGCTCGGGAACCTCGATCTGCGGGATCTCGAGCTCTTCGACGACGGGCGGTTCCTCGACGGTGGCGGTGCCGCCGTCCGGGAGGTCGACCTCCTCTATCGTCCGGCGCGTTTCGTCACGCGGGGTCTCGGACTCGTCGCCGACGTGCGGCTCGGCCGGAGGGGCGGTGATGTCGGGCGTGACGGGGGGCGGCGGAGGCAGCTGCTTCTTGCGGCGGGAGCCCACGACCAGCCCGCCGAGCGCGCCGATCACGACCACGGCGATGACTACAGCAAGGATGACGATTTCCATAACGCCCCCAGTATCAGTCATCGGCTCCGTCGGCACCCTCCTTGTCGCTTCCTCCAAGGGACAAAGGCCCCTGGAGGGCAGGAGTCGGAGCAAAGTACAGTGGGTGACGCCGCTTCAACGCGCGTAGAGTCCCGACCGTTCCCTCTCCCCCCTCTCTCCCTTCTCCCTCACGACCGCCCTCTCCCTCCCCCACGATCGAGGCACGGACCCCCGCATGAGCAAGACCGCCGAGAACGAAGGCGCCCTGGAGACCCGTGGCATCGAGCAGGTGCCCGACCACGAGCGCACCGCCCGGATCCGCGACCTGTTCCCGACCTGGGTCGGCGCCAACATCAGCGTGCTGCTGCTCACGATGGGCGCGAGCCTCGTGGTGGCGTACCACCTCAACTTCTGGCAGGCCCTGGTCGTGGCGGCCGCGGCGCCGGTCGTCTCGTACGGGCTGGTGGGGCTGATCGGCATCGCAGGCAAGCGCGGCGGGGCTCCCGGGATGGCGCTGTCGCGGGCGGTGTTCGGTCAGCGGGGCAATCTGCTGCCGGGTTCGCTGATCTGGGTCGCCCGGTGGGGCTGGGAGACGATCAACGCGGTGACCGGCGCCTACGCCCTGCTCACCGTGCTGGACATCGTCTTCGGCATCCGTGCCGACAGCGTGCTGGACCTGGTGACGCTGCTCGCCTTCGTCGTGGCGACGTTCGCGATCTCGGGGCTGGGCATCAACGCCGTACAGAAGTGCAACAAGTACGCGGCGTACCTCTTCGGCGCCTTCTCGGTGCTGGTCCTCGGCCATCTGGTCGCCGACACCGACTGGTCCGCGGTGTTCGACCGGCCGGCCGGATCGGTGGCCGCGATGATCACGGGCGTGGGGCTGATCGCGGCGGGCGGCGTCAGCTGGATCCCGTCCGCGCCGGACTTCACCCGGTACCTGCCGCGTACGGCCTCTTCGAAGGGGATCGTGGGCGTCACGGTCGGCGGCGCCGGCATCGTCGTACTGCCCATGGTCCTGATGGGCATGATCATGGCCGTCTCCACGCCCGACCTGGCCTCGGCGGCCGACCCGGTCTCCTTCCTCGGCGAGATCCTGCCGACCTGGCTCGCGGTGCCCTATCTGCTGATCGCGCTGATCGGCATGCTGCTGATCAACTCGATGTCGATGTACTCGGCCGGCTTCACCGCGCAGACCCTGGGCATCAGGGTCCCGCGGCACTGGGCGGTCTCGGTCAACGCCGCGATCTCGCTTGTCTTCGGCGGGGTGCTGATGCTGGTGGCGACCAGCTTCATGGGCTCCTTCATCGCCTTCCTGTCGCTGCTGGCGGTCGCCTTCTCGGCCTGGGTCGGCGTGTTCGGCGCGGACCTGCTGCGCGGCCGGGAGTACGACGGCGCGGCCCTCGCCGACACCGGCCGCGCCAGCGCCTACTGGTACCGCGGCGGCTTCTCCCCCGCCGCCGTCGCCGCCTGGGCGGTGGGCCTGGTCGCCGGTCTGATGTTCACCACGTCCGACTGGTTCACCGGTCCCCTCGCCGCGAACAACGTCATCGGCGAGTACGGGCTCGGCTGGGTGGCCACGGTGGTGATCTCCGGACTGCTGTACGCCGTGCTGCCGAAGCCCGCGGTGGCCGCCCCGGCCGCGACGACCGCCGGGCACCCCGAGCGGTCGGAGACGGCCTCCGTCTGAGGCATCCGCGGCGCCGGAGACGCTGTTCTGTCCGACGCGCCCGCGGCGCCGGAGGCGGTGTTCTGTCCGACGGCGCCCGCGGAGCCGGAGGCGGTGCTCCGTCGAGGCGCCCGCGGCGCGCGGCTCACGGGCGGGTCAGCGCCAGGACGACGTTGTGCCCGCCGAAGCCGAAGGAGTGGCTGACCGCGGCGCGGACCTCCTGGTCGCGGGGCGCCTTCACGACGCAGTCGAGGTCGAGCCCGGGTGCCGGTGCCTCCAGGTTGGCGATCGGCGGGACGCGGCGGTGCTGCAGGGTCAGCACGGTCAGCGCGGCCTCGATGCCCCCGGCGGCGCCGAGGCTGTGCCCCAGCACCCCCTTGGCCGCGGTGACACTGGGCCGGTGCGGCAGGACCCGGGCGATCAGGGCCGCCTCGGTGGCGTCGTTGAGCGGCGTGGAGGTGCCGTGGGCGTTGACGTGGTCGACGTCCAGCGGGTCGAGGCCCGCCTCTGCGAGCGCGGTGCGCAGGGCGGCTTCCGCGGCGCGTCCGTCCGGGGAGGGGGCCGTGGGGTGATGGGCGTCGGAGGTGCTGCCGCAGCCCGCGAGCAGGGCGCGGGGCGGTCTGCCGCGGGCGGCGGCGTCGGCGGCGCGTTCGAGGACCAGGACGCCGGCGCCCTCCGCGACGACGAAGCCGTCCCGGTCGGCGGCGAACGGCCGGGAGGCGCGGGCGGGGTCGGTGCCGCGTTCGGAGAGGGCGCCCATCCGCCAGAAGCCGGTGGTGGACAGGCGGCTGACGCCCGCTTCGACGCCGCCCGCCACGGCCACGTCGCACAGGCCGGCGGCCAGCAGGTCGCGGGCCAGGGCGAGGGCGGTCGCTCCGGAGGCGCAGGCGGTGGCGGGGGCGAGGCCGATGCCGCGGGCCCCGAGGTCGATGGAGACCTCGCCGGTGCCGAGGTTCGGCAGGACCAGGGGGATGGCGAGCGGCGAGACGAAGTCGGGGCCACGCTCCTCCAGGCGCCGGCCCTGCTCCTCCCACTTGTCCACGCAGCCCATGCCGCAGCCGAGGATGGTGGCGACGCGGGCGCCGTCCCAGTCGGCGGGCCGGAGCCCGGCGTCGTGGACGGCCTCCCGGGCGGCGACGACGGCGAGCTTCGCCGACCGTCCCATGCGCCACGACCGGCGTCCGACCCGCCGGTCCAGCTCGTCCTCGGTCAGGGGGACGCGACCGGAGAAGTCCACGGGCAGGCCGGCGAGGGCGGGGTCGGGGGCCGCGGTGCCCTCCCCGGCGCAGACCGCGTCCCAGGTCGCGTCGACGCCCTCGCCGCCCGGGGTGACGAGGCCGAGCCCGGTGACCGCGACGGCGGTGCGCGGTGTCACTGCGTGGCCACCGACTGGGCCCGCAGGGCGTCGAGGTGCTCCGTGACCTGCGCGAGGGTGGTGGTGCGGGTGGCGTGCTCCTCGTCGACCCGCACCTCCAGGCGTTCCTGGAGGATGAGCGCGAACTCGGCGAGGGCGAGGGAGTCCAGTTCGAGCTGTTGGAGGGTGCGCTCGGGACTGATCTCCGCGTCCGGGATCTGGAACGTCGTCGTCAGCACGGAGCGGATCACGTCGTAGGTGTCGGTCATGGGCGGGCGGTTCCCTTCTCGGTGCCGGTGACGGCGGGGTGCGCGGGCGGGGACGGAGGCGTGCGGCCGGGCAGGAGCCGGGCGAGGGTGTCCGCGCCGGACGCGGGACGCCCGGCGGCCTCGAACGCCTCCCGGACGCCGTCTGCGAAGCCGAGCGGCGGCGTGAACCCGAGGCGGGTGCGGGCGGCGGTCAGGTCGAACCAGTGCGGGTGTACGAGTTCGGCGACCAGGAATCGGCTGAGGCCGTGCGTGCCGGTGCTGCCCAGCAGCCGGTCGGCCGTCTCGCGCACGGCCGCGGCGGCGTGGGCGACGCCCGCGGGCACGGGCCGCCAGGCGGCGCGGACGCCGGCGGCGGCGAGCAGCAGGCCGACGACGTGCCGCAGCGGCAGTGGCTCGCCCTGCGCGACGAAGTAGGCCCGGCCGCCGACGGGGCGCCCCCGGTGGAGGTGGTCGAGGGCGAGCAGGTGGGCGTGGGCGGCGGTGCGGACGTGGGTGGTGTCGACGAGGTTGGCCCCGTCGCCCGGCATCACGAGGCGGCCCCGGCGGACGGCGCGGGTCAGGGCGGGCAGGAAGTGCGGGTCGCCCGGCCCCCAGATGATGTGCGGGCGCAGGGCGAGGGTGGCGAGGGCGGGACCGTGGGCGTTCAGGACGAGGGTCTCCGCGACGGCCTTGGAGTGCGGGTAGGCGGCCAGGTACCGCCCGGGGCGGGGCAGCAGTTCGTCGGCGTTCTCCAGTCCCCCGGGCCGGAAGGCGACGCTGGCGGTCGAGGTGTGGACGAGGGTGCGCACCCCGAGCCGGCGGCACCGGTCGAGGACGGTGCGGGTGCCGTCGACGTTGGTGCGCCAGTAGGGGGCCGGTGGTCCTCCCGCTCCCGCGAGGGCCGCGTTGTGCACCACGGCGTCGCAGCCGTCGAGCGCCCGGTCGACGGCGGCCGGGTCGGTGAGGTCGCCGTGGACCTGGCGGACGCCGAGCCGCGTCAGCGCGGCGCTGGGGCGGCGGCTGAGGGAGACGGTCTCGGTGCCGCGCGCGACGAGCTGCCGGCAGATCTCGGCACCGAGGAACCCACTGCCACCGGTGACGAGGACCCGCACGGGCACGGGGGCCTCGGCCGGGGCCACGGGGACCTCGGCCGGGACCGGGGCGAGTACGGAGCCCTCCGCCGGCACCCGTCCGGACCCGGAGTCCCCCGGCGCCCGTCCGGACCCGGAATCCCCCGGCACCCGGGCAGACGCGGAAGCCTCCGCCGAGACCCGGGCAGGCACGGAAGCCTCGGCCGTCCCCCGGACAGGCACCGAAGCCCCCGCCCGCACCCGGACGGGCGCCGGCCTGCTCATCGTGGCCTCCGCAGGCGCCGGGTGGCCCAGTCGGCCAGTCGGTCGCGGTTGATCTTGGAGTTGTGCCGGATGTCCGTCGGGAACCCCGGATGGACGAGTACGGCGGCGACGTGCCGCCCTTCGGGACGCCGGTCGAGCAGCTCGCGCACCGCCGCGACCGCCGCCCCGCGCCCCGGCCCCCGCGCGGTCAGCTCCACGCACAGCACGGCCCGCTGCCGGCCCGGCGCACCGACGCCGACGAGGGCGGTGCGCCGTACGCCGGGCAGCGTGTCGGCGGCAGCCTCGACGTCCTCGGTCGTCAGGACGTAGTCGGTGCCGATGACACGGTGACTGCGGCGCCCGTGGAACCAGATGCGGCCCTCACCGTCGATCAGGCCCATGTCGCCGGTCCGGTGCTGGACGCCCCGGTCGGTGGCGGTCTTGGTGGCGGCGGTGATCTCGGGGCGGGCGTGGTAGGCGGGGCTCACGTTGGCCCCGGTGACGGCGATCTCGCCGACGCCGTCGGGACCCGCGTCCAGGATCCGCGCCGCCACTCCGTCGAGCGGCCGGCCCACGCACGTACCGGCGCCCGGCGCACGGGCGTCGGTGGTGCTGACGGCGCTCACCGGCAGGCACTCGGTGGCCCCGTAAGCGCTGAGCACCTCGGCGTCCGGGCGCAGCACCGCGTGCAGCGCGTCGGCGAGGCCCGCGCGCAGCGGGGCGCCGAAGGAGATCACGCGGTCGACGCAGGAGAGTACGAGGCGCCTGCGTGCGCAGTGCTCGGCCAGCAGCCCGAGGACGGCGGGCGAGCCGACGACCACCTCCGTGCGGTTCTCCAGGAGCGGGCGGACCAGGCGCGCGGACGGTGTGCGGGCCGGGGCGCGGTGGTTGACGGCGGGCGCGACGGTCGTGTGCCCGAGCACCGGGCCGAGCAGGACGACGGGAAGGAACCCGGCCAACAGCGTGCCGTCGGTGCCGACCAGGCGGGCCAGCGTCTCGGCCTGCCCGAGCAGGGTGCTGTGGTGGTACTCGGCGCCCTTGGGCACACCGGTCGACCCGGAGGTGAAGGCGATCAGCGCGAGGCCGTCGTCCGGCGCGGGCGGGAGCGGGTCCCGCACCGGCGGCGGACCGGCGGGCGCCCCGCCCCGCCGGGCGCCCGGCACCGGCAGCCGTCGCCGCAGGCCCGGAACGGCGGCCCCGGTGACGACGGCCGTACGGACGTGTCCGCGGGCCCAGCCCAGTGCCGTACGGCCCAGATGCGCGAGCGGTTGTCCGACGAACACCTCGGGGGCCACCTCGTCCAGGCACTGTCGCAGGTCGGCGCGGGGCAGACCCGGGTCGACCAGGACCGGGACCGCGCCGACGGCGAGCAGCCCGTGGACGGTGGTGAAGAGGTGGTACGGGTCGCCGGTCATGGTCACGGCCTTGTGACCGCGGCGCACTCCGGCCCGTTCGAAGGCGTCGGCCGCCTCCCGGCAGCCCGCGACGAGCCGGGCGAAGGTGATAGCCCGGCCCGATCCGTCGCGCCGGCCGAGCACGAGGGCGGTGTCGTGCGGCCGGTCCGCGGCGAGCTGCTCCAGCCGGGCGTGCAGGTCTGCCACGGTCAGCCCCGTTCCGAGGACGAGGACGCGGAGGGAGAGGCGAAGGGAAAGGGAGAAGAGGAGCGAGAAGAGGAAGAGGCGGACGGGTCGGGCGGCTCGGACGGCTCGGACAGGAATCCGCGGACGTCGTGCCCGAGCCGGTCCGCCGCGTCCTCCATGACGTAGTGGCCGGCGTCGGCGTACCGGTGGACCCGCGCGTGCGGGAACCGCCGCTCCCACTCGCGCAGGACGAGCGGCGTGAACACCGGGTCGCGCATGCCCCAGCCGACGAACAGCGGAAGGGCGTCGAGGTGGTCCCCGGCGCCGCCGTCCGGTGCGAGGAGGCGCCAGGCCTCGTCCCCGTCGTCACGCGGAATGGCGCGTACGAAGTCCACGACCGCCCGCCGGTCGCCGCCGCGGGCGAGCGGCAGCAGGTACGCCCGCCGTTCGGCCCGGCGCAGCGGAGCCACGACCCCGCCCCGTACGGCGGCCCGGGGGAAGAAGTTGGTGGCGTGGGCGAGGGCCGCGACGCCGCGGTGGTCCCGGATCCAGCGCAGGTACACCGGCAGCCGGTAGCCGGAAGGCCAGGGAAAGCAGACGGAGTTGAGCACCACGACGCGGGCGGGGCGCAGCGACCTGCGGCGCGCCCAGGCCCAGCCGAGTGGCGCGCCCCAGTCGTGCAGCACCAGCGTCCAGCCGTCGCGGGGCGCGTCCCCGCCGGCGACCAGGTGGTCGAACAGGGCGTCGAGGTGGTCGAGTTGCAGCAGGTGCCGGTCGACGGAGGAGGCCGGTACGGGCGGGCGCGGTGACAGGCCCAGTCCGGCGAGGTCGGGCGCGACGCAGCGGAAGTCCGGGGACAGGGCGGCGATCAGGTGCCGCCACTGGTAGCTCCACGACGGGTTTCCGTGCAGCAGCAGGACGGGTGGGCCCGTTCCGCTGTCCACGTAGTGCTGGCCGGTGCGCGGGACGCGCCGCCACCGGTCGGCCGCCGGATAACCGGGCAGCAGGACGGCCGACGGCGAGGGGGATGGCATGGGCGTCACGCTAAGGCGCGAACGGATGCCGGATGTCCTGGAATTCCCTTTGCCGCGGAAACTTCACCCGCCTGGATCAGACACACCGTGAAAGCGAACAACCCTGCGTTGCACGGGAATTCACGAAACGTCATGGGAGTTCATCACACTTACCGACTCTCGAAATACCGCCCGGCGCGCTGTACGGAGTGCGCCCGCGCGGTGGGCGAGCATGACCGGTGACCGGTTGGAATCCGCCGGAGCGTGGACGGTCTCGCCGCACTTCGGCATCGTCGGGAGGCTGTTATGCACGCGCCTGAGGTGGAGCGCGAAGACGTCGGGCTGCTCACGGAGTTGGAGCCGGTGGTGGCCCGCGCCCTGGACACCCATTTCGAAACCGCGGACGACTGGTATCCGCACCAATTCGTTCCGTGGGCCATGGGGCGGAATTACGAGGGATTCCTCGAAGGGGAGCCGTGGGCGCCGGAGCAGGGCGCCATGGAGTCGGCCGTACGGGACGCGCTGCTGCACAACCTCCTGAGCGAGGACAACCTGCCCAGCTACCACCGGGTGATCGCCGAGCTGTTCGGCCGGGACGGCGCCTGGGGCACCTGGGTCAACCGGTGGACGGTGGAGGAGGACCGGCACGGGACCGCCATCCGGGACTACCTCGTCGTCACGCGGGCCGCGGACCCCGTGGCCATGGAGGACGCGCGCCGCCTGCACCTGCAGACCGGGTACGACAGCGACTACCGCGGCGACGTCCTGGCCGGGCTGGTGTACGTGACCCTCCAGGAACTGGCGACCCGGATCTCGTACCGGAACATCAAGCGGATCAGCGGCGAACCGGTGTGCGCGGCGCTGCTGCAGCGGATCGCGCAGGACGAGAACCGGCACATGCTGTTCTACCGCCGGATCCTGGAAGCCGCGATGGAACTCCGGCCGGAGCGGACCGTGCGGGCCCTGGCGACCGTGGCGGCGACGTTCCGGTCGCCCGCGCACGGCGCTCCCGACTTCCCCCGCCTGTCGATGTCGATGGCGCGGTCGGGCGTCTACTCCCCCGTGACCCACCACACGGAAGTACTCGCTCCGGTCATGCGCCACCTGGGGGTCTTCGACCGGAGCGGCCTGGGCGCCGAGGGCGAGAAGGCGAGGGACCGGCTCGCGGTGCTGATGCGGGCGTCCGAGACGCAGGCGCGCCGGTTCGCCGGCCATGTGAACTCCGCGCTCTAGGCGTACGGTCCGTTCGGCCGGTGCGGTGTCCGCCGTCCCGCGAAGGCGGCGGGCACCGCGCCGGCCGGCGTCTCAGCGGGCCGCCGGCACCGTGGCGGCGGTGGAGTAGAGGTCGTGCCGGGTCAGGCCCAGCGCGCCGAGCGAGGGCAGGACGACCTCCGTGATGAAGGCGCCGTTGCCGAAGCCCGTGGTGCGTACGCTCTCCCGGTCCTCGCGGTCCGGCAGCAGCTCGTGGGCGGGCATGCGGAAGGTCCGCACCACATGGGCCAGGTCCTTCAGCGTGCCGGCCCGGTCCTCGTCGAGGTGCAGGCTCAGGATCCGCTGGTAGAAGCGGCAGTGCGCCATCTCGTCCCGGCCGATCAGCCGGTAGACCTCGGTGAGGACCGGGTCGGCGGTCCGCTGTGCGCGTTCGCGCTGCTTGCGGTAGCTGACGAAGGTCGTCAGCTCCTGGAACGCGGAGTACACGACCATCTGCCGGGGTGTCCGGTACGGGGGCTCCCAGCGCCGCGCCATCACGGCCTCCCCGAACTCCCGCATCTGCGTCTCGGTGCGCTGGCCGCTGCGCAGCAGGTACTCGCGCAGGGCGAGCGCGTGCTTGGCCTCCTCGTAGCCCCAGTTCGCGGAGAACCACGCCTGCCCGTAGTCGCCGACCAGCAGCGACAGGTGGGCCTGGAGGTAGTCGGGCAGGAACATCTCGATGCCGCAGAACGTCTCGGCGGCGAGCGCCAGTTCGCGTTCCGCCGGCACCTCGGGCAGCCGGTCCCAGGGGACGTCGTCGAAGACGCTCCAGCGGCGGGTCCGTTCGGCCCGCTCGAAGAAGGTCATGAACTCGCGGTGGAACGCCTCGCGCAGCGCGATCGAGGTCATCGCGCGCCCCGAGCCTCGACCGGGACCGAGACCTGCGCCTGCGCCTGCGCCTGCGCCTGGACTCGGCCCTGGCCCTGCGTCTGCGGAAGTGCCTCGCCGAGCATGTCGTACAGGTCCCCGACCGTCTCGACACCGCCCAGGGCCGCGTCCGGGACCCGCAGCCCCAGCTCGGTCTCGGCGATCACGATCATTTCGAGGAGTTGCACGGAGTCCACCCCCAGGGCGCGGATGTCGGCGTCCCGGTCCAGCGTCCCGGGGTCGCGCTGCGTCACCTGCTGGTAGGCCCGGTGCAGGACCTGCGGGATGTCGGACGGTGTCATGGGCTGCTCCTTGGCGCTTCGGTGGGACGGGAGGGTACGAGTGCGGGCGGGAGGTCTCCGAGGAGGTAGCGGCGGCGCATCTCCTGGCGCCGGGGTTTGCCCGACGTCGTCTTCGCGACCGTGCCGGGACCGACGGCCACGACGTCGGCGACGCTCAGCCCCAGGCGCTGCGACACGGTCTCGCGTACGGCGCCGGCGACGCCCCCGGACCCGTGCGGCCGGCATTCGGCGACCACGACCACCTCCTCGGTGTCGGTCCCCGGCCGGGTGAAGGCGACCGCTCCCCCGGTGCGGACGCCGTCCACCGCCTCGGCCGCCCACTCGACACGCTGCGGGTCGATGTTGCGGCCCTGGACGACCAGGACGTCCTTGAGGCGGCCCGCCGGGTGGAGGACGCCGTCGGCCAGGTAGCCGCGGTCCCCGGTGCGCAGCCAGCCGTCGTCGGTGACCGGCGTCGGGCGGTCCGGCGCTCCGTCCAGGTACCCGGCGCACACGGAGGGACCGCGCACCCAGATCTCCCCCACCTCCCGTTCGGCACGGGGCAGTCCGGTGGCGCCGACCACACGCGCCTCGTGGCCGGGCAGCGGCGGGCCGCAGCCCACGACCTCCACGGCCTCCTCGTCGTCGCCGCAGGGGGCGGCCAGGTCGTGGTCGCGCAGGCGGGCCCAGGAGACCCGGTCGGGGTGGAACGCCGTGCCCCGGGGCGCGACGGACACCGCCAGCGTCGACTCGGCCAGCCCGTAGCACGGGCGCAGGGCCGCCGGATCGAGCCCCGCGACGCGGTGGGCGTCGGCGAAGTGCCGCAGGGTGCGGGGGCTGACCGGCTCGCCGCCGCAGAGCAGGGTGTGTGCCGCGGACAGGTCGAGGCGGGCCAGGCGGTCCCCGCCGGTGCGCCGGGCGGCCAGCGCGTACGCGAAGTTGGGGGCGCCGGTGATGGTTCCCCGTACGTCGGACAGGGTGCGCATCCAGCTGCCGGGGTCGCGGACGAACAGCCGGGTGGCGAGCAGCGTCACCGGTACGCCCACGGCCAGCGGGGCCAGGACGAACCCGACCAGGCCCATGTCGTGGTGGAGCGGCAGCCAGCTCACGCCGTGGTCGCGGGCCGGGTCGGCGGCCAGCGCGTCGCGCATGATGGCGAGGCTGTTGGCCGTCACCGAGCCCGCAGTGGCCACGACGACCCGGGGGCGTCCGGTGCTGCCGCTGCTGAACTGCAGGTACGCGGTCCGGTCGGGCCGGTGGGCGACGGGCAGGGTCAGGTCCGCCGCCACGTCCGCTTCGGGGCGGGCGGTCTCCAGTGACGCGTAGGAGAGGCGGCGGGCCTGCGTGGCGGGCAGCAGGGCGAGCTCCGCCTCCTCGGCGACGACCAGGTCCGGCCGCACCACGGCGAGCGACGCGGCGAGTTGCCCGCTCCACGCGTCGCGCCGCCCGAGGACGGGCGGGGGCGGCAGCGGGACCGGCACCAGGCCGGCCCAGAGCGCGCCGAGGAAGGCGGGGACGAACCGCCCGGGGTCGCCGGCCAGCAGCGCCACCCGGCTGCCCGGCCCTCCCCCGCACGCGGTCAGCCGCCGGGCGCTCGCGCGCACCTCGTCGAGGAGCTGGGCCCGCGAGAGTTCCCGGGTGTGTCCGTCCCCGTCGACGTAGCGGTGGGCCGGGGCAGGGTCTCCTTCGTAGGTCAGCAGGACCGAGCAGACCCAGGCGTCGCTCACCACTGGCACAGGGCGAGGCCGCAGCTGGTGCCGCTGGCCAGGCCGAACAGGGCGACCAGGTCGCCGCGGTGGAGCCGGCCGGCGTTCTGGGCCTCGACCAGTTGCAGCGGGAGGCTGCCGGTGCCGACGTTGCCGTACCGGGGGAAGACCGGGACGACGCGCTCGGGCTCGGCGCCCACGGCCGCGCAGAGGGTGCGGGTGAAGGGCATGGACGCCTGGTGGACGCAGACGAGGTCGGCGTCCCCGATCTTGAAGCCCAGCTCCGCCATCTCCCGGACGCCGTCCTGCGCGAAGCCCAGGCAGGAGCGGACGAGGGACTCGGAGTCGATGCGCGGGCACCTCGGCCGGTCCTCGCTGCCGAAGTAGGGGTTGACCATGGTCGCGGCGTCCCACCCGGCCGAGTCGGCGGCGAACCGCGTCGCGATCAGGCCGGGAGTGTCGGAGGCCTGCACGAGCAGGGCCGCGCCCATGTCGCCACCGGTGTACGCGGGCATGGCGTAGGCGAGTTCGGAGCGGTCGGCCACCGGCAGCCGCATCAGGCGGCTGGGCAGTTCGCCGGTGACGACCAGGACGGTGGTGTGCGTGCCGGTCCGGATCAGCGCGTCGGCGATCTGCAGGGCGTTGAGGACACCGTTGCAGGCGTTCTTCACGTCGAAGACGGGCGCCGTCACGGCGAGTTTGTGCGCGACGACGTGGGCCGTCGCGGGTTCCTCCAGGTCCTCGCTCACCCCCGCGAAGATCAGGAGGTCGACGTCCGAGGGCGCGAGGCGGGCCTGATCCAGTGCCGACGCGCCCGCCGCGGCAGCGAGGTCGGACGGCAGGGTTCCCTTCGGGGCCACGCGGCGCTCTTCGAGACCGTAGAGGCGTTCCAGCACACCTTCGACGATGAGCAGATGAGGATTGGTGGCGCGCACCATCTCCTCGACCTCCGCGACCGGTTGGCGGTGCTCGGGATGATGAACGGCTGCGCTGGTAATCCGACTGGAGCTGGAGATGTGTCCTCCCGTGGCGCATGCGGCGGCCGACCGGGCGGCAGGGCGAACGACGGCCGAGCCGAAGACTCTCGGATCGATCGGTACGAAGTGACCGATTCGCGCAGCAGAATGCCATGGGAGCGGCACGGTGCGGCGCGAGCCACTCCGGGACGCGCCGCGGGTCTTGCGGGGAAAGCCGTCGTACGACACCGCCGCCCCCGTCCGGAGGGTGACCGGGCGGGGGCGGCGGACGGTACGGGGAGAGGGGCAGCGGGGATGTGGCCCCCCTCCCCGGGTTCGGGGCGGACCCGCCCGGGTGCGCGCCGGGCGGGGTGGCGCGCCGGGTCAGCCCATCTCCTCCAGGGCCTTGCCCTTCGTCTCCTTGACGAACTTGAGCACGAAGGGGATGGAGAGCGCGGCGAAGATCGTGTAGATCACGTACGTGCCGGACAGGTTCCAGTCGGCCAGCGACGGGAAGCTCGCGGTGATGGCCCAGTTGGCGATCCACTGCGCGGAGGCGGCGACGCCCAGCGCGGCGGCGCGGAGGCGGTTGGGGAACATCTCGCCGAGGAAGACCCAGACGACCACACCCCACGACAGGGCGAAGAAGAGGACGAACACGTGGGCGGCGATCAGGGCGACCCAGCCCTGGGTGGCGGGAAGCTTGCCGTCGACGAGGTCGAAGGAGAAGGCCCAGGCCTCCAGTGCCAGACCGATCACCATGCCGACCGAGCCGATCAGGGCGAGCGGCTTGCGGCCGATGCGGTCCACGAAGATCATCGCGATCACGGTGCCGACGATGTTGATGATCGACGTCGTGAACGAGTAGAAGAAGGAGTCCGTCGGGTCGACGCCGACCGACTGCCACAGCGTCGAGGAGTAGTAGAACGCGACGTTGATGCCGACGAACTGCTGGAAGACCGACAGGCCGATGCCGATCCAGACGATCGGCTTGAAGAAGAAGCTGCCGCCCATGAGGTCCTTGAAGGAGGACTTCTCCTCACTGTGCATGGCGTGCTCGATCTCGGTGACGCGGGCGTCGAAGTCCACGTCCTTGCCCTCGACCTCCGCGAGGATCTCCTTGGCGCGCTCGCGCTTGCCGACGGAGATCAGGAAGCGGGGGGACTCCGGGATGGCGAAGGACAGCAGGCCGTAGAGGACGGCCGGGACGACCATGACGCCGAGCATGACCTGCCAGGCCTCCAGGCCCATCAGCTCACCGCGCTGGTCGCCGCCCGCGGCGTTCAGCAGACCCCAGTTGACCAGCTGCGACACGGCGATGCCGATGACGATCGCGGCCTGCTGGAAGGAGCCGAGCCGGCCGCGGTAGGCGGGCGGGGAGACCTCAGCGATGTAGGCCGGGCCGATGACGGAGGCCATGCCGATGGCGAAGCCGCCGATGACGCGCCACATGGCGAGGTCCCACAGCGCGAAGGGCAGTGCGGAGCCGACGGCGCTGACGGTGAAGAGGACCGCCGCGATCTGCATGCAGCGGATCCGGCCGATGCGGTCGGCGATGCGGCCGGCGGTGGCGGCGCCGATGGCACAGCCGATCAGCGCGATGGCGACGACCTGCGCCAGGACCGCGGAGCCGACGTCGTAGCGGTCCCGGATGGCCTCGACGCCGCCGTTGATCACGGAACTGTCGTAGCCGAACAGGAAGCCGCCCATCGCGGCCGCCGCCGCGATGAAGATGACGTGCCCGAGATGATCGGGGTGAGCCGTCCCGGCTCCTGGACTGGGCGCCTGCGATGTGCTGGCCACGTGTACTCCTCGGGCTACCGGCAACGCTGCCGGGGTGGTTCGCCCTTCGAGGTGCCATCGAAGGAACCTGAAGGTAAAAGCAACGTTGCAGAGACTATGCCTTCAAGTTTCGAAGTCAATAGGGCAGGAGGTGTGAGTTTGGAGATGCCGAGGGCAGTCGATCGTTCAAGAGTTGAAGAAGCGGGGAGGTCGAGCCCGAAAGCGGGACGGGGCCGGCCTCAGGACTGGCGCAGCCGCTGGCTGATGACCTTCGACACGCCGTCGCCCTGCATCGAGACGCCGTACAGCGCGTCCGCGACCTCCATCGTGCGCTTCTGGTGCGTGATGACGATCAGCTGCGACGCCTCCTGCAGCTCCTGCATGATCCGGATCAGCCGCTGCAGATTGGTGTCGTCGAGGGCCGCCTCGACCTCGTCCATGACGTAGAACGGGCTCGGCCGCGCCTTGAAGATCGACACCAGCATGGCCACCGCGGTCAGCGAGCGCTCCCCGCCGGAGAGCAGCGAGAGCCGCTTGACCTTCTTGCCCGGCGGCCTGGCCTCGACGTCCACACCCGTGGTGAGCATGTTGTCGGGGTCGGTCAGGATCAGCCGCCCGTCGCCGCCGGGAAAGAGCCGGCTGAAGACACCCTCGAACTCCCGGGCGGTGTCCCGGAAGGCCTCGGTGAAGACCTGCTCGACGCGCTCGTCGACCTCCTTGACGACCTGGAGCAGGTCGGCGCGGGTCTTCTTCAGGTCCTCCAGCTGCTCGCTGAGGAACTGGTGCCGTTCCTCCAGCGCCGCGAACTCCTCGAGGGCCAGCGGATTGACCTTGCCGAGCTGCTGGTAGGCGCGCTCGGCGGACTTCAGCCGCTTCTCCTGCTCGGAGCGGACGAAGGGCCGGGGCAGGTTGCGCGGGTGCTCCGGGTCCTGCGGAAGCTCCTCGCCCTCGGCGGGGGGCGAGGGCGGCACCGGTTGATGGGGGCCGTACTCGGCCGCGAGCCCCGCCGGTTCCACACCGAGTTCCTCCAGCGCCTTGGTCTCCAGCTGCTCGATGCGCAGCCGCTTCTCGGCGCCGAGTACCTCGCCCCGATGGACTGAATCCGTCAACTTGTCCAGCTCCGCCTTGAGGTCGCGCCCGGCAGTGCGCGCGGCGGTCAGTTCCTGCTCGCGCCGGGCCTTGGCCGCCTCGGCGACGGCGCGTTCCGCGTCGGCGCGGGTCAGCGAGACCTCGACGTGGGCGAGCAGCTGCCGGGCACCGGCGGCGACCGCCTCGGCGACGGCCGCCTCGTGCCGCAGCCGGGCCCGCCGCTGTTCGGCACGCGCGCGTGCCTCGCGTTCGGCGCGGGCGGCCCGGTCCAGGGAGTCCGCCCGTCCGGCCAGTCCCTTGACCCGCTCCTCGTGCGTACGGACCTGGAGACGGGCCTCCATCTCGGTCTGCCGGGCGTTGGCACCGTCGGCGGCGAGCCGGTCGCGGGCGGCGGTGTCGGGCTCCTCCTCGACCGGGAGCTCCTCGGCGACGGCGAGCCGCTCGGCCAGCTCCTCCACGTCCGCCAGCGCCCTGTCCAGCGCCTCCTGCGCCCGGGCCGCGGCGGCGGCGGACCGTTCCGCCTCACCGGCGGCGCCCCGGGCCTGGCCCGCGAGCCGGCCCAGCTGCTGGGCGACGGACGACTTCTCGCGGTCGGCGGCCCGGCGCCGCTCCCCCAGCTCCTCGACGAGCGCCGCGCACTCCCGCCGCCGTCCGACGGCCGCCTCCTGCGCCCCGGCCAGCGCCTCGCACCGCACGCCCAGCTCCTCCAGTTCGGCGGCGGCCCGGTCCACGGACGCCTGCACCTCCAGGAGGCTGGGCGCCCCGGCCGAACCGCCCTGCGCGAAGTGCGCGCCGAGCAGGTCGCCGTCGGCGGTCACGGCGGTCAGTCCGGGCCGGGCGTAGACGAGGTCCTCGGCGTCCTCCAGGGTGTCCACGACGACGATCCCGCGCAGCAGCCGCCGTACGGCGGGCATCAGGTCGGAAGGACCACGCACGAGATCGGCGGCGTACGGGGGCCCGTCACCGCGCGGCTCGTCCACTGCGTCGTCGGGGGCGCCGGCGAGCAGCAGCGCGGCCCGGCCCGCGTCCTGCTTGCGCAGCAGGCGTACGGCGTCGGCGGCGGCCGCCGGGGAGGTCACCGCGAGGGCGTCGGCGGCGGCACCGAAAGCGGTGGCGAGGGCGGCCTCGTGGCCGGGTGTGACGGTGAGCAGCTCGGCGACCGGTCCGAGCAGGCCGGTGAGCCGGTCCCCCGCGGCGAGCACCGCTCCGGTGCCGTCCTTGCGGCGCAGTCCGAGCGCGAGCGCCTCGTGGCGGGCCTGGGTGGCGGCGCGGGCGCGTTCCGCAGCGGTGGCCTCTTCGCGGGCGGCGGCGAGGGCGGCCTCCGCCTCGGCCAGCCCGCGCTTGGCGGCCTCGTGCCGCTCGGCGAGTTCCTGGTCGTCGGCGTCGAGCCCGTCGACCTCGGCCTGGAGGGTCTCGTACTCCTCCTGGGCGGCCGCCGCTCGCTCCTGGGACGCGTCGCGTGCCTCGGCCAGCCGCTCGATCTCGGCCTGCGCGGAGGCGGCGCGCGAACGGGCGGTGCCGACCTGCCCGCTGAGCCGGGCCAGGCCCTCGCGGCGGTCGGCGATGGCGCGGGCGGCGTCCTTGAGGCGGCGCTCCTCCTGGGCCAGCTCGCGTTCGAGGTCCGCGCGGTGGGCGACGGTGTCCTCCAGGGCGTGCTCGGCCGCCTCCAGGGCCGCTTCGAGTTCGGCCTCCTGCTCCCGGACGCGGGCGGCCTCGCGCTCCAGCTCCTCCGGGTCGCGGCCACGGCGTTCCTCGGGCGGTGCGGAGGTGGCGCTCTTCACGCGGGCGTCGGCGAGTGAGACGGTGCCGCGCACCCGTTCGGCGAGCTGGGAGAGCTCGTACCAGGTCTGCTGGGCGCGCTGGAGCCGCGGGGCGAGGCGGCGCACCTCGTCCTCCAGGTCGGCCTCGCGGCGCAGTGCCCGGCCGAGCTCCTGCTCGGCGGCCTCCTTGCGTTCCTTGAGCGCGGCCTCGTCGGCGATCTCGGCCTGCAGCGCGTCGCGCAGCCGTACGAGGTCGTCGGCGAGGAGCCGCAGCCGGGCGTCGCGGAGGTCGGCCTGGATGACGGCGGCCCTCCTGGCGACCGCCGCCTGCCGGCCCAGCGGCTTGAGCTGGCGCCGCAGTTCGTCGGTGAGGTCCTGCACGCGCGCGAGGTTGGCCTGCATCGCGTCCAGCTTCCTGAGCGCCTTCTCCTTGCGCTTGCGGTGCTTGAGGACGCCGGCGGCCTCCTCGATGAAGGCGCGGCGGCCCATCGGGTCCGCGTGCAGGACGGAGTCGAGCTGGCCCTGTCCGACGATGACGTGCATCTCGCGGCCGATGCCGGAGTCGGAGAGGAGTTCCTGGATGTCCAGGAGGCGGCAGGTGTCGCCGTTGATCTGGTACTCGCTGCCGCCGTTACGGAACATGATCCGCGTGATGGTGACCTCGGCGTACTCGATGGGCAGGGCCCCGTCGGAGTTGTCGATGGTCAGGGACACCTCGGCCCGGCCGAGCGGGGGGCGGCCGGTGGTGCCGGCGAAGATGACGTCCTCCATCTTGCCGCCGCGCAGCGACTTGGCGCCCTGTTCGCCCATGACCCAGCTGAGCGCGTCGACGACGTTGGACTTGCCCGAGCCGTTCGGTCCGACGACGCACGTGATGCCGGGCTCGAACCGGAGCGTGGTCGCGGAGGCGAACGACTTGAACCCGCGCAGGGTGAGGGCCTTCAGGTGCACGCCGTCGGACTCTACCTTTCGGACATGTCTCACTCCATGAACCGGTGAACCGCCGCGGTTTCACCGGTGAACGCGCAGGGCACATCAGACGTTGAAGAGGGTGAAAGGTTGCGCGGGGCAGGGAAAAGGGGTCGGCGCCGGCTGCGGACCCGGCGGGGCACGGACCGAAGACACCCCAAGAAGCGGAGAGAAGCGGGGACAGGGGGAGACGGAAAGAAAGAAGGGACGCCGAAGCGTCCCTTGCAGACTCTGACACCCGAGCGGCGGTACGGGCTGACCCGACCACTGCGGTGCCATGGTGGAGCGGTGCAGTGATCGAAGTGCTGCAGTGATTCTGATCTGCAGTGATCGAAGTGCTGCGGTGATCTGATTCTGCGGTGATCGAAGTGCTGCGGTGATCGAGCGGTGCAGAGATCAAGCGGTGCAGTGATCAGGTGAGCGCAGGCTCCGCCTGGTGTGCGTCAACGCTCTCCATGCTCTCCATGATCCTGTCGTGAGAAGCGGCAGCCGCCAGCGCGTCGTTCTCCGCCTGGATTCGTCCGAGCTCGGATTCCAGGTCCTGGACGCGCTGCTGGAGCCGTCGCATCTCGGCGAGGAGTCGAGGGTCGGAGCCGCCGACGTAACCGAGAAGCGCCTTTGCCATGATGGATGGTCCTCCACAATGAGTGACCGACCGAAGCGGTGTGGGTCGTGAGGGAATCGCACCCGCGGTGCTTGGCACTTTGGAGTTTTTCTGCCGTTCAACCATGCCAAACAGCTAAGGTGCGCGGGGCTTTCAGCGTCTCACCAAAAAGTTTGACGGTCAACACGATCACGCCCCGTATCGACGGGTGCCCGGGGGCACGCGGCCGGGAAGCCGGCACCGCGGCGACTCCTGCGGGCCCCTCGGGGCGTGTCGGCCGATCTGCCTGCGGAGCGTTCCACGCGCCGCCCTCCTTGGCAACCACCTGCCCGTTTCCTCCTCGGCCACCCCTCGCGGGCGCCCGCCCCGGGCTCCGGTCGGGCCCGTCGGGGACCGGACGTCAGCGGATGGCGAAGCCCTCGTAACCGCCGCGCGGTGTGTCCCAGATCTCGGTGACCCCGTCCACGCGTCCGGGCGTGTCGTCCCCGCGCAACCAGTCGAGGAGTCCCTCGCAGCGCTCCCGCGGGCCCTCCGCGACGACCTGGACGCGGCCGTCGCCCAGATTGAGAGCAAAACCACTCATCCCGCCGAGTTCGAGCGCCCTGGCCCGCGTGAACCAGCGGAAACCCACACCCTGGACCCGTCCGCGCACCCACGCGACCAGCCGTACATCCTCGCTCATGACTGCAACCTAACCAGTCAATGTCTCGCCGGACACTTCACCCCCTGGTGCCATGCGGTAGCGTCCGCACCCAATGAATCTCATCTGAAACTCACTCCATCGTGTGAGTTCCGTGTTGATCGTGAGGACACGTCGACCGCGTGGGCCCGTCCCGGCCATCCGGGACCGGCCGGCGCGAGGACGAGGACGAGGAAGGCCAGGACATGGGACGCCACCGACGCTCCGCCGCCGGCCGCGCCGCCGCGGGCCGCGCCGCGGGCGACCGGCAGACGGACGCCACGACGGGACCGGGCCACGGCCCGCAGGACCCGGTCGACCGGACCACGATGGGGATCGCGCCCTATCTCAACCCGGAGGCGTACGCCGAGGTCCGCGCCAGGAGCGACGCCTACCTCTACGCGGACGACCCGGACGGCGAGGGCCCGCGGGCCGCCCGCACGGTCGCCTTCCCCAGCGGCGGATACGCCCCGGAGAGCGGCGGCCCGCAGCCCCAGGACGGTCACCGCCGCCGCCGCAAGAAGGCCGCCACGCCGGTCCGCACGGGGCTGCTCGGCGTGTCCGCCGCGGTCGCCCTCGGCACGGTGGCGGTGGCCACGGGTGCGGTGCCCGGTCTGGACAACTACCGGATCGGCGGCGGCAGCGGCGGGGGCGACCGGGTGCAGGCCCGGGACACCCCGACCAACAGCCCGTCGCAGCAGGGCGGCACCTCCGGCAGCGCCGACACCGGCCGGGGCGACGACGCCACCGCGAGCCGCGGCGGCGACCGCTCCTCCTCGCCCTCCCGTTCCTCTTCTTCGGACTCCTCCCCTTCGGACTCCTCGTCCTCGTCTCCGGACAAGGACTCCTCGTCCCCCTCGCGCTCCTCGGACGAGTCCTCCGCACCGGCCTCGAAGCCGGCCGCCCCGGCCGGGACGCCGTCGAAGACGGGGAAGCCGGACACGCCGCCGAGCACCGATCCGAAGCCGGCGCCCTCGCGCTCGGCCACGAAGGAGCCCGCGCGGCCGAGCGCACCCGCCTCCGTCTCCGAGCAGGCCGCCGCCGAGGCCCAGGTGCTCAAGCTCGTCAACGACGAGCGGGCCAAGGTCGGCTGCAGTCCGGTGGCCGCGAACAGCGCCCTGCGCGAACTCGCCGAGGACTTCAGCGGGGCCATGGCCGCCCAGGGCTTCTTCGACCACACCGACCCGAGCGGCGCGACCCCTTGGGACCGGGCCGCGGCGGCCGGCATCAGCGGCCTCGGCGGCGAGAACATAGCCCGCGGCCAGGCCGACGCCCAGGCCGTGATGGACGCCTGGATGGACAGCCCCGGCCACCGCGCCAACATCCTGAACTGCGACTTCCAGACCCTGGGCGTCGGCGTCCACTTCGGTTCCGGCGGCCCCTGGTGGACGCAGGACTTCGGCTACTGAGCCGGGCGCTCCGTCAGCCGGGTCGGTCGCCCGGGTTCAGGCCGAGCGCCCTGCGTACGACGGCCTCCCGGAGCCGGACGGGCAGGAGCCGCATGAGGACCGCGTCCTGCAGGTAGCTGTGGTGGAGGTCGTAGCGCGGGGCCGGGTTCCTGGTGGTGACGACGCGGTGCACGGCGCGTACGACCCGGTCCATCGGGATGCCGTTGCGCGCCGAGCGGGCGGACCGCTGCCGGGCACGTCCGAGCGGGGCCTCGTACACCGGCATCGACGGCGTGCGTCCGAGCTCGTCCTGGATGGCGGCGGCCATGGGCGTGTCGATCATGCCGGGGGCGATCACGGAGACACGGATGCCGAGCGCCGCGTACTCCATGCGCATGGCGGCGCTGAGGGCCTCCAGGCCGAACTTGCTCGCGGAGTAGGCGCCGGTGAACGGCAGGGTCCGGACACCGCTGGCGGAGCTCAGGTTCACGATGCGGCTCCCCTCGCCGAGCAGTGGCAGGAAGGCCCGGGTCACCGTGTGGGTGCCGACGACGTTGACCGCCAGTACGTCGGTGAGGGCGTCCGCCGTCAGGTCGACGAGGGGGCCGTTGGTGACGGTCCCGGCCACGTTGCACACGGCCCTCAGCGGAGCACCGGCGGCACGGTCCGCGGTCTCGGCCGACGCCCGGGCGACGCTCTTCTCGTCCCGCACGTCGAAGAGGAGGGGCGTGATGCTGCCGGGGGGAAGTTCCGCGGCCAGTTCGTCCAGGCCGGCGCGGCGGCGGGCGCCCGCGTAGACATGGAAGCCCTCGGCCGCGAGGAACCTGGTGGTCGCCCGTCCGATGCCGGAGCCGGCCCCGGTGACGAGGACGCTCTGCCGCGTGCCGTTCATGCCGTTCATGCCGTCCATGCCGTCTCCAGGTCGCTCGGGTCGTGGGCGGAGATGATGCGCAGCCCCGGATCGCCCCGGCGGTTCAGCTCCGCGAGGCGTTCCTGGTTCTCGAGGAGGCGGCGGTGGTTCTGCGCCGCTCCGCGCTCCATGAGGCGGACCGGCAGGGGCACCCTGGCCCGGCCGTCCAGAGTGCCCCAGTGGTAGAAGGCGTCGCCGCAGTGCAGGAGCCACCTCTCACCGGTGTCGACGGCGACGCAGACGTGACCGCGGGAGTGTCCGGGCGTCGCCACCAGGACGAAGCCCGGCGCCACCTCGGTCAGTTCCTTCGCCGCGGCGAACCCCCGCCAGCTCTCTCCGCCCGGCCGGTGCTCGACGAACCGCGGTCCGTGCGCCCACTGGGCCGGCCGGTAGCGGGTGCGCTCGCGGCGGGACGGCGAGCGGATGGCGCCGTCGATCTCGGCCGTCGTCGTGTGCACCCGGGCGTGCGGGAAGTCGGCCAGCCCTCCGACGTGGTCGAAGTCCAGGTGCGTGACGATGATGTGCCGTACGTCCTCGGCCCGGAATCCGAGCCGCTGTATCTGCCGTAACGCGGTCTCCTCGGGGTCGAGCACCGGTCTGATGACATGGCGCATGAAACCGACGCGGGCGACCGGGTCCTGGATGTCCCGGAGCCCGAATCCGGTGTCCACGAGCACCAGGCCGCTCGCCTCGGTCTCCACGCACAGGACGTGCGCGACCATGGGATAGGTCGGCATGTGCATCGTGCCGCAGTTCAGATGGTGCACTTTCACGGTGATCCTCCAGTCGTACCGGACGCGTGCCGGTCACAGGATGTCCTGGCGGCGTCCGGGCCTCCGACCCGCCCCCGTGGATGCGCCGCCCCCGGCTCAGCGCACTCTGCGGCACAGCGCTGTGCTCACGTACGCTGGAGTCATGTCGACCACGCAGGAGCGCACGGCGGAGCAGGACCTGCCGTACAACGTGTTCTCCCGGGTCTGCCCGTCACGGGTGACCCTGGAGCACGTGACGGGGCGCTGGGGCGCGCTGACGCTCGGCGCGCTGTACAAGGGCTCGTTCCGGTTCAACGAGCTGCGGCGCCGCGTCGACGGCGTCAGCGAGAAGATGCTGGCCCAGACCCTGCACGCGCTGGAACGCGACGGCCTGGTGCACCGCGAGGCCCAGCCGACCAACCCGCCGCGCGTGGACTACGAGCTGACGTCGCTGGGGCACGAGGTGGCCGGGCGGCTGATGGCGCTCATCCACTGCGTCGAGGGACGGATGGACGAGGTGGTGGCGTCGCGCGAGCGGTACGACGCGCAGCGCACGCCCACGGCCTGACCCACGGCGGGCCTGCGGCAGGACTCTCCGCGTGCCTGCGGCCTGCCGCTCGGCGTGCCGTGCCTACGGCGTGACGTGCGGTGCCCGCTGGCACTTCGGGCAGAAGTAGCTGGAGCGGTTCATCCACGGCCTGCGGCGCATCGGCGTGGCGCAGCGGCGGCAGGGCAGGCCCTCGCGGCCGTACGCGTCGAGCGAGCGGTCGAAGTAGCCGGACTCGCCGTTCACGTTGACGTAGAGGCTGTCGAAGCTGGTGCCGCCCACGGCGAGGGCCGCGTTCATCACGTCCCGGACGTGGCCGAGGAGTTCGGTGGTGCGGGGGCGGGTGAGGCCGGCGGTGGGGCGTTCGTAGTGCAGGCGGGAACGCCACAGGGCCTCGTCGGCGTAGATGTTGCCGACGCCGCTGATCAGGGACTGGTCGAGCAGGGCCCGTTTGACCGTGGTGCGCTTGCGGCGCAGCGCCAGGTGGAAGGCGTCGGCGTCGAAGAGCGGGTCGAGGGGGTCCCGGGCGATGTGGCCGATGACGTCGGGCAGCCCGTCGGGGGTGGTGTCGTGGAGGGACAGGCCGCCGAAGGTGCGCTGGTCGACGAAGCGGAGTTCGGTGCCGAGGGAGTCGGCGAAGCGGACGCGGACGCGCAGGTGCTTCTCGGCCGGGGCCTCGTGCGGCTGGACCAGGAGCTGGCCGCTCATGCCGAGGTGGGCGAGGACGGCCTGGCCGGTGTCCTCAAGGGGCAGCCACAGGTACTTGCCGCGGCGGCTCGGCGTGCCGACCCGGTGGCCCTTGAGGCGGCCGGCGAAGTCGTCGCCGCCCGCGATGTGCCGGCGTACCGCCCGCGGGTGCAGCACCTCGGTGTCGGCGACGGTCCGGTGGGCGACCCAGCGCTCCAGGCCGCGCCGCACGACCTCGACCTCGGGCAACTCGGGCATGGCATCCCCTCGGGTGGGCCGGTGGACGGGGCGACGAGCCGGACGCCCGCCCCGGTGGCGGGGCGGGCGTCCGGGACGTGCGGTGGGTCAGGCGGAGACGGGCCCCTCGTCGGGTCCCGGGTCGGCGGCGTCCGCCGACTCCTTGGCGCGCTCGTCCGCCGCGGCCCGGATGGACCGCCACGCGGATTCCGCGGCCTGCTGCTCCGCCTCCTTCTTGCTGCGGCCGGTGCCGGTGCCGTACGAGACGCCTCCGACGCGGGCGGCAGCAGTGAAGGTCTTCTCGTGGTCCGGGCCGGTCTCCGTGACCAGGTACTCGGGAACGCCGAGCCCTTCGGTCGCGGTGAGTTCCTGGAGGCTGGTCTTCCAGTCCAGGCCGGCACCGAGGTTGGAGGACTTCTCGATCAGCGGGTCGAACAGGCGGTGCACCAGTTCGGAGGCCGCGTCGAGGCCCTGGTCGAGATAGACCGCGCCGATCACCGCTTCGAGGGTGTCGGCGAGGATGGACGCCTTGTCCCGGCCGCCCGTTCCCTCTTCACCGCGGCCGAGCCGGATGAAGGAGCCCAGTTCGAGCCCACGGCCCACCTGTGCCAGCGCACGCGAGTTGACCACCGCGGCCCGCAGCTTGGCCAGCTGGCCCTCGGGCAGGTCGGGGTGGATGCGGTACAGCGTGTCCGTGACGACGAGGCCGAGCACGGAGTCCCCGAGGAACTCCAGCCGCTCGTTCGTCGGCAGGCCGCCGTTCTCGTACGCATAGGAACGGTGGGTCAGCGCACGCACCAGAAGGGCGGACTCGAGCTGATAGCCGAGCCGCCCTTCCAGAAGCGTGTGGGACGAGGCCTGGTTGTTGTCCGCCTTCTTCTTGGCGGGTGGGTCCGCCTTGGCGTCATCCGCCTTCTTGGGGACTGACACAGTGCCTCTCACCAGCCGCTCAGACCTCGAGGACCTGGCGCTTGTTGTAAGTGCCGCAAGACGGGCACGCGATGTGCTGCTGCTTGGGCTCGTGGCAGCGCTCGCACGCAACCAGGGTGGGGACCGCAGCCTTCCACTGCGACCGGCGGTGGCGCGTGTTGCTGCGCGACATCTTCCGCTTCGGAACAGCCACGGCTACTTCTCCTGCTTCTCGGCGGCGTCCGCGGATTCTGGCCCGTCGCCGCTCATCTCGTCCTTCTCGCCGTCTTCGAGTGAACCGGCGAGTCCCTGCAATGCCGCCCAACGGATGTCGACGGCGTCGTGGTGGTGGTCCGGATCGTCCGCCAGGCGTGCCCCGCATACGGAGCACAGACCCGGGCAGTCTTCCCGGCACACCGGCTGCATCGGCAGTGCGAGCACCACCGCGTCGCGCAGCACGGATTCGAGGGCGATCAGTCCGTCCTCGACGAAGAGCCGGTCCTCGTCGTCCTCGGCGTCGTCGCCGGGCTCCGCCACTGGGCGGCCCCGGTCGTCGGCGTCAGGGTACGAGAACAGCTCCTGGAAGTCCGCTTCGAGCTGCTGCTCCAGCGGCTCCAGACACCTTACGCACTCCCCTTCGGCCCCGGCACGGGCGGTGCCTGTGACGAGCACCCCTTCCATGACCGACTCGAGCCGGAGCTCGAGCTCCACCGGGGCGCCTTCCGGCACTCCGATGACTCCCTGGAGACCGAGGTCCTTGGGAGCGTCGACCGTGCGGGTCAGGCGCTGGAGCGCACCGGGCCGCCGTCCCAGCTCGTGCGTGTCGAACACGAGGGGGTCGCGGTGGTCGAGGCGCGCGTTCAGAACCATTCCTGCTTTCGGTCTTCCGTGGCTTGGGGAAGCCGCCCCGCGGTGTTCCCGGGCAGCTGCGATCGCGGACGTATGCGCGACCGAAGAGCCAGGATACTGGACCATGCGCTCTCGGCCCAATCCGGGCCGGGGGACGCCCGGGACCTCAGAGGCCGCGGCCCTGTTCGTACGCCCGCAGCTGCTCGGCGCTGATCATGCCGGTGTCGAAGAGGCTGGTCTCGTCCAGCGCCTGCGGCTGGGCCTGCGCGGGCTGCTGGTGCTGGCCGTAGCCCTGCTGCCCGTCATAGGTCTGCTGCCCGTCGTAGCCCTGCTGGGCGTCGTAGCCCTGGTAGGCCGCGTACGGGTCGGCGGTCTGCTGCGGGTAACCGTACGTGTCCGGTGCGCCGCCGTAGGCCTGCTGGTACGCGGCGTACGGGTCGGGCTGCTGCTGCGCGTAGCCGTACGCCGGCTCCTGCTGCGGCATGTCCGGCACGGCCTGCGCGGGCGCCTGCTGGGGCATTTCCGGTACGGCCTGCGCGGGCGCCTGGGCCGCGACGGGCCGCTGTTCGCCGTACTCGGTCCTGCGGGGCTGCCCGGCGGGGGCGTCCGAGAGCGCCGCGAGGTCGGCGAGGTAGTCGGCGTCGCTGGAGTGCTGGACGGTGCCGGAGTCCTCGGCGAGGGCGCCGAGGTCGTCGGTGGCGATCCGGCCGTGCAGCTTCTGGCGGCCCCGGCCGACCGCGTCCAGGGTCTTGGCGAGCACGGCCTCGAACGCGCCGAGCTTGCTGTCGACGTAGGTGTCGGCGTCGCGGCGCAGGATCTCGGGGTCGTGGCTGCGCTCGGGGGCGTCCTCGTCCTCGTAGCCGTTCTCGTCGAGGCCGGGACCGGTGCCCAGGAGCTTCTCGCGGCCCCGGCCGACGGAGCCGAGGGTCTTGGTGAGGACGACCTCGAAGTTGGCGAGCTTGGAGTCGACGTAGTCGTCGGCCTCGGCGCGGACCTCCTCGGCCTCCTGCCGGGCCTCGGTGAGGATGCGGTCGGCCTCGGCCTGGGAGCGCCGGGCGACCTCGGTGCCGGCGATCAGGGAGCCGCGCTCGGCGTGCGCGCTCTCGATGATCCGGTCCGCCTCCTGGCGGGCCTGCGCGACCATCTGGTCCCGGTCGCCGATCAGTTCCTGGGCCTGGGCGAGGGAGCCGGGCAGTTCGGCCCGCAACTCCTCCAGCAGCGAGAGCAGTTCGGCGCGGTTGACCACGCACGAGGCCGACATGGGCATGGCGCGGGCGCCGGAGACCATCGCGGTGATCTCGTCGAGCTTGTTCTGCACGTCCACCGTGTGCTCGCCACTCTCTACAGCTGTGTTGGAGACGGACGGGACGACTGTACGACCCCGGGGTGTCCCGGGGACACCTGGTGACGGATCGCCGGTCTCCGACAGGCGGTACGACGGGCGGTCAGCGCTTGGCCAGGCGGTCCCTGAGGGCGTCGAGGACGAGCGGCGGCACCAGGTGGGCGACGTCTCCGCCCCAGGTGGCGACCTCCTTGACCAGGGAGGACGACAGGAAGCTGTAGGTGGGGTTGGTGGGGATGAAGAGGGTCTCCACGCCGGAGAGGCCGTTGTTCATCTGGGCCATCTGCAGCTCGTAGTCGAAGTCGCTGACCGCGCGCAGGCCCTTGACGATGGCCGGGATCTCGCGCTGCTTGCAGAAGTCGACGAGCAGGCCGTGGAAGGACTCCACCCGCACGTTGCCGTACTCGGCGGTGACCTGGTGGATCAGGTCGATGCGCTCCTCGATCTCGAAGAGGCCCTTCTTGGACTGGTTGATCATCACGGCGACGTAGACCTCGTCGTAGAGGCTGGAGGCCCGGGCGATGATGTCCAGGTGCCCGTTGGTGATCGGGTCGAACGACCCGGGACAGACGGCACGGCGCACTTGCTTTCCCTCGCTCTCCGGTCCGGTCATCGTGCGTCATCGCACGTAGAGGCGGCGCGACCGTACCAAAACGTTCCCTCGCCGTAGCGACGGGCCCGGATCGCCTCGAAGCCGTCGGGCCAGCCGAAATCACCGCCTCTGGTGCTGCGCTCCACGGTGACGAGCGCTTCCCTCCCGAGCCACCCCTGGGTGCGGAGTGTGAGCAGGATCTCCCGAAGATCGTCGTCCGGGACGGCGTACGGCGGGTCCAGGAAGACGACGTCGTACGGTTCGGCCGGGGCGGGGGTGCGGACGACCTGTTCCGCCTTGCCCGCCCTGACCTCGGCGCCGGGCAGGGCGACGGCCCCGACGTTCTGCCGGACCGTGCGGGCGGCACGGGCGTCGGCCTCGACGAGCAGGACGTGCCCCGCACCCCGGGAGAGCGCCTCCAGGCCGACGGCACCGGAACCGGCGTACAGGTCGAGGACCCGCTCGCCGTCCAGCGGGCCGCCGAGCAGGGACTGCCAGGTCGAGAACAGGCCCTCGCGCGCACGGTCGGAGGTGGGCCGGGTGCCGGTGCCCGGCGGGACGGCCAGGCGGCGTCCGCCGGCCCGGCCGGCGATCACGCGGGTCATTTCTGGGTCCTTGTCGCTGTACTCGGCTGTGCGGAGTCGGCTGGTGCGGTGGTACGGAGCCACTGGTGCGGCGGTACGAATGCCTGGCGCGGCCGTCCGGAGTCGGTGGTGCCCGGCTTTGCGGACGGCGTCCGGTGCCAGTCTCTCAGCCCTTCTCCAGGTACTGCTCCCGCTCGTCGTCCAGCAGTGCGTCCAGGGCCGTGCGCAGGGCGGGCAGGCCGGTCAGCTCCGGGTCGGCGGCGACGACGGCCGCCGCCTCCTGCCGGGCCTCCGCGATGATCTCCTCGTCCTCGATGACGGCGAGCACCCGCAGGGAGGTGCGGGCACCGGACTGGGCCTGGCCGAGGACGTCGCCCTCACGGCGCTGTTCGAGGTCGATGCGGGAGAGCTCGAAGCCGTCGAGGGTGGCGGCGACCGCGTTCAGCCGCTGCCGGGCGGCGCTCGCCTCGGGCATCTCGGTGACCAGCAGGCACAGGCCGGGGGCGGAGCCGCGCCCGACCCGGCCGCGCAGCTGGTGGAGCTGCGAGACGCCGAAGCGGTCGGCGTCCATGATCACCATCGCGGTGGCGTTGGGGACGTTGACGCCGACCTCGATGACGGTCGTGGCGACCAGCACGTCGGTCTCCCCGGCGGCGAAGCGGCGCATCACCGCGTCCTTGTCGTCGGGCTGCATACGGCCGTGCAGGACCTCCACCCCGAGCCCCCGCAGCGGTCCCCCGGCCAGCTGCTCGGCCACGTCGAGGACGGCGAGCGGGGGCCGCTTCTCGGCGTCGTCCGCGGGCGGCCTGCCCGGGGCGGGCTTCTTCCCCGGGTCGGGCTTCTCCGGGCCGGTCGTCTCCGGGCCGGTGTCCGCCGGGTCGGCCTTCTTCGGGGAGGTCTTCTTCGGGTCGTCCTCCTCGTCGCCGATGCGCGGGCAGACGACGTACGCCTGGTGGCCGCCCGACACCTCCTCGCGGACGCGTTCCCAGGCGCGGGAGAGGAAGTGGGGTTTGTCGGCGGCGGGGACGACATGGCTGGCGATCGGGGAGCGGCCGGCCGGGAGCTGGTCCAGGACGGAGGTCTCCAGGTCGCCGAAGACGGTCATGGCGACGGTGCGCGGAATGGGCGTGGCGGTCATGACGAGCAGGTGCGGGGGCTGCTTCCCCTTGCCGCGCAGGGCGTCGCGCTGCTCGACGCCGAAGCGGTGCTGTTCGTCGACGACGACCAGGCCGAGGTCGTGGAACTGCACCTTGTCCTCGATCAGCGCGTGCGTGCCGATGACGATGCCCGCCTCGCCGGTGGCGAGGTCGAGCAGGGCGTGCCGGCGGGCGGCGGCGCCCATGGAGCCGGTGAGCAGCGCCACCTTGGTGGCGTGCTCGGCGCCGCCCAGCATGCCGCCTTCGGCCAGCTCGCCCATCATCTCGACGACGGACCTGTGGTGCTGCTGGGCCAGCACCTCGGTGGGCGCCAGCATCACGGCCTGACCGCCGGAGTCGACGACCGCGAGCATGGCGCGCAGGGCGACCAGCGTCTTGCCACTGCCGACCTCGCCCTGGAGCAGCCGGTGCATCGGGTGGTCGGTGGCGAGGTCGTCGAAGATCTCGCGGGAGACCTTCTGCTGGCCGTCGGTGAGGGTGAAGGGGAGGCGGTCGTCGAAGGCGGTGAGCAGGCCGTCCGGGCGGGCCCTCCTGGGGACGGCGGGGAGTTGGGTCTCGGCGTGGCGGCGGCGGGCGAGGGCGACCTGGAGGACGAAGGCCTCGTCCCACTTCAGCCGGGCGCGGGCGTCCTCGACGTCGGCCTTGGTGTGCGGGCGGTGGATCTTGAGGAGGGCCTCGGGAAGGGAGACCAGGCCCCGCCCCTCGCGCAGGGAGCCGGGCAGGGGGTCGACGGCCTCCTGGGCGCTGGGCAGCACCGTCTGGATCGCCTTGCCGATCTTCCAGGACTCCAGTTTGGCGGTGGCCGGGTAGAGGGGGATCAGGGTGCCCGCCCAGGATTCGACGCTCTCGGCCGCGTCGCCCTCGCCGTCGCTACTCTGCAGCAACTCGTACGCCGGGTGGGCGAGTTGCAGTCGGCGGTTGAAGACGGAGACCTTGCCGGCGAACATCGCGCGGGTGCCCGGCAGGAGTTCCTTGTGGGGCTTGTGCACGCCGTTGCCGAAGAAGACCAGTTGGAGGCGGCCGCTGCCGTCCGTGATGGTCACCTCCAGGCGCTGTCCCTTGCCGCGCGGCGCCTTGGACGAGGCGAAGCTGTGCAGGCGGGCGTCGGCGACCTGGGCGACCACCGTGACGTGCTCGTCCATGGGGAGGTCGGCGAGGTGGGTGAGCTGGCCGCGCTCCTCGTATCTGCGGGGATAGTGGTGGAGGAGGTCGCCGACGGTGTGCAGGCCGAGGTGCTCGGCCATCACCTTCGCGGTGGCGGGGCCGAGCACCTTCTTCAGGGGTTCTCGCAGTGCGGGCACGAGATCCATTCCACACCACGCCACTGACAACGTCGCCGGGAAGCGCCGTACCGGCCGTGCGGCACGGCCCCCGGCCCGGTCCGCCGCGGTGCCGGTGCCCGGCTCCTGCCCTGCCGGCGGCGGGGGCGGCGGGGGCGGATCCCGCGGGGGCGGTACCGCTCGCCCTACTCCACACCGACCAGCAGCAGCGCGCCCTGCCGGCCGCCCCGGTAGACCACGGTGTCGACGGCGAGGTACGCCTCCCGGACCCGGGCCTCCAGCTGGTCGGCGACGTCCTGGGGCGCCTCGTCGCCGAGGACGAGGGTGACCAGCTCGCCGCCGGCCGACAGCATGCGGTCCAGGACGGTCGCGGCCACCCGGGACACGTCAGGGCCGATCACGGCCACGTCGCCGTCGATGAGGCCGAGCACGTCACCGGCCTGGCAGATGCCGGCCGTGGTCCAGGACTGGCGTTCGGCGACGGTGACCTCGGCGTGCCGCGTGGCGCCGGCCGCCGAGGTCATCGCCACCACGTCCTCGTCGAAGCGCCGCCCGGCCTCGTGCACGGCGAGTGCGGCGATGCCCTGTACCGCGGAGCGGGTCGGGATGAGGGCGACCCGGACGCCCTCGGCGCGGGCCTGCTCGGCCGCCGCGGCGGCGGTGTGCCGCAGCTCGGCGTCATTGGGCAGCAGGACGACCTCGCGCGCGTGGGCCCGCCGTACGGCCTGGACCAGCTCCCCGCTGGCGGGCGGTTCGCCGGGGCGGGCGAGCAGGGTGGTCGCGCCGGCCCCGGCATACAGCTCCGCCAGCCCCTCCCCCGGCACGACGGCCACCACGGCGCGCGGGGCGCGCTCCCGCGGCGGGCGCTCCGCCCCGGTGGTGTGGACGTCGCCGTGCCCGAAGTGGGTGATGCGGATCCGGTACGGCCGGCCGGCCTCGACGCCCGCCTCCACGGCGGCACCCGCGTCGTCGACGTGCACATGGACGTTCCACAGTCCGTCGCCGCCGACCACGACGAGCGAGTCCCCGAGCGCGTCGAGCCGCTGCCGCAGCCGGGCCACGGCCGCGTCATCGGCCTCCAGGAGGTAGATCACCTCGAAGGCGGGTCCGTCCTCGCCGTCCCCGGCGGCCGCGCACTCGACCGCGGGGTCGGCGTCGTCGTGCTCCACGCGCGCGTGGAGCACGACGCCCGTCTCCGGCGGACGGCCCGTGCAGGTCTCCACCAGGGCCGCGAGCACCGTCACCAGGCCGTGTCCGCCGGCGTCGACCACTCCGGCGCGCTCCAGGACGGGCAGTTGGCCCGGCGTGGCGGCGAGCGCCGCGCGGGCGCCCTCGTAGGCCGCGCGGGCGACCTCCGCGCAGTCGTCCCCGGCGCCGTCGGCCGCGTCGGCGGCGGCCGAGGCCACGGTGAGGACGGTGCCCTCGACGGGACGGGCCACGGCGTTCCGGGCGGATTCGGCCGCGTGCCGCAGGGCCGACCGCAGGCCGGAACCGCCGGTGTGCGGGGCACCCCGCGCGGAGAGCACCTGGGCCATGCCGCGCAGCAGCTGCGCGAGGATGGTGCCGGAGTTGCCCCGCGCGCCGATCAGCGCGCCGTGCGCCATGGCGCCCACGGCGTCGGCCAGCGAGGGCCCGTCCTCCTCGTCCCTGTCTTCCGCGTCCCCGGCGCCCGCGTCCACCTCGTGTGCGGCGAAGACGGCCTCGACGGCTGCGGCTGCCGATTCGACGGTCAGATAGAGGTTCGTGCCGGTGTCCCCGTCGGCGACGGGATAGACGTTGATCGCGTCGATCTCCTCGCGCGCCCGCCCCAGTGCGCGCAGTGACAGACCGCACCAGGTACGCACCGCCAGAGCGTCGAAGAACCTCTGCGGCACCTGCGCCACCTGCGCCTCCCTGAGCTCCTGGACGTGGCTGGCAGCGTAGACCTCGGCGGGTCCGCACCCGGGGCGGGCCCCTGAGCTGCCGTGGTAGTTTCGTTGTACGGAAGCAGTCGTTGTATGCTGCTCCGGTTGCCCGATCCCGATCGGGCCATCCCCCTGGCACCGCCACTCAGTTCCCGGAACCTCCGTGTCCGAGACCTTGATCCCGGCATGCCGGGATCAACCGTAAGTGCATCTGAAGTCTTTGGAGTGACCCGTGGCTGCCAACTGCGACGTCTGTGGCAAGGGGCCGGGCTTCGGCAACAACATCTCGCACTCGCACCGCCGTACGCCCCGTCGCTGGAACCCGAACATCCAGCGTGTGCGTACCGTGGTCGGCGGGACGCCGAAGCGCGTGAACGCTTGCACCTCGTGCATCAAGGCCGGCAAGGTCTCGCGCTGACGCGTCTCAGCTGAGCGCGCGGCCACTGCCTGGTCCGCTGTAGGGAGCCGGTCCACCTCGGGTGGGCCGGCTTTTTGCCGTGCCCTCCTGCTCCCCGGCCTCGTGCTCAGGGGCCTCGTGCTCAGGACGGGCGCCCGAGTTCCCACCCGTGGTCGACCGGTCCGATGCCGGCGCCCAGCGCGAAGCCGGACCGGATCGCCCCGGTGACGTACTCCTTGGCCGCTCGTACGGCGTCCGGCACCGGCTGCCCCTTGGCCAGCCCGCACGCGACGGCGGAGGCGAGGGTGCAGCCCGTGCCGTGGGTGTGCCGGTTGTCGAGCCGGGGCCCGCGCAGCCAGTGCTCCTCGGAGCCGTCGGTGAGCAGGTCGACGGCGTCGCCGGGCAGATGGCCGCCCTTGACCAGGACCCAGCGCGGCCCGTACTCGAGGACGGCGGAGGCGGCCCGGCGCAGATCGGCCTCGGATCCGACCCGTACGCCCGTGAGCTGCGCGACCTCGTCGAGGTTGGGCGTGGCGACGGTGGCGACCGGGAGCAGTCTGGTGCGGACCGAGTCCAGCGCGGAGGCGGCGAGCAGCGCGTCCCCGTGCTTGGAGACGCCGACCGGGTCGACGACCGCCGGGGCGTCCGTGCCGTCGATCAACTCGGCGACGGCCTCGACCAGTTCGGCGGAGGAAAGCATCCCGGTCTTGACCGCGTGGACGCCGATGTCGTCCACGACGCTGCGGTACTGGGCGCGTACGGCTGCCACGGGGAGTTCCCAGGCGCCCTGCACCCCGAGGGAGTTCTGCGCGGTGACCGCGGTGAGGACGCTCATGCCGTGGGTGCCGAGGGCGAGCATCGTCTTGAGGTCGGCCTGGATGCCGGCGCCGCCGCCGGAGTCGGAGCCCGCCACGGTGAGGACCAGGGGCGGCCTCATGCCTCGACCTCGCCGCCGAAGTGGTCCCAGCCGCCCTTCCGCGTCCAGGGCGCCCCGTCGACGGTCACCTGGGGCAGCGCGGAGGGGTGGAGGACCTCGCCGATGACCTTCCAGCGGGCGGGCAGTTTCACGTCCGGCGGGAAGGTCGCCACGATCGCGTGGTCCTCGCCCCCGGTGAGCACCCACTGCATGGGGTCGACGCCGACGGCCTGGCCGATGTCGTTCATCTGGGACGGGATGTCGATCCGCCCGGAGCTGATGTCGATCCTGACCTTGCTGGCCTCGGCGATGTGCCCCAGGTCGGCGATCAGCCCGTCGCTCACGTCGCACATGGCGGTGGCGCCGAGGCCCGCGGCGGCGGGACCCGCGTGGTAGGGCGGTTCGGGGCGCCGGTGGGCCTCGACGAAGGCGCGCGGCGAGCGGAAGCCGCGGGAGAGGACGGCGAACCCGGCCGCGGACCAGCCCAGCCAGCCGGTCACCGCGACGAGGTCGCCGGGCTGGGCGCCGGACCGGGTGACGGGCTCCTGGTTGCGCAGGTCGCCGAGGGCCGTGATGGACACGGTGATGGTGTCGCCGCGCACCACGTCGCCGCCGACCACGGAGGCACCCGCGACCTGGCACTCGTCGCGCAGTCCGTCCATCAGCTCGCTCGGCCAGGTGACCGGCAGTTCGGCGGGCACGACCAGGCCGAGCAGCAGCGCGGTCGGCACGGCGCCCATGGCGGCGATGTCGGCCAGGTTCTGCGCCGCCGCCTTGCGGCCCACGTCGTACGCGGTCGACCAGTCCCGGCGGAAGTGCCGGCCCTCCACCAGGATGTCGGTGCTGGCCACCACCCTGCGGTCGGGTGCGGCCACCACCGCGGCGTCGTCGCCGGGGCCGACCCGGACCGCCGGGGTGGTGGTGAGACGGGAGGTGAGCTCCCTGATGAGCCCGAACTCCCCCAGCTCACCAACAGTGCCCTTCATCGCCTTGGCTCCCCTTCTGTCCCTGTCCCTGGCCGCGCCCGGTCGCGCGTCGTCCCTGTCCTCGTCACGGCCGTACCGACCGCTCTGCCCACGTCACGGTCTTACCGACCGCCGCCGCGGTCCGTTCGACCGTCGCCACGGCCGGCGTGCGCGTCGGCGCGTGCCGGTGCGCGTCGGCGCGTTCCGGTGCGGCACTCCGGCGCGCGCGGCCCGCGGGCCGCGGGTCTCCCCGCGGGGAGCGGCTACGCGATACCGTGGCGTTCCTTTTCCCCACATGATCCTCGTGGCCGCTCTGGAGGTTCCGTGGTACAGGCGTACATCCTGATCCAGACGGAGGTCGGCAAGGCGTCGACCGTCGCCGGGACGATCAGCAAGATCCCTGGAGTCATCCAGGCCGAGGACGTGACAGGACCCTACGACGTCATCGTCCGCGCCCAGTCCGACACCGTCGACGAACTGGGTCGCATGGTGGTCGCCAAGGTCCAGCAAGTGGACGGCATCACGCGCACTCTGACCTGTCCGGTCGTCCATCTCTAGCCCCCTCTCCGCCCACTCGGTCCCGCCCTGCTGATCGCCGCCGCAGGCCGCTCCCCAGCAGACGAACAGCGGGTCGGCGGCGGTTCCCGGCCGGACACGGGATCACCGGGCTGTGGCGGAACCCGGACAACACGCTGCCGCCTGCGGACAGCGGGCCGGGGAAACCCGCTGATCATACTGCGAGAAGGCGACCCCCGAGGGAGTCGCCTTCTCGTCGCCGCGGGCCGTGAACCGGAGCGTGCGCTCAGCGCAGCCCGGTGGGCCGGCGCAGCGCCGCCCGGACCAGCCGGTCCACCAGCTCCGGGTAGCTCACACCGGTCGCCTGCCACATCTGCGGGAACATGGAGATGGGCGTGAAGCCGGGCATGGTGTTGATCTCGTTGATCACGAACTCGTCGTCCTCGGTGAGGAAGAAGTCCGCGCGCACCAGCCCCTCGCAGGAGGCCGCGTCGAACGCCGCCACGGCGAGCCGCCGGACCTCGGCGGTCTCCTCGTCCGTGAGCGGGGCCGGCACGACGCCCGGGGTGGAGTCGATGTACTTGGCCTCGAAGTCGTAGTAGGAGTGCTCCGAGGGCGGTGGGATCTCGGCGGGCACGGAGGCCCGGGGGCCGTCCTCGAACTCCAGCACCCCGCACTCGATCTCGCGGCCCCGCAGCGCCGCCTCGACGAGGATCTTCGGGTCGTGGCGCCGGGCCTCCTCGATCGCCTCGTCGAGTCCGGCAAGGTCGTCGACCTTGGTGATGCCGATCGAGGAGCCCGCGCGCGCGGGCTTCACGAAGAGCGGCCAGCCGTGCTCGCCGGCGAAGTCGACGATCTTCCTGCGGGCGGCGGAGCGGTCCTGCTCCCACTCGCGGGGCCGGATCACCGCGTACGGGCCGACCTTGAGCCCGTAGGAGTCGAAGACCGCCTTCATGTACTCCTTGTCCTGGCCGACGGCGGAGGCGAGCACGCCCGCGCCGACGTAGGGCACGCCGGACAGCTCCAGCAGGCCCTGGAGGGTGCCGTCCTCGCCGTACGGACCGTGCAGCACGGGGAAGACGACGTCGACCTCGCCCAGGGCCTTGGGCACCGAGCCGGGTTCGCTGTAGACGACCTCGCGGTTCGCGGGGTCGACGGGGAGCAGTACGCCGCCCTCGGTCGACTCGGCCAGTTCCTCGACGTCGGGCGTGCGGCGGTCGGTGATCGCCATGCGTTCCGGTTCGTCGGCGGTGAGAGCCCAGCGGCCGTCCCTGGTGATGCCGATCGGCAGGACGTCGTACTTCGTCCGGTCGATGGCCGCCAGGACGGCGCCGGCGGTGACCACGGAGATCCCGTGTTCGGAGCTGCGCCCGCCGAACACGACGGCCACACGCGGCTTCCGGGGCGGTCGCTGAGGGCTCTGCTCAGGGCTCTGGGGGAGGTTCTCGGTGCTCATATCGCGTTGAGAGTACCCGCCCCCCGGGCCGTGAGACAGCGTCGGCGGACCGCGTGGCGCCCGGGTCGCGCCGGGCTCCGGGAGGGGCGTCGCTCAGCGTCGTTCGGGCTTCGCGCTGCGCGACATCAGCTCCTTGACCGCGACCACCGGGGACTTGCCCTCGTGCACGATGGCGACGACGGTCTCGGCGATCGGCATGTCGACGCCGTGCCGGCGGGCCAGATCCAGCACCGACTCGCAGGACTTGACGCCCTCGGCGGTCTGCTTGGTGACCGCGATGGTCTCCGCCAGCGTCATGCCCTTGCCGAGGTTGGTGCCGAAGGTGTGGTTGCGGGACAGCGGCGAGGAGCAGGTCGCCACCAGGTCGCCGAGTCCGGCGAGGCCGGAGAAGGTCAGCGGGTCGGCGCCGAGGGCGGCGCCGAGGCGGGTGGTCTCGGCGAGGCCGCGGGTGATGAGGGAGCCCTTGGCGTTGTCGCCGAGTCCCATGCCGTCCGCGATGCCGACGGCGAGGCCGATCACGTTCTTCACGGCGCCGCCCAGCTCGCAGCCGACGACGTCGGTGTTGGTGTAGGGCCGGAAGTACGGCGTGTGGCAGGCGGTCTGCAGACGGCGGGCAACGGACTCGTCGGGGCAGGCGACCACGGCGGCGGCCGGCATCCGGGCGGCGATCTCGCGGGCCAGGTTGGGCCCGGTGACCACGGCGATGCGCTCGGCGCCGACCTTGGCGACGTCCTCGATCACCTCGCTCATCCGCATCGTGGAGCCGAGTTCGACGCCCTTCATCAGCGACACCAGGACGGTGTCGGGCGCCAGCAGGGGCGTCCAGTCGGCGAGGCCGGCGCGCAGCGTCTGGGACGGCACGGCGAGGACGGTGAAGTCGGCGCCCCGCGCGGCCTCGGCGGCGTCGGTGGTGGCCCGCAGGTTCTCCGGGAGTTCCACGCCGGGCAGGTAGTCCGGGTTGGTGCGGGTGGAGTTGACGGCGTCGGCGAGTTCGGCGCGGCGCCCCCAGAGGGTGACGTCGCAGCCCGCGTCGGCGAGGACCGTGCCGAAGGCGGTGCCCCAGGATCCGGTGCCGAAGACGGCCGCCCTGACCGGCTTGCTCACGTGCTCTGCCCTTCTGCCTGCGTTCCGTGCGTCCGCGACCGCGCCGCCTGCGACGTCGCCTGCTGGGTGCGGCGCCGCTGCTCGATCCGCTCGCGGCGCGGGTCGTACGGGGTTTCGGGTGCCTGCTCGCCGCGGATCTCCTCCAGCTGGCGGGTCACGGCGGCCATGATGACCTCGGTGACCTCCTTCAGCAGCTCCGCGGTCATCTCCCGGTCGTAGAACCGGGACAGGTCGACGGGCGGGCCCGCGAGCACCTGGTGGGTCTTGCGCGGCAGGAGGTGGGGCTTCTTGGCGTAGGGCGGCAGCAGTTCGTTGCACCCCCACTGGGCGACCGGGACGACCGGGCACTTGGTCTGCAGGGCGACGCGCGCCGCGCCGGTCTTGCCGGTCATGGGCCAGCCGTCCGGGTCGCGGGTCAGGGTGCCCTCGGGGTAGAAGGCGACGCACTCGCCTCGCTCCACGGCGTCGATCGCGGCCCGGAAGGCGCTGAGCGCGTCCGTGCTCTCGCGGTAGACGGGGATCTGCCCGGTGCCGCGCATCGCGGCGCCGACGAAGCCCTTCCGGAAAAGTCCGCTCTTCGCCAGGAATCGCGGAACGCGCCCGGTGTTGTACTGGTAGTGCGCGTAGCCGAGGGGGTCCACGTGCGAATTGTGGTTCACGGCGGTGATAAATCCGCCGTCGGCCGGAATGTTCTCCATTCCCCGCCAGTCCCGCTTGATCAGGACCACCAGCGGCGGTTTGCAGATCACCGCGGCCAGGCGGTACCAGAAGCCGATTCTGCGGCGGGGCACGCTGACACCTTTCTCCAGGGCCTGGGGCCGGACAAGTGTCGCCCCGGGCCGCCCGTCTGTCGAGAACACCGTACGCCCCGACGAGTGAACCGCCAGGTCTTGAAGGTGACAATGCTGGCGACGAGAGAAGGACGGAACACCCGTGCAGTGGACCTTGGTCGTACCCGTGAAGCCCCTCGCCCGGGCCAAGAGCAGGCTGTCGGACACCGCGGACGACGGGGTGCGGCCAGGTCTCGCGCTGGCGTTCGCACAGGACACCGTGGCGGCCGCGCTGGCCTGTCCGGCGGTCGGGGATGTGGCAGTCGTCACGGACGACGCCCGTGCCGGACGCGAGCTGCGGGAGCTCGGTGCGGCCGTGGTCGCGGACGAGCCCGGCGGCGGCCTGAACGCGGCGCTGGCGCACGGGGCGGCGGCGGTGCGGGCGGCGCGTCCGCAAAGCCCGGTGGCCGCCCTCAACGCCGATCTGCCCGCGCTGCGGCCGGCCGAATTGGCGCGGGCCCTGGCGGCGGCAGCGCAATTCCCGCGCGCTTTTCTCCCGGACGCGGCCGGAATCGGCACCACCTTGCTGACCGCGCTTCCGGGCCGTGAATTGGCCCCCGCATTCGGCCCGGATTCCCGGGCCCGCCACCGCGCGTCGGGGGCGGCGGAACTGCGGCTGGGCGCGGTGGATTCCGTACGGCAGGACGTGGACACCGGATCGGACCTGCGCACCGCGCTGGTGCTGGGGGTGGGGCCCCGGACGGCCGCGGTGGCGGCGCGGTTGCTGATCGCCGGGCAGTAGGCTGCGGCCATGCAGGCGACCGCGTACACGTACGACCCCGAGAGCCGCAGCGGGCAGGTGCTGCTCGACGACGGCACGCCGGTGCCCTTCGACGCGGCGGCGTTCGACGCGGGGGGCCTGCGGCTGCTGCGGCCGGGGCAGCGGGTGCGGATCGAGACCGATGCCGATGCCGATGCCGGGAATGCGGACACGGGCACGGGCCGGCGGATCACGCTGGTGACCCTGCAGACCTTCTGAGCGGGCGCGCCCCGTCCGGGTGCGCACACGCCGCGGGCCGGACTCCGAGAGGGAGTCCGGCCCGACGCGTGGGCGGCCCTGTGCCGGTCGGCCTGCCGCCGCCTGCTACTTCTTGCGGGCGGTGGCCTTCTTGGCGGTGGTCTTGCGGGCGGTCGACTTCTTGGCCGGGGCCTTCTTGGCGGTGGCCTTCTTCGCCGGGGCCTTCTTGGCCGCGGTCTTCTTCGCCGCCGCCGTGGTGGTCTTGGCTGCGGACTTCTTGGCGGTGGTCTTCTTCGCCGTGGTCTTCTTCGCCGCGCCCGTGGTCTTCTTGGCGGTGGTGGTCTTCTTCGCCGCCCCGGTCGTCTTCTTGGCCGCGCCGGTGGCCTTCTTCGCGGCGCCGGTGGCCTTCTTGGCGGCGGCCTTCTTGCCCGCGGCCTTGGAGATGGTGGGCGGCGGGCCGGACAGGCTGCCCTTGGGGGCCTTCTTGACCGCGATGTCGTTCTTCGGGAGCTTCTTCGAGCCGCTCACCAGGTCCTTGAAGCCCTGGCCCGCGCGGAAGCGCGGCACGGAGGTCTTCTTGACCCGAACCCGCTCGCCCGTCTGGGGGTTGCGGGCGTACCGGGCCGGGCGGTCGACCTTCTCGAAGGAACCGAAGCCGGTGACCGAGACCCGGTCGCCCGCGACCACCGCACGGACGAGGGCGTCCAGGACCGCGTCGACCGCGTCGGCGGCCTGCTGCCGGCCGCCCACCTTGTCGGCAATCGCTTCTACGAGCTGCGCCTTGTTCACGTCTTCCCCTTCGGAGACCTCGCCAGAACGAATCTGTTCAAGCTTTTTCGCACGTTAGGCAGATATATACCGCAAATCAAACACGAAACGGGCTAATCACCCTTGTGCCGCAACGGACTCGGGCCGTTCCGGTCTGTTCAGCCGTCCTCTTCGGGGTATCGACCCGCGTCGAGGTCGGCGGTGAACCGGTCCAGGCGCTTTGCCGCACCGGCGAGATCGTGTTTGGCCGCGGCCGTAATGACCAGCAGCTTCCGGGTCAGCGCCACACGTACGCCCTCCGGGACTTGCAGTGCGCGCACTGCTGTGTGCGCTTCCTTGAGCCGGACCGCGACCGCCGCATAGAGCTCGAGTTGGCCGTCGTGTTCCATGCACAGATTGTGCCATCTGGGGCGAGTTGTCGCCTGCGCAGGGGGCAACTGCCGCCTCAAACGGTCATCCGAGCACACGCGAAAGCCGGGTCCTCAGGACCCATCTACCCCTGCAACCACGCCTCTAACGTGGGAAGTTACAAGTCGCGTCAGTAACGGACCCACGTGACCGGACCCGAAAACGGCCGTACCCCCGATCGGGCTGATCGGGGGTACGGCGGGGGTGTTGGGTGGCCGAAACTCGACCTTGCGGAGTCCCCGGAGGACTCGTGGGGCTCCGCGGGGGGTCAGACCTGGAGGGTCTGCGGCTTGAAGGACGGGCGCTTCGACTCGTACGCCGCGATGTCGGCCTCGTTGCGGAGGGTGATCGAGATGTCGTCCAGGCCGTTCAGCAGCCGCCAGCGGGAGTTCTCGTCCAGCTCGAAGGGGGCGGTGACGCCCTCGGCGCGGACCTCACGGGCCTCGAGATCGACCGTGATCCCGACCTGGGGGTCCCGCTCGGTGAGCTCCCACAGCGCGTCCACGACCTTCTGGTCGAGGACCACCGTGAGCAGGCCGTTCTTCAGCGAGTTGCCGCGGAAGATGTCGGCGAAGCGAGCGGAGATCACGGCCTTGAAGCCGTAGTTCTGCAGCGCCCAGACGGCGTGCTCGCGGGAGGAGCCGGTGCCGAAGTCGGGGCCGGCGACCAGGACGGTGGCGCCCTGGCGCTCGGGCCGGTTGAGCACGAACTCCGGGTCCTTGCGCCAGGCCTCGAAGAGCCCGTCCTCGAACCCGTCCCGCGTCACCTTCTTGAGCCAGTGGGCGGGGATGATCTGGTCGGTGTCGACGTTGCTGCGGCGCAGCGGTACGGCCCGGCCGGTGTGCGTGGTGAATGCTTCCATGACTCTCAGACTCCAGCGGGCGCGGGGACGTCGGCGGCGGACAGGTCGGCCGGGGAGGCCAGGTGGCCCAGGACCGCCGTCGCGGCCGCGACCTGCGGCGACACCAGGTGGGTGCGGCCGCCCTTGCCCTGGCGTCCCTCGAAGTTGCGGTTGGAGGTGGAGGCGGAGCGCTCGCCCGGGGCCAGCTGGTCCGGGTTCATGCCCAGACACATAGAGCAGCCCGCGTGCCGCCACTCGGCGCCGGCCTCCTTGAAGACCACGTCCAGTCCCTCGGAGACGGCCTGCAGGCCCACCCGCGCGGAGCCGGGGACGACCAGCATGCGCACGCCGTCGGCGACCTTGCGGCTCCGTACGATCTCGGCGGCGGCGCGCAGGTCCTCGATGCGGCCGTTGGTGCAGGAACCCACGAAGACGGTGTCCACCTTGATGGAGCGCAACGGCTGACCGGCCTCCAACCCCATGTACTCCAGGGCCTTCTCGGCGGCGAAGCGCTCCGAGGCGTCGTCGTAGGAGGCCGGGTCGGGGACGGCGGTGGAAAGCGGCGCGCCCTGGCCCGGGTTGGTGCCCCAGGTGACGAACGGTGCCAGCTCGGCGGCCTCGACGACCACCTCGGCGTCGAACTCCGCGTCGTCGTCCGAGCGCAGCGTCTTCCAGTACTCGACCGCCGCGTCCCAGTCGGCGCCCTCGGGGGCGTGCGCACGGCCCTGGAGGTAGGCGAAGGTGGTCGCGTCGGGGGCGATCATGCCCGCGCGGGCGCCGGCCTCGATCGACATGTTGCAGATGGTCATGCGGGCCTCCATCGAGAGCTTCTCGATGGCCTCGCCGCGGTACTCCAGGACGTAGCCCTGGCCGCCGCCCGTACCGATCTTCGCGATGATCGCCAGGATCAGGTCCTTGGCCGTGACGCCGTCGGGCAGTTCGCCGTTGACGGTGATCGCCATGGTCTTCGGGCGGGCCATGGGCAGCGTCTGGGTGGCCAGCACGTGCTCGACCTGGGAGGTGCCGATGCCGAACGCCAGCGCGCCGAAGGCACCGTGCGTGGAGGTGTGCGAGTCGCCGCAGACCACGGTGGTGCCGGGCTGGGTCAGGCCGAGCTGCGGACCGACGACGTGCACGACGCCCTGCTCCACGTCGCCCAGCGGGTGCAGCCGGACGCCGAACTCCGCGCAGTTCTTCCGCAGCGTCTCCAGCTGGGCCCGGGAGACCGGGTCGGCGATGGGCTTGTCGATGTCGAGCGTCGGGGTGTTGTGGTCCTCGGTGGCGATGGTCAGGTCGAGCCGGCGCACCGGCCGGCCGCTCTTGCGGAGGCCGTCGAAGGCCTGCGGGCTGGTCACCTCGTGCAGCAGGTGCAGATCGATGAAGAGGAGGTCGGGCTCGCCCTCGGCGCGCCGGACGACATGGTCGTCCCAGACCTTCTCCGCGAGTGTCCTACCCATCGCTTTCCCTCCGGCCGGCGACGAAGCACCGACCCAACTAGAGATCTTGGGGAAGCGGTGCCCGCACCCCTGTGATTCCGGGCAACCGCCACCAGGCCCTTTCGTCACGGGCCGGTTGTGACTTGGTGCCTTCCAGAGTGGCGCGTTCCACGGGAAATTGAACTTGCGTTTCACAGAGTGAGACGGGAGTATCGTTTCATGGACAACAGTAGCGGCGTCGGCGTTCTGGACAAGGCGGCCCTCGTCCTGAGCGCTCTGGAGTCCGGCCCGGCCACCCTCGCGGGGTTGGTCGCTGCGACCGGACTGGCACGACCCACGGCCCACCGCCTGGCCGTGGCGCTGGAGCACCACCGTATGGTGGCGCGCGACATGCAGGGCCGTTTCATCCTCGGCCCGCGCCTGGCCGAGCTGGCGGCCGCGGCCGGCGAGGACCGGCTGCTCGCCACGGCGGGCCCGGTGCTCACCCACCTCCGCGACATCACGGGTGAGAGCGCCCAGCTCTACCGCCGCCAGGGCGACATGCGCATCTGCGTCGCCGCGGCGGAGCGTCTGTCGGGCCTGCGGGACACGGTCCCGGTCGGCTCCACCCTCACCATGAAGGCCGGGTCCTCGGCGCAGATCCTCATGGCCTGGGAGGAGCCCGAGCGCCTGCACCGCGGCCTCCAGGGCGCCCGCTTCACGGCGACGGCCCTGTCCGGCGTGCGGCGCCGCGGCTGGGCCCAGTCCATCGGCGAGCGCGAGCCCGGCGTCGCGTCCGTCTCCGCGCCGGTGCGCGGCCCGTCCAACCGCGTGGTGGCCGCGGTGTCCGTCTCCGGCCCCATCGAGCGCCTCACCCGCCACCCCGGCCGGATGCACGCGCAGGCGATCATCGACGCCGCGGGCCGGCTCTCCGAGGCGCTGCGCCGCACCGGCTGACTCCCTCGCGTACGAGACCGGGGCCCGCCTCAACGCCGCGGCGGGCCCTGCTCCGTTTCCGGGGACGCGACGGCACTCACGGCACGAACGCCGAAGGGGGCTCCCGCCTCAGCGGAAGCCCCCTTCGTACTCTGTACCCCCGACCGGATTCGAACCGGCGCTACCGCCTTGAGAGGGCGGCGTGCTAGGCCGCTACACAACGGGGGCGTGGATCATGCGGGCGTTCTGTCTTGCTCCGCCGCAGATCCGAGCTGGTCTACCAGGACTCGAACCTAGACTAACTGAACCAGAATCAGTCGTGCTGCCAATTACACCATAGACCAATGTGGTTTAGACCAGTTCGTACCCCCGACCGGATTCGAACCGGCGCTACCGCCTTGAGAGGGCGGCGTGCTAGGCCGCTACACAACGGGGGCCCTAGCGATCCTGCATCAGCGACGGCGGGAGCTACCCTGACCGTCCCCGCGGGAAGGATCTGTACCCCCGACCGGATTCGAACCGGCGCTACCGCCTTGAGAGGGCGGCGTGCTAGGCCGCTACACAACGGGGGCCTTGCGGATGATCTCCGCGATGCAGATGAGCTCTGCGAGCTGGCCTACCAGGACTCGAACCTAGACTAACGGAACCAGAAACCGTCGTGCTGCCAATTACACCATAGGCCACTGAGACGCAACCCCCGGAGAGATCTTGCCTTAGCGTGCGCCTCCGGATCTCCGGCCTTTCGGCCCGCTCTCCGGCGGCGCAGGAAGAACATTACCCGAAGGTGGACGGGGCTCCAAAACGGGTATCGGCGCCGAGGAGCGCGGGAAGTTCGGCGAGCGAGGCGATGCGCCGAGGCCCGGCCGGCGGGTCGACGGCCGCGTAGACGCCGCCCCGGTCGATCCACACGGAGAGCAGTCCGGCGTCGTGGGCGCCGCGCCCGTCGATCTCCGGATGGTCGCCGACGTAGGCGACCTCGGACGAGGCGAGGCCGAGGGCGTCGCAGGCGGCGGCGAAGGCCCCGGCCTCGGGCTTGGAGACGCCCAGCTCGGCGGCGCACAGGATGGCCTCGAAGCGGTCGTGCACCCCGAGTACGCGCAGCTTGCGGTCCTGGACGGTGAGGCTGGAGTTGGAGAGCACGGCGTGCCGGTGGCTGTCGGCGAGGGCGTCGAGGACCGGCAGGACGTCCGGGAAGAGGGACCAGGCGGACTCGTAGTGCGTGACGTACCGCTGGAACCAGTCGTCGGCCTCGGCGTCCGTCAGCTCCGGCCGGCCCAGGAAGACCCGGACGCGGTCGCGCCGCTGCGTGACGAAGTCCACCTCGCCCGCCGCGAACCGCGCCCACTGGCGGTCGGTGGTCTCCCGCCACCGCACGAGCGCCTCCTCTGCCGACCCGTACCCGGCGAGCAGTCCCTCGGCGACCAGGTGGGCGTGCATGCCCTCGCGGTCGGCGGTGGTGTAGTCGAAGAGCGTGTCGTCGACGTCCCAGACCACGGCTTTGATCGGCATACGGCCAGCTTAGGCCCCTGCCCGGGGGACGGCTGGGGTTCCCTCCCTCTGGCCCTCCGCGGACGCGGTGCGCTCGACCGCCTGTGCGCGGTAGCGCCCGGGGGTGACGCCGAACTCCCTGACGAAGGCGTGCGAGAGGGCGTACGGGCTGCCGTACCCGCAGCGGCCGGCGATGGCGGCCAGCGTCTCCCCCGTGTCCCGGAGCAGGGTGGCGGCCACGGTCACCCGCCACCAGGTGAGGTACGCCATCGGCGGGCGCCCGACCCTGGAGACGAACCGGCGGGTCAGCGTGGCGCGGGAGACGCCCGCCTCCGCGGCCAGGCGGTCCAGGGTCCACCGGCCCGCCGGGTCGCCGTGCACGGCCCGCAGCGCGGCGGCCGTCACCGGGTCGCCCAGGGCGCCGGGCCACGTTCCGCACGTGCTCTCGCTCATCCAGGAGCGGAGCATGTAGACGAGGAGGAGGTCGATCAGGCTCGGGAGCGCGATGCAGGAACCGGACCGGGTGGTGTCCAGTTCCCCGGCGAGCAGGTCGATCGCGGCGCGCAGTTCGGGGTGGCCGCCCACCCGTCTCGGCAGGTGGACGACCTCGGGCAGTTCCGTCATGAGCGGGTGCATACGGCTGGAGTCGAGCCGGTACTTGCCGCAGAGCAGCTCCGTGTCGTCGGGACCGGACCACGCGCGCCGGTCGGTCTCCCGCTGCCACCGCTCGTACGGGGTGGCGGTCCTGGCGGCCGCCGCGTCGAGGGGGGAACCGGCGACGACGAGGCCGGTGCCGTGGGGAAGCAGCGCCGCGTCTCCCGCGGTGAGGGCGGCCGGAACACCGCTGTCCGTCAGGAGCCAGCAGGCGCCTTTGAGCACGATGCCGAAGCCGGCGCCGTCGTAGGGGTCGAGCCGGACCCGCCAGCTCCCGCCCGCCCGTACCCGCTGGGCCAGCGGACGGCCCAGCTGCACGGCGGATATCGCGTCGCTCACCACGTCCATGCGGCCGAGAGTATCCGCCGCGTCATGTGTGAGGCGTTCGCGTATCTTCCTGCGCCGATCACGCATCGAACCACTCTCCCCCTGTTCGTAGCGTCGCAGGCATGACGAACGTGAACGAGACCGCGCAGCGCATGGTGCTGGGGGACGTCGAGGTGATCCGGGTGCGCGAGTGGCACGAGCCGTTCCTGCCGGCCGCCGATTTCCTGCCCGAGGTCAGCGACGCCGCGTGGAAGGCCAACGAGGACCGGCTGGCGCCGGAGCACTGGGATCCGGGCAGCGGCAGGACGGTGATCGCGCTGCAGTCCTGGGTCCTGCGCAGCGGCGGTCTGACCGTGCTGGTGGACACCGGCGCGGGCAGCGAGCGCGAACGGCCGGGCATGGAACCGTACTTCCACCGGCGCCGCAGCGACTTCCTGGACCGCCTGGCGGAGGCCGGCGTCCGTCCGGAGGACGTGGACATCGTCGTCAACACCCATTTGCACGTCGACCACGTCGGCTGGAACACCACCGCCGCCGACGGACAGTGGGTCCCGACGTTTCCCCACGCCCAGTACCTCGTTCCGGCGGCCGACGACGCCCACTACGGTCCGGACAACGTCTCCGGGCGCGGCCTGCAGCCGGTCGACCGGCTGATCTACGAGGACAGTGTCGCGCCCGTCCACCGGGCCGGGCAGGTCGTGCTGTGGGACGGCTTCCACCGCATCGACGACCACCTCACGCTGGAGTCCGCGCCCGGTCACACACCCGGTGCGTCCGTCCTTCGCCTCGCCTCCGGGAGCGATCGGGCGGTCTTCGCCGGGGACGTCCTGCACAGCCCGGTGCAGATCCTCGAACCGTGCTGCAACAGCGGTTCGTGCCTCGATCCGCGCCGGGCCGCGGCGAGTCGGCTGCGGGTGCTGGAGCGGGCTGCCGACGAACGGGAACTCCTCGTCCCCGCGCACTTCGGTGGCACGGGCGCCGTGGAAGTGCGCCGGGAGGCCGGCGGTTTCGCCCTCGGCCCGTGGGCGGCGTTCGGCCCGCGGGGCTGACGTGCCCGGCGTGCTCCGGACCGAGGCGTGGGCCAGGACCGTGTTCGCCGTCTGACGCCGCGAAGGGCGGCACCCGGAGGTCCGGGTGCCGCCCTTCGCGCGTCGGGGTCTACGCCGCGAGCTTCGCCAGTGCCGCGTCGATGCGGGTCAGCGCCTTCTCCTTGCCCAGGATTTGCAGGGACTCGAAGAGCGGCAGACCGATGGTGCGGCCGGTGACGGCGACGCGGACCGGGGCCTGGGCCTTGCCGAGCTTGAGGCCGTGGGCCTCGCCGGCGGCCAGGACGGCCTCCTTGAGGGACTCGGGGGACGTCCAGTCGGCGGCGTCCAGCTTCTCGCGGGCCGTACGAAGGAGCGCGTCGGAGCCCTCCTTCATCGCCTTCGCCCAGCTCGCCTCGTCGGAGACCGGCTCCGCCAGGAACAGGAAGTCGACGTTGTCGGTGATCTCGGAGAGGACCTTCAGCCGGGTCTGCGCGTGCGGCGCGATCGCCTGCCACTTGGCCTCGTCGAAGTCCTCCGGCGCCCAGGGTGCGACGGGGGCCTTCAGCCACGGACGGCAGCGCTCGGTGAAGTCCTTGGTCTCCAGGAGACGGATGTGGTCGGCGTTGATCGCCTCGCACTTCTTGAGGTCGAAGCGCGCCGGGTTGGGCTGCACGTCGGAGACGTCGAAGGCGTCGACCATCTCGTCGATCGTGAAGATGTCCTGGTCGGCGGAGAGGGACCAGCCGAGCAGGGAGAGGTAGTTGAGCAGGCCCTCGGGGAGGAAGCCGCGCTCGCGGTAGAGGTTCAGGCTCGACTGCGGGTCGCGCTTGGAGAGCTTCTTGTTGCCCTCGCCCATGACGTACGGCAGGTGGCCGAAGGCGGGGATCTCCTTGGCGACGCCCAGCTCGGCCAGCGCCTTGTACAGGGCGATCTGGCGCGGGGTGGAGGAGAGCAGGTCCTCGCCGCGCAGGACGTGGGTGATCTCCATCAGGGCGTCGTCGACCGGGTTGACGAGCGTGTAGAGGGGGGCGCCGTTGGCGCGGACGATGCCGTAGTCCGGGACGTTCTCCGGGAGGTAGGTGATCTCGCCGCGGACCAGGTCCGTGAAGGTGATCGCCTCGTCGGGCATCCGGAAGCGGACGATGGGCTCGCGGCCCTGGGACACGTACTCCTCGACCTGCGCCGCGCTCAGGTCGCGGCAGTGGCCGTCGTAGCCGGAGGGCTTGCCGGCGGCGCGGGCGGCCTCGCGGCGGGTGTCCAGCTCCTCCTGCGAGCAGTAGCAGCGGTAGGCGTGGCCGGCGTCGAGGAGCTTCTGAGCGACGTCCTTGTAGATGTCCATGCGCTGCGACTGGCGGTACGGCGCGTGCGGGCCGCCGACCTCGGGGCCCTCGTCCCAGTCGAAGCCCAGCCAGCGCATCGAGTCGAGGAGCTGCTCGTACGACTCCTCGGAGTCGCGGGCCGCGTCGGTGTCCTCGATGCGGAAGACCAGCGTGCCCTGGTGGTGGCGCGCGAAGGCCCAGTTGAACAGGGCGGTGCGGACCAGGCCCACGTGGGGGTTGCCGGTGGGGGACGGACAGAAACGGACGCGTACGGGGGAGCCGGATGCGCTAGCCACGCTTGACAACCTTGTTGGTGAGAGTGCCGATGCCTTCGATGGTGACGGCGACCTCGTCGCCGACGTTGAGGGGGCCGACGCCGGCCGGGGTGCCCGTGAGGATCACGTCGCCGGGCAGCAGCGTCATCGCCTCGGAGATGTTGACGATCAGATCCTCGATGGAGTGGATCATCTCGCTGGTGCGGCCCAGCTGGCGCTGGCCGCCGTTGACCGTGAGCTGGATCGTCAGGTCGGACGGGTCCAGGTCCGTCTCCACCCAGGGGCCCAGCGGGCACGAGGAGTCGAAGCCCTTGGCCCTGGCCCACTGCTTCTCGCGGCGCTGCACGTCGCGGGCGGTGATGTCGTTGGCGCAGGTGTAGCCGAAGATCACGTCCTTGACGCGCTCGCGCGGCACCTCGCGGCACATGCGGCCGATGACGACGGCGAGTTCGGCCTCGTGGTGCAGTTCCTCCGAGAAGGAGGGGTACTGGATGGCGTCGCCGGAGCCGATCACCGAGGTGGACGGCTTGAAGAAGGCGAACGGGGCGTCGGGCACCTCGTTGCCGAGTTCCCGGGCGTGCTCGGCGTAGTTGCGGCCGAAGGCGACGACCTTGTTGGGCAGTACCGGCGGCAGGAGCCGCACCTTGCTCAGGGGCACCTTGGTGCCGGAGAGCTCGTAGTCCGCGAACGGGATGCCCTTGATGATGTCGAGGACGAGCTGGTCCGGCTGGTCGCCCTCGACCGCGCCGAAGGCGACGTTCCCGTCGATGGAGAACCTGGCGATGCGCACGGGTTGCTTGGCCCCTTGACTGAGCTGGCTGGAGTCTGACGCTCCAGGCTAACGCGGCAGGGGACCCGCAGGGCCGCTGAACGGTGGGCGGCCCGGTGTCGTACTACTCTGCGACGGCCGCCGTGACCGGGGCTTCCATGAGGATGGTGCGCCGGGGGTTGGCGGTCTGGGTGGGGAGCTGGACGGCGTGCTCCGGCTGCTCCGGCGTCTGCAGATCGTCGGCGCCGTCGAGGTGCGCCAGCGTCGTGCGCCGCGGGTTGGCGATCTTGTGGAACATCATCGTCGTCTTCACGGTTGTACGAGGCCCTGTCGTGTCCGGGCGCCCGCGGGGCCGCGAAGGCCCCTCGGAGGGCGCGGGTTGTCGGTTTTGCCTTCTCTGTAAAGCGTCAGGCTAAACATGCAATTCCCCACCGACTCGGGGAGGGTGCGTGATCAGCGTGTGAGTTTCCTCACTTATCAAGGGGCAAACCGGTCAATCGACGCACAGGCGACACCCTGACGAAACGGGCATTGTGCAACTGAAGGCACTATTCCGCTCCTGATCATGCCGACTGGGACACGCATCGGGCCCTGCCGACTCCTACGCATACGCCCTTTTTGCGGGTGACCATCTTCTACGTGAGGTGATCCGGTCCTCACGTGCTGTCACCTATCTCACGGCCTGCCCCACGGGCCTTGTTGGAGGTCCTGCACTGTGCTGGAATTCCACGGACCGCCGCGGGATCGAACCGGCGCGCAGGGGGCGCACACCAGCGCCGCGCGGCGGTTGAGAAAAAGAGGGGAACCAGCGCCGGTTACTCACGACCACCACGGGGGCGTATTCAGGGCGCCCCTATGACGCCGACACTGTGCCCCGCCCGTTCACGCGGAGGGGCGCCTGGTCCAGAGGTTGCGACGCTAGTGCAGGGACGTTTCAAGAGGGATGGCAGCGCTTCGGCCGAGCCGGAGCCGCACGGCGGGACTGGCCCCAAGGCCGTCGGCTCCTCGCCCCAGCACGCCCAGAACCAGGGTCAGGCCCCGTCCGGCGACAGCGGAGAGCGCGCCGGCCAGGCGACGGGTCCGTCCGCCCCGGACCAGAAGCCGCCCGCCAAGCCGGCCAAGGGCGCGACCGGCCCCGGCCCGCGAATAGCCCTGCGCAACTGGCGGATCTCCACCCGCCTGGTGTCGCTGCTGGCGCTTCCGGTGGTCGCGGCCACCTCGCTGGGCGGGCTGCGCATCAACCAGTCGCTGGACGACATCCAGCAGCTCGACAACATGAAGCTGCTGACGGAGATGACCAAGCAGGCCACCGAGCTGGCCGCGGCGCTCCAGGAGGAACGCGACCAGTCCGCCGGCCCGCTCGCCCACGGTTCGGCCTCCGGCGCGATCACCGTCAAGGGCGACCGGGAGAAGACCGACCGGGCCCTGAAGAACTTCCTCGACAACTCCGAGGAGATCGACGCCGCCAGCAAGGACGGCAACCTCGTCGGTGTCCGGGACAGCCTCGTCGGCCTCGCCAGCGACCTGAACGACCTGAACAAGATCCGCAGCTCGGCGTACACGGCGAAGGAGAACTCGACCCAGACGGTCGAGGCCTACCACCGCCTGATCACCCACCTGCTCGACCTCTCGCAGGACATGGCGGAGGCGACCAGCAACCCCGACATGATCCAGCGCACGCGCGCCCTGTCGGCCTTCTCCTCGGCCAAGGAGTACGCGTCCATCCAGCGCGCGGTCCTGGCGGCGGCCCTCCCCGCGACGACCAGCGAGAAGGGGAACCTCCCCGAGAACGACCGGCTGTACGCGCAGTCGGCGCTGCAGAGCCAGACCTCGGAACTGCGCAGCTTCGGCAGCATCTACGGCGACGGGTCCGAGGACCTCCTCAAGCCGATCTCCGAGGGCAACCCGGTCATCGAGGCGTCCGACCAGTACGCCGGCCGCGCCCTGGGGCGGGTCAACGGCCTGAACGACCTGAAGACCCAGTCGTACCAGGACTGGCTGGACGACAGCTCCACCAAGATCCAGCAGATGAAGAACATCGAGCTGAAGCTTCTTGAGGACATGGAGCAGCAGGCCCGCGAGCTGCGCAACGAGTCGCAGCGCGAGGCCATCATCTCCGGTGTCGTCATCCTGCTCGTGCTCGGCGTCTCGCTCGTCGGCGCCTTCGTCGTGGCCCGGTCCATGATCCGGTCGCTGCGGCGCCTGGAGGACACCGCGACCAAGGTCGCCCAGGACCGCCTGCCCGAGCTGGTCAAGCAGCTCTCCGAGACCGACCCGCAGGACGTCGACACCTCGGTGGAGTCGGTCGGCGTGCACTCCCGGGACGAGATCGGCCGAGTGGCCACGGCCTTCGACGACGTGCACCGCGAGGCGGTCCGCCTCGCCGCCGAGCAGGCCCTGCTGCGGGGCAACGTCAACGCGATGTTCACCAACCTCTCGCGCCGTTCCCAGGGCCTCATCCAGCGCCAGCTGTCGCTCATCTCCGAACTGGAGTCCCGCGAGGCCGACCCGGACCAGCTGTCCTCGCTGTTCAAGCTCGACCACCTCGCCACCCGCATGCGCCGCAACGGTGAGAACCTCCTCGTCCTCGCCGGTGAGGAGCCCGGCCGCCGCTGGACGCGTCCGGTGCCGCTGGTCGACGTGCTCCGTGCCGCCGCCTCCGAGGTGGAGCAGTACGAGCGCATCGAGCTGGCCTCCGTGCCGAGCACCGAGGTCGCCGGCCGCGTGGTCAACGACCTCGTGCACCTGCTCGCCGAGCTGCTGGAGAACGCGACCTCGTTCTCCTCCCCGCAGACCAAGGTCAAGGTCACCGGTCACGCGCTGCCCGACGGCCGGGTGCTGATCGAGATCCACGACACCGGTATCGGCCTCTCGCCGGAGGACCTGGCCGCGATCAACGAGCGGCTCGCCTCGCCGCCCACCGTGGACGTCTCCGTCTCCCGCCGCATGGGTCTGTTCGTGGTCGGCCGCCTCTCGCAGCGCCACGGCATCCGCATCCAGCTGCGTCCGTCCGACTCCGGCGGTACGACCGCGCTGGTCATGCTGCCCGTCGACGTGGCACAGGGCGGGCGCAAGCCGCAGCCCAAGCCGGGCCAGGGCCCCACCGGCGGCGGCGGTCCGGCCGCCGCCCAGGCAGCCGCCGGCGTCGCCGCGGCCCGCCGCGGCGGACAGGGCGGCGGTGCCCTCGGAGGCGGTGCCTTCGGCGGCGGTGGCGGCGCCGGTGCGCCGGGCGGCCGGCTCGGTGCCGGGCAGGGACCGCGCGCCGCACTGCCCGGACGTGACGCGGGCGGCCGTCCCGGTGGACCGGGCGGACCCGGTGGACCCGGTGGACCCGGTGGACCGCGCGGTCCGCAGTCCCCGGCGGGGCCGGGCCAGCAGAACCGTCCGGCTCCGGCCGGCGCCGGTGCGGGCCAGGGCCATGCGCCCGGTGCTCCGCAGGGTCTGCAGGCCGCGGGCATGAACGCGCCGCAGGGCAACGCCCCGCAGGGCCAGGACATGTTCGGCGGCACCCGTTCCCCCGGTACTCCCCCGCAGCGCGGCAAGCGCCCGAACAACGGGGACGCCGAGCAGGGCCGCCGTCCGCAGCTGCCGCCGCGCGGCGGTCCGCGGGCCGAGCTGCCCGGCGGCAACCCGCAGCCGCGCGTGCCGAGCTGGAGCGAGGAGAACGCGCCGCCGCCCGTGCCGCGCGCTTCGCTGGACGCTCCGCGCGGCCACGAGGAGCCGGACGGCCCGCGCACCGCCCGGACGCCGGAGTACGACGACCGGCAGGGCCCGGGGTCCACGGCGGAGATGCCGGTGGTGCCGCGCTTCGACGAGCCCCAGTCTCCCGCGTCGACGGCCGAGTTCGCCCGTCCCGACTTCGACGCCCCGGCCCCGCGCCAGGAAGCGCCGCAGAACGCGGGCCAGTTCGCCGGGCCGGACCAGAACCAGTACGACCCGAGCCAGTACGACCAGAACCGCTACGACCAGAACGGGTACGAGCAGAACCAGTACGGCCGGAACCAGGACGCGTACGCCCAGAACCAGGGCGGGTACGGCCAGGACCAGTACGGCGGCCAGGGCCAGTACGGCCGGGACCAGTACGGTCAGGGCGGCACGGACGCCCCGCAGAACGACCAGTTCGCGCGGCCCGAGCCGACCGCACCGCAGCAGGGCACCGGCACCTTCGTCCGCTCGGACGTCTTCGGCGGCCAGCCTCCGCAGGCCGGTCCGGGCGCCCCCGGCCGGGCCGACCGGTTCGCCGGCGCCCAGGGCTACGACAACGGCTCGACCGGACAGCACGACCTGTCGGACCGTCAGAACCCCGCGGCCACCGGCCAGTTCGAGCGCCCGCAGGTCAACGGCGCACAGGGCGGCAACGACTTCGGCGCCCCGCGCCCGCCGGTCCCGCAGCGCCCGGTCCCGCAGCGCCCGGTCCGCCGGGAGTCCCTGCGCCAGGAGCCCGGGTCGAACAACGCGGGCCCGAACAACGCGGGCCGGGAGGGCGCCAACGGGACTCCCCCGCAGCGTCCCGCGGACGGCTGGGCCCTGCCTCCGGCCTCCGGCCCCGGTGACGGACGTACGCCGCTGTACGACACGCTGGAGACCAACTGGTTCCACGGCGACCGCGAGGCCGGGCCGCAGCAGAGCGCCCCCGCCGCGGCCCCGGAGCCCCACGCCTCCCAGCCCCAGACCCCGGCGGCCCCTCAGCGGCCCGCCACCTCCGCCTGGCGCACCTCGCCGAACGACGACCTCGTCCGGCAGGCGGAGCGCGTCCGGCAGCCGGCCGCGGGCGGTGTCACCACCTCCGGCCTCCCGCGCCGGGTCCCCCGGGCCAACCTCGTCCCGGGAACGGCTCAGCAGCAGTCGCACCAGAGCGGTCCGGCGGTCTCCCGCGCGCCCGACGAAGTGCGCGGCCGGCTGACCAATCTCCGTCGGGGAATCGCACAGGGCCGTCAGGCCGGGACCAACCAGACCGGCAGCTATCCGCGGCCCACTCACCAGCAGGAGCGTTAGTTGAGCCCGATGAGCCAGGCGGCACAGAACCTCAACTGGTTGATCACGAATTTCGTGGACAACACCCCAGGGGTGTCCCACACCGTCGTCGTGTCCGCCGACGGACTTCTTCTGGCCATGTCGGAAGGTTTCCCGCGCGACCGCGCGGACCAGCTCGCGGCCGTCGCCTCGGGGTTGACCTCGCTGACCGCCGGGGCGTCCCGGATCTTCGAGGGCGGCAACGTGGCGCAGACGGTCGTGGAGATGGAACGTGGGTTCCTCTTCCTGATGTCCGTCTCGGACGGCTCGTCCCTGGCCGTCCTCGCCCACCCGGAGTGCGACATCGGCCTCGTCGGCTACGAGATGGCACTCCTCGTCGACCGCGCGGGTGCAGTCCTCACACCCGACCTGCGCGCCGAACTACAAGGAAGTCTGCTCCACTGATCGGCCCCGGCACCACCCGTGTTACCAAATCACCGTCCGGCCGCCACAATCCCCCCACCGGCCGAGTCAGACGGCTTGACTGACCGACATGCTGTCCCGCCCGGAGGATCCATGACCCCGCCCACCGCCTCTCATGATCCGTACGCGGAGCCGTACGAGGACGAGGGCGACCAGCCGCTGGTACGTCCCTACGCGATGACCGGCGGCCGGACCAGGCCGCGTTACCAGCTTGCCATCGAGGCACTGATCAGTACGACGGCCGACCCGGCAGCGCTCATGGGGCTGCTCCCCGAGCACCAGCGCATCTGCCACCTGTGCCGCGAGGTGAAATCGGTGGCCGAGGTGTCGGCCCTGCTTGCGATGCCGCTGGGAGTGGCCCGGATCCTGGTCGCGGACCTCGCGGAGGCCGGGCTCGTCGCCATTCACCAGCCGGGCGGCGACGAGAACAACGGCGGTGCACCGGACGTGACACTGCTCGAAAGGGTGCTCAGTGGACTTCGCAAGCTCTGACGGAGGCCGGGCGACCACCTCCGCGAAGATCGTGGTGGCCGGCGGCTTCGGCGTCGGCAAGACCACGTTCGTGGGCGCCGTCTCCGAGATCAACCCCCTGCGCACCGAGGCCGTGATGACCTCGGCCAGCGCGGGGATCGACGACCTCACACACGCCGGGGACAAGACGACCACGACGGTCGCCATGGACTTCGGCCGCATCACGCTCGACCAGGACCTGATCCTGTACCTCTTCGGTACGCCGGGCCAGGACCGCTTCTGGTTCATGTGGGACGACCTGGTGCGCGGCGCCATCGGCGCGGTCGTCCTGTGCGACACCCGCCGGCTGGCGGACTGCTTCCCGGCCGTCGACTACTTCGAGAACAGCGGGCTTCCGTTCGTCGTGGCGCTCAACGGCTTCGACGGCCAGCAGCCGTACACGCCGGACGAGGTGCGCGAGGCGCTGCAGATCGGCCCCGACGCGCCGATCATCACGACGGACGCGCGGCACCGGGCCGACGCCAAGTCCGCGCTGATCACCCTGGTGGAACACGCGCTGATGGCCCGGCTGCGGTAGGTCCGCGAACGGGCTCAGACAAGATCGCAGCCAAGTCGGCAGGGTCCTACGGCACTTGTCGTAGACGAGACGGAGCCGGCTGTGTCCTTTGACACGGTCGGCTCCGGTGTTCATAACGTTTCGGCAGAGGAATCGGGTGGTACCAACACGCGCAGCGCTCAACCGGTGCCGCTACGCGCACAAACGCCCCGTCTTTTGGCGGGCCTCGCTCTTTATGACCGTTTTACGTGGGGCTTACATCACGTGTAACCCTCCCGTTCCATTGTTTTGAAGAGCGCTCGCCGTCGTGCTGGAATGCCAGAACTGCCCCATGGTCAAAGACGTACTCAGCAGTAGCACGTACTCGATGACGGACCGGGTTCTGAGACACAGCGGCACGACACAGGTGCCGACCGCCGAGAGGTTGTTGGTCGAGTGAGGCGAAGCAAGAACAGTCCCGAGCCATCGGCCCGGGGCAACTTCACCCCGCCGCCGCGCACAGCGGCGCCCGCCCCCGCCCCCGCGCCCGCTGCGGAACCCAAGGCCGAGCCCGCGCAGAGCGGTGGCCGCCTCTCGCCGCGCAACTGGCGGGTGGCCACCCGGCTGAACGCGATCCTGCTCCTTCCGGTGCTGGTCGGCCTGGTCATGGGCGGCTTCCAGGTGAAGAGCTCGATCGACACCTGGCAGGACGCCGAGGACGCCGAGAGCACCGCGCGCCTGGTGCGGGCCTCCCTCGGCTACGCCAACGCCCTCTACAACGAGCGCGACGCCACCGCGTCCCCGCTGCTGCAGGGCAAGGGCGAGGACGACGCCACCGTCACCCAGGCCCGCCAGGTCACCGACAAGGCGGCCGACACCTTCGACGAGGCCGCCCAGGGCATGCCCTCGAAGGCCGGTCTGGAGCGCCGGCTGAAGGTGTTCCGCGAGCAGGAGCCCAAGCTCCAGACGCTGCGTACGGCCGCGTACACGGCCAAGCTCAAGGGGGTGGAGACCGAGGAGGGCTACACCGGCGTCGCCCACCCCCTGATGGAGTTCGCCAACGAACTCGGTCTGGGCACCGGCAACATCACCTCCTACGGCCGTACCGTCTACGCGATCTCCCTGACCAAGGCGGCGCTCTCCCTGGAGCGCTCCATCGGCATGCACATGCTGGTCAAGCCCGGTCCGGAGCCCGCCCACCTCGCCAGCCAGCGCGTCGCCCTCTCCTCCTACGCCTACCTGGAGCGCATCGCGGTCGAGGAGTACATCGGCGGCGGCACCGAGGCGGACGCGCAGAAGCTCGAGGACGCCGAGTCGAAGCTGAAGAAGGACGGCGCGGCCATGGCCAAGGAGGCCAAGGCCAACGACCCGGACTACGTGGCGCCGCCGTCCAACCCGACCACCATGATCGCGGCGCTGGCCGGCCTGGAGTCGACGGACACCGGCGCGCGGACGGAGCTGGCCGGGCAGGGCATCACGCCGGAGAACTGGTGGGCGGTCAACACCCTCAAGTTCGACGCGTACGAGAAGATCGAGTCGGACCTGGCCGACAAGGCGGTGTCCGAGGCGTCCGCCATCGCGGACGACGCCGAGCGGGACGCCTACATCACGGGTGCCGCGGTCGTCGTCGCGCTGCTCGCCGCGTTCATCCTGGCGGGCATGGTGGCCCGCCAGATGAGCCGCTCCATGCGCCAGCTGCGCAACGCCGCCTTCGGCATAGCCGAGCAGCGCCTGCCGATGCTGGTCGACCAGCTCTCCCGCACCGACCCGGGCCGGGTCGACACCCGGGTCCAGCCGATCCCGATCGCCTCGAAGGACGAGATCGGGGAAGTCGCCCGCGCCTTCGATCAGGTGCACCGCGAGGCGGTCCGGCTCGCCGCCGAGCAGGCCATGCTGCGGGGCAACATCAACGCGATCTTCACCAACCTGTCGCGTCGCAACCAGTCGCTGATCGAGGGCCAGCTGAGCCTGATCACCGACCTGGAGAACAACGAGGCCGAGCCCGACCAGCTGGAGAACCTCTTCCGGCTCGACCACCTCGCCACCCGGATGCGCCGCAACGGCGAGAACCTCCTGGTCCTCGCCGGCGAGGAACCCGGCCGCCGCTGGGACCAGCCGGTCCCGCTGGTCGACGTGCTGCGCGCCGCCTCCTCCGAGGTGGAGCAGTACGAGCGCATCGAGCTGTCCGGCGTGCCGGAGGCCGAGATCCACGGCCGGGCCGTGACCGACCTCGTCCACCTGCTGGCCGAGCTGCTGGAGAACGCCACGACGTTCTCCTCGCCGCAGACCAAGGTCCGCGTCACCGCGACCCGGCTGCCCGACGGCCGCGTGATGGTCGAGATCCACGACAAGGGCATCGGCCTGACCGCCGAGGACTTCGCCGACATCAACCACAAGCTGGCCAACCCGCCGACCGTGGACGCCGCGATCTCGCAGCGCATGGGCCTGTTCGTGGTCGGCCGGCTGTCCGACCGGCACGGCATCCGCGTCCAGCTGCGCCCCTCCGGCGAGCAGGCGGGCACCACCTCGCTGGTCATGCTGCCGGACGCCATCACCCACGGTGGCGGCGGCGACCAGCAGCAGCGCGACGAGTTCACCGTCTCGCAGATCATCCCGGAGCAGGAGTTCCGGGGCGAGAACTTCTCGCAGACCGGTCAGCCCATGCCCACCGCCGCCGAGCTGGGCTTCGACGACAGCCGGTACTCCGAGGTCCCCGACGACATACGCGAGCTGGACCCGGTCGGCCGCTCGCTGATGCGCGAGGAGCGCCGCGCGGCCCTGGAGTCCCAGTCGCCCCAGCCGAACGCCGAGCTGCCCGGTTCCGCGGACCGGGGCGGAGCGGAGAACGCGGGGGCGTCCGCCTTCCAGGACCCGTACTCCGGCGGGCAGCCCGGCTACGACCCCGCCGCCGGGGAGGGTTTCCCGGAGCAGCAGAACGGCGGGTACGACCAGCAGTCGGCGTACCCGGAGCACCAGCAGGCGTACCAGGAGCCGCAGCAGGCGTCGTACGGGGAGCAGTACTACGCGACCGACGGCGGCCTGCCGCAGGGCGAGGGCTTCGCCCCGGCGCCGAACGGCGGTTTCCAGGACCCCTCCTACGCGGACCAGGGCATGGGCGGGCCGCAGCAGGGCGGCCCCGACGGCCCGGAGGCGTACTCGGCCTTCGAACAGCGGCGCTACCAGAACGACTGGCCCCAGCAGGACGGCTATCAGAACGGCTATCCGGACCAGTACCCGTCCGGTGCTCCCGGGGTGCATTCCGCGCAGGCCGCTGACGTGAACGAGGCGGACCGCGTAGGCTTCGACCGTCCGGGACCGGCCCCCTCCGCCGCCCACGAGCTGACCGACGCCGGTCTGCCCCGCCGCGGATCCACCGCGAGCGACACCGGCAGCGCGGAGCACGCGGGCCAGGAGGCGCCGGCCGCCGCGGGGGCGGGCGGCGAGGACAGCTGGCGGTCGGCCAACGACGATCGCTGGCAGCAGGCCTCGGCGCTGCGCAAGCCCAAGGCGGGCGGGGTGACCTCCTCGGGTCTGCCGCGGCGGGTTCCCAAGGCCAACCTGGTCGAGGGCGCCGCCGAAACCACTCCACAGGGAGGCCCGCAGGTCTCCCGCGCTCCGGAGGACGTCCGGGGCAGGCTGAGCAACCTGCGGCGCGGTGTCGAGCGAGGCCGCAACGCAGGCAGTGAAACGAACGGCCAGGACGCAAGGAACGAACACCGTGGTCCTGACAGCACCTACAACCAGGAGCGTTAGTGTGAGCCCGATGAGCCAGGCGGCGCAGAACCTGAACTGGTTGATCACCAACTTCGTGGACAACACCCCGGGGGTGTCCCACACGGTGGTGGTCTCCGCCGACGGACTCCTGCTGGCGATGTCCGAAGGGTTTCCGCGCGACCGTGCCGACCAGCTCGCGGCCGTCGCCTCCGGTCTGACCTCGCTGACCGCGGGTGCCTCGCGCATCTTCGAGGGCGGCAGCGTGAACCAGACGGTTGTGGAGATGGAGCGCGGATTCCTCTTCATCATGTCCATCTCAGATGGCTCGTCGCTCGCGGTTCTTGCACACCCGGAGGCGGACATCGGCCTCATTGGGTACGAGATGGCCCTTCTGGTGGACCGTGCGGGCACGGTTCTGACCCCGGATCTGCGGGCCGAGCTCCAAGGGAGCCTTCTCAACTAAAGGACAGACGGTGCGTTTTGGCGTCCCGTAGCCGTAAAGTTTCGGGACGCGGCTCCACAGAGATGGGTGCCAGGCACAGTCGGAGGAGGAGAAAGTGGGTACACCCGCAGGCGGTCCGTCATCGGGCAACTGGTCGTACGGCCCCGGTCAGGGCCCGGGCGACGGCTCGGCGAACGGTTTCGGCTATCCCTCCGTGCCCAGCCACCGGCGGCCGTACGCGCCGCAGGGCCCCGGCCCTTCGCCGTACGACCAGCCGCACGCTCCTCGCATCCAGCCTGTGCAGCCGCAGCGCCGCACCCCTGAGCCGGCGCCCGCAGGGGCGTCGAACAACCCCCTGGTGCGCCCGTACGCCATGACGGGCGGCCGCACCAGGCCCCGGTACCAGCTCGCCATCGAGGCGCTGGTGCACACCACCGCGCAGCCGCACCAGATGCAGGGCCAACTGCCCGAGCATCAGCGGATCTGCAATCTCTGCCGGGAGATCAAGTCGGTGGCCGAGATCTCGGCCCTCCTGACGATCCCTCTCGGCGTGGCCAGGATCCTCGTCGCCGACTTGGCGGAGGCGGGACTGGTCGCCATCCATCAGCCCGGCGGCGACGAGAGCGCCGGCGGGCAGCCAGACGTGACACTGCTCGAAAGGGTGCTCAGTGGACTTCGCAAGCTCTAGCGGCGGTCCTTCCCGCTCCACCACTTCCGCGAAGATCGTGGTGGCGGGCGGCTTCGGCGTGGGCAAGACCACGTTCGTCGGCGCTGTCTCGGAGATCAATCCGCTGCGTACAGAGGCCGTGATGACATCCGCGTCAGCGGGTATCGACGACCTCACTCACACGGGGGACAAGACGACCACGACGGTCGCCATGGACTTCGGCCGCATCACGCTCGACCAGGACCTGATCCTGTACCTCTTCGGTACGCCGGGCCAGGACCGGTTCTGGTTCATGTGGGACGACCTGGTGCGCGGCGCCATCGGGGCGATCGTCCTGGTCGACACGAGGCGGCTCGCCGACTGCTTCCCCGCCGTCGACTACTTCGAGAACAGCGGGCTGCCGTTCGTCATCGCCCTGAACGGCTTCGACGGCCAGCAGCCGTACAACCCGGACGAGGTGCGCGAGGCGCTGCAGATCGGGCCGGACACGCCGATCATCACGACGGACGCGCGGCACCGGGCCGACGCGAAGTCCGCGCTGATCACGCTCGTGGAACACGCGCTGATGGCCCGCCTGCGCTAAGCGCTCCGCCGCTGCGGGCAGTCGTGCCGCTGGGGCGGCACGGGTGGGCGCAGCGGCACCCCGCTACGCCGGGCTGCGACACGCCCCCCCTGCGGCCACCGGGCTGCCGGGGGGCGGTTTCGTTGCCGGGTGCGGGCAGTCCGTGGCTGGTCGCGCCGTTCCCCGCGCCCCTGAGGGCACTGTCCAGCCCCCGGTTGACATGCAGAGGCCCCCTCCTGGACTGGAGGGGGCCTCTGGTTACCTGTGTTCAGGTCAGCGCCAGCTGTGCGGGGCCCGGAAGCCCGGCTCGCGTTCCAGGCGGCGCCAACCCGCACGGACGCGGCCGCCGCCGTGGGTCGGGGCGATCTCGGCGGGGCGGGCGGCGGCACGGGCGAGGAGGAGGGCCGTGATGGCGGCGACTTCCTCGGGCTCGGCGTGGCCCTTCTCGACGCGGATGTCGGGAGTGGACATGGAGGTGGCTCCTCGGGTCACTGCGGCGGGTTGCCGTGCTTGCGGGAGGGCAGGTCGGCGTGCTTGGTGTGCAGCATCGCCAGGGAGCTGATGAGGACCTCGCGGGTCTCGGCGGGGTCGATGACGTCGTCGACCAGGCCGCGCTCGGCAGCGTAGTAGGGGTGCATCAGCTCGGCCTTGTACTCCTTGACCATGCGGGCCCGCGTGGCCTCGGGGTCTTCGGCGTCGGCGATCTGACGGCGGAAGATGACGTTGGCGGCGCCCTCCGCGCCCATCACGGCGATCTCGTTGGTCGGCCAGGCGTAGGTGAGGTCGGCGCCGATGGACTGGCTGTCCATGACGATGTAAGCACCTCCGTACGCCTTGCGCAGGATGAGGGAGATCCGGGGCACCGTCGCGTTGCAGTACGCGTACAGGAGCTTGGCGCCGTGGCGGATGATGCCGCCGTGCTCCTGGTCGACGCCCGGCAGGAAGCCGGGTACGTCCAGGAGGGTGAGGATCGGGATGTTGAAGGCGTCGCACATCTGCACGAAGCGGGCGGCCTTCTCCGACGCCTCGATGTCCAGCACGCCCGCCAGGGCCTGCGGCTGGTTGGCGACGATGCCGACGACCCGGCCGTCCAGGCGGGCCAGGGCGCAGATGATGTTGCGGGCCCAGCGCTCGTGGACCTCCAGGTACTCGCCGTCGTCGACGATCTCCTCGATGACCTTGGCCATGTCGTAGGGACGGTTGCCGTCCGCCGGGACCAGGTCCAGGAGTACGTCGGAGCGGCGGTCCGCGGGGTCCTCGGACTCGGCGCGGGGCGGGTTCTCCCGGTTGTTCTGCGGCAGCAGGGAGAGCAGGTAGCGGACCTCGGCGAGGCAGGTCTCCTCGTCGTCGTAGGCGAAGTGGCACACGCCGGAGGTCTCGGCGTGCACGTCGGCACCGCCCAGGCCGTTCTGCGTGATCTCCTCGCCGGTGACCGCCTTGACCACGTCCGGACCCGTGATGAACATCTGCGAGGTGTCACGGACCATGAACACGAAGTCGGTGAGGGCGGGGCTGTAGGCCGCGCCGCCGGCGCACGGGCCGAGCATCACGCTGATCTGCGGGATGACGCCGGACGCCTTGGTGTTGCGCTGGAAGATGCCCCCGTACCCGGCGAGCGCGCTGACGCCCTCCTGGATGCGGGCGCCCGCGCCGTCGTTCAGGGAGACCAGCGGGGCACCGGCCGCGATGGCCATGTCCATGATCTTGTGGATCTTCGTCGCGTGGGCCTCGCCCAGCGCGCCGCCGAAGATCCGGAAGTCGTGGGCGTAGACGAAGACCGTGCGGCCCTCCACCGTGCCCCAGCCGGTGATCACACCGTCCGTGTAGGGCTTCTTGGCCTCCAGGCCGAAGCCCGTCGCCCGGTGCCGGCGCAGCTGCTCCACCTCCCGGAAGGACTCCGGGTCCAGGAGCAGCTCGATGCGCTCGCGAGCCGTCAGCTTGCCCTTGGCGTGCTGCGCCGCCGTCGCCTTCTCGCTCGGTCCGGCCAGCGCCTGCGCACGGATCCCGTGCAGCTCGGCCACCCGTCCGCGGGCGTCCGTCGGCTCACCCGGCGCATCATCCAAAACGGTCATGTAGCGACTCTACGAAGCGAACCGCGGATTGCGAGCCGTCGACTCCGTACAGTCTCGGGCGCGTTTTCCTGGTAGCACCGAACAGAACCGGGTCGGCGTGCAGCCGTTTCGACTGCTCAGAGGGGCCGGGGTTTGTAGGGGTCGCACAAACCCGTCAGCTGAGAGTCACCTCACATTCATGGGTGGTACATACCACCCCTGGAGTGACGCGGAGGCGCAGACGGCGGCCGGTCGCGAGGATCTCGACCGTGTCGTCCGCCCGTACGCCCGCGCGCACCGGGTGGTCCCAGACGATCTCCAGGGGCTCTCCCGTGCGCGGGGGTTCGCTCACGCAGAGCGTAGCGGTACGGCCCCGGCGGCGGACCAGCACGCTTGCTCCGGCGGTCGCCGTGAGCGGACCGGCCGTGCCGGCCTGCCAGAAGTTCGCCGCGGTGAGGCCGAGCCGCGGCACGTCCACCGCCTGGCAGCGGGCGTCGTTGGCGAGGACGCGCCGGCCGCGCGGGTCGGCGGCGCGGCGGGCGACGGTGTCGCGGGAGGCGCCCGGCAGGAGGACGTAGACGTACTCCGCGTCGGCCGGGTCCGTGCCGTGGTCCAGCCAGAGGGTCTGCCAGCGCCGGGTACGGCGCTCGCTCGTGCTGGTGGTGTTGATGTCGGACCAGGCGCCGGTGCGGTCCTCGCGCAGGGTCCGCAGGCCGCCGCCGGGCACGGTCCAGCCGCCGTGGCCCTCCAGATGGGCCCAGCCCCTGCCCCGCACGAGGGCGTGGGTACCGCCCTCCCCCAGGTTCCTGTTGTCGACGACCGTCTCGACCGGGACGCCGTCCGCGCAGGTGATGCCGGCGCCGAGGCAGACCACCTCGTCGTCGAGGAAGAACCAGGACTTGCGGGCTTCGAGCGTCGAACCGAGCCCCTTGAGGTGCTGCCCGACGGCCGCGTACTCGCCGTCGGTCGCGCCGCCGACCCAGCGGACGTCGGGCTTGGGCTCGCCCCACTCGCCGCCCGCGCGGTCGGGCAGGCGCTTGGTGGAGACGGTGGTGCCGGGCAGCCGGTACCAGTCGACGGTCGGCCAGAACCAGTCCGTGTACTGATCGGATCTGCTCCCGTTCGCCCACCAGGTGAGCAGGCCCGCACCGGTGTGCCAGCCACGCGGGTTCTCGCCGTTGCCGCACTCGTAGTGGGCGATGCGGTCGCTCGCCATGGCGAGCCCGGCGGTGAAGGCGGGGCGGCGGTGGACGGCACGGTCCATGGCCGCGAAGAGCCGGTGCCCGGTGGGTTCGGGCGCCGCCGCCACGGGGGCGTCGGCGATCGCGTGCAGCCGGGCCAGGTCGGCGACCGGGAACTGGGGCGCCGTGAGGAGCGGGGCGACGGTGTCCCGTTCGATCCAGCCCTTGATCCGCGCGTGCCAGCGCTCGCGTTCGGCGTCGCCCGCGCCGCCGGCGAGGACCGCCATGGCGGCGACGAGTTGCTGCCCGTGGTAGTGGTCGCTGCGCATGACGTGCAGGTCGTCACCGGCGAGGTGGCCCCGGCTGATCGCGCGTCCGCTCACCACGTCCATCACCAGGCCGTCGTGGACGAGGGGCGCGTAGGCGTGTTCGACGCTGTCGAGGACGATCTGCCTGCCGGGGTCGGTGACCTCCCACTCGGAGCCGGCGAGCAGGGTGAAGAGCCGGCCGAGCCCGTCGAGCATCACCTGGCCGTACGTCCCCGAGTAGGCGACCCAGGTGTGCTGCACGAAGGACCCGTCGGCGTAGAGCCCGTCGCCCTTCGTGACGTACGGGAAGACCGGCGAGAGGGCGTCCCGGGCGAGGGCGATCTTGGCCGGGGCCCCGCCCAGGATGCCGCGCAGGGCGACGGAGCGGCACAGGTCGACGCGGTTGGCGCCGGTGGAGGTGCCGGTGTAGTCGCCGAGCATCGCGTCGGGGACGAAGTGGTCGACGGCCGCGCAGGCGGCGGCGGTGCGGTCGGCGCCCAGCTGCTCGTACAGGGCGGCGGTGATGTCCGTCAGGAGGCGGGGGCTGCCGATCTGCCATTCCCACCAGTTGCCGTAGCGGGTGGTGGCGGGGTTGTAGACGGTGGCCGAGAGGTGGTCGAGGCCGCGCAGGATGTCGGCGAGGAGGGCGGGGTCGGCGGTGGAGCCGGTGCCCTCCTGCACGTACGCCTCGGTCATCGTCCACAGGCGGCCGTAGGACAGGGTGATGCCGGACGGCGGGTCGAAGGGATGGCCGGGCCACAGGGACGTGGCGGTCGGCGCCATGGTGGCGCGGTGGTCGCGGGCGCGGGCGCCGGTCTCGGCGAGGCGGGTGGCGTAGGGCTCGGCGCCCGGGTCGTAGCCGGTACCGAGGACGAGGGCGAGCCAGCGTCCGCGGAGAGCGTCGTAGGGGTCCTCGTCGGACGCGTCGCCTGCGGCCGCGGCGGGGCGCGGCGCGGACCCGAGTGAGGCGGCCAGGGCGGCGGCGAGCAGCACGGTGCGGCGGGCGGGGGCGGGGCGCTGTGGGGTCATGCCCATGCCGTCTATCACGTGGAAGTGCGGTCGGGGAACGGTGCCTCGACGCGTCGCGCGAATGGTTGATGGGGACTCGGAATAGGTCTACAGTCGAATCCGTTGAACTGGTTGAACGTTCAACATCAACGTTCAATATCAACATCCGACTTCAACAGTCCGACCTCAAGACCTCTTGGAGGACGCCATGACCGCCACCCCCGAACTCGCCACCCTGACCGGCGAGTACACCCTCGACGCCGCCCACTCGACCATCGGCTTCACGGCGCGCCACGCCATGGTCACCAACATCAAGGGCAAGTTCCTCGACTTCACCGGCACGCTGCACCTGGACGGCAGCGACCCGGCCCGTTCCACGGCGGCCCTGGACGTCACGATGGACAGCATCGACACCGGGTCCGCGGACCGCGACGGCCACCTCAAGAGCGCGGACTTCTTCAAGACGGACGAGTTCCCGAAGATGACGTTCCGCTCCACCGGGGCGGAGTCGCTCGGCGGCGACGACTACCGGATCACCGGCGACCTGAAGATCCTCGGCACCACCAAGCCGCTCACGATCGACCTGGAGTTCAACGGCGCCGCCAAGGACCCGTTCGGCAACGAGCGGGTCGGCTTCGAGGGCAAGGCGGAGATCAAGCGCTCGGAGTGGGGCCTCACCTGGAATGCGGCCCTCGAGACGGGCGGCGTGCTGGTCTCCGACAAGATCAAGCTGAACTTCGACATCTCGGCGATCAAGCAGGCGTGACGCCGCCCACCCCCACGGGGGCGACAGGACGGCCGGCCGGCGCCCACTGACCGGCGCCGGCCCGCTTCACACCCGCCCCAGCAGATCCCGCACCTCGTCGGCGGCGTGCCCGAAGGGGTCGGGGAAGACCCCGAGGCCGTGCGCGACCAGCGCCCCCTCGTGCAGCAGCATCAGCGTGCGCCCCAGGCGGTCCGCGCCCGCCACGCCGCTCTCACCGCCCGCACCGCCCGCACCGCCCGCACCGCCCGCACCGCCCGCACCGATCTCGCGCGCGAGCCCCGTGAACAGGTCCAGCATCCACCGCTTCTGACCGGTGATGACGGGATACGCCGGATGGGACGGGTCCCCGATCTCGGCGTGCGCGTTGATCATGCTGCACCCCTTGCTGCCGTACTCCGCCGCCCACTCCCGCGAGGCCTCGAAGACGGCCACCGCACGGACGGCCGGCTCCCGTCCCGCGACCGCGTCCAGCCGTGCGGCCAGGAGTTCCCGCCAGCGCTCGTCCCGCCCGGCCAGGTACTCCACGACGATCTGCTCCTTCGAGCCGAACCGGTCGTACAGCGTCTTCTTGGTCACCCCGGCCTCGGCGGCGATCAGGTCCACCCCCACCGCGTGGATGCCGCGCTCGTAGAACAGCCGCTCCGCGGCCCGCAGGACCCGCCGCGCTCCGGGCGTCATCCGGACCCGGTGCACATGGCGCACCTCCCGCTGCTCCTGCCCTTGCTCCCGCTCCTGCTGCACCGGCTTCCTCTCCATAACCCACGAGTATACCGATCTGTATAGTGGACACCCGAGACAAGTAAACCGATCTGTCTACTGTCTGGGGTCGACATGAACGCCCTGCTCTCCGTCGCCTTCGTCCTCTGCTGGAGCTCCGGATTCATCGGCGCCAAGCTGGGCGCGGGCACCGCTGCCGCGACGACGCTGCTGATGTGGCGCTTCCTGCCGCTCGCCCTGGTCCTGCTCGCCGTCGCGGCCGTCTCCCGGACGGTGTGGCGCGGGCTGACCCTGCGGGACACCGGCCGGCAGGTCGCCATAGGCGCCCTGTCGCAGACCGGATACCTGCTCAGCGTGTACTACGCCATCCAGCTCGGTGTCTCCAGCGGCACCACCGCCCTGATCGACGGCGTGCAGCCGCTGGTCGCGGGCGCGCTCGCCGGACCCCTGCTGCGGCAGTACGTCTCCCGCCGGCAGTGGCTCGGCCTGTGGCTGGGGCTGGCGGGCGTCGCCACGGTCACCACCGCGGACGCCGCCGCGGCGGGCGCCGACGTGGCGTGGTGGGCGTACTTCGTGCCGTTCCTCGGCATGCTGTCGCTGGTGGCGGCCACCTTCCTCGAAGGCCGCTCGCGCTCGCCGGTCTCGCCCCGGGCCGCCCTGACGATCCACTGCGTGACCAGCGCCGTCCTCTTCGCGGGCCTGGCGCTCGGCACCGGGTCAGCCGCTCCGCCGGCCGGCGGTTCCGTCTGGCTGGCGACCGCCTGGCTCGTGGTGCTGCCGACCTTCGGCGGCTACGGCCTGTACTGGCTGATCCTGCGCAGGTCCGGCGTCACCGAGGTCAACACCCTGATGTTCCTCATGGCGCCGGTCACGGCCGTGTGGGGCGCCCTGATGTTCGGCGAGCACTTCGGCGTGCAGACGGCCGTCGGCCTCGTGGTGGGCCTGGCGGCCGTGGCCGTGGTCCGGCGTGGGGCCCGGTCCGGCGTCGTCGCGTCGTCCGGCGCCGTGGCCCCGCCCGGGGGCCGGCGGGACGCGCCGGTGCCGTCCGCGTCCGCCACGCGCCGGTGACGCATTCCCGCAGACCGGCGATCCCGGGCCCGGGGACCGGGCGGGGCGAGAGGTCAGAAACCCCCGCCGAAGTCTCCGCCACCGCCACCGCCGAACCCGCCCCCACCACCGAAGTCCCCGCCGCCGAACCCGCCACCGAAGTCGCCGGGATCGAAGTCCGCGCCCGAGACGTCGCCGCCCTCGTAGCCGCCGCCGAAGTCCCCGTACCCCGTGCCGTAGCCGGCTCCGTAGGCGGGTCCGGCCATCATGCCGCCCAGCATGGTGCCGACCAGCAGGCCGGGCAGGATGCCGCCGCCGAAGTAGCCGCCCGCCCAGGGGCCGTACGCCGGACCCGCGTCCCAGTAGGGGCGGCGGCCGTACTCGGTGTCCACCTCGCGGATCATCGGGTCCCGGCCCTCGGACAACCGGACCCGGTCGGCCGCGCAGACCGGGACCTCGCGGGTCACGCCGCCCGGCGGGGTCCAGGTTGCGTCCGCGACCGACGGGCCGTGCCGCGGGTCGAAGAAGCAGGGCGGGCGGCGTTCGGGCAGCTCCCTGCCCTCCCGGCGGGCGGCGAGCTGGGCCAGCGAGAAGCGGCCGTCCTCCAGCGCCTGGGTGACGGAGCGCACGTCCTCGGGTTTGCGGGCGTCCGCCATGTACGTCTTGGCCTGCTCGTAGGCGTCGAGGGCGCGTTCGTAGTCCGCCCGCATCGCGTCGTCGGCGCGGGGTTCGGCGGGGTGGAAGTCCAGGCGGTCCAGTTCCTCGCCGAACGCCGTGATGTCCTCGTCGACCACCACCCGCAGCCGTTCGAGCGCCTCCCGCTGCTCCTCCTCGCGGCGCCGCCGGTTGCGCCGGGCCAGCGCGTAGACGCCCGCGCCGCCGACCACCACCACGGCACCGGCCGTGATCAGGCCGCCGGCGGGCACGGAACCGCCGCCGGAGTCCCAGGAGGAGGGCGCGGAACCGCGCACGCTGCGCAGCGCGTCGTCCACGAAGTCGTTGAGCTGGGCCTTGGGGTCACCGGCGCCCTGCGCCGCCGTGACCAGGTTGTTCACACCCTGGCGACTCAGCACGCTGCTGTCGGCCCGCGCGTCGAAGCGGTCGCCGAGGCGGATGCCGTACAGACCGGTGACGCCGGTCTCGGTGCGGAGGTTCTGGAAGAGGTTCTGCGTCGGGTAGTCGGCGGGGAGGACCACCACGAAGACCGATTCGTCCGCGTCCTCGATCTTGTCGGAGAGCGCCTCCGCGTCCGACTTGGACAGCAGGTCGGACGCGTCCGGATCGACGTACACGGGACTCTCGCGCAGGGCGGCACCGATCTCGGAGACGTCGGTGGCCGCCTGCGCGCCGGGCGCACCGGCCAGCAGCACCGCCAGGGCGGCTACGACCGGCGCGACCAGGAGGCGGATGAGGACTTGCGTACGTGCGCCCTTCATACGTTCGAACGTACCCAAATACACCTCAATGAGACATAAGGCGGCCCGATCGCTGCCCGCTCCCCAACCGTCCCCACCTGCCCCCACTCACGCCCGCGCGTGTCACCGCTCAGGTCACCGCTCGGGCGTGGCTCACTGCGCGGGAGCGACCCCGGCTCGCAGCAGGCCGTACGCGTACGCGTCCTCCAGGGCCTGCCACGAGGCGGCGATGACGTTCTTCGCGACGCCCACCGTGGCCCACTCCCCCGTGCCGTCGCTCGTCGAGATGAGGACGCGGGTCGTGGACTGGGTGCCGTGCACGCCCTCCAGGATGCGGACCTTGTAGTCGACCAGGTCCAGCTTGGCCAGCTCCGGGTAGATCTTCTCCAGGGCGACGCGCAGCGACCGGTCCAGGGCGTTGACCGGGCCGTTGCCCTCGGCGGTGGCGACGATGCGCTCGCCCTTGGCCCAGAGCTTGACCGTGGCCTCGTTGGCGTGGCTGCCGTCGGGGCGGTCCTCGGTGATCGCCCGCCAGGACTCGACGTCGAAGTACTTCAGGGGCCTGCCCTCGACCTCGGCGCGCAGCAGCAGCTCGAAGCTGGCGTCGGCGGCCTCGTAGGTGTAGCCCGCCAGCTCGCGCTCCTTGACCCGCTCGACGACCCGGCCGACCAGCTCGCGGTCGCCGCCGAGGTCGATGCCGAGTTCCTTGCCCTTGAGCTCGATGGAGGCGCGGCCGGCCATGTCGGAGACGAGCATCCGCATGGTGTTGCCGACCAGCTCGGGGTCGATGTGCTGGTACAGGTCGGGGTCGACCTTGATGGCGGAGGCGTGCAGTCCGGCCTTGTGCGCGAAGGCGGACACGCCGACGTAGGGCTGGTGGGTGGAGGGGGTGAGGTTGACGACCTCGGCGATGGCGTGGGAGATCCTCGTCGTCTCCCGCAGCCGACCCTCGGGCAGCACCTTCTTGCCGTACTTCAGCTCCAGCGCGGCCACGACCGGGAACAGGTTGGCGTTGCCGACGCGCTCGCCGTAGCCGTTCGCGGTGCACTGGACGTGGGTCGCGCCCGCGTCGACGGCGGCGAGGGTGTTGGCGACGGCGCAGCCGGTGTCGTCCTGGGCGTGGATGCCGAGCCGCGCCCCGGTGTCGGCAAGGACCGTGGCGACCACGGCCTGGATCTGCGCCGGGAGCATGCCGCCGTTGGTGTCGCACAGGATGACGACGTCGGCTCCGGCCTCCGCGGCGGTGCGCACGACCGACTTCGCGTACTCGGGGTTGGCCCGGTAGCCGTCGAAGAAGTGCTCGCAGTCGACGAAGACCCGGCGGCCCTCGGCCCGGAGGTGGGAGACCGTGTCGGCGATCATCGCCAGGTTCTCCTCCAGCGTGGTGCGCAGCGCCAGCTCGACGTGCCGGTCGTGGGACTTGGCGACCAGGGTGATCACCTCGGCACCGGAGTCCAGCAGCGCCTTGACCTGGTGGTCGTCGGCCGCGCGGGCGCCCGCGCGGCGGGTGGCGCCGAAGGCGACGAGCCGGGCGTGGCGGAACTCGACCTCCTCCCGGGCGCGGGCGAAGAACTCGGTGTCCCGCGGGTTGGCGCCGGGCCAGCCGCCCTCGATGAAGCCCACCCCGAAGTCGTCCAGGTGCCGTGCGATGGCCAGCTTGTCCGCGACCGTGAGGTTGATGCCCTCGCGCTGCGCGCCGTCGCGCAGGGTGGTGTCGAAGACGTGGAACGAATCGTCGAGTTCACTGGGTGCGGTCATGATCTGAAGGCTCCTGTAAGGATCTCGGTCTACCGGAATGACCGGTTCCACCGTCCGTCTGTGATCCCCGGCGCTCTCTTCCCGGCTGGAGGTGGGCCAGGAAAACGAAAAACCTCTCGCGGGTGCGAGAGGTCTGCGCGCGGGTCGAGGACGACGGTGTCCACCCGTACCTGGTCGTACGTGGTGGTCACTGCGGACCGGCGCGCCTGCTGCCAATAATCATGGCGAACGAGAGCACGGGGGAAGTCTGGCACATTCCGCCCCGCTTCTCACCGCTCGTCTCAGGATGCGGGCAGAGCGCGTCCGGATCTGGACGGACGCGCGAGCGCCCCCGCTCGCTCCCGTACGCGGGGAACGAGTGACGCGGGGAACGGGTGAGGGCCGCCCGGACGGGAACGGACGGCCCTCATCTCTCCCACTGCCGCGACGCTCAGCCCAGCGTGTGCATCCAGCCGTGCTTGTCCTCGGCCGTGCCGCGCTGGATGTCCAGCAGGGCGGCACGCAGGCGCTGCGTCACCTCACCCGGCTCCCCGCCGCTCTGCTGCCACTCGGCGCCGGTGCGCTTGACCGTGCCGACCGGGGTGATGACGGCGGCGGTGCCGCAGGCGAAGACCTCGGTGAGGGTGCCGTTCGCCGAGTCGCGCTGCCACTGGTCGACCGAGACGCGGCCCTCCTCGGCCTCGTAACCGAGGTCGCGGGCGACGGTGAGGAGGGAGTCGCGGGTGACGCCCTCCAGGATGGAGCCGGTGAGGGTGGGGGTGACGATCCTGTCCCCGTAGACGAAGTACAGGTTCATGCCGCCCAGTTCCTCGACCCACGTGCGCTCGTTGGCGTCGAGGTAGCAGACCTGGTCGCAGCCCTTGGCGGCGGCCTCGGCCTGCGCGAGCAGGGAGGCCGCGTAGTTGCCGCCGGTCTTGGCGTCGCCCATGCCGCCGGGGACGGCGCGCACCCGGTCCTCGGAGACCCAGATGGAGACCGGCTTGACGCCGCCCGGGAAGTAGGCGCCGGCCGGGGAGGCGATGACCAGGAACAGGTACTCGTTGGCCGGCTTGACGCCCAGGCCGACCTCGGTGGCGATCATGAAGGGGCGCAGGTAGAGGGATTCCTCGCCGCCGTGCGCCGGGACCCACTTCTCGTCCTGGCCGACCAGCGCGTCGCAGGCCTCGATGAAGGTCTCCACCGGAAGCTCGGGCATGCCGAGGCGGCGGGAGGAGGCCTGGAAGCGGGCGCCGTTCTTCTCCGGGCGGAAGGTGGCGACGGAGCCGTCGGGGCGGCGGTAGGCCTTCAGTCCCTCGAAGATCTCCTGCGCGTAGTGCAGGACCATGGTGGCCGGGTCGAGGGAGAGCGGGGCGTACGGAACGAGCCGGCCGTCGTGCCAGCCGCGGCCCTCGGTCCACCTGATGGTGACCATGTGGTCGGTGAAGTGGCGGCCGAACCCGGGGTTGGCCAGAATCGCCTGCCGTTCCGCGTCGGAGAGCGGGGTGGCGGAGGGCTTGAGCTCGATCGTGGGCGTCGTCATGGGTTGATGTCCTTCACCGGTTTTGATTGTGACGGGCCGCTTTCACGCCCGTACGGCCGGTGGCCGGTGCTAGGACGTCCGAGCATTCCCTCATGTCGCGGCTTCGCGTTCGATTATCGCGCGCGGCCTGCGACGGATGAAACGGGGTGAATGCGGCCCAGGTTCTGATGGTCGCACCTGGCGGACGCAGGAGAAAGCCGCCGGGTGCCTTGTTTCCGGACCCGGCGGCTTCGAACTGGATTCGATCGAGTGGCGCGGCGGGTCAGCCGGCTACTCGTACGGCGAGCGCGTCGCCGATCTCGGAGGTGCTCCGGGCGGGCAGTCCGCCGCGCTCACCGAGGTCGGCGGAGACGGCGGCCTCGATCCGGGCCGCCTCGTCTTCGTGGCCCAGGTGGCGCAGGAGCAGGGCGACCGACAGGACCGTGGCGGTGGGGTCGGCCTTGCCCTGGCCGGCGATGTCGGGCGCGGAGCCGTGCACCGGCTCGAACATCGAGGGGAAGTCGCCGGACGGGTTGATGTTCCCGCTGGCGGCGACGCCGATGCCGCCGGAGACGGCCGCGGCGAGGTCGGTGATGATGTCACCGAAGAGGTTGTCGGTGACGATCACGTCGAACCGGGCCGGGTCGGTGACCAGGTAGATGGTCGCGGCGTCGACGTGGATGTAGTCGGTGGTGACCTCGGGGTACTCGGCGGCCACCCTGTTGAAGACGTCGGTCCACAGGTGGCCCGCGAAGGTCAGCACGTTGTTCTTGTGGACCAAGGTGAGCTTCTTGCGGGGGCGGGCCTGGGCGCGGGCGAAGGCGTCGCGCACGACGCGCTCGACGCCGTAGGCCGTGTTGACGGAGACCTCGGTGGCGACCTCGTGCTCGGTGCCCTTGCGGATGGTGCCGCCGTTGCCGGTGTACGGGCCCTCGGTGCCCTCACGGACGACGACGAAGTCGATCTCCGGCCGGCCGGCCAGCGGCGAGTCGACGCCGGGCTGCAGCTTGCTCGGGCGCAGGTTCACGTGGTGGTCGAAGGCGAAGCGGAGCTTGAGCAGGAAGCCGCGCTCCAGGACGCCCGACGGCACGGAGGGGTCGCCGATCGCGCCGAGCAGGATGGCGTCGTGGCCCTTCAGGGCGTCGAGGTCGGCGTCGGTGAGGGTCTCACCGGTGGCGTGGTAGCGCCGGGCGCCGAAGTCGAACTCCTTGGTCTCCAGCTTCACGTCCTGCGGGAGGACGGCGGAGAGGACCTTGAGACCTTCGGTCACGACCTCCTGGCCGATGCCGTCACCGGGGATCACTGCGAGATTGAGGCTGCGAGAACTTGCCGACATGTGCGGCACCCTACTCCCCCGTCCAGGGGGTGACATGCGGCGTCCGGCATGCGGACGCCGCCCGCCGGCGCCGTACTCAGTGGCCGGTGGCGCCGCCGTTGTCCCGGCGGTCGAGGGCGCGCTGGAGGGCGGCCGCGGCGTTCTTGCGGTCGGAGTCGCTCGTACGGGAGAGGTGACGGACTCGGCGGCGGACAGTCGTCTCGGCCATGGGAATCGACTCCTTCGGCACTGGGGACAGCGTGGAGAGCGTGCGGTGCGGAGAGTCGCCAGAAAGGGCGGGGAGCACGGGCCGCAGGGATCGCCTGCACGAGGCTCAGAACTCACGTCCGCCGGCCGCTCGATCGAGCGGAACGTTCGGCTTCTACAAAGCTAAGGGAGCGCGGAGCATCTGTCTCCACAATTACTCGGACTTCCTACTATCTGAGACAGTGCACTCGGTCACACCGTTCCGACCTGCGAAAACGCCCGGCGGGCCAGGTCGGTCGACCTGGCCCGCCGGGCGGGTGCGTTCGGGCCTCAGCCCATGTGCGGGTACGTGTAGTCGGTCGGCGGGACCAGCGTCTCCTTGATGGCACGGGTCAGCGTCCAGCGCATCAGGTTCTGCGGGGCGCCGGCCTTGTCGTTGGTGCCGGACGCGCGGCCGCCGCCGAAGGGCTGCTGGCCGACGACGGCACCGGTCGACTTGTCGTTGATGTAGAAGTTGCCGGCCGCGTAGCGCAGCTTCTCCATCGTGTACGCCGCCGCCGCGCGGTCGTTCGAGACCACCGAGCCGGTGAGCGCGTAGTCCGACACCGACTCCATCTGGGTCAGCATCTCGTCGTACGCGCCGGCCCTGCTGTCGTCGTACACGTGCACGGCGAGGAACGGGCCGAAGTACTCGGTGCGGAAGACCTCGTTCTCCGGGTCGGTGCACTCGACGACGGTCGGGCGGACGAAGTAGCCGACCGAGTCGTCGTAGGAGCCGCCCGCGACGATCGTGCAGGTCTCGTCCTGCTTGGCACGGTCGATGGCCGCCTTGTTCTTGGCGAAGGACCGCTCGTCGATGACGGCGCCGACGAAGTTCGACAGGTCGGTGACGTCGCCCATGGTGAGGTAGTCGACCTCGGCGGCGAACTCCTCCTTGAACCCGTCGTTCCAGATGGACGCCGGGATGTACGCGCGGGAGGTGGCGCTGCACTTCTGGCCCTGGTACTCGAAGGCACCGCGGGTCAGCGCGGTCTTCAGCACCGCGCGGTCGGCGCTCGGGTGGGCGACCAGGAAGTCCTTGCCGCCGGTCTCGCCGACCAGGCGCGGGTAGGTGCGGTACTTGCCGATGTTGTTGCCGACCGTCTTCCACAGGTGCTGGAAGGTCTTGGTCGAGCCGGTGAAGTGGATGCCCGCGAGGTCCCGGTGCTCCAGGGCGACCTCGGAGACCGCGATGCCGTCGCCGGTGACGAGGTTGATGACGCCCTTGGGCAGCCCGGCCTCCTCGAGGAGCTGCATGAGCAGCACGGCGGCGTGGGTCTGCGTCGGGGACGGCTTCCAGACCACCACGTTGCCCATCAGGGCCGGGGCGGTGGGCAGGTTGGCGGCGATCGCGGTGAAGTTGAACGGCGTGATCGCGTAGACGAAGCCCTCCAGCGGGCGGTGGTCCATGCGGTTCCACACGCCCTGGGAGTTGGCCGGGGGCTGCTCGGCCAGGATGTTCCGGGCGTAGTGGACGTTGAAGCGCCAGAAGTCGATCAGCTCGCAGGGGCTGTCGATCTCGGCCTGCTGGGCGGTCTTGGACTGGCCGAGCATGGTGGAGGCGGCGATGGTCTCGCGCCACGGTCCGGACAGCAGCTCGGCGGCGCGCAGGATGATCGCCGCGCGGTCGTCGAAGGACATCGCGCGCCACGCGGGGGCGGCGGCCAGGGCGGCGTCGATCGCGTCCTGGGCGTCCTGCTGGGTGGCGTTGGCGTACGTGCCCAGGCGGGACTTGTGGTGGTGCGGCTGCACGACGTCGAAGCGCTCACCGCCGCCCATCCGCTTCTCACCGCCGATGGTGCAGGGCAGGTCGACCGGATGGTCGGCCAGCTCCTTCAGCTTGGCCTCCAGACGGGCGCGCTCCGGGGAACCGGGGGCGTAGCCGTGCACCGGCTCGTTGACGGGGGTGGGGACCTGGGTCACAGCGTCCATGGGTTCCGTAACTCCTTTAACTGAGCGAGCGGTCTTGCGAGCGGGTGGGCTCAGCCCTTGCCGACCATCGAGCGGGCGAAGAACCGGAGGTTCGCCGGCTTCTCCGCAAGACGGCGCATACTGCGCCTTCCCGGGGGACGACCCCCGGACCCCCGGCAGCCGAGGCACCGCAGCCGGGTCGTGTCAGCCACGGCCGATCACGCTCCGCGCGAAGAACCGGAGGTTCGCCGGCTTCTCCGCGAGACGGCGCATGAAGTAGCCGTACCAGTCGGTGCCGTAGGCCGTGTAGACGCGCATGCGGTGGCCCTCGGCGGCCAGCCGCAGGTGCTCGTCGCCCCGGATGCCGTACAGCATCTGGAACTCGTACTCGTCGAGCTTGCGTCCGGCCGTGCGGGCCAGTTCCTGGGCGATGGAGATCAGGCGCGGGTCGTGCGACCCGATCATCGGGTAGCCCCCGCCCTCCATCAGGGTGCGCAGGACGCGCACGTACGCCTTGTCGATCTCGTGGCGCTGCTGGTACGCGACTTCCGCGGGCTCCTTGTAGGCGCCCTTCACCAACCGTACGCGAGAGCCGCTGTCGGCCAGGCGGCGCGCGTCCTCCTCGGTGCGGAAGAGGTAGGCCTGGATGACGCAGCCGGTCTGCGGGAAGTCCTGCCGCAGTTCCTCGTGGATGGCGAACATCGAGTCGAGGGTGGTGTGGTCCTCGGCGTCGAGCGTGACCGTGGTGCCGATCCCGGCGGCGGCCTCGACGACCGGGCGGACGTTCGCGGCGGCCAGCTCGTGGCCTCCGTCCAGCGCCTGGCCGAACATGGACAGCTTCACGGACATCTCGGCGCGGGTGCCGAGGTCCAGGGGCTTCAGCCGGTCGATCAGCTCCAGGTAGGCGTCGCGGGCGGCCTCGGCCTGGGCGGGGGTGGTGATGTCCTCGCCGACGACGTCCATCGTCAGTTCGAGGCCCTGGTCGGTGAGGTCCCGGACGATCGGCACGATCTCGTCGACGGACTCACCGGGGATGAACCGGTCGACGACCGGCTTCGTCACGGGCGCGGCCGAGACCAGCCGGCGCAGCCGGTCGCTGCGCGACGCGGCGAGAATCACGGGACCCAGCACGGGGCACCTCCACTTGCCAACCAACACGAGGCCGCGCCCGGTGTCGGATGTCCGACGGTTCGGCGACGGCACGGAGAACCACCGTGAAATCTAGGGACGGTCCCGATCGTCGGCCATCGACAGCTGTCACGCATCCGTGCCGCGCATCTCATACAAATGTATGAAGGCCGGGTGCGTATGCGGCAGAATGCACGGGTGACGCCGGATTCCAGAAGTGAGTACCAGGAGCTGGTAGACGAGATCTCGGAGCTCCTGGGCGCCCCCGCGACTCTGGAGAACCGGGACTTCGAGCTGATCGCCTTCGGCGCCTACGACACCGAGGGCGACCTCGATCCCTCCGTGCTCGACCCGGTACGCACCCGTTCGATCCTGACCCGGCGCTCCACCGCTGCCGTCCGGTCCTGGTTCGAGGGCTTCGGCATCACCCGGGCGACCGGTCCGGTCCGCATCCCGCCGACCCCGGAGGCGGGGGTGTACCGGGGTCGCACGTGTCTGCCGGTACGCCATCGGGGTGTGGTCCTGGGCTACGTGTGGCTGCTCGACACCGATCCCGGCCCGACCGAGCGGCAGCTGACGGCGGCCATGACGGTGACGGCCCGGATCGGCGCGCTGCTCGCGGACGAGGCTCAGCACGGCGCGGATCTGAGCCGGGAGCTGCGGGCGGTGCTGACCGCCGAGCGGGACTGGCAGCGGGACATGGCGGTCGCGGAGCTGCGCACCGCGCTCGGCACCCGCGCGGACACCCCGCACGCGGTGGTCTGTGTGGCGCCCTGGCCGTCGGCCGACCCGGACGACGCGCCCTCGGTCCGTACGGTGCCGGGGGCGACGGCGCTGTGCACGGTGCCGTGGGGTGCCGCGGGGCAGTCGCTGGCGCTGCTGGTCAGGCTGCGTTCGGCGGACCTGCCGGCCCCGGCGACGGCGGCGGCGGGGCGGCTCCTTGAGCGGGCCCGGGGCACGGGCGGTCCGGCGGGACCGGCGGGCGCCGAGGCGGTGGCTGCGGCCGGGGTGTCCGCGCCGCGCTCGGGCCTGGCGGAGCTGGAGGCGGCCTGGTGGGAGGCGTCGGCGGCGGCCCGGGCGGCGCGGGCGGAGTCCCGGTTCGGGCCGGTCGCGCAGTGGACGTCGATCGGGCCGTTCCGCCTGCTGACCGCGCTGCCCGCGCACGCCGCCCACGACCCGGCCGTACGGGCGCTGCTCACCTCCGCCCACCGCGAACTCGCCCGCACCGCGGAGGTCTACCTGGACCGCGCGGGCCAGGCCGGCCGCACCGCCGCCGAGCTGGGCATCCACCGGCAGACGCTGTACTACCGCCTGTCCCGCGTCGAACAGCTCACCGGCCTCGACCTGGACGACGGCGAGGACCGGCTGCTGCTGCACATGGCGCTCAAGGCGCATCGCCTGTAGCGGCGGCGGCTCCTTCGATCACCTGACGCAGGCCGTCAGTGAGCCGGCCCGCATCGGGGGCCGACTTCGGGTCGAAGGTCCACTGGGCCATGAGGCCCATCATCAGCGTGGTGTAGAAGGCGCCGAGCGTGTCGACGACCTCCTCCGGCACCTCGTCCTCGGGGGCGCCCGTGAACAGGGCGACGAATCCGCGCGAGCCCTCGCGCTGCGCCCGCGCCAGATGGTCGCGCACCTCCGGCACCTGGTCCCCCAGCGCCACGACCTCCAAGCTCAGCCGCCACATCGAGCCCGGCTCCCGCATGGTCGCGACGATGTTGGACCAGACCGAGGTGAACCGCTCCAACGAGCCGGGCTCACCCCTGACCTCGCCGTCGAAGGCCTCGGACACGTTCTCCACCATCGCCACGTACGCCTGCGCGAGCAGCGCGTCCTTGGACCCGTAGTGGTAGCCGATGGAGGCCAGGTTGGTACCCGACTCCTTGACGATGTCGCGGGCCGTCGTGCGCACGAACCCCTTGGCGAGCAGGCAGCGCTTGGCGCCTTCGAGCAGATCCTCACGGTGTCCCATGCCGTCACCCTACCCAGCCTTCCATACGCGCGTCTTATACGAACGTCATAGACAAGCGTATAATACGTGCGTACAGTCACCGGCATGACAGCCATGACACCCGTCCCGACCCGTGCCGGCCGCCGTGAGTGGACCGCGCTGGCCGTCCTGATGCTTCCGCTGCTGCTGGTCTCGATGGACGTCTCCGTCCTCTACTTCGCGATCCCGGAGATCAGCGCCGACCTGGACCCGAGCGGCACCCAACAGCTGTGGATCTTCGACATCTACGGCTTCGTCCTGGCCGGCCTGCTGATGACGATGGGAGCGCTCGGCGACCGCGTCGGCCGCCGCAGGCTGCTCCTGATCGGCGCCGTGGCCTTCGGCGCCGCCTCCCTGCTCGCCGCCTACGCGCACACCGCCGAGACCCTGATCGCGGCCCGCGCGATCCTCGGCATCGGCGGCGCGACGCTGATGCCCTCGACGATGGCGCTGCTCCGCACGATGTTCACCGACCCCGCCCAGCGGGCGAAGGCGATCGGGATGTGGTCCGGGGTGATGACCGCGGGCATCGCGCTCGGCTCGGTGATGAGCGGCGTCCTCGTCGAGCACTTCTGGTGGGGCTCGGTCTTCCTGGTCAACCTGCCCGCGATGGCCCTGCTGCTGATCCTCGGACCGGTGCTGCTGCCCGAGTCGAAGAACCCCGCACCCGGCCGCTTCGACCTGCTGAGCGTCCCGCTGTCGATGGCGGCGGTCCTCCCCGTGGTCTACGGCCTGAAGGAACTGCCCTCCGAGGGCTGGAACTTCCGCTACGTCGTCTCGATCACCGTCGGACTGCTGTTCGGCGCGCTGTTCGTGCACCGCCAGCGCACGTCGGGCTCGCCGATGATCTCGCCCGCGCTCTTCCGCGGACACGGCTTCACCCCGGCGCTCGTGCTCAACACGGTGTCGGCCTTCGGGATGATGGGCGCGGCGTACTTCACCACCCAGTACCTGCAGTCGGTGCTGGGCAGGAGCGCGCTGGAGGCCGCGCTGTGGAGCCTGCTCCCGTCGGTGCTCATCGGTGTCGCCGCACCGGTCGCCACGGCGCTGGTCCAGCGGGGCGCCGAGCGCGCGTACGTCGTCACGGCCGGCTTCGCCGTCGCGGCATGCGGCTACGGGCTGCTGACCCTGGCCGGTACGGACTCGCTGTGGCTGGTGCTGGCCTCGTGCGGCGTCCTCGCCGCCGGCATCGTCGTCGTGATGTCCCAGCTCACCGACCTGGCACTCGGCTCGGCCCCGGTCGAGAAGGCGGGCTCGGCGTCCTCCCTGCTGGAGACGGGCACCGAGTTCGGCGGCGCCCTGGGCATGGCCGTCCTCGGCTCCATCGGCACGGCCGTCTACCGCCACGGCGTTCCCGAGGACGCGCCGGCCGCGGCCCAGGAGACCCTGGGCGGCGCGCTGACCGTCGCCGCCGGACTTCCCGGGCGCGCGGGAGACGCCCTGGCGACGGCGGCCCGCGAGGCGTTCACCGACGGGATGCGCGGGGCCGCGGCGGCGGGGGCGCTGCTGCTCCTCGGCGCGGCGGTGCTGGCGGCGCGGGGGCTGCGGAACATCCGGGTGCGCCCCGAGACGGCGGCCCAGGACGCGGAAAGCGCCGGACACGCTGATTCGCTCAGCACGTCCGGCGCTTGAGGACGAAGCCCGGTCAGGGCCCCGGCGGGGATCTCTCCCCGGGCCTCAGACCAGGTTGACGGACCGGGCCGACGTCGCCCCGATCTCCGCCGAGACCTCCGCGAGGACCCCGGCGGGCACCGTGTCGTCGACGGTCAGGACGGCCAGCGCCTCGCCGCCCACCGTCGAACGGGCGACCTGCATGCCGGCGATGTTGACGCCGGCCTCGCCGATGACGCGGCCGACGGTGCCGACGACGCCGGGGCGGTCCTCGTAGCGCAGGACGACCATGTGGTCGGCGAGGGCCAGGTCGACGTCGTACTCGCCGACGGCGACGATCTTCTGGAGGTGCTTCGGGCCGGCCAGCGTGCCGGAGACCGACACCTCCTCGCCGTCCGCGAGGGTGCCGCGCACGATCACGACGTTGCGGTGCTCCGTCGACTCCGAGCTGGTGGTCAGCCGGACCTCGACCCCGCGCTCCTGGGCGAACAGGGGGGCGTTGACGTACGACACGGTCTCGTCGACGACGTCCTCGAAGACGCCCTTGAGGGCGGAGAGCTCCAGCACCTTCACGTCGTGCTGGGTGATCTCGCCGTAGACCTCGACGTCGAGGCGGACCGCGACCTCGCCGGCGAGCGCGGTGAAGATGCGGCCGAGGCGCTCGGCGAGCGGCAGGCCCGGCTTGACGTCCTCGGCGATGACGCCGCCCTGGACGTTGACCGCGTCGGGGACCAGCTCACCGGCGAGGGCGAGGCGGACGGACTTGGCGACGGCGATGCCGGCCTTCTCCTGGGCCTCGTCGGTGGAGGCACCGAGGTGCGGCGTACAGACCACCTGGTCGAACTCGAACAGCGGCGAGTCCGTGCACGGCTCCTTCGCGTACACGTCCAGGCCGGCGCCGGCGACGCGGCCCTCCTTGAGCGCCGAGTACAGCGCCTCCTCGTCGACGATGCCGCCGCGGGCGGCGTTGACGATGCGGACGCTCGGCTTGACCTTGCGCAGCGCCTCGTCGCCGATCAGGCCGAGGGTCTCGGGGGTCTTGGGCAGGTGGACGGTGATGAAGTCGGAGACCTCGAGCAGCTCGTCGAGGGACAGCACCTTGACGCCCATCTGCGCGGCGCGCGCGGGCTGCACGTAGGGGTCGTAGGCGACGACCTTCATGCCGAAGGCCGACATGCGCTGCGCGACGAGCGCGCCGATCCGGCCGAGGCCCACGACGCCGAGGGTCTTCTCGGCCAGCTCGACGCCGGTGTACTTGCTGCGCTTCCACTCGCCGTTCTTCAGCGCGGCGTTGGCCTGCGGGATGTTGCGGGCGGTGGCGACGATCAGGCCGCAGGCCAGCTCGGCTGCGGTCACGATGTTGGAGGTCGGGGCGTTGACGACCATCACGCCGGCCTTGGTGGCGGCGGAGACGTCGACGTTGTCCAGGCCGACACCGGCCCGCGCGACGACCTTGAGGTTCTTGGCGGCCGCCACGGCCTCGGCGTCGACCTTGGTGGCGGAGCGGACCAGGATCGCGTCCACGTCGGCGATGGCGGGGAGCAGTTCGGCCCGGTCCGCGCCGTTGCACTGGCGGATCTCGAAGTCGGGGCCGAGCGCGTCCACGGTCGCGGGCGACAGCTCTTCGGCGATGAGTACGACGGGTTTCGAGCTCACGTGAGTCCTCACAAGTCCAATGCGGACGGCCGTCCCGACGGCCGCATGCGGTGGAGGGGGGAGCGGCAACGTGCCTGCACTTCTTCGTTGTCGCTAAGCCGCGTGGAAGACGCACGACGCTGTGGGCCTGACGCGTATGTGTTCAGCAGTGTAGTGGCGTGGCGGGAGTCGTCCTGCGCCTGCGCGGAAGGATCACCCGGACGTGGCCGACGGGGCCCGCCGGGGCGGTGCGGCGTCCCGTGACGGCGCCGCGGCACTGCGCGCCGTCACGGGACGAAGGGGGCTTACGCCTCCTCGTCGACCCAGCTCATGAGCTTGCGCAGCTCCTTGCCGGTGGTCTCGAGGAGGTGCTCGGAGTCCTGCTTCTTGTACTCGTTGTACCTCTTCAGGCCGCCGTGGTACTCGTCCATCCAGTTCTTGGCGAAGGTGCCGTCCTGGATCTCGCCGAGGATCTTCTTCATCTCGGCCTTGGTGGCGTCGGTGATGATCCGCGGGCCGCTGACGTAGTCGCCCCACTCGGCGGTCTCGGAGATCGACCAGCGCATCTTCTCCAGGCCGCCCTCGTACATGAGGTCCACGATCAGCTTCAGCTCGTGCAGGCACTCGAAGTAGGCGATCTCCGGCTGGTAGCCCGCCTCGGTCAGCGTCTCGAAGCCCGCCTTGACCAGCGCCGCGGTGCCACCGCAGAGCACGGCCTGCTCGCCGAAGAGGTCGGTCTCGGTCTCCTCGGTGAAGGTCGTCTTGATGACGCCGGCGCGGGTGCCGCCGATGCCCTTCGCGTACGACAGGGCCAGCGCGAAGGCGTTGCCCGTGGCGTCCTGCTCGACGGCCGCGATGCAGGGAACGCCGCGGCCCTCCTCGTACTGGCGGCGCACCAGGTGGCCCGGGCCCTTGGGGGCGACCATGCAGACGTCGACGCCGGCCGGGGGCTTGACGAAGCCGTAGCGGATGTTCAGGCCGTGGCCGAAGAACAGCGCGTCGCCGTCCTTCAGGTTGTCCTTGATGTGCTTCTCGTAGACCTCGCCCTGGATCGGGTCCGGGACCAGGATCATGATGACGTCGGCCTCGGCGGCGGCCTCGGACGGGCTCACCACGCGCAGGCCCTGCTCCTCGGCCTTCGCCTTGGACTTGGAGCCCTCGTGCAGACCGACGCGCACGTCGACACCGGAGTCGCGCAGCGACAGGGCGTGGGCGTGGCCCTGGCTGCCGTACCCGATGACCGCGACCTTGCGGCCCTGGATGATGGACAGGTCGGCGTCGGCGTCGTAGAACAGCTCGGCCACTGGGTTCTCTCCTTGGTGTGCAGGTGTTGCGTCCCACCGTATGCCGGTGGAGGGAGGCGGAGTTTCGGGGTCTCGGAATACGGGCGGCCGGACTCCGGCCGGCCGCCCGGTTCCGTCGTTATGCGGACCGGTCCAGTGCGCGCAGCGAGCGGTCCGTGATCGAACGGGCGCCGCGGCCGATGGCGATCGTGCCGGACTGGACGAGTTCCTTGATGCCGTACGGTTCCAGCATCCTGAGCATGGCGGTCAGCTTGTCGCTGCTGCCGGTGGCCTCGATGGTGACGGCCTCCGGGGAGACGTCGACGGTCTTCGCGCGGAAGAGCTGGACGATCTCGACGATCTGGGAGCGCGTCTCGTTGTCGGAGCGCACCTTCACCAGAACGAGTTCGCGCTGGACGGCCTGGGCCGGCTCCAGCTCGACGATCTTGAGCACGTTGACGAGCTTGTTGAGCTGCTTGGTCACCTGCTCCAGCGGGAACTCCTCGACGCTCACCACGATGGTGATGCGGGAGATGTCGGGGTGCTCGGTGACGCCGACCGCGAGCGAGTCGATGTTGAAGCCGCGGCGGGAGAAGAGGGCGGCGATCCGGGCGAGGATGCCGGGGGTGTTCTCCACCAGGACGGAGAGCGTGTGCTTGGACATGGTCTCTTCGGTCTCTCTCGCTCAGTCGTCTTCGTTGTCGCCGAAGTCGGGGCGGATGTCCCGGGCGGCCATGATCTCGTCGTTGGAGGCGCCGGCGGCGACCATCGGCCAGACCATCGCGTCCTCGTGGACGACGAAGTCGACGACGACGGGCCGGTCGTTGACGGAGTTCGCCTCCTCGATCACCTTGTCGAGGTCGGCGGGGTCCTCGCAGCGGATGGCGTAGCAGCCCATGGCCTCCGACAGCTTGACGAAGTCGGGGACGCGGGTGCCGCGGGCGTCCGGGTTGACGTCCTCGGGGCCGGAGTGCAGCACGGTGTTGGAGTACCGCTGGTTGTAGAACAGGGTCTGCCACTGGCGGACCATCCCGAGGGCGCCGTTGTTGATGACGGCGACCTTGATCGGGATGTTGTTCAGGGCGCAGGTGGTCAGTTCCTGGTTGGTCATCTGGAAGCAGCCGTCGCCGTCGATCGCCCAGACGGTGCGGCCGGGCATGCCGGCCTGCGCGCCCATGGCGGCCGGGACGGCGTAGCCCATGGTTCCGGCGCCGCCGGAGTTCAGCCAGGTGGCGGGCTTGTCGTACTGGACGAAGTGCGCGGCCCACATCTGGTGCTGGCCGACGCCGGCGGCGAAGATCGTGCCCTCCGGGGCCAGTTGCCCGATGCGCTCGATGACGTGCTGCGGGGAGAGCGAACCGTCCTCGGGCTGGTCGTACCCCAGGGGGTAGGTGTCGCGCCAGCGGCTGAGGTCCTTCCACCAGGCCGCGTACCCCGACGCGGCGGCCTCGCCCCGGTTGCCCTCGTCGTGCTCCTTCTGGACGGCCTGCACGAGGTCGGCGAGGACCTCGCGGGCGTCGCCGACGATCGGGACGTCGGCGGCCCGGTTCTTGCCGATCTCGGCCGGGTCGATGTCGGCGTGCACGATCTTGGCGTGCGGGGCGAAGCTGTCCAGCTTGCCGGTGACGCGGTCGTCGAAGCGGGCGCCGAGGGCGACGATCAGGTCGGCCTTCTGCAGCGCGGTGACGGCGGTGACCGCGCCGTGCATGCCCGGCATTCCCACGTGCAGCGGGTGGCTGTCGGGGAACGCGCCGAGCGCCATCAGGGTGGTGGTGACGGGCGCTTCGGTGAGTTCGGCGAGGACCCTCAGCTCGGCGGTCGCCTGCGCCTTGAGCACTCCGCCGCCGACGTAGAGCACGGGGCGCTTCGCGGCGGAGATCAGCTTGGCCGCCTCGCGGATCTGCTTGGCGTGCGGCTTGGTGACCGGGCGGTAGCCGGGCAGGTCCATCACGGGCGGCCAGGAGAAGGTGGTCTTCTTCTGGAGGATGTCCTTGGGGATGTCGACCAGGACCGGCCCGGGGCGGCCGGTGGAGGCGATGTGGAACGCCTGCGCGATCACCCGGGGGATGTCCTCGGCCTTGGTGACCAGGAAGCTGTGCTTGGTGATCGGCATGCTGATGCCGACGATGTCCGCTTCCTGGAAGGAGTCCGTGCCGATCAGGGACGACGCGACCTGCCCGGTGATCGCGACCAGCGGCACGGAGTCCATGTTGGCGTCGGCGATCGGGGTGACCAGGTTGGTGGCGCCGGGGCCGGAGGTCGCCATGCAGACGCCGACCTTGCCGGTGGCCTGCGCGTAGCCGGTGGCCGCGTGTCCGGCGCCCTGCTCGTGGCGGACCAGGACGTGGCGCACCCTGGTGGAGTCCATCAGCGGGTCGTAGGCCGGAAGGATCGTGCCGCCGGGGATGCCGAATACGGTGTCGGCGCCGACCTCCTCGAGAGAGCGAATGAGGGACTGCGCACCCGTGACGTGCTCGGGGGCGGACTGTCCTCCGGATCGGGGCCGGGGCTGCGGGTGAGCCCCGGTGGCCTGCTCGGTCATCGGCGTTCTCTTCTCGATGCTGAGGGTTTTTGCGAAGTTTGTACGGGCTGCGGATGCTGCTCGGCAGGTGCCTGTGCAACAAAAAACCCCTCGTGCCAAAAGGCAAGCGAGGGGAGCGCGCCGGGAGTGGGTCGCCGGGAGTCCGGGTGTATCCGGACGTCACCGGCTTCAGCCGACGCGCTTTCCAAGTACGAGAATTCGGGTGCGCATGGCACTGACCCTCCCCCCGGCGCGCACTCACTGTCAAGTGGGTGGGACGGGGGTCTCATTATGTGAGCGCAGTGCCGTGCCACCGCCGAGGACCGCCGGCAGCCCGGCGACGACACCGCCGCCGACCTGGCCGCCCACGGAGCTCCCCGTCGCGTACACCCCCGCGCCACCGCCGGCGAAGGCCGGTTCGGCGGGGCCGTGCGGGACCGGGTAGTGGCCGGTTCCCAGCGCTCTGCGCAGCCGGTACTCGTCCAGCGGGCCGCAGAACGCCATGCCCTGCCCGTGTGTGCAGCCCATGGCGCGCAGGGCGACGATCTGCTCGGGCAGGTCCACGCCGTCGGCCACGGACTTCAGTCCGAGGTCGGTGGCGATGCGCAGCAGACCGCTGGTGATCTTGTGCAGCCTGGCCGACTCCACGACGCCCTCGACCAGGCCGCGGTCGAGCTTGAGGACGTCCACGGGCAGGCGGCGCAGGGCGGTGATCGCCGCGTAGCCGCTGCCGAAGCCGTCCAGGGCGATGCGGACGCCGACGCGGCGCAGCGCGTTCAGCCGGCGGTCCAGCTCGTCCAGGCCGACCCGTGGGTCGATGTCCGACAGCTCGATCACAAGAGAGCCCGGCGGGAGTCCGTGGCGGGTCAGCAGGGCCTCCACCGAGCCGAGCGGCATGGAGCGGTCCAGCAGGCGGCGGGCGCCCATGCGTATGGCCACGCTGACCGGAAGGCCGGCCGTGGCACGCTCGGCGGCCTGTTCGACGGCTTCCCGGAGCACCCAGCGGTCCAGCTCGGCGGTCTTGTCGCCGTCCTCGGCGACCCGCAGGAACTCGGCGGGGGTGAACAGCACGCCCTGCGAGGAGCGCCAGCGCGCCTGGGCGCAGACCGACGTGATCCGGCCGTCCGCCAGGGCGACCACCGGCTGGTGCAGCAGTGCGAACTCGCCGTCGTGCAGCGCGGCCCGCAGCCGTCCGGCCAGCTCCGCCTTGCGTACGACGTCCTGCTGCATCTGCGGTCGGTACAGCTCGACGCGTCCCTTGCCGCCCGCCTTGGCGCGGTACATGGCGAGGTCGGCGTTGCGCAGCAACTCGCCCGCACCGAGGCCCGGTTCGGCGAAGGCGACGCCGATGGAGGCGTTGACCCGGACGTCGTTGCCGTCGATGAGGTAGGGCTGGGAGAGGGTCAGCCGGAGCCGGTCGGCGAGTTCCCGGATGTGTCCCTCGCGGGCGGCGCGGTCACGGGCGCCGTCCCCGACGATCAGGGCCGCGAACTCGTCGCCGCCGAGCCTGGCCGCGGTGTCGCTCTTGCGGACGGCCTCGTGGAGTCTGCGGGCGGCCTGCACGAGCAGCTCGTCCCCGGCCTGGTGGCCGATGGTGTCGTTGACGCCCTTGAAGCCGTCGAGGTCGATGAAGAGCACCGCCGTGCCGCGCAGGGCGGTGCCGCGGTCCAGGGCGCGGCGGCCGGAGAGTGCCTGCTGGACGCGCCGGGTGAACAGGACCCGGTTGGGCAGGTCGGTGAGCGGGTCGTGTTCGGCGTTGTGCTGGAGCTGCGCCTGCAGGCGCACTCTCTCGGTGACGTCACGGCAGTTGAAGATGAGGCCGCCGTGGTGCCGGTTGACGGTGGACTCGACGTTGAGCCAGGCTTCCCCGCCCTCGGTCCCGCTCTCGGCCCCGGACCTGGTCGGCCGGGAGCTGCCCCCGCCGCCGGACCGGAAGCGGCACTCGATGCGGGTGGTCGGTTCCTCGACCGGGCTGGCAGCGAGGAACCGCCGCACCTCGTGCAGGACGGAGCCGAGGTCGTCCGGGTGGATGAGCGCGGCCAGTTCGCCGCCGACCAGTTCCTCCGCGGGGCGGCCGTAGACGCCCGCGGCGGCCGGGGAGACGTAGCGCAGGACGCCGTTGGGTGCGGCGATCATGATGACGTCGCTCGACCCCTGCACCAGGGAGCGGAAGTGGTTCTCCTTCTGGGCCAGTTCCTGGGTGAGGACGATGTTGTCGAGCAGCATGATGCCCTGGCGGACGACGAGCGCGAGCACCACCGTGCCGCCGGTCAGGAGCACCACCCGGTCGACGCTGCGGCCGTTGAGGACGTTGTAGAGGATGCCCAGGGTGCAGACCGCGGCGGCGAGGTACGGGGTGAGCGCGGCCAGGGAGCCGGCGATGGGCCGGGCGGCCGGATAGCGCTCGCGCTCGCCGCCGCCCGGTCCCGACCCCGGCAGGGACGGTGCGGGAGCGGCGGCGGGTGCCGTGCCGGACGCGGGGCGGCGGTCGGTACCGCGCTGTGCGGGGAGGTGTTCGCGCACCACGCGCGTGTGCCCGTCGGCGTACTCCTCGTCCCACGGCCGCAGACCGCCGCGCCGGGACGCGGCCCAGGGCGCGTAGGCGAGCAGCAGGGAGCCGGCGAACCAGCCGGCGTCGAGCAACTGGCCGGAGTGGTAGTTGTTGTGCAGCATCGGCGAGGTGAACAGGGCGTCGCACACCACCGTCAGGGCGAGCGCGCCGATGGCCGTGTTGACGGCGGACCTGCCGACGGGCGACCGCCTGAAGTGCAGCGCCAGCACCATGCTGACCAGAGCGATGTCGAGCAGCGGGTACGCCACTGTGAGCGCGGAGTGCGCCACGCTGGACCCGCCGTCGGCCTTCGCCGCCTGGGCGAGTGCGAGGCTCCACGCCAGGGTCAGCAGGGAACCGCCGATCAGCCAGGCGTCCAGGCCCAGGCAGATCCATCCGGCCTTGGTCACCGGGCGCTTGGCCAGCACCAGGAGCCCGACGATGGCGGGCGGCGCGAAGCACAGGAAGAACAGGTCGGCGTAGCTGGGGGTGGGCACGGGGACGCGCAGCACGACCTCGTACCACCCCCAGACCAGGTTGCCCAGGGACGCCATGGCCGAGGAGAGGGCGAACAGCAGCCAGGCCGGTCGGAAGCGGACGCGGCGCGCGCGGGCGTAGAGGAAGCAGGAGACGGCGGCGGCGGCCGCGGCGGCGCTCAGTCCGAAGTCGCCCATGATCTTGGCGACGTAGTCCGAACCCCAGCCGAGCGCGGCACCGACGGCGTAGGCCGCGCAGACCAGGGCCAGCAGGAGCTGGCGGACGAGGGCCGGTCCACCGGTGACGGCCGAGGGCCGGGGCAGCGGTGGCGCGGGCGCGGGCTGCGTGCGCAGCGCTCCGTCCAGCGTGGACGCGGGAGGCGGGCTCATCGGAGCCTCCCGGGCCGTACCGCCCCCGTGTCGCGCGGACCCGGGTGCGTCGACTGGACCTGCCGCCTGCGGATGTCCGGCCGGCGCCGGTGGAAGCGGCTTGGGCCGTGCGGTCCTTCGTGGTGGCGGTGGTGGTTTCGTCTGCGCGCGGTCGTGGTCGTGCGCCAGGGTCGCCGGCGGCGGCTCCGCCGCGTCGGGTCGTTCGTCCATAGGCCGTGCATCGCCCGTCGCCCCCCTCACAGTCTGATGTCCATCCCCGGCGCCGACCGGTGCGCGGCGCATCCCCTGTCGGACGATACACCAGGTTCGTCACTCAGGGACATAGTGTCTCTACTCTCCGTGACGACCAGCGGATATGCCGGTACCCACCGCATCCGGGGAATTGCGGAGGGTGCCCGAAACGGATTACGCGCCCGTCGTCAGGATCACGTTGCGCAGCGGCTCCTGGTTCACGAAACGGTTCAACTGGTCCACCAGCAGCCGCTTGGCGCGCGGCAGGAAGGCGGAGGTCGGCCCGCCCGCATGCGGGCTGACGACTATGCCGGGAGCATGCCACAGCGGGTGGTCCGTCGGCAGCGGTTCCGGGTCGGTCACGTCGAGGGCCGCCGTCAGGCGCCCGTTCTCCAGTTCGGTGAGCAACGCCTTCGTGTCGACGACCGGCCCGCGCGCGACGTTGACGAGCAGGGCCCCGTCCTTCATCCGGGCCAGGAACTCCGCGTCGACCAGCCCGCGGGTGGCCTCGGTGAGCGGCGTCGACAGGACGACGACGTCCGCCCTCGGCAGCAGTGCGGGGAGGTCGGTGAGCGGGTGCACGGGGCCGCGCTCCGTGGCACGGGCGGAGCGCGCGACGCGCACCACCGGCGCGACCTCGAACGGCACGAGCCGGTCCTCGATCGCGGCGCCGATCGACCCGTACCCGACGATGAGCACCGTCCGGTCGGCGAGCGCGGGCCGGAAACCGCCGAGCCACTCGCCCCGGTCCTGCGCCCGCACGAAGTCCGGGACGCCGCGCAGCGAGGCGAGGATCAGGGTGAGGGTCAGCTCCGCGGTGCTGGCCTCGTGCACACCGCGGGCGTTGCACAGCCGGACGCCGGCGGGCAGCTGCTTCAGACCGGGCTCCACGCTGTCGATGCCTGCGGAGAGGGTCTGGAGGACCTGCACGTTGCGCATTCGGGGCAGCGGGCGCAGCCCGACCGGGCCGGGCTTCATGTAGGGGACGACGTAGTACGCGCAGTCCGCCGGGTCGGCGGGGAAGGTCTCCTCGCCGTCCCAGTGGCGGTAGGCGGGACCCTCGGGAAGTCCCTCGATCTCGTCGGGCGGGATGGGCAGCCACACGTCAGCAGTCATGGTCAGGAGGCTATGTCAGTCGCGTTCGGGGGCAGAGGTTAGGTTGGGTGGCCTGACGAGGGAGGGTCACGACCAGGTGGAGCGCAGGACGATCGGCGCGACGGCACTCGCGGTGGGGGCCGTCGGACTGGGGTGCATGCCGATGAACTGGGCGTACAGCACGTCGCGGCAGCGGGGGGACGAGTCGGTCCGGGCGGTGCACCGCGCCCTCGACCTGGGCGTCAGCCTGCTGGACACGGCGGACATGTACGGCCCGTTCACCAACGAGCTGCTGCTGGGGCGGGTGCTGAAGGAGCGGCGGCCGGACGCCTTCGTGTCGACCAAGGTCGGTCTGCTGGTGGGCGAGCAGCACATCGTGGCCAACGGCCGCCCCGGCTATGTGAAACGGGCCTGCGACGCCTCGCTGCGCCGGCTCCAGACGGACGTCATCGACCTGTACCAGCTGCACCGCGCCGACCCCGAGGTCCCCGTCGAGGAGACCTGGGGTGCGATGGCGGACCTGGTGCGGGCCGGGAAGGTCCGGGCGCTCGGGCTGTGCGCGGTCGGCGCCCGCTCCGGCCGGCGGTCCGGGGCGCGGCTGCACGACGGGACGGTCCGCCAGCTGGAGCGGGTGCAGCAGGTCTTCCCGGTCGCCGCGGTCGAGGCCGAGCTGTCGGTGTGGTCGCCGGAGGCGCTGCGGACGCTGCTTCCGTGGTGCGCCGCGCGCGGGGTCGGTTTCCTCGCCGCGATGCCGCTGGGCAACGGCTATCTGACCGGCACGCTGACGCCCGGGCAGGGTTTCGAGCCGGAGGACCTGCGGGCCCGGCATCCCCGCTTCACCGCCGAGATGATGGCCGCCAACCAGCCGATCGTCGCCGGTCTGCGCCGGATCGCGGCCCGGCACGGCGACGCTGTCACCCCGGCGCAGGTGGCGCTGGCCTGGGTACTGGCGCAGGGGCGGCACGTGGTGCCGGTGCCGGGGACCAAGCAGGAGCGCTGGGTGACGCAGAACGCGGGCGCGGCCGACCTGCGGCTGACCGAGCGGGACCTGGCGGAGGCGAGCGCGCTGCCGCCGGCCCAGGGCTCCTGGGAGTGACCCGGCACGCCGTCCACCTGAGCGGCGGTGTGCCGGTTCGGGTTGCGGCGATCGGGAACTTGGAGGGCCCGTGCGGTGTATGACAGGGAGAACCCGCCGCGTCGAAGGGACCATGATCGTGCAACGTCGAGCCGTACCGGCCGTGTTGGCCGCCGCCCTCCTGCTGACGGCCGGGTGCTCCTCCGGCGACGGGGGCGGGGACGCGTCCGGGGCGGACGGGAGCGCCACACCGACGCGTTCGGGGGCCCCGTCCTCGCCCGCCGGGTCGCCGGCCGAGCAGACGCCGCCCGCGAAGGGCTCCGTGGAGGTGGTCCGCACGGTGGCCACCGGACTGAAGAGCCCCTGGGGTCTGGCCCCCTTGCCCGGCGGCGACCTGCTGGTCTCCTCCCGCGACGAGGCCACGGTCGTCCGGATCGACGAGAAGACCGGCGACCCGACCGAACTGGGCGAGGTGCCCGGGGTGTCGGCGTCCGGCGAGGGCGGCCTGCTCGGCATCGCCCTCTCCCCCGACTACGCCTCGGACCACATGGTCTACGCGTACTTCACCTCCGCCTCCGACAACCGGATCGTACGGATGCGGTACGACGAGAAGAAGCCGGCGGGCGAGCAGCTCGGCGCGCCGGACACGGTCTTCCGCGGCATTCCCAAGGGCGTGATCCACAACGGTGGCCGGATCGCGTTCGGGCCGGACAAGATGCTCTACGCGGGGACGGGCGAGAGCGGTGACACCGGCCTCTCGCAGGACAAGAAGTCCCTCGGCGGCAAGATCCTGCGACTGACGCCGGACGGCGAACCGGCGCCCGGCAACCCCTTCCCCGACTCCCCCGTCTACTCGTACGGCCACCGGAACGTGCAGGGGCTGGCGTGGGACGGCAAGCAGCGGCTGTTCGCCTCGGAGTTCGGCCAGGACACCTGGGACGAGCTGAACGCGATCAGGCCCGGCGACAACTACGGCTGGCCCGAGGCCGAGGGCAAGGAGGGCGGCTCCGGCTTCCGGGACCCGGTCGCCCAGTGGAGCACGGACGAGGCCTCCCCCAGCGGCGTCGCGTACGCCGAGGGCTCGGTGTGGATGGCGGGCCTGCGCGGTGAGCGGCTGTGGCGGATCCCGCTGAAGGGCACGGAGACGTCCGCCGACCCGCAGGCGTTCCTGGAGGGCGAGTACGGCCGGCTGCGCACGGTGGCGGCGGCCGGCGGCGACAGGTTGTGGCTGGTCACCAGCAACACGGACGGCCGGGGGGACGCGAAGGGGGACGACGACCGGGTTCTCGAGCTGCGGGTGAAGTAGACCGGGCGGTCACTCACCCTCTATAAGCGACCGGTCAAGGATCGCCACGGACACGAGGATCAGGAAGGCCCGGTGAACCATGTAGTCGACGGTGAGTCCGGGGGCCACGGAGACCACGCGGATGTCCTCGCCGCTGACGGCCTTCGACACCGACGTGAACGGGTCCTCGGCCAGCTTCAGGAGCCCTCGCTCCAGGAGCTTGCGCCGGTCTTCCGGAAGCGCGTCACGCTGCGTGGCAGCGCGCTCGGTGAACTCGATCTGGTACAACACAGTTCCTCCGTGGCTCGGGCACTGAGCGCTATTATCCCCCGGCCGGCGGCTCCCCGGTGCCGGGCTCCGGGGCGGCGTCCGTGTCCTCGTCCTCGGGGACCGGCGGGTGGACGACGACCTTGCCCGAGCTGAGGTCTATCGGGCCTCGGCCGGGGTCGCCGTCGCCGATGTCCTCGCGGGTCAGCTCCAGGCGGTTCTGCTCGTCCTGGGTGTGCTTGCGGCCGGGGGAGAACAATTCCTCGAATGCGTTGAACACGGGGCCTCCGTCACTCGGCGTCCCTTACAGCGTAAACGTCACTCGGTCGAACCGGACGTGAGCCGTTCGGCGGGGAACAGCGCCAGCCGGTGGGCCACCGCCGCCGCCTCGCCGCGGCCGGAGACACCGAGCTTGGCGAGGATGTGGGAGACGTGGACGCTCGCCGTCTTGGGCGAGATGAAGAGCTCCTCGGCGATCTGCCGGTTGGTGCGGCCGTCCGCGACCAGGCGCAGCACCTCACGCTCCCGGCCGGTGAGACGCAGGGCCTCGGCCGGGCCGGCGGCGGGCCCGGGACCGGCGGCGGGTCCGGCCTCCCGGCCGAGGGTGAGGCGGGCGCGCCGGACGAGCAGGCCGACGGCCTCGGCGAGGGGGCGGGCGCCGAGGTGGTCGGCGACGCCGCGGGCCAGGCGCAGCAGTTCGGTGGCGCGGGCCCGCTCGTCGTCGCCGCCGGTGGCCAGCAGGGCGCCCGCCAGCCGGTGCCGGACGCGGGCGAGTTCGTAGGGCCGCTCCAGGCACTCGAAGGCGGTGACCGCCTCGGACCAGTGGTCCGGGGTGTCGCGGCCGTGGGCGCGGTGGAGTTCGGCGCGGACCCACTTCTCGTGGGCGGCCCAGACCGGGGCTCCCGTCGTGAGGGTCTTGGCGGCCCCGGCGAGGCGCTCCAGAGCCTCGGCCCGGCCCTGCTCGGCGGCCGGCAGCGCCCGCGCGTCGGCCTCCGTCTCGGCCGCGGCGAGCAGCAGGCGCCAGGCGTGCCGCTGGGTGCCCGGCGGGAGGCCGGCGTCCAGGACCCGGGCGAGTTCGGCGCGGGCGTCCGGGACGCGGCCCTCCGCGGCGGCGAGGGCGACGGTGAGGGTGGCCAGCGGCAGGGAGTGCTGCGGCATGGGGTCGTGCGTGCCGTAGGCGGCGCGGGCCTCGGCGAGGAACCGGGCGGCCTCGGTCCGCTCGCCGCGCGCGAGGCCGACGACGGCACGCTGGAGGGCGGCGTCTCCGCGGGGCGCGGGCCCTCGGCCGGGGGCACCGGCCCTGTCCGCGGCCTCGACGGCCTCGTCCCAGCGGCCCAGGGACACGAGCGAGTCGGCGATGTTGCCCCAGACCCAGGCCTCGGACTCCGGCAGCCCCATCCGCCGCGTCAGTTCGATCCCCTCGCGCAGGATGCCGAGCGCGTCCTCGGAGCGGCCGACGCCCTCCAGGGAGGAGGGCAGGTTGACGTGGCTGCGGGCCACCACGGCGGACCGCGGCTGCGCCACCACCACCTCTCTGACCCGGAACATCTCCGCGAGTCCCGCCTCGATGTGCCCGGCGTCCACCATCAGGCCGCCCAGGGTGAGCCGGGCGTTGAGTTCGATCTCCTCGGCGCCGACCATCCGCGCGTACTCGACGGCCCGCTCGGCCGCGGTCACGGCGCCGGGTCCCGGGCTGTGCAGCATGGACCAGTTGGCGGCCATGGCCAGCACCTCGGCGTGCACCTCGGAGGGCGGCAGGCCCCGGACCAGTTCCTGGGCGATGCCCAGCTCGCGCCGGCCGTCGCCCCGGCCCTGGGCCTGGACCAGCAGCGAGCGCTGCGTCCAGAACCAGGCGGCGCGCCGCGGGTCCCGGCCGGCCGCGTCCGCACCCGCCTCCGGCTCGCCCTCCAGGAGGCGCAGCGCCCGCTTGGTGATCTTCATGGCACGCTCGCGCTCCCCGCACAACCGGCCGGCGACGGCGGCCTCGGCCATCAGGTCCAGGTAACGCGGGGGCGTGGTGGCCGGATCGCGCCCGCCGGAAGGATCTTCGTGCCGTTCGGGCCGTGGCGGAGGGTGGACCTCGGCCCGGTCGACCGGGCGCAGGCCGGCGCGTACGTCGTCCGGGGCCGCGTCCCACAGTTCCATCGCGCGCTCCAGGAGCCGCAACTGCTCGGAGTAGGCGTGCCTGCGGCGGGCCTCCACGGAGGCGTCCAGGACGGCGGGCAGGGCCTTGGCGGGATCGTGGGCGTGGTACCAGTGACTGGCCAGGCGCAGCACGCGGTCGGCGGCCGGGACCAGCGTGGGATCGGCGTCCAGGGCCTCGGCGTAGCGGCGGTTGAGGCGGGAGCGCTCGCCGGGGAGCAGGTCGTCGCCGACGGCCTCGCGGACCAGGGAGTGGCGGAAGCGGTAGCCGTCGGGGGCGGGCAGCAGGATGTGGGCGTTCACCGCGGCGCGCAGGGCCTCGATCAGGTCGTCCTCGCCGAGCCCGGCGACGGCGGCGAGCAGCCGGTGCTCCACGGTGGAGCCGCCCTCGGCGACGATCCGCGCGACGCGCTGGGCGCTCTCGGGCAGGGCTTCGACGCGGACCAGGAGCAGGTCGCGCAGGGAGTCGGTGAGGCCGGTGCGGCTGCCCTCGTGGGCGGCGACGGCCAGTTCCTCGACGAAGAAGGCGTTGCCGTCGGAGCGTGCGAAGATCTCGTCGATCTGGAGCGGGTCGGGTTCGCGGGCGAGGATTCCCGCGATCTGGCGGCCGGCCTCGTCACGGGTGAAGCGGCCCAGTTGGAGCCTGCGGACGGTGCGCAGCCGGTCGAGTTCGGCGAGCAGGGGGCGCAGCGGATGGCGGCGGTGGATGTCGTCGGAGCGGTAGGTGGCCAGGACGACGAGGCGGCCGGTGCGCAGGGTGCGGAAGAGGTAGGCGATCAGGTGGCGGGTCGAGGCGTCGGCCCAGTGCAGGTCCTCCAGGACGAGGACGACGGCGCGGTCGGCGGCGACGCGCTCCAGCAGGCGGGCGGTGAGTTCGAAGAGGCGGGCCATGTCCTCCTCGTCCGGCCGGCCGCCGCCACCGGGGGCGCCGCTGTCGCCCAGTTCGGGCAGCAGCCGGGCCAGCTCCTCCTCCTGGCCCCGGGCGGCCCCGGCCAGTTCGTCCGGGAGCCGGCGGCGCAGGGCGCGCAGGGCGGTGGAGAAGGGCGCGAAGGGCAGTCCGTCGCCGCCGATCTCGACGCAGCCGCCCAGCGCGACGACGGCACCCCGGCGGCCCGCGGCGGCCCGCGGCGGCGGCGAACTCCTCGACGAGCCGGGTCTTGCCCACTCCGGCCTCGCCGCCGAGCAGCAACGCCTGCGGCTCGCCCCCGGTGGCGGACGCGCGGGCGAGGGCGTCGTGCAACGTGTCCAGTTCGCCGGTGCGGCCGACGAACACGGGACTGACGGACCTGGTCTCCACGGGCCCGAGCATCGCACGCGGGTGCGACAGCGCGGCAGCGGATTTCGGCGGGGCCGCAACGGCGGCGGGGAGGGAGGCCGTGCGGCCTCCCTCCCCGGCTCCCCCGTTCACGCGGCCCGGGCGGACCGGTGCCGGCGGTGGCGCGGCGTATGGCTCTCCGTGCCGGAGGCTTCGTGCCGGCCCGTTCGCCGGGCGGCCCGGCGGGCGGCGCGGCGGGCCAGGACGACCTCGCGGGCGAGCCGGGCCTCGGCGCCTCGGCGGATCAGATCGGCGTAGCGGTAGCGCTGGATCTCGTACTCGTACATGGCGTCTCCCTCGTCCCCTGGTGAGAGCCGGTTCCGGCTCCGGTCCCGGCTTCGCTCGTCCGCGATGCCTCCACCTTCGTCTCCCAGGGGGGAGCGCCACATCGGGCAAGTTCCGCATCTTCGGCGCCGTGCGGGGCCTCGGACGCGCGTGAGGGGCCTTAGGGCGCGCGCCGCCGGCGCGCGGATGCCCTAAGACCCCTCAGCAGTGCCCGGGTCAGCCCGTGGAGGGCAGGCCCAGCAGGACGTTCGTGTACTTCAGGACGGCCAGGAGCAGGCCGATGACGCCGAGGGCGACGCCCGCCCAGGCGACCGACTTGATCCACGGGGCCTGCGGGCGGCCCGGCGCGCCGAACGCGGGGCGGGCCAGCACGACCACGCCGACGACCAGCGCGACCAGGGCGAAGACGCCGCCCCACATCGCGGTGGCCTGCCAGGCGTTGCCGTAGCCCTTCTCGATCAGCATGCCCACGTCGGACGACGAGGACGTCTCCAGCTGGCCGATCAGCGACTCCCGCGCGGAGGCCACGGTGCCGACCCAGCTGCCGGTCAGGGACACGATGCCGAGCCCGGCGGAGACGACGGCGCCCGCGCCCTGGCCGACGCCGGTGGGGCCGGCCGGGGTACCGGTGCCGTCCTCGTCGTCGGCGTCGGCGTCCACCGGCGTGTCGTCGGCGTTCTCCGGCGTGTCCTCGCCGTCCTCCGGCGTGTCGCCGGCGTCCTTCGGCGTGTCGGTGCCGTCGGAGGCCTTGGTCCCGGGGGTCTCGGCCCTCTCCTTCTCGGCCGCTTCGGCGTTCTTCGCGGCCCCGGTGGACTCGGCGGCCTCGGTCACCTCGTCCGTCTTGTGCTCGTCGGTCTTGACGCCGTTCTCGTCCACTGTCTTCGTTCCCATGCCTCGCACCGTACGGACGCTGTCTGAGAGGTCCCTTAATGATCCTTGTGTGCGGTGACGCGCGTGTGGCGCCCCGATGGGGAGGCCGCGCGCGGCACGCCCCACGCATCATGCCGAGTCGCCGGGCGGCGCCGGCACCCGGGGTGTTCGCCGGGGAGGCCGGTGGCGCTTCCGCCGAGGGGGACGCGGCCCGGCACGGTCGTCACCCGGCCGTGTCCCGCACGTTCCGCTGCCGCTCCCGGGCGTCGAGGATGTCCGCCACCTCGGCGTCCGTCGCCGCGGCCGGCCGCCCGTGCGCGGCCCGGCACTCGGGCGGCTCGATGCTGATGCGCGGCAGAACGGCGTCCAGCCGGCGCGGCAGCCACCAGTTGGCGCGGCCGAGGAGGTGCATCAGGGCGGGCACGAGGAGCGTGCGCAGGACGAAGGCGTCCAGGGCGACCGCGGCGGCGAGGGCGATGCCGAACATGGCGATCACCCGGTCGCCGCTGAGCACGAAGGCGAGGAAGACCGAGATCATGATGACGGCGGCGGAGTTGATCACGCGGCCGGTCTCGGCGAGCCCGACCCGGACGGCGCGCCGGTTGTCGCCCGTCTCCAGCCACTCCTCGTACATCCGGCTGACCAGGAAGACCTGGTAGTCCATGGAGAGTCCGAAGAGCACCGAGACCATGATGACGGGGAGGAAGGGTTCGATCGGGCCCGCGCTGCCGAGGCCGAGCAGGTCGCTCCCCCAGCCCCACTGGAAGATCGCCACGACGACGCCGAAGGCGGCGGCCACGGCGGCGACGTTCATGGCGGCCGCCTTGAGGGGGATGCCGACCGAGCGGAAGGCCAGCAGGAGCAGCAGGCAGCCCAGGCCGACGACCACGCCGACGAAGAGCGGCAGCTTGCCGACGATGACGCCGGCGAAGTCGTCGTAGCCGGCCGTCACGCCGCCCACGTGCAGGTCCAGCGCGGTGCCGGACTCGGCGCGCGGCAGCACCTCGGAGCGCAGCCGCTCGACGAGGTCGCTGGTGTCCCGGGACTGCGGCGCCGACTCGGGTACGACGGTGAGGTGCGCGGCGTCGCCCGCGGAGTCGTACGTCACAGGGGTGACCGAGGAGACGCCCTCGGTGGTGCGCAGGGTGGCGTCGAGGTTGTCGAGGGCTAGGCGGTCCTCGGCGCCGCCGACCTCGGTGACCAGGACGAGTGGTCCGTTGACGCCGGGTCCGAAGCCCTCGGCGAGGAGGTCGTAGGCCTGGCGGGTGGTGGTGCCCGCGGGGTCGTTGCCCTGGTCGGAGGTGCCGAGGCGCAGTCCGAGGGTGGGCAGCGCGAGGACGGTGACGACGACGAGGGCGAGGGCGCCGAGCAGCTTGGGGCGCCGCTCGACGAAGGCCGACCAGCGGGCGGCGAACCCGGTCGGCACCTCGGGCTCGGGCCCGTGCTCGGCGAGCCGGCGCCGCTCGCGCCGGCTCAGGGCGCGCGGGCCGATGTACGCCAGCAGGGCGGGCAGCAGCGTCACGGAGGCGGCGACGGTGAGGAGGACGGTCAGCGAGGCGGCGACGGCGACGCCGTTGAGGAAGCTCAGCCGGAGGATCAGCATGCCCAGCAAGGCGATGCAGACGGTGGCACCCGCGAAGACGACGGCCCGTCCGGTGGTCGCGACGGCACCGGCGGCGGCCTCGGTGACGGACAGGCCCCGCTTCAGGCCGCGCCGGTGCCTGGTGACGACGAACAGCGCGTAGTCGATGCCCACGCCGAGGCCGATGAGGGTGCCCAGCATGGGCGCGAAGTCGGCGACGGTCATGAAGTGACCGAGGAGGGTGATGCCGGCGTAGGCGGTGCCGACGGAGACCAGTGCGGTGGCGATGGGCAGCAGGGCCGCGGCGGCGGAGCCGAAGGCGAGGAACAGCACGAGTGCGGCCACGGCGACGCCGACGGCCTCCGCGAGGTGGCTGCCGGTGCTCTCGGTGAGCTCTATGGCGCCGCCGCCCAGTTCGACGCGGAGCCCGTCGGTCCCGGCCGCCTCGGCGATGTCGACCACGGCCCGCGCCTCCCCCGGGTCGATGTCCTGCGAGGCGTCCTCGAACGTGACGGTGGCGTACGCGGTGCGGGCGTTCTCGCTGATCTGCGGCGAGTCGGGGTCCTCGTACGGGTTGGTCACCGCGGCCACGCCGGGCAGGTCCGCGATGCGGTCCAGGGTGCGGGTCATGGCCTGTTCGACGTCGGCGGCGCGGACGGTGCCGTCCGCGGTGTGCCAGACGACGGTGTCGCTGTCGCCGCCGAGGGCGGGGAAGTCGGAGGCGAGCAGCCGGGAGGCGCGGTCGGAGTCGGTGCCGGGGATGCTGTAGTCGTTGGAGTACGCGGAGCCCGCGGCGGTGGCGGCCGCGGCCACCCCGCCGAGGGCGAGCAGCCAGAGCAGAACGGTGACGAGACGACGTCGAACACACCAGCGTGCGAGGGCTGCCACGAACGTGCTCCCAGGGGTGTCTGTTTGTGGATCTTTGCCCGGGAACACCGGATGGACCGGGATCACACCGGAACGGCCGCCGGTGACACGAACCGCCGTCAGTGGTGCGAACCGTCATCCCTGGTGCGAATGCCCGCAAAGAACGCATGAGCAATGCGGAATCACTCTTGCAGGCAGAAGTGATCCTTTGCGGGCTTAGTGGCCTTATTCACAACAACGGCCCTGGAGGAACGCGCCGGGACCGGCACGCCCTCCAGGGCTCGTGGTGCTCGTGGAGTACGAGAGTGGGGCTCAGCCCTCGCTCACGCCCAGCTTCTCCAGGATCAGCTCCTTGACGCGGGCCGCGTCGGCCTGTCCCCGGGTGGCCTTCATGACGGCGCCCACCAGGGCACCGGCCGCGGCCACCTTGCCGCCGCGGATCTTGTCCGCGACGCCGGGGTTGCCGGCGATGGCCTCGTCGACGGCGGCGGTCAGGGCGCCCTCGTCCGAGACGACCTTCAGGCCGCGCTTGTCGACGACCTCGTCCGGCGTGCCCTCACCGGCGAGGACGCCCAGGATGACCTGGCGGGCCAGCTTGTCGTTCAGCTCGCCCTTGGTCACCAGTTCGGCGACGCGGGCGACCTGGACCGGGGTGATCGCCAGCTCGTCGAGCGCCGTGCCCGACTCGTTGGCGCTGCGGGCCAGCTCACCCATCCACCACTTGCGGGCGGAGGCCGCGTCGGCGCCGGCGTCGATCGTGGCGACGATCGGGTCGAGCGCCCCGGCGTTGAGGATGGACTGCATGTCGTTGCCGGAGATGCCCCACTCCTCGCGGAGCCGGCTGCGGCGCACGAGCGGCAGCTCGGGCAGGGCGGAGCGGATCTCCTCGACCCACTCGCGCGAGGGCGCCACCGGCACCAGGTCGGGCTCCGGGAAGTACCGGTAGTCCTCGGCCTCCTCCTTCACGCGGCCCGAGGTGGTGGACCCCGTGTCCTCGTGGAAGTGGCGGGTCTCCTGGATGATCGTGCCGCCGTCGTTCAGCACGGCGGCGTGCCGCTGGATCTCGAAGCGGGCGGCGCGCTCGACGGAGCGCAGCGAGTTGACGTTCTTGGTCTCGCTGCGGGTGCCGAACTTCTCCCGGCCGTGCGGGCGCAGCGACAGGTTCACGTCGCAGCGCATCTGGCCCATCTCCATGCGGGCCTCGGACACGCCGAGGGCGCGGATCAGCTCGCGCAGCTCGCGGACGTACGCCCGCGCGACCTCGGGGGCGCGCTCGCCGGCTCCCTCGATCGGCTTGGTGACGATCTCGATGAGCGGGATGCCGGCGCGGTTGTAGTCGAGCAGGGAGTGCGAGGCGCCGTGGATACGGCCCGTCGCGCCGCCCACGTGCAGCGACTTGCCGGTGTCCTCCTCCATGTGGGCGCGCTCGATCTGGACGCGGAAGGTCTCCCCGTCCTCCAGCTGCACGTCGAGGTGGCCGTCGAAGGCGATCGGCTCGTCGTACTGGGAGGTCTGGAAGTTCTTCGGCATGTCCGGATAGAAGTAGTTCTTCCGGGCGAAGCGGCACCACTCGGCGATCTCGCAGTTCAGCGCGAGGCCGATCCGGATCGCCGACTCGACGCCGGTCGCGTTGACGGCCGGGAGCGCGCCGGGCATGCCGAGGCAGACGGGACAGGTCTGGGTGTTGGGGTCGGCGCCCAGCGCGGTCGAACAGCCGCAGAACATCTTGGTGCGGGTGCCGAGTTCGACATGGACCTCTAGGCCCATGACGGGGTCGTACGAGGCGAGTGCGTCCTCGTACGACACCAGGTCGGTCGTGGTGGTCACGGTGAAACTTCCCTCTCAGCCCAGCAGGACGTCGTCGTCGCCGAGGCGCTTGACCTCGCGGTAGAGGATGGCGAGGTTGGTGACGACGGCGACTCCGGTGACGACCGCGTCGAGCAGCCGCAGCGTGTCGCTCTCGTCACGCGCCTTCTTGATCTGCTTGTAGACACCCACGGCGCCGAACGCCGAGGTGGCCATCGAGACGTACAGACCGGACTTGGACTTCTTGAAGCCCTTGGCCTTGGACAGTGCGCTCACAGCGACGGTGCCTCCTCGATCAGCGGGTGGCCCCACTGTTCCACGAAGGCGGCCTCGACGGCGGCGCCGACCTTGTAGAGCCGGTCGTCCTTCATGGCGGGGGCGATGATCTGCAGACCCACCGGCAGGTTGTCCTCGGGCGCGAGGCCGCAGGGCAGCGACATGGCCGCGTTGCCCGCCAGGTTGGTGGGGATGGTGCACAGGTCGGCCAGGTACATCGCCATCGGGTCGTCGGCGCGCTCGCCGATCGCGAAGGCGGTGGTCGGGGTCGTCGGGGAGACGATCACGTCGACCTGCTCGAAGGCCCGCTCGAACTCCTGCTTGATGAGGGTGCGGACCTTCTGGGCGCTGCCGTAGTACGCGTCGTAGTAGCCGGAGCTGAGGGCGTACGTGCCGAGCATGATGCGGCGCTTGACCTCGGGGCCGAAGCCGGCCTCGCGGGTCAGGGAGGTGACCTCCTCGGCGGAGTGCGTGCCGTCGTCGCCGACGCGCGCGCCGTAGCGCAGGCCGTCGAAGCGGGCGAGGTTGGAGGAGCACTCGGAGGGCGCGATCAGGTAGTACGCGGAGAGCGCGAGGTCGAAGGACGGGCAGTCCAGCTCGACGACCTCGGCGCCCAGCGACTTCAGCAGCTCCACGGACTCGTCGAAGCGCTGCACGACACCGGCCTGGTAGCCCTCGCCGCGGAACTGCTTGACGACGCCGACGCGCATGCCCTGCACACTGCCGTTGCGGGCGGCCTCGACGACCGCGGGGACCGGCGCGTCGATGGAGGTGGAGTCCATCGGGTCGTGCCCGGCGATCGCCTCGTGCAGCAGGGCCGCGTCCAGGACCGTGCGGGCGCAGGGGCCGCCCTGGTCGAGGGAGGAGGAGAAGGCGACCATGCCGTAGCGGGAGACGCCGCCGTAGGTCGGCTTGACGCCGACCGTGCCGGTGACGGCCGCGGGCTGGCGGATGGAGCCGCCGGTGTCGGTGCCGATGGCGAGCGGGGCCTGGTAGGCGGCGAGGGCCGCGGAGGAACCGCCGCCGGAGCCGCCGGGGATCTTCGTGAGGTCCCAGGGGTTGCCGGTCGGGCCGTACGCGCTGTTCTCGGTGGAGGACCCCATGGCGAACTCGTCCATGTTGGTCTTGCCGAGGATGACGACGTCGGCGGCCTTCAGCCGCCGGGTGACGGTCGCGTCGTACGGCGGGATCCAGCCCTCCAGGATCTTCGAGCCGACGGTGGTGGGGATGCCCTCGGTGGTGAAGATGTCCTTGAGCGCGAGGGGTACGCCGGCCAGCGGGCCGAGCTTCTCGCCGCGCTCGCGCTTGGCGTCGACGGCGCGGGCCTGGGCCAGCGCGCCCTGGCGGTCGACGTGCAGGAAGGCGTGCACCTTCTCGTCGACGGCCTCGATGCGGGCCAGGTGGGCCTCGGTGACCTGGACGGCGGTCAGCTCGCCGGAGGCGATCTTCGCGGCGATCTCGGCCGCGGTGAGCCTGATGATGTCGCTCATGGCGGTTACTCCTCCCCCAGGATCTGCGGCACCTTGAAACGCTGCTGCTCCTGGGCCGGGGCGCCGGAGAGCGCCTGCTCGGGCGTGAGCGACGGACGGACCTCGTCCGGCCGCATGACGTTCGTCAGCGGGAGCGGGTGCGAGGTCGGCGGTACGTCTTGGTCGGCGACCTCGCTGACGCGGGCGACCGCGCCGATGATGTCGTCCAGCTGTCCCGCGAAGTGCTCGAGCTCTTCGGGCTTCAGCTCCAGACGCGCCAGCCGGGCGAGGTGGGCGACCTCCTCGCGCGTGATGCCAGGCATGCAGCGTTCCTCTGGGTGAGTGTGTGGTCGGGGCGAATCGGCCGGTACCAGTCGCTTGTCCCGGTCGGTTTGGCCCAATCCTATGGGGCCGGGCCGCGTGGCCGTTAAACGGTTTCCCCGGGCCCGGTTCCGGACGGCGGTGCGGACGCGCCGGGAGGGCGGGAAGCGGACCTCGGGGGTGTCCGGGAAGACGCCCCCTGCGGCGAGGCGGCGGCCCCGGCGGCGGGAAGGCGACCGCGGTGGCGGCGGTGGCCTCGGCGGCGGGGTGGCGACCGCGGTGGTGGGACGACGGCCCTCGGCAGCTGGACGGCGACCGCGGTGGTGAGGCGGTGGCCTCGGCGGCGGGGTGGACGCCGCGTGCCCGGCCTCTCTCGCCCTGTGTCCACGAGGGACGTCCGGTGGGCCGTGCGCCGACCGCCGGGCCCGTCGCCGTCGAGGGCCGCGGGCCGAGGGCCGCGGGCCGCCGCTTCACCCTGCGGCCCCGGCGCTCCCGCCCCGACGACTGACCCGGACTGCCCCGGACCGGACCGGGCCCGCCCGGGTCAGTCGTCGGTCGCCGCCGCAGGCAGTGCGGCGGCGGCGCGCACCCAGCCGCGCGAGCCCCGGGCGAGCAGCCAGCGCGTGGTCTCCTCCGGCGGCATCGCGGCCGCGACCAGCCAGCCCTGTACGGCGTCGCAGCCCAGGTCGCGCAGGCGCTCCCAGGTCTCGTCGTCCTCCACGCCCTCGGCGACGACGAGCAGGCCGAGGGAGTGGGCCAGGTCGACGGTGCAGCGCACGATCTCGGCGTCCTCGGTGTCGACGGCCAGCCGGGCCACGAAGGAACGGTCGATCTTCAGCTCGCTCACCGGGAGCCTGCGCAGGTGGACGAGGGAGGAGTAGCCGGTGCCGAAGTCGTCCAGGGACATCTTCACGCCGTGCCCGGTCAGCGCGTTGAGGGTGTCGGCCGCGCGCTGCGGGTCCTCCAGGAGGACGTGCTCCGTGATCTCCAGCTGGAGCGCTCCCGCGGGGACCCCGTGCCGGGCCAGCCGGGCGGCGACGGCGCCCGCGAAGCCCGGCGTGTGGACGTCGCGCGGGGAGACGTTGACCGCGACCGGCACGAACAGGCCCTGGGAGCGCCACTGGGCGACCTGCTCCAGCGCCGTCTCCAGCACGTACTCGGTGAGGTGGGGCATCAGCCCGGAGGACTCGGCGATCGCTATGAACTCGTCCGGCGGGACCTTGCCGCGCTCGGGGTGCACCCAGCGCACCAGGGCCTCGAGGCCGGCGACCTGTCCGTCGAAGCGGACCTTGGGCTGGTAGTGCAGCTGGACCTCGTGGGCGTCCAGGGCGCGGCGCAGGTCGCCGAGGAGGCCCAGCCGGTCGGGGGTGTTGGAGTCCCGCTTGGACTCGTAGACCTCCACTCCCGTGCGGTCCCGCTTCGCCTGGTACATGGCCACGTCGGCGCGGCGCAGCAGCCCCTCGGCGTCCAGCGCGTGGTCGGGGAAGACGGCGACCCCCGCGCTGGCCTCCAGGACGAGGGTGAGCCCGTCGAGGTCCAGCGGGGAGCTGAGCGCGGCCGCGAGGCTGCGGGCGAGCCGGGCCGCCGACGTGGTGGAGTCCGCGACGGGCAGTAACACGGCGAACTCGTCGCCGCCGAGCCGCGCGGCCTCCGCCCCGCGCGGCAGGGCCTGGCGCAGCCGGTCGGCGGTCTGCAGCAGCAGCCGGTCTCCGGCGAGGTGTCCGAGTGTGTCGTTGACCGACCGGAAACGGTCGAGGTCGATCAGCATGAGGGCGGAGCGGGCGCCGATGCGCTCGGCGTCGTCCAGCGCGGCCCAGGTGCGCTCCAGGAGCCACTGCCGGTTGGGCAGGCCGGTGAGCGGGTCGCGCAGCTGCTCCTCGGCCCGGGCGCGGGCGATCCACAGCGTGGAGTCGAGGGCGATGAGCGGGATGGCGAACAGCGGCAGCAGCAGCGGCTTGGCGACGGCCACGACGCAGACCAGCGGAGCGATGCCGAGCAGGGCCACGGCGACCAGGCCCTGTCTGACCAGGGCGGTGCGGGCGACGGTCGGCAGGCCGGGGCGGGGAGTCTGCAGGTACCAGAGCAGGGCGCGGGTGACGGCCAGGTAGGCGACGGCGACGAGCACCACCTTGGGCGCCGCGGTCACGCCCCAGGTGTTGGGGTCCCAGGGCTCCTCGACGGACGGGACGGATCCGCAGACGGCGAGGACGAGGGCGCCCGCCGCGATGCCGAGGATGTCCACCGCGCCGTGCAGCACGCCCTGCCGCCAGCGGCCCCGGCGGGCTATGCCGACCAGCACGACGACGGTGAGGCTGACCATGCCGGCCGGAACCCAGCCGTACAGCAGCAGGACGGCCAGGGTGAGGGCGGCGCCGGAGCCGGTGCCGCCCCACCAGCGGGAGCGGCCCAGCATGACCAGGTGGCCGACGACGACACCGGCGAGGACGGCCAGCGACCAGCCGACGGTGCCGGACGGGAAGAGGGCGTGGCCGTCGGTGAACGCCCGGTAGAACCCGGCGCCCAGCACGAAGGCGGCGGCCGCGACGATCGCGGCGGGCAACGCGGGCAGGGACGGATGTCGTTCGGCTTCGGCGTACGGCAGGCCCGGGGTGTGGCCGACGGCCTGCGGCACGGAGCCGCGGGCGTGCCGCACGGAGCCGCGGGTGTCGCGGGTGTTCTGGGGCAGCGGGCCGCGGGCGTCCGCCGCGGGATGCGCGGCACCGCCCTCGCGTTGCCCGAGCCAGCGGCTCACGTGCCGCGCGCCCACCATGCGGCGCAGGCGCAGCCGTGAGCCCGCGGCGGCGCTCTCGGTCGGTTCCATTCCCGTCCCTCTCACAGCCCGGCGGTGCCCACGCCACGCGGCCCCGTCTCGACCACCTTCAACGGCTCCGCGTTGGAGACCCCGCTCCCGTCATCCGGGGCAGGGAGATGCCCCGACCGCAGCTGGGCACGGCAGGTGCACACCTCAACAGTAGGCCGCGGAAGGCTTCCAGGGGCACCGGTCGTCGACGGTTGCCCGAATGCGACCCGGCCACCCGTATGCATCTGATATGCGCCGATCGGGTGGCCTTCAACCGCTATTCCTCAGCCGAAAGCGCGACACCGGTGGCCGCTTCGGCTCCCTGTTCGAGCAGGACGCCGAAACCGTCCTCGTTCAGAACCGGAACCTTCAGCTGCATCGCCTTGTCGTATTTCGAACCGGGGTTGTCCCCGACCACGACGAACGAGGTCTTCTTCGACACCGATCCGGTCACTTTGGCGCCTCTGCTCTGCAGGGCGTCCTTGGCGCCGTCCCGGGTGAAGTTCTCCAGGGTGCCGGTGACGACGACGGTGAGCCCTTCGAGTGGGCGCGGCCCCTCGTCCTCGCCCCCCGAGCTGTCCTCCAGGGGGACCCCGGCCGCCTTCCACTTGCGGACGATCTCGCGGTGCCAGTCCACGGCGAACCACTCCTTGACGGCGGTGGCGATGGTGCCGCCCACGCCGTCCGTGCTCGCCAACTCCTCCTCGGTGGCCTGCTCGATGCGGTCGATGGAGCGGAACTCGCGGGCGAGGGCCTGGGCGGCGACCGGTCCGACGTACCGGATGGAGAGGCCGTTGATGAAGCGGGCCAGCGGGCGGGTCTTGGCCTCCTCGATGTGCTGCAGCAGCGCGAGGGTGTTCTTCTTGGGCTCGCCCTCCTTGTTGGCGAAGACCGTGACGATCTTCTCCTCGCCGGTCTTGGGGTCGCGCTTGGGCAGACCGCTGTCCGGGTCGAGGACGTACGCCGTGATGGGCAGCAGCTTCTCGACGGTGAGGTCGAAGAGGTCGCCCTCGTCCACCAGGGGCGGCTCGGACGGCTCCAGCGGGCCGGTCAGCGCGGCCGCCACGACTCCGCCGAAGTGCTCGATGTCCAGGCACTGGCGGCCGGCGAGGTAGGCGACCCGCTCGCGCAACTGGGCCGGGCAGGCACGCGCGTTGGGGCAGCGGAGGTCGATGTCGCCCTCCTTCATGGCCTTCAGCGGCGTCCCGCACTCGGGGCACTCGGCCGGCATCACGAACTCCCGCTCGCTGCCGTCCCGCAGGTCGGCGACCGGTCCGAGGATCTCCGGGATCACGTCACCGGCCTTGCGCAGCACCACGGTGTCGCCGATGAGCACGCCCTTGGCCTTGACGACCTCCTGGTTGTGCAGCGTGGCGAACTCGACCTCGCTGCCGGCCACGGTGACCGGCTCGACCTGCGCGTACGGCGTGACGCGGCCGGTGCGGCCGACACCGACCTTGATGTCGACGAGCCGGGTGTTGACCTCCTCCGGCGCGTACTTGTACGCGATGGCCCAGCGGGGTGCGCGGGCGGTGGAGCCGAGCCGGCCCTGGAGGCGGATCTCGTCGAGCTTGACGACGACCCCGTCGATCTCGTGCGCGACGGAGTGCCGGTTCTCGCCGTAGTACCCGATGAACTCCCGTACGCCGTCCAGGCCGTCGACCACGCGGTTGTGCGGGGAGGTGGGCAGGCCCCACTCCTTCAGCAGGCCGTACGCCTGGGAGAGGCGGGTCATGCCCGAGTAGCCCTCCAGGACGCCGATGCCGTGGACGACCATGTGCAGCGGGCGGGTGGCGGTGACCCGCGGGTCCTTCTGGCGGAGCGAACCGGCCGCCGCGTTGCGCGGGTTGGCGAAGGGCTTGTCCCCCGCCTCGTTCAACCGGGCGTTGAGTTCCTGGAACTTGTCCATCGGGAAGTAGACCTCGCCGCGGATCTCCACGAGGTCGGGCACCTGGTCGCCCGCCAGCCGCTCGGGGATCTCGGCGATGGTGCGGACGTTGGGCGTGATGTCCTCACCGGTGCGGCCGTCGCCGCGGGTGGCCGCGCGGACGAGCCGGCCGCGCTCGTAGGTGAGGTTGACGGCGAGGCCGTCGACCTTCAGCTCGCACAGGAAGTGGTACTCCTGCTCGCCCAGCTCCTTCGCGATGCGCTCGGTCCAGGCGGCCATCTCCTCGTCGTTGAAGGTGTTGTCGAGGGACAGCATCCGCGTGGGGTGCTCGACGGCCGTGAACTCGGTCGCGTAGGAACCGGCGACCTTCTGGGTCGGGGACTGCGGGGTGCGCAGCTCCGGGTGCCGCTCCTCCAGCTCCTGAAGGGTGCGCAGCAGCCGGTCGAACTCCGCGTCGCTGACGACGGGGGCGTCCTTCACGTAGTACCGGAAGCGGTGCTCCTCGATCTGCTCAGCGAGCTGCACGTGCTTCTCGCGCGCCTCGGCGGGCACGCTCGTGGTCTCCGCTTGCTTGTCGCCGGCCACCGTGTGGTCCTCCCGTTACTCTGGGTTGTCCGCGAGGGATCTCGCCGCCCGGACGCAGTGGGCGAGCGCACGGCGGGCGTACTCGGGTGAGGCGCCCGCGAGTCCGCACGCCGGAGTGACGGTGACCGCCTCCGCGAGCAGCTCGGGACGCAGCCCCAGCCTGCGCCACAGCGTCCTGACACCCATGACGCTACCGGCAGGGTCTGACAATGCCGTGTCCGTGCCGGGCACGACACCGGCGAAGAGCCGGGTGCCGCCCTCGACGGCCTCACCGATCACGTCGTCGTCACGTTCCGTGAGCAGTGCGAAGTCGAAGGAGACGCCGGCGAATCCCGCCCGGCGCAGCAGCGCGAAGGGCACGTCGGGGGCGCAGGAATGGACGACGACGGGGCCGTCCCCGTGCACGCCGGCGACCTCGCGGAGGGTCGCCTCCACGTCCTGCCGGTCGACCGCGCGGTGGGTGCGGTAGCCGCTGGCGGTGCGGACCTGGCCGCGCAGGACGGCGGTGAGGGAGGGCTCGTCGAGCTGGAGCACGGGCCGGGCGCCGGGCACGCGGCGCCGGACCTCGGCCAGGTGCAGGCGCAGGCCCTCGGCGAGCGAGGCGGCGAGGTCCCGGCAGGCGCCGGGGTCGGAGAGGACCGCCTCTCCGTTGCGCAGTTCCAGGGCGGCGGCGAGGGTCCACGGGCCGACGGCCTGGATCTTGAGCGGCCCCTCGTAGTCCTGGGTGAACTCCTCAAGGGCGTCGAGGTCCTCGCCCAGCCAGGCCCGGGCCCGCTTGGTGTCCCGCCCCGGCCGGTCGCCGAGCCGCCAGCCGCTGGGCTCCACGCGCGCGTACAGCTCGACGAGCATCCCGGCGGTGCGGCCGATCATGTCGGCGCCGGGGCCGCGGGCGGGCAGCTCGGGGAGGAAGGGGAAGTCCTCGAAGCTGCCGGTGGCGGTTCTGGCGGCCTCTCGGGCGTCGTGGCCCGGGAGGCTGCCGATGCCGGTGGCGGGGGCGAAGTTGTCGTTCACGTGCAAAGCCTACGCAGGGGCGCGGGCCTCGATCGCGCCCCCCGCCGCCCCTTCCCGTCCCGTCCCCGGGAGCCGCGCCCCCGGACCCCCGCTTTCGGCCCTGGACGGGCCTCGTCCTCAGACGCCGGACGGGCTGGAAAGCGCACCGGCACGTGAAGAGTTACCGTCCCGGGCGGACCGTCAGGTCGTTGACCTCGGCGTCCCTCGGGAGGTCGAGGGCCATCAGGATCGTCGTGGCGACGGAGTCGGGGTCCATCCACTTGCCGGGGTCGTACTCCTTGCCCTCCTGCTGGTGCACCTTGGCCTGCATGGGGCTGGCGGTGCGGCCGGGGTAGACCGAGGTGACACGGACGCCGTTGCCGTGCTCCTCGTGGCGCAGGGCATCGGCGAGGGCCCTGAGGCCGTGCTTGGAGGCGCCGTACGCCGCCCAGCCGGCGTGCGCGTTCAGTCCGGACCCCGAGTTGACGAAGACCACCTGGCCCTGGGCGACGCGCAGCTGCGGCAGCAGGAGGCGGGTCAGCTCGGCCGGGGCGACCAGGTTGACGTTCAGCTGCTGTGTCCAGGTCTTCGGGGTGAGGTCGCCGACCGGCCCGAGGTCGACGACCCCGGCGATGTGCAGCAGCGAGTCCACCCGCTCGGGCAGGCTCTGGTGGGAGAGGGCCCAGGACAGCTTGCCCGGCTCGGCGAGGTCGCCGACCAGGGTCTTCGCGCCGGGCAGGGCGGCGGCCAGCTCCTTCGCGCGGCCCGCGTCGCGGGCGTGCAGCACGACCTGGTCGCCGCGTTCGTGCAGGCGGCGGGCGACGGCCGCGCCGATGCCGGAGCCCGCACCGGTGATCACATGGGTAGCCATGCCCGCCATGCTCGCATCACCGGCACCTCACCCGATGCCCTGGCTCTCCTCCAGGTGGGCCAGCGCGCCGACCGGCTCCTCGGCGAAGAGGACCAGCTCGGTGAGGGGGCGGGGCAGGAAGCCCTCGTCCTCCATGCGGCGGAACTGCTCCTTGAGCCCGTCGTAGAAGCCCGCCGTGTTGAGCAGGACGACCGGCTTGTCGGTGTGTCCGTGCTTCTTCAGCTCCAGGATCTCCGTGGCCTCGTCGAGCGTGCCGGTGCCGCCCACCATGATGACGACGGCGTCGGCCTTCTCGAGGAGCAGCCGCTTGCGCTCGGCGAGGTCCGGTGCGATCACCATCTCGTCGGCGCCCTCGCGGGCCTTGGCCGCCAGGAAGTCCACCGAGACCCCGAGCAGCCGTCCGCCGGCCTCCTGCACGCCGTCGGCGACGACCTTCATCAGGCCGACGTCCGAACCGCCCCAGACGAGGGTGTGTCCGCCCCTGCCGAGCAGTTCGGCGAACTGCCGCGCGGGGCGCGTGTAGCGCTCGTCCAGGTCGGCGGCGGAGAGGAAGACGCAGATGTTCATGGCGTCCACGGTACGGCCCGGCCAGGACGGGAAGAACCCGGCGTCCGGCCATGCTGTAGTGACCGGAACCACTGCCGTCGAGGAGGACGAAGTGACCAAGGGACACGAAGGACTCAAGGGGCTCACGGGACACCGCGTCACCGTCGAGCCGAGCGGCCGGCACGTGCGCGTGGTGCACGGCGGGCAGGTGCTGGCCGAGAGCGACGCGGCGCTGGTGCTGCACGAGACGGGCCTGCCCGACCGGTACTACATCCCGCCCCGGGACGTACGCCTGGACCTGCTGACCCCGTCCGGCACGCGGACGCACTGCCCCTTCAAGGGCGACGCCTCGTACTGGTCGCTGCCGGACGCGGCGGACCTGGTCTGGGCGTACCCGGAGCCGAAGCAGGAGGTGGCGGAGATCAAGGACCACCTCTGCTTCTACGAGGTGGAGGCGGACTGAGCCACCGACGGCGCCGGACCGCGGCGGCCGGCACGGCTCAGGCCGCGTCGGCCGTCGCGCGCGTGGTGGACGCGATCGTCGCCGAGCCCACCACGCGGGTGCCGTCGTACAGCACGATCGCCTGGCCCGGCGCGACGCCGCGCACCGGCTCCGTGAAGGAGACCTCCAGGGTGCCGTCGACCAGTTGGGCCCGGACCTCGGTCTCGCCGCCGTGGGCGCGGAGCTGGGCGGTGTAGGTGCCGGGTCCGGCGGGGGCGGCGCCGCACCAGCGGGGCCTGATCGCGCGGAGGGCGTCGACGTCGAGGGCGTCGGCGGGGCCGACCGTCACCGTGTTGTCCACCGGGGAGATGTCCAGGACGTAGCGCGGCTTGCCGTCGGGGGCCGGGGTGCCGATCCTCAGGCCCTTGCGCTGGCCGATGGTGTAGCCGTAGGCGCCCTCGTGGGTGCCGAGCCGGTTGCCCGCCTCGTCGACGATGTCGCCCTCCGCCTTGCCCAGGCGGTCCGCCAGGAAGCCCTGGGTGTCGCCGTCGGCGATGAAGCAGATGTCGTGCGAGTCGGGCTTCTTGGCGACCGCGAGGCCCCTGCGCTCGGCCTCCGCGCGGATCTCGTCCTTGGTGGTGAGCGTGTCGCCCAGCGGGAACATCGCGTGCGCGAGCTGCCGGTCGTCGAGCACGCCGAGGACGTAGCTCTGGTCCTTGGCCATGTCGGAGGCGCGGTGCAGCTCGCGGACGCCGTCCTCGCGCAGGATCACCTTGGCGTAGTGGCCGGTGCAGACTGCGTCGAAGCCGAGGGCGAGCGCCTTGTCGAGCAGCGCGGCGAACTTGATCTTCTCGTTGCAGCGCAGGCACGGGTTGGGGGTGCGGCCGGCCTCGTACTCGGCGACGAAGTCCTCGACCACGTCCTCCCGGAAGCGGTCGGCGAGGTCCCAGACGTAGAACGGGATGCCGATGACGTCGGCCGCGCGGCGGGCGTCCCGCGAGTCCTCGATGGTGCAACAGCCCCGGGCGCCCGTGCGGAAGGACTGCGGGTTGGCGGAGAGCGCCAGGTGGACGCCGGTCACGTCGTGCCCCGCCTCGGCGGCGCGGGCGGCGGCGACGGCGGAGTCGACGCCGCCCGACATGGCGGCGAGGACGCGGAGGGGACGGGTGCGCTGCGGGGTGTCAGTCATAGCCCCTCCAGAGTAAGGGGAGGACGGGAACCGGAGCGCGCGGATATGCGTTGAAGATCGTATGGGGGCTGACCAGGAATCCACGAGCGGGTCCGCCGGCGGGTCCGCCAAGGGACCCACGGGCGGTGGGCCCACGGACCCGTCCGGCCGGTCCAAGGACGCCGACCGGCGCATCGGCAGGCGTGCCCTGATCGTCGGGGGTACGGCGGCGGCCGTGGGCAGTGCCGTACTGGCCCGCGACGAGCTGGCCCGGCTCTGGTGGCGGATCCCCGGTATGGAACGGCCCCGCGACGACGGCGCGGTCGACTACGCGGGCGCGACCTGGGTGGCGGCCTCGGACGCCAACTGGCGCCGGGCGGACCGGCCGGACGACTACCGCATCGAGATGGTGATCGTGCACGTCACGCAGGGCAGCTTCGACAGCGCCGTGCGGGCCTTCCAGGACCCGGGGCACAAGGCGTCCTCGCACTACATCGTCGGGCAGGACGGGCGCGTGACGCAGATGATCCGCGAGCTGGACGTGGCGTACCACGCGGGCAACCGCGACTACAACGAGCGCAGTGTCGGCATCGAGCACGCGGGTTTCGTGGACCGCCCGCAGGACTTCACGGACGCGATGTACGCGGCTTCCGCGAAGCTGACCGCGCAGATCTGCGCGCGGTACGACATACCCGTGGACCGGAAGCACGTCATCGGCCATGTGGAGGTGCCGGGCACCGACCACACCGATCCGGGGCCGCACTGGGACTGGGACCGGTACATGAAGCTGGTGCGGCGGGCGGTGACCAGCGGGGCCGCCGAGCCGTCGCCGAGCGGGTCCTCCGAGCCGTCGCCGGGTGCGTCCTCGAAGCCGCCGGCCGGCGCCTGAGCGGCGGGTAGGCGGCACGGGGCTACGGGACCGCCCCCTGCGTCCTACGTCAGCCCCGCCGCCCTGGCCCGTTCCACCGCGGGGCCGATCGCCTTGGCGAGTGCGTCCACGTCGGCCCGCGTCGAGGTGTGGCCCAGGGAGAAGCGCAGGGTGCCGCGGGCCAGGTCGGGATCGGTGCCGGTGGCCAGCAGGACGTGGCTGGGCTGGGCGACGCCCGCCGTGCAGGCGGAGCCGGTGGAGCACTCGATGCCCTGGGCGTCGAGCAGGAGGAGCAGGGAGTCGCCCTCGCAGCCGGGGAAGGTGAAGTGGGCGTTGGCCGGAAGGCGCCCCCCGGGCGACGGGTCGCCGCCGAGGATCGCGTCCGGCACGGCCGAGCGCACGGCGTCCACCAGGTCGTCGCGCAGGGCGCCGATCTCGCGGGCGAACCACGCGCGCTGCTCGGCGGCGAGGCGGCCGGCGACCGCGAAGGAGGCGACGGCGGGGACGTCGAGGGTGCCGGAGCGGACGTGTCGTTCCTGGCCGCCGCCGTGCAGGACGGGCACGGGCGTGTACGCGCGGCCGAGGAGGAGGGCGCCGATGCCGTAGGGGCCGCCGATCTTGTGGCCGGAAACCGTCATGGCGGCGAGCCCGGAGCCGGCGAAGTCGACCGGGAGCTGACCGAAGGCCTGCACCGCGTCGGCGTGCAGCGGGACGTCGAACTCGGCGGCCACGTCGGCGAGTTCCCGGACCGGCATGACGGTGCCGATCTCGTTGTTGGCCCACATGACGGTGGCGAGGGCGACGTCGTCGGGGTCGCGGGCGAGGGCCTCGCGCAGGGCTTCGGGGTGGACGCGGCCGTACGCGTCGACCGGCAGGTACTCGACCCGGGCGCCCTCGTGCTCGCCGAGCCAGTGGACCGCGTCGAGGACGGCGTGGTGCTCGACGGGGCTGGCCAGGACCCGGGTGCGGGCCGGGTCGGCGGTCCGGCGGGCCCAGTACAGGCCCTTGACGGCGAGGTTGTCCGCCTCGGTGCCGCCGGAGGTGAGGACCACCTCGCTGGGACGGGCGCCGAGCGCTTCGGCGAGGGTCTCGCGGGCCTCCTCGACGGTGCGCCGCGCCCGGCGGCCGGACGCGTGGAGGGAGGAGGCGTTGCCGGTGACGCTCAGGTGCGCGGCGAGTGCCTCGACCGCCTCGGGAAGCATCGGGGTGGTCGCAGCGTGGTCGAGGTAAGCCATGGTGGGGCCGATTCTACGGGGCGCCCGCGCCCCGCCCGAGATCAAGGTCGGCCTCCTGCGCCCGCTCGCGCTGACCGCGCTGCCGACGGCTCACAGGCTCCACGACACGGTGCTGTCCGCGGACATGAACGCCACGAGGACCAGCAGGTCGGCGACGCCGAGACCGAGCCCGAGGAGGGCGCGTCCGCGGCGGGCGGTGCCGCGCCACAGGGCGACGGCGGCCAGGACGATGGCGACCGGGCCCAGGAAGACGTTGAGCACGAGCAGGCCGAGCAGGCCGAGGACGAAGGAGGCGACGGCCATCCCGTCGGTGTCCCGGATGCCGGTCTTCCGGACGCCGGCGTCCGGGGTGCCCGCGGCCGGGGTGCCGGTGCGGTCGGTGGTGCGCTCGGTGCGGGTGGCCGGTGCGGTGAGCTGCATGAGTATCTCCCTACGGTGCGACGGGCCGGGCCGGGCTGCGGCGGGCCGGCGTCAGTGCGTGGACGTGGTCCGCCGGCGGCCGTACCGCTCGCGGACCGCGAAGACGCCGAGCCAGACGGCGATGACCAGTCCGGCGGCGACGGAGAAGGTGAGTGGCGCGTGGGCGACGGTGCCCAGCACCGCTCCGAGGAGCAGGAGTGCGACGACGAGAAACAGCATGGTGCGGGTCCCCCCATCTTCGTGAACTCTTCGGTGAACGATTGTGGTTACATTTGTTCACTGACTCCTCAGTCTAACGTGCCGCCCGGCTTTTCAATTCCGGAGAACAGTTGTTAACTGCATGGCATGGGTCACACTCCGGGCGTCCGGCAGGCGCAGAAGCAGAAAACCAGGCAGGCGCTCCTGGACGCCGCGCTCGGACTCCTCGAGGAGCAGAGCCTGAGCAGCCTGGGCCTGCGTGAGGTCACCCGCGCCGCGGGCGTCGCGCCGACCGCCTTCTACCGGCACTTCCGCTCCACGGAGGATCTCGGGGTGGCGCTGGTCGAGGAGGCGCTGGGCAGCCTGCACTCGATGATCCGGACGACGATGTCCCCGGTGGAGGACGACGACGAGCGCATCGCTCGCGCAGTCGAGCTGATCGCCGGCCACGTGGCCGCGCACCCGGCCCACGTCCGTTTCGTCGCACGGGAGCGGCACGGCGGCGTGCAGCCGGTCCGGGAGGCCATACGGGAGCAACTGGCGCGGTTCGCCGAGGAGGTGAAGGCCGAGCTGGCCACGGACGCCTCGGCGGCGGGCTGGAGCGACGCCGACCTGCGGATGCTGGCGGGCCTCTACGTCGACCAGATGCTGATCACGGCGTCCCTGTTCCTGGAGACGCCGGCCGCCCCCCGGGAGGAGCACCGGCGGGCGGCCGCGACGGCGACCAGGCAGCTGCGGCTGATCGGCGTCGGCCGCCGGCACTGGCTGGACTGAGGGCGCCCGGGAGGGGCGCCCCGGCGGAACCGGTCAGCCGAGCCGGACGCGGGCCAGCTGGCGGGACTGGGCGACCAGCCGGTCGGCACTGTCCCAGACCTCGGCGTCCTCCTCCAGGAAGCCGCCGGCGAGGTTGCGGGTGGTGATGGAGACCCGCAGCGGACCGGGCGCGGGGCGGCACCGCACGTGCACGGTCAGCTCGACCGTCGGCACCCACCCCTTGAGCCCGAGTTCGAACGCGGTCGGCGGCAGCGCGTCCACCGCGAGGAGCAGCGAGAACGGATCGGCGTCGCGGCCGTCGGCGAGCCCGAACCAGGCCCGCATCTCGCCCCGCCCCGACGGCTTCCCCAGCGCCCAGCCCAGCGTGGCGGGGTCGAGCCTGAGCCTCAGCCGCTCGGTGATGGCGGAGACGCCGTCGAGGGGGTCCGGGCCGTCCTCGGGGCCGAAGCACTGCTCCGCCGGCGGGATCGCGGGCGGCTCGGCCGAGGTGCGGACGTCCCCGGGCAGCGCGTCGAGGTCGCCGTAGGAGGCGAGGACCCGGATGCGTTCGACCTCGTTGCCCTCGTCGTCGTACTGGAAGAGGGAGGCCTGGCCGGTGGAGAGGGTGCGGCCGGTGCGGACGGTCTCGGTGCGCACGACCGCGGGGCCGGGCCGCGAGGCGGTCAGGTAGTGCGCCGAGACGGTGAACGGGTCGGCGTGCGGCAGGGCGTCACCGAGCGCGCGGCCCAGCACGGCCAGCAGATAACCGCCGTTGACGGCGCCGAGGATCGACCAGCCGGCGGAGAGGTCGATGTCGTACACCCCGGGGCCCCGCCGGGTGACGGCGGTGTCGCGGTCGAACTCGCTGTCGCCGACGGCGGCCCGCACGGCGGGCGCGGCTGCTGCTTCTGCCATGGCTGCACGGTACAACAGGAGACTACTAAGCGGTAGCTTTCCCTGGCTCCTCCCGCAGGTACGCCGCCAGCTCGGCCGCGCCCGTGAGCATCGCCAGGCCGCGGGCGCAGACGCGGTCGTGCCAGTCGCGCAGGGTGGCCTCCAGCGGCTCGGGCCCGCCCGCCGTCCGCACCTGTTCGAGCACGGTGGCGATCCCCTTCAGGGATTGGCCGCCCCGCCTGAGCTGGTGGGCCAGCCGGGCGTCCCGGAGGTCGGCCTCGGCGTAGACGCGGTACCCGGTCACCGGGTCGCGGCGCGGGCGCACCAGCCCGGCCCGCTCCCACTTGCGCAGGGTCGCGGGCCGGATGCCCAGCTCCCGCGCCAGCGGCCCGATGAATCCGCCGCGCGGTGTCGCCGCCGGGGGTCCCGCGGGCAGCGGCAGGTCGCGCAGGGCGGCCTCCACCGCCTCCAGCGTCAGCCGGTCGTCGCGCAGTTGGGCGTGGCTCTCGTCGATGAGACGGAAGGCCTCGCCCCGCGCCCCCTCGTTCACCGCCCGCATCACGGCCGCGGCCGTCCGGTGCCCGTGGCCGGGCAGCAGGGCGAGGAACGCGTCCAGCGCCCGCGCGTGCAGCGCCGTGTAGGTGCGGTATCCGTGCTCGGTACGACGGGCGGGCGGGAGGATGCCGGAGTCCTCGTAGTTCCGCACGGCCTGCGTGGACAGGCCGTGCCCGCGTGCCAGGTCGACCGGCCGGAGCCTGACTGTGCTTTGAAGCTTTTCCGCCATGGAACGCAGTCTACTGCGGGCACGATCGCGCCAGAGTTTTCACCGTGGGTTCAACGATAGCGTTGAAGACATGGATACCGGCATCAAGGACACCGTCCATCCCGTCGACGCCGCCTCGGTCCTGGGGCTGCTCCCCTCCCGGCCCCGGCTGCTCGCCCTGGGCGAGCCCACCCACGGCGAGGACCTGCTGCTGGACGTGCGCAACGCCGTCTTCCGGCAGCTGGTCGAGCAGGCCGGCTACCGGACGGTCGCGATCGAGAGCGACTGCCTGCGGGGGCTGGTCGTGGACGCCTACGTCACCTCGGGCACCGGCACGCTCGACGAGGCCATGGAGCGCGGCTTCAGCCACGGTTTCGGCGCCCCGGCCGCCAACCGGGAACTCGTGCGCTGGATGCGCGCCCACAACGACGGCCGGCCCCCGGCCGAACAGGTCCGTTTCGCCGGGTTCGACGGCCCGCTGGAGATCACCGGCGCCGCGAGCCCCCGGCGGGCCCTCATCGCCCTCCACGACTACCTCGCGGCCCGGATCGGCCCCCGCCTGCTGCCCTGCACCGCGGAGGAGCTCGACCGCCTGCTCGGCGACGACGGCCGGTGGACGGAGCCCGACGCGATGCTGGACCCCGCCCGGTCCGTGGGAGGGTCGGCCGAGGCCGGGCGGCTGCGGCTGCTCGCCGACGACCTGGTGTCCCTGCTCGACGAGCAGACCCCGTCACTGCTCGCGGCGGGCCCGCGCGACGGCGGGGACGGCGGGGGCAGCAGGGACGGCAGGGGCAGCAGGGAGGATCGAGACGGCGGGGACGACTGGGATGCCCGCGACAGCCGGGACGCGTGGGAGCGGGCGCGGCTGTACGGGCGTACCGCGACCGGCCTGCTGCTCTACCACTCCTGGACGGCCGACGCCTCCGAGGCCCGCATGGGCCGGCTGCTGGGCCTGCGGGACCGGATGATGGCCGACAACCTCCTCGCCCTCGCCGCCCGGGGCCCGGTCCTCGTCCATGCCCACAACGCCCATCTCCAGCGCCCCCGCAGCACGATGCGGATGTGGCAGGGGCCGGTGGAGTGGTGGAGCGCCGGTGCGCTGGTGAGCGCGCGGCTCGGCGAGGAGTACGCCTTCCTGGCCACGGCCCTCGGCACGATCCGGCACCAGGGGGTGAAGACTCCGCCGCCGGACACCCTCGAAGGGCTCCTGTACGCCCTCCCCCAGGACCGCTGCCTCGTCGGACCCGGGTGGCCGGCCACCGCCCTCGGCGACCCGCTGCCCGCGCCCCGCGTCTCCCCCTGGTTCGGCTACGCCCCGCTGGACCCGGGGCACCTGGCCGACGTCGACGGCGTCGTCTTCGTCAAGGACGTGCCGGACCGGCGCTGACGGCTCACTCCCCCTCCACCACCGTCGACCGCCGGTTCCAGGCGCGTGGGGCGCGCCAGTGGAAGCGGAGGGCGAGCAGGCGCAGGGTGAAGGCGGTGACGACCGCGAGCCCGCTGGTGAACGGGGTCAGGGCCTCGTAGCGGATGCACAGGGCGACCATCGCCGAGCCGACGATCGCGGGGACGGCGTACAGGTCCCGGTCCCAGCGCAGCAGGGAGGGCACCTCGTTGGCGAGCACGTCGCGCAGGACGCCGCCGCCGACCGCCGTGGCCAGCCCCAGGCAGGCGGAGGCGGTCAGGCCGAGCCCGTAGTCGTACGCCTTGGTCGTGCCGGCGACGCAGAACAGGCCGAGGCCGGCCGCGTCGAAGACGTTCACGCCGGTCTGCAGGCGCTCCACGTGGGGGTGGAGGAAGAAGACCAGGAGCGTGGCGAAGAGCGGGGTGACGAAGTACCCCAGGTCCGTGAAGGCCGCGGGCGGTACGGCGCCGATGACCAGGTCGCGGAAGAGCCCGCCGCCCAGCGCGGTGACCTCGGCGAGCACGGCCATGCCGAAGACGTCGAAGTTCTTGCGCACGGCCAGCAGCGCGCCCGAGATGGCGAAGACGAAGATGCCGATCAGGTCGAGCGTGTGCTGGACGGTGGGGCTGAAGAGTTGCTCGTACACCCTTCTATTCTTACCCGACAGCGAGCCCCCGCCTTACAAACAAAGGCAGGGGCTCGCTCTCATGCGCTGGTCAGCTCACTTCTCCTGGGCGGGAGGCTCCTCGGTGCCGGCACCCGAGTCGACGTCGGCACCGGCACCCGAGTCGGCACGGGCACCGGCACCCGAGTCGGCGTCGGCACCGGCACCGGCACCGGCACCGGCACCCGAGTCGGCGTCGGCGTCGGTCTCCGCGACCTCCGCGGCCACCGCCGCCGAGGTGGCCGCCGACTCCGCCAGGGCGTCCTCCGACACCAGCTCCGCCGCCTCCTTCGCGGCCGAGAGCAGCACGACGTCCTGCGGCGCCTGGTCCTCGAAGTTCTCCGGGTGGTGGCACGCCACCTGCTGGCCCGGCCGCAGCTCCTTGAGCGGCGGCTCGGTGGTGGTGCAGACCTGCGTGGCCTTCCAGCACCGGGTGTGGAAGCGGCAGCCGCTCGGCGGGGCGATCGGCGAGGGCACGTCGCCCTTGAGCAGGATGCGCTCGCTCTTCGCGCCGCGCCGCGCCGGGTCCGGGATCGGCACCGCCGACATCAGCGCCTTGGTGTACGGGTGCATCGGCGACTTGTAGAGCAGGTCGCGGTCGGCCAGCTCCATGATCTTGCCGAGGTACATCACCGCGATCCGGTCCGAGACGTGCCGGACGACGGACAGGTCGTGCGCGATGATCACGTACGTCAGGCCCAGCTCCTGCTGGAGGTCGTCGAGCAGGTTGACGACCTGGGCCTGGATCGACACGTCGAGCGCGGAGACCGGCTCGTCGGCGACGACCAGCTTCGGGCTGAGCGCGAGCGCGCGGGCGATGCCGATGCGCTGGCGCTGGCCGCCGGAGAACTCGTGCGGGTAGCGGTTGTAGTGCTCGGGGTTGAGGCCGACCACCGACAGCAGCCGCTGCACCTCCTTCTTGACCCCGCCCTCGGGCTCGACGCCCTGGAGCTTGAACGGGGCGCTGACGATCGTGCCGATGGTGTGGCGCGGGTTCAGCGAGGAGTACGGGTCCTGGAAGATCATCTGGACGTCGCGGCGCATCGGGCGCATGCCGCCCACCCCGAGGTGGGTGATGTCCTTGCCCTGGAACTCCACCGTGCCGGCGGTCGGTTCGAGGAGCCTGGTGATCAGCCGGCCCATGGTCGACTTGCCGCAGCCCGACTCGCCCACGACGCCGAGGGTCTCACCGGAGCGGACCTCGAAGTCGATGCCGTCGACGGCGCGCACCGCGCCGACCTGGCGCTGCAGCAGGCCCTTCTTGATCGGGAAGTGCTTCTGCAGCCCCGTCACCTTCAGCAGGGTCTCGCCGGGAGCGGCGTCCTTGGTGAGGGTCGCGGTCCCGCCGGACTTCTCCTGCGTGCCGTCGCTCTGGGCCGGGATGCCCGACGCCGCGTTCTCGGCCTTGCCCGTGGTCTTGTCCTTGGCTTCGTCGCTCACAGCTTCGGCGCAATCTCTTCGGTCCAGATACGCTCCCGCTGCTCCTGCGACATGTGGCAGGCGGCCCAGTGCTTGCTGCCGATCTCGGTCAGCTCGGGGCGGACCGTGCGGGTGACGTCGTCCTTGGGCACGTCGGCGTACGGGCAGCGCGGGTTGAAGGCGCAGCCGGACGGGAGGTTGATGAGGGAGGGCGGGGAGCCCTTGACCGGGATGAGGCGTTCCTGCTGGTCGCGGTCGAGCCGCGGCATCGAGCCGAGCAGGCCCCAGGTGTAGGGGTGCCGGGGCTCGTAGAACACCTTCTCCGCCGGGCCGCGCTCCACGCACCGGCCGCCGTACATCACCAGGAGGTCGTCGGCCAGCTCGGCGACGACGCCCAGGTCGTGGGTGATGACGATGACCGCGGAGCCGAACTCCTTCTGCAGGTCCCGGATGAGGTCGAGGATCTGCGCCTGGACGGTCACGTCCAGGGCGGTGGTCGGCTCGTCCGCGATGAGCAGCTCGGGGTTGTTGACCAGCGACATCGCGATCATCGCGCGCTGGCGCATACCGCCGGAGAACTCGTGCGGGTAGCTGTCCACCCGCTTGTCCGGCTGCGGGATGCCGACGCGGTCGAGCATCTCCACCGCGCGGCGCCTGGCGGTCTTCTTGTCCACGTCGTGGTGGATGCGGTACGCCTCCACGATCTGCTTGCCGATCGTGTAGTACGGGTGCAGCGCGGACAGCGGGTCCTGGAAGATCATCGCCATCTGCCGGCCGCGCAGCTTGCGCACGTGGTCCGGGTCGGCCGACAGCAGCTCGGTGCCGTCCAGCCAGATCTCGCCGGATATCTGGGCCTTGCGCCTGCCGTACTGGCCGGCGGTGTGCAGGCCCATGATGCCGAGCGAGGTCACCGACTTGCCGGAGCCGGACTCGCCCACGATGCCGAGGGTCTTGCCGCGCTCCAGCTGGAAGCTGAGCCCGTCGACGGACTTGACCAGGCCGTCGTCGGTGGGGAAGTGCACCTTGAGGTCGCGCACTTCGAGGAAGGCGTTGGAGCCGGGCGCGTCGCCGGTGGGCTCGCCCACGGCTGCTCCGCTCTTGCTGGGTTCGGTCATGCGAGCCTCACTCGGGGGTCGATCACGGCGTACAGGACGTCCACCACGAGGTTGGCGATCAGCACCGCGAGAGAAGTGATCAGGACGACGCCCAGGATAAAGGGGAGGTCCTGGTTCTTGATCGCGTCCAGCACCTTCTGGCCGAGGCCGGGAAGGCTGAACGTGGTCTCGGTCAGGACGGCGCCGCCCATCAGGGCGCCGAGGTCCATGCCGAGCATGGTCAGCAGCGGGGTCAGGGTCGACCGCATGGCGTGCTTGCGGATGACGACCTGCTCCTTGAGGCCCTTGGCCCGCGCGGTGCGGATGTAGTCCTCGCCGAGGATCTCCATCATGGTCGCACGCGTGATGCGCGCGTACATCGCCGCGTACAGGAAGGCCAGGGTGATCCAGGGCAGGATCATGCCGCCGAACCAGCCGGAGAAGCTCTCGTCCAGCGGGACGAACTCCGCGTTGATCCACCCCAGGCTGTGGGAGAAGATCGCGAGGCTGAGCAGACCGGTGAAGTAGATCGGGAGGGAGACGCCCGCGAGCGCGACGACCATCGCAGCGCGGTCCCACAGGGTGCCCCGCTTGAGCGCGGAGAGCACGCCCGCCGCGAGACCGAAGATCAGCCACAGGACGGCCGCACCGAGCGCGAGGGCCAGGGTCACCGGGAAGCGCTCGGTCAGCACCGGCCACACGGCCTGCTCGCTGCGGAAGGAGTAGCCGAAGCAGGGGGCGGAGCACTGGGTGACGTCGCCGCCGCCCGAGTAGGTCCGGCCCGCGAAGATGCCCTTGAAGAACTCCCAGGCCTGGACGAAGACCGGGTCGCTCAGGCCCAGCTTCTGGCGCACCGCTTCGACGGCGGCCGGGTCGGCCTGCTTGCCCACGAAGCTCGAGGCGATGTCGACGCCCGCCCACTTGGGGACGAGGAAGAAGATGCCGAAGACCACCAGGATGATGACCACGAGCATCACTGCGGCGGCGAACAGCCGCCTGAAGAGGTAAGCGAGCACAGCTTACGGCCCGCTGCGGACCGCGGGCCGCCGGAGGTTGTCCGGCGGCCCGCGGTCACGCCGCGCCGGCCTTCACCTGCCTTTCGTGCCGTACGGCGGGTGTACCGGTTACTTCGAGGAGGACTTCAGGCCGATGTTGACGAAGTCGTACATACCGCTGTAGCCGTCCGAGGTGTAGACGTTGCCCACGCGGCTGGAGCGCCAGTTGATGAACTTCTCGAAGACGAAGGGCAGGTAGTACGCGCCCTCCATCACCTTGTGGTTGATCTGCTTGGCGATGTCGGCCTTGGCCGAGTCCTCCAGCTCCGTGCCGTACTTGTCGAACAGCCCGTCGATCTCCTTGTCGTCGATGAGGGCGTAGTTGTTGTTGCCGCTCTCCTGGATGAACTCGCTGTTCCACAGCGGCTTGCCGTAGCCCTGGACGGACGGGAAGTCCGGGCCCCAGCCCATGATGATGATGCCGTAGCCCTTCTTCTTCACGTTGCTGGGGCTACCGATGATGCCGGCGGTCTGCGAGCCGTCGTACTGGTCGATGCCGACCTCGATGCCGACCTTCTTCAGCGACGCCTGGAGCGACTCGGCGGTGGCCACCTCGACCGGCTTGTTGTTGCGGACCGCGATGGTGGTCTTGAAGCCGTTCGGCTGACCGCAGGCCTTCAGCTCTTCCTTGGCCTTCTCGATGTTGCCGTTCTTGTTGGCACCGGCCATCTCGTACGGGTCGTACTTCTGGGCCTCGGAGCCCGGCACCGCCGGCGGCAGCATGTTGGTGCCGATGTCGCCACCGGCCTGCGGGCCGCCCCGGGCGGTCTGCAGCGAGACGTGGTCGGCCCCGTAGAGGACGGCCTTGCGGCAGTGGATGTTGTCGAACGGCTTCACGCTCTGCGGGAAGACGGCGTAGCGGATGTAACCCGAGACCGGGTTGTCCACGTTGCCCTTGTGCTCCTTCAGGGCGGAGGTGCGGCCCTGCGGCGACAGACCGGTCTGGGCCAGGTCGATGTCGTAGTCGCCGGCGATCAGGCGCTGGTCCAGCTCGTTCGCGTTGGTGAAGAACTTGATCGAGATCTTGTCCGGGTACGCCTTGCGGACCGGGTCAGAGTCCTGCTTCCACTCGGTGTTGCGGACCAGCGTGAGGTCCTTGCCCGGGTTGTAGGACTCGAACTTGTACGGGCCCGACGAGAACGGGTGCAGACCGTACTTGGACTTGGTGTCCTTGTCCTGGCGGACCGGGGACGCCGAGGTCAGCGCGAGCATCTCCTCGAAGTCCGAGTTGGCCTCGGGCAGCTTGAAGACGATGGTCTTGTCGTCCGGGGTCTCGATCGACTTCAGACCGAGCTTGTCCGCGGACTTGTCCTTGTACGGGCCCTCGTACTTGCCGTCGGGGTCGAGCACCTCCTTGAGGTACGTCGGACCGCCGGCCAGCACGTCCTGCGCCCAGCCGCGCTCGATGCCGTACTTCACGTCCTTGGACGTGATCGGCTTGCCGTCCTCCCAGGTGACGCCGTCACGCAGGGTGTACGTGTAGGTCTTGCCGTCGTCCGAGACCTTGGCGACGTCGGTCGCGAGGTCGGGCGAGACCCCCGCGCCCTTCTCACCCGGTGCCGGGGTGTTCGTGACGAGCTGGCGCGCGTAGTAGCGGGAGAAGTTCCACATGAAGCCGTAGTAGCCGCGGGTGGTGTCCCACGAGTCGGCGTCCTGGGTGCTGGCGAACTTCAGCTCGCCGCCCTTCTTGACCTGGTCCGCCTGGGCGATCTTGTTGTTCGCAGCGTCGAAGCCGGCCGCGCCGTTCTTCGATCCCCCGCTGTCGCTGTCACCGCCGCCGCACGCCGCCGTGGTCAGCAGCGCGGCGACCACTGCGGCAGCGGCCATGGCCTGCTTGCGCCGCCCTGAGGTGCGTTGGGTAGTCACGATCTCGGATCCTCCGGATTAGATGAGAGACCCCGTGTAGGTGCCACGGGTCGCTTGCCGCGGTACGGCAGCAGGTCAGCGGGAACCCTTCGGGTCCAACGCGTCGCGTACGCCGTCACCGAAGAGGTTGAAGGCAAGAACGGTGATGAAGATCGCCACGCCCGGGATCACCATGTACATGGGATCCGACTGGTAGTAGTCGATCGCGCTCGACAGCATCTGCCCCCAGGACGAGGTGGGCGGCTTGACGCCCACGCCCAGGAAGCTGAGTGCCGCCTCGGTGAGGATGTTGGTGGGGATCATCATCGTCGTGTACACGATGATCGGCGCCACCAGGTTGGGCAGCAGTTCCTTGAACAGGATGTAGAACCGGCCGGCTCCCAGGGAGCGGGCCGCCTCCACGTACTCCCGCTCACGCATGGAGAGCGTCTGGCCGCGCACCACGCGACCGATGTAGGGCCAGCCGAAGAAGCCGATGACGAGGATCATCACGAACAGGCGCACGCCCGTGCCGCTGAGTCCCAGCATGTCGTTCGGCATGACCGAGACCAGCGCGATGATGAAGAGCAGCTGCGGGAAGGCCAGCAGACCGTCCATGATGCGGCTGATCAGGGCGTCGACCCAGCCGCCGAAGAAGCCGGCGAGGACGCCCAGGACCGTGCCGATGATCACGGCGACGACCGCGGACAGGAAGCCGACGAGCAGCGAGATCCGGGCGCCGTGGACGATGCGGGCGAAGATGTCGCGGCCGTTGACCGGCTCGACGCCGAGCCAGTGGTCGCCGCTGATGCCGCCCAGGGAACCCGTGGGCGTGCCGAACAGCGGGTCGATCAGGTCCTCGTGGTAGGCGTCCGGGTCCTGCCCGACGATGTTGGTGATCAGCGGCGCGAGAATCGCGACCACGATGAGGACGAGCACCACGATGCCGCCCGTCAGGGCGAGCTTGTCCCTCTTCAGGCGCTCCCAGGCGATCCGGCCCAGGGAACGCCCCTGGACCGCCTTCGCGTCGGCGCCGGCAACCGCCGCTTCCTCGGCCGCACTCGGGGCCGCTTCCGCGGTCGGCTCGTGCAATGGTGCCGTCATCTGGCAGGGACCCCTCTCAACCGGCGGTAGCCGGCCCGCACTTGCCGCGGTAGCGGCGTGATCAGTCCGTCGTACAAAGGAGCGAGACTCCACCCCTTGCAGCGGGAGTCTTCAACGCTTTGGCGATCTGTAGCCAGACTTGACGGGGAATGGATGCGCAACCGTGATGCTGTTTGAGGTGTTCCGTTATCCGGACAGCGGGTAACGGGGGCCGGACGCGTACGAGTTGGGACATGAGGGACAGTGCGGGGCATTGTGCCGCCATCTACGCGCGAAGATTTCCGCCGGTCACCCGGGGGCCGGACGGGCGGTGTGGTGCGCGCGGGTCAGTACCGTCCCCCGGCGGGAGGGTAGCCGTACCCGCCCGCCGGTGCCGGGGCGGCGGCCGGCGCGTGGGCCTCGCGGTCGTAGAAGGGCCGGGCGCGGGCCCGCAGCCACATGGCGACCGGGTCGTGGGCGTCGGTCATCGCGACCGTCGACACCGGCAGCCCGTCCGGCACGGCGCCGACGGACTGCTGCATCATCCCGCGCACCGCGTCGACGGCCGGCGGGGACGTGTCGTACACGTCGAGGCCGATGGCCAGGTACGGCGCGCCCAGCGCGGGCTGCACCCAGGCACGGCGCAGCGCCCGGACTGCGGGGGTGCGGTGGGCGTTCTGCGCGAGCAGGGCGTAGAACTGGGGGATCTCGATGGCCGGTTCGGACAGACTCAGCGGCCCCGCGGGCTGGCGGTCCAGGCCGGAGGCGATGCGGCGCAGGTCGAGCCAGGGGATGCCGACGCCGCCGCCGGGGGCGTGCGGGTTGAGCCAGAGTCCGTAGTGGTCCGGGTAGAGGGCGCGGGCCGCCTCCAGGCCGTCGACCACCTCGTACGACCGGTTCCAGCCGCTGGCCGACAGCTCCTGGGCGGAGGTGACGCAGGGCGCGTAGCCGTACCCGTCGACCTCCATGTTCCCGTACTGGGCGTCCGGGGAGCCGGACTGGCCCTGCCACAGCAGCATCCAGACCTGGCCGGACGTGGGGGTGGCGAGCGCGCGCAGCAGGGCCTCGTAGGCGTCGTAGCGCCCGGGGGTCACCTGGCGCAGCATGTGCTCGACCTGCCCGGTCGTGGTGCCGCTGGCGCTCACGCGTATCGCCCCTTCGAGAAGTTCCCCGGTTTCGGAACCAGCTTAAGGCTCCGCCGGGCCGGCGGGGTCTCAGCGCTCGGGGGGGGGTGCCGGGTCCTCCGTCCGCGGCTCGCTGCGGCTTCTCGCGCCCACGCGGCGGAGCCGCACATCCCGCGGCCCGGCGCCCCCGGGCCGGCCGCACACGCCGCAGCCCCGCGCCCCGGGCCGGCCGCACCAGGCCGGCGTTCAGAGGTCCCGTTGGTAGAACGGGCGGACCCGGTCGCGCATCCAGTCGCAGACCGGGTCGTGGGCCGCCTCCAGGAGGACCAGGTTGACCTGCCAGGGCACCGGGGACGCGGTCAGGGCGCGGCCGAGGGCCTCCAGGGGGAGGGCTCGGGCGTCGCCCTCCCAGTGGGTCAGTTCGACGCCGACGAACATGACCGGGCCGGCGGTCTCGATCGCGGCCAGGCAGCGGCGGGCGGTGCGCACGACGCCGGTGGCGGCGAACTCCCCACGGGCCGCGGCCAGGAAGTCCACCGGGTCGTCCTGCCAGTCCGGTTCGAAGAGGCGCACCCGGCCGCCGGAGTCGGGTCCGTCCAGCGCGGTGCGTCCGGAGCGGCAGAGTTCGGCCACCGCGGGCGGCGGCAGCGGGGCGCCGACCACGCCGTCCGGGTTGACGGCGATGCCCACCTGCGGGGGCAGTCCGCGGGCGAACTCCACGGCCGGGGCCACGGTGTACGCCATGTGCGCCCCCGCGACCCGGCGGAGCTGCTCCTCCGAGCTGAACACCGGCACGTAGGCCTGGCCGTCGATCTCCAGGGAGGGCAGGTCGAGCGGGCCGCTGTCGGGGCCGCCGCCGCTGGGCAGCGGGACCCAGACGAAACTGCGGGCGAGCACCTCCACGATCCGGCCGCCGGCGCCGGGTGCGCCGAAGGAGGCGGACAGCACTTCCTCCAGCTCGTTGCCGGGCCATCCGCCGTGCGGGTGGGGGTGGGGGTGCGCCTGTGCCGGGAAGTCCATCTGCCTACCTACCGCCTGCCTGATACCGCTGTTGCGGCTGAAAGGCTAACCCGTTCGGCCCAGCGGCCCGCGGGGTCCGTCAGCCGGTGAAGGCGATCCGGCGGAGGGTGTCGGCCGCCGCCCGGTCCAGGAGCACCGCCGAGGTGCAGCCGCCGGGCAGGGCCCCGTCGGTCACCGCGCGCAGCAGGCGGGTACTGGCCCTGCGGTGCCGCAGGAACGCGTACCGCGACACGCCCCGGCCGCGCTCGCGCTGGCCGGCGAGGGCCTCGCCGGGGGCGACGTCGAGGAGCAGCAGGTGCAGGGTGCCGCCCCGGCGGCGGGCCTCGCGGGCGAGCCAGGCGCGCACCCAGGCCTGGGTGCCGCAGTCGTGCACGACGACGCCCTCCCCGGAGCGCAGCGCGCGGCGCAGCCCGGCGTAGTGGGAGAGGCGGACGAAGGGGCGGTAGAGCGCGTACGGCACTGAGCGCGGCATGCGGCGGTCCCAGCGGTCGCGGGTGTCCTGCGAGTCGATGCGGAGTCCGCGCACGGTGCGCCGCATGAGCGTGGACTTGCCGCTGCCGGGCAGTCCGGTGATGACCGCCAGGTCCCGGGGCCCGAAGAGCAGGGCGTGCGGGCTGCGGCCGCCGCGGTCCCGGAGGTCGCGGACGACGGGTGCGGGCAGTTCGGCGCACGCCTCCGGAGCCGGAGCGGCGGGCTGCCCGGGCAGCGCGAGACCCGGGTTCGCGGCGTAGGCCGTGGTCCTGTTCACCGTGATCGTCCTCCCCTGGGGCGGTGCACGAGCCGCCTCCCCGTCGAGTGTAAAGAGAAGGTAATGCGCGGGTCTCGCGTTTTGGTTCGCTTACTGCCACAAGCCGGTTACAGATCACGGTCTGCCGTCCGTCGGCCGGGCGTGCAATGATGGCGGCGCAAACTGCATACCGGCCGTTCGAATCCGCGCGGGAGAGTCCCCGGCCGTCGCCGGGGCGCCGAAGGAGCAAGTCCCTCCCTTGAATCTCTCAGGCACCGTTACCGCGCGGGCGAGGCACATCTGAAAAGCGGACCGCCCCCGATGGCGGTCCCACCCAAGGTGCAAGCCCAGTCCGCCGTACTCCGGTGGCCGCGGCGAACCTCTCAGGTTCCGATGACAGATGGGGAGGACCGACCTCGCCCCGTCCTGTCCTGGGAGACGACCGACCGATGAGCAGTACCGAACTCCGCCGTACCGCGCTGGACGCCACGCATCGCGCGCTGGGCGCGACGATGACCGACTTCGCCGGCTGGGACATGCCCCTGCGCTACGGCTCCGAGCGCGACGAGCACGTCGCGGTGCGCACCCGGGCCGGTCTCTTCGACCTCTCGCACATGGGCGAGATCACCGTCACCGGCCCGCAGGCGGCCGAGCTGCTGAACTTCGCGCTGGTCGGCAACATCGGCAGCGTGAAGCCGGGCCGGGCCCGCTACACGATGATCTGCCGCGAGGACGGCGGCATCCTGGACGACCTGATCGTGTACCGCCTGGGCGACACCGAGGCCGGATCTCTCCACTACATGGTGGTCGCCAACGCCTCCAACGCCCAGGTCGTGCTCGACGCGCTCACCGCGCGGGCGGCCGGTTTCGACGCCGAGGTGCGCGACGACCACGACGCCTACGCGCTGCTCGCCGTGCAGGGCCCCGAGGCCTCCGGCATCCTCAAGGGCCTCACCGACGCCGACCTGGACGGCCTGAAGTACTACGCCGGGCTGCCCGGCACCGTCGCGGGGGTCCCGGCGCTGATCGCGCGCACCGGGTACACCGGCGAGGACGGCTTCGAGCTGTTCGTGCAGCCGGCGCACGCGGTGGAGCTGTGGGAGGCGCTGACCCGGGCGGGGGAAGGCGTCGGACTGGTCCCGTGCGGCCTGTCCTGCCGCGACACGCTGCGCCTGGAGGCCGGCATGCCGCTGTACGGGCACGAGCTGTCCACGGCGCTGACGCCGTTCGACGCCGGGCTCGGCCGGGTGGTGAAGTTCGAGAAGGAGGGCGACTTCGTCGGGCGCGCGGCGCTGGCCGAGGCGGCTTCCCAGGCGGAGCAGAGCCCGCCCCGCGTCCTGGTCGGCCTGGTCGCCGAGGGCCGCCGGGTCCCGCGCGCCGGGTACCAGGTGGTCTCGGGCGGCGCGGTGGTCGGCGAGGTCACCTCCGGCGCCCCGTCGCCGACGCTGGGCAGGCCGATCGCCATGGCGTACGTCGACCCCACGCACGCGGCGCCGGGCACGGCGGGCGTCGGTGTGGACATCCGGGGCAGCCACGAGCCGTACGAGGTCGTGGCGCTGCCGTTCTACAAGCGCCAGAAGTAGCCTCCGCCCCCCGGCCCCTCAGCCCCTCCGAGCTTCAGATCGGAAGCGCCCGGAAGAGACCGGAACCGGTCACCGGGCGGCACCGCCCCTCAGGGGGCACCACCCCTTCACCAGCCGCTCCCCCGCGTACAGGAGAATTCAGGCCATGAGCAACCCCCAGCAGCTGCGTTACAGCAAGGAGCACGAGTGGCTGTCGGGCGCCCAGGACGGCGCCTCGACGGTCGGCATCACGGAGCACGCGGCCAACGCGCTCGGTGACGTCGTCTTCGTGCAGCTTCCCGAGGTGGGCGACTCGGTGACCGCGGGCGAGACCTGCGGCGAACTGGAGTCGACCAAGTCCGTCTCCGACCTCTACTCCCCCGTCTCCGGCGAGGTCGCCGAGATCAACGAGGACGTCGTCAACGACCCGTCGCTGGTGAACAGCGCGCCCTTCGAGGGCGGCTGGCTGTTCAGGGTGAAGGTCACGGACGAGCCGGCCGACCTGCTCTCCGCCGACGAGTACACCGCCTTCACCGCCGGCTGAGGAGACACGGACCGCATGTCGCTTCTGAACACGCCCCTGCACGAACTCGACCCCGACGTCGCGGCCGCCGTCGACGCCGAGCTGGACCGCCAGCAGTCCACCCTGGAGATGATCGCCTCCGAGAACTTCGCGCCCGTCGCCGTCATGGAGGCGCAGGGCTCGGTCCTCACCAACAAGTACGCCGAGGGCTACCCCGGCCGCCGCTACTACGGCGGCTGCGAGCACGTCGACGTGGTCGAGCAGATCGCGATCGACCGGGTCAAGGCGCTGTTCGGCGCCGAGCACGCCAACGTGCAGCCGCACTCGGGCGCCCAGGCCAACGCGGCCGCGATGTTCGCCCTGCTCAAGCCCGGCGACACGATCATGGGTCTGAACCTCGCCCACGGCGGGCACCTGACCCACGGCATGAAGATCAACTTCTCCGGCAAGCTGTACAACGTCGTGCCCTACCACGTCGGCGACGACGGCCAGGTCGACATGGCCGAGGTGGAGCGCCTCGCCAGGGAGAGCCGGCCGAAGCTGATCGTGGCCGGCTGGTCGGCGTACCCGCGCCGGCTGGACTTCGCCGCCTTCCGCAAGGTCGCGGACGAGGTCGGCGCGTACCTGATGGTCGACATGGCGCACTTCGCCGGCCTGGTCGCGGCGGGCCTGCACCCGAACCCGGTGCCGCACGCCCACGTGGTCACCACCACCACGCACAAGACCCTGGGCGGCCCGCGCGGCGGTGTGATCCTCTCCACGGCCGACCTGGCCAAGAAGATCAACTCCGCCGTCTTCCCCGGTCAGCAGGGCGGCCCGCTGGAGCACGTGGTGGCCGCCAAGGCCGTCGCCTTCAAGGTCGCCGCGAGCGAGGACTTCAAGGAGCGCCAGACCCGTACCCTGGACGGTGCCCGCATCCTGGCCGAGCGCCTGGTGCGGGACGACGCGAAGGCGGCGGGCGTCTCCGTCCTGACCGGCGGCACGGACGTCCACCTGGTCCTGGTGGACCTGCGCGCCTGTGAGCTCGACGGGCAGCAGGCCGAGGACCGCCTCCACGAGGTCGGCATCACGGTCAACCGCAACGCCGTCCCGAACGACCCGCGTCCGCCGATGGTGACCTCCGGTCTGCGCATCGGTACGCCGGCCCTGGCGACCCGCGGCTTCACCGCCGAGGACTTCGCCGAGGTCGCGGACGTGATCGCCGAGGCGCTCAAGCAGTCCTACGACGCGGAGGCCCTCAAGGCCCGGGTGAAGGCCCTGGCCGACAAGCACCCGCTGTACCCGGGTCTGAACAAGTAGACACCGCGCCCCGGGACGGGGCGCCGCACCCGCCACAAGCGGCCCGGCGCCCCGCCCGCGGCACACCCCTCTGCACCACCCCCGTTCTGAGGAGTCCCCGTGGCCATCTCGGTCTTCGACCTGTTCTCGATCGGCATCGGCCCGTCGAGCTCGCACACGGTCGGCCCGATGCGCGCGGCCCGCATGTTCGCCGGCCGCCTGCGGGGCGAGGAGCTGCTCGGCTCCGTCGCCTCGGTCCGCGCCGAGCTGTACGGCTCGCTCGGCGCCACCGGCCACGGCCACGGCACCCCCAAGGCGGTGCTGCTCGGCCTGGAGGGCGACTCCCCGCGCACGGTCGACGTGGAGACCGCCGACGCCCGCGTCGAGGCGATCACCTCCTCCGGCCGCCTCAGCCTCCTCGGCGAGCACGAGATCGCCTTCTCCTACGACGACGACCTGGTCCTGCACCGCCGCAAGGCCCTCCCCTACCACGCCAACGGCATGACCCTGTGGGCGTACGACGCGCAGGGCGCCGAGGTGCTGACCAAGACCTACTACTCGGTCGGCGGCGGCTTCGTCGTCGACGAGGACGCGGTGGGCGCCGACCGCATCGTGCTCGACGACACGGTGCTCAAGTACCCCTTCCGCACCGGCGACGAGCTGCTGCGCCTGACGCGGGAGACGGGCCTGTCCGTCTCCGCCCTGATGCTGGAGAACGAACGGGCCTGGCGCGACGAGGACGAGATCCGCGAGGGCCTGCTGGAGATCTGGCGCGTCATGCGGGCCTGCGTGGAGCGCGGCATGACCCGCGAGGGCATCCTGCCGGGCGGCCTCAAGGTCCGCCGCCGCGCCGCGAACACGGCCCGCAAGCTGCGCTCCGAGGGCGACCCGCAGGCGCTGGCCATGGAGTGGATCACCCTCTACGCGATGGCCGTGAACGAGGAGAACGCGGCCGGCGGCCGGGTCGTCACCGCCCCGACCAACGGCGCCGCGGGCATCATCCCGGCGGTCCTGCACTACTACGTGAACTTCGTCCCCGGCGCCGACGAGGACGGCGTGGTCCGCTTCCTCCTCGCCGCCGGCGCCATCGGCATGCTCTTCAAGGAGAACGCCTCCATCTCCGGCGCCGAGGTCGGCTGCCAGGGCGAGGTCGGCTCGGCCTGCTCGATGGCGGCCGGCGCCCTCGCCGAGGTGCTCGGCGGCTCCCCGGAGCAGGTGGAGAACGCCGCCGAGATCGGCATGGAGCACAACCTCGGCCTGACCTGCGACCCGGTCGGCGGCCTGGTCCAGATCCCGTGCATCGAGCGCAACGGCATGGCCGCGGTCAAGGCGGTCACCGCGGCCCGGATGGCGATGCGCGGCGACGGCTCCCACAAGGTGTCCCTCGACAAGGTCATCAAGACCATGAAGGACACCGGCGCCGACATGTCGGTCAAGTACAAGGAGACGGCCCGGGGCGGGCTCGCGGTGAACATCATCGAGTGCTAGGGAAACGGACCCCGGCCTTTCACGGCCGTGAGGGGTGAGGTGTTCGCCCTCCGCGTCCATGATCACGCCACGGCGACAGCGCCCGTCTGCCCGCCGCCGGCCCCTTTGGGTCAGCGGTCCTGGAACGTGTCAAGGGCCACGGCCTGGGCGACGGCCAGGCGGGGGTCAAGACCGGGTATGAGGATGTCGACCACGTAGCGGTCCCGCAGCCCCCATTTCCTGTCCACCTTCAGCACCTGCTTGCCCCCCGTCTCGAAGTCGAAGTGGTACGGCCACAGGAACGGCACCAGGTCCAGCGGCAGGAAGTCCCAGACGCGGCGGAGCACGGCCACGAACCGGTTGCGCTCGCGGCCGACGGCGGACGGGAATCCGGGCTCGTCCAGCACCCAGGTCGAACGCACCAGTGAGGCGATCTCCCGCTCCTCGAAACCGCCGACCAGGTCGCCCTCCGCGTCCCACACGTCGTAGCCACCGCCGGCACCGCGAAGGCCGCGCTCCTCGATGGTGAACAGCACGCGGGTCCCGGACGCGTCGGCGTGGAAGGTGATCTTCTCCTTGAGCGAGAGGTGCTTCACCTCGGCGCAGGCCAGGACCTCGCCCTGCGAGCCGTCCGGCATCAGCTCGCTCACCGTGTAGCGGCCGGCCTTGAGCCGGTTCTCCTGCCGGACGGTGAAGCGCCTGCCGGTCCACTGTCCCGCACTGCCCACTGTTCCACTCCCTGAGCCGTCGTTCCCTGTGCCGCCGCCGAGCGCGTCCGGCGGAGCCATCGTCACCGGACCGCCCGCCCTGCGGCAGTCTCCATAAGTCGTCACCCGTAACGACCAAAGAAGACAGGGCCCCCAGGAAAGCCGGGGACCCACTTTCGTCGCGCGAGACCGCACCGAAGGGAGGATGCGGGCGCCCGAGAGCAGCCGTTTATCGTCTGCGCGTGGATGCTGCAGAAACTCCCCGTACCGGACCGTCGTTCCGCTTCCGTCTCGCCGCCGCCTCCCCCTGGCCCCGGCGGCGGATCGCCGGCGAGGCCGTGCTCACCCCGGTGCTCTCCGGGATCGCGGGCATCCTCCGCACGGCGGAGACCGGCTCCCTGGTGCAGGGCGGGGCACTGGCCCTGTTCGTCGCCGTGGTGTCCCTGGCGCGTCGCGCCCTGCCGGCGTCGGCACTGCTGGCCGCGTCGGCCCTGGCCGGCGCCTTCCCCGGTGCGTTCGCCCTGCTGGTCTGCACCGGCTGGTCCGCCGGCAGCCGCATCGAGCGCCCGGTGCGGGCACTGGCCGCGTTCGCGGCGGGTTTCGGGCTCCACCTTGCCGCCGACGTGGCCACCGCGCCGGACGAAGACCTCGGACTGCCGGCGCTGGTGACCGTCGTACTGGCCGGGGGCCCCTTCCTGATGCTGGTGGTGGCACCCGCTTTCGCTGCCCGGTACCGCGCCCAGCGGCACGCCCTGCTGGACGCCCTGCGGCGGCACAACGCCCAACTGGTGCGCGAACGAGCGATGGTGGCGCGCCAGGCCCGGCTGCTGGAGCGGCAGCGCATCGCCCAGGACATGCACGACAGCCTTGGCCACCAGTTGGCCCTGATCGCCGTGCACACCGGGGCGCTGGAGGTGGACCCGCAGCTCAACGACCGTCAGCGGGAGGGGGTGGGCGTCCTCCGGGAGGCATCCAGATCGGCGATGCGGGAGCTGCGCGAAACCGTGGGCATCCTGCGCAACGACGGGGAGCCGTCCGGGCCCGGTCCACAGGGAGCCGGGCCTTCCTCGGACCGAGCCGCGGTGTCCGTCGACGAGCTGGTCGCGTCGTCGCGGGCCGCGGGCGCGACGGTGGAACTGCACCGCTCCGGCGCCCAGCGGCCCCTCACCCCCGCTGCCGACCGGGCGGCCTACCGCATCGCTCAGGAGGGACTGACCAATGCGCACAAGCACGCGCCGGGCGCCCCGATCACGGTCGCGCTGCGCTACGAACCGGACAGCCTCGTGGTCGAGGTGGCGAACGGCCCGGTACCGGCCGGGGTTCCGGCCGCGCCCCCCGCGATCGGCGGCCAACAGGGGCTGACGGGCCTGCGGGAGCGGGCCCGTCTGGTCGGCGGCATGGTGCACACCGGCAGCACCCCGGGCGGGGGCTTCCGCCTCGCCGGCGTGCTGCCGTACGCCGGCGGCGAGCGGCAATCACCTCCGGGCGGCGCGACTTCGGTGGCTGCGGACGACGACTTCCGAGAGCAGAGCGACGGGGCCCCGGCGGGAAACAGTGGTGGCGTTCTCGAACACGCCGTAATGCACAAGGAGTTCACCGCCATCATGAGCAGCAAGAAGAACGTCGCCCTGGGATGCGCCGCCACTGCCGTCGTCCTCGTCGTGGGCCTCGGCGCCCTTCTGGTGTGGGGGGTGTCGAAAGGACTCGACGAGTGGGAGAAGGGGACCATACCGGCGAGCGTGTACGAGGGGGCACGAGTCGGCGAGGCCGAGGCGGACCTGCGCAAGAAGCTCCCGGAAGGCGGATCGATACTCACCGAGGGCGAGGAGAAGAAGGGGCCCCCGCTGCCCGACGACGCGGACTGCGAGCACTTCACGGACGACGAGAAGGACATCACCTACCGGTTCTGCTTCCGCGACGGGAAGCTCGCCTCCAAGGTGTCCTACCCGTGGACTCCCTGACCGGAGGTCTGTGACCGCGCTCCCGGCCGGATCGGGCATGATGAGCTGACCTGTTGTCCGCCTGTCACACCCGTTCCCGCGCAGGAGACCGTATGATCCGGGTTCTCATCGCCGACGACGAGCCGCTCATCAGAGCAGGCATCAGAATGATCCTCACCTCCGCGGAGGACATCGAGGTCGTCGCCGAGGCACGGGACGGCCGGGAGGCGGTGGACACCGCCCGGAGCACCGCGGTCGACGTGGCCCTGCTGGACATCCAGATGCCCGTGATGGACGGTCTGACCGCGCTGGCCGAACTGGGCCGTGCCGCGCCGGGGGTACGGGTGCTGATCCTGACGACGTTCGGGGAACGCGACAACGTCCTGCGGGCACTCGGCCACGGCAGCGCCGGCTTCCTGCTGAAGGACAGCGCCCCGCAGGAGCTGATCCACGCGGTCCGCGCGGCGGCGGCCGGCAACGCCTACCTGTCCCCGGCCGCCACCCGCCACGTGGTGGACACCCTCGCCTCCCCCGCCGCCACCGTGCGCGGCGAGGAGGCGCGCCGCCGCCTGGCCGGGCTGACCGGTCGCGAACGCGACGTGCTGGCCCTGCTCGGCGAAGGACTGTCCAACGCGGACGCCGGCACCCGCCTGCACATGAGCGAGGCGACGGTGAAGACCTATGTCAGCCGCGTCCTGACCAAGCTCGACTGCGACAACCGGGTCCAAGCGGCCCTCCTGGCCCGCGACGCGGGCCTGGAGCCGTGCGTCGAGTGAACCTCGGCACCCCGGCAAACGATGTCTCACATCGTGACACGCGCTTTCCGAAAACCAAGACGCCTGAGATCGTTGCGATCCCCATGTTTCGCGCGTGAAAGACCGAGTCATGTCCGCACCAGTCTCCGGCCCAGCAGCCCCTACGCCCGTCAACCCCCGGTCGCGGGTGCTCATCGCCAGCCTCATCGGCACGACGATCGAGTTCTACGACTTCTACATCTACGCGACCGCCGCCGTACTGGTCTTCCCCAAGCTCTTCTTCCCGGACAGCGACCCGACCACGGCCCTGCTGTCGTCCTTCGCGGTCTTCGGCGCGGCGATGGTCGCGCGTCCGATCGGCGCCGTCTTCTTCGGACACCTCGGTGACCGGCTCGGCCGCAAGAAGACGCTGGTGGTCTCGCTGCTGACCATGGGCATCGCGACCTTCCTCATCGGCGTCCTGCCGACCTACGCGCAGGCCGGCTGGGCCGCCACGGCACTGCTGGTGCTGATGCGGCTCGCCCAGGGGTTCGCGCTCGGCGGCGAGTGGAGCGGCGCGGCCCTGGTCGCCACCGAGAACGCGCCGAGCGGCAAGCGCGCCCTGTACGGCACCTTTCCGCAGCTGGGCGCCCCGCTCGGCTTCATCATCGGCAACGGCCTCTTCCTGATCATCGGGGCGCTGCTGCCGTCCGCGGCCGGTGCCGACCCCACGCAGCCGTCGGAAGCCTTCACCGACTGGGGCTGGCGCATCCCGTTCCTGTTCTCCGCCGTGATGGTCGCGATCGGCCTGTGGGTGCGCTCGCGGCTCGTCGAGTCGGCGGTGTTCGCCAGGACCCGGCAGAGCGGCCAGGTGCGCAAGCTGCCGCTGGCCACGGTCGTCCAGGGCCACTGGAGGCAGCTGGTCCTGGGCACGTTCATCATGCTGGCGACGTACGTGCTCTTCTACCTGATGACCACGTTCTCGCTGAGCTACGGCCGCGCCGCGAAGGACGCCGACGTGCCGGGGCTCGGCTACAGCTACACCACGTTCGTCCTGATGATGATCTTCGGCGTGCTGTTCTTCGCCGTGTTCACCCTGGTCTCGGGACCGCTCGCCGACAAGTACGGCCGCCGCACCACCCTGATCTGGATCACCGCCGCCATCGTGGTCTTCGGCCTGGTCTGGGTGCCGCTGATCGGCCTCGGCACCCTCGGCGTGGTGCTCTGGCTGGTGCTCGGCTTCACCCTGATGGGCATGACCTTCGGCCCGATGGGCGCGCTGCTGCCGGAGCTGTTCCCGACGAGCGTGCGCTACACCGGGTCCGGCATCTCGTACAACGTCAGTTCGATCCTCGGCGCAGCCGTCGCCCCCTTCATCGCGGTGGCCCTGTGGGAGACCGGGAACGGCTCGCCGTGGCTGGTCGGCGTCTACCTGTCCGCGATGGCGGTCCTGACGCTGATCGCGCTGCTCCTCGGCAAGGAGACCAAGGACGTCTCCCTGGACGGGGGCGAGATCCCGGCCGCCGACGCCCACACCCCGGCGGCCCCGGTCACCACCTCCGGCCCCTGATCCGACCGGCGTTCACCACCACCGGAGGCCGAGCGTCCGCGCGCCCGGCGTACGCGAGCCGATCCCGGGCATAACAACAACCTCCGCCCCCAGGGCGCTTCAGACCCATCGGCATCCGAGGGAGTTCGCATGCTGCGCGGCATCGACGTGAGCGCGTACCAGTCCTCCAGCTACGACACGGACGGTCTCTCCTTCGCCTTCATCAAGGCGACGGAGGGCCGTTCGTACATCAACCCCAAGCTCGCGGCCCAGACGAAGCGGGGCCGCGACGCCGGACTCGTCGTCGGCTTCTACCACTTCCTGTGGCCGGGCAACCTGACCGCCCAGGCCGAGTACTTCGTCTCCAAGGCACCGGAGAAGAAGGGTGACATCCTCGCCGTCGACTGGGAGTCGAACAGCGAGGGCACCCACGCGAGCAACGCGGAGAAGGACAGCTTCATCAAGAAGGTGAAGGCCCTGCGGCCGGACAACAGGGTCCTGCTCTATTGCAACCGGAACTTTTGGCTCAACGTCGACCGCACCTCGTACGCGGGCGACGGCCTCTGGATCGCCGACTACGTGTCGGCCGGCAAGCCCCGCATCCAGGCCGACTGGCGCTTCCACCAGTACACCGACGACCCGGTCGACACGAATGCGGCGGACTTCTCCAGCAAGGCCGCGCTCAAGGAGTGGGCGCAGCCCTGAGCGGGGCCCTGTCCGGAGTCAGCCCCGGAGGTCCGCGGGCCGCTCCGGCGAGGCCTTCGCCAGGGCCTCGGTGACGCCCTCCACACCGGCGCGCAGGCCGTAGACCGGGGTGCCGGGCTGCTGGCGCCAGGAGTCGTCGATGCCTCCGGAGTCGACGGTGTCGAAGCCCAGCTCGTCGAGGAGCGCGCGGACCTTCGCCTTGGCGGCTGCGTCGTCGCCGGCCACCGGGAGCGCCTGGCGGCCGGGGGCCCCGGCCGGGCGGTGGCGGTCCAGGATGTCCTGGGCGTAGGTGCCGTTGAAGGCCTTGACCACCGGGTGGCCGAGGTGGCCCTCGGTCCAGCGGCTCTCGGTGCGGCCCTCGTCCTCGATGCCCGCGATCCTGCCGTCCCGCTGGGGGTAGTAGTTGCCGGTGTCGATCACGGCGAAGCCGTCCGCCGCTCCGTCGAGGACTCCGGACGGCAGGTCCGGGACGCGCTTCAGCGGGACGGTGACGACCACGATCTCGGCGCCGCGCGCCGCCTCCTCCACCGGTACCGGGGTGGCGCCGGTCTCCTCGGCCAGCGCGGTGAGCGTCTGCGGCCCCCGCGAGTTGGCCACGGAGACGTCGTGCCCGAGGGCGGTGAGCCGCCGGGTGAGGTTGCCGCCGATGTTTCCCGCGCCGATGATGCCGATCTTCATGATGGTGACTCGCCTGGCCTTCCGGAGGTCGTGTCGTGCGGAGCCGTCGGCTCGCGCCGGTGACCAGCTGCAACCTCCGGACAAGTCACGCTATTCCGCCGAAGGGGCGCCCGTCCGGGTGATCCGGCCGGGCGCCCCCCGGGGTGCCGTCACTTGTTCAGGTGGGCCCAGAACTCGTCGAACGACAGCTGCTTGTCGCCGTTGAGGTCGCGGCCGGCGATGACCGCCTCGGCCACCGACTCGGTGACGTTCCAGTCGCCGCCCTGGGCGAGCGCGGTCTTGAACTCGGCCGCGGTGATGAGGCCGTCGCCGTCCGTGTCGATCCGCTCGAACTGCTTGCGTGCTTCCTCGATGTCCGCCACCGGTCCGCCCCTCGTGTCGTGCATGGTCCATCTGACGCAGGTCAGATTAACCGCCCGTCCGACCGCCCGGTGCGGCGACCACCCCCCTGAGCTGCTCCTCGGCGGTCAGTGCCAGGGCTTGTAGTGCGGGTTGCTCTCGCAGTCGCTCATGATCTCGGTCTTGGTCTGCCGGTCGACCGGGCAGACGCCGATGATGTACTGCCGCTGGATGCCTCCGGGGAAGGCGACCTCGACCTGGTCGGCCCACTTGTGGGTGTCGCCGATCGTCTTGTTGACGTCGACGCCGCCGGGGGCGTCGATGTAGTAGTTGTAGCCGGACTTGTACCAGGTCTTGTAGAGGTCGTGGTCGTAGCTCGTCGAGACGTACGGCGAGGGCTGGTTGACCAGGACGTACTTCTCGACGTCGTACTGGCCGTTGTAGACGTCCTTGGCGTGGAAGCCCTCCTCGAAGACCGTCTGCGGTCCCCGGCTGTCGCTGCGGTAGAGGGTGCCGCAGGTGGTGCGCCAGACGGGCTCGGGGGTGATGCGGTCGAGGTCGACGCCGCGGTCGGCGGCGGCCTTGGCCTTGTCGTCGAACTGGGGACAGGCGGGCGCGGCCTTGGCGGGGGCCGCCGCCGGGGTCGTGGCGGCGGCCGAGCCGGGGACGGTGGCGGCCGAGGTGGCGAGGACGGCGGAGAGCGACAGGACGGCGGCGGCGGTCCGGCGGCGCAGGCGTGTGAAGATCATGCGCCTACGATCCCGGCTGCACAGCGGCGCGCTCCGGATTCTCACCCGTAGGTGGCGTGTTGGGCGAACCGGGTTGCCGCACACGGGAGATGGACCCTCACCGGTCGCTGACCCGCATCTCGAACCAGGTGGTCTTGCCGCGCGGCAGCAGGTCGACGCCCCACCGGTCGGACAGCTTGTCGACGAGGAAGAGCCCGCGCCCGCTGATGTCCGTCTCCTGCACCGGCATCAGGCAGGGCAGCCCCCTGGAGGGGTCGCGGACCTCGATGCGGATCCAGCCGGGGCGGCGGCGCATGTGGAGGCCGAAGACCCGGGCGCCGGTGTGCCGTACGGCGTTGCCGACCAGCTCGGAGACGAGCAGGACGGCGTCCTCCGTGACCTTGGGGCCGAGGTTCCACTGGCGCAGGGCGACGACCTGGGCGAGCCGGCGGGCGGTGGCGGCGGACTCGGGGCGGGACGGTAACGGAACCTCGCGCTCCGTCGGATTGCCGAACAGTTCCAGCGCCTTGAGTGCGCGTTCGTCCTCGACCGCCGGCGACCAGCGCGCCGCCGTCGGACGTCCGGCTCCCCGCGGCTGCCCCGTACCCTCCAGCCCCGCCATGCCCCCATCATGGCCGCCCCCGCCGGGCTCCGGGGCCGTTCCCGGGGAATACGCGCCTGCGAAGACCCGGCCCCCCGACGGTCGATCGGCATATGCCAGAGGCAGGTTGGCGCCGGGAACAGCCCCGTTGACCTGGGTGGACGGCTCTGCCGGAGACAAGCTACGGACTCCCTCGACAAGACAGGCTTAATGGTGCGTTAAGGCTGCCATAAACCGCCCCATCGAGGGACCCGGATGAGACATCGCGTCAATTGCAAGTGACGCGCCGGGAGTTCGGGTGAAAGTTGTACGTCTCCCGGTGGACGTCCGGTGGTCCGCTCAGAGGAACTCGGCCTTGCCCGGGCCCTCTTCGACGAAGCTGCGCATCCCGCGTTCGCGGTCCTCGGTCGCGAACAGGCCGGCGAACCAGTTCCGCTCGACGGCGAGTCCGGTCTCGATGTCGGTCTCCAGTCCCGTGTCGATCGCCTCCTTCGCCGCGCGCAGCGCGGTCGCGGGCCCCTTGGCGAGCCGCGCGGCCCACGCGTGCGCCTGCTCGTAGACCTCGGCGGCCGGTACGACGCGGTCCACCAGGCCGAGGGCCAGCGCCTCCTCGGCCCTGACCTGGCGGCCGGTGAAGATCAGGTCCTTGGCCCTGGAGGGGCCGACCAACCGGGAGAGCCGCTGGGTGCCGCCCGCGCCCGGGATCAGGCCGAGCAGGATCTCGGGCTGGCCCAGCTTGGCGTTCTCCCCGGCGATGCGGAAGTCGGCGCAGAGGGCGAGTTCGCAGCCGCCGCCCAGCGCGTAGCCGGTCACCGCGGCGACCACCGGCTTGGGGATGCGGGCCACGGCCGTGAAGGCGTCCTGAAGGGCGCGGGCCCGCAGGATCATCGCGGCGTGGTCCATCACCTGCATCTCCTTGATGTCCGCGCCGGCCGCGAACACCTTCTCCCCGCCGTAGAGGACCACGGCGCGCACGTCCTCGCGCCGGGTGGCCTCTTCGGCCAGCTCCTTCAACCGGTCCTGGGTGGCGACGTCCAGTGCGTTCATGGGCGGGCGGTCCAGGCGCAGAGTGCCGACGCCGTCCGCTGCTTCGAGGGTTGCGGTCATACCCAGCAGGTTAACGACTACTAACGGCGACGGCCCCGGTGCCGTACCTCACGACGAGGTGCGGCACCGGGGCCGTGCGGTCCACTCCCCCGAAGGCTCAGGCCTTCCACTTCTCCCAGGACATGTTCCAGCCGTTGAGGCCGTTGTCCGGGGCGATGGTGTCGTCCTCGGAGTTCTTCACGACGACCACGTCGCCGATGAGGGAGTTGTCGAAGAACCAGGCGGCCGGTGTCTTGCCGTCCCCGCCGCCGCGCACGTCGCGCAGCCCTATGCAGCCGTGGCTGGAGTTTCGGTTGCCGAAGGCGTCGCCGCCCCAGTAGTTGCCGTGGATGAAGGTGCCGGAGGTGGACAGGCGCATGGCGTGCGGGACGTCCTTGATGTCGTACTCGCCGCCGTAGCCGACGGTCTCGCCGTTCATGCGGGTCACGGGCAGCCGCTCGGTGATGACCATCTGGCCGTTCCAGGTCTCGTAGCCGGGCGATCCGGTGGTGACGGGGATCGTCTTGACGGTCTTGCCGTCCCGCACGACCTTCATCGTGTGCTTCTTGGCGTCCACGACGGAGACCTGGCTGCGGCCGACGGTGAAGGAGACGGACTTGGCCTGCTCGCCGTAGACGTCCTCGCGGCCCTCGACCCCGTCGAGGTTGAGGTCGACGGTGACCTCGGTGCCGGGCTTCCAGTACTTCTCGGGACGGAAGTCGATCCGGTCGTTGCCGAACCAGTGGCTCTCGACCTCGACGGCCGGTTCGGTCTTGACGCGGATGGCCTTCTCGACGTCCTCGGGGTTGGTGATGCCCCGGTTGAAGCGGATCGAGAACGGCATGCCGACGCCGACCTTCGAGCCGTCCTCCGGCGTGAAGGTGCCGATGAAGGTGTTCTTCGGCGTCAGGGTGGTGAAGCGGGAGTCCTCGGCGGCCGAGCGGCCCTCGGAGTCCTTGGCGACCGCGTGCACGCTGTACGTGGTGGAGGCGGCCAGGTGGGTGGACGGCGTCCAGGTGGCGCCGTCCTTGGATATCTCGCCGTCGAGTTCGGTGCCCTTGGCGTCCTTGACGACGACCTCGGTCAGTCTGCCCTTCTCGGCACCGACCTTGAGGGCGCCGGCGGTCTCGACGGACTTGGCCCCGTTCTCCGGTGCGACCGTGACGACGGCCTCGGACTGCTTGCTCTGTGCCGCCGTGGAGTCCTCGCCGTTCCCCTTGCCGTCCGCGGCTCCCGAGCCCGAACCGCCTCCGCCGCACGCGGTGACGGCCAGCAACAGCACCCCGAGTACCGCCCCCGATATCGGACGCACGTTCACCTTGATCTCCCCTCGCCGGGCCGGTCCGGCCCGCACACCCCGGTGCGCCGACGCGCACCGGCAGATCGTAACCGCAGGCCAGCGGCTCAGGGCACTGGTGAAATGTCACCGTTCCGTACCGAGTTGGGCGGCCGGGCGAGGGGTGGGCGCCGGAATCACTTCACCGCGCTGCCCGCCGTCCACTCCTTCCACTTCATGTTCCAGCCGCTGAGCCCGTTGTCGGGCGCGACCGTCTTGTCCTTGCTGTGGACCACCTCGACGACGTCGCCCACGAGGCTGCGGTCGAAGAACCAGCCCGCCGGCGTCTCGGCGCCGCCGCCCTTGACGTCGCGCAGCCCGACGCAGCCGTGGCTCACGTTGGCCCGGCCGAAGGTGTCCGCGGGCGCCCAGTAGTTGCCGTGCAGGAAGGTTCCGGAGCTGGTCAGGCGGATGGCGTGCGGGACGTCGGGGATGTCGTACTCGCCGCCGAAACCGACCGTGCGGCTGTTCATCCGGGTGACGTCGAGCAGCTCGGTGATCACCATTTTGCCGTTGTACGTGGGCGTGGTCGGCGCCCCCGCGGTGATCGGCACGGTGGCCAGCAGGGTGCCGTCGCGGCGCACCTCCATGGTCCGGCGCAGCGCGTCGACGCGGGAGACCTGGTCGCGCCCCACGGTGAAGGAGACCGTCTTGTCCTGGAGCCCGTAGGCCCCCTCGGCGCCCTCGACGTCGCGCAGGTCCAGGTCGACGGTGACCTCGGTCCCGGGTTTCCAGTACTCCTGGGGCCGGAAGTCGAGGCGGTCCTTGCCGAACCAGTGGGGGCGGATCTCGGCGGCGGGCTCCGCGGTGACCGAGACGGCGCGCTCGACGGCGGCGCGGTCGGTGATCTCGCGGTTGAACTCCAGCGAAACGATCATTCCGGTGCCGACGACCGAGCGGTTCTCGGGGGCGACGTAGGCGATGAAGCGTTCCTCGGGGACCTTGGTGGTGAACGTGGTGTGCCGGGCCGAGCGGTGTCCGCCGCCGTCCACGGCGACGGCGTCGACCGTGTACTTGGCGGCCGGGGCGAGCCGGTTCGCCTCGGGCCGCCAGCTGCGGCCGTCGCCGGAGATCCGGCCCGGCACCTCGGTCTCCCGCGCGTCCTGCGACCGGAGGACCTTCACCGACTCCAGCCGGCCGTCGGGCACCCGCACCGACAGCTTCTCGTCCGGCGGTACGGCCTTGTCACCGTCGCCCGGGGCGATCCGGATGACGTCTTCCGCGGCCGGGGCCTTGCCGAACATCTCGCCGATGCCCGAGCCGATGCCGGAACCGATCCCACCCCCGTCCGAGGTGCATCCGGTGGCCCCGGCCAGCAGTCCTGCCCATGTCAGTACGGCGGCCAGAGCGGCGCCCGCGCGCCGTGCGCGCCCGTGTACGTGCCTCACATCCACCCGTAACGACCGGCCGGCCCCGGGGAAACGTGAGTGCGAGCCACCCGGTGGGCAGAACTGTGGGGAGAGCGGTGCGACGGGGAGCGGCGGCCGGGACGCCGCACGCCCTCCGCCGGACGTCGTTCCACGAGCCGTGGGAGGCTGACAGGTGTCCAGCGCAGCCGAGCAGGAGGCGGTGGCCGGGAAGCGGGACGCCGCGGACGGGACGACCGCCGCCACGGTGGACGGCACCGTGGTCGACAGCGCCGTGGTCGACAGCGGCCTGATCGACGGCACCGTGAGAGACGCCGCCGTGATGGACGGCACCGTGGAGAACGGCACCGTGATCGACGCCGCCCTGGTCAACGGCGTACGGCACTCCGCGCGACCAGCCGTCGTCCCCGCCCGGCCGGGCACCCCGGTGCCGCTGGGCGCCCGGTTCCGGACCGGCCCCGACCAGGTGGCGGGGACCAACTTCGCGCTGTGGGCGGGCGGGGCGGAGTCGGTGGAGCTGTGCCTGTTCGACGCGCCGGGCGCGGGCGGCCGGGAGAGCCGGGTGCGGCTGGCCGAGCAGACCCACGGGATCTGGCACGCCTTCGTGCCGGGCGTGCTCCCCGGGCAGCGCTACGGCTATCGGGTGCACGGCCGCTGGGACCCGTGGACCGGCGCCCGCTGGAACCCGGCGAAGCTGCTGCTCGACCCGTACGCCCGCGCCGTGGACGGCGGCTTCGGGCTGCCGCCCGAGGTGTACGGGCACGTCCGCGACTGGCCGGACCAGCGGGTGGCGGACACCGTGCGCGACGACCGGGACTCGGCGCCGTACGTCCCCAAGGGCGTCGTGGTCCATGACGACGACGACTGGTCGGACGACCGCAGGCCCAAGACGCCGTGGGCGGACTCCGTCATCTACGAACTCCACGTGCGCGGTTTCACCAAGCTGCACCCCGGCATCCCGCCCGAGCTGCGCGGCACGTACGCGGGACTCGCGCACCCGGCGGCCGTCGAGCACCTGACCCGCCTCGGCGTGACGGCGGTGGAACTGCTGCCGGTGCACCAGTTCGCGCACGAGGGCCACCTGCTCGACCGCGGCCTGCGCAACTACTGGGGCTACAACTCGATCGGCTACTTCGCCCCGCACGCCGCCTACGCCGCGTCCGGCACCACCGGCGAGCAGGTCGGCGAGTTCAAGCGGATGGTGCGGGCGCTGCACGCGGCGGGCATCGAGGTCATCCTCGACGTGGTCTACAACCACACGGCGGAGGCCGGTGAGCTGGGCCCGATGCTCTCCCTGAAGGGCATCGACAACCACGGCTACTACCGCCTCCAGCCGGACGCCCGCCGCTACGCCGACTACACCGGCTGCGGCAACACCCTGCACGTCGTGCAGCCGCACGTGCTGCGTCTGATCACCGACTCGCTGCGGTACTGGGTGACGGAGATGGGCGTCGACGGCTTCCGATTCGACCTGGCGGCGGCGCTGGCCCGCTCGATGCACGACGTCGACATGCTCTCCCCGTTCCTCGCGGTGATCGCGCAGGATCCGGTGCTGCGCCGGGTGAAGCTGATCGCCGAGCCGTGGGACGTGGGCTCGGGCGGCTACCAGGTGGGCGCGTTCCCGCCGCTGTGGACGGAGTGGAACGACCGCTACCGGGACGCGGTGCGGGACTTCTGGCGGCACGCGCTGCCGGACGTGCGCGAGATGGGCTACCGCCTGTCGGGCTCCAGCGACCTCTACGCCTGGGGCGGGCGGCGGCCGTACGCCTCGGTCAACTTCGTCACCGCGCACGACGGTTTCACGCTGCGGGACCTGGTGTCCTACGAGCGCAAGCACAACGAGGCGAACGGCGAGGGCAACCGGGACGGCACGGACGACAACCGGTCCTGGAACTGCGGGGCCGAGGGCGAGAGCGACGACGCGGACATCCGGGCCCTGCGCCGCCGCCAGCTGCGCAACCTGCTGACCACGCTCCTGCTGTCGACCGGCGTGCCGATGCTGGTCGCGGGCGACGAGATGGGCCGCACGCAGGGCGGCAGCAACAACGCCTACTGCCAGGACAACGAGACCGGCTGGGTGGACTGGAGCCTCCTCGGCGACCCCGAGTGGCGGCCCCTGTTCGACCTGGTCTCCCGGCTGATCGCGCTGCGCCACCGCCACCCCGTCCTGCGCCGCCGGGCCTTCTTCTCCGGCCGGGCGCACTCCGCGGACGGCCTGCGCGACCTGGCCTGGTTCACCGCGGGCGGCACGGAGATGACCGAACGGGACTGGTACGCCCCCGCCGCGACCCTCGGCATGTATCTGTCGGGGCGCGACATACCGGGCCGCGACGAGCACGGCGACCCGGTCACCGACGACAGCTTCCTGGCCGTCCTGCACGCCGGGGACGCACCGGTCGACGTCGTGCTGCCGGGACCGCCGTGGGCGGAGCGGTACGAGGTGGTCGTCGACACCGGCCGGGAGGAGCAGGACGGGGCGCCGGGCACCGCGCACCCGGCGGGAACGGCGGTCCGGGTCCCGGCCCGGACGGTGCTGCTGCTGCGCGCGGGGTGAGCGGGGGCGGCGGGACTGCGGGGCGGCGGGGGCCTTCGGGGCTGCGTGGGCCTTCGGGGCGGCCGGTCAGCCGAGGATGCCGCGGTCGTACGCCGCCGCGACGGCCGCCGCGCGGTCGTTCACGCCGAGCTTGGCGTACAGGTGCGTGAGGTGGGTCTTCACGGTCGCCTCGCTGATGAACAGCTCCCGGGCGATCTCCTTGTTGGAGGTGCCGCGCGCCACCAGGCCCAGCACCTCGCGCTCGCGGGCGGACAGGGGCTCGCCGCCGGGGGTCTTCGGGGCGCGGACCGCCGAGACCAGGCGGGAGGCGACCGCCGGGGAGAGGACCGTGCGTCCCCGCGCCGCCGCGCGGACCGCGGTGAACAGGTCGTCGCGGGGCGCGTCCTTGAGGAGGTAGCCGGTCGCACCGGCCTCGATCGCGGGCAGGGTGTCGGAGTCGGTGTCGTACGTGGTGAGCACGAGCACCCGGGCGCGGGCGCCGCGCCGGGTCAGCTCCCGGATGGCGTCCACCCCGGAACCGCCCGGCATCCGCAGGTCCATCAGGATCACGTCCGGGTCGAGCGCGGCGGCCAGCGCCAGGGCCTCCGTGCCGCCCGCCGCCTCGCCCAGGACGCGGAAACCGGGAGCGGCCTCGAACATGCCGCGCAGGCCGTCGCGGACCACGGGGTGGTCGTCGACGACGAGGAGGGAGATCACGGGGTCGTCGCCCCTCGCGCTGTCATCGGTCATGGCGGACCAACGGTACGCGAGCCGAGACGGCTGTGCCGTGGCCCGGTTCCGCCTCGACGGTGAGCGAACCGGCGATGCGCTCGGCGCGCGCCCGCATGCCGGCGAGGCCGAAGCCGCCCGTGCCGGTGCGCCGCCGTGCGGCCGGCGGGTCGAAGCCCCGGCCGTCGTCGCGGATGTCGAGGGTGACCTCGTCGCCCATGTAGGAGAGGGTGACGCCGACCCGGCCGGCGGCGGCGTGCCGGGCCGTGTTGGACAGGGCCTCCTCGGCGATGCGCAGGAGCGTGGCGGCGACCTCGTCGTGGAGGTGCTCGGCGGTGCCGGTGACGGTGAACCGGGGCTCGACGCCGGTGCGCTCGCCCCACCGCTTCACCGTCTTCCTCAGCGCGTCCGGCAGCCCGTCCTCGGCCAGCGCGGCCGGCGCGAGGTTGTGCACGGAGCGGCGGGCCTCGCCGAGGCTGTGCCGGGCCAGGGCGAGGGCCCGGTCCAGATGGGCGCGTTCGAGGTCCGCGTCCTCGGCGGCCGTCACGACCTGGAGCTGCGCGATGATGCCGGTCAGGCCCTGGGCGAGGGTGTCGTGGATCTCGGCGGCGAGCCGCCCGCGCTCGTCGGCGACCCCCGCCTCCCGGGCCTGGACGAGGAGCTGGGCGTGCAGGGCGGCGTTCTCGTCGAGCGCCTGCTGCAGCGCGGTGTTGGTGCGCTCCAGCTCGGCGATGGTCTCGACCCTGGCGCGGCTGCGGGCCGCCTCCGTCTCGGCGAGGCGGGCGAACACCACGAGGAGTACGACGTTGACCGCGAGGATCGCGCCGAACAGCACCCAGCCCGCCGCGTCGTCCGGCGGCAGCCCGCCCGACTGCGAGCCCGCGATGGTCACCGCGGTCAGGAACAGGCCGGGCTTGAGCAGCCGGGGCGGCAGCAGCCGGTCGACGCCGAAGTAGCCGGAGTAGGCGTAGAAACCGAAGAGCGGGTTGAGCCAGGCCAGGACGAAGGCGATGGCGCAGCGCGCGAAGTAGAGGGAGGCGCTCGCCGGGGTGGGTCCGGGGCGGGTGCGGGCCGTCCTGGCCCACCACAGCTGCAGGGCGGCCGCGACCGCGACGAGGGCTCCCGCGAGATACCACTGCTCCGTGGTCGTGCCGATCAGGTCGGAGGCCGCCGCGGCGACGGCCGTGCCGACCGCGAGCAGGCCGAACGGCCCCCACTGGTGGACCGCCGTCCACTGGTGCTCGACGGTCCCCTGCTCGACGGTCCCCGCCGGGTGCTCGGCGCTCCCCGCCCGGCGCGCGGCGGTCCCCGTCCGGTGGGCGGCCGTCCGCGCCCGGCACTCCACGGCCCCTGCTTCGGTCATCGGGCCAGTCTCGGCCATCGGCACTCCCGTGCCCAGCGGCCGGGTGCGCGGTGCCTTCGTGGTCACTCCCTACTCCCAGCGGAACCGGCGCGCGGCCGACCGGGTGAGCAGCGCCGTCCAGGCGACCAGGACCGCCAGGTGGGACCAGCCCGGCCAGTCGCCGGCCGCGGCCTCGTTGAGTGCCTGCGCGGCGGCGCCGAAGGGGGTCCAGCCCACGATCTCGGCCAGCAGGTCCGGCATGGCCTGCACCGGCAGCCACACGCCCGCGCAGAACATCGCCGGGAAGAGCGCGGCGGAGCCGACCGCGCCGGCCATCTTCGTGGTGCGGGACAGGGCGGACAGCAGCGCGCCCAGCGAGAGCGCGGCGAGCACGGCGAGGAGCAGCGCGAGGAGGTAGCCGAGGGGCTGCTCGGGCAGCGTGACGCCGAAGCCGAGCCGGCCGACCGCCAGCGCGAGCAGCGCCGAGAGCAGGGCGGCCCCGCCGGTGACCACCATCTGCGCGGACAGCAGCGCGGCCGGGCGCACCGGTGTGGCGGACATCCGGCGCAGGATGCCGCGCTCCCGGTAGCCGGTGAGGACCTGCGGCATGCCCTGGAGGCCGCCGACGGTCAGGCCGAGCAGCACGGCCACCGGCACGTAGGCGTCGACCGGGCGAAGCCCGCCGAAGGAGGGGTCGGCCTCGCGGAAGGACGGGACGGAGCCGAGGACCACCAGCAGCAGCGTCGGGAACAGCAGCAGCCAGAACAGGGCGCCGGGTTCGCGGCGGAACAGGCGCAGCTCGGTCCGCAGCACGGCGGTGTCGAAGACGTCGGTGGTCATGCGGGGGCCTCCGTGAGGTCCAGGAAGGCGTCGTCCAGCGTGGTGTCGGTGACCCGGAGCTGGTGGGCGGTGACGCGGGTGCGGGCGAGCAGGGTGATGACGGCGTTGACCGTCTCGTCGGTGCCGGAGAGAGTCACGCGGCCGTCCCCGCGCCCGGCGGAGACGTCGGCGGAGACGAGGCCGGGCAGCGCGCGCAGGTCCGTGTCGTCCAGCGGCGCGGACGGGGTGAAGCTGATGACGGTGGCGCCCGCCGAGCGCCGGATCAGCCCGGCCGGGGTGTCCAGGGCGGCGACGCGGCCCCGGTCGATCACCGCGATCCGGTCGCACAGGCGCTGGGCCTCCTCCATGAAGTGGGTGACCAGGAGGACGGTCACGCCGCCCGCGCGGATGTCCTCGATGAGCTGCCAGGTCTCCCGGCGGGCGCGCGGGTCGAGGCCGGTGGTCAGCTCGTCCAGGACGACGACGCGCGGATCGCCGACCAGCGCGAGGGCGATGAACAGGCGCTGCTTCTGTCCGCCGGACAGCTTGCCGAACCGGGTGCCGAGCATCGGTGCGAGTCCGAGCCGCTCGGCGAGCGGGCGCCAGTCGGCGGGCTTTGGGTAGAAGGCGGCGTACAGCTCCAGGGCCTCGCGGACGGTCAGTCTGGCCTGGAGTTCGCTCTGCTGGAGCTGGGCGCCCAGGACGCGCGCGACCCGCTCGTGGTCGGCGACGGGGTCGAGGCCGGTGACCCGGACCCGCCCCGCGTCGGGGACGCGCAGGCCCTCGACACACTCGACGGTGGTCGTCTTGCCGGCGCCGTTCGGGCCGAGGACGCCGAAGATCTCCCCCTCCTCGACGGCGAAGGAGACGCCGTCGACGACGGGGCGGCCTCCATAGGACTTGCGCAGGTCGGTGACTTCGATGACGGGCATGGCACCAGCGTCCCGGCGGGCGGGGACCCGGCACATCGGCCGACGCGCTCGAAGGCGCATCAGCCGATCGGCCGATGCGCCCGTACGACCCCCGGGAGTCCTCCGTACGACCCCCGGTGCGCGCGAAAACTCAGTGGGCAGTGTCAGTGGTGAACCGTAGGCTCGCTGCTGATGCCCACGACACCCGCCCCCGCCCCGCAGGCTGCCCCGGAACCTGCCCAGGAGCCCGCCTCGGAGCCCGCACCGGACCCCGCCTCCGCACCCGCCGAGAGGCGGTCCACGGTCCGCTCGCTGCTCCGGCTGTGGCCCTATGTCCGGCCGGTGCGCGCGAGGTTGGGGACGGCCGCGTTCGTCGCGATTCTCGCCTCGTGCGTGGGGCTGGTAATCCCGCTCGTCCTGAAGTGGATGGTGGACGGCCCGGTCGCCGACCGCGATCCGGGGGGCGTCTGGCTCGGCGCGCTGTACCTGCTGCTCCTCGGCGTGGCGGAGGCCCTGCTGTTCGGGCTGCGGCGGTGGCTGGTGGCCCGGCCGCTGGCGGGGGTCGAAGCGGGCCTGCGGGCGGACCTCTACCGGCATCTGCAGCGCCTGCCGGTGGCCTTCCACGACCGGTGGGCCTCGGGGCAGTTGCTGTCGCGCGGGACGACCGATCTGATGCTGCTGCGCATGTTCCTCGCGTTCCCGCTGACGTTCCTGCTGGTCAACGGCGTGACGATCCTGGTCGGCGTGGGCATCATGCTGGTCCAGGACTGGACGCTGGGGCTGGTCATCCTCGTACCGGCGATTCCCATGATGGTCGTCTGCGGCGTCTTCGAGAGCAAGTACTCCGCGGTGGCCCGGCGGGCGCAGGACCAGGTCGGGGATCTGACGACCGTGGTCGAGGAGAGCGTGCTCGGCGTCCGGATCATCAAGGGCTTCGGCCGGCACCGCAGCCAGGCCCGCGCCTTCCGCGAGCTGTCGCACACCCTGCGGGGCACGGAGCTGCGCAAGGCGCGGCTGCTGGCGTCCATCTGGGCGGTCATCGTGACGCTGCCTGAGGTGGCGATCGGGGCGGCGCTGGTGGCCGGGGCGGTGCAGGTGGCGGACGGGGAGCTGTCGGCGGGGACGCTGGTGGCGTTCCTGTCCACGGCGCTGGCGCTGCGGTGGCCGGTGGAGTCCATCGGCTTCCTGCTGGCGGTGAGCCAGGAGGCGGCGACGGCCACGGACCGGTACTTCGAGGTGATGGACGCGGAGACCGAGTCGCCGGGGGGAGCCCCGCCGCACACCCGCGCCGCCCGAGCGGCGGCCACGGGCCTCCGGTTCGAACACGTCCGGTTCCGCTACCCCGACGCACCCCCCGGTTCTCCGCCCCTCCTGACCGACGTCGACCTGCACATCCGTTCCGGTGAGTCCATGGCCCTGGTCGGTGCCACCGGCAGCGGCAAGACGACGCTGACCGCGCTCGTCCCGCGCCTGCACGAGGTGACCGACGGGCGGATCACGCTGGACGGCGAGGACATCACCGCCCTCTCCCGCGAGGAGCTGCGCGCCATGGTCGCCGTCGCCTTCGAGGAGCCCACCCTCTTCTCGGCGAGCGTCGGTGAGAACGTGCTGATGGGCGCCGGCGCGGAGGCGGGTGCGGAGGAGCTGGACCGGGCGCTCGCCGTCGCACAGGCCGACTTCGCGCACGCACTCCCCCAGGGCACCGGCACCCAGGTCGGCGAGCAGGGCCTCAGCCTCTCCGGCGGCCAGCGCCAGCGCCTCGCGCTCGCCCGGGCGGTGGTCGGCAGGCCGAGGTTCCTGGTGCTGGACGACCCGCTGTCCGCGCTCGACGTGCATACGGAGGCCGCGGTGGAGGCCGCCCTGCGGCAGGTCCTCGCGGACACCACCGCCCTGATCGTCGCCCACCGCCCCTCCACCGTCCTGCTCGCCGACCGTGTCGCCCTGCTCTCCGGGGGCCGGATCACGGCCGTGGGCACCCATCACGAACTGCTGCGCGCCAACGCCGAGTACGCCCACCTGATGTCGGGGGTCGACGGCGACGGGGAGTCCGGGGGTTCCCGGGACGACGGCCACCGGGACGACCGTTCCCCGGGCGACGGGCCCCGGGGACGCGAGACGGAACGGAAGCAGGAACGGGAGCAGTCCCAGGAACAGGAAGGTGACAGCCGATGACCGCGCCCACGGCCGCCGCGCCGGACCGGGAACAGCCCAAGGACCCGGAGTCCCGGCACCCGGCCGGCACCGAGGCCGTCCGCGCGACCGACGACGCCTTCGACCAGGACGTCCTGCCCAGCCCGCCGGGCGCGACCGGGGCGCTGCTGCGTTCCCTGCTGGCGCCCATGCGGCCCCGCGTGGCGCTCACCGTCCTCCTCCTGCTGCTCCAGCAGGCGGCGGTGCAGGCGGGTCCGCTGCTGGTGGCGTACGCCATCGACCACGCCGTGCCGGCCCTGCGGGACGACGACCGCGGCCCGCTGATCGCGGTGGGCGCCGGCTACCTGCTGTGCTCGCTGGCGGCGGGCGCGCTGCAGTACGGCTTCATCGCCGTCGCGGCCCGGGTCAGCCAGGACGTGCTGCTCGATCTGCGCGGGCGGATCTTCCGGCACGCGCAGGCGCTGAGCGTCGACTTCCACGAGCGCTACACCTCGGGCCGTCTCATCTCCCGCTCCACCGCGGACGTGGAGTCCCTGCGCGAACTGCTCGACGAGGGCCTGCAGGAACTGGTGACGGTCATCCTGTCCTTCGTCTACATCGCCGCGCTGCTGCTCTGGCTGGACCTGGGGCTCGGCGCCGTCGCGGTGGCGTCGTTCGGGCCGCTGTACGCGCTGGTGCGGCTCTACCGGCGGCGGGCGGGGCGGGTGTACCGGCAGCGGTCCACTGCGATCGCCGCGGTGATCGTGAAGTTCGTGGAGACGATGAACGGCATCCGGCCGGTGCGCGCCTTCCGCCGGGAGGCCGCCAACGAGGCCGACTTCGCGGTGCTGAACCGCCGCCACGAACGCACGAACGGCAACGCCCTGCTGGAGATGGCCCGTTACGTGATCGGCTCGCGGCTGGTCGCCAACACGACCGTCGCCGGGATCGTGCTGTGGGGCGCCTACCGGGTCGCGGACGGCACGCTCGCCCTCGGCGTGCTGGCGGCGGCGGTGCTCTACCTGCGCCGCCTGTACGACCCGATCGACCGGCTCGGCATGTTCCTGAACTCCTACCAGTCGGCGGCGGCCTCGCTGGAGAAGATCGCCGGGCTGCTGGCGCAGACACCGTCGGTGCCCGAGCCGGCCGCGCCGAAGGAGCTGCCGCCGCCGGCGTCGGAGCACCCCGGCCGCGAGGTCGTCTTCGACGCGGTGAGCTTCGGGTACCGCACCGGCGGCGAGGTGCTGCCGCGCTTCGATCTGACGCTCCCGGCCGGGCAGACGGTCGCCGTCGTCGGCTCGACCGGTGCGGGCAAGTCGACGCTGGCCAAGCTGCTCGCCCGGTTCTACGACCCCTCCGCCGGGCGCGTCCTCCTCGACGGCACCGACCTGCGCGACCTGGCCGTACCGGAGCTGCGGCGCGGGGTGGTGATGGTGACGCAGGAGGCGTTCCTGTTCTCCGGCACGGTCGCCGACAACATCGCCATCGGCCGGCCGGAGGCGACGCGGGAGGAGATCGAGCGGGCCGCGAAGGCGATCGGCGCCCACGACTTCATCGCCGCCCTGCCCGACGGCTACGACACCGACGTGCGCAAGCGGGGTGGCCGGATCTCCGCCGGTCAGCGGCAACTCGTCGCGTTCGCGCGGGCGTTGCTGGCGGACCCGGCGGTGCTGATCCTGGACGAGGCGACCAGTTCGCTGGACGTCCCCGGGGAGCGGGCGGTGCAGCGGGCGATGACGACCGTGCTGAAGGGCCGTACGGCGGTGGTGATCGCGCACCGGCTGTCCACCGTGGAGATCGCCGACCGGGTGCTGGTGATGGAGCACGGCCGGATCGTCGAGGACGGCACCCCGGACGAACTCGTCGCCGGTACGGGCCGGTTCGCCGACCTGCACCGGGCGTGGCGGGACAGCCTGGCATGAGGATCGACGCGTACGAGGACCCGGGCACGCCGGAGAACCGGGGCGGCTGGCGGTACCTGGCGTGGCTGGTCCGGCGGCAGTGGCCGCGGTGCCTGGCGGCGGCGGTGATCGCCAGTGTCTGGATGGTGCTGCTGGCGGCGACACCGTACCTGATGGCCCGGGCCGTCGACCACGGCCTGGAGCCGGGGGACATGGGCGCGCTGGCGGGCTGGACGGGCGCCATGGTCGCCGTCGGCGGGGCCAACGCGTGGCTGGGCCTGCTGCGGCACCGCACGATGACGAAGGTGCGGATGGACGCCAACTTCCGCACGGTCAAGGTGGTCGTCGGGCACGCCGTGCGGCTCGGTGCGGCGCTGCGCGGCCAGGTGGGGGCCGGCGAGGTCGTCACCATCGGGGTGGGCGACGTCCAGACCATCAGTACGTCCCTGACGGCCGTGGGGCCGGGCTTCGGAGCGGTCGTCGCCTACGCGGTGGTCGGCGGACTGATGCTGTCGGTGTCGCCCCGGCTCGCCCTCGTGGTGCTGATCGGGGTGCCCGCGCTCGGGGTGCTCCTGGGCCCGCTCATGGGGCGCCTGCAGGGCAGGGAGGCGGAGTACCGCGAACGGCAGTCCGTCCTGACCGCCCGGATCGGCGACCTCGCGGGCGGGCTGCGGATCCTGAACGGCCTGGGCGGCAAGGCCCTGGTCGCGGACGCCTTCCGCCGGGACTCGGGCCGGCTGCGCGAGCAGGGCTACCGGGTCGGCGCGGTGACCAGCTGGATCCAGGCGCTCGGGGTCGGCCTGCCGGTGCTGTTCCTCGCGCTGGTGACCTGGCTGGGCGCCCGGCTCGCCGTCCAGGGGCAGATCAGCGTCGGCGAACTGGTGTCGGTGTACGGCTATGTGATCGCGCTGGGCTGGCCGGTGGCGTTCCTCATCGAGATGGGCCACCAGCTGAGCCGCGGTGTGGTGGCCGCCCGCCGCGTCGTCACGTTCCTGCGCCTGGAACCGGCCCCGGACGAGGGCACCCGCGACGCCCCCGCGGAGCCGTCGGTCCTGTACGACCCGGCCTCGGGAGTGCGCGTCGCCCCGGGCCGCCTGACCGCCCTGGTCACGTCCCGCCCGTCCGACGCCACCGAGGTACTGGACCGCCTGGCCCGCTACACCCCGTCGGACGCGACCTGGGGAGACATCCCCCTGACCGACATCCCGCTCCGGCAGATCCGCTCCCGCGTCCTGCTGGCGGATGCGGAGGCCGACCTCTTCGCGGGGCGGCTGCACGAGGTGATCGGCGGCACGGAGACACCCCTCGGGGGCGCGGGCGCGACCGGCCACGGCGGTCCCCCACCCGCCCGGCATGCCGTCGGAACGGGCGAGTCGGCGCACCTCACCGCAGCCCTCCACGCGGCCGCGGCAGAAGACGTCGTGCGAGGCCTCCCCGACGGACTGGAAACAGAGGTCGCGGCCCAGGGCCGCACCCTCTCCGGCGGCCAGCGCCAGCGCGTCCGCCTGGCCCGCGCCCTCCTCGCCGCCCCCGAAGTGCTCCTCGCCGCGGAGCCCACCTCCGCCCTGGACGCCCACACGGAGGCCACCGTGGCCGACCGCCTGCGGCACGCCCGCAAGGGCCGTACCACGGTGCTGGCCGCCACCTCGCCGCTGCTGCTCGACCGCGCGGACGTCGTGCACCACCTGGTCGACGGCAAGGTCGCCGCCACCGGCACCCACCGCGAACTCCTGGACACGGAGCCGGGGTACCGCGCCCTGGTCGCGCGGGAGGACCGGGACGACACGGGCGACCGGGACGGCAGGGACGGCAGGGACGGCAGGGACGGCAGCAACGGCAGCGGCGACACGCACGACAGGGGCGACAAGGACGACAAGGTGGTCCGATGACACAGCTGCCCGTCGCCGAGCGCGCCGGCGTCCGCCGCGCGGCGGCCGGCCTCGTACGCGCCGACCGGAGGCCCTTCGCCGCCGTCCTCGGGCTCAACGCGCTGGCCGCCGGAGCGGGGCTCGCGGGGCCATGGCTGCTGGGCCGGATCGTCGACGAGGTGCGCGCCGGGGGCGGGGTCGGCGCGGTGGACCGGATGGCCCTGGCCATCCTGCTGTGCTCGCTGGCGCAGCTCCTGCTCTCCCGCTGGGCGCGCTTCGTGGGGCACCGTTTCGGGGAGCGGACGCTCGCCCGGGTGCGGGAGCGGTACGTGGACCGGGTGCTGGCGCTGCCCGCGTCCGTGGTCGAGCGGGCCGGGACCGGTGACCTGACGACGCGCGGCACGGCCGACGTGACCGCGGTCGGTACGACGCTGCGCGACGCCGGCCCCGAGCTGCTGGTCAACGCCGTGCAGGCGGTGTTCCTCACCGGCGCGGTGTTCGTGCTCGACCCGCTGCTCGGCCTGGTCGGGGTGGTGGGGCTGACGCCGGCCTGGGTGGCGCTGCGCTGGTACCTGCGCCGGGCGCGGGCGGCCTACCTCGCCGAGGGCGCGGCCGGTTCGGAGGTCGCCGAGAGCCTGTCCGCCACGGTGGCGGGCGCCCGCACCGTCGAGGCGTTCGGGCTGGCGGACCGGCGCGTGGCGACGAACCGGGAGGCGCTGGAGGTCTCACGGCGCGCCCGCATGCGCACCCTGTTCCTGCGCAGCGTGTTCTTCCCGGCGGTGGACGTCTCGTACGTGCTTCCCGTGGCGGGCGTGCTGCTGTCCGGCGGGTTCCTGCACGCGCACGGGTCGGTGAGCCTCGGGGCGGTGGTGTCCTGCGCCGTGTACCTGCAGCAGTTGGCCGGGCCGCTCGACGAGGTGCTGATGCGGACCGAGGAGCTCCAGGCCGGTGCCGCCTCCTTCGCCCGGGTGGAGGGCCTGGCGGGGGCGCCGCGGGCGAGGGCGGACGACTCGGCGGTCCCGGCGCACGACCGTATCGACGTGTCCGGAGTCCGGTACGCCTACGAGCGGGGCGGCGAGGTGCTGCGCGGGGTGGACCTGACCGTGCGGCCGGGTGAACGGCTGGCGGTCGTCGGCCCTTCCGGGGCGGGCAAGACGACGCTGAGCCGGCTGCTGGCGGGCGTCGACGGGCCGACGGAGGGTTCGGTGACGGTGGGCGGGGTGCCCGTGGTGTCCCTGGGGCCGGAACGGCTGCGCCGTCAGGTGGTACTGGTGACCCAGGAGCACCACGTGTTCCTGGGCACGGTCCGCGACAACCTCCTGATCGCCGAACCGGCGGCCGGTGAAGGCGAGTTGTGGGCGGCGCTGGGCGCGGTGGGCGCCGAGGGGTGGGTGCGGGACCTGCCCGACGGTTTGGACACCGAGCTGGGGGCGGCGGAGCACGCGCACTCCACGGACGGTTCCCAGGCCCAGCAACTCGCGCTGGCCCGAGTGGTGCTGGCCGATCCGCACACGCTGATCCTGGACGAGGCCACCGCCCTGCTCGACCCGGCGACGGCCCGCAACACCGAGCAGGCGCTCGCCGCCGTGCTCGAAGGACGTACGGTCATCGCCATCGCGCACCGCCTGCACACGGCGCACGACGCCGACCGGGTGGCGGTGATGGAGGACGGCCTGCTGACCGAACTCGGCACGCACGACGAGCTGGTGGCGGCCGGCGGGGCGTACGCGGCGCTGTGGGGATCGTGGCACGGCGAGCCGTCGGACGGAACGGCGGCCGCCGCCGACGGGGCGGGGCCGGCCGGGGGCAGGGGCGGCGAAGCCTCCGTTTATCGGAAGTGAACGCCCGGTCAACGAACCGCATCCGGCCAACTTACTGACGCGATCCTGACAGGCGAGGCGTCCCGGACCCGGGCCCGGCGGAGACCGGCCGCCACGGCTACGGCGGACCGCCTTCCCGCAGGCCGGCCGGCCTGCGGGCGTACCGCCCGCATCGGTGCGCCACCCCGGAGGTTCGCATCCGCCGGGACGGCACCTCTCCCCCGTCCGCCGGTTTTTTGCCAGCCGATTGCCCTCGGCTTGTTGGCACTTGACCGAGGTCACGCGCCTTCACACGCCCGCAACACGGGATCCAGCATCGGTTTTCAGCCAACATCATCACGCCCTCCTGACATGTACGCGGCCTGGATGTCACTCTTCCGTCACCCGCGCACAACTTCGCAACGACCGGCCGGACCCCCACACACCGGCCGGACCCCCCACCGAAGGAGTCTGTGTGTCCTCCCACTTCGCGCGTCACAAGCGCACCACCCTGGCCCTCGCCACCGCGGTCGCGGCCGGGGCGATGCTCACCACCGGCCTGACCGCCGGCAACGCCGCCGCCGACACTGCCGCCCCGACGGCGCTCCCGGGCGCTCCGGTCCTGCTGTCGGGCACCGCCCGCACCGCGCTCGTACAGGAGCAGCAGGACGCGGCGGCCGCCACGGCCCAGGAGATAGGCCTCGGCGCCAAGGAGAAGCTGGTCGTCAAGGACGTGGTCAAGGACCACGACGGCGCCGTGCATACCCGCTACGAGCGCACCTACGACGGCCTGCCCGTCCTCGGCGGCGACCTGGTCGTGCACCGGGCCGAGTCCGGCGCCACCAGAGGCGTCACCAAGGCGACGAAGGCCACCATCAAGGTCGCCACCGTCACGCCGAAGGTCAAGGCGGCCAAGGCCGAGCAGCAGGCGCTGTCCGCCGCCGAGGACGCCGGTTCGTCGAAGGCCGCGGCCGACTCCGCGCCCCGCAAGGTGATCTGGGCCGGCGACGGCACGCCGGTCCTCGCCTACGAGACCGTCGTCGGCGGCTTCCAGGACGACGGCACCCCCAACGAGCTGCACGTCGTCACCGACGCCGCCACCGGCGCCAAGCTGTACGAGTACCAGGGCATCGAGAACGGCGCCGGCAAGAGCCTGTACTCGGGCGAGGTCGAGCTCGGCACGACCCAGTCGGGCTCCTCCTACGAGCTGCACGACACCGAGCGGGGCGGCCACAAGACGTACAACCTGGCCCGCGCGACCGACGGCACCGGCACGCTGTTCACCGACGACGACGACACCTGGGGCACCGGCGAGGCCTCCAGCGACCCCGAGGACCAGACCGCCGCCGTCGACGCCGCCTACGGAGCCCAGGTCACCTGGGACTTCTACAAGGAGAGTTTCGGGCGCAGCGGCATCAAGAACGACGGCGAGGCCGCCTACTCCCGCGTCCACTACGGCGACAACTACGTCAACGCCTTCTGGTCGGACGCCTGCTTCTGCATGACGTACGGCGACGGCACGGGCAACTCCAACCCGCTCACCTCGCTGGACGTGGCCGGGCACGAGATGAGCCACGGCGTCACCTCCCACACCGCGGGCCTCAACTACAGCGGCGAGTCCGGCGGCCTCAACGAGGCCACGTCCGACATCTTCGGCACCGGCGTGGAGTACTTCGCGAACAGCTCCGTCGACAAGGGCGACTACCTCATCGGCGAGCAGATCGACATCAACGGCGACGGCACCCCGCTGCGCTACATGGACGAGCCCAGCAAGGACGGCGCGTCCAAGGACTACTGGGACTCCGGTCTCGGCGGCGTGGACGTGCACTACTCCTCGGGTCCGGCGAACCACTTCTTCTTCCTGCTGGCCGAGGGCAGCGGCGCCCGGACGGTCGACGGGGTGGAGTACGACTCGCCGACCTCCGACGGCTCCACCGTCACCGGCATCGGCCGCGACAAGGCCCTGCAGATCTGGTACAAGGCGCTGACCGCGTACATGACGTCGACGACCGACTACGCGGACGCCCGCGCGGCGACCCTGAGCGCGGCCTCGGACCTGTACGGCGAGGACAGCACGGAGTACGAGACGGTGGGCGCGGCCTGGACCGCGATCAACGTGAGCTGACCGCGGGCCACAGCGGCGGCAACACGGCGGGCGGCACCCGGAACCAGCGGTTCCGGGTGCCGCCCTCAGGGGGTGTCGTTTGGATCCTGTCGGGGTCGCGGGGTCTGGCACGCGCATCTGCGGCGTTGTCGTCGGTTGCCAGGGCTCCGCCCTGTCGCCCTCCTCCGCCTTGCGGCTGCACGCACCAGACCCCGCTCGGGCCGGCAACAAGGCACCGTCGCCTGGAGCCGACCTGATCCAAACGACACCCCCTAGTCTTGGTTCCCATGTCCTTCACGTACGACGACGTCGGCGCCACGCGCGAGCAGGGGCACTGCCCGCCCGGCTTCCGCCCCATGAACGTACGCACCCGCCTGGGGGAGGGCGAGCCGGTGTTCCAGCGGGCGGTCGAGGCCCTGCTCACCTGGGAGATGCACCGGGAGATGGGCGTCGGCATCGAAGCGGACGCCGAGCGTGCCGCGCCCGGTGTCGACGTCACCGTCACCCTCGCCGGGATGATCAAGGCGCCCTGCCGGGTGGTGTGGACCCTGGAGGAGCGCCGCCGGGCCGGCTGGGCCTACGGCACGCTGCCGGGCCACCCCGAGTCCGGCGAGGAGGCCTTCGTGGTGGACCGCACGGGTGACGGCACGGTCTGGCTGACCGTGCACGCCTTCAGCCGCCCCGCCAAGTGGTACGCCAAGGCCGGCGGCCCGGCGGCCCGCGCCTTCCAGCACGCCTACGCCCGCCGCTGCGGCGCGGTCCTGCGGCGGCTGAGCGGCGGCGACGAGGAGGACTGAGCCCGCCCGGCCCGGACGGGCTCCCGCCGCCCCTCGCCGCCGTCCGGCGCTCACCGCATCAGCAGCCCCGCCGCCTGGACCAGCTCGTCCGACGGCACCGCCACGAGCCCCGTCTCGGCGCCGGAGGCCAGCAGCCGGTGCGCGGGCAGGACGCGGACCGTGTAGCCGAACGGGCCGGTACGGTCCAGGGCGAGCGGGCCCTCGTACAGCCAGCGGCCCTCCAGATCGGGCCCGCCGACCGGCTTCAGCGGCACCTTCGACGCGTCGGTGATCCGGTCCTCGGAGTCCACCCGGCCGGAGACCGCCTGCACCTCCACGTCCTCCGGCACGAGGTCGCCGAGGTCCACCCGCACCCGCAGCGCGAGCGAGGTGCCGAGTTCGGCGCTGGCGGTGGCGGCGGACGTCTCCACGTGGTCGACGCTGACGCCCTGCCAGGCCGCCCGCACCCGGGACTTCCACTCGGCGAGCGAGCGGGCGGCGTCCGGGTCCATCGCGCGGTGCGCCTCGGCGGCCGGGGCGTAGAGCCGCTCGACGTACTCGCGGACCATGCGCCCGGCCAGCACCTTCGGACCGAGCAGGCTGAGGGTCCTGCGGACCATCTCGATCCACCGGTCGGGCAGCCCGCTCGCACCCCGCTCGTAGAAGCGCGGGGTGATCCGCTGCTCCAGGAGGTCGTAGAGGGCGGCGGCCTCTATGGCGTCGCGCCGGTCCGGGTCGGTGCCCGCGCCGTCGGCGGTGGGGATCGCCCAGCCGAAGTCGGGCTGGTACCACTCGTCCCACCAGCCGTCCAGGACCGACAGGTTGAGGCAGCCGTTGAGCGCCGCCTTCATGCCGCTGGTGCCGCACGCCTCCAGCGGGCGCAGCGGGTTGTTCAGCCAGATGTCGCAGCCCGTGTAGAGCTTCTGCGCCATGGCCATGCCGTAGTCCGGCAGGAACACGATGCGGTGGCGCACCCGCGCGTCGTCCGCGAACCGCACCAGCTCCTGCACCAGCCGCTTGCCGCCGTCGTCCGCCGGATGCGCCTTGCCCGCGACGACGATCTGGATCGGCCGCTCGGAGTGGAGCAGCAGCTGTGTCAGCCGGTCCCGGTCGCGCAGCATGAGGGTGAGGCGCTTGTACGACGGGACGCGCCGCGCGAAGCCGATGGTGAGCACGTCCGGGTCGAGGACGTCGTCGATCCAGCCCAGCTCGGCCGTCCCGGCGCCGCGCTGGCGCCAGGAGGCGCGCAGCCGCTCGCGCACCTCCTCGACGAGCTGTCCGCGCAGGGTGCGGCGCAGCTCCCAGATCTCCTGGTCGGGGATGTCCGCGACCGAGTCCCAGCGGTCCGAGCCGCCGACGCTCAGCGCGTCCTCGGCCCGCTGCACGCCGATCTGCCGGGCGCCGAGGCGGAACACCTCGGGCGCCACCCAGGTCGGCGCGTGCACGCCGTTGGTGACGGAGGTGATGGGCACCTCCTCGGCGTCGAAGCCGGGCCACAGCCCGGCGAACATCTGGCGGCTGACCCCGCCGTGCAGCAGGGAGACGCCGTTGGCGCGCTGGGCCAGGCGCAGCCCCATGACGGCCATGTTGAAGAGGTTCGGCTCGCCGCCCGGGTAGGTCTCCATGCCGAGCCGGAGCACGCGCTCGACGTCGATGCGCGGGAGTTCGGAACCGGGGCCGAAGTGGCGGGCGACCAGCTCGCGGTCGAAGCGGTCGATGCCGGCCGGGACCGGGGTGTGGGTGGTGAAGACGGTCCCGGCCCGGACCGCCTCCAGGGCCGAGCCGAACTCCAGGCCCTCGTCGCAGAGTTCGGCGATGCGCTCCAGACCGAGGAAGCCCGCGTGGCCCTCGTTGGTGTGGAACACCTCCGGCGCGGCGTGGCCGGTGAGCCGGCAGTACGTCCGTACCGCCCGGACACCTCCTATGCCGAGCAGCATCTCCTGGAGGAGCCGGTGTTCGCTGCCGCCGCCGTAGAGCCGGTCGGTGACGCCCCGTTCGCCGGGGTCGTTCTCCTCGACGTCGGAGTCGAGGAGGAGCAGCGGTACCCGGCCGACCCGGGCCAGCCAGATGCGGGCCCGCAGCTCCCGGCCGCCGGGGAGCGCGAGGGCGACCTGGGCGGGGGTGCCGTCGGCCTCCTTGAGGGGGGCCAGCGGCAGCTCGTGGGGGTCGAGGACGGGGTAGTGCTCCTGCTGCCAGCCGTCCCGGGAGAGGGACTGGCGGAAGTAGCCGTGGCGGTAGAGCAGGCCCACGCCGACGAGCGGCACGCCCAGGTCGCTGGCCGCCTTGAGGTGGTCCCCGGCCAGGATGCCGAGGCCGCCGGAGTACTGGGGCAGGGCGGCGGTGATGCCGAACTCGGGCGAGAAGTAGGCGACGGCCGCGGGCAGTCGGCCGGGCCGGCCCTGGTACCAGCGGTCGCCGGTCAGGTAGTGGTCGAGGTCGTCGGCCACCGCGGTCAGCCGGCGCAAAAAGCGCCGGTCCTCGGCCAGCTCCGCGAGACGCGCGGGCGGCACGGTGCCGAGCAGCCGGACGGGGTCGCGGCCGGACTCGGCCCAGCGCCCCGGGTCGACGGACTGGAACAGGTCGCGGGTCTCCGGGTGCCAGGACCAGCGCAGGTTGCGGGCCAGATCACTGAGCGGCCGGAGGGGGTCGGGGAGATGGGGACGGACGGTCAGTCGACGGATCGCCTTCACCCGCACGACGTTACCGGGGCGATGTGTCCCTCGCCGGGGCCTTCGCCCGCAGACCTCCGATTCGGCCTGAACGGGTTCGTCCCCGTTCGCCGGACGGGCTAACGCGCACGGCGTGTCGATATGGCCGGATCTCTCCCCGCCGGCCGCCTTGTGGCGCTTCGGCCCGCACGGAAAGCTGCACATGTCGCGAAGAACGCTGATTGCGGGAGCGGCTTGCGGGAAGGCGACGGTGAGTGTCGCCGCGTGTGCCGTGAGTGTCGACATACGCGCGAGTAGTTAGCACCGTGCCGGATTGCCCACCGGAAGAGTGTGGGAAGGCTCCTGCGGTACGCCTCGCAGGACCCACCTCCCCAGAGCCATCCGCCCACCCACGTTGACGCGGACAGGAGCGGTCATGCCCGTCACGCACCACTCGTCAGCCTCTCCCCCGGCCCCGGCCTCCCAGGACTCCGAGGCCTCCTCTTCGGCCTCCCCTTCGCCGCCCCCGTCGCCCTCGCCTCCGGCGGACCCGGCCGCCCGGACGCCGCCGTCCGCCGCGGCGCCCCCGCCGGACGGCGCCACCGTCGTCGGACGCATCCCCGTGCTGGACGTCCGCCCGGTCGTCCAGCACGGGCGCAGGCCCGCCAAGGCGGTGACGGGCGAGACGTTCGAGGTCTCCGCCACCGTGTTCCGGGAGGGGCACGACGCGGTGGCCGCCAACGTCGTCCTGAGAGACCCTCAGGGGGGCCGCCGTCGACGCGCTGCGGGACAGGAGCAGGCCGGCCGCCTCGCGGCTGGCGGCGGCGTTGACGCCGCAGGTGGACGCGGTGCTGGCCCGCCATCCCCTGCGGGACCTGGTCACCACCTCCGACCCCCTCCCCCTCCTCGTC